>CAVWWY010000014.1:0-107204 GCA_963758865.1 uncultured bacterium | reverse complement strand
AGGGCTGGCGCTCCGTCCCGCGTCCGCCGCCGCGGGGTTTGGGATACGGTGCGGGTGCTGTGCGTGGGGGTGAAGACCGCAAGTGAGGGGGTCGTCCCGGCCCGGCATGGCGGTGAGGGCCGCGACCTTCGCCCTGGGGGTGGTGGCCGCGGTCGGGCTGTCGAACGTCGCCTCGGCCAAAACGGCCGATGGGACACGGCTCTCCAAGGTGAGCCTCGAGCACCCAAGTCGCTGCGACTTCATCGCGGCCGAGGGCACGGAGTGCCTGTTCCCCGGCCGAACGACTACTTCACGGTTGCCGATCCCAGCACGGACACCGGAAAGCGAGTTGCCGTAAAGCTCGCCTCGACCCCGCAGAACAACCACGGCGTCCACGTCGACCCGTCCGAGATCAACACGAGCGACGGCTTCAGCCCCGGCGCGATGGTCGTCCTCCGTGTCCCCGGGCTCGACAGCCACCAGGCGTTCCGCGAGACCGGCGCCGTGCCGGTCGCCGACATGGCCGTTCGTTCGAACCCGATCAGCCGATCGTCCTGATCGACGCGAAGACCGGAAAGCGGAAGCTGATCTGGTCGAGATCGACTCGCTGGCGTCAGCCCCGACCAGACCGACCTGATCATCCGTCCTGGTCGCAACCTGAAGGAGGGCCGCCGCTACATCGTCGCCCTGCGGAACCTGAAGCGGGCCGACGGCACGACGATCCCGGCGCCGAGCGGCTTCAAGCTCTACCGCGACCGGATCCACACGAACATGCCGGTGGTCGAGAAGCGCCGCGCGCACTTCGAGCAGATCTTCAAGTCGCTTCGCGACGCTGGGATCGCCAGGCACGACCTCTATCTCGCCTGGGACTTCACGGTGGCCAGCGAACGCAACATCTCCGAGCGCATGCTGTCGATCCGAAACGACGCCTTCGCGAAGCTCGGCGACACGAACCTCCGAGATCGAAAGGTCTCCGGCAGGGCGCCGCGGTTCCAGGTGACCGAGGTCAAGAACCTGCAGCCCGGCGATGCCCACGGCGTCGAGAACGTGCGCGAGGTGAGCGGCACCTTCACGGTTCCCTGCTACCTGGACCAGGCCCGGGTCCCATCCGGCTCGCGGTACAGGCTGGGCTCAAACGGCCTGCCGCAACGGATTCCAGGAAACACGTACACGGCCAAGTTCACCTGCAACATCCCCCGCTCGGCGGTTCGTGGGGACGGCTCCGGCGCGCTCGAGGTCGATCACAAGGTCCGGCCCTCGCTCTACGGACACGGCCTGTTCGGGAGCGGCGACGAGGTGCACACGGAGAACGTCCGCCAGCTGGGAAACGACAATGGCGTGATCACCTGCGCGACCGACTGGATCGGGATGGCCGAGGAGGACGTCTTCCCCGAGGCGGTCCCCGCGCTCGCCGACCTCTCCAAGTTCCCGCCGCTCCCCGATCGCCTCCAGCAGGGGTTCCTCAACTTCATGTTCCTGGGACGTTTGATGATCCACCCCGATGGCTTCGCCGGCGACCCGGCATTCCGATTCGGCGGCAAGTCCGTGATCGATACCAAGGCGCTCTTCTACTACGGCAACAGCCAGGGCGGCATCGCCGGTGGAGCCCTGACGGCGCTGGCGCCGGACTTCACCCGCTCAGTCCTTTATGTGCCGGGAATGAACTACTCGACGCTGCTCACCCGCAGCGTCGACTTCGAGGACTATGCACTGATCCTCTACCCCTCGTACCCGGTCGAGGGTGAGCGGCCGCTGCTCCTGTCGATGATCCAGATGATGTGGGATCGCGGCGAGCCCAACGGTTACGCGGCGCACATGACCGGCGACCCGCTGCCGGGCACGCCCGCGCACAAGGTGTTGATCGAGATGGCATTCGGCGATCACCAGGTCGCCAACGTCGCCACCGAGGTGGAGGCGCGGACGATCGGCACGCCGCTTCGGAGACCCGCGCTGGAGCCCGGCCGGATTCCCAACCCGGGGGCCTCGAACTTCCAGGGCATTCCGACGCTCGGCCCGCTCTCCGGGCCCGCGGCGCGTGGCAGTGGGATGTTCGTGTGGGACATCGGGCCGAAGCGGACCGAGGGCGGGGAGGTCAAGGGGACCGATCCGCCTCCGAACACCAACACGGCGCCGGACGACAGCTTCGGCGTCGACCCGCACGACACAGTCATCGACTCCTCGCCCCTGATCCGCGCGCAGATCGCGAACTTCCTGAAGGTCAACGGCAGGATCACGACCCCTGCGGAGACCATGCCTGCTTCGCGGCCGGCTGGAACGGGATGCCGTAGTACGGCCCGATTCGGGGGGCGCCTTGGGTAAGCTGGCGCGCGATGCCCACCGAAACAGAGACCGCCCAGCTTTGGATCTGCACCTCGTGCGGGTTCATCTATGACCCCGACGAGGGTGACCCGGACGGGGGCATCCCCCGGGCACCCCGTTCGACCAGATTCCAGACGACTGGTTCTGCCCCGTATGCGGGGCCCGCAAGGCGGACTTCGAGCCCTACGAGGAGTAGGCGCGCCGACCTACCCGGCGGTGGCGTCCAGCGCCCGGCTGCGCTGACGGCGCACCCAGCCCCGCCATGCCCCGGCGCCGAGGGCAGCGAGTAGGGCGAAGGGAAGCAGCGCCGCGCCGCCCACGAGCGCCGCGCCCGCCGCGACGGTCAGGACGCGCCCCGCGTCGTGGAATGCGTCGCCGATCGTCCAGACCCCGCCCGAGCCCTGCCTGGCGTCGGCGTGATCCCGACCGTCACCGGCACCAGGTGAATCCGCTGCTGCGCCCGGTCGATGTCCTTGTGCGCGGCGGCGAGCCGCGTTTCGACGATTCGCAGTCGGGCTCGGATGCTCTGCTGCTCGGTGATCGTCGTCGGCTCGCCGAGTTGGCGAAGCAGTCGATCCCGCGCGGCGGTCAGCTCGTCGATCCGCTGCCGGGTCGAGACGAAGCTCTTCGTGATGTCGTGCGAGCCGTCCGAGCGGGAGACCACGTGACCGAGGTCTGAGAGGTCGCCCATCGCCCCCGAGAGCTCCCCGGCGGGAATCCGCAGATCGAAGCTGGCGTGCCCGCGCTCTGCGCCCCTGACGCTTGGATCGCCGCCCGAGACGTGTGAGCTCAACACGAAGCCGCGATGGTCGCTGACCACGTCGAGCACGCCGTCGGCTGCGTCGCGGAAGGCGTCCGGCTGGGTGGAGAGGTCGAGGTCGACGTCGCGGGCGACCTTGCGGCTTCCGGGACCGGTCGCGTTCGTCACCGAATCGAGGGCCCGAAGGTGAGCCGTACTCGACGCTGTGAAGTTGCCATCACGCTTGGCGCGCACCGCGGATCCCGCCGGCGGGCCTCGTCCGCGAGGGGTCGGGCCGCCTTCTGTGTCGCCTCCTGGGGACCCTGAGTGACCTGGGACGGGCCGCCGCCCTCGCCGCCGAACATGCCGCTCTGCGAGACGCCGACGCCGATTGCGATCGCGAACACGGCGACGGCGCTGAAGGCCGGGACTAGACGACGTGGCCCTCTGCGTCGCAGCCCGGCGAAGCCGTCCGAGGCCTTCCGCGAGGCCCGCCCGAGGCGATCCGTGCGCCGGGGGGAAAGCCGTTCGCGGCCAACTCGTCGAGAGACTCCTCGGTCTCGGCCTAGAGCTCCGGCCGCTCTGAGCGAAGCTCGACGGCGAGCAGCGCCAGCTCCTCGAGGTCCGGATCGACCGACCCGCCGGCGAGCGCCCGGTCGAGGGCATCCAGCTCGCGCTCGATCTCGGGATCCAGCGGCATCTCTTGCTCACGCAGCCTCATCGCACGCCCTCCTCAGCTTCTCGATCACCCGGTGGAGCCGGGTCCCCGCGTTGGTCTCCGAGACGCCGATCACCGCGGCGATCTCGGAGTTGCCCAGTCCGGCGAAGAACTTCAATGCGACCAGCTCGCGCTCGCGCGGGGCGAGCGAGCCGAGCGCCGCCCGAAGCGCGGCGCGCCGCAGCGCGACCTCGACGCCCTCTCGGCGCGAGCGCGCATCTCGTCGACCGGCTCGGCGGCCAGGGTCGCCTGGCGCCGGCGCCTGCGGAGCTCGTCGAGGGCGGCGTTGCGCGCGATCCCGAACAGCCAGGCGCGGCGAGTTCCGCGCTTCGGGTTGAAGGAGCGGCGGCGCCGGTAGGCGCGCTCGAAAGCCAGCGCCGTCACGTCCTCGGCGGCGGGACGGTCGCGGAGCAGGCCGGCGACGTACGCGTAGACGTCGTCCCGGCTTCGCCGATAGAGCTCCTCGAATGCGACGCTCCGCGTCGCTCGGGGCATCGGCTGCCGGGGCTGCCAGCGTTTCCTCCACACCAGCACTACGCGCGACCGCGCGGTTCATCACGTCCACTATCGGGCCCAGGGAGCGTCGGCACAAGCCCCGCCGCGCGGGAGGTTGGTGCTAGGCGGCCTGGGCGAGCTCGGCGGTAGGCGCCTCGCCGTGCGCCGAGCCGCAGACGGCCCGGATCGAGTCGGCCACGATCGCGACCAGCCGTCGCAGGTCGGCCTCGTCTGATCGCCAGCGGGGGCATCAGCACGACTACGTCCCCCAGCGGGCGAATGATCACGCCGCGCCGGCGCGCCTCCAGCGTGACCCGGTGAGCCGAGCCGGAGCGCCGGGTCGTGGTCCCCCAGGTCGATCCCCACCATGAAGCCGCGACCACGCACCTCCGCGACCTCGGGCATCCCGGCGACCTCAGAGAGCAGCTCGCCGAGCAGCCGGATCTTCGGCTGCAGGCGAAGCAGCGTCCCCTCGGTCTCGAAGGCGTCGAGGTTGGCGAGCCCCGCCGCGCAGGCGAGCGGGTTGCCGGTGAACGTGTGACCGTGGAAGAAGGTGCTGCCGTCCTCCGGCGCTCGCCAGGAACCCCTCGTAGACGCGCTCGGTGGTCAGGGTCGCCGCGAGCGGCAGGTAACCGCCGGTCAGCCCCTTGCCGAGGCAAAGGAAGTCGGGGGCGACCCGCTCCTGCTCGCACGCGAACATCGTCCCGGTCCGACCGAAGCCCGTGGCCACCTCGTCGCAGATCAGGAGCACGTCGTGCCGGTCGCACAGCTCGCGAACCCGCCGCAGGTATCCCGGCGGGTGCACCTTGATCCCGGCGGCCCCCTGGACGAGCGGCTCGACGATCACAGCGGCGATCTCCTCGGCGTGGAGTTCGAGCACGCGCTCGAGCTGTCGGGAGTCCCCGGGCTCGACCCGGTGCGCCGGGAACAGGAGCGGTGAGTACGCGGCGTGGAAGAGGTCGATGCCACCGACCGACACGGCCCCGAGCGTGTCGCCGTGGTAGGCGTCGCGCAGCGACACGAACGCGGTGCGACGGGCGTGCTGGCCGCCCTGCTGGCGCCAGTACTGAAAGGCCATCTTGAGCGCGATCTCGGCCGCGGTGGATCCGGAGTCCGAGTAGAAGACGCGCTCGAGGCCGGGCGGGGCAAGCTCGACCAGCCGGGCGGCCAGCCGCGCGGCCGGGCCGTGGGTCAGGCCCAGCATCGTCGTGTGCGCGACCCGGTCCAGCTGCTCCCGCACGGCGTCGTCGATCAGCGGATGGCGGTGGCCGTGGACGTTGCACCACAGGGACGAGACCCCGTCGATGTAGCGCCTGCCCTGGGCGTCGATCAAGTCGGTGCCCTCGGCCCGCTCGATGACTATCGGCTCCTCCAGGCACCAATCGCGCTGCTGCGTGAACGGGTGCCAGAGGTGGCGGTGATCGAGATCGCCGACGGTCTCCGACATCGTCCGGGCGACCTTAGAAGGCGCCACGGCGGAAGACCGGCCGGCGGACCCGGCCGCGATTGCGGCGGTCCTCGCTTGCCGCCTGTGTGATCGTGATCACATAGACAACTATTTATGAGATAGATGATTTCACTTATGCAATGATTGCTCAGATGGAAGGAACCGCCACAGCCAGACGCGGACGGGCCTCGAAGGTCGGCAGGCAGGCGGACACGGAGGCTCGGGAGCTTGCCCACCGCTTCGGCGCCGTCATGTACGCGATGGCCACCACGGCGGGCGAGTTCTTCGGCACGCTGGAGGAAAGCGGCCTCACGCTCACCCAGTGCAAGGTGCTGATCGCGCTGGCGCCCGGCGGGCATGGCGAGCCCAGGGCGGCGAAGGACGTCGCCGCCCGAACCGGCGCGTCGCTCCCCACCATCAGCCGCGCCGTGGACGTGCTGGTCCGCGAGGGACTCGTGCAACGGGACGAGGACGCCGAGGATCGGCGCGTACGCAACCTCGCGCTGACCGACGAGGGCGAGCGACTTGCCAGGCAGCTCCTCGCCGCCCGCATGGATGGGCTGGCGACCTTCATCGGCGACCTCACGCAAGCCCAGCGAAAGAAGCTCTCGACCGCGCTGGAGTCCCTCCTCGAGCGGGAAGAGGTCGCGGTTGCCTACTCCGAGCTGAAGGAGGACTTGAAGTGACCCGCTATCGCCACCTGATCACCGACGAGAACCGCAGGTGGTGGACGCTGGGAGCCATGTGCTTCGCCCTGTTCATGCTCATGCTCGACAACACGGTGGTCAACGTCGCGCTGCCCTCGATCGAGCGCGACCTCGGGGCGAGCCTCTCGGGCCTCGAGTGGACGGTCAACGGGTACACGCTCGCATTCGCCGTGCTGCTCGCCACCGGCGGTCGGCTCGGGGACATCTTCGGCCGCCGCCTCACCTTCCTGATCGGGGTCACCCTGTTCACGCTCTCCTCGGCGACCGCCGGCCTCGCCCCGGACACCACCGCGCTCGTCGCCAGCCGCGTGGTCCAGGGGATCGGCGGCGCGCTGATGATGCCGGCCACGCTCTCGATCGTCACCAACGCATTCCCACCCGCTGAGCGCGGCAAGGCGATCGGCACCTGGGCCGGCGTCTCGGCGCTCGCGCTGGCGATCGGCCCCGTGCTGGGCGGCTTCCTGACGGAGGCCGTCTCGTGGCGGGCGATCTTCTACATCAACCTGCCCGTCGGCGTGGGCGCCGTGATGGCCACGCTGTTCGCGGTTCGGGAGTCGCGCGACGACACCGTCGGGCGCGAGGTCGACTATCTGGGTGTCGCCACGCTCACCGGGGGGCTGACCGCGCTGGTCCTGGCGCTGATCGAGGGCAACGCGTGGGGCTGGGGCTCCCCCGCGATCCTGGGCTGCTCGGCGGCTCCATCGTGCTTCTGGCCGCGTTCGTGCTCGTCGAGCTCCGGGTGAAGACGCCGATGGTCGAGTTCCGGCTGTTCGCCGAGCCGCAACTTCGTCGGCTCCAACATCGATCGCGCTGATCGTCACCTTCGCGATGCTGGCGCAGTTCTTCTTCCTCGCCCTCTACATGCAGAACATCCTCGGCTACTCGCCGCTCCAGGCCGGGTTCCGATTCCTGCCGGCGACGCTGATGATCGTCGCGATCGCGCCGCATCGCGGGTCGGCTGACCGATCGGATCGGGCCTCGGATCCCGATCGCCACCGGCCTGTCCCTGGTCTCGGTGGCGATGGTCTGGCTGACCACAGATCGACGCCTCGACGACGTACGGAGGCCTGCTGCCGTCCTTCTTCCTGATGGGGATCGGCATGGCGCTGGTGATGTCGCCGATGTCGACCGCGGCGATGAACGCCGTGGCCGACGCCAAGGCCGGGATCGCCTCGGGCATCCTGTCGATGAACCGCATGATCGGCGGCACGCTCGGGGTCGCGGTGATCGGCGCTGTGTTCCAGGCGCGCCGCGCGGTCGAAGCTCGACCAGCTGCTCGCCGGGTCTGGCCTCACGGCCGCCCAGCGAAGCGACATCGCCCACGGCCTGGGCGGCGGTGTGTCCGGCGTGCCCGCCGGCCTCGACCACTCCCAGGCCGCCCAGGTGAGCCGCGGCGGCGCACGATGCGTTCATCAGCGGCTTCGCCACGTCGATGAAGGTCGCGACCGGGGTCGCGGCGGCGGGGGTGGTGGTCGCCCTGACGCTGATCCGCGGGCGGCGGCGCCGAGCCCGAGCTCCAGGTCGGCGCCGGCGACGCCCGCCGGCGGGCTTGCCGCGGGCGAACGCGCCGGCTAGCTCTCTGACGCCGGCCCTTCGGCGCTCAGAGCCGGCCACGCATCCGGCGCGGCCAGATCGAGTCGAGGCAGTACCTCGACTGGGATCCTCCCGAGCCGCTCGATCGAGCTGCGGTTGGACCGCTCGATGCACGGATGGGTCCTCCGGCCACGGCGTGAGCACGACACGCCACACATCGAGCCCAACGGCCCGCGCCGCCTCCAGGGTGAGCAGGGTGTGGTTGATCGTCCCCAGGCCCGGGCCGGCGGCGACGACGAGCGGCAGCGCGAGCTCGCGGGCGAGATCCCGCACGGAGTAGCCGAGCGTCAACGGCACGAGCAGGCCGCCGACGCCCTCGCAGACGAGATAATCGGCGCCCTCACCGGCCCTCCGTGCGGCACCCAAAAGGCGCTCGGGCTCGATCCGCTCCCCCGCGAGCTCCGCCCCGAGATGCGGTGAGACCGGCGGGCCGAAGCGGTACGGGGAGATCGCGTCGTCGGATTGGGCCGATGCCTGCGGCACGGCGCAGGAGGGCGTGGTCGGCCTCCCCTCCGTCGTCGAGCCCGCGTGACCGCCGGCTTGAAGACCGCCACCCTCGATCCAGATCGGGCCATCGTCCTCGCGATCGCCGCCGCCACGACCGTCTTGCCCACCTCGGTCCCGGTCCCGGTGACGAAGACGCCGCGCAAACGAGCGCCGTGCGTCTACGCGGCCCGCGCCAGGCGGGAGAGCTGCCGAACCGCGGGCTCGGCGAGCCGATCCCGAGCTGGTGGGCGGCCTCGCCGATCACGTTCGCCGCGCGCCGAGAGCTCGTCGGCGCGATGGTTGGCCATCACCGAGAGCCGCAGCCGCGAGGTGCCGTCGGGCACGGTCGGAGGCCGAATCGCCTGGGCGAACACCCGTCCCTCGAGCGCGCGTTCGCAGAGCTCCACCGCGACGCGCGCGTCCCCGACCATCACGGGCACGATCTGGGTGCGCGAGGTGCCGAGGTCGAGCCCCCGGCTCGCCAGCGCCTCCCTGAGCAGGGCGCCGTTTCGCCGCAGGTGCTCGACAACACCGGGCTGGTCGTCGAGCAGGGTGAGGGCGGCGAGGGCCGCTCCGATCACCGGCGGGGGCAGAGCGGTGGAGAAGATGAAGGGGCGAGCGACGTTGGTGAGCAGGTCGACGATCTCGAGGCTCGCGCAGACATAGGCGCCGTAGCTCCCGAGCGCCTTCCCCAGGGTGCCCACGATCAGGTCGACCTCGCCGGAGAGCCCCGCCTCGGCGACCGCTCCTCGCCCGCCTGGACCGAGCGCGCCGACGGCATGGGCCTCGTCCACCATCAGGCGACACCCGTAGCGGCGCGCGACGTCCAGTAGTCCCGAGATCGGGGCGACGTCGCCGTCCATCGAGAACAGCGCGTCGGTGACGATCAAGCGAGCCCCGGCCGTCGGCCTTGCGCAGGCCCCAGGAGAGGTGCTCGAGGTCGGTGTGCCGATACACGAAGCGCTCCGCGCGGGAGATCCGGCAGCCATCGATGATGCTCGCGTGGTTGAGCTCGTCCGAGAAGACGACCTCCCCCCGGCGAGCAAGCGCGGCGATCGTTCCGGTGTTCGCGAGGTAGCCGGAACCGAACAGGAGCGCCGCGTCATACCCGGCGAAGGCCGCGACCCGCTGCTCCAGGCGCCCGTGCAGCTCCATGCTCCCGGAGATCAGCCGGGAGGCCCCGGCCCCGGCCCCGAATCGCTCGGCGGCGTCGGCCGCCGCCTGGCGAACCCTAGGATGGTCGGCCAGGCCGAGGTAGTTGTTGGAGCACAGGAGGAGGACCTCGGAGCCGTCGAGAGTCACTCGTGGGCCCTGCGGCCCCTCGATCACCCGAAGCCGTCGGTGAAGGCCCGCCGCCCGCAGCTCCTCGAGGCGATCGCGGACGTCGCTCATTGGGAGGCCGTCGGCCTAGTCTCCCCAGCCCGCCGGCTGGTCGAGGGCGCCTTCGTCCGCGCCCGAGGCCGGCCCGGGATAGGGGGGCGGCTTGCGACGCGTCTTGACCACGCGCAGCTGCGTCGAGGGATCCCAGAAGTTCGCCTCGGCCTGGCTGTCGATCAGCGCGTCGATCGGCGTGGCCGGCGTGGAGCCCTCGAGTCGGCCGGCCCGGTTGTCGGGCCGCGGGTTGGCGCCGTTGTCGGGCTGCCGGGCCACGTTCAGCCCCAGCTCCTCGAACATCGCCCGGTCGTCCGCGGGCTCCGCGCCCAGCGTGGTCAGGAAATTGCCCATCATTACCCCGTTCAGGCCCGCCTTGACGGCCAGCGGTTGGAGCTCGTCCAGGTTCTCGACTCGCCCGCCGCAGAGCCGGAACAGGGCATCGGGAAGGATCAGCCGGAAGATCGCCACCCACTTGACGACCTCCCAGGGGTCCATCAGCGTCCGGTCGCCGAACTTGGTGCCCGGCCGCGGGTTGAGGAGGTTGATCGGCACCGACGTGGGGTTGATCTCCGAGAGCTCGAAGGCCATCTCCACCCGCTGGCGAGGCGTCTCGCCGAGGTTGAGAATTCCGCCGACGCAGGTCTCGAGCCCCGCTTCCTTGACGGCGTCAATCGTGCGGACGCGACCCTCGTAGCGAACCGTGGTCGAGACCTCCGGGTAGTAGGAGCGTGACGTTTCGACGTTGTGATGCACGCGCTGGATGCCTGCGTCGGCGAGGCGCTGGGCGCGCTCGGCCGAGATGTGCCCGATCGAGGCGCAGCGCTTCAGGTTCGTGTGCTCGGCGACCAGCTTCGCCCCCTCGACAACCTTCTCGAAGTCGCGTTTGGACAACCCCTGGCCCTGGGTGACCATGCAGAACCGGTGCGCCCCGGCCGCCTCCGCCGCCCTGGCGTGCTCGAGGATCTGGTCCGGGTCCATCATCGCGTGCATCGGCGTGTCGGCCTCCGAGTACCGCGACTGGGCGCAGAATCCGCAGTCCTCCGCGCACCCGCCGGACTTTGCGTTCACCAACGAGCACATGTCGGTGGAGTCGCCGAAGCGCTCCGTCCGCGCCTCCCAGGCGCGCTCGATGAGCGCCATGATCTCGGCCTGGGTCGAGAGCTCGCCCAGCGCCATCGCTTCGTCGAAGGTGATCAGCGACGACATCCGGGGGCGGCGCGGGATCGTGGGATCAGCCATCTGGGAGTCATGGCCGGGACACCAGGCTAGGCCGCCGTCCGGACGCCGCTTATTGGGTGAGGAGCTTTAGCTCCGAAAGGGGCGTGTCAGGGCGCCGAAGGCGCCCGCAAGTGATTCAGGAAGATGAGGCACAGTCAGCGCGGAAATAGGCGTCACTCGGCGTACGATTGCTCCCTTGCCCGGGAAGCTGACCTTCTGGAGGCGGCGGGCGGTTGCGCTGCTCGGCCTCGGGGCGATCGCCGGGGCGCTTTGGATCGTCCTCGCGGACGGAACTGATGGCGCCGGCGACGCGAGCGAGAGGGTGGCGGACGCTCGCGACCTCAGCGCGGCGGAGCTTGCCGGCCAGCGGCTGATCGCCGGATTCGAGGGTGGCCGGATCCCCGGGCGGCTCGAGCGGGCGATCCATCGGGGTCGGCTGGCGGGCGTGATCCTGTTCGACGACAACTTGGGGAGTCGCCACCATGCAAGGCGGCTGATCCGCCGTCTGCAACGGATCAGGCGCCCGCGCGGGCTGCGCAACCCGATGCTGGTGATGATCGACCAGGAAGGTGGTCTCGTGAAGCGGCTGCCCGGTCCACCCGGGGCCTCCGCCGCGAAGATGGGCCGGCGCGGCAAGGCCTACAGCCGGCGGCAGGGAAAGAGGACGGCGCGAAGCCTGAAACGCGTCGGGGTGAACGTCGATCTGGCGCCGGTCCTGGACGTGGGCCGGCATGGAAGCGCGATTCGCGCGGAGCGCCGAAGCTTCGGGTCCCACCCCGGCCGCGTGATCAAGACGGCGATTCCCTTCGCGGCGGCGCTCGAGCAGCGGGGAGTCGCCGCCACCGCCAAGCACTTCCCCGGGCTGGGCGCTGCTTTCGAGAACACCGATGTCGCGGTCCAGCGAATCCGCCTGCCACGGTCGCGTCTGCGGCGGATCGACGAGCGGCCCTACGAGAAGCTGGTCGCTCGCAAGGGCGACATGGTGATGATCAGCACCGCGATCTACACCAGCTTCTCGCACCGCCCCGCCGCCTTCACCGCGCGGATCGCCACCGGGGAACTGCGAAACCGGCTGGGGTTTCGCGGGGTCTCGATCACGGACGCGCTGGAGACCGTCGCGGCGCGGAGCTTCGGCGGGCCGGGCAAGGCGGGATTCGCGGCCGCCCGCGCGGGCGCGGACCTGCTGCTGTTCACGGACTACCGCGGCGCCCTGCACGCGCAGCGGGTGTTGCGTCGCAAGCTGCGCTCGGGCCGACTCGGCAGGCAGCGGTTCGAGCGGTCGGCTCAGCGGGTGCTCGACCTGCGGGCCAACCTCGGAGCCCGCTGAGAGCCCGCCGCCGGCCCTTCCCGGCATGACCGCTACTTCTCTGCCCATCGGCGTGTTGACGCTGACAACGGGACGTTCAAACGAAGGAGGGGGACATGGCGAGGCAAGCAGGGCTCATGATGAGGCGCGAGGCGGGGATTCGAGGCCGCCTCCTCGGAGCGGCCTTCGGATTGGGACTGATCGGCGCGCTGGCGGCGATCGCCTCGGGAACGCCCCCGGCGACCCTGGAGCAACCGGCCGCGGCACAGGCTGCGGCCGAACGTGGTCGTGATCGAGACCGACGACCAGCACGCTCAAGTCGCTGAAGTTCATGCCCAACGTCAACTCGCTGATCGTCGACAAGGGCGCCCTGTTCCGCAACAGCTTCGTCAACCACGCGCTGTGCTGTCCCGTCGCGCGCCACCTTCCTGACCGGGCAGTACGAGCACAACCACGGCGTGAGGACCAACGGTGGGCCAACCGGCGGGTTCCAGCGCTTCCAGGCCCTTCACGGCAACAACAACCTCGCCACGTGGATGCGAGGACTCCGGCTATCACACGGCGCTGATCGGCAAGTACCTGAACGGCTATTCGGGCGACAGTCGTGCCCGCCGGGTGGAGCGAGTGGTTCGGGGCCGCGCCGAACACCCAGAACGCCTACGACTACACGCTCAACCAGAACGGCACCCCGGTCCACTACGGGACCGACGTGGCCGACTTCAAGCAGGACGTCCTGACCAGGAAGGCAGTCGGCCTAGTCGACCGCCGCGCGCCGAAGCCGAAGCCGTTCTTCCTCTGGCTCACCTACACGGCGCCACACGGCGGCGGGCCGAACCCGAACCCGAACCCGCCGTTCAACTGCCAGGGCACCGTGAAGCCGGCGCCGCGCCATGCGCACGCGTTCGACAACCGAGCCGCTGCCGAAGCCGCCCAACTTCAACGAGGCGAACGTCTCCGACAAGCCGGCCGAGATCCGCAACCGCAGGCTCCTTGAGCCGGAACCAGATCAGGGACATCCGGCGCTCCTACCGCTGCCGGCTCGAGTCGCTGCTCTCGGTCGACGACGGGGTGAAGGAGATCGTCCAGGCCCTGAGGGCCCAGGGCGAGCTCGGGCGCACCCTGCTCGTGTTCACCTCCGACAACGGCTTCTTCCACGGAGAGCACCGCATCCCCGCGGGCAAGCAGCACATCTACGAGGAGTCCATCCGGGTGCCGCTGGCGATGCGCGGGCCGGGCGTCCCAAGCGGTAAGGTCGTGAACGACCGGGTGATCAACGCCGACCTCGCGCCGACGGCCGTCGACGTCGCGAACGCCACCGCCGGCTTGGTCATGGACGGAACGTCGCTGATCCCGGTGGCGCAGAACCCGGGGAGTGAGAACGGGCGCCAGCTCCTGGTCGAGGAGCCCAGCTTCGAGGCGATTCGGACTGGGCGCTACATGTACGCCGAGCACAACACGGGCGAGAGCGAGCTCTACGACCTCCAGCGCGATCCGTTCGAGCTCCTGAGCCGCCACGACGACCCCGCGTACGCCGCGGTGAAGGCGGAGCTGGCGAACCGGCTCCATGAGCTCGAGACCTGCGCCGGCGAGAGCTGCCGCGTGCACGAGCCGGAGCCCGCCTTCCCGTAGTGGCGGAGGCAATCAGCAGGCAAGCCGGCTCGGTATGAGCGTGAACGAGCGCATGGGAGGCGCTGCGCTCCGGTTCGGAGGCGGCGCCTCCTGGTGTCGGCCCTCGCGGGCGCTGGGCGTGGTGAGCGCGCTGGCCACGATTGGCACGCGGGACCGACCCGGCGACCGTCGGCGAGGCGGTGGCCGCCCCCCCGCCACGACCGAACGTGCTCGTGATCGAGACCGACGACCAGACGGTCGAGTCGATGCGGGTCATGGACAACGTCAACTCGCTGATCGCAGACGAGGGCGCGACGTTCACCAACAGCTTCGTCAACTTCCCGCTCTGCTGCCCTTCGCGCGCCACCTTCCTCACCGGCCAGTACGCGCACAACCACGGCGTGCTCGGCAACACCCCCCCGAACGGGGGCTTCACGCGCTTCCAGTCCCTGCACGGAGCCAACAACCTGGCCGTCTGGATGAAGCGCGCCGGCTACCACACCGGCATGATCGGCAAGTACCTGAACCGCTACGCCGAACAACCCGCCCGTTCCGCCCGGCTGGTCCGAGTGGCAGGCCGCGCCGTATCCGAGCGACCAGAAGGTCTACGACTACACCCTCAACGAGAATGGGACGCTGGTCAGCTACGGCCATGCGCTGACTGATTTCAAGCAGGACGTGCTCACCTCGAAGGCGGTGGGCTTCGTCAACGACCGGGCCCCCAGGCCGAAGCCGTTCTTCCTCTGGCTCACCTACACGGCCCCGCACACCGGCGGCCCGGACCCGAATCCGAACCCGCCGTTCAACTGCAGCGGTGGGGCGAAGCCCGCCCCCCGCCACGCGCTCACCTTCGCCACCGAGCCGCTGCCCCAACCCCCCAACTTCAACGAGGCGGACGTCTCCGACAAGCCGAAGCAGATCCGAAACCTCCCGCTTCTTGAGCTCGAGTCAGGTCTCCGACATCCAGCGCAAGTACCGGTGCGCGCTGGGGTCGCTGCTGTCGGTGGACGAGGGCGTGAAGCAGGTGGTGGACGCCCTGACCGCGGCGGGCGAGCTCGAGACACGCTGATCATCTATACGTCGGACAACGGATTCTTCAACGGAGAGCACCGCATCCCGCTGGGCAAGCAGCGCATCTACGAGGAGGCGATCAGGGTCGCCCCTGCTGATGCGGGGCCCCGGCATCCCAGCAGGGCGAAGATGTCGACGACCTGGCCGTGAACGCGGACCTGGCGCCCACGATCGTCGACGCCGGGAACGCGACTCCGGGCCTGGTCATGGACGGCCGCTCGCTGATCGGAGTCGCCCAGCAGCCGGGGATCGACAGGCCGGTCGCCAGCTGTTGGTCGAGCAGCCCAACTTCGCGGCGATCCGCACCGCGCGGTACATGTACGCCGAGCACAGTACCGGCGAGAAGGAGCTATACGACCTCCGAGGGGACCCGTACGAGCTTCGGAGCCGTCACAACGATCCGGCCTACGCGAACGCCCGGTCCGTGCTGGCGAACCGGCTCCACAAGCTCGAGACCTGCTCCGGGGCGAGCTGCCGCGTCCGTCAGGCCGACCCGTCGCCCTGAGCCGCCTCAGGGCACCCCGTACACGTCGTCCATGGCCTGACGCAGGTCGGCGGACGTGACGGCCCCGACCGGGACCGGCTCCGCCCGGTAGCTGAAGTTGGAGTCGAAGGTGAGGTGGAAGGTTCGCCGGCCGTTCGCCTGATAGCCGCCGATCGGGTTGTTCGGGCCCCAGTCGACGAGCCAGTCCCCATCCTCCAGGCGACGCGCCGAACCGCAGCAGCGAGAGCCGCGAACCGCCGGGTCGGAGATCGATTGCAGGAGCGTCGCCGTCCGTTGCTCCTCGTCGATCCGGTAGCGCACCGCGCGAGGCGTGCTGTTTCCCTGGTTGGTGCGGTTGTCGAACACCGTCAGCGTGCCGTCGGGGAGCAGGCGGGCGTCGTGCTGGGCGCCGAACGTGTACCCGAGGGGGTCGTTCTTCACCTTGAGGCTCTTCGGCGTCTTGGTCCCGCCCAGCTTCCAGGCGATCCCGCCGTTGTTCTTGTTGATCTTGTAGACGGCGTCCAGGTGCCGGAAAGAGGCGATCACCGAGTTGCCGTCTGGCTCGATCGAGTTCCAATGGAGGATGTCGTAGGCGCCCGCGTTCGGGTGGTCGACGATCCACCCCCAGCGGCGCCCAGTCTCGGCCAGTGAAATGTGCTGCTGGCTCTTCCAGCGCCAGGCCAGCTGGCCACCGGTGTTCACGTGCTGCAGCTCGGCGTTGATGACGGTGGCGTTCCTGGAGCCGCCGTAGGCGCTCGTGTCCACGTTGCTCTGCTTCACGTACGTCCCGGCCAGGAAATCACCGTTCGGGAGCAGCTGCAGGTCGTGTTGATTGGCCGCTCGGCCCACCGTGTTGAGGGTTCGGATGAGTGTCCCGTCCAGGGTGTGGACCGTCCACCTGCCAGGAGAGGATGCGCGATCGAACCACAGGACGTTGCCGTTCGGAAGCACCCTCGTGTTCCACGCCGGCGTGTGGTACCACCAGATCGGCACCCCGCGGTTGTCGAAGATGGTGGCGTACTGAGCGGTGGAGTTCCGATAGACGTAGAACTGATCCACCGAGAAGAACTGCGGAGAGACGCTGCCATACCGGGTGAAGGTGTACCCGGGGAAGTTGCCGGGCAGGCAGCGCACGTGGTAGCGGTAATCGAGCGTGCCGCCGATCTTCCGCACCATGATCTCGAACGCCTGCCCGGTCGCCAGCCGGACCCCTGCGCTGAAGTCACCGGTGCGGAAGGGGCGGTCCCCGACCGCCATCTCCCAGCCCCCGGAAGCGTGGCCCTTGACCGTCACCGGCCGGTTCTTGCACCGGACGGTGTAGTCGTGCACCTTCGGCGCGTAGCTCGGAAAGAGGCTCGGCAGCTTGAAGCGCGCCTGGCTCGAGAGCGGCTCGGCCCCGGCACCGGCAGGCCAGAGCGCGAGCACGAGCACCGAGACCGCCATTGCGCCCACGCACCACCAGCCGACTGCCCACCCAGGCTTCACCCCCACCGACCCTAACAGCAAGCGGATCTGCCCTGTTAGGGTCGCAACCCGTATGCGCAGGGAGATGAAGCGCATCGCATGGCTTCGCCGCCGCTCGCTGATCTCGGTCCTCGCCGTGGTCTGTCTGACGGGATTCGCGGCCATGGGTTGGCACGGCACCGAGCCGGCGAGCCCCGGCCAGGCGACCGCCGCGCAGAGTAGGCCGAACGTGGTCGTGGTCATGTCCGACGACCAGACGCTCGAGTCGATGAAGGTGATGGACAACGTCAACTCGCTGATCGGCGATCAGGGGGTGACGTTCACCAACAGCTTCGTCAACTTCTCCCTCTGCTGCCCCTCGCGCGCCACCTTCCTCACCGGCCAGTACGCGCACAACCACCGCGTGCTCACCAACAAGCCGCCTGACGGCGGCTACCAGCGATTCGAGTCGCTGCACGCCCACAACAACCTCGCGGTCTGGCTGCGGCAGGCCGGCTACTACACCGCGATGATCGGCAAGTACCTGAATGGCTATGCCAACCAGCCCGCCATTCCCTCCGGCTGGTCCGAGTGGCACGCGGTGGCCCCGAACTGGGTCAAGGCGTACGACTACACGGTCAACGACAACGGGTCGTTGGCCCATCACGGTCGCGATCCCGCGGACTACGAGCAGGACGTCCTGACCTCCAAGGCGGTCGACTTCGTCGACCGCAGGGCGCCCCGGACGCAGCCGTTCTTCCTCTGGCTGACCTATCAGGCGCCCCACACCGCGGGACCCAACCCGAACCCGAACCCGCCGGGCGATTGCGGCGACGCCGCCAAGCCGGCGCCGCGTCACGCTCACGCATTCGACTCGGAGCCGCTGCCGAGGCCCCCCGACTTCAACGAAGCCGACGTCTCCGACAAGCCGACGGAGATCCGGAATCGCTCGCGCTTCACCCCGAGTGAGATCGTGAACATCCAGCGCAAGTACCGGTGCTCCCTCGAGTCCCTGGTGTCAGTGGACGACGGCGTCGAGAAGGTTGTCAGACGCCCTGAAGGCGACGGGCGAGCTGGACGACACGCTCGTCGTCTACGTCTCCGACAACGGCTACTTCTACGGCGAGCACCGGATCTTCCAGGGCAAGCAGCACATCTACGAGGAATCGATTCGCGTGCCGTTCGAGATGCGCGGCCCCGGCATCCCGCGGGGTACGAGGGTCGGCTCGCTGGTGACCAACGCCGACCTTGCGCCCACGATCGTCGACGTGGCGAACGCAAGCCACGAGCGGCGTGGCGTTCGACGGGCGATCGCTGATCCGTGTTGCCCAGCAGCCGGGGCTCGAGCGCAACCGGGAGCTCCTGGTGGAGGAGCCGACCCTGAGCGCGATCCGAACCCCCCGCTACATGTACGCCGAGCACGACTCCGGCGAGCGTGAGCTCTACGACCTGCAGATCGATCCGTACGAGCTCAAGAGCAGGCAAAAGGCTTTGGCCTACGCGCCGGTCAGGTCCGCGCTCGCGAGTCGCCTGCGCCAGCTCGAGACGTGCTCCGGCGCGACTTGTCGGGTCCATCATCCGGATCCGACGCCCTCTGGGGAGCCCGGCTCGGGGCCTAGCGGGAATCACTAACGGGTTCTTGGGAAGGCCGCGCTGCGATGGCGCGGCGCCCATGCATCAGCTGTAGGGTCCGCTGCCCATGAGCTTCGGAGGCACGGGTCCGAAGCCGGGCGCACGCGCGTCCCGGCTCCTAGTCGTTCTGGCCGTCTTGGCCGGATCGCTCGTGCCCGCATCCAGCGCCGCCGCGGTTCGATCGGAGTTCTTCGGGATCGCTCAGCAGCAGCTCGACAATCGAGACGCCAACGGGATGCGCAACGCCGGAGTGCGGACCGACCGCTTCGAGCTCGGGTGGAGGTTTTTGGAGCCACAGCGGGGCACGTTCAAGTGGGACGCGTCGGACGATCTGATCGGCAAGCTTGCCTCGCACGGGATCAGGCCGGCTCCGTTCGTCTGGGGCTCCCCGAAGTGGATGATGAGCAAGCCCTCGATTCC
Organism: uncultured bacterium; assembly: GCA_963758865.1. Taxonomy (GTDB): domain Bacteria; phylum Actinomycetota; class Thermoleophilia; order Solirubrobacterales; family 70-9; genus AC-56. Next base: position 88,165 of record CAVWWY010000014.1, on the reverse strand, counting down.
TCCGGTCGACTCCGCAGCACACGAGGAGCGGTGGCGCACCTTCCTGAAGAGGCTGGTGGCGCGCTATGGGCCCGGCGGCAACTATTGGGCGAACGGCTTTCGCCAGAGGTACGGAGCGGGAGTCACCCCATTGCCGATCCAGCATTGGCAGATCTGGAACGAGCCGAACCTCACCAAGTTCTTCAATCCGGGCGGGACGGACGAGCAAACGATCCAGAAGTACGCTCGGCTGCTGGAGATTTCCCACGCCGCGATCAAGAGCACCAGCTCGAAGGCGCAGGTCGTTCTCGCCGGAAACCCCGGCTATCCGCCGAGCGGTGGCCTCAAGGCCTGGGAGTTCCTCGACCGCCTCTACCGGACGCCTGGAGCTGCGGCCAACTTCGAGGTCGCGGCCATCCACCCATACGCCTCCACCATCGACACGATGCGGTTCGAGCTCCAGAGGTTCCGTGGCGTGATGGGGAACCACGGCGACCTGGCGACGCCGCTTTGGATCACCGAGTTCGGCTGGGGATCGGCGCCGCCCGACCGCTTCGGGATCAACAAGGGTGCGGCGGGCCAAGAGAGGATGCTGAAGGGCGCCTTCCAGCTGGCCCTCGCCAGTCGCAAGCCGTGGAACCTGCAGCGCATGTACTGGTTCCTCTGGCGTGACCCGGGCGCGAACTCAGACTTCGCGCACCGATGCAGCTTCTGCGGCAGCGCCGGGCTCTTGAAGCACAGCCGAGACCCCAAGCTCGCCTTCGCCGCCTTCAGGGGGTTCTCGGCCGAGAAGCGCGCTCCCCAGGCGACTATTACGGGCGGACCGAAGTCGGGGGCGTTCACCAAGAACGCGAACCCCACCTTCTCCTTCATCTCCAACGAGGCCGGCTCGACCTTCGAATGCCACCTCGACCAGACCGCGTTCCGGCGGTGCAGCTCTCCCTACACGGTTCACCTGACGCAGGGCAGCCACACCTTCTTCCTCAGGGCGATCGACGCCCCCGGGAACGTCAGCGCGATTCGATCGAGGTCCTTCACGGTCGACACGCAGCCGCCCGGGACCCCCACGATCACCGGCACCACCCCAGCATCGCCGGCGAACAACAACAACCCGAAGGTGAGGGGCAACACCCAGCCCGGCTCGGTCGTGAAGATCTACAAGACGTCGGGCTGCACCGGGTCGCCCGCGGCCACCGGAGCCGCCTCGCTGTTCCGCAACACCGGCATCGCGGTCACGGTGGCCAATAACACGACGACGATGTTCCGAGCGCGCGCGACCGACCAGGCCGGCAATACCTCCGGGTGCTCGGCGGCGCGCCAGTACGTGGAGGACTCGACCCCGTAGCACCCACCTCCCCCGCCTGTTAGCCTCGGGTCGATGGGAAGGCGGGGGCGTCTCCTTACAGCGATCTCGTTGGCACTGGGCGTAGTCGTCGCCTTGGCGGTGTCGGGCTCGGGCACGAGCCCGTCGAGCCCTGTCCAGGCGACCGCGGCGCAGAGCCGGCCGAACGTAGTCGTGGTCATGTCCGACGACCAGACGCTCGAGTCGATGAAGGTGATGGACAACGTCAACTCGCTGATCGGCGATCAGGGGGTGACGTTCACCAACAGCTTCGTCAACTTCTCCCTCTGCTGCCCCTCGCGCGCCACCTTCCTCACCGGCCAGTACGCGCACAACCACCGCGTGCTCTCCAACCAGCCGCCGAACGGCGGCTACCCCCGCTTCCGGGCGCTGCACGGAGACGACAACCTCGCGGTGTGGCTCGAGCGGGCCGGTTACTACACCGCGATGATCGGCAAGTACCTGAACGCCTATAGCAACCATCCCCCCGTGCCTCCCGGCTGGTCGGAGTGGCATGCCGCCGCCCCGTACGACCAGAGGGTCTACACCTACCCGATCAACAACGACGGCCGTCTGGTCGAGTATGGCCAGGACCCGGCCGACTTCAAGCAGGACGTCTTGACCAGGAAGGCGGTGGACCTGGTCGACCGCCGGGCGCCGAAGGCACAGCCGTTCTTCCTCTGGCTCACCTACACGGCCCCGCACGCCGGCGGGCCGCCCAATCCGAACCCCCCGCAGAACTGCGTGGACGCCGCGAAGCCGGCGCCGCGCCACGCCGACGCGTTCAACTCCGAGCCGCTGCCGATGCCGCCCGACTTCAACGAGGCCGATGTCTCCGACAAGCCCAAGAAGATCCGCGATCAGCCGCGTCTGAGTCCGACCCAGATCGGGACCGTCCAGCGCAAATACCGGTGCGAGCTCGAATCGCTGCTGTCCGTCGATGAGGGGGTCAAGAAGGTCGTCGATGCCCTGAAGGCCAAGGGCGAGTTCAACAACACAGTGTTCGTCTACACCTCCGACAACGGCTACTTCCATGGCGAGCACCGCATCCCGACCGACAAGATGCACCTGTATGAGGAGTCGATCCGGGTGCCGCTCGAGATGCGCGGCCCGGGTATCCCGCAGGGAGTGAGCGTCGATCCCCTGGTGATCAACGCCGACCTGGCGCCGACGATCGTCGACGTGGCCAACGCCAACCACGGCGGCGTGACCATGGATGGACGCTCGCTGATCCCGGTGGCGAAGCACCCGGGGATCGAGCGCGACCGCGAGCTCCTGATCGAGGAGCCGAGCTTCAAGGCGATTCGGACGGAGCGCTACATCTACGCGGAGCACAACACCGGCGAGAAGGAGCTCTACGACCTGCAGATCGACCCGTACGAGCTCCAGAGCCGCCACAAGGCCGCGGCCTATGCGTCCGTCAAGTCCGTGCTGACCAACCGCCTCCACCAGCTGAAGCAGTGCGCGGGCGCGACCTGTCGGGTCCATCATCCGGATCCAGTGCCGTGAGCCCTGGCTCACTCGAGGCTCAGCGACAAGGAATCTCTTGCGGGCGCCTTCGGCGCCCTGACACGCCTGTTTCGGAGCTAAAGCTCCTCATTACCGGAGGGGCTAGCGCCCGCGCCACTTCGGGCGTCGCTTCTCCGCGAACGCCCTGACCCCCTCGCGAAAGTCCTCCGACTCAAAGCACGAGCGGCGCAGCTCGATCAGCTCCCGCTCCTGCTCGGGAGTGAGGCGGGGATAGGAATTGAGCGTCTCGATCGCATGCTTGTTGCCGCGCGCGGACAGCGGGGCGTTGGCCGCGATCTCGGATGCCAGCTCGAGCGCCGATGCCTCGAGCTTTCCCTCTGGGACCGTGTCGTGGATCAGGCCGATCGCCATCGCCCGTGGTGCGCTCAGGTTGCGCCCGGTGAGAAACAGCTCCTTGGTGCGGGCGTAGCCCGACCACGTCGATGAACTTCTGGAGGCCGGTGTGGCCGTAGATCAGCCCCAGCTTCGCGGGCGGCATGCCGAGCTTCGCCCCCATTACGGAAAGGCGCAGGTCACAGCGAACCGCGAGCTCAAGGCCGCCGCCGAGGCAGTGCCCGTTGATCGCCGCGAGCACCGGATAGGGATGCGCGCTGATCGCCTCCATCGCGGCGTGGAACGGGTGGGCCACCAGCGCCTCCGCGTCGGCGGCGAAGGTCTCCTGGGGGATGCCGGCGATGTCGTAGCCCGCGGAGAAGATGTCACCGGCCCCGGTGATCACCACGCATCGGACCTCGATCCCGCGGTCGAGCGTCGGCAGGACCTCGGACAGCGCGTCCAGGATGTCGTGGTCGAGGGCGTTTCGCCGCTCGGGGTTGCGGATCGTGAGCCTTGCGACCGCATCGGCCGGGTGGTCCAGGACCAGCTTCCCGGCCGCGAGTTGGGAGCCCGCGGCTTCGCCCCCTGGCGGGGACGCCGCATGCGAGCTCATTCCAGGACGACCAGGACGTCGCCCTCCTGGACCGACTGGCCCTCCTCGCACTTGATCTCCTTGACGGTCCCCGGGTCCTCCGCTTCGACCGGCATCTCCATCTTCATCGACTCGAGGATCACGACCGTCTCGCCCTCGTCCACCCGGTCGCCGACCCCGACCTCGATCTTCCACACGGTCCCGGTGATGTGGGCCTGGACGTCGATGCTCATGACCTCGAGGGGCCCGATCGCCGGCGGGGCTTGTGACAACGCGACACGGCCGCGGGAGAATATCCGGCCTTGCACACCGAACGGACACGAGAGCCGGTGGTGATCGTCGCGGCGCACAACGAGGCCGACCGGATCGGCGCGACCCTCGACGCACTCGCACGGGCGTTTCCGAGCGCCCACGTGGTGGTCGCCGACGACGCGTCGGCCGATGGCACGTCCGAGGTGGCGCTGGCCCGCGGGGCCCAGATCGTCAGCCGGCGTCGCCCCCACGGAAAGGGGGCCAACGTGACGGCCGCGGCCGAGGCCGCGCTCGGCACGGGCTCGGGTACCGAGTCGCCGGTGTTCCTGCTCTGCGACGCCGACCTCGGGGCCTCGGCGGTCGAGCTTCGAGGTCTCGTGGCCGCGGTTGACCGTGGTGCGTGCGATCTCGCCGTGGCGGTGTTTCGCAACCGGGTGGGTGGTGGCTTCGGGCTGACGCTGGGCTTCGCGCGCTGGGCGATCGAGCGTCGCTGCGGCTACCGCGCCGTGGCGCCCATCTCGGGCCAGCGGGCCATGCGCGCCGCCGTGTTGCGCGACCTCTTGCCTCTGGCTCCCGGCTACGGGCTGGAGACGGCGATGACCGTCGACGCGGTGCGGGCCGGCTACAGGCTGTGCGAGATCGAGCTCGACCTCGAGCATCGGGCGACCGGGCGCACCCTCGGCGGATTCCTGCATCGCGGCGTGCAGCTCCGCGACATCGCCAGGGCGTACCTGAGCCGTGGAAGGCGAACGTGATCCTGGCTCTGGATCAGGGGACGACGGGGACGACCTGCCTGGTCTTCGACCGCGACGGGTCGCTTGCCGGGCGCGCCTATTCGGAGTTCGAGCAGCACTTCCCTCGCCCGGGCTGGGTCGAGCACGACGCAGCCGAGATCTGGGAGGTGACGAAGGGAGTGGCCAATCGAGCGATCGCCGACGCCGGGATCCAGGGCGCCGAGCTGGATGCGATCGGGATCGCCAACCAGCGCGAGACCGTCGTGGCCTGGAATCCGGCCACCGGCGAACCCGTTCACCGCGCCCTGGTCTGGCAGGACCGGCGCACCGCGGCCCGTTGCGACGAGCTCAAGGAGGCCGGGCGCGAGCAGCTCGTGCGCGAGCGAACCGGACTCGTGATCGACCCGTACTTCTCCGGCACCAAGATCGAGTGGATGCTCCGCAACGTCGAGGACACCCGGGACGCGGTGTTCGGCACGATCGATTCGTGGCTGGCGTTCAAGCTGACCGGGCGCCACATCACCGACTACTCGAACGCCTCGCGCACGATGCTGTTCGACATCCGCCGACTGCGGTGGGACCCGGACCTGTGCGAGATGCTGGGGGTCGACCCCGCCTGCCTTCCGGAGACACTGCCATCCGCCGAGGTTTACGGCGTCACCGCGGAGTTCGGCGGCGAGATACCCGTCGCGGGGATCGCCGGCGATCAGCAGGCGGCGCTCTTCGGACAGGCTTGCCAGCGGCCCGGCATGGCCAAGAACACCTACGGGACCGGGAGCTTCGTGTTGCTGAACACCGGCACGGAGGCGCCCGAGCCCGGCGAGGGCCTGTTGACAACGGTTGCCTGGGGGCTCCCAGACCAGACCGACTACGCGCTGGAAGCGGCGGTGTTCGTCACCGGCGCCGCCGTCCAGTGGCTTCGCGACGGCCTGGGCATCATCGACTCCGCGCAGGCCACCGAGGGGCTCGCGGCGCAGATATCGGGCAACGACGGCGTCTATTTCGTTCCGGCGCTCACCGGCCTCGGCTCGCCCCACTGGGACCCGTACGCGCGCGGGACGATCGTCGGGCTGACGCGCGGCACCGGGCGAGCGCACCTGGCGCGAGCCGCCTTGGAGGCGATCGCCTATCAGACCGTCGACGCGGTTCGAGCCCAGGAGGCCGCAGCCGGCGGCGCGCTGGAGGTCCTGAAGGCGGATGGCGGGGCGGTCTCCAACCGCTGGCTGATGCAGTTCCAGGCAGATGTGCTCGGGGCCCCCGTTGTGGTGCCGCAGATCGCAGAGACGACGGCCCTCGGGGCTGCGTACCTGGCCGGAATCGCCGCCGGGCTCTGGGACGCAGCGCAGGTCGAGGCGATGTGGCGGGAGGCCGCGCGATACGAGCCCCGGATGGCGGAGGACGAGCGGGAGACGCTGCTCGCGGGCTGGCGCCGGGCCGTGGACCGGGCCAAGGGCTGGGCCACGACGTAACCCGTCGCGGGCTCGGGGGTAGAACGGGTGGATCCGGCCGTGCCGGACCGTCGCCCATGGCTGACATCAAGCCCCAGGTCTACAAGGATCCCCGTCCCGCCGAGTACTTCGCCGGGTTCCACCAGCGTTCCCGCACCCACGATCCCGATTGGGTCTACGACGTGGCGCGGATCCTGTTGACGCCGCCGACCCTCCTCTTCTACCGCGCTCGCGCGATCGGCGCCGAGCATGTGCCCGCCTCGGGCCCCGTGATCCTCGCCCCGAACCACTTCAGCCAGTGGGATCACTTCTTCGCCGCCGTCTACCATTCGCCGGAAGGTCCGCTTCATGGCCAAGTCCCAGCTGTTCACGAATCCCGTGATCAAGTTCATCTTCTGGCACGGGGGCGCCTTCCCGGTGCGACGTGGCCACCACGACCAGGAGGCATTCGAGACGGCGTACAGGATCCTGGACCGTGGCGGATGCTTGTTGATGTACCCGGAGGGTGGACGCTCGCGGAGCGGGGGGCTGGGCGAGCCGCGTCCGGGCGTCGGGCGGATCGCGCTTCAATCGGGCGTCCCGGTGATCCCAGTCGCGATCCACGGCTCGCAGGCGGTGCGCAAATGGCGCAAGCTCCGATTCCCGAAGGTGACGGTGCAATACGGCGAGCCGATGAGGTTCGACGTGGTGGCCGAGCCCAGCCGCGAGCAGCAGCTCGAGGTGGCCGGACAGGTCTTCGAGCGGGTGCGAGAGATGCATCAGGCGCTCGAGGCCAAGGGCCGGCGCGGGGTGATCAAGTCGCTGCGCGAGGGAATCGGCGGCCACGCCGAGCGCGGCCTTCCGGCCGGACAGCACCGCTAGCCCGAGACCGAGGACGCCTCAGCCGTACTTCGCGTCCATGCTCTCCCATTGCGCCGGGTCGTGGCCGGGAGCGATCACGGCCTGCGGATACTCCCGATGGAAGAGCTGGAGCTCCTGAAGCGAGCGGCGCCAGAGGTGTGGGTCGTGAGGGCGGGGCTGTCCGGGGCCCCCCTCGAGCTGGCGCGTCGTGTACACGGCGTCCCCGGCGATCACGAAGTCCCGGTCCGGAAGGCGAGCCAGCACGCACATGTGGCCGAGCGTGTGGCCGGGCGTGAACGCGAGCCTGATGCTGCCGTCGCCGAACAGGTCGAAGGTGCGCGCGAAGCTCGAGTATGAGTCGATCCGTGGGCCGTCGAAGTCCACCAACCGATAGTCGAAGACGAAGTCGTAGTGCTCGGGCCGGTAGCCCCGCAGGAGTGGCCGCGAGCCGGTGGTGGCGGCCTCCCACTCGGCCCGGCTGACCACGAAGGTCGAGGAGGGGAACTCGGAGATCCCGGAGGCATGGTCCATGTGGAGGTGGGTCATCACCACCAGCGAGATCGACCGCGGGTCGGCCCCGCGCTCGCGAAGCTGTGAAGGAAGGTCCTTGCCGGACTCGATTCGAGGGCGTGCGAACCGGGACGCCAGGCGGCCGAAATTCTCGCTGGGCTTGGCGGCGATCGACGAGTGAAGGCTCGTGTCCACGAGGATGGCCCCCACGGTCGGATGGGTGATCAGGTACGCGGGGCACGGCACCCACAGCCACCCCGAGGCGCGGGATGTGAATAGGCCGGTCACCTTGAGCGACTCGAACGGCCCGCCGGGGCGCTCGAAGCTGGCGGCCGGGAACTGCACCTCGCCGCCCGACAGCGGCTCGACGGTGACGGTCGCGCCGTCCTTCCCATTGGGGAGCGGCTCGGTGAGTGTCTTGGCCTCGGCGTGGACCTTCATCTCGCGCTCATCGCGGGTCAGCGTAGCGGGGCAAACCGGGTCGACATCAAGCGGCGGCTGGTCTCGGGCGGGGCCTTGCCGTGGATAAGCTCAGCTCGAATGGCGAAAGCGGCCGCATCGCAGATCTTCCGGCCGGGGCTCCTCGACGGCAGGGTCTGCGTCGTTTCCGGCGCCGGCACCGGACTGGGCCGGGCGATCGCGCTCGAGCTGGCGACGCTGGGCGCCACCATCATCGGCTGCGGCCGCCGCCCGGAGCCGCTCGAGGAAACCGTCCGCGCGATCGCGGATTCGAACGGGACGGCACACGCGGAGCCCATGGACATCCGCGACTCAGATGCCGTCGAGAGCCTGTTCGAACGGATCGTGGAGCGCTACGGGCGGGTGGACGTGCTCGTCAACAACGCGGGCGGGCAGTTCATGAGTCCCGCGGAGGCGATCAGCGCCAAGGGCTTTCGAACGGTGACCGAGCTCAATGTCCAAGGGACCTGGCAGATGACGCACGCAGCGGCGACCAAGGCGTTCATCCCGCAGCGCGCGGGCAAGGTGATCAGCGTCACCCTCTCGCCGCACAACGGCATGCCCGGCATGGTGCATTCGGGCGCCGCACGCGCCGCGGTCGAGAACATGATGCGAACGCTGTCGGTCGAATGGGCCCGGTTCGGGATCAGGCTCTGCGCGGTCGCCGCGGGCCAGTTCGACACCGAGGTGCTCCGGACGAAGTACCCGCCCCAGGTGGCCGAGAACGTCCACCGGACGATCCCGCTGGGGCGCCTGGGCACGCCGGAGGAGATGGCCTGGATGGTCGCCTACCTGGCCTCCCCGGCGGGCGATTTCCTCTCCGGAAGCGTGATCACGATCGACGGGGCCCGCGACAACTGGTTCGGCACCTGGCCGCCATCGACGGCGACCGGCGAGGCCGGCGAGCCGCTGGCCGAGGAGCGAAAGCCGGGCGGCTCGGGGACGGCGGGCTAGCCGGCGAACGCGCTCCCCAGCGCGTCGACGAGCGCGCGACCGCAGCGAAGCTCCGGGTCCTTCTGGGGGTTGTAACAGGCGAGTGAGGCGCCCGTCAGCGCGGGCGAGGAGGCGAGCGGGCCCAGGACGGCGCCCAACTCATCCCAGCTCATGCCGTTTGGCATCAGGTAGTCCGTGGCTGGAAAGGTGGCCTGATCGAGGACGTCGACGTCGAGGTGAAGCCAGAAGGCGGGCCCGTCGGCGAGTGCGACCGCGACGCGCTCCCCGACCTCGCCCGGGCCTTCGGTCCGCACCTCGTCAATCGGCAGATGCACCAGCCCGGGACCGAGCTCCTCCGGTTGGAGCATCCCAAATTCCATGGACTCCTCCTTGTCTCGGTACCCGACGATCGCCGTGTTCTCCACGGCGAGTGAGGCCCCGCCGGCGGCCCTCGACCCAGGCCTCCGGCCCCCGACCGAGCGCCACCCCGACCGGCATGTCGGCGGCCTCGCCGGTCGGGGAGGTGACGCCGTCATAGAGGTCCAAGTGCCCATCCAGGTAGGCGAGCCCGACGCGGCCGAGCGCGTCGCGGGCGCCGGCGAGCGCGCCGGGCAGCTCGGCGCAGCAGCCGCCGACCAGGAACGGGCGTCACGCCGGCCTCCAGCGCACTCGCCACGGCGCCCCTCAACGTCGACGTGGTCGCGAGCACGTCGTCGCTGCCGAGGATCCCCGTGGCCGGGTCGCGCTCCTCGCCCCGGACCCGCACGTCCAGATCGCCCGCGTCCTGCCCGTGCCAGGGCCGCGGGAAGCCCCAGCTCGCGAAGCGTCCCCGGCGCCAGCTCGGTGCCGCCGGATCGACCAACCGAGTCGATCGGCACCCCGATCACCCTGACGGCCTTCATCGGCTCAGCGCTCGCGTGCGGGGGAGCAGGCCCCCTCCAGGGCTCGCTCCCCGGTCACGTTCGAGCGTGGGCACCTTAGGCGTACATGCCTCCGAACTGCCCACCGGTGACGTTGAGGACCTGGCCATGGACGTAGTTGGCGAGCTCCGACGCCAGGAAGAGGACGGGGCCGGCGGCCTCCGCCGGCTGGGCCGGGCGGCCCAGCGGAATGATCATCGAGGCCATCGCGCGCTGCTGCTCGGGAATCCCGAGCTCGATCTTCTCGCCGCCGCGCTCGATCGCCTCGGCCTGCTCCTTGGCCTGAGTGAGGCGCGTCTCGACGAAGCCGAAGGCGACGGCGTTGACGTTGACCTTGAACTGGCCCCATTCCTTGGCGATCGTCTTCGTCAGCCCCGTGATGCCGGCCTTGGCGGCCGAGTAGTTGGCCTGGCCCGCGTTGCCCATCGTGCCCGAGATCGAGGTGATGTTGACGATCTTGCGGAAGCGCTCGGTGCCCTGCCCGGCCTCCTGCTTGGCCGCCTCGCGCCAGTGCGGCGCCAGCGCCCTCGTGACGCGGAAGGGCACGATCGTGTGGATGTCCAGCATCGCCTGGAACTGCTCGTCGCTCATCTTGTGGACCACGCCGTCCCAGGTGTAGCCGGCGTTGTTGACCACGATGTCGACCTCGCCGAACGCCTCGTTCGCCTTCGCCACCAGGTCGTCGCAGGCGCCCGGCTGCGTGAGGTCGCCGGCGAATACCGCGGTCTCGCCCTCGATCTCGCCGGCCGCCTGCTCGGCCACCTCGCCGTCGATGTCGTTGATCAGCACCTTGGCTCCTTCGCGAATGAAGGCCTCGGCAGTCGCCCGACCGATCCCGCGGGCCGAACCGGTGATGATCGCGGCCTTGCCGTCAAGTAGTCCCATCTGCGCTCGTCTCTCCTCTCTGAGGCGCTTGTCCGGAGCGGGAACCGTACTCGGTGTCGGTGCGGCGCGGCGTGGTAGCGTCGCCCGGATGTCGGAGGGGAACGTGGAGCTCATCCGCCGCTTCTACGCCGCCTTCGACGCCCATGAAGGGGACGCGATGGCCGCCTGTTACGCGCCGGCGGCGCGCTTTTCGGATCCGGTGTTCCCGAACCTGCGCGGAGAGGAGCCGGGAGCGATGTGGCGGATGCTCACGGGCCGCGCCGAGGACCTGACGGTCGACCTCGTCGAGCACGAGGCAAACGATCAATCGCGGCTCCGCCCGCTGGGTCGCCCATTACACGTTCACCCAGACCGGGCGGCCCGTCACCAACGACGTCCGGGCGTCCTTCCGATTCGCCGACGGGCTGATCGCCGAGCACCACGACGAGTTCGACTTCTACGGCTGGGCGCGCCAGGCGCTCGGGACGTCCGGCCTGCTGCTCGGCTGGACGCCGATCCTGCGCTCCGCCGTGCGCCGCCGCGCCCGGGCCGGGCTCGACGAGTTCATGGCCGGCGAGGCCGGGGCCACCGACTAGCGACCAACCGCCCGCGAGCCGAGGGAGACTCCGCTTCCGTCTGGTCGCGGGTCTACGGTCGTCACGTGGAGGACAGACGCCACGGCATCGTCGGCGGGCTGATCTTCGGCCTGGTGGGGATCGGCATCCTGATGATCAGCCTGGTCGCGTTGCTGATCGCGCCGGTGGTCGTCTGGTTCGCGTGGAACGTTCTCGATTTCGGGGAGTCGATTGGCGCCGGTGACCTCGGCTTCTGGGGGATCATCCTGCTCTCGGTCTTCTTGGTCGGCGGCGCGTTCATCAGGATCGCGGTGGTCAGCCTTGTCTTCCTCATCGACCCGGATTGGTTCTCGAAGTCGGGGACGCTGACGTGGCCGGAGCCGACCTTCAAGCTCTGGATCGCGTCCGTGATCCTGGTGCTCGTCGCATCGCACTCGGCCGCGGCCATGCGCAGGCGGTCCGAGTACCGACGCCCCGAGCCGTCCAGCTACTCGTAAGACTCGACCGTGGACGCCCCGGGCCGAGCCTCAGGGGCCATCAGGTCAGGCTCCGCGCGATCACCAATCGCTGGATCTCGTTGGTTCCCTCGTAGATCTGGGTGATCTTCGCGTCGCGCATCATGCGCTCGACCGGGTACTCGTTGACGTACCCGTACCCGCCCAGGACCTGGACCGCCTCCGTCGTCACCCACATCGCGGTGTCGGAGGCGAACAGCTTCGCCATCGCCGAATACTTGCCCATGTCCTGCTCGCTCGCATCGACCTTCGCGCAGGCGCGGTAGAGGAGCTCGCGTGCGGCCGCCGTCCGCGTCTCCATCTCGGCGAGCTTGAACTGGATCCCCTGGAAGGAGGCGATCGGCTTGCCGAACTGCTGGCGTTGGGCGGCGTAGGCGGCCGCGTAGTCCGTTGCCCCCTGGGCGATGCCCGTCGCCTGCGCAGCGACGCCCAGGCGCGAGCGATCGAGGGTCGACATCGCGACCTTGAAGCCCTGGTTCTCCGCGCCGATCATGTTGGCCGCCGGGACGCGGACGGAGTCGAAGATCGGCTGCCCGGTCGGCGACCCGCGGATGCCCATCTTGTGCTCGAGCTTGCCGACCGAGAAGCCTGGCCGGTCCGCCTCGACGACGAAGGCCGAGATCCCGTGCGAGCGCCCGGCCTCGGGGTCGGTGACGCAGAACACGATGTAGAAGTCGGCCACCCCCAGGTTGGTGATCCAGTTCTTGGTCCCGTCGATCACCCACTCGTCCCCGTCGCGCACCGCGCGGGTGCGCATGCCGCCCGGGTCCGAGCCGGCGTCGGGCTCCGAGAGCGCGAACGCCGGTGTCCACTCGCCCGCGGCGCACCGGGGCAGGAAGCGCTGCTTTAGCTCCTCGCTGCCGAACAGCTTGATCGGCAGCGTTCCCAGCTCCTGGATCATCAGCATCAGGGCGCTCGAAGCGCACGCCTCGAGCGACCTCCTCGACCGCGATGTTGAGCATCAACGTCCCGGTGCCCGTGCCGCCGTGTTCGGTCTCGAACGGGAGGCCGAAGAGGTCGTGCTGCGCGAACAGCTCCCGAAGGTCCTGCGGATACTCGGCATCCGAGTCGATCTGTGCGGCCCGGGGCTCGACCCGCTCCGTGACCATCTTGCGGATCGTCTCCTGGAAGTCGAGGAACTCCTGAGGGAGCGAGTAGGTCGTCGGGGGCTCGATGGCAGTCGCCATACGCGCAGAGTATCCGCGCGGCCGTCACGGGCCGAGTTGGGACGAAATAGACGTCGCAACTCGGCCAGCCTGCCTGAGCGCCGGACGCAGCTCGAGATCTACGTGGGCGCCTCGGCCCTGCGGTTCGAGCCGGCGGCGGCGCTGTCGTCCGGCCCGACGACGACCTCGCGCCGGTAGGCCATCCACTCCCGGATCGCGATCTGGATCGAGGCCGCCGCCGGGATCGCAAGCAGGGCGCCGATGATCCCGAACAGCGTGCCCCCGAACAACACCGCGACGAGGACGACGAACGGCTCCACGGCTACGGCTCGCCGCTGGATCTGGGGCTGGATCACGTAGTTCTCCACCTGCTGGTAGGCGATCGAGTAGATCCCCCACACGATCAGCGCGACCGGGAAGTTGACAAACAGCGTCACGACCGCCACCAGCACCGCCGCCAAGGTGGCGCCAATGAGGGGGATGAGGTCGAAGAAGAACACGACGAGCGCGAGCGGCCCCGCGAACGGGACACCCAGGATCGTCAGCACGATGAACGAGGTGATGCCCGCGATGGTCGCCTGCAGCAGCGCGCCCGCCACGTAGTTGCCGACCGCGTTCCCGATGTGGTCGAGGGCCCGCCCGATGCGTTCCTCCTGGTCCGGGTTGCGCGTCTCCAGGAAGCGCTCGATCCATCGCCTGCCTCCGGAGACCATGAATATGCTGAGGATGAGGATCGTCAGCCCAGCGAAGACCGAGTTCACGAACCCGATTCCGATGTCGCGAAGGGTGCCGGCGGCGTCGCCGATCTTGGACGGCAGCTTCTCGGCCTCGTCTTGGAGCTTGGCGGTGATGTCGTAGTCGTCGTTCAGGTTGCGGAGCGTCTCATTCTCGTTCACGAAGTCGGTAACGTCCTGGGCGTACTCCGGCGCGTTGTTGGCGAGGTCCTCGCCCTGGTTGACGAGGCTGGGGATGAGCAGCGCGCCCAGTGCGATCGGGATCAGCAGCAGGGTGATGTAGACCACCGCGATTGCGAACCCACGCCTCATGTGCCGCGATAGCAGGTTCACCGGCCCTGAGACGGCGACCGCGATGAACGCCGCAATCACTAACCAGCTCAGCGGCTTGCGCAGCAGGTAGAGCACGTACAGCACCAGCACGACCGCGATCACGATCAGGACGGCCCGCAGGATCAGGCGCGATGTGGATTCGCCGACTGGCATGCCTAGCCCCCTTCACGCCATATTCGGTGCGGCGGGCGGCATTCCTCGCGCCGTCAGGCGCAGCGGTTCGAAGCATTCAGGTAGCCCCTGACACACCAAATGCCTCAGTTGGCGATAGGCCCTGCTTAGGCGGGTGATCAGGCAGCGGGGAAGGCCGTGCACCCGCGCACGTGATCGTGACGTGTCCGTTTTGTGTCCGCCCGGTCCTGGGATCGAGGGAAAACGAGCGAATTCCCTGCAAATCCCTACAGGCCCAGCTGCCTGCCCAGGATCTCCTTCATGATCTCGTCGGTGCCTCCCCCGATCGGGCCGAGGCGGGCGTCGCGGACCGCGCGCTCGATCCCGTACTCGCGCATGTACCCGTAGCCCCCGTGGATCTGGAGGCACTCGTCGGCGACCTCGACCAGCCCTCGCTGGGTGAAGAGCTTGGCGATCGTCACCTCGCGACATCGCCGTCATGGCCCTCCGCGAACAGGCGCAGGGCGTTGTAGGTGACTGCCCGCGCGGCCTCGATCCTGGTCGCCATCTCGGCGAACTTGTGGCTGATCGACTGAAACCTCCCGATCGGGCGCCCGAAGGCCTCGCGCTCCTTGGCGTAGGCGAGCGTGGACTCGAACACCTTCTGCATTCCACCCACCGCGCCGAGCGCCATGGCCAGTCGCTCCCACTGGAAGTTGGCCATGATCAGGTAGAAGCCCTGGTCCTCGTCGCCGAGCAGGTGGTCGTCGGGCACCTCCACGTCGGTGAAGGCGAGCTCGCCAGTGTCCGAGGAATGCCAGCCCATCTTCTCGAGCTTGCTCGTCACCTCGTAGCCGGGCATGTCGCGCTCGAGGACGAGGAAGGACAGGCCGTGGTGGCCGCCGTCGGGACTCGTCTTCACAGCGCAGACCAGGAAGTCGGCGCGGACGCCGTTGGTGATGAACGTCTTCGACCCGTTGACGACGTAGCCGCCCGAGACCTTGCGGGCCGTGGTGCGGATGTCGGCGACGTTCGAGCCCGCCCCGGGCTCGGTGATGCCGAGCGCGCCCACGAGCTCGCCGCTGATCCCGGGCACGATCCACCGCCGGCGCTGCTCCTCGGTGCCGAAGTCGAACACCGGCGGCATCGCGATCTGCGCGTGCGCGTTGAGGCCGGCCGCAACCCCGCCCGAGCCCCCGGAGCGCGACAGCTCCTCGATCCACACGGCGTCGTGGAGGTGGGTCCCGCCCTGGCCCCCGTACTCCTCGGGGAACTTCAGGCCGAGGAAGCCGAGCTCGCCGCAGCGGGCGAACAGCTCGCGCGGGAACTCCCGCGCCGCCTCCCAGTCGTCGACGTTGGGAGCGATCTCCTTGGAGACGAAGCGCCGGACGCTCTCGCGCAGCTCGTCGTGCTCGTCCGCGAACGGGGGCAGGGCCGCCCGGGCGCCGCTGTCCTTGATCACGCTCACGTCGTGTAGCCGGCCGTCTCGAAGTCGAACCCGAGCAGATCGCCGCGCGGGTTCTTGTGGTCGCCGTGGTGGTAGGCGCGCACCTCCGCGATCCTCCCGTCCCTGAGGCGGAACCACTCGGTGCCGCGGTTGAGCCTGGTCTCGCCCGACTTCGGGTCGCGCCAGGTCATCGTCCACTCGATCACCGCCTCGTCGCCCTGTTCGATCCCGTGCTCGTACCACCACTTTCCGTCGAGGTTGTCGGTGGCCCAGCGAGCGTTCTCGGCTGATCGCCTGTGCGCCCTGGTGGGGCCCGAGCCTCGTGTAGTAGTGGACGGCGTCGTCGGTGAAGTGCGACGCGATCAACTCGACGTCGCCCGTGTTCAACGCCTCGTAGTAGGAGCGGATGTGATCGAGGTTGGCCAGCGGCCCGATTCTGACGATCGGCGGCGCGCGATGTCGATTTCGGCCCATTCCGTTCGTCGTTAAGGTGAATGCGGCGATCCGCGCCGCACGTGATAGGAGGTTCAGATGAAGTACTTGTTGGCTCTGTTCGGGGACGAGACGGGATGGGACGACGTGAGCCCCGAGGACATGAAGGCCGGGATGGAGCCCTGGAACCGGTTCGAGCACGAGGTCGCCGGCGCCGGCGCCAAGCTCGCGGGCGAGGGCCTTCAGCCGAGCGCCACCGCGACCACCATCAAGGTCGGCGAGGGCGACGAGCGGCTGGTCACGGACGGCCCCTTCGCCGAGACCAAGGAGCAGCTTGGCGGCTTCTACCTGCTGGAGTGCGAGGACCTCGACGAGGCGCTCGAGTGGGCCAGGAAGGTGCCGCTGCGGCCCGGCGGTTCGATCGAGGTGCGACCGGTGATGGACTACACGGAGTTCGGCTTCGAGCCCGTTGAGGCGCAGGCGGAGGCCTCCTCGTAGCATCGCCTGGCCGCAAGGCGGTCGACGCCAGGCAGTCCGCGGCCGGCCCGGCCAGCATCGCCGACCGCCTGTTCCGACGTGAGTCGGGACGGGCGGTCGCCACGCTGATACGCATCCTCGGCGACTTTGACGCGGCCGAGGAGGCGGTGCAGGAGGCGTTCGTGGTCGCGCTCGAGCGCTGGCCGCGCGAGGGCGCTCCGGACAACCCCGGCGCGTGGATCATCCGGGTCGCGCGCAACAAGGCGATCGATCGCGCCCGGCGCGAGCGAACCCTCGTCGAGAAGCGGGCCATGCTCGAGCGCCTGGAACCGGGCGAGGGGGCCGACCAGGAGCACGATGCCGACGAGCTCCCTGACGACCGGTTGCGGCTGATCTTCACCTGCTGCCATCCCGCGCTGGCGCCCGAGGCCCGTGTTGCGCTGACGCTTCGAACCCTCGGCGGCCTCACCACGACCGAGATCGCCCGAGCCTTCCTCGTGGCCGACACGACGATGGCCCAACGGCTGGTGCGGGCCAAGCGCAAGATCCGCGACGCCGGGATCCGCTACGAGGTCCCCTCGGGCGAGCGGCTTGCAGAGCGGCTGCCGTCCGTGCTCGCGACGCTCTACCTCGTCTTCAACGAGGGGTATCTCGCCAAGGAGTCCGACGCACTGATCCGTCGCGAGCTCTGCGCCGAGGCGATCCGGCTGGCACGCATCCTGGCGGCGATGATGCCTCGTGAGTCGGAGGCGTTGGGGTTAGCGGCCCTGATGCTGCTCCAGGACTCGCGGCGGGCCGCCCGCGTGGACGCCGACGGACGCCTCGTCCTGCTCTCGGACCAGGACCGCTCGCTGTGGGACCGAGGCGAGATCGACGAGGGACTGGGGCTGGTCCGCCGAGCAAGCGCGCGTCAGCCGCCCGGCCCCTACACGCTGCAGGCCGCGATCGCGGCCGAGCACGCCGGCGCCGAGGCGGCAGAGGCGACCGACTGGGCGCGGATCAGCCGTCTCTACGACTGGCTCGCCCTGATCCAGCCCTCGCCCGTGGTCGACTTGAACCGCGCTGCGGCCATCGCGATGCTCGAAGGGCCCGAGCGGGGTCTCGACCTGATCGACCGCATCGAGGGGCTCGACTCCTACCAGCACCTCCATTCCGCCCGCGCAGAGCTCTTGCGCCGCGTGGGCCGGGACGACGAGGCGCTCGCGGCCTATCGCCGCGCGCTCGAGTTGGCGACCAACCCGGTGGAGCGCTCGTTCCTGGCCGACCGGGTGGCCGACTCGAGCCGGCTTGCGCGAGGAGCGGCTACAGCCCGTAGGAGCGGCCGATCACCTCGAGCATGATCTCGTCGGTTCCGGCACCGATGCGGTTCAGGCGGACGTCGCGGTAGGCGCGCTCGATCTCGTACTCCTTCATGTAGCCGTAGCCGCCGAGGATCTGAACGCACTCGTCGGCGACCTCGCAGCCGACCCGCGAGGTGAACAGCTTCACCTCGGTGATCTCGCGGACCGGGTACTCGCCGTTGGCGTAGCGCCACGCGACCACGTAGTTGAACTGCTTCGCCGCCTCGATCTTGGTCGCCATCTCGGCGAACTTGTGGCGGATCGCCTGGAAGCTGCCGATCGGGCGCCCGAAGGCCTCGCGCTCCTTGGCGTATTCCAGCGTCTTCTCGAACATCCGCTCGGCGCCGGCGACGGACCCCGCCGCGGCGACCAAGCGCTCGCTCTGTAGCTCCCAGCTGATGTGGTAGAAGCCCTTGCCGATCTCGCCGAGCACGTTCTCGGCCGGCACGCGGACCTCGTTGAAGGCCAGCTCGCCCGTGTCGGAGGCGTGCATGCCCATCTTCTCGAGCTTGCGCGAGATCTCGAAGCCGGGGACGTGGTTCCCATCGTCATCACGGAGGTCGACGAGGAACAGCGTGATTCCCTCATGTCGCGCCTCTGGGTCCGTCTTCGCGACCAGGAGGATGAAATCGGCCCGGGCGCCGTTGGTGATGAACGTCTTCGAGCCCGAGATCAGGTAGTCGTCGCCGTCGCGGATCGCCTTGGTGCGAATCCCCGCGACGTCGGACCCCGCGCCCGGCTCGGTGATCCCGAGGCAGCCGATCTTCTCGCCCTTGATCCCCGGGACCAGGTAGCGCTGCTTTTGCTCCTCGGTTCCGAGCAGGTGGATCGGGGGGAGGACCATGTCGGTCTGCACCGCGAAGCCCATGTTGGTGCCACCCGATCCCGAGTAGCTCATGCACTCCGCGCGGACCAGCGAGTAGTAGTAGTCACCTCCCTGCCCGCCGTACTCCTCGGGGAAGCAGAGGCCGAGATAGCCGAGCTCGCCGGCGCGGCGCATCGCCTCGTCAGGCCAGGTCGTCTCCTCCCACTCGTTGCGATGCGGCCACAGCTCCTTCTTCACCCAGGCCTCCATCGACTCCCGCAGGTCCTCGTGCTCGTCGGTGAACAGCAGGTGCTTGCGGGTCGCCTCGTGCTCGGGCTTGATGACGGTCGCTGTGGCCACTGTTTCGCTCCTTGTCGAGGGATCGGGTGCGGCGCCCGCATGCTGGGCGCGCGCGGCACGCAGCATAGAGTATTACCTCATACTTTGTGCTACGGTGGCGCCGGTGGCCGAGCAGCTCGTCCTCTACGAAGTCGAAGCGGGCGTCGCGACCGTGACCCTGAACGACCCCGAGAAGCGAAACCGCCTGTCGGCCGAGATGCTCGCGCAGCTGGTGGAGGCGGTCGGGCGGGTCCGTGACGACGCCGACGCGAGGGCGCTGGTGCTCACCGGGGCGGGCAAAGCGTTCTGCGCCGGCGCCGACTTGGGCGGCTTCGGCTCCGATGCCCCGCCGATCCAAAAGCACTTCGGCACCGACCTCTTCCTCGAATTCTTCCGGCTGATGCCACGGCTCGGAAAGCCATCGCTTTGCGCCGCCAACGGCCACGTGGTGGCGGGCGGGTTGGGCCTCGCCCTCTCGTGCGACCTGGTGATCGCGAAGGAGGGAGCCGACTTCTGGACCCCGGAGATCAACATCGGGGCTTTCCCCTACATGATCATGTCGATCATCTACCGCAACGTGCCTCGCAAGGTGGTGAACGAGATGATCCTGTTCGGGGAGCGGCTATCGGCGGAGGACGCGGTGCGGCACGGGCTCGCCAACAAGGTCGTGCCCGAGGACCAGTTCGATGCGGCGGTCGCCGACTGGGCGGGCAAGCTGGCGTCGAAGAGCCCGGTGCTGATGCGCCTCGGCCACGACGCGATGTACCGCCAGCAGGACATGGCGCTGGACGACGCGCTCGAGTACCTGCGCTCGCAGTTGTCCCTCACCTTCAGCACCGAGGACATCGTGGAGGGCGCCCAGGCATTCTTCGAGAAGCGCGAACCGAAGTGGAAGGGCAGGTAGAGATGGCGAAAGACACGCCGAAGGTCGATCAACCCGCCAGTGACCCGGCCGCGGCGGAGTCGGAGATGAGCACGCGGCCGGATGGTGATTCCGCGGAGGCCTCGGAGGCGCCGGACGAGGTCGAGGCCGGCGAGGAGACGGGGATGAAGACCCTGGTAGAGGATCTCCACGATCGCCGCCGGCGAACGAAGCTCGGGGGCGGCGAGGAGAAGATCGCCCTTCAGCACGAGCGCGGCAAGCTGACCGCGCGCGAGCGGCTCGACCTGCTGGTCGACCCGGGAGCTTCGTCGAGATCGGGATCCACGGCGGCCCACACTTCTCCCAGCGCTCGATGGAGGGCAGGGAGGCTCCGGCCGACGGAGTGATCACCGGCTGGGGCGATGTCGACGGCCGGACCTGCTGCATCGTCGCCTACGACTTCACGGTGATGGCGGGTCGATGGGAATGACGGGCGAGCTCAAGGTCTCACGGCTGCAGGGAGATGGCGCTCGCAGAAGCGGATGCCGTTCATCTGGCTGCTCGACTCGGCGGGGGCTCGGATCCAGGAGGCCGCCGGCTCGCTGTTCGCCGGGTCAGGGCACCTGTTCCGCGAGGAGGTGACGATGTCCGGCGTCATCCCGCTTGGTCGCGGCGATGGTGGGGCCGTGCGCCGCCGGCACCGCCTACATCCCCGGGCTGGCCGACTTCGTCCCGATGGTGGTCGGGCAGGGGGCGATGGCGCTCGCCGGACCGCACCTGACGAAGGCGGTGACCGGCGAGGACATCTCGATGGAGGAGCTGGGCGGGGCCAGGGTCCACTGCCGCGTCTCGGGCGTCGGGTGATCTGGAGGTCAAGGACGACCACGAGTGCATCGAGGTCGTGAAGAGCTATCTCTCGTACTTCCCCGCGAGCTGCGAGGAGCGCCCGCCGACTCCGCGAGACGGACGACCCCGACGACCGGATGTCGGAGAAGCTCTTGGACATCGTCCCCGAGTCTGCCCGGCACCCGTACGACATGTACGACGTGATCCGCGAGATCGTCGACGACGGCGAGATCTTCGACATCAAGCCCAAGTTCGCCAAGACGATCATCACCTGCCTGGCCCGGTTCGGCGGCCAGCCGGTCGGGATCGTCGCCAACCAGCCGAAGCAGCTCGGGGGCATCCTCGAGAACGACTCCGCCGACAAGGCGGCGCGGTTCATCAACCTGTGCGACGCCTTCAACATCCCGCTCGTCTTCCTCCAGGACGTCCCCGGGTTCATGGTCGGCTCCAAGGTGGAGCACGCCGGGATCATCCGCCACGGCGCGAAGATGCTCTACGCGGTCTCCCGGGCGACGGTGCCCAAGATCACGGTGGTGGTCCGCAAGGCCTACGGCGCCGGCTACTACGTGATGTGCGGCAAGGCCTACGAGCCCGACCTGATCGTCGCCTGGCCGACCGCGGAGATCTCCGTCATGGGCCCGGAGGGCGCCGTGAACATCATCGGCCGCTCGGCGATCGAGGCCTCTGATGACCCCGAGAAGACCCGCGAGGAGATGCTCGCCCGGATCAAGGAGTCGATCGACCCATACATCGCGGCGCGCAACGACGTGATCGACGACGTCATCGACCCGCGCGAGACTCGGCCGACGATCATCCGCGGCCTGCGGATGGCGGCCGACAAGCGGATCCAGCGCCCCCACAAGAAGCACGGGGTGATGCCCGTATGAGCCGGGCCCGATCCGAGTCGAGTGGCGTCTTGATGTGCCTGAAGCCCAGTAATACGCCACTCGATGGGAAGCCCAGCGCTTCGTTCGCGTGGCCCGAGGACTCTCATGAGCCGGTTCGAAAACCCGGTGATCCTGTCCTGCACGATCAGCGGCGCAATCGCCAACCGCGACCAGTGTCCGGCGATCCCCTATACGCCGGAGGAGTACGCCGCGGAGGCTCGGCGGATCGTCGACGAGGGCGGGTGCAGATCCACATCCACGCCCGGACGCCGGATGGCGTGCCGAGCTACGAGATCGACGACTTCCGCGCGATCACCGAGGCGATCCGGGCCGAGGTCGACGACGTGATCGTCAACTACTCAACCGGCGCCATCGGGGTGCCGATCGACAAGCGGATCGCCTACCTGCGGGAGCTGCGACCCGACGTGGCCGCGCTGAACATGAGCTCCATGAACTACGCCAAGTACTCCCGCCGGCGCAAGGAGTTCGTGTTCAAGGCGGTGTTCGAGAACAGCTTCGACACGATCATCGAGTTCCTCACCGAGATGCGCGAGCTGGGGATCAGGCCCGAGCACGAATGCTTCGACGCCGGCCACATCGCGAACCTCGATCCATTGATCGACATGGGGCTGCTCGCAGAGCCGTTGAACGTCTCGCTGGTGATCGGGGTCAACGGCGGCATCCGCCCCAACGCGAGAAACGTGGCGTTCATGGCCGAGCAGATCCCCGGTGGCGGCGAGGGACCAAACAACTGGCAGGTGATCGGGATCTCCCGCGACCAGTGGAGGCTGATCGGCGCGGCGCTGGCGCTCGGGGGCAACGTCCGCGCCGGCCTCGAGGACAACTTCTATCTGCCCGATGGCGAGATGGCGCGGTCGAACGGAGACCTGATCGCCAAGGCCCGCCAGATGGCAGAGGACGTGGGCCGGCGGGCGGCGACGGTCGCCGAGGCGCGGGAGATGCTGGGCGTGCCGAACCGGGAGGCGCCGACCCGGCGCGAGGTGCTCTCGCATCCGATCGAGGCATCCGAGGCCTCGCCGGAATGAGCGCTCGCGCCCTCAGCGACATCCGGGTGTTGGACCTAACGAGGCTGCTCCCAGGCGGGTTCTGCTCGCTCCTGCTGGCCGACTTCGGCGCGGACGTCGTGAAGGTCGAGGACACGGCGATGGGGGACTACGTCCGCTGGGCGCCGCCGTACTACGGCTCCGAGTCCGACCAGGCGCTGGGGACCCGCTCCGCCCTCTACCTGGCGCTGAATCGCGGCAAGCGCTCGATCCGGCTCGACCTGAAGTCCGAGGCCGGCCGCGACGCGATGCTGAGGCTGGCCGGCGAATTCGACGTCGTGCTGGAGAGCTTTCGGCCCGGGGTCCTCGACCGGCTCGGGTGCGGCTACGACGCGCTCCGCCGGGCCAACCCCGGAATCGTCTATTGCGCGATCACCGGCTACGGTCAGACGGGACCGAACACCGATCGCGCCGGCCACGACATGAACTACCTCGGCCTGAACGGCCTGCTCGGCCTCACCGGCGAGCCCGAAGGCCGCGCCGATCCAGTCCGCCGGCCAGATCGCCGACATCGGCGGCGGCGCGCTGATGGCTGCCTTCGGCGTCATGGCGGCGCTTCGCGAGCGCGAGCGCTCGGGGGAGGGGCAGCTCGTGGACGTGTCGATGACCGACGGGTCGCTTGCCTGGCTCGCGATGGTGGCGGCCCAGTACCTGTGCGACGGGGTCGTACCCCAGCGCGGCCGCGGATCGCTCACCGGGGCGTTCGCCTGCTACCTGCCGTACGAGGCTGCGGACGGGTACGTCACCTGCGGCGCGCTGGAGCCCAAGTTCTGGCAGAACTTCTGCAACGGGGTCGGGCGTCCCGACCTGATCGACAAGCAGTTCGCGTCCCCCGATTCGGAGGACGGGCACCAGATCGCCGATGTGTTTCGGTCCCGCACCAGGGAGGAGTGGCGGGCGTTCAACGACGAGCACGACGCGATGATCGAGCCCGTCCTGGACCTGGATGAGGCGCTCGATTCCGAGCTCGTGCGACAGCGCGAGATGGTGGTCGAGCTCGAGCAGCCGCGGCTGGGCCCGGTGCGCCAGCTCGGCGTGCCGGTGAAGCTCTCGCGCACGCCGGGAGGCGTGGAGCGGCCAGCGCCCGCGCTGGGCGAGCACACCGAGGAGGTGCTCCGCGAGGCGGGGTTCGCCGACGACGAGGTCGCGGGACTGATCGAGAGCGGCGCCGCGGCCGGCCTCAATCAGGCAGCCGAACAGGGGAGCTTCCTCGCGTGAGCGTCGACCAGGAGTCCCAGCGCGAACCCGGCGACGAGCAACGCGGAGTTGCTCAAGATCTCCGAGCTCGCCGAGCGCTCCGGGGTGTCGGTGGCGACGATTCACCACTACCTCCGCGAGGGGCTCCTCCCGGAGCCGGTCAAGACGAGCCGCAACATGGCCTATTACGCGCCGGAGTTCGTCGACAGGATCCGGGTGATCAAGCAGCTCCAGGAGGAGCGGTTCATGCCCCTGCGAGTGATCCGGGAGCTGCTCGAGCGAGAGGACGCGGAGCCGGAGCGGCTGCGGGCGATGATCGAGCTCGAGGATCGCATCCTCGAGCGGGCGCTGGTCGGCGAGCGTGAGCGAATCCCGGCACAGGAGGTCCGCGACCGCTACGAGATCCCCCCGGAGGTCCTCGACCGCCTGGCGGAGCTCGAGATCCTCAGCCCCGACAGTGTCGGATACTCGCCCTCCGACGTGCGGATCATCGAGGCGATCACTCGGTTCCGCGCGGGGGGATACGACGAGCGCCTGGGGTTCACCGTCTACGACACGCTGCGCTACAAGGAGGCGCTCGGCCCGCTGGTCGCCGAGGAGGTGGAGGTGCTCACCCAGCGCCTCGCCGGCGACCTCGATCCCGATCGCGCCCTGGAGATCGTCGAGGCCGGGGTCGGCCCGCTGAACGACCTGATCGCGGCCCTCCACACCAAGCTGCTGGTCGCCGAGCTCGAGCGACAGAGTGGTCGCCGAGGCTGAATCGCGCGCCGCGCCTCGGCGCAGGGATCCGCATCCCTGCGCCCGCCCGGAGGGCGACTAGGTTTACTCCGGTGAGGGCGGTTGTGATCACCGGGGCGTCGAGCGGGATCGGCCGCGCCTGCGCGCTGCGACTCTCCCGAACCGGATTTCGGGTGTTCGCCGGGTACCGGAAGGAGGCGGACGCCATCCAGCTTGCATCCGAGGCAAGGGGCGAGCTCGAGCCCCTGCGGCTAGACGTCACCGACGCTGACGAGATCGCCGGCGCCGCGACCAGGGTGGACGAGGCCGTCGGGCCGGAGGGCCTCTGGGGCCTCGTCAACAATGCGGGCATCGTGGTCCCGGGGCCGGTGGAGGCGCTGCCGATCGAGGACCTGCGGCGCCAGCTCGAGGTCAACCTCGTGGGCCAGATCGCGGTCACGCAGGCTCTCTTGCCATCCCTTCGCCGCGCTCAGGGCCGGATCATCAACGTGACCTCCGTGGGGGGCCGTGTGGCGACGCCCTTCATGGGCCCCTATCACGCCGCCAAGTTCGGCCTGGAGGGCATCTCGGATGCGCTCCGTCGCGAGCTCGCCGGCGCCGGGGTGGACGTTTGCGCGGTCGAGCCCGGCAGCATCAAGACGGCGATCTGGGAGCGAGGCCGGGAACACGGGGAGAGCATGACCTCCGATATGTCGGCCGCGATGAAGGAGGTCTATGGCGAGGATGCCCGTGCGGCCCTGGCGGCCGCCGCCCGCACGGGGGAGCGCGGAATGGAGCCCGAGCGGGTGGCGCGAGTGGTCGAGCGGGCGCTGACCGCGCGGCGGCCCCGCGCCCGCTACGTGGTGGGGGCCGACGCGCGAGGGATGATCGCGGCCCAGGCGCTTCTGCCGACCCGCGTCTTCGACCGGGTGATGCGCCGGGCGCTGGGCCTTGGCCGTCGCGAGCCGCCGCCCCGCGGCTGAAGGCAGGGGCGAAGCTCGATCCCCCGCCACGCGTCCCTGCGCTGACCCGAACCTATACTTCCCTAGATTGACTGGTCAATCAGGCCGGTCAGTGGATGAGGGGCTTTAGCTCCGAAACAGGCATGTCAGGGCGCCGAAGGCGCCCGCAAGTAATTCAGGTGCGGATGGAGATCGGGATGCGCGCTGGCGCCGTACAGCTCAACTCGACGGCCGACAAGGCTCGCAACCTCGAGGTTGCCGAGCGACTCGTCCGCGCCGCGGCGCGCGACGGCGCCGCGCTGGTCGTGCTGCCGGAGAAGTGGAACCTGCTCGGCGATTCAGCGGCGCTCCTCGAGGGGGCCGAGCCGCTCGAGGGGACGACGATCGGCGCAACGCGCTCGTGGGCGCGCGAGCTGGGCATCCACATAGTCGCCGGCAGCATCGCGGAGCGCGTCGAGGGTCAGGAGAAGGCGTTCAACACCTCGGCCCTGATCGGTCCCGGCGGCGAGGTCGAGGCCGTCTACCGGAAGATCCACATGTTCGACGTCGACGTCGGCGGGATCGCCTATCGCGAGTCGGCGCACGAGGAGCCCGGCAGCGAGGTGGTGACGTCCGCCCTGCTCGGCGGGCTCGAGGGCGTCACCCTAGGGATGACCGTCTGCTACGACCTTCGCTTTCCGGAGCTCTACCGGATCCTCGCCGTGCGCGGGGCGACGGTGATCACCGTGCCGTCGGCGTTCACGCTGGATACCGGACGGGATCACTGGGAGGTCCTGCTTCGCGCTCGCGCGATCGAGAACCAGGCATTCGTGGTCGCGCCGAACCAGATCGGCGAGGCGCCGCCCCACTACCGCTCCTACGGACGCTCGATGATCCTGGACCCCTGGGGCGTCGTCCTTGCGCAGGCGCCCGACGAGGAATGCTTCATCGCGGCGGAGCTCGACCTCGAGGCCCAGAGCCGGGTGCGCGCGACGCTTCCGTCGCTTGCCAACCGCCGGCCCGACGCCTACCGCTGGCCGGAGACCGAGGAGCTGAGCGTCTGATGGCGGTGCCCCATGGACGCTAAGGCGCCCCCGGTCGACAAGCGCCGCCAGATCCTCGACGCGGCGATCCACGTGTTCGCCAGGCAGGGCTTCCATGCCTGCCGGGTCTCGGACATCGCCGACGAGGCCGGCGTCGCCTACGGGCTCGTCTATCACTACTTCAAGTCGAAGGACCAGGTCCTGAACGAGCTGTTCACGGAGCGCTGGTCGCTCCTCCTCGCGGCGATCGAGGAGGTGGACGGCCAGGCGATCGACGCGCACGAGAAGCTCGATGCAGTCGCGCGCTTCATCATCGACTCCTACCGCCACGAGCCGGACCTGATGAAGGTGATCATCGTCGACGTGACCAGGGCGGCGAACTCCTTCGGCCGAACCCACCTCCCGGAGATCCGCCGCGCGTACGAGATGATCGCCAAGATCGTGGCCGACGCCCAGGAGAAGGGGACCTTCCGCCGCGACGTGGACCCCGAATTCGCGTCGATGTGGTTCTACGGCGCGATCGAGCAGCTCCTTTCCGGGTGGGTCTTCGATCTGATTCCCGGCGGCGAGGCGGACTTCGATCGTGCCCGCGAGATGCTCGTCGAGACGATCTGCGGCGGCCTCGAGGCCCGCGACGGCGCCTCCGGAGCCGGGTAGGCACCGCGATGTGGGAGTCGCTCGGCACGACGCACCGCCAGGACCGCGCGCTGCACGGAGCGGCCAAGGCTCTGAACGTTCTCGTCGGGTTCGTCGCGGTGCCGCTGTGGCTGTTGGGGCAACGCCTGCGCGACCCCTTTCGCCGCCTGCTCGCTGGCCTCGATGGCGATCAGGCTCCACTGCCCGTGGCGCAGCCGCGGGAGCGCTCGATGGACTCCCTCATGTCCGACCTCGAGGCGATTCCCCACGGACTCCATCACTCCGAAGCCGCGATGGCGCGCAAGGGCCTCGCCGACCTGTCGACCTTCGTGCTCGCCAACCAGCGCGAGGCGGCGAACCTTGGTTACGCCTATCCCGCCCAGTTCGACGATCACGTGTTCGAGGGGGCGGACGGCGAGCGGATCGCCGCCACCGTCGGGCTTCACGCCTCGAGCGGCCGCCCGGGCCTGATCGTCGCCCACGGGCTGTTCTCCTCGCGGCGGTTCGACTACGTCCGCCAGATCGCCGTGCGCGCGTACTACGAGTGGGGCTTCAACGTGCTGGCGCTCGACCTGCGGAGCTTCGGGCTCACCAACCTCACCAGCCCGGCGCCGACGACGGTGGGTTGGAAGGAGGGCGAGGACATCGTCGCCGCGGGCCGCTATCTGAAGCAGCTGGGCGCGACGACGGTGGGGGCGCTGGGGATCTCGCTGGGCGGGTCCGCCGTGCTGGGCGCCTGCCACGCGCAGGGCGCCGACGAGGCACTCGACGGCGGGATCCTCGCGATCTCGCCGCCCGCCGACCCGAGGGCGATGGCAAAGCGGCTCTCCGTCCGCCTGCCTCGCACCGACCCCGCATATGTCCTCAACCTCGGGTTCTGGGCGATGCTCACCTCGAGGATCCGCCAGGCGGGCTGGGAGGGGATCGAGGACTTCCTCGACCCCGTCGAGCGGGTGTCGGCTCCGTACTACGGGGTCGAGGCGGACGAGCTCTGGCGGCGTGCCGCCGCCGCGGAGCACATCGCGCAGGCCAAGGTCCCGGTGCTCGTCCTGCACCCGGACGATGACGAGATCGTGCCCGTCGAGCACGCGAGGATGCTCGCTGACGCGGCGCGCGACCACGACCTGGTCCGGGTTTGGGTCCTGCCGGGCGGGGGCCACGGGGCGATCGACGCCATCGATCGGACCTGGTTCTATGCCGTCCTTCGAGGTTTCTTCGAGCGATGGGCCGGGTACGGTGAGGAGGACGGCGCCACCGGGGGCCGCTCGCACTCGGACCGCTCGCGGTCCAAGCTGATTTACTCCGCCACGAGGTAACGGAGATGGACAACGACATCCTCAGGAGACTGCTCTGGACCGGGCTCGTGGCGGGCGTAAGCGCGCTGGCGGCGGTGGTCGCAAACCGGGCCGCCGCGGCGATCTGGATGCGGGTCTTCGGGGAGGATCCGCCCGAGTGAGCGCCCAGGAGCCGCTAGGGACGGACCGGGGCTCCGAGGACCGCTCCGTCGGGGAGCTCGTTCTGGACGTCTCAGAGCGGATTTCGATCCTGCTTCGCGAGGAGATCGAGCTCGCCAAGACCGAGATCCGCGAGAAGATCAACAAGCTCGTCCAGGGCTCGGTGGTCGGGATCGCGGCCGGGGTCTTCGCCCTCATGGGCCTCGCGATGCTCATGCACGGCATCGCCTGGCTGCTGAACGACCTGTTCTTCTCCGACCACGTGTGGATCGGCTTCATGGTCGAGGCGCTGTTTTGGTTCGCGGTCGCGGCGGGCGCGGGCTTCTTTGCCTACCGCTCCGTGCAGGCCGGGGCCCCACCGACGCCGGACCTGGCGATCGAGGAGGCTCGACGCACCAAGGAGACCTTGGAGGCCGGCACGCGGTGAGCGAGACGCAGGACATCTACGTGACCGGGGCGGGCGAGCCGGTAGGGCGCGCCGCCCCCGGAGCGCCGGGGCGCAGCTCCGATCAGATCCGGTCCGACATCGAGCGCCAGCGCGGCGAGCTCGGGCGCTCGGTCGAGGCGCTTCGCGGGCGCGTGACTGAGCTCACCGACTGGCGCCGTCAGATCCGCGCACACCGGCGGGAGCTGGCGATCGGGGCCGCGGTCGTCGGGTTCGCGATCGGCGGCATGATCGCGCTTCGAAGGCGCTAGCCGAAGCGGACCGCGATGGTCGGGCGGCCCGGGCTGCCTATCCGAGGGCCTGCGTGGGGACGCCGCCCACCCCGAGCAGGCCGGGCCCCACATGGGCTCCGAGCACCGGGCCGACCTCCGAGACGAAGACCGGATCGCAGCCGAACGTCTCCCGGCCCTGCTCCACGAGGCGCCGAGCCGCCTCGTGGTCCTGGATGTGCTGCACCACCCAGCCATCCGCGCCGTCGGCATGTCGCTGACGCGCGTACTCGGCCATTCGCTCCAGCGCCCGACGACGCGTGCGCACCCGCTCGACCGGGGTGATCTCCTCCATCAGCGTGAGGATCGGCTTGATCTGAAGCGCCGACCCGAGCCACGCCTGGGCCGCGCCGATCCGGCCTCCCTTGCGCAGGTACTCGAGGGTGTCGATCGCGAACCACATCTCGAGGCTCTCACGGCACCGCTCGGCCGCCGCGAGCGCGTCGGCTCCGCTCGCGCCGGCTGCGGTCGCCGCCGCCGCCGCCAGCACCACCAGCCCCTGGCCGCCAGCGGCGGAGCGGCTGTCGTATACGTGGATCCGCTCGCCCCCGCCGCCCTCGTCCACGAGTCGCTGCCGAGCCTGCCGCGCCGACTCGTAGGTGCCGGAGATGCCGGCCGAGAGGTGAATCGAGACGATCTCCCTGCCCTCGGCCAAGAGCGGCGCGTACATGGAGGTGAAGTCGCCGACCGACGGCTGCGACGTGGTCGCCCCCTCGTCGCTGTGGCGCAGGCGCTCGTAGAACTCGGCGTACTCGGATTCCGCGATCTCGATCTCCGGTCGCTGCTCGCCCTCGAGCGACACGTAGAGGCTCACGCGATGGATGTCCTTGGCCGCGACGATCCCGTCCGGCAGGTACGCCGTCGTGTCCGTGACGACGGCGGTGGTGGGGCCGGGGCTCACCGACCCCTTGTATCACGGCTTACCATCCCGTAGCTCGTGGCCAAGACGCTCGTCACCGGCGGTAGCGGCTTCCTGGGCTCGCACGTGGTTCGAGCGCTGGCGGCGCGCGGCGACGAGCTGCGGCTGCTCCTGCGGCGCGGGTCGACGGTCGACCACCTGTCGGACCTGGAGTTCGAGCGGGTCGCCGGCGATGTGCTCAACCGGGCCTCCGTTGGGAAGGCCATGCAGGGGGTGGAGCGCGTCTTCCATCTGGCCGGCTCGACGTCGATGCGAGCTCAGGATCGCGACAGGGTCTTCGACCTGAACGTGCGAGGGACCCGCACCGTTCTCGGGGAGGCCCTGGCCGCCGAGGTGGGCCGGGTGGTCCACGCCTCATCGGTGGCGGCGATCGGCCCGGCGAAGCGCGGGGGGACGGCGGATGAAGCGCAGCCGTTTCGCGCGGGAGACCTCGGCATCGCGTACGTCAACTCCAAGCACGAGTCGGAGGTCGAGGCGCTTCGGCTGGCCGCGCGCGGGCTCTCGGTGGTGATCGTCAACCCCTCGTTCGTCCTGGGGCCCGACGATCCGAAGGGGACCTCGATGGGACTCGTGCGTCGCTTTCTGCTCGGACGGATCCCCGCCTACGTGGAAGGAGGGCTGAACATCGTCGACGTCCGCGATGTCGCGCGGGGTCACCTGCTGGCCGACGAGAAGGGTGAGACGGGGGAGCGCTACATCCTCGCCGGCAGGAACTTCACGCTCGACCGCCTGTTCGCCGACTTCGCCCGGATCTCCGGTCGCGCTCAGGTGCCCGTGAGGCTTCCCGCGGCCACGACTGCACTGGCGGTCCGGGCGATGGCGCGGACCGGCCTGTCGACGACGATCTCGCCGGATGAAGTGCGCTCGGCCTCGCAGTGGTGGACCTATCGGAACACCAAGGCCCGTCGCGCGCTTGGGTTCGAGCCCCGGCCGCACGAGGAGACGCTCGAGGACGCGGTGCGGTGGCAGATGGACCAGCTCGGCGACCGTGTGCGAACCGGCCGAGGGCCCGAGGAGGCCGCGCTCGCCCTGATCGCGCCCCTGGTCCGCCTCGGAGCGCGGGTGCTGGAGCCATGATCGTCCTCTACCGGTGCCCGAACCGGACCAACGTCCTCTGCCCCTGCGGCGCCGTGGCCAGGCGCCTGGAGAAGCTCGGCGTCGGGTACAGGACCGAACGGGTCCCGTACAGGCGCGCGAATCGCCCCGAAATCGAGGAGCTCACGAGACAGCGGCGGGTCCCCGTGCTGGTCGATGGCGACGAGGTCGTTTGTGACTCCAAGCGGATCCTCCAGTTCCTCGACTGGAAGTACCCGGATTGACCTCTACAATCCAGGACTATGGATACCGCACCGACGGCGATCAACCTGACCGACAAGGCCGCGGGCAAGATCAAGGACCTGCTCGCCGCCAACGAGAACGCCTCCGAGCAGGCGCTCCGAGTTTCGGTACGGGGGGGAGGGTGTTCCGGCTTCCAGTACGCGCTCGCCCTCGACCAGGCCAAGGAGGACGACCACGTGTTTGAGCACCAGGGCGTCGCGGTCGTCGTCGACAAGGTGAGCATGCAGTTCGTGTTCGGCTCCGAGGTCGACTTCGTCGACGGCCTCCAGGGCGCAGGCTTCGTGGTCAACAACCCCAATGTGGTTGCGGCCTGCGGATGCGGATCGTCGTTTCAGGTTCGCGACGACGCCGCCGAGCGCGCCGCCACCGTCTGATCAGCCGATCTGAAGCGGCGGGCTCTGCTGTGGGTCCGATGGCTCGGGCGGCGCGGGTGCCTCGACGTTCTGTGGTTGCTCGACCTTGAGCAGCTCCGCCAGCTCGCCTGTCTCCATCATCTCCTCGACGAGGTCGCAGCCACCCACCAGCTCACCGTGCGCGTACAGCTGGGGGAAGGTCCTCCAGTCCGCGAGCTCGCCCGTCACCTCCCGCAGCGGGTCGAGCAGCGGCAGGACGTCCACGGCCCCGTACTCGACGCCGAGCTGCTCCAGGACCCCGACGACCCGCATCGAGAAGCCGCACCGCGGCGCCTCGGGGGTGCCCTTCATGAACAGGAGCACCTCGTTCTCGCGAAGGAGCTCCTCGACCTTCTGCTTCAACTCTGGATTGGAAGCCATGCACTCACCTTAACGACTCCAACCGGCGGCCTCGGGTCGCCGAAGGCCGAATTCGGTCGAATGGACGAACGCCATTCGGCCATCGACGTGCGGGAGACGATCACAGGGGCTCGGCGCTGATCGACAGCGCGTGGATCGAGCCGTCGTCCATGCGCGGTTGAACCGCCGCCCGAACCATCCGGTGCTGGTCGATTCTGCTGCGGCCCGCGAACTGCGGCGCGCGGACGGTGGCCCGGAGATGGTCGCCGCCCCCCGTCTCGTCGACGATTTCCACCTCGGCCCCCGGCAGCGCCTCGGCGATCATTCGCTCGATTTCGGCCAGATCGGCCACTTCGTCCCTCGTCAGCTCGACAGCGGGGCGCCCGCCCGGGCGGCCTCGACCATCTCGTCGATTCGCACGAACTTCACCCGCGGGCGGCCAAGGGGCTTGCCCCGCTCGCGCTCCGCGTGGTCGATCGCCTCCCATCCCTGATAGCTGACGAAGTCAGGGGCGCGCTCGTCCAGGAGCTCGACGATGGCCGAGCGATCGCCCGCCAGCCCCGGTGACGGAATCCGGCCCGCCTTGGCGTCCTCGATCAGGTTGTCGACCGTCTCCTGTGCGTCCTTCTTGTTCGTACCGATCACCCCGGAGGGCCCCCGCTTGATCCACCCCACGGCGTAGTGGCCCGGGACCTGCTCGCCGCTTTCGAGGTCGACGACCCGGCCCCCCTGGTTCGGGATCACCGCGCGTCGATCGTCGAAGGGGATTCCCTCGAGGCCGACGCCGGCGTATCCGATCGAACGGAAGACGAGGCCGCACTCGATCGTCTCCCGCTCCCCCGTGTCGCGGGCGCGGATCGCCCCGGACTCGTCACGGTAGAGCTCGTTATGCGCCACGACGACCCGCTCGACCCTCCCGTCGCCCTGGATCTCGATGGGGGAGCGCAGGAAGCGCAGCGCGATGCGCTTTCGCTTGTGCTCCGGCTGGCGCTGCGAGAACTCGGTGAAGATCTCGACGTTCTTGCGGGTGGTGATGTCTGCCCCGTCGGATTCGAGAAACGAGTGGCTCAGCTCATCGAGCTCGACCTCCGCCGGATCCACGTCGATGTCGGCGTCCAGCATCTCACCGAGCTCGCGCAGCTCCGGGTTAGTGAACGCCGCCTGGACCGGACCGCGCCGCCCGAGGACCACGATCTCGCGGATCTCGCACTCGGCGAGCGGATCGATTGCGTGATCCGCGGTGTCGGTCATCGCCAGCTCCTCGCGAGTCAGGGCCAGCATGCGGGCGACGTCGGTGGCGACGTTGCCGTTGCCGATCACGAGCGCCCGCTCGCAGGCGAGGTCGAACGTGGCATCTGCGAAGTCGGGATGCGCGTTGTACCAGGCGACGAATGCGGTAGCCGGATGCGATCCCGGGAGATCCTCGCCCGGAATCCCCAGGTGCCGATCGGTGGCGGCGCCGTATGCGTAGACCACGGCGTGATAGCGCTGGGCGAGCTCCGCCGCGTTCAGCTGACGGTCGATCTCGACGTTGCCGAAGAACCGGAACCCCTCGCGCGCCGCGGTCTTCTCGTAGACGCGGATCACCGACTTGATCTTGGGGTGGTCCGGGGCCACTCCCGCCCGCACCAGCCCGAACGGGGTGGGCAGGCGGTCGAAGACGTCCACCTCGGTGGCAAGCTCCTCCTGTCGCAAGAGATGCTCGGCCGCATAGAAGCCGGCCGGCCCGGAGCCGACGATCGCCACCCGCAGCGGGTTCTCTGCACTGCCCGGTCGGTCGCCCATGACGCGGGAACTCTAGTGCCGGAGGGCCGTCGGCCTCAGGAGAGCACGGGGTCGCCCCGTGCCGTCGCGGCGCCATCGAGCGCGTCGAGCGCCTTCGCGGTGGACATCGCGACGCAGGTGAAGATCGGGGTGTCCCGGAGCGTGTACGAGCTCGACTCGGACCCCCGGAGCTCCTGCACCAGGTCCAGGAACATTCCGGGCTCGTCGGCCTCGAAGCTGACCACGAACTCCTGATCGTCCAGCCCGAATGAGTACGCGGTGTTGATCGCGATCTCGGGATAGCGGCGGCCGATCGCGATGTGATCGCTCATGATCCGCTGCCGCTCGGAGGCCGGCAGGCGGTACCACTCCCGCTTTTTCTCGAACGGGTAGACGAACAGGTAGCGACGGTCCGACGTGCAGAGCTCGGGCCGGGCCTCCGAGTCCGAGTAAGGGGACCGCTTGGTCATGGCCAGGTAGGAGTGTGGAATCGCCATCCACTTCGCGAGCCCGCTCTGCGACAGCACCACGTGGAAGGTGTGGATGTCCTCGAGGTCGGGGCTTTGGGAGAGCAGGAGGAGGTCGGTGTCGCCACGCGTGCCCACCGTGGAGTAGGCGCGAAGCGAGCGATCCTCCACGAAGTCCTCGCAGGCGGCGAGGAACTCCCGTTTATCCTCCGCGCGCGCCTCGGGATCGCGGCGCTGCCACGCGGGGTCGAGCTTGAGAAAGGTGAACTTGGCGAACGTGCGATCGGGCATCGCCGCGATGGTAGTGGTTGCGGTCCTCATGTCGGCGACGACGGCGGTGGCGGCCCCGACCGCCTGTCACGTCGGCTGCGATCGGACGGAAATCACCATCGCGGTGGTGCCCGCTCGCACGACGCCGGCGGAGCTGGCCGGGGTTCCCGGCATGGCGGTGGGGCTGATGAGCGCCGGGATCGGCAACGTTTCACCCGGGCAGACCTACGTCGACATCGGGCAGGGCGCGCGGGTTGCGTCGTCGCTCTACGACGAGCCGCTGCCGGCGATCCATGGCGTCCCCGGAGGCCGCCCGACCCGGGTCCCGGCGCCGGTGTGGGAGAGGGTGCGCCGGCGCGCAGGCGGGGTACCCGCCGACCTCGTTCCCGGCCTGCTCGGATCGGCCCTTCGCGCCGGGCGCGCGGGCGCCCGCGTCGACCACCAGGGCCTTGGCATCGCGATGGTCGCCGACGGGGCGGGCCGCTTGCCGCCGCCCGAGCGCTGTGGGGAGGAGAGCTGTGACCGCGTCGACGTCGTGCGGACCGGCCTTCCGGATCTGAGAACGCTCGCCGGGGCCCTCCATCGGCGACGACCTGTTGATCGCGATCGAGCGCCCCCCGCCGGCCGAGAACCAAGCCCTCGCGCTCGGCATCGCCGGCCGTGGCCTCAGCGGGACGCTGACCTCGGACTCGACCCGGATGCGCGGATACGTGCTGTCGATCGACGTCGCACCGACGGTGCTCGGTCGCCTCGGCCTACCGGTTCCGAGCCGGATGAGCGGGGAGCCGATCCGGGGCGAGGGCGGGGTGGACCCCGCATTCCTGGGTCGACTCGCGGACAGGATGGCGGCGATTGGCCCACGCCGCGCGCCCGTGGTGGGGGTCAACCTGCTGGTCTGGGTCGCGCTCACCGGGCTCGCCGGAATCGCATTCGGGCGCCGCGGCCTGCGCGTGGCGCTTCGCGGTGCTGGCCGTGGCCGTCGCCTACCTTCCCGCGCTTCTGCTGCTCACCGCGGCCCTGGAGCCAAGCGAGCCGGCCGAGCGATGGATCGTCGGCGCCGGCTCCCCGGCGCTGGCCGTCCTCAGCCTGCTGCTCGTCTCCCCGTTCGGCGCGCTGGCGATCGCCGGCGCGGTCTCCGTGTCCGGATATGCCGTGGACGTGATCGCCGGATCGCACCTGACCGAGCTCTCCCTGATCGGCCCCAACCCGGCCGCCGGGGTGCGCTTCTACGGGATCGGCAACGAGCTGGAGGCGACCGTCTCAACGCTGGTCCCGATCGCCACCGGCGCCGCCCTCGTGGCGTGGGCGCCCAGGGCCTCTCGGCGGGATGCCGCCCTCGCCTTCGGAGCGACCGCGACCCTCGCCGTCGTCGCCTTCGCCCCCGGGCGTTTCGGCGCCGACGTTGGCGCGGCGATCGTGATCCCGATCGGCGCCGCGGTGGCGATCGGCGCCTGCCTGGATGCCGGACGGCGGCGGCTCGCGCTCCTGATCGCGGCGCCGCTGGCGGCCCTGGCGGCGCTGATCGTCGCCGACCTCGCCAGCGGGGGTGACGCGCACCTCACCCGCTCCGTCCTTCGCGCCGGCGGCTTCGATCAGCTCTCCGAGGTCGTCCAGCGGAGGCTCCAGCTCTCCGTGGACAGCTTCGAGCGCTACGCGCCGACGGTGATGCTGTGGCTGGCGGTGGCGGCGCTGGTCGTGGGCGTCGCGCAACGACGCAGGATCCGAGGCTGGTTCGGCGAGCGCCGCATCGCGTGGGCCGGACTGCTCGGCGCAGTCGCCGCGACCCTCGTCGCGATGCTCGTCAACGACTCCGGGGCCCTACTGCTGATCCTGGGCATGGCATTCGTGGGGGCCACGGCCGGGCTCGCCTGGGCCACGCCCACGCATGGGGCGCAGGCCCGGCGTAACCACGGCGGGCCCTTCTTGTAAGGTGCGTATCACCGGTTTTCACGCTTGCAGGCTGGTCCGCCCCGACCTCGAAGATTGCTCTTGACCACTGGTCAGCCGCCCGCCTGAGCGGCCCAAAGGCGGGCTTTCGCACATAACCATGCCCTCAAAGGAACCCGGATCAATTTGATGCGCATCGCGATCGTCAGCCCCTACTCGTGGACCTACGCGGGCGGTGTAAACCGCCACGTCGAGTCGCTTGCCGAGGCGTTGATCGACCGCGGGCACGAGGTGCGGGTGCTCGCCCCCTGGGATCCCCCAGACCGGCTC
Organism: uncultured bacterium; assembly: GCA_963758865.1. Classification (GTDB taxonomy): domain Bacteria; phylum Actinomycetota; class Thermoleophilia; order Solirubrobacterales; family 70-9; genus AC-56. The sequence continues at coordinate 51,085 of CAVWWY010000014.1, read as the reverse complement.
AGCCGGGTGCTTCACCGCGCCGAGGCCGACGGTCGCGAGCGCCCCGACTACCTGATCCCGCTGTTGCGCACGGTCGGCATCGGCGCCAATGGAGCGGTCTCCAACCTTTCCGTGTTCCCCTCGGCGGTCGCGACGATGCGGCGCGAGCTGACGCGCGGGACGCTTCGACGTCGTCCACGTCCACGAGCCCCCGGCGCCGACGCTCAGCTGGGATGCCTGCTCGTTCAGAGGCGCTCCGGTGGTCGGCACCTTCCACGCCTATTCCACCAAGCGGGTGCCGAATGGGATCGCGAACCTGCTCGGAGCGCGTCGCAAGTTCAACCAGCTGAGCGCCCGCATCGCCGTCTCGGAGGCGGCCGAGTGGACCGGACGGCGCTGGTTCGGCGGCGACTATCACGTCATCCCCAACGGCGTCGACGTCGATGCGCCCCCCTCCGGCCCCAAGCCCGACTCGTCGGAGCTGAGGGTGCTCTTCGTGGGCCGCTCCGAGGAACGCAAGGGGCTGCCGGTGCTGCTGCGGGCATTCGAGGGCCTGATCGAGCACGTGCCCGCCCGTCTCACACTGATCGGTGCGACTCCCGACGACGTGAAGCGATACGTCCCCGACCCGGCCACCGAGGCGAGCATCGAGACGCTCGGACGGGTCTCGGGGGATGCCCTCTGGCGACGACTCCACGACGCCGACGTCCTCTGCGCGCCGTCGCTGGCGGGCGAGAGCTTCGGCATGGTCCTGACCGAGGCCTTCGCCGCCGGCACCCCCGTGATCGCGTCGGAGATCGCGGGCTACTCGGACGTGGTCACGGACGGAACGGATGGCGTCCTCGTGCCGCCGGCGGATCCCCAGCGACTCGCCGAGGAGCTCCAGCGCCTCTACCTCGAGCCTGCCCGCCGCGAGGCGATGGGGCGGTCGGCTCGGGAGAGCGCCGAACGGTATGCGTGGCCGCGCGTCGCCGAGCAGGTGGAACAGGTCTACGAGAAGGCCCGTCGCGCCCCGGAGCCCGGGACCGCGGTCGATCACGTCGCCCGGCGAATGGGTCTGGCCCCGATCGACGGCGCTCCGCGACGGCCCCCGAGCCGGCTCCCCTCGCTGGATCCGGCGCCGGCTCAGGCCGCCACGCGCCACCGGGTCGCCCGGCGGGTCGGGCTTGGAGTAGCCGGGATGCTGGGCGTCGGTCTGTCCGTTCTGGCGGCGAACAAGATCGGCCTTCAGAACGTCGTCGAGAGCATCGTCCGCTCAGACGCGGGCTGGGTCCTGATCGCCACCGCCTTGATGATGGGCTCGATGATCATGCGAGCCGTGTCGTGGCTCGCGATCGCGCGCTCGGCGTTGCCCCGTATGCCGTTGAGGCGTCGAGACGTGACCTCGGCGACGATGATCGGAGTCCTGATGTCGGCGACCCTCCCGGCTCGTCTGGGCGAGCCCGCCCGCGCGATGGTGCTTGCCCGGCGCACCGGACGGATGCGGGAGACGTTCCCGGTGCTGCTCGGGACGCTCGTGTCGCAGACGGTGTTGAACATCGTTGCGCTGGCGCTGCTCGGGGTGATCATCGTGGCCTCCACGGACCTCTTCCACTCGAGCTCACAGCGCCTCTTCCTGTTCAGCTTGGCCCCGGTGGTGCTGCTGATCGCGGTTCTGCTCGCGCCGGTCGTCGTGCGCCAGGGCGGCTCAGGGCGGGTCGCGCGCGTCATCGGCACGGTGCGCGCAGCCCTGCTTCGCGTGCGCACTGGGCTCCACGTGTTCCGCGATCCGCGTCGTGGACCGGTGGCCGCCGGGGCGCAGCTGGTCGCCTGGGGGATCCAGCTCCTCGCCTGCGCCGCGCTGTTCGAGGCCCTGGGATTGCGCTCGGTGGGGATCGGCGCGGCTGCTGCGGTTCTGTTCGCCGTCAACGTCACGGCGGTAGTGCCCGCGACCCCGTCGAACATCGGGGTCTTCCAGCTCGCCGTGATCAGCGTCCTGACCACCGGCTTCGGCGTCGGCGCCGCCGACGCGCTTGCCTACGGCGTCATCCTGCAGGCGGTGGAGATCGCGACCGCGGTCACGCTCGGCCTGCCCGCTCTGGTTCGCGAGGGGCTCACCTGGTCGGACATGCGACTGCGGGCGCTGAGTGCGGCTCCGGTCCGCCTTTCCTCGCAGCCCAGGGACACTCGGGAGACGGTCTCGAGCTAAAGCCGCAGGTCGTACCGCTGCTCGACCATCGGGTCGCCCCACGAGGTGCCGGTCCACTCGCGGGTGAGAGCGAACCCGGCCCTCCGGTAGAGCTTCGCCGCCCGGTCCAGTCCCTTCACCGTCAGCAGGAACACGGATTCGTATCCCTCGTGTCGGCATAGGCCAGAGCCTCGGTGAGCAGCCGGCGCCCGAGCCCCTGGCCACGAAGCTCGGGCGCGAGCAGGAACCAGCGCAGCTGGGCGGCACCGGGTGCCGCGCGGACGATCGCGATCGAGCCCTCTACTTGCCCGCCCGAGTCGACTAGCCACAGCCGACCCGCCCGCCCGTCTTCCTCCAGGGAGTCGAGCAGCTTCGCGACGCCCACCGTCGCGTACTCGACGAACCGTGGGCCGAAGCCGTCCTCCGCCTGGTAGAGGCGGGCGTGCAGATCCGCGACCGCCTCGACGTCGCTTCGCCGCGGGGAGGTGCGTATTCGAACGCCGGACTCGAGGTCGACCGCGCCATCCATCCGCCCTCAGCATGCCCGATCAGATTGAGAAGCGCAAGACCGACATACGCAGTATCCATACGCAATTACACTGAATCCTCGATGGAGCTTCGCCAGCTTCGCTACTTCGCCGCTGTCGCACGCCACCGCCACTTCACGCGCGCCAGCGAGGAGCTCCATGTGGCGCAGCCCGGGCTCTCGCAGCAGGTCCGCCAGCTGGAGCGCGAGCTGGGGATCGAGCTCCTGTCGCGGACGACCCGCCAGGTCGCCCTGACCGAGGCAGGCGAGCTGCTGCTGCCGCGCGCTCAGCGGGTGCTGGCCGAGGTCGAAGCCGCGCGGGCCGAGATCGACGATCTGACGGGGCTCGCGCGGGGGCGGGTCGCGGTCGGCAGCCTGCCCCTGCCTCCGCTGGACATACCCGGGCTGCTCGCGGACTTCCGAAAGCGTCACCCGGGCGTCGAGATCCAGCTTCGAGAGGAGCTCTGGGGGCCGATGCGAGACGTCCTGCGGGCAGGGGAGCTGGACTTCGCGTTCGCCCTCATCGGCCCAGACGACGCCGGCCCGGAGCTCGAGGCGGAGGTCCTCTTCCGTGAGGAGATCGTCGCCGTCTTCGCCCCCCGCGACGGGCTCGCCGAGAAAAAGCGCCTGCGGATTGCCGACCTCGCGGAGCGGCCCCTGGTCACCTTCAAGGAGGGATCCGCCCTGCGGCGGGTCACCGACGAGGCGTTCGCGGATGCCGCGGTCGACCCACGGATCGCGGTCGAGACCCTCGTCCCGGAGTCGGTGAGGGCGCTTGTGTCGCGTGGCCTCGGGGTCGGGGTGCTGCCCCGATCCTATGCCGAGGTCGATGGCCCGCCGGTGGTCGTGCGGTCGCTCTCCCCCAAGCGGCTCTGGGTCCCGGTCTCCCTCGTGGCGCGCGCCGGGCATCGGCAGGCGCCGGCAGCGAAGGCGCTGCTCGCCCTGGCGCGCGAGCGTTTCGCCCCGTTGCGCTGATCGCCCCGGCCTGAATACGCCTGCGGGCGCCTGCGGCGCCCTTACACGCCTGTTTCGGAGCTGAAGCTCCTCATATCTCGAATACCTTGCGGGCGCCTGCGGCGCCCTTACACGCCTGTTTCGGAGCTGAAGCTCCTCATATCTCGAATACCTTGCGGGCGCCTGCGGCGCCCTTACACGCCTGTTTCGGAGCTGAAGCTCCTCATATCCCTCTGCTGTTAGCCTCAGCCTTCGATGGCTCTTTCGAACGTCGCAGGCTTCCCGCGGATCGGCCCGAAGCGCGAGCTCAAGTTCGCGCTGGAGGGCTATTGGCGCGGTGAGGCCTCCGAGGAGGAGCTGCTGGCCGTCGCGAAGCGGATTCGGCTTGAGAACTGGCGAGGGATGCAGGAGGCCGGGATCGACCTGATCCCCTCCAACGACTTCTCGTTGTATGACCACGTTCTCGACGCGATCGCCCTCGTGGGCGCGGTGCCGAAGCGCTACGGAGCGGTCACCGAGTCGGTCGCGCTCGACACCTACTTCGCGATGGCGCGGGGTCGCCAGGAGGGCGGGGTGGACGTGACCGCCATGGAGATGACCAAGTGGTTCGACACCAACTACCACTACATCGTCCCCGAGCTCGGTCCCGAGACCACCTTCACCCTTGCATCGGCGAAGCCCTTCGACGAGCACTCCGAGGCGATGGAGGAGGTGGGGGTCGACACCGTGCCGGTGATCCTGGGCCCCGTGTCCTTCCTGTTGCTGGGCAAGTCCGCGGAAGGCGTCCCGGAGGACTACGACCGCCTGAGCCTGATCGAGCCGCTGCTCGAGGTCTACGGCGAGGTGATCGAGCGCCTCGCCCAGCAGGGAGCCACCTGGGTGCAGCTCGACGAGCCCTGCTTCGTGCAGGACCGATCGGAGCGGGAGCTGGACGCGCTTCGGCTTGCCTACGAGGAGCTGGCAAAGGTCCACGAGCGCACTCGAATCCTGGTCAAGACCTACTTCGACCACGTGGGGGACGCCTACGGCGTGCTTCGGGATCTGCCCGTCGAGGGGATCGGGCTGGACTTTCACCGCGGGGGAGCCGATGTCCCCGGCGTCATGGAGCGCGAGGGGCCGAAGAACGTCGAGCTGATCGCCGACGAGGGCGGGCTCGAGGACAAGTGGCTCTTCGCGGGCATCGTCGACGGCCGCAATGTCTGGATCAACGAGCTCGAGCACAGCCTCGACCTGCTCGGTGGCGTGCGGGATCGATGCGCGGAGCTGGTCGTCTCCACGTCCTGCTCGCTTCTTCACAGCCCTGTCGACCTCGACGCCGAGCCGCCCTCGGACGTGCTCGACGACGAGCTGCGCTCGTGGATGGCCTTCGCCAAGCAGAAGGTCGGCGAGGTCGCGACGCTCGCACGTGGGCTGGGTCACGGACGGGAGGCGATCGCCGGCGAGCTCGATGCCAACGACCGGGCTCTCGAGGACCGCCGAAACTCCCATCGCACCCGCAACCCAGGTGTCCGCGACCGGGTCGCCGCGCTGACGGATGAAGCGGCCAGCCGCCAGAGCCCGTTCGAGATCCGCCGCGAGGCCCAGCGCGACCGTCTCGGCCTGCCGCTGTTTCCGACCACGACGATCGGCTCCTACCCACAGACGGCCGAGATCCGGCAGGCACGGGCCGAGCTGCGCGAGGGCAAGATCGACCGAACGGCTTATGACCGTCGCATGCGCTCGGAGATCGAGCGGGTGATCCGCTTCCAGGAGGAGGTCGGGCTCGACGTGCTCGTCCACGGCGAGCCGGAGCGCAACGACATGGTCCAGTACTTCGCCGAGCAGATGGAGGGGTACGTCTTCACCCAGAACGCGTGGGTGCAGTCCTACGGCTCACGTTATGTGCGCCCGCCGATCATCTTCGGCGACGTCAACCGGCCTCAGCCGATGACGACGGATTGGATCGCCTTCGCGCAGTCGCTCTCCGAGAAGCCCGTCAAGGGCATGCTCACCGGCCCGGTGACCATGTTGCAATGGTCATTCGTGCGGGACGACCAGCCGCGCTCGGAGACCTGCGAGCAGCTGGCGCTCGCGATCCGTGACGAGGTGGGTGACCTAGAGGCCGAGGGGATCAAGGTCGTCCAGGTGGATGAGCCGGCCATCCGCGAGGGGCTGCCGCTTCGTCGCGACCGCTGGGATGCCTACCTGGAGTGGGCCGTCCACTGCTTCCGGGTCGCGAGCGCGGGAGTCAAGAACGAGACCCAGATCCACACCCACATGTGCTACTCGGACTTCGGGGACATCATGGAGCAGATCCAGCAGATGGACGCCGACGTGCTGCTGATCGAGGCGGCCCGTTCCCGGATGGAGCTGCTCCACGACTGGGAGCGCACCGGATATGCGCTCAAGATCGGGCCGGGCGTCTACGACATCCACTCTCCGCGGGTGCCGCCGGCGGAGGAGATGGCCAAGCTTCTGGAGGCCGCCGCCAAGGTGCTCGAGCCGGAGCAGATCTGGGTCAATCCCGATTGCGGGCTGAAGACCCGCACCTGGGACGAGGTCGAGCCCGCGCTGCGAAACATGGTCCAGGCGGCCAAGCAGCTTCGCGAGCAGCTCGTCCCCGCCGGCTGAGCGGGGAGGCGGCTAGATCCCGAGGCGGTTGCGGAGCCCGCGCGCGTTCAGCAGCCGATAGAGCCGCCGGACGAAGCCACGCTGCCGCGGGCTGTACGGGAACCAGAGGAACTCGCGCTTCGGCTGCGGGAGCCGCGGCACGGTAAGCGACTCCGAACGGCAGAACTTGCGGATCCCGACCTGGCCGTGGCGGTAGCCGATCCCGGAGTGCTTCCAGCCCCCCATCGGCAGGCCGAGCACCGAGTAGTTGGTCATGAACAGGTCGTTGACGGCCACCGTGCCCGCTTCGACGCGCCGCGCGATCCGCTCCCCCACGGCTCACGTCGCCGGCGAACACCGCGCCTCCGAGGCCGTAGGTCGTGTCGTTCGCCATCCGCACGGCGTCCTCGGTGTCCCTGACCTTCATCACCGGCACCACGGGACCGAACGTCTCCTCGCGCATCACGGTCATCGAGTGATCGGCATCGGCGATCACGGTTGGCTCGTACCAGTCACCGGGACCATCCTTGCGCCGACCGCCCGTCAGGATCCGCGCGCCCTTGCGACGCGCGTCCTCGACGTGCTCCGAGACGATCTCGATCTGGTTGGGCGAGGTCATCGCGCCGATCTCCGCCGAGTAGTTTCGTCCGTCGGCGCCCTGGCGCAGGGATTCACGTTCCTCTCGAGCTTCGTCACGAACTCGTCGTAGACAGGCTCCTCGACGTAGACGCGCTCGATCGAAAGGCAGATCTGGCCGGTGTTGAGCAGGCCACCGAAGGCGGCGGCGTTCGCCGCGCGATCGATGTCCGCGTCGCTCGTGACGATCATCGGGTCCTTGCCGCCCAGCTCCAGGCTCAGCGGCGTCAGGGTGTCCGCGGCGCGCTTCATCACGATCTTCCCCGTTCGCTCCGACCCGGTGAACTGGATGAAGTCGCACTCGTCGACGAGTGCGCCGCCCGTCTCACCCATGCCGTTGACGACGTCGAACACGTCGGGGGCGCCGAGGTCCTCCCTCCAGGCGCGAGCGAGCTCCATCAGCGTGAGCGGGGTGAACTCCGACGGCTTGATGACGAGGGCGCATCCGGCGACGAGCGCCGGGATCCCGTCCCCGAGGGAGAGGATCAGGGGGAAGTTCCAGGGGCTGATGATGCCGGCCACGGGGTAGGGCCGGTAGGCGATCTTTGCCCTGCGGCTGCGAAGCAGCGGCACGTGCGGGGTGATGGTCTCGTCCGCCAGGAAGCCCGGACCGCGGCTGCACCAGAAGTTGATCGCGTCGAGCAGGTAGAAGGCCTCCAGCGCTGCATCGGCTCGGACCTTTCCGCTCTCCTCCTGCATGCGGTCGTCGAGCTCGTCCTGGTGGTCGAGGATCCAGTCGCGCAGCTGCTCCAGCCAGCGACGCCGTCCGGCGAACCCCATCGCCTCCCACTCGGGCTGAGCGGCGCGAACGCGTCCGACCACGTCGGCCACGCGTTCGGGGGGGTCGATCGGGAGGCTGCGGATCACCGACCCGTCGGTTGGGCGATTGACGTCGAAGCTCGCCGCTTCCGCATTGGCTCCGTCGTCGGACGAACGCTCGGCGGCCTTCTCAGGGGCGGTGGCGCTCTCCATCCCCCCGGACTCTACTCCGCGCGCCGGGGGGCGCCGGGCGCCTACTTGTGAACCAGCTTGTAGACCGGGCCGCTCAGCGAGGTGACGAAGATCGACCCCTGCGGGCCTTCGCCGAATGAGCTGGGCTGGGAGACGTGGAGGCCGAGGGCGCGGTCGGCCCTGCCGCGGTTGCGGTGCGGGACGAAGCTCCGCAGGCCGCTCGCGCAGAGGTCCGTGTACAGGTAGCGGCCCCTGAGGCTGCCCAGCCTCGGGCTTCGAACCACGTAGCCGCCGATGATCGCGCACCGACTCGACCCGTGCGAGTACTCGAAGATCGGCGGCCGGTAGCGCCGCTTCGGCCGGGGCGCCTCGTTGTCGCCCGGAGCGTCGAAGCGATGGTCGCCCTCGAAGTGGTCCCACCCGAAGTTGGCGCCGCGAAGCGACGCGGTGGCCCTCGAGTCGACCTCCTCGAAGCGCTCCTGCCCGACGTCGCCGATCGAGATCCGCCCCTTGTCGAAGGAGAACCTGAACGGGTTCCGCAGGCCGAGCGCGTAGATCTCGTCCCGGCCCGGAGCGCCGACGTACGGGTTCCCGCGTGGGACGCGGTAGCGCTTGCGCCCTGCTTGTGGGGGTCGATCCGCAGCAGCTTGCCGAGGAGCTTGTGCTTGTTCTGGGCGTTCTCGCGGGGGTCCCCCCGTCCCCTCCGTCGCCGGTTCCGGCGTACAGGTACCCGTCCGGCCCGAAAGCGAGCTGGCCGCCGTTGTGGTTCGCCGCGCCCGGGTGCGCGACCACGATCACCCGGCGGCGCGAGCTCCGGGTCGCGCGGGCGTTGGAGGGGGCGCGAAACTCGTCGATCTCCAGATTTCCGCCGCGGTTCGTGTAGTAGGCGTAGAAGCGGTGGTTGCGGGCATACCTGGGATCGAAGGCGATCGAGAGGAGCCCACGCTCGCCCCCGGAGGAGACCCGGCCCCGGATGTCGAGGAATCGAGCCCTCCGGATCTGACCGTGGTCGAGCACCCTGACCGTGCCGCGTTGCTCGACCACGTACAGAAAGCCCGGGGCGCCGGGGGCGTGGGTGACGTAGGTCGGGGAGACGAAGTTCCCGATCCTGCGCTTGGTGATCCCGCCTCGCCCGTCGCCGACCTTTTGTTGCTCTGGAGAACGGGCGCCGCTTCCGGGGCTCATGGCGATCAGCGCGAGCGCAGCCACCACGCCCACGGCGACGACGCGCGCGCCGGTCTTCACCCCGCCTGGCACGGGCTGGAGACTAGAGGATCGGCCCCGGCGTCCACCCGCATGGGATTGGGCGCCGACGTCGGGACGAAAGCGATCAGGGTCCTTGTTTCAGCCTGTATACGGGCCCCATGCGGGAGGCGACGTAGATCCGCCCCCGACGCCCCTCTCCGAAGGAGCTGGGCCAGCGAACCGCGAGCCCGGTGTCCCGATCATCGCTCGCGCCAGCCGGTGCTCGGAACCAGGCTCCGGAGCTGCCCGTTGCAGAGGTCGGCGTACAGGTAGCGACCGTCGAGTGAGGGCAGTCGGCGTCGTGGACCACGTAGCCGCCGATGATGCGCAGCCGATCGCGTGCGTGTAGGTGAGGATGGGAAAGGTCGGGGAGGGCGGGTTGGGGTTGGGGTCCGGCCGGCTGGGGTCGTAGATCGTGTTGCCCTCGTGCTTCGGCCAGCCGAAGTTCGCTCCCCTGGCCGCCCGGATCCTCGTGTAGTCGACCTCCTCCTCGTGGGCCTGCCCGACGTCGCCGATCGCCAGCATGCCGGTCGGAGCGGTCGATCGAGAATCGCCAGGGGTTTCGGAGCCCGTAGGCGTAGATCTCGGGCCGGGCGCGGCGATGGCCCACGAACGGGTTGCCCGTGGGACCGTGTACGCCCGCTGACCACTTCTTGCGGGGGTCGATCCGCAGGAGCTTTCCGAGCAGGACGTCGAGGTGGCGCGCGTTGTCGCCGCTGTCGCCCGCCCCGCCGCCGTCGCCGGTCCCGATGTACAGATGGCCGTGAGGCCCGAACTGGAGCTGCCCGCCGTTGTGGTTCCTTTGTCCGGGGTGGGGATGACCAGAACGCGGCGCCGCGACGACACCAGGGCGCGAGCGGGATGGTTTGGCGCGCGGCGCGAACTCGTCGACTTCGATGTCGCCGTTCTCGTTCGTGTAGTAGACGTAGAAGCGCCGCGAGCGAAGGTAGTCGGCCGGAAACGCGATCGATAGCAGTCCGCGCTCGTTGCTATCCGACTTCACCCGCTCCCGCAGGTCGAGGAATGGGCGCCGGAGGCGGTGGCCGCCTCGGAGCACCGAGATCCTGCCGGGCTGCTCGACCACGAACAGAAGCCGGGGAAAGCCCGGGGCGTCGTCCACGTAGACCGGTTGCCGGAACTTCCCGATCCTCTGCAGCTCGAGCGGGAGAGCGCCGGCGGCCGGGGCCGACCCGGCGGCTGCCTGGCCGCCGAGGGCGGCGACGGCGGCCAGGGTCAGGGCAAGCGCAATCTTTCCCGCGCCCCTCATCCACACCTCTGATCGGCAGCGGGAGGCAGGTGCTTGACGCGGCCTATGGCTTCTCGGCGACCAGCCGGTAGACGGGTCCCTCGAGCGAGGTCGCGTAGACGTGGCCGGCGTTGTCCTCGCCGAACGAGCTCAGGGACGGGACCTTGACCCCGAGCGCCCGGTCGTCTGTTGCGGGCTCGTCGGGGCGGGCGGGGAAGCTGTGCAGCTCGCCCTCGCAGAAGTCCCCGTAGAGGTAGCGTCCGTAGAGCGTGGCGAGGCCCGGGTCCCGGACGACGTAGCCCCCCGTGACCGAGCACCCGGAGTCAAGCGGGTAGACGAGCAGCGGGGGCACGTGGCCGGGGCCTCCTGGTCCTCGTTGAAGCGCTGGTTGCCCTCGAAGGCGGACCAGCCGAAATTCGCTCCGGCGCCCTCGCCGCGCCGGACGCCGTCGATTTCCTCGAATTCGTCCTGCCCCACGTCCCCTATCGACAGGGCGTCCGTCCGGCGGTCGAACGAGAACCTCCAGGGTTGCGAAGCCCGTAGGAGTAGATCTCGGGGCGGGCGCCGGGACGATCGATGAACGGGTTGTCGGAGGGCATCGTGTAGGGCTTACCGTTCGACGGCCACGGGGTCGATGCGAAGGAGCTTGGCCAGCAGGGTCGAGAGGTCCTGGCCCCTTCGGTCCTGGTCGCCCGCCCCGCCGCCATCCCCGAGGCCGATGTAGAGCAGCCGGTCGGGGCCGAAGAGCAGCAGGCCGCCGTTGTGGTTCGAGAACGGCTGATCGACCCCGAGCACGACGCGGCGGCTCTCGGGGTCGGCGACGAGCGGATCGGAGGAGCGCTGATATTCGACCACCCGCATGTCGCCCGCGGTGTCCGTGTAGTCCACGTAGAAGCGCCCCGAGGCGGCGTAGTCGGGCGCGAACGCGATCGAGAGAAGGCCCTGCTCGCCGCAACAGGAGACCTGGTCGGTCAGGTCCAGAAACGGCTTGGCGACGGGACGGCCGTCCTGCAGGACGATGACCCGCCCGGCCTGCTCGACGACGAACAGGCAGGTCGCTGTCGGGTGGCTGGGCCACGTAGACGGGCGGTCGAAGTCGCCGTACTTGAACAGGCGCACCCCGCCGACCCCGTCACCGGTTGGGACGTTCCCTCGTCGTCTGCGCGTCGGCCCCGAAGGGGGCGGCGGACCGGTTGTGGTCGGCGTGTCGCTGCCCCCGCATCCGGCGGCCAGCAGCAACGCGATGATCGTGGTCGAGAGGCCCCGCGCTTCAGGTGCCTCAGTGTAATGGCGCGCGTCGCAGGGTTCGGATTGAGGAGCTTTGGCTCCGAAAGTGGCGTGTACGGGCGCCGAGGCGCCCGCAGGTGATTCTTACTGACGGCAGTCCGTCTGCACCTTGCCCGCGCCGCTCACGCACGTCTCGGGGGGCTTGGACGAGATGTTCACCGTGAACTCGCCCGCTCACCGGCCCCCCCGTGGGGGTGACGGCCTTCGCCTTTCCCCCGAGCCCCGCCGCGACCTTGTAGTGGACGGGATACGTGCCCGCCATGACCGGGCGTCACCCGCCAGATGATGTCCTTGCTCGCGCCCGGTGCGAGCGAGCCGAACTGGAAGGTGTCGGTCTGGGCCGCGGCGGCCCCCGCGCTTGGCGCCCTGTGAGATCTCGTCGGGCGAGGTGTTGGCGGCCAGCAGCTTCGGATACTTGTTCTCGAGCACCCACACGGGTCGGTTGGGATTGGAGAGGTTCGGGTTGTCGAGGCGGATGTTGAACGAGCCCTGGCCCGTTCCAGTGGCCGTGACGCCCGCCTTGATCTTGCCGGTGTAGATGGTCACCGCCAGGTTGGGGATCGTCTTCGTGCCCGAGTTCTCGATCCCCAGCTCGAGGTTGGCGCTGTTGGCGAGCTGCTGGTTGCTGCGGGAAGCTGCGCCTTGGAGACCCTGCACGGGGAAGTTTCCGGCCGGCTCGTCCGCGTCCTGGCGCTCGCCGCCGCCGCACGCCACCAGGCCCACCGCCAGGACGACCATGGCGAGCCCGGTCGCGACCGTCGCCTCCGTGCCCCGGAGTCGCCGGTTGCCGGCATTTGTGCCGCTCTCCCCCAAGGCGCGAGGAACATAGCACCCCCTTGTGGCTCAAATCGAGCCTCGACTTGCGACCGGCCGCCCAGCGCGGAGGGTGGGGGTGGCGGTGCTTGGCTCCATGCAATACATTTCCTCGTGCTGCCCGTTGCCGGGTGCGGGCGCGGAGGAGATGATGGTCCGAACCGTCGCGGATAGGGCTTTTCTTCCCGCCAGGAGCCTGTTCGAGCAGGTGGGGAACATGATGGTCCTGACCGGGAAGACGATCACGGCCACGGTCAGGCCGCCCTACCCCTACGGCGGCGAGTTCATCTCGCAGTTCATCTTCGCCCTGCAGCTTTGCTGGTTTCCGATGCTGATCAGCACCGTCGCCTTCGGGTTCGGCGCCCCGGGGCTTCAGGCGGCCAACTTCCTGACCCTGTTCGGGGCCCTCGATCGGCTCGGCGGCTTCTTCGTCTTGGCCTCGATCCGCGAGTTCGCGCCGTTCGTGACCGCGGTCGTGGTCGCCGGGGTCGCCGGGACCGCGATCACCGCCGATCTCGGGGCCAGGAAGATCCGCGAGGAGCTCGACGCCCTGCAGGTCCTGGGGGTCGACCCGATCAAGAACCTGGTCGTGCCGAGGTTCCTCTCCCTGATGCTGATCACGGGCCTTTTGGACATCTACGCGCTCCTCTTCGGGATCGCCGGCGGGATCTTCGCCACCCTGATGTACGGCGCCCCCCTGGGCGGCTTCTTCGCCACCCTGTTGACCAACGCCTCGATCACCGACCTGTGGGGCTCGATCCTGAAGACGACCCTGTTCGGGGCGATCATCGCGATCGTCTGCTGCTACAAGGGGATGAACGCCTCCGGCGGCGCCGAGGGGGTGGGCAGGGCGGTCAACGAGGCGGTGGTGATCGCCTTCCTGGGCGTGTTCGCCTTCAACTACGTCTTCACCCAGACGCTGCTCGCCACCCACCCCGAGCTGCAGACGATTCGATGAATAACTCCGCCGCCTCCTCGTCTCCCGCCCCGAACACCTTGCCCTCGCCTGCGGCTCGGGCTCTCCCCCTGTGCTCCCGACTCCGGGGGCGGCGGGTGGTCGGCTGATGCCCGGCTGGCTGGCGGTCCCCCGCGACTGGATCACCTCGCTGGGGGAGATCGCCAGCTTCTGCGGCAGGATGATGGGGCTCGTCTACTCGGGCCGGGTGCTGCCTTCTTCGGCGAGGCGCTTCGCCAGGCGGGGATCCTGATCCTCGGCTCGACGATCGTCATCTGGGGCCTGGTCTTCGTCCTCGGCCTCCAATGCGGGATCGAGGGCGCCTACCTGCTCCGCGCCCAGGGCGCCCCCGCCTACGCCGGGGTGTTCGCCGCCTGGTGTGACCTGCGCGAGATCATCCCCTACGCCTTCGGCTACATGCTGGCGGCCAAGGTCGGCACCGGGATCGTCGCCGAGCTCGGGGCGATGCGGATCTCCGACGAGATCGACGCCCTCGAGGTGATGGGCGTTCCCCCGATGACCTTCCTCGCCGCGACCCGCCTGTTGGCCGCCTGGATGGTGTTCCCGTTCATGTACCTGGCCGGGATCGGGGTGATGTACTTCGCCAGCTGGCTGGCGGTCGTCAAGCAGATCGGCGACGTCTCCTCGGGCGGCTACTTCCTGATCTTCTGGATGTTCCAGAACCCCCCCGACCTCTTATTCAGCCTGATCAAGGGGATGGTGATGGCGACCGCGATCGTGCTGGTCGGCTGCTACTACGGCTACACCGCCTCCGGCGGCCCGGTCGGGGTCGGGACGGCGACCGCCAAGTCGATGGTCTTGAACATCGTCTTGGTGCACATCATCGGGATGATGGGGACCCTGGTCTTCTGGGGCGCCAATCCGAGGGCGCCGATCGGGGGCTGACCCCCGCCAACCACGAGGAGGCGCGAGCGCGAGCGATGGCCGACGAGAGAACACACGACCCCTACGGGGACGACCGCCTGGAGAGGACCGACGAGGACGACGAGGACGTCGAGGACGTCCAGGGAGCCGCTGGATGAGTCTCGCGACACGACCCTCCAGACACCGGCGGACTATCGCGAGACGGCTCCCGAGCTCGGCTCCCTGAACAGGGACTATGCGATCCCGGGCGTCGACCCGTCGGACACCAACCCCTATCGATGGCATACGGGCCAAAAGCGCGACCACGGTGGCGAGGACGCGATCGAGATCATCGACCTCGTCAAGCAGTTCGGCCGCACGCGCATCCTCAACGGCCTCAACCTCGGCCTCCCAAACGATCAGATCTCGATGGTGCTCGGCCCTTCGGGAACCGGCAAGAGCGTCTTGATCAAGCACATCGTCGGGTTGCTCTATCCGGACGCGGGGGACGTGCTCGTCCACGGCGAGTCGGTCCCGAACATGACCGACGACGAGCTGTTCGACATGCGCAAGAAGTTCGGCCTCCTGTTCCAGGACGGGGCCCTGTTCGGCTCCATGAACGTCTACGACAACACCGCCTTCCCGCTTCGGCAGCACACCGACAAGTCCGAGGAGGAGATCGGCGAGATCTGCAACCGCCGCCTCCGTGAGGTCGGGCTCGCCGAGGCGACCGCAGAAGATGCCGAACGAGCTCTCCGGCGGGATGCGCAAGCGGGCGGGTTTTGCTCGGGCCCTGGTGCTCGACCCGGCCATCGTGATGTTCGACGAGCCCGATTCGGGCCTCGACCCGGTGCGCACGGCCCTGCTCTGCGAGCTGATTCGCGAGGTCCACGCGGAGAACGGCGGCTGCTACCTGGTGATCAGCCACGACCTGGGGACCGCGCGGCGAATCGCCGACTTCCTGGCGGTCCTGTGGAAGGGGAGGATCGTCGAGTCGGGCCCCTCCAGCGAGCTGTTCGACTCCGATAACGAGTTTGTTGCGCAGTTCCTGAACGCCGAGACCGAGGGCCCGCTCGCGATGGACTAGCCGCCACGGTCCGCGGGCCGCGTGCGTAACCTCAATGCGATGAGGAACCTGCTGGCGCGGATTGCGGGGCGTGCCGTCGAGCGGCCGACGCCGGTGATCGTGGCGGCGGTTCTGCTGACCCTGATCGGGGCGGTCGCCGCGCTTCGGCTCCAGGCCGATCGAAGCCCGAGCTCGCTGGTCGACCGAGGCTCGGAGACCTACGCGGCGACCCAGGACTTCTACGAGGAGTTCGGCGACGAGCCGGTCGAGATCCTGGTCAAGGGCGACCTGCGCCAGCTGCTTCAGACCGACAACCTCACCCGCCTGCTGACGCTCGAGAGCTGCCTCTCCGGCAAGGCACCCGGCGGCCGAGTGATCAGCGGCCAGCCCGCCCCGGCGCCCTGCGCCGCGATCGCGCGCCTCGATCCCAGCGCGGTCGCCTTCGGCCCCGCCACCTTCCTGAACCAGTTCGCGATCCAGGCCAACAAGCTGCTCGGCCAGCAGGCGCAGGCGAGCGGGACGCAGGCGCAGGCGGCCGCCGCGCGGGCCGCTCGGCAGGCGCGCCGCAGCGGGCTTTCCGCCACCGCACAGCAACAGGCTGCGGCCCTGGCGGGCCAGCGGGTGTTCGGCCAGTTCATTCAGAACGCCCTCACGCTGGCCTCCCGGTACGGACAGGCGGGCCTGCCCCGGATCGACGACCCGAACTTCGTTTCATCGGTGATCTGCGAGAACCAGACGGGGGAATGCGTGCCCAAGGCGCGGCTCGCCGCGATCGTTCCGAGCTCCGACGCGGCGCTGATCTCCGTCCGCCTGCGCCCCGGCCTCAGCGACGCCCAACGCCAGCAGGCGATCGCGCTGTTCCGCGATGCGGTCGCCGATCCGGCCTTCGAGCTCCAAGGAGGTGGCGGCTCGGGCGACGCCTCGCCGAGCTACGTGGTGAGCGGCGTCCCGGTTGTGTTCGCCGGGCTCGCCGAGGAGCTCTCGACCCAGATCTTCATCCTGCTCGCGGCGGCGCTCGCGGTGATGGTGGTCACCCTCGCGATCGTCTTCCGCTCCCCGATGCGACTGCTCCCGCTGGGGATCGCGCTCGGCTCCTCGGGACTGGTCTTCGGCTTCCTGTCGCTGATCGGCGGCTCGCTGACGATGGCCTCGATCGCGGTCCTGCCGATCCTGATCGGGCTCTCGGTGGATTACGCGATCCAGTTCCAGGCCCGCTTCCTCGAGGCGGCGCGGGCGGGCTCGTCCTCCCCGAGAGCCGCCGTGGAGGCCGCTGCCAAGGGCGGCCCCGTGATCGCGACCGCGGGTCTCGCCACGGCGGCGGGCTTCCTGGTCCTGGTGCTGTCGCCGATCCCCATGGTTCGCGGATTCGCCCTGCTGCTCGTGCTCGGGATCGCGATCGCGTTCGGGCTCGCGCTGACCGTGGGCCTCTCGGCCCTCTCCCTGCTCCCGGCCGGCGCGCCGGCCGGCACCCGCTGGGGGTTCGGCCCCCCTGCCCCGCCGCTGGGCGGCCCCGGAACCCTTCTCGCGATTCGGCTCGGCGGTGGGCGCGGCGAGCCGCGCCGGCGGCCGGCGGGCGCTTGCCTTCTCGATCGCGGCCCCCGGCAGGGTGCTCGTCGTGGCCGGCGATCCTTGCGATCGTCGGCTGGGGGGTCGGAACCCGAATCCCGGTGATCTCCGACATCCGCCAGCTCGTGCCCGGAGACCTCCCGGCGCTCCAGGACGTCGACGAGCTCGAGCAGGCCACCGGGGTCTCCGGGCTCACCTACGTCACCGTGACCGCGCCTGATCTCACGGACCCGGCCGTGATCTCGTGGATGCATGACTACGAGCAGCGAGTGCTCCGACGCCACGGCTTCAGCGGCGAGCATCCCTCTTGTCGGTCGCCGCAGACGGAGATCTGCCCGGAGATCTCCCTGCCCGACTTCCTCTACGGAGGGCGCGAGGGGGCGCCGAGCCGGAAGCGCATCAGGGCCGACCTGCGGCTGCTCCCGGACTACCTCTCCCAAGCGATCCTGACCACCGATCCGGCCACGGGCAAGCCCGGCAACACCGGCGTGATCACCTTCGGAATCCGCGTGATGCCGTTCGATCAGCAGAAGCAGCTGATCGATGACGTTCGGGCGCAGGTCGACCCCCCGGGGACACGCAACGACCCGCCCCCGGGGGTCACGGCCCAGGTTCTGGGCTTGCCGGCATTGGCCGCCGACGCGAACTCCTCCCTGTCGGGGAACAGATATCTGGTGACGATCGCGGGCCTCTTGGCCGTCGCGCTGGTGCTGCTGCTCGCCTACCGGTCGGCGAAGCGGGCGTTGGTCCCATTGATCCCGATCGTCCTGGCGACGGGGTGGTCGTCCCTGGTCCTCTGGGTGGCCGGCGTCCCCCTCAACCCGATGTCGGCGACTCTCGGCGCGCTCGTGATCGCGATCGCCACCGAGTTCAGCGTCCTGTTGTCCGCCCGGTATCACGAGGAGCGGAGCCGGGGCGGGACGATCGGAGAGGCGCTGCGTCGGGCGTACGCGCGCACCGGGATCGCCGTGGTGGCCTCGGGCATCACCGCGATCGCCGGCTTCGCCGTCCTCGTGCTCACCGACATCCGGATGCTGCGTGACTTCGGCTTGGTGACGGTCTTCGACCTTGGGGTGGCGTTGATCGGCGTCCTCGTCGTCCTGCCGGCCGCCCTCGTCTGGTCCGAGGGGGGCGCGGACCCGCTGGCTGCGTTGATCGCGCGCCTGCGACGCCGCGGACGCCCCGCCGCTGCCGATGCCCGGTGAGGACGCCAAACCCGCAGGGTCGCCGAGCAGGCGCTACACGGCCTTCGTGGGGCTCGCGTTCGTGGTCCTGGTGGTAATCGCGACCCTGAACACGCTGGACGATCAACGTGGCGGAGTCCTCGGCATCGCCGAGGGAGACCGCGGCATGCCGCTGCCCGAGTTCGCCGTGCCCAACGCCGTGAGCGGTCCGCTCGACAAGGACGCGAACATCGCCCAGGACGACTGCTCGACGTCGGAGAACCCCTGCCCGAGCGACGCGGAGCGGACCCCCGCGTGCGAGATCCGGGCCGAGGGCGCGATCCGGGTGTGCGACCTCTTCGACCGCCCGTTGGTGCTCTCGTTCTGGTTTACGAAGGTGGCGGACTGCGTGCCGACCCAGGACATCGTGAACCGGCTCTCCGGCCGGTACCGGGGACGCGTGAACTTCCTCTCGGTCGACGTCAGGGACGACCCGGCGGAGGTCCGCAGGATCGCCGCGGAGCACGGCTGGAGCATCCCGGTGGGCTACGACCGCGACGGAGCGGTGGGCGACCTGTATCGGGTGGGCGGCTGCCCGACAGTTGCGTTCGCGTACCCCGGAGGGATCCTGGCGTTCGCCAGGATCGGCACAACGGACCTCTCCGGGCCGAAGCTCGCCAGCGACGTCAAGCGGTTGCTGCGGGAGTCCCACGCGCGAACGAGCCAAAGCCGCTGATGAAAGGCGAGGCGATCCCGGAGGCCGGCTGGGTCAGCGAGGAGCTCCGCGACGAGTTCCCCGGTCTGGCGCTGCGCTACCTGCTGATCGAGCGGGGCTCGGGGCGCACCCCGCGATCGGTCAAGGAGCGACTCGCGCGGATGTCCGATCGCTTCTCGGGTCCCCAGGCCATCCACCTGCGCCACCAGCCGATTCCCTGGGCCTATCGCGTCTTCTATCGCCACATCGGCCTCGACCCCGACGAGCAGCCGACCCCGGTGGAGGCCGTCGCCCTGGAGCGGATCAAGCGCGGCGGGTTCGTCAGCCAGTCGCTGCTCGACGACGCGCTGACGATCGCGATCATCGAGTCGGGCGTCGCGCTGCGCGCCTTCGACGCCGACCGAGTCGAGGGACGCCTCGGCGTCCGGCAGACCCAGCCGGACGAGGAGCTCGAGGGGCGCCCGGGCAGCCTGCCGTCGGAGACTCTCGTGATCGCCGACGAGACGCGGCCGGTTGCGCTCCTCTTCGGCGCCGTCGCCTCCGGGCGTGGGGTGAACCCCCGCACCAAGCGCACGATGCTCGTCGCCGTGCAGGTCAAGGGAGTGCCCGACATCGCCGTCGAGGAGGCCATCTGGCTGGCCGCCGACGTGCTCCGCAGCTAGCGGCCGACGGCGAATACTCCGCGGCGGGGTTTGGGCGCCGAGTGTGCTGGGGCTGGGTAGGGGAGCCATCCCGGGCCACGCGTGGCACATCGAGTGGCGGGTTAGTTGTCTTTAAGCCGACTTAGGCGCCACTCGATGTATGGGGGGCGCTGGAACCCCGCCCTGTCTACCCAGCCCATCTCGGCTCGCGGAACCAGCCGGCGATCGGGCCCGTCATCCCGCGCCGGCGCGGTTTAGAATAGGCCGGTCCGTCGATCCCCGAAGGGAGGCCTCGTGCGCGACGAACTGCTGGAGATCGAGGCGGTGGATTCCCCGCCGGCGCCAGCCGACGCGCTTGACGCCCTGCTCAGCGCAGAGCGGACCGACGAGCGGACCGAGCGCCGTGTCCGCCACGACCTTCGCCGTCAGATCGGCGCCCTGGAGAAGCAGCTCGGCGAGCTGTTCGCGTCGGCGTTTCCGCGTCCCGGGATCGAGTGGACCGTGGGCGCCGTCGGCGGCCCCAGGGTGCTCGGGATCACCGAGCTGGAGCGGGTTCGAGACGGGCTGGCGGTCCGGCTCTCGGAGGCGCAGGCCGAGCTCGGTCGCCGTGGGGAGGTCGAGGAGGCGAACCGAGGCCTGCTCGAGTCGATGATCGCCGATCCACGACGCCACCGGTGGGTGCGCATCTCCGCTGAGGATGTCGGCGAGGTGAGCTGCCGCGAATGGGAGGCGCGTCCGCGGTGGGGCATCCTCGGGATGCTCATGGGCTGGTGGCGAGTCAAGCTCTCCTCCGGCTGTCCGTTAGCCAAGGGGCTTCGGCCCCCGCGAGCCCGCGCCTTCGCGCCGCATCGGTTGATCGTCTCGCCCACGTCGCTCTCGACCGTCCGCGCCTCATCACTCGCGTCGTGTGGACGGATCTGCTTGCTTTTCAGGGCCGATGAGCAAGAAGCGCCGCAAGCGTCGTCCCCAGGCTGATCGCCCGCGCCCGGCCCCGGCCGCCAAGGCGGCTGCGCCCCGGGCCCGCTCGAGCGCTACTCGCGATCAGCGCCCGCCCGCTCCCTGGGGGTCGTTTCCCCTGGTCGAGCTGGTGGTGCTGATCGGCTTGATCATGGTGGTTGCCGGATTTGTCGTCGGCTCGGCGCAGGGCAGAACGATGATCGCCGTCGGCCTCGCGCTCGGCGCCCTGGCGGGCCTGGAGCTGTCGATCCGCGAGCACTTCGCGGGCTACCGGTCGCACACCACCCTCCTCGCCGGGGCCGTGGGAATCGCGGTGCTGATCGGGGTCGCGTTCCTCGCCCCGTCGCTGTGGATAGCCGCTGCGATCGCCGCAGCGGTCTTCGCAGCCACCGCTTGGGGCTTGGCCCGAGCGTTTCGCCGACGCTCGGGCCTCGCCTTCAAGGTGCGCTAGCCAAGGCCTCCGGCGGCCTTCGCCTCGAGCTCGGCGGCGAGCACGTTGCGCTGGCGCTCGGTCAGGCGGCCGAGCTCGCGGTTCTCGTTCAGGGCGAGGGAGGAGAGGAACTTGCGGGCCCGGGTCCTGCCCCAGCGGCGCTGGCTGCGAAGCAGCTCGCCCACCGTCATCGTCTCGACTTCCCAGGGACAGGTTCGAATCACGTCTACGGCGGCAAGCTGCCCGCCGAGGACGCCGCGCTTCAGGGACGCCCTAGCGAGACGGACGCGGTTCGCATGGGCGAGCGCCTGCATGTGCTGCGGCGCAGAGACAACCGTTGATGCAGCAGACATCGTCACTCCTCTCGAGTGTGATGGAAGGGTTACCGGGGTTCCGTCACGTCCGCTCCCCTGCGGGATACGGGGCTCGAAATGGTCGGAACGAATCACTCTCTCCGTTCCAGCCGCGTCCTGCCCCAGGGTGCGTCCGGCGTTGGCGGAACCTATGCGAGTCGGGTGTTGATCGTCAACCAGTGACCGGCGTTTTGGATGACGGTCGTTCGCTAAGAGCATGCTTTTCTTGCGCGAACGGGCCTTGTTCGAAATTGGACAAGCCGAAACTACCCACTCCGGGGGATGAGAACCAGGGATCGGCCGGGGTCGGCGCGGTGGGCGATCAGGCCCGCGGCAGGTCCGGGAACTCGGCGATCACCCGGGCGAAGATCTCGAGGGCGCGGTCCAGGTGATCTCGCTCGTGGGTGGCCATCAGGCTGGTCCGCAGCAGGGCGCCCCCGGGCGGCACGGCGGGATGCAGGGCGACGTTGGTGTAGACGCCGGCGTCGAACAGCGCCTTCCACAGGAGCACCGCCTGCCAGTCCTCCCCGACGACGACCGGCACGACGGGCGTGATCGCCGCCGAACCATCGGGGAGGCGGCCCGGCTCGACCACCCGAAGCCCCAGCTCCTCGAAGCCCCGTCGCAGGTAGGCGGAGTTCTCCAGCAGCCGCGCGAACAGCGGGCCGCCCTCGGTCCGGCAGATCCGCACCGCCTCCAGCGCCGCGCCCACCGCCGCGGGAACGGCGGCGGCGGTGAACATGAACGGGCGGGCCGCGATCTTCAGGTACTCGATCACGTCGGCGGGGCCGGCGATGAAGCCCCGCACGAGGCGAGGCTCTTCGAGAAGGTCCCCATGCGCAGGTCGACCCGATCCTCGACCCCGAACAGCTCGCAGGCCCCGGCGCCGCGCTCGCCGAGCACCCCGACCGCATGCGCCTCGTCGACCATCAGCCGGGCGCCGTGGCGCTCGCTGAGCTCGACCACCTCGGTGAGCGGGCAGATGTCGCCCTCCATGGAGAAGACGCCGTCCACGACCACGAGCACCCCGCCGCCGTCGGCGTTGCGCCCGCTCCAGCATCTTGCTCGAGCTTCTCCATCTGGTTGTGGCGGAAGGGGCGCAGCTTGGCGCCCGAAAGGCGGCAGCCGTCGAGGATCGAAGCGTGGTCGCCGGAGTCGCAGATCACCGTGTCTCCCGGCTCGAGGATCGTCCCGATGGTCCCCAGGTTCGCCTGATAGCCGGTCGTGAAGACGAGCGCGTCCTCCGTTCGCATCCAGTCGGCGATCTCGCGCTCGAGCTCGACGTGCAGCGGGATCGTCCCGTTCATGAACCGCGAGCCCGTGAGGGCGGTCCCGTAGCGCTCGAGCGCCCGCAGCGCGGCCGCCTTCACCCGCGGCGTCGCCGGTCAGGCCCAGGTAGTTGTTGGAGCCGAGCATGATCGTCTCGCGGCCCTCCATCTCCACCACCGGTCCCGCCTCGGACTCGATCAGCCTGAAGTACGGCACGAGGTCGGCCTCCTTGGCCGCCTCGAGCTGCTCCTTGCGGTCGTGGACGCGTGCTTTCTCGAATACGTCGACCGGCGATCGCGTCGTCTCGGCCATGCCCGAAGTCTCCCACGGCGCCCACCCGGATTGGCGCGCGACACCGAACCGATAGCGTCCGCGCCGATGAGCGCGGTGAACGTACGGCCGGTTCGCGGGCGACGCGACCTCCGGGCGTTCATCAAGCTGCCGTTTCGCCTCCACCGGGGGACCCCGTGGGTGGCGCCCCTGATCTTCGAGCGCCGCGCGTTCCTTGACCGCGACAAGAACCCCTTCTTCGCCCATGGCGAGGCCGAGTACTTCTTGGCCGAGCGAGACGGCGAGATCGTCGGGCGGATCACCGCCCACACCGACGAGCGCTGGGCCCAGCACAACGAGGGCAACGACGGGATGTTCGGGTTCTTCGACTGCGAGCGGAGGCCGGAGACCGCCGCCGCCCTCGTCGAAGCCGCCGCCGACTGGCTGAGGGAGAGGGGCCGCGAGCGGATGCTCGGCCCGATGGACTTCACCACCAACGACGAATGCGGGCTGCTCGATCGAGGGATTCGAGTCTGGCAGCCGTTCGTGCTCGAGCCATGGCATCCGCCCTATTACCAGGAGCTGATCGAGGGCCTGGGGATGACCAAGGCGATGGATCTCCTGATGTGGAGGCTGGAGCTCGGCAAGCTCAAGCAGGGAGACCGGTTCCACGACCTGATCCACCAGGCCGCCGAGGCCTCGGCCTCCGAGCACGGCGTGGTCGTCCGCCACATGCGAAAGCGCGACCTCGAGGCCGAGGTGGGGCGCTTCATGGAGGTCTACAACGAGGCCTGGGATCGCAACTGGGGCTTCGTCCCGGTCACGGAGGAGGAGGCCCGCTTCCAGGCGAAGAACCTGAAGCCGATCCTGGACGAGAACTGGGCGATGATCGCCGAGCGGGATGGCGAGGTCGTGGGCGCCGCGCTGACGCTGCCCGACGTCAACCAGGTGCTGCGGAAGATGAACGGCCGCCTGCTGCCCTTCGGGTGGCTGCGTTTCCTCGCCGGCCGGCGAAGCGTGGACCGGGTCCGCGTCTTCGCCCTGGGGGTGAAGCCGCAATACCAGCACCTCGGGGTCGCCGCCGCGCTTTACGTCGAGCACGTGGCCGTCGCCGCGCGGACCCCCCAGAAGTGGGGGGAGATGGGCTGGATCCTCGAGGTGAACGAGCCGATGAATCGCGCCATGGAGGGCATGGGCGGCACCGTGGTGAAGAGGTACCGGCTGTACGAGCTCCCGCTCACGCGGGGCATAGGGCATGCCCGAGTCGCAAAGAGCGGCAAGCGCTGCGGTTGAACGCGCCACCCGCCGATAGACTGGCCGCCATGCCTGAGGAAGCGGTGCTCGAGGCCGAAGCGGTCGAGGAGCCGGGAGCGGAGGAGCAGGAGCTCGAGGCGTCATCCCGGCTTCCGGAGCCTGCGCGTCTCGGCGACGTCGAAGCCTGGCGGGGCGAGGTGAGGAACGCGGCGATCGCGGCCGCGGGCGGTCTCGTCGCCGGCGCCGCCACGGTCGCGGCGGTCCGCGCGGTGCGCTCCACCGCGGCGCCGCGGCGCCAGCGCTCGAGGCGGCGCCTCAGGCGGCGCGAGGAGCCCCGCAGCGTGATCGCGAGCCGATCCTTCCTGGTGGACGTCCACATCCTCGGCAACGACCGGTAGGGGCCGCGTGACGGCTCGCGAGGGGCCGGTGGCGCCCGCGAGCGCCTGCCTGGAGGTCGAGGTGCAACCGCCCTGGCCCTACCGCATGCCCGGCAGCGGAGGCGGCGACGCGGTGATGCGGGTCCGCCGCGGCGTGGTCACCCGGCTGCTTCACGTCGAGGGCGCGGCGGTCGTGGTTCGCGCCTGGCAGCGCCGCGACGGCTGCGTCCGGCTCCGGGCGGCACCTCCGGACGGTGCTTCGACGCAGGATCCTCGGTCGCCGGCGGAACCAGCGGCGCGCGAGCGGCTCGAGCTGGCGATCGAGCGGATGCGCTTCGCGCTCGGCGTGGACGACGACTATCGCGAGCTCTATGACGCCTTTCGCTCCGACCGCCTGCTCGGCACCGCGATCCGCCGGGCCCGCTCTCACCGCCCGCGCCGCCGCCCCTGGCCCTGGGAGGCCCTCGCCTGGTCGATCACCAAGCAGCTGATCGAGTCATCGCGGGCCGCCGCCATCCAGCGGCGGATGGTGTTTCGGTGGGGCGTCCGATGCGAGGGCCCGGACGGGCTGACCCTCCGCGATGTCCCGACGCCCGAGTTGATCGCGGGCCGGGCCCCCGCGGAGATCGCCGCGATGGACCTCGCGCCCGCGCGGGCGCTCGCCTTGATCCGCGCCGCGCGGGAGGTCGCCGGCGGGCCGGGTCGATCCGGCGGACGCCGCGGACGATCGCCGCCTGCTCGCGATTCGCGAGATCGGGCCGTGGACCGTGCAGTGCCTCGGGTTGTTCGGGCGCGGCGAGGTCGACTCGCTGCCCGCCGGCGACCTGGCGTACGTCAAGCTGGTCGGTCGCCTGGCCGGCCTCGGGCGCCGCGCGACGGTCGAGGAGGTGGAGGAGTTCTTCGCTCCCTATGCGCCATACCGCGGGACTCGCGGGCTCGTTCGTGCTCGCGGCCTTCCAGAAGGCGGTCGCGTCCGGGCCCGCCTCTGCGCTACGCCGCCTGACCCCGCCGCGAAGGGCTAGGGGATTTCGCCCGGCAGGTAGCCGTTCGTCAGCACGTCGTCCGTCGATGGGCAGGGCCTTGATCACCCCGTGGTCGGCGAAGAAGTGGGCGAAGCGCGTCCACTGCCCCGGATCCATGTACCCGTACGGACGCTTGCCCCGGTGGACGAGAAGCGGAAGGGTCTTTCTCACCTGGGCCGCCGTCACCCTCGGATCGAGGCCCTTGCCCGCGTCGAGGATGGCCTTGGTCGCCGATGCCGGGTCCGCCGCGGCGGCCTTCGTCCCGCGCAGAAGGGCGGCGAGGAAGAGCTCCACCTCGCGGCCCTGATCCTCGAGCCGATCGGAGTTGGCGACCACCACCAGCTCGTTGTAGGTGGGGATCCCGAGCCTGTCCACCGGGATCACCGTTGGGTCCTTGCCGCGCAGCCGGAGGTCGACGCCCTCCACGTTGAGGAACCCGCCGAGCATCGCGTCGGCGCGACCAGACAGGATCGCGGGCAGCAGGCCCTGCTGGACGTCCACCTGGTTCACGTCCTCGCTGCTCAGCCCGGCACGCTGGAGGATCGCGTCGAGATACGCCGCCTGGTAGGGGATCCCCGCCGTTGCGATCGTCTTGCCGCGCAGGTCCTTGACGCTTCGGATGCCGGAGCCCTTGAGCCAGATCAGGGATGTGAGCGGCGTGGGGACGACGGCGGCGACCGCCTTGACCGGGAGCCCGGCGTCATGGGCGATCAAGACCTCGGGCTCGTAGGAGATGGCCAGGTCGGCCCGGCCCGCCGCCACCTCCTTGATCGGCGCCGAGGGATCCGAGGGGACCTGGGGGTGGACGTCGAGACCCGCCTGGCGGAAGTAGCCACGATCCAGGGCCTCGTAGATCCCGGCGTGGTCGGGGTTGACGTAGAAGTCCAGGGCCAGGTCCAGCGACTGGGCTTCTCCGGAGGTGGTGCTCTCTGATTTCTCCCCGCAGCCGGCGGCGAGCGTCGCGGCGCAGACGACGGTCGCGAGCGCCACGGTTGCGAGCGAGATCCCACGCGGCTTGGTCAAGGTGCCTCCTCGGTCGTTCCTCTCAGGTTCGGGCCTCGTCCGACCCCCACCAGGCCACCCGTCGCTCAAGGGCTGACAGCAGCGCGAACAGCAGGATCGCAAGCGCCGAGAGCACGGCGACGGCGGCGAAGGTCCGCGCCGTCTGGAGCTGTGCCGATGCGGACTGGATCAGGTGGCCGAGGCCGGAGCTCGAGCCTGCCCACTCGCCGAACACGGCTCCGATCACGGCCACCGCGACGGCGATCTTGGCGCCGCTGAAGAAGTAGGGCAGGGCGCTCGGGGCCTCGATCCGGCGGAACGTCTGCCAGCGGCTTGCGTCCAGCGTGCGCATCATCTTCACCAGGTCCTGGTCCACGGAGCCCAGCCCGTCCAGCGTGTTGACGGTGATCGGAAAGAAGCAGATCAGGGCGATGATCGCGAGCTTCGGCCCGATCCCGAAGCCAAGCCAGACGACGAGGATCGGCGCGATGACCACTATCGGGACGGTCTGCGACGCGACGAGCAGGGGATAGGTGGCTCGCCGCAGAGTCGGCGAGAGGTGCAGGACGACGGCGAACGCCAGCCCCACCAGGACCGCCAGGGCGAAGCCCCCGGCCACCTCCTTGAGCGTCACCCAGCCGTTGTCCGCGAGCAGCGCGCGGTCGCTCCACAGCGACTGGCCGATGTCGGTCGGCGCGGGGACCAGGAACGGCTCGATGTGCAGCGCGTCCGAGAGCACGTCGAGGCGGGCGGCCGCCTCCCAGGCGCCCAGCAAGCCGAGCAGGATGGCGAGCGGTGCCAGCCAGCGCCTCATCGCCCGCCCCCGGTCAGGGCGGCGAGCGCGCGCTCGCGGGCAGCGGTGAAGCCAGGCGAGGTGACCGCGTCCAGGCGCGGTCGGGCGCGCGGCGACGGCGCGTGAAGCTGGGCGACGAGGGCCGCCGGCCGTGCGGAGAGCACCGCGACGCGATCGGAGAGGTAGAGCGCCTCCTCGACGTCGTGCGTGACCAGGATCGTGGTGCGCGACTCCGCGGCCAGCGCCTCCGCGAGCCATTCCTGCATCTCGGCCCGGGTGATCGCGTCGAGGGACGCGAACGGCTCGTCGAGCAGCAGCACCGGCTTGTCCGCCAACAGGGTGCGGAGGAAGGCGATCCGCTGCCTCATGCCGCCGGAGAGCTCAGACGGACGCGAGCGCTCGAATCCCGCCAGGCCGAAACGCTCGAACAGGGGGTGCGCGGCGCGGCGGGCCTCGGCCCGCGACGCCCCCCGGTTTCGCGCTGCCAGGGCGGCGTTGTCGATCGCAGTCAGCCAGGGCAGGAGCAGGTCGCGCTGTTGCATGTAGGCGCATCGAGCGAGGCGTCCGGCCGCGGCGTCGGCGCCTTCAACCTCGATCGTGCCCTCGCGGGGCTCGCGTAGGCCGCTGATCAGCTCGAGGAGCGTGGACTTGCCGCACCCGGAGGGGCCGACGATCCCGAGCACCCCACCCGGTTCCACGGCGAGTTCGAGGCGATCGATGACCGCCAGGTCGCCGTATGAGTGCGCGAGGTCGCGGACCGCGACCGAGGCGGAGGGCGACCTCTGCACGGGGCCGGGCAGAGCACCGCGCCCAGCCGCCTGATCGGGGGCCCTTCGAACAGATTGAGGCTCCATCGTGGGAGCCTCGGAAGTCGATCGCATGCTCCCTCCGCGCGCATTACCGCGACAGGTTCTAAGGGTCGGCGCCGGGTGGCATGTGCCAGAGGCGCCATCTCAGCCCGCTTCCCACGAGCACCCCTGTCGTTCAGAGCAAGTCTACTCGCCGCGCGCGGCGACCTCCGTCGAAAGTCGACTTGCGCCGCCATGTGCACCCGACTCTCCCGCCGAGGTCGCGCTAGGCCTGCTCGACGAGCCGTGCGCCTCCGGCGACGACGTTCACGAATTCCTCGAGGTGACGCGTGGTCCAGCACTCGAACGCGGTCGTGCAGTGAGGCTCGTAGGCGGCCATCACCGAGTCGCCGTAGTTCCAGTAGAGCCGGGGCTCCGGGTTGAGCCAGAAGGTGCGCCCGGCCCGCTCGGCGACCCGCGCGAACACTTCCGCGTGGGGCTCGCGGCCGTTGGTGCGAGCATCGCCCAAGACGATCACGGTCGAGCGCGGGCCCAGGTCGTCGACGATCTGCTCGAGGAACTCGAGCCAGACCCGCCCGTAGTCGGTGTAGCCGGAGACATCGGCTACACCGCCCTCGCGGCTGATCCGCTGGGAGATCGCGCGAAAGTCGCGCTCGCGCTCGAACACGTCTGTGACCTCGGAGATCCGCTCGATGAACACGAAGCTCCGCAGCTTGCGAAACGAATCGTGCAGGGCGTGGAGCACCGAGAGGAAGAAGACGCTTGCCGAGGTGACCGAGGTGGAGACGTCGCACAGCACGTAGATCTCGGGGCGGCGTGGGCGCTTCGGGCGGTGCTTGAGGCGAAGCGGCACCCCGCCGGTCTCGAGCGACGCCCGCATGGTCCGGCGAACGTCGACTATCGCCCCGCGGCGGCGCCCCCGGTGATCGTGCCCGACAGTCGCCAGGCGGCGCTTCAGCTGGGCGACCGCCCGGTGGACGGCGGCCAGATCCTGGGCAGGGCTGGTGGGAAGGGCGCGATCCAGCTCCGCGAGTGGCCGGGACGGCGGGAGCTTCTCGGTGCGCGCGATCAATGCGCGCTCGAGCTCGCGCCGCAGGTGGCGCTCGAAGCGGTTGATCTGCTCGCGGTTGAGAGTGGGCGCCTCTCCGGTACCGCCCTGCGCCTGTAGCCCCAGAGTGCGCCGGATGCGCTGCACGTCGACACCGATCACCCCCGAGCCGTCGCCGCGCCGCCCGAGGGCGGCGATCGCGAGCCGCGCCAGGTCCCGCATCTCGCCGTCGCGCCCGGCTGCGATCGCCTGCCGGACGGCCTCTCGCAGCTCGTCGAGGTCGAGGCGATCACCACCGCCGTAGCGCCGATCCTCGCCGACTCCCCGCTCGAGCGCTTCGGCCTCGCTGGCGCGGAAGAAGTAGCGATCGAAGAGCAGCTCGAAGACCCGGCGGTCCTCCTGCGACTTCGCGATCGTCGCCGCGAGTGCCTCCCGGAAGTCCTCCTCGTGCTCCCAGGGCACCGCCTCGATCGCCTCGAACGCGTCGAGGATCTCCGAGCTGCCGACCGCCACACCCTCTCCTCTCAGCTCTTCGCAGAACGCGACGAGGCGAGGGGCGAGCCCTGAGGCTGGATCGCTCACGCCGCCGAGCGCCTCAGCTCGCGGCCTCGGCCCCAAAGCTCGTCTCGCCGAGCTTCACGCCGACCCTCTCGGCCACCAGGTCCATGTCGGAGCGGTGCTTGACGATGATGCTCATCGTCCGCTCGAAGACGGCTCCATCGAGGTCGTCGGCGCCGAGCAGGAGCAGGGCACGCGCCCAGTCGATCGACTCCGCGATCGAGGGAGGCTTCTTCAGGTCGAGCTGGCGAACCATGTGCACGACCTCGACCAGGCGGCGCGCCAGTTGCTCGTCGATTTCCGGCGAGTGCAGCCGGACGATCTCCATCTCGCGCTCCACCCCCGGGTAGTCGAGCCACAGGTAGAGGCAGCGTCGCTTGAGCGCCTCGGTCAGCTCGCGCGAGTTGTTCGACGTCAGGACGACGACCGGGTGGGTGCGCGCGGTGATCACCCCCAGCTCGGGGATCGAGATCTGGAACTCGGATAGCACCTCGAGGAGCATGGCCTCGAACTCCTGGTCGGTCTTGTCGATCTCGTCGATCAACAGGACCACCGGGTCGGTGGTGGCGATTGCCGCGAGCAGAGGCCGTGTGAGCAGAAACTCCTCGGTGAAGATCTCGTCCCAGCCCGAGGCCGAGGCCCGTCCCTCAACCGACCCCGACGCCCCCGGAGGCGAAGGCGAGGAGGCGGCGGGCGATGGTGATTGTGGTTGCTCTGCGTTGATGCGGAGCAATTGCTTACGGTAGTTCCACTCATAGAGCGCCTTCGCCTCGTCGAGCCCCTCGTAGCACTGGAGCCGGATCAGCTGGCGGCCCGTGGCGCGAGAGAGCGCCTTCGCCAACTCGGTCTTGCCGACTCCCGCGGGGCCCTCGACCAGGATCGGCTTGCCGAGGGCCTGCGCGAGGTAGGCCACGAGCGCGGCAGGCTCGTCGGCCAGGTAGCCGACCCTCCCGAGCCCCTCCTTGACCTCGGCGATTGACTCAGGCGCGCCCATCGGTGACCCTGCCGCCCCCGGAGTCGGGGACGAGGAGGGAGAGAGGCGGCAGGCTTTATTTCCTCTGCGGCCACCCGCCGATGATAATGAGGCGATGCTGATCGCCGCGATCCTTCCCCAGTCCACCGGTCCGTACGTGGGGATGATGATCTTCGGGTTCGCGGTCGGGGTTCTCGGCCACCTCAGCCGCTCGCGGTGGCTGGTCACGATCGGAATCGTGATCATCTTCCTGGCCGCGCTCGCCTTCCCGGTGGCCCTCAACCTCCAGAGCGACAAGCCCGAGGCTCCCGGGCAGGTTCCGCGCCCGTACTGACCTGAGCCATGAGATGATCGCGCCGTGGGGCGCCTCGACGAGCTGGACCTCTCGAAGTCGTTGACGCGCCGGGAGGAGTCGCGGGAGCTCGACCACGCCTGGGAGCGGCTGACGCAGCTCCGGTTGACGCTCGGCGGCCTGATCGGCGACCACCGGCTCGGGCCACCCGTGTGCGTCGTGTTCGAGGGCTGGGACGCCTCGGGGAAAGGGGGCGCGATCAAGCGCCTGATCGCCCAGATGGACCCGCGACACGTACGCGTGGTCCAGTTCGGGCCGCCGACCCCCGACGAGAAGCGGCATCACTTCCTGTGGCGATTCTTCCCGGTCCTGCCCGGCTGGGGCGGGATGGCAGTCTTCGACCGCTCCTGGTACGGACGAGTGCTGGCCGAGCGGGTCGAGGGGTTCGCAACCCGCGAGCAGTGGCTGCGCGCCTACGAGGAGATCAGCGGCTTCGAGCGAAGCCTGGCGGCCGAGGGGATGGTCCTGATCAAGTTCTGGCTGCATATCTCGGCCGACGAGCAGCTGAAGCGCTTCGAGAAGCGCAAGAGCGATCCGCTGAAGGCCTGGAAGCTCACCGACGAGGACTGGCGAAACCGCGATAAGCGCCCGCAGTACCTGGAGGCGGTTGAGGACATGTTCGCCCGGACCGACCGGCCCGAGGCCCCGTGGCACCTGGTCGAGGCGAACTCGAAGCGCTACGCCCGAGTCACGGTGGTGAGGACCGTGATCGAGCAAATCGAGCAGGGGATGGCCCGGTGGGGGTTCGAGCCGCCGCCGCCGCTCGAGGAGGGCGGGGCCGCCTGAGCAGCGCTAAGCTGCGGGCGCTGGTTGCGATGCTCGAGTCCAACGGCGCCGTGCGAGCGGGCTGGTTGGGGGCTCGGCTGAGCGTGCGACAACGCGTACGGGAGCGGCCGTGGTGACGGTCACCGAGCAGGACCTCGACCTGATGAGGACCGGCTACGCGCTGTGGAACCAGGGCGACATCGCCGGGTTGATCCACCGGTGCCTGGCCGAGGACATCGAGTTCTACCCAGTGCCGGACTGGCCGGGCCAGCGGGTGTACCGAGGCCCGCAGGAGGTCGAGTCCTTCCTCCGGGACGAGGTGGCCACGGTGATCAGCCTGAGCGGGATCGAGATCGAGCGGGAGACGGTGGTCGGGGACGAGGTCGTCTTCTCTCTGCGCACCACCGTGCATGGCGCGCAGAGCGGGGTTGACATCCAGATGGTGTCCGTCTTTCACGTCGCCCACGTCCAGGGCGGTCGGGTGAAGCGGATCAGGGCCTTCCTCGACGAGGAGGCGGCGATGCGGGCCGCACGGCTCGACTGAGTCTCCACGGGATCGAGGTGGATGAGGCCGACGATCGCACGAGGGTCGCGGTCCTCGGAGGGGGCGTCGGCGGGATCGCCGCCGCGTTCGAGCTCACCTCGACGCCTGAGCTTCGCGACCGGTTCGAGGTCACCGTGTACCAGCTCGGCTGGCGCCTCGGTGGCAAGGGCGCGCAGCGGTCGCCGGATGTCGCAGGGCGCGCGGATCGAGGAGCACGGCCTCCACATCTGGTTCGGCTTCTATGACAACGCCTTTCGGCTCATGCGAGAGGCGTACAGCGAGCTCGGCCGAACGCCCGGGGTCGACCCGCTCGCGACGCTCGACGAGGCGTTCAAGGGGTGCGACCAGATCGTCCTCTACGACCGCCAGGGCGACGGCTGGCACGGCTTCGCGTTCAACCCGCCACGCAATCTCCAGCGCCCGGGCGTACCGCGGGAGCTGCCCGACCTTCTGGGAGATGGCAGCGAGCGCCTGCGAATGGGCGATCGGGCGCTGGGTTGAGCTGCTCACTCGACGGGACGAGCTCGACCTCGGAGGGCCGCCAGTCCCCTTTCTGCCGGCGTGGTTCGCCGATCTGGCGCACGACCTGGCCCCCGAGCTCCTGGGCGCTGAGCTGGCCGGCGGGGAATCCCTGCTTCGCCTCGCCGAGCGGCTCGCCACGGACAGGGCGCGCCGGACCGACCTCACATACGCCAAGCACGCGGCGCACCCGTGGTTCCTCGTTCGGCTCCTGACCGGCTTTCGTGACTGGCTATGGACATACGTGGTCGAGGATCGCTGCGACGACGATCCCGAGCTTCGCCTCTTCTTCACGATCTTCGACACGATCGCAACGACCGTCGCCGGGCTCGTGAGGGATGGCGTCCTCGAGCACGGATTCGACGTCATCAACGATGAGGAATGGTGCGATTGGCTGTCTCGCCACGGCGCTCATCGGGTGACGCTGGGCGACACCCCGGCCGAGCGATCGCCCCTGCTCCGCTCGGTGTACGACGTGGCGTTCGGCTACGTGGGCGGTGACATCTCGAAGGCGAACGTCGCCGCCGGCACGGCGATCAACGACCTGCTGCGGCTGGTGTTCAGCTATCGCGGCTCGCTCATGTACAAGATGCAGGCGGGGATGGGCGACGCCGTCTTCGCCCCCTTTTACGAGGTGCTGCGGGCGCGAGGGGTCCGGTTCCGGTTCTTCTCCGCCGTCACGCGGCTGGGCCTGTCCGACGACTGGCGGCTGGTCGACGAGATCGAGGTCGTGCCCCAGGTGGAGCTCGACAGCGAGGAGTACGAGCCCCTGATCCCCGTCGGCGGACTGCCCTGCTGGCCGAGCGAGCCGCGCTGGGAGCAGCTGGTCGACGGCGAGGCACACAGGATCGCCGGAATCGACTTCGAGCGCGATCCGATCCCCTCCACAGGGAGCCGACCGTCTGCGCCGCGGGGCCGACTTCGACCAGGTCGTCCTCGGCATCTCGGTCGGCCGCGTTGCGGCCCATCTGCCGGCGAGCTGACCGAGCAGCAACGAGCGCTTCCGGACGATGATCGAGTCGGCGGTCACGGTGCGAACGCAGGCGTTCCAGCTGTGGCTCCGGGAGCCGCGCGGATGCGCTCGGCTGGGCGCACGACCCCGACTCGGTGACCGGCTGCTACGCCGAGCCACTCGACACCTACTGCGACATGTCCCACCTGTTGCCGCGGGAGGACTGGCACGGCGGCGACCGCGTACGAAGCATCGCCTACTTCTGCGGAGTCCTGGCCGAGAATGAGACGGAGCCGGCGATGCGAGCCGACGGCCGCGGAGGCCCGGGAGGCGAGCGACAGGTCGAGGCGAACGCGATCGAGTTCCTCGAGCGCGACATCGGCGCGCTGTGGCCGCGGGCGGTGACCGGCGGCGCCATCTCGCCGCTGCGATGGGAGCTCTGGCCGACCGTCGACGAGCGGCAAGGCAAGGCGCGCTTCGAGGCGCAGTACTGGCGGGCAAACACCGCGCTGCACCGAGCGGTACGTGCTCACCCCCGCCGGCTCGGTCAAGCATCGCCTTCCGTCGGACGAGTCCGGCTTCGAGAACCTGGTGCTGGCCGGAGACTGGACGAAGAACGGCATCGACGGGGGATGCGTGGAGGCGGCCGCGACCTCCGGCATGCAGGCGGCCAGGGCGTTGACCGGCGGCGACAGATCGCTGGTCGGCGAGGACTCCGCCTGGCTGCGACCGCCGGTGAGGGGACTACCCAGGTACGTCGAGTTCGGCGGCCGCGCCGACAGCCCGGGCCCGTTCCGCTGCCGGGAGGGACGCCTTCGCGGCCTGCTGCTCCGCGGGGAGGAGGAGCGCATCGAGGACCTCGTGCAGCGCACTTTGACCGAGCCGGCAGGCGGCGCGGTCGAGTACCGCCCGCTGAGCGATCGCGTGCTCCTGCTCGCCGGCGGCTTTGGTGACGTGACCTCGACCACGCCGCCTTATGACGAGTGGGGGACGGTCCACGAGGTCCAGGTGTCGCTGTGGGTTCCGGTGCTCGCGGGCCGCCGCCGGGGCCCGATCTTCATCGCGGAGCGCCTGTGCCTCGCGGTGCCCTACCTGCTGGTGGACAACCCGATGTCCTACCTGGGCGGTCGCGAGAACTACGGCTATGCGAAGACGATGGGACGCTTTTACCCCGAGGCTGGGGAGGGCGACCGGCTCCGGGTCGACGCGTACGGCGGCGACTTCGGGCGTGGCCAGAGGGCGGGCTGGCAGCCGCTGCTCGAGCTCGCTCCAACCGGCCCGCTCCGCGACGGGGAGTCGGCGACATTCGACGACCCGGGCGACCTGGTGCGCTACCTCACCGGAGGCGCCCTGGACGGTGAGGGGGGCGAGGACCTGGCGCTGCCCGGCCTCGAGCTGGGCTCGACGCTCGTCGGCGAGATGCTCGGCGGACGGGCGACCCAGGTCTTCCTGAAGCAGTTCCGCGACGTCGCCGACGGCGCGCACGCCTGCTACCAGTCGGTCGTCGAGGCGCCGCTCGAGGTGACGCGGGTCTCGTTTCGCCCCTCGGCTCAGGATTGGGCGGTGACCGTGCACCCGCTGGACAGCCACCCGATCGCGCGCGAGCTCGGAGTGAGGAGCCAGACCGCCTCCATGAGCCTGGATCTCGAGCTCGACTTCGTGGTCGAGAACGGGGCCGAGGTGGGCGGCTCGGCCGCCGTTCCCGCGGTCATCTCGAGGCCAGTGCCGGTGGCGGGCGGCCCCGTGGACACCGCCGCCGATCGGGTCGTGGCGCTGGTGGAGTCGGCCGCCGGGCTGGTGCGGCGGGAGCTCTCCGCTCTGAGCCGCCTGAAGTTCTGGTAGCCGGCGGCCACGAGCGCCGCGAGCATCCTCGCGTGGAGGTCGCGCATCAGCGCCTCAGCTCGGTTGCGAGGCCCCGCCTCAGAGGACCGGCAGGTAGCGCTCGAGCTCCCACTCGGTCACCTGAATCCTGTACTCCTCCCATTCGGCGCGCTTCAGCTCGACGTAGCGCTCGAAGATGTGGTCCCCGAGTGCCCTGCGGACGAGATCTGAGCCGGCCAGCTCCTCGATCGCCTCGCCGAGCGTCTCGGGGAGCTGCTCTATCCCGCGCGCCAGGCGGTCGTCATGCGTCAGCTCGTACAGGTTGCGCTCCATCGGCTCGGGGCACTCGTAGCCGTGCTCGATCCCGTCGAGCCCCGCGTGAAGCATCGCCGCGAAGGTGAGGTACGGGTTGCACGACGGGTCGGGGCAGCGCAGCTCGCACCGCGTCGCCTGCTCCTTCCCCGGGTGGTACACGGGGACCCGCACCAGCGCCGAGCGGTTGCGCTGCGACCACGCGCAGTAGACCGGCGCCTCATAGCCCGGGACGAGGCGCTTGTAGCTGTTGACGTTGGGCGCGAAGAGCGCCGCGATCTCGCGGGCATGACGGAGCAGGCCGGCGATGTAGGCCTTCGCGGGCCCGGACAGGTGATGCGGGTCGTCGGCGTCGAAGAACGCGTTGGAGCCGTCCGAGAACAGTGACTGGTGGGTGTGCATGCCCGAGCCGTTCTCGCCGAACAGCGGCTTCGGCATGAAGGTCGCGTATGCGCCGTGCTGGGTCGCCACCTCCTTGACCACGATGCGGTACGTCATCGCGTTGTCCGACATGCGGAGGCCCTCGGCGTACCGCATGTCGATCTCGTGCTGGGAGGGCCCGACCTCGTGATGGGTGTACTCGACCGGGATCCCCACTGCCTTCAGCGCGTTGACGGTATCGCGGCGTAGGTCGGAGGCCGCGTCGAGCGTCGTCAGGTCGAAGTAGCCGCCCTTGTCCAGGATCGTCGGCACCCCGTCCTCGTCGAGCTCGTCGCTGGCGAAGTAGAAGTACTCGAGCTCTGGGCCGATGTTGAACGTGTCGAAGCCCATCTCCTCCGCGCGCGCCAGGGCCCGGCGCATGACGAATCGCGGGTCCCCCTCGTACGGCTCGCCGCCGGGCTTCAGGACGTCGCAGAAGAGCCTCGCGACGTTGCCCTTCTGGCCGTCGTTTCGCCAGGGAAGGACCGTGTAGGTCTCGGGATCGGGCATCGCGATCATGTCGGACTCCTCGATCCGGTTGAAGCCCGTGATCGACGAGCCGTCGAACCCCATCCCCTCCGCGAGCGCCCCCTCGAGCTCCTCGCGACCAACTGCGAAGCTCTTCAGCTGGCCGTTGATGTCGGTGAACCAGAGGCGAATGAACCCGACGCCGTCCTCGTCCACCCGGCGCAGGACGTCGTCGGAGCCCGCGCGTGGCTTGCTGGCTGTTGCCATCTGTGTCCGTCTCCTTGCTTGCTCGTCGTTGAATGTGGTCGAACGGGGAGCGGCGGGTCTCTCCCGCCGCTCCCCAGGACGGCTACGCCGGGATCTCCGCCTCGGTGTGGGCTTGGAGGACGTCCTCGCCGTCCTCGCCCGTGCGGATGCGGATCGCTTCCTCGACGGGAGTCACGAAGATCTTCCCGTCGCCGACGTCGCCGGTCCTGGCGTGCTTGAGGATCGTGTCCACCACCAGGGACTTGTCCTTGTCGTCGACGCCGACCTCGAGCTTCAGCTTCGGTCGCACGTTGACGGTCAGGGTTGAGCCCCGGTAGCGCTCGACGATTCCCTTCTGGCGTCCGGACCCCTTGACCTCCGTGATCGAGAGGGATGGGAAGCCCTTCTCGAGCAGGTCGATACGGATCGGCTCGAACGCCTCGTGTCTGATGTAGGCCGTGATCAACTTCATTTGACTCCTCGCTTCCTACGCCTCGGCGGGCCGCTCGGCCGGCACCGAGGCGGCCGAGGCCGCCGCCGGTGCCGGTGCCGGTGTGGACAGCGCGCCATCCGGATACTCGGGTCGCGGGATGAACTGCTCGGGGTAGCCATACATCCCGTGCTCGGAGATGTCCAGGCCGGCTTCCTCCTCCTGCTCGCTGACGCGCAGACCGTATGTCCTCTTGATCAGCCAGAACGTCGCGAAGCTGAGCGAGAAGGCGAAGGCGAAGGCGATCGTGAACCCGACCACCTGCGCAGCGAGCTGCGTGAAGTGCCCCGAGTACACGAGCCCGCCCGCCGGATCGCCGAAGCCGTTGTACTGGGCCAGCCGCGGCGCGGTGAAGATCCCGCAGGAGATCGTTCCCCAGATTCCCGCGAGGCCGTGCGCCGACAGCGCGCCGACCGGGTCGTCGATCACCTTGTCGATCGCGTACACGCCCAGCACCACGATCACCCCGGCAACCGCGCCGATGATCGGCGCCGCCCAGATCTCGACGTAGCCCGAGGGCGCGGTGATCGCGACCAGCGCCGCGATCGCGCCGTTGCCGGCCATGCCGATGTCGATCGCCCGGGTCTTGAGCCAGGCCGTGGAGACCGCCGCCAGCACGCCGGCGGCTGCGGCGAGGTTGGTGATGAACAGGATCTCGGCGAAGCGGCCGTCGAGGGCGTTCAGGGTCGAGCCCGGGTTGAACCCGAACCAGCCCAGCCACAGGATCAGCACACCGAGGCCGAACAACGGCATGCTGTGACCGGGGATCGCCCGCGGCTTGCCGTCGGGGCCGTACTTGCCCTTCCGCGGTCCGAGCAGCAGCAGGGCGGCGAGCGCTCCGGTGGCGCCGATCAGGTGAACGGCGGTCGAGCCCGCGAAGTCCTGCATCCCTGTGATCGAGGTGCCCAGCCAGTGGCCGTTCTGCAGGAAGCCGCCGCCGAACACCCAGTGCGCGCCGATCGGGTAGATGATCGTCGCGAAGACCACTGAGTAGATGATGTAGACGCCGAACTTGATCCGCTCGAGCGTCGTTCCCCAGACGATCGCCAGCGACACGGCGCAGAAGACGAACTGGAAGAACCACTTCGACTCGATCGTCGCGTCGGAGAGCGCCATTACGGGGAAGTTGGGGTGGAACAGCGTTACGCCATCCGAGGTGGTGGCGTACGCCCCCAGGTTCGAGAAGAAGAAGCCCCCGTCGTGGCCGATGACGCTACCCAGCGGGCCACCGAAGGCGAACGCAAACCCGACCGCCCACCAGCAGATCGCGGCGATGCCGAAGTTGGTCAGGATCTTCGCCACCACCGTGCCCGCGTTCTTCGCTCTGGAGAAGCCGATCTCCAGGAACGCGAACCCGGCCTGCATGAACATCACCAGGGCGCCGGCGACGATCACCCACATCGTGTTGATCCCGACGGACGGGTCGAGCTTGCCGGCGATCGCCTTGTTGAGGTCCGTGGCATCGCCGAATGCGGTACCCGGTATGACCATCAAAGCGAGCGCCGCCAGCGGCAGCGCCGCGAGATACCTTCGTTTCATTCGCTACTTCCTCCTAGCCTTCCTGGGCGTCCAGCCCCGAGGTCGCGGTTCAGGAATCGGCTGCGAAGGTAGGCGCGGTGGGCCGCAAAGTCTCTGGCCCGCTGTCGAGACTTTCGCGCGAATCCTTGTACCGCCGGTCGAATCTCCCTGCATGCAGGCATGGACCGGATGTCCAATGGGGCAGACACAGGACGCCGAGCCTAGGCGGAAACTCCAGCCGCGGCGGGCGAAGGGGCGACCTCGAGCTCGCCGCCCTCCATCGCCATCTCGAGCAGGTTCGGGTCGCCACCCAGCTCGGCCCAGCGGCGCAGGGCGGATTCGATGGAGGCGATCGAGGAAGCTCGTCGGAGTGCAGGGGGTCGTGATGGAAGAGCAGCAGCCTCCGAGCGCCGGCCCTGGACGCGAACGTGAGCGCGTCGCTCATGCCCGAGTGCCCCCAACCGATGTGGTCCGGGTACTCCTCGTCGGTGTACTGGCAGTCGTGGATCAAGAGGTCGGCGTCGCGGGCGAGGTCGTAGCCCGGAGATCCACTCGGGATCGACCTCGGCGAGCTCGGTGCCCAGGACGGGCTCGTGGTCGGGGATGTAGCAGATGGTCGTGTCGCCCTCGGTGATCCGGAAGCCCAGGGTGGGGCCGCGGTGGTTGACGGCCTCGCAGACGATCGTCGCCGAGCCGATCTGCCAGTGGCTCGGTGGGGTGTCGCGAAACGAGACCGAGCACGGCAGCTCGCGAACCTCGACCGGCGACAGCGGCGCGGAGATGTAGCGGGCGATCCGGTCCTCGAGCAGGGCCTCGGGCGAGGCCGGCCCCCAGATCGTGATCTCGGCGTCGGAGCGGAAGCACGGCGGGAAGAACATCAGGCCCTGGATGTGGTCGAGGTGGAGGTGGGTGAGCAGGATGTTGACCCGCGGCGACCCGGCGAGGTTGAGCCCGAGCGTCCGGATGCCCGTGCCCGAGTCCAGTAGGAGCTGCTCGCCGCTGTCCAGGATCACCTGAACGGACGACGTGTTGCCCCCGTAGCGGTTCATCTGCGGCCCCGGAGCCGGAACCGAGCCCCGCGCGCCCCAGACCCGGACCTTCACGCGTCCTCTCCGTTTCGTTGGTCCTCCGTGGGCCAGAAGAGGATCATCGCCCCCGAGGAGCCCGCCTCCGAGGCGACGATCGGAAAGGCGCTCGAGGCGATCTCGCGCTTGGTCTCCGCCCGCGGCTCGGATCCGGAAGGTGCCGTGGGCGGGTCGGCCGTTCCGGATCGCTCGCGTGGTCGGCAGGTCGTCGAGCGCTATCGGGTTCCCATCCTCCCCGAATGGGCCGTAGGTGGCGATCCAATCCTCGGGACGTCATGCGGCCCACGTCCTCGAACGGGCGCCCGAGTAGCGCCCCGGCGGCCTCGTTGTAGAAGACGAGCTGGGCGTTCTCGTCGACCAGGAAGGCGGGCGTCGAGATGCTCGTCAAGAGGTTCCGGGCGAGGATCAGCTCGAGGGGCTTCTGGGCGCGAGCTGCCATCACGCCCATTCTCCCACCACACGGCGAATGAAAGCGAGCCTCAGCACAATGTCGACAGCTCGGCGAGCGAGACGTCCAGGCCGTCCGCCAGCTCGGCGACGCCCGGGACGGCGCCCGGGTCGGTGCAGAATCCGAATCCCATCCTGCCCGCCAGCGAGACCGCCGAGGCCCGCAGAGCGTGGCGGTCGGCGGGCTCGGCGACCGAGTAGAGCTCGGCCACCCTCGCGCCGAGCAGATCAACGGGCTCCCGCGGGCCCGGCACGTTGGAGACCGAGAGCGCGAACTCCCGCGGTCCCGAGGCCAGTCCCGAGGCGAGGCGGATAGAGCGGCCGGACGTGCGTGAGGCTGTGGAAGAAGGAATAGAGCTCGTCGGGGTCGTGCAGCTCCTTGCGGGCGCGGGTCTCGGCGTTGATCGCCGCGAGGCGCTTGCGGGGGTCGGGCTCGGAGATCGGCAGGTCGCAGAACAGGAACGAGTCGCGGTTGCCCAGCGCGCCGGCGTCCTCGTCACGGTGGTGCATGCTGACCGGCACCTGCACCCGCATCGCCTGCATCGGCTCGTGGTGGGCGGCGAGCCACCTGCGGATCGCCCCGGCGACCATGGCGAGGAGCGACGTCGTTGACGGTCACGCGGGCGCCGGCGGCGTGCTCGATCCGCTTCAGATCCTCGAGGCGGCAGTCCGTGAACGCGACCTCGCGGTCACCGCCGATCCGCCGGTCGAACGCCGTGTCAGCCCCCAGGGGCCAGAGCTCGCGGCGAAGCGTTCCCGGCAGCGCAGCCAGGTCGCGCCCCGCCTCGCGCCAGCGCCGCGGCGAGACCGCCGTGCGGGCGCCGCCCGCGAGGCGCGCCGCCGGTCGCTCGCAGCCGGCTCGCGGCGCCGGAGGCGAGCAGCCGCGCTCGCCCCGGCGCGGGTTCGGGGTCCAGGGCTGGGGTGAGCCGGAGCTCGCTCCGGGCCTGCGCGTCCCAGAGCAGGCGGGAGAGCATCCGAAGCGCCGTGACGCCATCCGCGAGGCAGTGGTGGACTCGAATCACGATCGCCGTGCGCCCGTCAGGGTCGGGACCGGCGACGTCCACGCACCAGAGCGGCCTGGAGTGGTCGAGGCGCTCCGCCATCACCTTGCCGACGAACCGGTGGAGCGCCGCGCGGTCCTCGATCGGCTCCGAGGCAAGGCGGACGTGGTTTCGGATGTCGAAGCTCCCGTCGTCCACCCACGCCGGCGTGGCGATCCGCAGGGGCGTTGGCGCCAGGCGCTGGCGGGCCCTGGGGAGGCCGCCGAGGCGCGCCTCGATCCGGGCTTGCAGGCCCTCCACCGACACCGTCTGCCCGGCAGGGCCCGGCTCCACGACCACCAGCTTCAGGGTGTGTCCGGCGATGGCGTCCGACTCGAGGCGAAGGATCCGCGTGTCGTCGCCGCTCAGCCGCTCCATCCCCGGCGTTTATCGCAGACCGAGTGCCGCCCCGCGCAAGCGCGATCGCTGCGCGGGGCGGCTCCCAGGCGTGGTGGCGGTGCTATTTGACCGTGATCTCGCCCTCCATGCCCATCTGCTTGTGGTTGCCGACCGGGCAGTAGAACTCGTACGTGCCGGGCTTTGACAGGTCCACCGAGAGCGTGCCGCTCTGTCCCGGCGAGAGATCGGAGCTGAGCTCCTGCTCTCCGTTCGGCCCCTCGACCTCGAGGTTGTGGACGACCTGGCCGTCGTTCGAGACGTCGAACGTGACCTGTCCGGCTTTGACCGTCGGGTCGGATGGGTTGAACTTGTAATCCGTCGCGCTGAGGTCGACACTCGACGCGTTGCCTCCACCCTGAGCCGCGGTGGTGGTCGAGTTGGCGGCCGTGGTGTCGTCGTCGCCGCCGCAGCCGGCCACGGCCAGGGCGCAGACGGTCGCCAAGGCGGCGAGCGCCAGCGCGTACCGATGCCTGCCGGATCGCACTTTCACCCTCCCTCTTTCTCGATGGGTCGCATCATGTGTCCTCCTCGATCGTTGTCGGACTCAGCTGGGCGCCGTTCACCCCCGAGCGGGACGGCAGCGGCGCCACGAAGGTCTTCGAGCCGGCTCGGAGAACGACCGCGCTCACCTGGTCCGAGGCCACGGCCGTGCTCAGTCGCGGCGGATCGCTCTCCTCCCCGTAGACGTAGCGAAACGAACCCGCCGGAACTCGAGTGCCGTCGGCGCGGCGTAGCCACACGCGGCACAGGGCGCCGGCGCGAAACCCGTATACACGGACGCTGACGTTGGTCCCCCAGGGCCGCGACTGCAGGGTGGCCTCGGCCCACGCGTTCTTCGGCAGCGATCGGAAGGCGACCGTCTCGGCGGGTGGGGCATTCGACGATCCGTTGAGGACCACGGCGATCAGCACCGCCGCGGCAGCCGCGGCCGCGGCTGCCCCCATGCCCAACCCCAGCCGCACGCGCCTGCGGCGCGCGGCGCGTCGTTCGGCCGCGATCCGCCGGGCGATGCGGTCGCCGAGGTGCGCGGGTGGGGTCGGGATGGGGGTAAGTCGATCGGGGTCGGCGCGCGACAGCAGGGTGGCGACGGGCGCCAGGGCCTCGTACTCCGCGCGGCACCCGGCACAGCCCTCGAGATGGGCCTCCGTGGCCGCTCGCTCGTCGGGATCGAGCTGCCCCAGCGCGAGCGCGCCGATCCGCTCGCGCCAGGCGCGGCACTCGTCAGTACTCATAGCCCATCTCCTCGAGTGCGTTGCGGAGCGCTCTCAACCCGTAGTAGACGCGGCTCTTGATCGTGCCCTCCGGCACGCCGAGGTCGCTTGCCACCTCGGCGTAGGGGCGGCCACGCAGGAATGTCTCG
This sequence comes from uncultured bacterium, assembly GCA_963758865.1. Classification (GTDB taxonomy): domain Bacteria; phylum Actinomycetota; class Thermoleophilia; order Solirubrobacterales; family 70-9; genus AC-56. The sequence goes on along the minus strand of CAVWWY010000014.1, from coordinate 7,869 downwards.
ACGAGGACGCGGCGGTGCTGCTCGCCGATGCATCGCAGCGCCTCCTCCACCTGCCAGTTGAGGAGGACCTCCTCGAACGGCTCGTGGCCGGCCTCGGGAAGCTCGCCGGTTACCCCCGGGCGGGCTGCTCGGGCGCGCCCGAGATCGATGATCACGTTGCGGAGGATCGCGAACAGCCACGTGCGCAGCGAGCCCAGCTCGGGATCGAAGCGATCCGCGGCTCGCCACGCCCTCAGGAAGGTGTCCTGCACGGCCTCCTCCGCCAAGCCTGAATCCTCCAGTGAGCGCAGGGCGAACCCGTAGAGCTCGCCGGCATGCGCCGCGTAGGCCTCACGGACGCCCGCATCCCGGGTCAGGAATCCATCAGGCATCGGCTTTGCGATCTCGCTCGAGCGCGTTCACGTGCCAGTAATACTGCCCCCGGCTACACCGAGTTCAACCACCCGGAGCGGGCCCGAGCCGGTCCGAGGCCCGTCTGTGGCGGCTCTGCGCCGTCACGGGCGCCACGGACTACGCGCGGTAGCGCCCGGAGCTGGCGCCCCATGGAGATCCGAGACCGGCGGTCCCGGCGGGGCGCCGAACGACCACGACGGCCCCGGGGCGAACCCGAGACCGGCGCCGGTCGCTAGCCGGTTTCCTGAAGGGACCCGTTCTAGAGCTTGCCGATCTTGAAGATCTTCGTGCCGCAGTCAGGGCACGTGCCCTGGATCGCCGGGCGACCGTTCTTCATGGTCACCTGCTGAGGATCCTTGATCTCCACCTTCTTGCGTTCCTTCACGCAGTAGCCGGTTGGCATCTGAGGGTCTCCTTTCAGGAACCGCGTGTGTGTTGTGCGCCGCCTGGGACCAGCGAACTCACGCATGCGCCAGGCGACGTTCGAGCGACGGTAGAGCAATGGTCGGACGCGTGCACGCACGGCTCGTGCGAATGATTACAAGTGGTTTCGCGCCTAGGGGCCGGTTCCGCCGCCGCCGCCCGAGGAATCGCCGCCCGTTCCGGTGCCCGTCCCCGCCCCGGTTCCGGTGCCGGTTCCCAGGTCGCTGAGCCCGGTGCCCGTCCCGCCGCCGGTGGTGGACGAGCCGCCGCTGACCTGGCTTCGAAGCTCCTTGATGTCGTCCTGGATCACCTCGAGCTCCCGCTTGGAGGTGGTCTGGCCGGCGGAGAGCTCATCGACCTTGCTCTCCAGCTCCGTCAGGCGCTGATTCAGGAGCGGACGCCGCTCTGGGCCGCCTCGGTGGCCGACTGCTCGACGCCCGAGAGCTGGTCTCGCAGGGCGTCCAGGTCGTCGTTCGTGGCCGCGTCCTGGCGCAGCGAAACGGTGAGGACGAGGCTGACGGCTGCGGCCGCCAGTGCGAGCACGGCCACCGCGGCGCCGACGTAGGTCCGGATGCCGAGCTTGCGGTCCAGTCGGCGAGCCAGGCGCGAATCCCTGCCACCTGCTCACCCTGATCGGCGCGGCGGCTGCGGATCGCTGGGCGCCTGCCGCGCGCCGGGCTGCGCCGCTGAGGGCCCGCGGACGCCGGGCGTCGCGGCCGGCTGCCCAGTCGTCGCGGGTGCGCGTGGAAGGCATGGCGGGCACCGGGGGCGACCGCGCGTCGTGCCGTCCCGCACGCCTCGGGGTCGACTGGGCATTCCGCGGCTTCCGGAACCGGATGCGGAGCCGCCCGGGCATCGTCAGGTGCCCGCGCCCGGCGCGGCCACCACGCCATCGGGCGGATCGAGTTCGCGGCCGTCGGCCACCCACGCCTCGAGGCCGCCGTCCAGGCTGTGGGCGTCCCACCCGGCCTGCCTGAAGGCCGCGGCGGCCATCGCCGAGCGGTTTCCCGAACGGCAGTAGAAGACCACGGGGCGATCCTTGACGATCGACTCCGCCTGCACCCTGGAGGTCGTTGATCTCGATGTGGCGCGCGCCCGGGATCCGGCCCGCCTCCCACTCATCCGGGCGGCGAACGTCAATCGCCTCGGCTCCGGCCTCGATCAGCTCCGCGGCCTGCTTGGGGCGATCGCGGTCTCGGTTGCGGTCTCCTCCGCCACGGCTTCAGCTTAGACAGGCGCTCGTGCTCGGAGGGCCGCACGCCGGGGCGTGCACGCCACCGAGCATCGGGGGCTCCTATGCTCTGGGTCCCGAACCAACCGAAGGGAGCCACGTCATGCCCGAAGCCGTGATCGTCGACGCCGTGCGGACCCCGATCGGCCGCGCTTTCAAGGGGTCCCTGGCCCAGCAGCGTCCGGACGAGATGGGCGCCTACGTCGTCGATCGGCTGCTCGAGCGAAACCCGGACGTCGATCCCGGGTCGATCGAGGACGTCTTCTGTGGCTGCGGCATGCCGCAGGGGCTCCAGGCCTTCAACATCGGGCGGATCATCTCGCTGCTCTCCGAGAAGCTCCCGCAGACCGTCAACGGGGTGACGATCTCCCGCTACTGCTCGTCGAGCCTCGACGCGATCCGCCACGCCGGAAACGCGATCAAGGCCGGTGAGGGCGACGCCTACCTCGCGGCCGGGGTCGAGTGGGTGAGCCGCTACAACGAGCGCACCGAGCCCGCGGGCATCCCCGATCGGAATCCCAGCCTGATCGGCGAGAACGGCCAGCCGAACGCCTACATCGACATGGGAATCACGGCCGTCAACGTCGCCAAGCGCTACGAGGTCTCCCGCGCGGACATGGACAAATACGCGCAGCGGTCCCAGGAGCTGGCGGTCGCGCTCGCAGGAGTCGGGCTTCTTCGATCGCGAGATAGTGCCGTGAAGCTCGAGGACGGAACCGAGGTCGCCAAGGACGACGGCCCCCGGGCCAGCTCGACGCTCGAGAAGCTCGCCGAGCTTCCAGAGGCGTTCGAGGGCGGGGGCGGCGTGACCGCCGGCAACTCCTGCCCCTAAACGACGGCGCCGCCGCCGTGCTCCTGATGTCCGACGCCAAGGCCAAGGAGCTTGGGCTGACCCCGCGGGCGCGGATCGTCACCGCGGCCACCTACGGCAACGAGCCCGAGTACATGGGCGTCGCGCCGATCGGCGCGATCAAGAAGGTGCTGGACCGCGCCGGAATGAAGATCGACGACGTCGACGTGGTCGAGCTGAACGAGGCGTTCGCCGCCCAGGTGATCCCGATCATGGCCGAGTGCGACATCCCGCTGGAGAAGCTCAACACCCACGGCGGCGCGATCGCCCTCGGGCATCCATTCGGGATGACGGGCGCCAGGATCATGACCACGCTCCTGAACGTGATGGAGACCGACGACCACCAGGTCGGCCTCGAGACGATGTGCGTGGCCGGGGGCCAGGGCAAGGCGATGATCGTCGAGCGGATGGGCTAGCGTCCTGCGGGACGTCTGGGGCCGGTGCCTCGAATGGCAGCGGGGCCTGCTGAGCCGCATCAAGGATCATGAGCGGCCAGGCTCGTATACGGGTTCGCCTGCAGCCACGCGCGCCTCGGAACGAGATCGTCGGCGAGCGCGACGGGGCGGTCGTCGTGCGTGTGACGGCGCCGCCCGCCGGATCTTTCCGTGGTCGATGATCGCCACCCCGCGCCGTCGACGGCATCGACCTCGAGGTCGCGGAGGGCGAGATCTACGGCTTTCTCGGTCTGGTCGGCGAGCGTGTCCGCCTCCTAGAGGTACTGCGTGCCGTTTGTCCAGCGCATAGTCGATGCACTCGACGGTTGACCCTAGCAAATATCCGCGGGGTCAATATCATCGTCGCGGTGGCGATGGAGAACCGGACGGGGACGCCGCGGAAAAGCATCTGGGGGATGGCGAAGGAGGCCTCGCCAGCGAGGCATGGATGCTCCTGCAGCGGATCGCGTTCTCCCAGCGCCCGGTGTTCGTCGCCGCGGCCCGGACTCGAGCTGCTCACGTGATCGCGCTGCGGGCGCTGGAGCAGCCGATCCCGATGGGCGAACTGGCCCGAATGCTGGCCTGTGACAACTCGAACGTCACGGGGATCATCGACCGGCTCGAGGAGCGGGGGCTGGTGGAGCGGCGCGCCGCCAAGCGCGATCGGCGCGTCAAGCTGGTCGCCCTGACTCGCGAGGGGAAGCGGCTCAAGGAGACATCGAAGCCCGCATGGCGGTGCCCCCGCCGCTGATCGAGGCGCTGTCGCCTGAGGACCAGCGGGCCCTGCGCGACATCCTCCGTCGCGCGGCCGAGCATCTCGAGTAGCGCCTTTAGTCCTCGAACAGCGCGTAGCCGTATTCGCCTCGCCTGTAGGCGAGCTTGGCGATCGCCGACATCCGCTCGTCGTCGTTGCGCTCGAGCTGGTCGAAACGCGAGCCGACGCGCTCCGCCGCGCGCGAGCAGAAGGTCTCGGCGATGTAGCGCTCCTGGCCCGACGGCTCGACGCCCTGCTCCTCGAAGATCGAGGTGGCCCTGGAGAGGACGGCCACCTGGCCGTATATGTCGGCGAGCGAGTCGGCGAGGCGCTTCTGCGCGAACTGGCGGTCGACGATCCCCCGCTTGTGCTTGCGAAGCAGCGACTCCGAGACCTCGCGAAGCTGCTTCACCTGTCGGCGACCGCGTCGGCGTGCTGCTCGAGCTCGGGATGGGCCGCGCCCAGCCGGTCTGGACGGACCTCTCGCTGGATCCCACCGCCGAAGTAGTCGATCAGCAACCCGATCGAGCCGATCGGATCCGAGAGGCCGACCCCCCCAGTCCGGAGAGTTGCTCTCCGAGCGGCTTCAGGCCGGACAGCGCGACGAAGGCGCGCAGGACGTCGTTCGCGCCCTCGAAGATCGGGAAGATCCGGATGTCACGAAGCACCTTCTCGAACGGCTCGGTGCGCAGATAGCCCTCGCCGCCCCGAAGCTGCAGCGTGCGGTTCGCCGCGTACCAGAGGAACTCGGTTCCCGCCACCTTGCAGGTCGCCGACTCGAGCGAATAGTCCGGTACGCCGTGGTCGACCAGGCCGCAGGTCAGGTAACACATCGACTCGAGGCCGAACAGGTGGGTGACCATCCAGCCGATCTTGTCCTGGACCAGCTCGAAGTCGGCGAGTGGATGGCCGAACTGCCGACGCTCCTTGACGTGGTCGATCGCCTTGTCGAGCAGCAGCTTGGCGGCGCCCACCGACCCGGTCCCGAGCCCGATTGGCCGTTGTTGAGGACCTCCATCGCGACCTGGAACCCCTCGCCCGGCTCTCCGAGCACGTTCTCGGGCGGCACCCGTATGTCCTTGAACTGGAGCCGGCGCAGATGGTTCCCGCGCAGGCCCATGGTGTCGAACCGCTCCCCGACCTCGAACCCCTTCATCTCCCGCTCGACGATCAACGCGATGTGGCGGTCCCGTCCGTCGACCTCGCAGCGGGCGAAGGTGGTGAAGACCGAGCCCTTCCCCCCGTTGCCGATGAAGCGCTTCTCGCCGTTCAGAAGCCAGGAGCCGTCCGCCTGCCGCACGGCCCGGCTCTCGATGTTGTAGGCGTCCGAGCCGGCGTTCCGCTCTGTGAGCGCGAAGCCGGCGAGCTTGCGGCCGGCGGCGAGGTCGGGGAGGAAGCGCTCCTTCTGCTGGTCGGTGCCGAACATGTGGATGCCCTTGAAGCCGATCGACTCGGCGCACTCCGAGCACGATCGACAGCGCGGCGTCGATCTGGGCGAAGGTCTCGAACACCCGCGCGTAGCCGGTCTGGAAAGGCCCTGGCCCCCGTATTGCTCCGGCACGTAGAGGCCCATCAGGCCCCGCTCGCCGAGGCTCGCGGACGACGTCGTCGCCGATCCAGCCGTCCTCCTCGATCTTGCGGGGTTCCAGCCGGGAGCCCAGCTTCCTGGGCCGAGGCGATCAGCGCCCGGACCCGGTCCTGCTCGGCGGGGTCGGACTGGGGCCACGGGAACACGAGGCTCCGCATGGATCTCGCCCAGGAACAACGACTTTGCGAACGAGGAGCAGGGCTGCTCCGTACGCGCCCGGTCGACCCTGGCCTCCGTCGCGGCCTCCATCACGGCGAGCCTACTCCCAATGCTCCAACCTGCCCCGGGCGGTGAGCGGCCGCCCGCTGGGCCACAATCCTGGGCGATGCGCGGTGCCGGGGCAAGTCCACGACCCGATCCACGAAGGCGTGGACGGGCCGGCGGGGCGCGGCGCCTTGCGGCGCTCGCGCTGCTGGCAGTCGCGGCCGGCCTTGCCGGTCGGCGCTTGCGGGGACGCTTGCCCGGTTACGACGCGGGACGCACCCCACGCCCAGCGTCCGCGGGACGCCGGTCCCCGCCCCGCGCCAGCCGAAGCCCGCCCGGTTCACGATCTCGGTCAGCGGCGATCTGCTGATCCACGCGCCGGTCTGGGAGCGGGGGCGCTGGCGCTCGGCGGGGGCAGCGGGTACGACTTCGGGGCGGAGGCGCTTCAACAGCTCAAGCCCTATGTGGCGCGGGCCGACCTCGGCATCCGTCCATGTGGAGACGCCGATGACCCCCGCGCCGCCGGCGAGCTACCCGATCTTCAACACGCCGCCCGCGCTCGCGGAGGGGATCGCGGCGACCGGAGGGGACCTGTGCGACACCGCTTCGAACCACTCCCTCGATCAGGGCCAGACAGGGATCGACGAAACCCTGCAAGGCGCTCGACCGCGCTCACGTCAGGCACACGGGATCGTTTTCGCTCCGCGGCGGCCCAGCGCAAGCCGCTGATCCTCGTTGTCTGATGGCGTCAAGCTCGCGTTCCTCGCCTACACGACCGATACCAACGGGCTGCGCGAGCCCGCACCCCTGGTCGGTGAACACCCCGAGCGCTACCCGCGTGCTGGCCGACGCGAAGCCGCGCGCGCAAGCTCGGCCGCCGAGGCGGTGATCGTCAACATCCACTGGGGCGGCGGGATCGTCCCCGAGTACCAGCCGCAGCCAGCTTCCGGCCAGCTCGACCTGGCCAGGACGCTGATCGCCTCGCCGCTGATCACCGCGATCGTCGGCCAGGGGCCGCACGCCGTGCAACCGATCCAGCCACATCGACGACAAGTTCGTGGTCTTCAGCGAGGGAAACCTGCATCTCGAACCAGAGCCCGGATGCCGGTCTTGCCCGCTTCGAGCCAGGACGGGATGGTGGTGCTGCTCCACCGGCGTCGCCCGTGGCCGGGAGGTGCGGGTGAGGAAGGTCAGCTACGTGCCGGTGTTCGTCGACCACCCCGAATACGAGGTGCTCCCGATCGGGGACGCGTTGACAGAGCGGCCAGGGGGACCCGATCCTTCTGCGCGCCTCGTATGCGCGCACCCTGAGCGTTGTCGGGAAGGGCAGGCGCATCAAGCCGATCCCCCCGAGGCTGCCGCAGGCGAGGCACCCGACGATCCCGGGCTGCCGACCCCGGCTACGATCGCTGGCGTGGCCCTGCCCCTGAAGCTGCCCTGTAAAGCCGCAGCTCGCGCTGTCGCGAAAGGAGCTGCCGGAGGAAGAGGATTGGGTATACGAGCCGAAGTTCGACGGCTTTCGCGTCCATCGCGTTCGTCGACGGCGACGACGTGTACCTGCAACTCCGGGGCCCGAAGCCGCTCCGCCGCCTACTTCCCGAGCTGAATTTCCGCGTGGACGCTACGTGCTCGACGGCGGCTCCCCGATCCTGGGGGCCGACGGCCACGAGCAGTTCGACGCGCTCCAGAACCGGCTCCACCCGGCGGAGTCGCGGGTGCGGATGCTGGCCGCCGAGCCACCCGTCCCTGCTGCGGGCCTTCGACCTTCTCGTCGAGGGGAAGGAGAAGCTCCTCAACCACGCGTTCTCCGTAGCGCCCCCCGGCGGGAGCGCCTCGAGTCACTCGTGGCGGGCCTCGGCGGGCGCAGGAAGGCCGCCGCCGGCTCGATCGAGCTGACGCCGCTCGAGCGCAGGCTCGCCAAGACCGCGGGGTGGCTGCAGGGAGGAGAGGGCGTGATCGCCAAGCAGCTCGATGCGCCGTACCGCCCCGGCG
>CAVWWY010000013.1:0-34356 GCA_963758865.1 uncultured bacterium | reverse complement strand
CCGAGGCGCGGATTCAGGCAACCGGCAAGCGAAAGAGCTCGATCGCCCGCGTGGTGGTGCGCGCCGGCAGCGGAACCTTCGAGATCAACCGGCGCGGCCTGCAGGAGTACTTTCCGCGCCATCAGCACCAGACGTTCGTTCGCCAGCCCCTGGTCGCCTCGGGCTACGAGGGCAAGGTCGACGTCAAGGTTCGCGTTCACGGGGGAGGCGTCGCCGGGCAGGCCGGGGCGGTTCGCCACGGCATCGCGCGCGCGCTGACCGAGATCGATCCCGAGTTGCGTGGAGAGCTCAAGCGCCGCGGCCTCTTGACCAGGGACGCGCGGGCCAAGGAGCGACGCAAGGCGGGACTCAAAAAAGCCCGCAAGCGCCCCCAGTTCTCCAAGCGCTAGTGGCCAAGAAGCTCTTCGGTACGGACGGCGTCCGCGGGGTCGCCGGGACCGAGCTGACCGCGGAGCTGGCGCTCGCGCTCGGCCGGGCAGCGGCATTGCAGGCGCCGGCGGCGCGACCGCAGGTGCTGATCGTCCGCGACACGCGCGAATCGGGCCCGATGCTCGAGTCCGCACTCGCGGCGGGCGTGTCGGAGGGAGGGGGGGACGCGTGGCTCGCGGGGGTGCTCCCAACTCCGGGGGCCTCGATCCTGGTGCGGCGTCACGGCTTGGACCTCGCCGCGGTGGTGTCGGCCTCGCACAATCCCTGGCAGCACAACGGGATCAAGTTCTTCGGGTCGGACGGTCGAAAGCTCGATGACGGCGTTGAGGAGCGGATCGAGGCGCTGGTCGCCGATCGGGGATCTGAAAACGCCTCGGTCGGCCGGGTCCGCACGCTGGACGGCGCGCTGGACGACTACCTTCGCGCGCTGCTCTCGGCGTTCCGGCTCGAGCTCTCGGGACGCGGTGTGGTACTCGACTGCGCACACGGCGCCACCTACCGCGCCGCGCCCTCCGCGTTCGAGCGTCTGGGCGCCACCGTTCGGGCGATCGGCGACGAGCCGGATGGGCGCAACATCAACGAGGGATTCGGCTCGACGCACCCCGAGCGCCTGGCCGAGGAGGTATCGAGCGGCGACGCCACGATCGGCTTTGCCTTCGACGGGGACGGCGACCGCGTGATCGCGGTCGACGCCGACGGGCGGATCCGCGACGGGGACGAGCTGATCGCCCTGTGCGCGCGCCACCTCGCGGAGACGGGTCGCCTCGACGGGGGCGTGGCGGTGACCGTGATGAGCAACTACGGCTTCCACCAGGCCATGGCCGAGGCCGGGATCGACGTCGCGACCACCCCGGTCGGCGACCGCCACGTCGCCCGCGAGCTCGAGCAGCGAGGATGGACGCTCGGCGGCGAGCAGTCGGGCCACATCATCTGGGAGGACCTCGGGCCGACCGGCGACGGCATCGCCGCGGCGCTCCTCGCGATGCGGGCGCTCGGCGACGCCGACCTGGGCCCGGCGATCCCGATGGAGAAGCTCCCCCAGGTGCTCGAGAACATCGAGATCGCCGATCGCGGAGGGCTCGAGGAGGCGGCCTCGGTGTGGGAGGCGGTGGAGCGCGAGAGCGGGGCCCTGGAGGGACGCGGGCGCGTCCTGGTTCGGGCCTCCGGCACCGAGCCACTCGTCCGGGTGATGGTCGAGGCGCCCACCGGGGAGGAGTGCAGGGAAGTCTGCGCCCGGCTGGTATCCGTCATCACGCAAGAACTCACCTAGACAGAACGCCGATGTCGGGCCGGCGGGGCTCTACCCTTATCTCCCTCCATGTGCGGAATCGTCGGATACGTGGGCAGGCGCCCGTGCCGGGACCTGCTGATGGCCGGGCTGGAGAAGCTCGAGTACCGCGGCTATGACTCCGCGGGCATCTCGCTGCTCGAGGACGGGCGGATCGAATCGGTTCGGGCCGTGGGCAACCTGGCCAACCTCCGGGAGGCTGTCGGGCTCGAGGTGGGCGCCAACGGCGACGGGGGGGTGGCGGTCGCGGCTCCGCCGGCGACCATCGGCCTCGCTCACACCCGGTGGGCCACCCACGGGCGGGTCACCGAGGAGAACGCGCACCCGCATGGGGACTGCGACGGCGAGATCCAGATCGTCGCCAACGGGATCGTCGAGAACCACGCAGAGCTGAGGCGGGAGCTCGAGCTCGAGGGCCATCGGTTCAGCTCCGAGACCGACGCCGAGATCGTCGCCCACCTGATCGAGCGCAACTACGGCGGTGACCTCACGGAGGCCGTGCGAACCGCCTTCGCCGAGCTCCGGGGCCACTACGCCTTCGCCGCGATGCATCGCGACCATCCCGACACGCTGGTGGCCGCACGCCAGGAGTGCCCGCTCGTCGTCGGGCTGGGGGAGGGTGAGAGCTTCCTCGCGTCGGCGATCCCGGCCTTCCTCGCCGAAACCCGGCGCGTGCTGCAGATCGAGAGCGGGGAGATCGTCACGATCAGCAGGGAAGGGGCGACGCTGATCGATGCCGAAGGCAACGCCGTGCCCCGCGAGATCGAGGAGGTCGGCTGGGACGAGGAGGCGGCCGAGAAGGGCGGCTACGAGACCTTCATGTTGAAGGAGATCCACGAGCAGCCCGATGCCGTCGCCGAGACGATCACCGACCGGCTCCCCTCGGTGGATCGAGTCGACCTCTCCGAGGTGGACCTGTCGGAAGACTTCATCGCCGGGATGCGGCGAATCGTGATCGTCGCGTGTGGCACCAGCTACCACGCCGGGCTGGTGGGGCGCTACGCGATCGAGCAGTGGGCTCGCGTTCCGGTGGAGATGGACATCGCCTCCGAGTACCGCTATCGCGACCCGGTGGTCGGGCCCGACGACCTCGTGGTCGGCATCACCCAGTCCGGCGAGACGGCCGACACGCTGGCGGCGATGCGCCTCGCGCGCGAGCGTGGCGCGAAGGTGATGGCGCTGACCAACATCATGGGCAGCCAGGCCACCCGCGACGCGGACGCGATCATCTTCACCCGAGCAGGGCTCGAGATCGGCGTCGCCGCGACGAAGACGTTCACCGCCCAGGTCGCGGTGATGTACCTGCTCGGCTTGTGGCTGGCGCAGTCTCGGGGCACGCTTCCCGCGGAGCGGCTGGAGCCGCTCATCGCCGAGCTGAAGGGCATCCCGTCGAAGATCGAGAGCACGATCGAGTCGGTGGAGGCGGCTGTGCAGGAGATCGCCGCCGCCGAGCACAAAGGCCGCTTCTTCCTCTACCTCGGTCGGAACATCGGCCTCCCCGTCTGTCTCGAGGGGGCGCTGAAGATGAAGGAGATCTCCTACATCCCAAGCGACGCCTATGCGGCGGGTGAGATGAAGCACGGCCCGATCGCGCTGCTCGACGACTCAACGCCGGTGGTCTGCGTGGCGACCGACAGCCCGGTTCTGGACAAGGTGCTCTCGAACGTCGCCGAGGTGCGAGCCAGGGGGGCCGATGTGATCGCGATCGCCACCGAGGGCGCCGACAGGGTTGCCGAGGTCACCGACCAGGTCGTCTACGTTCCGGCCACCGACTGGGTACTGCAGCCCATCCTCGCAATCCTTCCGCTCCAGCTCCTCGCCTACCACGTCGCCCGCCTGCGCGGGCTGAACGTCGACCAGCCGCGGAACCTTGCGAAGACGGTGACGGTCGAGTGATGTGGCGAGCCGCCTTCCTCGTCGCCGCCAGCGCGGCGCTCATCGCCGCGGGCTGTGGCGGCGACGGCGGCGAAGCGACCAGCTCGTTCACCGGGCCGGACCCAGCCAGCGTGACGCCTGCCGACGCGCCGCTGTTCGCCGAGGCGGTCGTGCGCCCGGAGGGGGACCAAGAGGAGGCGCTCGACTCGGCGCTCTCCAAGCTCCTGGCAACGGACGATCCCGGCGGCTTCATCGTCGAACGGCTCGATCGCGCCCTGTCCGAGGAGGCGAAGGGATTCACCTACGAGGCCGATGTCGCGCCGTGGCTTGGCCCGCGGGCTGGGATCTTCTTCGAGACGTTCACGAACGATGCCCAGGGGGCCGCCGTGCTCTCGGTCACCGATCCGGAGGCGGCACAAGCGGCGATCGAGAAGGCCTCCTCGGCCAGCCGGGAGTCCGAGCGACAGGCCTCCTACGAGGGGGTGGACTACACCCGTTCCGGCGACGGGACCGCGACCGGCCTCGTCGGCGACCTCCTGGTCACCGGGCCCGAGTCCGGGTTCAAGGACGCGGTGGATGCGTCCAAGGGCTCCTCGCTGGCCGATTCGAAGGACTTCCAGGCCCAGCTCGAGTCCGGGCCGGACGATCAGCTCGCGTTCGCGTACGCCGATCCGCGCGCGGTCGTCGATGCGCTCGAGCACGCCGGCGAGCTGACGGAGGGCCAGCTCGACTCCGCGGGCTCCCAGATTCAGACCCTGCTCTCGCAGCCGGTGGCGATGTCGATGTCGGCGACGGCCGACCAGCTCGCGCTCGAGGCCTCAGCGGCGACCGACGGCTCGGCGCCGGCCCCGGAGGAGTCCTCGCTTCTGCGCGACTTCCCCGCCGACTCCTGGCTCGCCTTCGCGGCAAGCGACGCCGGGCGCACCTACGGGGACGCCCTCGCGCAGGGGGGCTCGGCGGCGATCGAGCAGGCGCTCGGGTTCGACCTCGGGACGCAACTTGCCGGCTGGGCCGGCGACATCGGCGGTTTCGTCCGGGGGACGTCCCTGTTCGGGCTCGGGGGGGCGCTGGTCGTGAACACGAGCGACGAGCAGGCCTCCGCCAAGACCCTCGACGACCTCCAGCGGGCGCTGTCCTCCAGTCGCTCGGTGCGCATCTCGCCCCTGTCCGGTGACGAGGGTGACGGGTTCACGCTGTCGCCGGCCGGTGCTCCCGTTCAGGTCCAGTTCGTCCAGCGGGACGGCAAGGTGGTGGTCGGTCTCGGCTCCGACTCGGTCGATCAGGTGTTCTCGCCGAGCTCGACCCTGGACGACTCGGACGCGTTCAACGCCGCCACGGGCGCCCTCGGCGACGAATTCCCGCCGGTCACCTTCATCGACTTCGTGCCCCTCTTCCAGCTCGTCGAGGGGTTCCCGCAGGCGAGCGCGGACCCCGACTACCAGCGCGCCAAGCCCTACCTCGACCACCTCGACTATCTCGTCGTGGGCGGTCACTCCGAGGACGACCGGGGATCGGCTCGGATCGTCCTCGGCCTGCGGGATGCCCCCTCCGACGCGGGCGCCGGCGAGACGTCGAACGCCGCCGCGTCGATCACGCCGTGACCGGCCTGGGCATCGATCTGATCGAGGTGGGGCGCCTGGAGCGCGCGCTCGAGCGCCGCCCCCGCCTGGCCGAGCGGCTGTTCACCGAGGCGGAGCTTTCGAGCGCCCGGCCCAGGTTCCGGCCGGGAAGGCATCTCGCGGCACGGTTCGCCGCCAAGGAGGCGGCGATCAAGGCGCTCGGCGTTGCCCTGCCCGCCCGCGAGATCGAGGTCGAGGGCGGCGTCCGCGAGCCGCCCCGCCTTAGGCTTCACGGCGACGCCGCGGCGCTCGCCGAGCGCCGGGGCCTGGAGCTCCACGTCTCTCTCACCCATTCGCAGGACATGGCGGCGGCGGTGGTCCTCGCCGAGCGAGCCGAGGCTGATCGCTCCCCGTCATTTCCGCAGGCTCGTTTCTGACACCCTGCCCGAATGGAGGCGTGGCTGGAGCCCGTCTACGACGCCGCCGGGATGCGGGCCGCGGACTCCTGGGCGATCGAGCAGCGGGGGATTCCCTCGCTGGAGCTGATGGAGACCGCGGGATCGGCGGTGGCCGAGGCGGCGCGGGAGATGGCCGGGACGGGTCCCGCCCGAGTCGTCTGCGGCAAGGGCAACAACGGCGGCGACGGCCTCGTCGCGGCCAGGCGGCTGGCTGACACCGGGTTCGAGGTCGAGGCGCTGTTGCTGTGGCCGGCGGACGAGCTCTCCCCCGACGCGAGCGCCAACCTGGCCAGGCTCGAGGGATCATCGGTGCGCGAGGTCGGCGGGAACGCCCTCGCCGGTGCCCTGGCCGGCTCGGGCGTGGTCGTGGACGCCATCTTCGGCACCGGGTTCTCCGGCGCCCCGCGGGCGCCGGCCGACGGCGCGATCGAGGCGATCAACGGCAGCGGCGCGCCGGTGGTCGCGGCCGATGTGCCGTCCGGGGTGGACGCCTCGACGGGGGAGGCGGAGGGGGTCGCGATCCAAGCCCGGATCACGGTCAGCTTTCACGCCGCCAAGCTCGGCCACTGGATCGCGCCGGGCAAGGCACACACCGGGGAGCTTCGGGTGGCCGAGATCGGCATCCCGGCGGATGCCCCGAGCGAGCCCGCGGGCGGCGTGATCGGCGACGGCGTCCTCGGGCTTGCGCCGCATCGTGAGCCCAACTCCACCAAGTTCGACTCCGGCGAGGTGGTGGTGGTGGGCGGGTCCCGAGGGTTGACGGGAGCGGTCTGCATGGCCGCGGAGGCCGCCACCCGGGCGGGCGCCGGCTACGCCACGGTCGCCGTCCCGGCTGACCTCGAGCCGATCTTCGAGGTCAAGCTCACCGAGGTGATGTCGCGCGGGTTCGCGGGCGCGGAAGGGAGGCTCGCGAGCGGGTCCGCGGAGGCGATCCTCGAGGCGGCCCACCGCGCCGCGGCCGTCGTCCTCGGCCCCGGGCTCGGTCGCGACGCCGACTCGCTGGAGCTGGCCCGCGAGCTCGCACGGAACGTTCCCGTGCCGCTGCTCGTGGACGCCGACGGGCTCAACGCCCACGCCGAGCGACTGGAGCTGTTCGCCGAGCGCACCGTGCCGACGGTGCTCACCCCGCACGGGGGCGAGCTGGGCCGGCTGCTCGGTCGGGACTCCGGTCACGTCGCCGAGCACCGTCTTGCCTGTGCCCGGGAGGCCGCGGCGCGAAGCGGCGCGATCGTCGTCTTGAAGGGCGACGACTCGATCGTCGCCGCCGGCGATCGTCTGGCCGTGGCTCGGGGTGGGAGCCCGGCTCTCGCCACGGCCGGCACCGGCGACGTCCTGTCGGGGACGATCGGGGCGCTGCTCGCTCGCTCGTCGGAGCCGTTCGAGGCCACCTGCGCTGGCGTCCACGCGCACCAGAGGGCGGGAAGGATCGCCGCCGAGCGAATCGGCTCCGTCGAGTCGGTCGTGGCGACGGACGTGATCGCCGCCCTGCCCGCCGCGCTCTCTCGATGACACCGGTCCCGGTGCAGCGGGCGGTCGCCGTCGTCGACGTGGGCGCCGTGGAGCGAAACTGCGCCAGGCTCTACTCCGAGCTCGCCGGCGACACGAGCCTCTGCGCGGTCGTGAAGGCGGACGGGTACGGTCACGGGGCGCGGGAATGCGCTGGAGCGGCGGTGGCGGGTGGGGCCACCTGGCTTGCGGTGGCAGCCGCCGGCGAGGCCGCGGAGCTTCGCCCGCACTTCCCGCGGGTGCCCATCCTCACCATGGGCGCGCTTACCGAGGGCGAGCTCGACGTTGCGCTCGAGGCGGGGTCGGAGGTCGCGGCGTGGCGTCCCGAGTTCGCGCGCCTGGCGGGCGAGCGAGGCGCCGCGGTCGGGATGCGGCCGCGCCTTCACGTCAAGTACGACAGCGGCATGGGGCGCCTGGGCGAGCGCGACGCGGACACGGTGTTGAGCCTCTGCGAGCAGGTGGCCGATAACCCGGCGGTCGAGCTCGCCGGATTGTGGACGCACTTCGCGACTGCGGACGAGCCGGACTCCGAGTTCTTCGCAGAGCAACTCGAGCGCTTCACCGTGCTCGCCGAGCGGGCTCGCGCGCAGCACCCCGGGTTGATGCTCCACGCCGCAAACAGCGCCGCAGCGCTCCGCGAGCGCGCGGCTCACTTCGACATGGTTCGCTGCGGGATCGCCGTCTACGGCCTCGATCCCTTCCACGCGGACCCGTTCGAGCGCCGCCTCGAGCCGGCGCTCGAGCTGCGCTCCTACGTGGCCGACACAAAGCGCTTTCCCGCCGGGGCCAGCGCGGGCTACGGCCGACGCTGGCGGGCGAGCGCCGACACCTGGGTGGGCGTGCTGCCGATCGGCTACGGGGACGGGGTGCGTCGCGCGCTCACCAACAACGGCGAGGCGCTGGTGGGGGGCAGGAGATACCCGATGGTCGGGACGATCTCGATGGACAACGTGACGATCCACCTGGGGGACGACTCCCACGCAGAGGCCGGATCCGCCGCCGTGCTGATCGGTGCGCAGGACGAGGAGCGGATCCTGTGCGAGGAGGTGGCGGACAGGCTCGGGACGATCAATTACGAGGTCACCTGTGGGATCTCGGCCCGGGTTCCTCGCGTGCACGTTCGGTCGGAGGGGGCGTGAGCGCGACGAGCGCCGAAGCGCTCGCCGAGGCACCGGCGGTCCGCGCCTGCCGCGAGGCGCTCGACGACGTCGCGGACGTCTGGGTCGTCGGGGGCGCGATCCGAGACGCGGAGCTCGGCCGCGGGGTGACCGATGTCGACCTGGCGGTCGACGCCGACGAGCGGGAGGCGGCCCGGGCGATCGCCCGGGTGGCGGGCGGACCGAGCTTCCAGCTGTCGGAGGAGTTCGCGACCTGGCGGGTGTTGGCCGCGGACGGCGCCTGGCACGTCGACGTCGCGCGGCTCCGTGACGAGGGAATCGAGGGCGATCTGGCGCTCCGTGACTTCACCGTCAACGCGATCGCCGCTCCGCTTGAGCGCCTGGACGCGCCCCTGGATCCCCACGGGGGCCTTCGCGATCTCGCCTCGCGGCTGCTGCGCGCGGTATCGGAGCGCAGCTTCGCGGACGACCCCCTGCGAGTCCTGCGGGCGGCGAGGATCGCATCCGGCCTGGCGCTCGAGATCGATCCCGGCACGATCGAGTTGGCTCGCATGGAGGCGAGTCGCGCGGGGGAGCCGGCCGGCGAGCGCCAGTTCGCCGAGCTGCGCCTGCTGCTCACCGGCGCGGACCCGATCCGCGGCCTGGCCCTGCTCGACGAGCTGGGGGCGAGCGCGGCGGTGCTTCCCGAGCTCGAGGCGCTTCGCGGCGTCGAGCAGAACCCCTACCACCACCTCGACGTACACGGCCACACGCTCGAGGTGCTCACGACGTTCACTCAGGTGGAGGGTGACCTCGAATCGTTCGTGGACGACCCCCCGGCGGTCAGCGCACTGCTCGACGAGCCGCTGGCTGATGAGCTGACGCGCGGTGGCGCGCTTCGCTTCGCCGCGCTGTTTCACGACCTCGGCAAGCCACAGACGAGGGCCCAGGCGGAGGGTGGCCGCGTGCTGTTCATCGGGCACGATCGCGTCGGGGCGCAGATCGTGCGCGAGGTATGCCAGCGCCTGCGCGCGAGCCGCCGGCTCGGCGACTACCTCGCCAACCTGACCGCCAACCACCTGCGGCTCGGCTTCCTCGTCCATCAGCGACCGCTCTCGAGACGCCACGTCTACGACTATCTGCGCGCCACGGCTCCCGACTCCGTGGACGTCACCCTACTCACGGTCGCCGATCGGCTGGCCACCCAGGGAGAGCGGACCAGGCAAGAGGCGATCGATGCCCATCTCGACCTGGCGCGCGACATGATCGCCGAGGCTCTCGTGTGGCGCCGGGACGGTCCGCCGCGCTCGCCGATCCGCGGGGATGACCTGGCCTCGGAGCTGGGGATCGAGCCCGGCCCCGAGCTGGGCCGCCTGCTCGGCGAGATCGAGGCGGCCGTGTTCGCGGGCGAGGTTTCCGCCCGCGAGGACGCGATCGCCCTGGCGCGCGGACTCGTCTAGGCTGCGGCACCGATGCAGGACGACTGCCTCTTCTGCGGGATCGTCGCGGGTGACGTGCCGGCGCAGATCGTGGATTCCGACGAGCACACGGTCGGGTTCATGGACATCAACCCGGCAACGCGAGGGCACGCCCTGGTCGTGCCGCGCGCCCACAGCGCCGACCTGATGGAGGTTTCCGACGAGGACTTGGAGCGGACCACGGTCGCGGCGCGCAGGCTGGCGGCGCGAATCAGGGCGGCGCTCGAGCCGGATGGCTTCAACATCCTCAACTCGTGCGGGTCCGCCGCCTGGCAGACGGTCTTCCATTTTCACGTGCATGTGATTCCCCGCTATGACGACGACCCGCTGAAGCTCCCCTGGGTTCCCGGGCCCGGCGAGGCCGGCGAGATCGCTGCGACGGCGGATCGAATCCGTGGGGCGGGGTCGTGAGCGATCGTCCCGTGCGCATGGAGCGCGACGGCCCCCTGGCGACGCTGATCCTCCACGATCCGCCGCTCAACCTGTTCGGGAACTCGACCACTCAGGCGCTTGACGCTTGTCTGGATGAGGTCGAGGGCTCCGACGCGCGGGCTCTCGTCTGGCGGGCGGAGGGCGAACTGTTCACGGGCGGCGCGGACGTGAACGGCTTCCAGCAGGCGGTTGAGGCAGGTGGGGACCGCTCGGGCGCGTTCACGCCGCTGCTCGACGTGGTGCGTCGTCTGGAGTCGCTCCCGATTCCCACCCTGGCGCTCGTTCACGGGCTCTGCCTCACCGCGGGGCTGGAGGTCTCGCTCGGCTGCGACATGATCTGGGCCTCGGAGTCGGCCCGGTTCGGCCTCGTCGAGGCGGTGGTGGGGTTGAGCCCGGGGGCGGGGGGCACACAGCGGATGGCCGAGCGGGCGGGCCCCGCGCGGGCGCGCGAGTTCGTGATGTCGCAGGGGATCTACGACGCCGCCACCCTGGAGCGCTGGAACGTCGTCAACCGCGTGGTTCCCGACGACGAGCTGATCGAGAAGGGAATGCGCTTCGCGCACCGGTTGGCGTCGGGGCCGACGAAGGCGCATGGCGTGACGAAGCAGGTGGTGAGGGCCTATCTCGACGGCGGGGTCAATCGGGCGGACGAGGTCGTGCCCGGGCTGGTCGGCTCGCTGTTCGAGACGGAGGACCTCCAGCGCGCCGTGAAGTCGTTCCTGGCCGAGGGCCCCGGCAAGGCTACGTTCGAGGGTCGCTGAGTCGGCTACGGGTCGGCAGGCCCTGTGGTGCGGGGCGGACAGGGCTGGGTAGGAGGGGCGGCACCCTTGCGCCCCAATCCCCCGCGTCCACGCAACGCGGCTCTCGGGTGCCCTGAGCGCCGTCCGCTACCCTCACCGGCGTCGATGGGTAAGGAAGAGAAGATCGAGATGGAGGGCGAGGTGACGGAGGCCCTCCCCAACACCATGTTCAAGGTGAAGCTCGACAACGACCACGAGGTCCTCGGCCACATCTCCGGCAAGATGCGCCGCCACTACATCCGCATCCTCCCGGGCGACCGGGTGAAGATCGAGCTCTCGCCGTACGACCTCGACCGCGGCCGCATCACCTACCGCTACAAGTAGCCGTCACCTACCGCTACAGATAGCTGTAAGCCGCCGCCGGCGCCGGGTCCGCCAGCTCGACGATCAGGCTGGTCCAGGCGAAGTCGGTCGCGCCCAGGCCCTGGCCGGTGCGCGGGTCGTAGTACTCGCGAAGGCCCTCGCGGCAGACCGCCTCGACGAGGGCGGCGGCCATGCGCCGGGCCTCCTCGCGGTGGCCCAGACGCAACATGCCCATCCACAGCATCCAGGCGGAGTTGACCCAGGTCGGCCCGCGCCAGTAGCGGCGCACAACGCCTCGCGCCCTGCCCGGCTCGAAGCTCGGCTCGGCCGCCGAGACGGACGGCGGGGCCACCGGCAGCCAGAAGCGCTTCGGGTCCAGCAGGTGCTGCTCGACGAGGCGCCGGCCGATTCCCTCGGGGAGGTCGGGCAAGGCCAGCGGCGACAGCGCGGCCCAGGTTTCCACGGCCGGCCGCAGGCTCCCCGGTTGCGCCTCGTCGAGAAACAGGCCCCGTCGCTCGTCCCAGAGCCGATCGACCAGCGCCGGGGTGATCGAGGGCTCACCCATCGCCAGCCGGGCCAGCCCCCAGAGCACGTTGGTCACCACCTCGCAGAGGACCGGCCCTCCCGCCTCGCGCACCCGGCGCGCGTCCCATCCGAGACGCCGATTACGGGCGACGAGTAACGGGAAGCCCCACGTGGCGTGCGCCCGCCGGCCCCACACCGGCTCGTACTTGGGAGAGGAGTCGAGCCCTGACTCGTCCGGCTGGACGAGCCATAGGAGGCCGTCGCCCTCCAGGTCGCGGTTCGCGCGAAGCCACTCGTGATGGCGGACGATCCGCGGCTCGGCCGCCGGATCCCCCACCGCGATCCGCCACGCCCAGGCCAGGAGTGGCGGCTGGATCGTCATCGTCATCGGGGCCGAGCGCGACTCGACGTTGTAGAAGAGCCGGCGGGTGAGAGAGACGGGGTGGTCCCAGAAGATCGTGTGGCCGACGAACCCGTCGGGTCGGCAGGCGCCGAGCAGCGTCTCGAGCTCCGCGCGCGACCGCGCTGGGTCGAAGCGGCGCCAGACGATCGCCGCGAAGCACGAGTCCCAGTACCACTGCCACGGGTAGCGGGTGGGGCTCGGACGCGTGTAGGAGTACCGCAGGCCCCGGCGCTCGCCCTCGGTCCAGTTGGCCACCAGAACCCGATGGGCGCTCGCGGCAACTCCGTCCGGGCCGGCGACGAAGTCGCGGTTCATGCGCCTACGACCTACTGCCCGGGAACAGCCCTAACCCGCCGTCCCCCGGACGCGGGAGCGGCTGGGAATGCTCGAGCCGAAGGCGAGCGCAGGTATTCGGGCGTGAGCGGAGGAGGCGGCGGAGTTGCTCATCAGCTCGCCGTGCGCCGCATCCCGCGGAGCGCGAATGCGGTGAGCAGCGCCAGCAGGCCCGCAAGCGCGAGCAAGCCGGGCCAGGTGTCGCCCCAGCTCACCCCGCCGACGAATCCCTGCCGGGCGGTCTCGACGATCTGCGTCGCGGGGTTGTACTTGGCGACCGTGTGCAGCCAGCCGGTCAGCAGGGCGAGCGGCGCGTACGCCGTGGTGGTGAGGATGAGGACGAACATCCCGGCCTGCATCAGCGGCGCGGCCGACTGGGACCTGAACTTCAGCGCCAGCGCGCACCCCCACAGGGCGGCGAGGGTGCCCATCGCCATGACGATCACGATGGCGATCGCCAGCCCCCCGATCCCGGGCCAGCTCACGCCGAGCGCGAAGCCCACCACGAGCAGGACCCCGGCGGGGATCAGCGACCGCAGGCTCGCCGAGGTCACGAGGCCCGCGAGCAGGACGGGGCGGGGGGCGGGGGAGACCAGCAGCCGGTCGAACCAGCCCTGCTCGATGTCGCGCGCCAGGTTGACCCCGGTGGCGGCGCCGGTGAACCCGGCGCCCTGCATGAGGCTGATCGGGATCAGGAAGCTCTGGTAGCTGCTCGTGTCGAAGCCGGGCAGCAGGGTGAGCTTTCCGAACACCGCGGTGAGGCCAAGGAAGAAGATCGTCGGCGCGAGCACCCCCGGGATCGCCGCCCCCGGCACCCGCAGCAGCTCGTTCGCCGCACGACGCACGAGCGCCGCGACGGTCTCGAGGTCGGCGCGCCAGCCCATTCAGCCTCCCAACCGCAGCCGCTGGCGAAGCGCCAGCGCGCTCAGGGCGACGCTGATCCCACCGATCAACAAGATCGAGCCGATCGCCTTGGCGAACGCCTCGATCGACAACGAGGAGATCACCGGGTCGCGCACCCCCTCGACGATGAAGCTCAGCGGGTTGTACTCCGCGACCGTCGAGGCCGGCTCGAGCATCAGGTTGGCGGGAAAGAAGGCGGAGGAGAGAAAGAGGATCACGAACACCAGCGGGAACAATCCCTGGACGACCGACGCCTTGCCGGTGCGCAACGCCACCGCGGCCCCGAGGCCGCCGAACGCGACCGCGGAGAGGCTGACGAAGATGATCATCACGAGCGCCCCCGGCACCCCCTCGTCGAACCTCACCCCGAAGATCAGCCCGACGACGATGAACCAGACCGCCGAGAACGCGCCCAGCACGGCGGTCCCCACGAGGCGCCCGAGCACGATCGCGTAGCGCGAGATCGGCGCTGCCAGCAGGCGGTCGGTGAACCCCATCTCGATGTCGACGGCGAGAGCGATCCCGCCGCTGTTCGCCGCCAGCAAGGTCGCCTGGATCATCGCGCCCGCGAGGATGAAGTCGAGAAAGCCGTTCACCTCCGGAAACCCGGGCAGGTCGACGCCGCGCCCCGCGCCCCCGGTCTGAATCGCCAGCAGCAGCGTCGGAAAGACGATGATCGGGGAGAAGAGCTGTGGCCGGCGGATGGTCTGCTTCACCGAACGCGCGCCGAGAGCTCCGATCACCCGAAGGTCGGCGGCCAGGCTCATTCGCCCTCGGCGTCGTCGGCTTCCTCGGGCTCCAGATGGTGGCCCGTCTTCTCGAGGAAGACGTCGTCGAGAGTCGGCTCGACGAGGTCGAGCGCCTCCACGTTCAGCCCGGCGTCATCCAGCGCGCGCACGACCGGCGCCACTGCGCCGGCGCCCCGCTCCAGCTCGACCAGCACCGCGCCGTCCCGCATCGGGAGCGGCTTCCCGAATTGCGCGACGACCGTCTGGGCACGTTCGACGCCGCCGTCCGTAAGCCTGATCTCCAGACGCGGATGGCCGATCTGAGCCTTCAGCTGCCGCGGCGTGTCCTCGGCCACGAGCATGCCGCGGTCGATGATCCCGACCCGATCGGCGAGTTGGTCCGCCTCCTCCAGGTACTGGGTGGTGAGGAAGACCGTCGTGCCGTCGTCGTTCAGCAGCTCCACCTCCGCCCAGATCGCCTTGCGGCTGACCGGGTCCAGGCCCGTGGTCGGCTCGTCCAGGAACAGCACCGGCGGCTCGTGGACGAGCGCCGAGGCCAGGTCGAGGCGGCGCCGCATGCCCCCGGAGTACGTCCCCACCTGTCGATCGGCTGCGGCGACCAGGTCGACGCGTTCGAGCAGGGAGTCCCCTCGGCGCCGGCCCTCGCTTCGCGACAGGCCGTGGAGCGTCGCCTGCAGCCGGATCAGCTCGCGCCCGGTCATCAGCGGGTCGAGCGCCGCCTCCTGCAGGGCGACGCCGATCGTTCGCCGCACCTCGGCGGCCTCGGCGACTACGTCGAACCCGGCGACGCTGGCACTGCCGGCGGTGGGCCGAAGCAGCGTGGTGAGGATCCGAACGGTGGTGGTCTTGCCGGCGCCATTGGGCCCCAGGAAGGCGTATATCTCCCCCTCAGCGACCTCCAGGTCCACTCCCGCGACGGCGCGCACGTCGCCGGAGAAGGTTCGCGCGAGCCCTCTGGCCTCGATCGCCGGCACGGCCGGAGCAGGAGAGATAGAGCTTTAGCTCCGAAACCGGCGCGTCGGGCGCCGAAGGCGCCGCGTCCAGCCTAGCTGCGAGCGGCGCCGCCGCGTCCACCCACTCGCGCTCGGTGGCGGCCTCGAGAGCCTCCGCGGCGTCGAGGAGCAGCTCGTCCTCACCCCAGGGCGCGGTCAACTGGAGCGCGAGCGGAAGCCCGCCGGAGCTGGTGCCGACCGGCACGCTGATCGCCGGCACGCCGGCGAGGTTGGCGAGCCCGCCCTGACGGGGGTTGACGTAGTCGGCCGGGTAGGCGCCGGAGGGGACCTCGACGGTGGGGTTCTCCAGCGGCGGCGCCGGAGCTGCGACCGTGGGCCAGGCGAGCACGTCGACCTGCTCGAACACCTCGGCGAGTGAGCGCCGCACCAGGGTGCGCACCCGGCTCGACTTGGAGATCGACACGGCGGGGAGCAGCATCCGGTAGCGGAGCAGCGCCCGTGCCACCAGGCTCACCTCCTCGGTGAGCGCGGCGATGCGCTGGGGGGTCACGTCGGCCAGCTCCTCGGTTTGCCCCAGGAGGATCGACGCGATCAGCACGTGCTCACGACCCTCGAAGTCGACCTCGGCGATCGTGCCGCCGGTCGCCCCGCGAAGGGCCTCGACCGCCGCCCGGCAAGCGCCGGTCACCTCCGGATCGCAGTCCTCCCAGAGCTCTCCCGGCACGACCCCTATCCGCAGCCCATCCCGGTCGTCGCTCGCCAGCACCTCGCCGAAGAGGACGCCGCCCAGCAGCCGGCAGTCTCCGGCGTCGCGGCAGAAGGGGCCGGAGACGATCGTCGTCGTCTGCGCGACGTGGTGGCCGACCATCGTCGAGCGCCCGAAGGTCGGCTTCAATCCGGTGAGCCCACAGTAGGCGGCGGGATATCGAATCGAGCCGACCCCGTCCGCGCCCACCGCGCCGCTCACCAACCGGGCGGCGACGGCGGCGCCGGGCCCGCTCGAGGAGCCCCCCGGGCAGCGCTCGGTGTCCCACGGATTTCGGGCGGGGCCATACACCGAGATGTGCCCGGTGCTGCCGGAGCCGTACTCGTGCATGTTGGCGACCCCCACGATCACGGCGCCCGCGTCGCGGAGTGCCCGGTAGGGGCCGGATTCGCCGGCCGACGGGGAGGGGCCGATGTGTTGCGCGGCGCCGAGGCGCTCGGCGCGCCAGGGAAGCGGCCACTCGTCCTTGATCGCCACCGGCACGCCGTACAGAGGCCCGCGGGGGGCCTCGGCGAGCATTCGTCGCGACTCCTCGGGGAAGGTATCGACGATCGCGTTGACCGCCGGATTGCGCTCCTCGATCCGGGCCAGCGTCGCGTCGAGGAGCTCGCCCGGATCGGCGTCGCCCCCCGCGATCGCGGTTGCCTGCTCGCGCAGCGTGGCGTCCAGCAGGCTCATCGCTCGACCAGCGACCGCGGGCCGCTGGACAGGTCGGCTCCCGGCTCCGGCTCGACCCCGTCGAGCTCGGCCCCGATCAGCGCGTCGACCAGCGGCCTGTAGAGCGAGTCCACCGCCTCGATAACAGCCAACTCGGCCTCGCTGACCTCCATCTCCAAGAGCTCGAGCCCGGCGCTGGTGAACGTCCGCCCGGCGCTGTCGCCGGCGGCTTCGGGCGACTGGCCGGCGGCATCGGTCCCAGTCATCGCCCGAGCACCCTACATGCGCTCATGAGCGGGGAGCGGACGGCCTCCGCCGGCCGTGCTCCCTAACCTATGCGGTCCACCGCAGGCACCGTGACCGGAAGGTCGGTCGCACGGAGCCGCAACCGGGTGAGCCGCGCGGTGTTGAGACAACGATGACCGGAACGAGCCAATCGACAACCGGCCGGCGCCACCGCGCCCGCCCCCTGCTCATCTTCACGATCCTGTGCGCCGCCCTGATCGCGGTGGTCGCGGTCTCCTCGGCCGGAGCCAGGCCGGCGAAGGTCCTGGGGAAGACCAAGCACACGCCGCACCCTTCCTGTCCGAAGGACACGCAACGGGATCCGTGCTCCGGGGTCGGCAGCGTGACGGCGTTCATGCGCAAGGCCGACGGGAAGAAGTTCCCATTCAAGGTCCGCCGGAACGGCAAGCTGGTCGCCTTCGCGCTCGACCTCTCGAGGCCCAAGAAGGACGCAGCGCGACTTCTTCGGCAAGATCTTCAAGAGCCGCAGGTACGGCAAGGCGCCCACCGCGCGCATCGCGGTGCTCAGGCAGAACCCTCACAAGCGGAAGAAGTACAGGCTCCTGCGCCAAAGCCCGACCGTGAAGCTGGGCAGCGCGCTCGGTCGAAAGCAGATCTTCACGCTGGACAAGCCATTGCGGATCAGGAAGGGCCAGGTCGTAGCGATCACGATCCCAACCTGGGCCTCGAACTTCGCCCTCAACGTCTCCAGCGCGGACAACCAGTGGC
Organism: uncultured bacterium; assembly: GCA_963758865.1. Lineage (GTDB taxonomy): Bacteria > Actinomycetota > Thermoleophilia > Solirubrobacterales > 70-9 > AC-56. Next base: position 16,828 of record CAVWWY010000013.1, on the reverse strand, counting down.
GGGCGAGCCGCAAGAAGGGTCAGTGCAACACGAGCAAGATCCCGATCGCCAAGAAGAGCAGGCCGCAGCAGAAGGTCGGTTCGGTGAGGCACTACAGCTGCGACTACACGGCTGCCCGCCTCCTCTACTGGGCGTACTACGTGCCCACCTAGCTCGCGCCGCCACCCCGCGGCGACCCGGTGACGCCTTGAGCGACCGGCGCTGCGAAACCTAGTCGCAGGAGTTGCCGGGGCACAGCGGCGGCTGGCCCGGGCCGGGGTGTCCGGAGCCCCCGCTGCCGTCACCATGGTGGCCGCCGCCCTGGCCGCTTGGGCCGGTGCCGCCCGTGCCGCCACCCCCGCCACCTCCCGTGGAGGTGGTCGTCGTGGTCGAGCTCGTCGTCGTGGAGGACGACGTGGTGGTCGTGCTCGGCGTGCTGTGGGTGGTGCTCTGCGTCGTCGTGGTAGAGCTCGTCGTGGTCGGCGGCACGGTGACCGTCTGAGTGGGGGTGTCGTCTCCGCCGCAGCCCGCCAGCAGGAGGCCCACCGCCAGCGCGAGGGCGGCGACGGCCACGGTTGCGCGGGTCACGATCCGCCGTTGAGCGCCGGCTGGCGCAATCCGCAGTGGGGGCAATCGCTGACGTCGAGCCCGATCAGCTGATCGCAGCGGCGGCAGATCCGCAGATTCTCCGGAACCCGCAGCAGGGCTGAGTCGGAGGGAGCCAGGGGCAGCGTGCGGGTCACGGGCAGCATCTCCTCGCCCGTCTCGCGGTCGATGTAGGCGGTCCCCGGCTCGATTGCCGCCAACGCCTCGCGGCCGGAAGCCGGCGCCCGGAGCCTGTAGACCTGGCGCTGGTTCATGGGCGGCCACACGATAACGGGTGCACCGCTGGTCTCCGGCGATATCGGGGGCCGTCTAGCCTGCCGCCATCAAGGTCCTGATCTTCCACGGCTACCTGCTGCGCGGCACGGGCAGCAACATCTACAACACGAGCCTGGCGCAGGCCCTGGCCCGGCTCGGCCATGACGTCCACCTGCTCTGCCAGGACCAGGAGGTCGGGGACCTCGACTGGGTCGACGCGGTCGGGCGAGTGGTCGGAGGGGAAGCTCGAGGTCGAAGGAGAGGCGGGCGAGAGCGTCGGGCCGGGCACGGTGACGGCCTACGTGCCGAATATCGGCGGCTTGCTGCCGGTCTACGTCGCCGATCGCTACGAGGGCTTTCGCGTCAAGACCTTCGCGGAGCTCGGCGACGCCGAGCTCGCCGCCTACCTGAAGTCGAACGTCGCGGCGGTTCGTGACGTCGTCGACCGGACGGGCGGCGTCGACGCCGCGCTCGCCAACCATCTCGTCATGGGGCCGGTGATCCTCGCTCGGGCGGGGCTTGCGTTCGCGGCGAAGATCCACGGCTCGGCCCTCGAGTACACGGTGAAGCCCGAGCCCGGAGCGCTTCCTGCCCTATGCGCGGGAGGGCACCGAGGCGGCCTCGGGCGTTCTCGTCGGATCCCGCCATACGGCCGAGAGCCTCTGGCAGGCGATCGACGACCCCGCGCTGCGCGCGAAGACGCGCCTCGGCCCCCCCGGAGTCGACACCCATCTCTTCTCCCCGATTCCCCGGGACGAGGCGCCCGTGAGGCTCGAGGAGCTGGCGCAGGCGTTGAGGAAAGCGTCGCCGGGAGAGGCAAGCAGGGGGGAGGCATCGGAGGCGGCCCACGGCGGGTGGGAGCGAGATCCCGAGCAGGCCGCTTCGGCGATCGAGCATTTCGCCGCCGCCTCCGGCCCGCGCGTCGTCTTGGTCGGCAAGCTCATCGTCTCGAAGGGCGTCGACCTGCTGCTCGCCGCCTGGCCGCTCGTCCACGCTGCGAACCCGGGCGCCCGGCTCCTCATCGTTGGCTTCGGCGAGTACGAGGAGGGCCTGCGGCGCCTGTGGGAGGCGCTGAGCTCGGGGGAGATGGCCGACGCCCGCAAGATCGCCGCGCGTGGTCGCGGGCTCGAGGGCGGTGAGGAGGCGCCGCTGCGGATCCTGGGGGGTTTTCTTGATTCGCCGCCGGCGGAGTATTCGGAGGCGGGCGGCGAGTCCGCTGGGAGCGTGGCGTTCGCCGGACGCCTGGAGCACGGCGAGGTGGGCCGCCTGGTCCCCGCCGCCGATGCACTGGTCTTCCCCAGCACCTTCCCGGAGGCGTTCGGGATGGTCGCCGCCGAGGCGGCCGCAGCGGGGGTCCTGCCCGTCTCGGCTGGGCATTCCGGCGCCAAGGAGGTCAGCCGCGCCCTGGCCGCGTCGCTGCCACCCGAGGTCGCCGAGCTGGTCTCGTTCCCGGTCGACGAGGCGGCGATCCCCGGAATCGCCGATCGTCTGAATGCCTGGCTCGCCATGGACGAGGCCATTCGCGACCGGGCGCGGGCCACCCTCGCCGAGACCTCGGGGCGGCTTTGGAGCTGGGAGGGCGTCGCGCGGGGCGTCGTGGCGGCTTCGGCCGGCCAGCTCGACGAGCTTCCTCGCGTCCCCGAGGACTGAGACGGCCCGCGCCACCCACGCCCTTCGCCGAGAGTCGCGTTCCGCTGCGCATGGCAGCGCAATTCGGGTCTCGGCGCGGCGAGCCCGCTGAGGGCAACCAGCAGCGAGCTGGCTAGTGGCGCTTGCGACGAGGTCTTTTTTGCGACAGGCGGACGCTCAGGCAGGGAATAGAATCCCGCGCGTTGACCCGCGCCACCCTTGCCAGGTTGCTCGTTGCGATCGTCGTGCTGACGGTGGTGATCGCCGTCCCGATGACGCTGATCCAGTGGGACGGCACCCAGGCGTCCGCCGAGGCGAGCCAGATCGACACGCTGCTGAACGTGATGATCATCCTTTCGTCGTTCGTGTTCGCGATCGTGCTCGTGATGCTCGGCTACTGCGTCTTGAAGTACCGGGCGAAGCCGGGTGACGAGTCCGACGGCGAGCCGATCCACGGCAACACCAAGCTGGAGATCGCCTGGACGGTGATCCCGACGGTGATCGTCCTGTTCGGCGCGATCTACAGCTGGATCGTGCTCGACGACATCGAGTCGAAGGCCTCGGACCGGCTGCCGGTCAACGTCACCGCACAGCAATACAAGTGGACGTTCAACTATCCGGTGGGCAACGGAAAGGAGGTGACTTCGGACCGGCTGGTCGTCCCCGACGGCCGCCAGCTCGAGCTGCACCTCACCGCCCTCGACGTGATCCACTCCTTCTGGGTGCCGGAGTGGCGGATCAAGCGCGACTTGGTCCCGGCGGGCGAGGGGGGCAACGACGTCGACAACGTGGTCGAGGTGACCCCCGACCGGGTTGGGACCTACAACGTGGTCTGCACCGAGCTCTGCGGCTTCGGCCACGCGACGATGCGCGCCCTGGTCCAGGTGGTGCCCCCCGACGAGTTCGCGAGCTGGCTCGCCAAGCAGCCCAGGGTGAAGCCGCAGGCGGGTGGGCCCACCGGCGAGTCCACTGGGTCGCCGTCCGAGTTCAACAACGGCTCGCCGACCGGAGGGCCCTAGCCAGTGGATAGCCTTTCGACCCGAGGTAGGACGTGGTAGCGGCTCTCAGGAAACCGGGGCTGGGGCGTGGCGCGCTGGGCGGCGTGCTCGGATTCGCGTTCGGCTATGGGCTGGTCGTTGTCCTGCGCCTGATCTCCGGGCTGCCGGCCACCGAAACTACGCAGACCGGCTACCCGCAGCTGATCGTCGCCATGATCACCGGGCCGCTGGGCTTCCTGGTCGGGCTCGGCGCCTTCGACTACTGGCTCCGCTGGGCAATCGGCGGACCGACCTACCCGGCCGACCTGGAGCACAAAGACCACGGCGCCAAGTCCTGGCGGGACTACTTCAGGTTCAACACCGATCACAAGGTGATCGGGATCCAGTACATCTGCACCACCTTCATCTTCTTCTTCATCGGCGGGGCGATGGCGATGGTGATGCGCGCCGAGCTCGCCCAGCCGGGCACCCAGATCGTCGAGCCGGGGATGTTCAACAGCCTCTTCTCGGCACACGCGGCGATCATGATCTTCGTCTTCGTCATCCCGGTGTTCGCGGGGATCGCCAACTACGTCCTGCCGCTGATGATCGGGGCTCCGGACATGGCGTTCCCGCGCCTGAACGCACTCAGCTTCTGGATGCTGCCGATCGCGGGCCTTCTGTTCGTGTGCAGCTTCCTCGCCCCCGGAGGCGCCTTCGACGCGGGCTGGACGGGCTACGCTCCGCTGGCGACCGGCGCTCCGCTCGGGCAGTCGTTCTTCAACTTAGGGGTGCAGTTCGCCGGCGCCTCATCGGTGGCCACGGCGCTCAACTTCCTGGTCACGATCATCACCATGCGGGCGCCGGGGATGAACTTCTGGCGGATGCCGCTGCTGGTCTGGGCGAACATGTCGACCTCGCTGCTGGTCGTCGCGGCGACGCCGTTCATCGCCGGCGTCCAGTTCATGGTCCTGTTCGACCGCGTCCTGCACACCAACTTCTTCCAGGCGCTGAACGGCGGCGACGTGCTCAGCTACCAGCACATCTTCTGGTTCTACTCGCACCCGGCGGTCTACATCATGATGTTGCCGGGGTTCGGGATCATCTCGGAGGTGATCACGGCTCACGCCCGGAAGCCGATCTTCGGCTACCGGTTGATGGCCCTGGCGCTGATCGGCATCGTGGTGCTGAGCTACACGGTATGGGCCCACCACATGTTCGTCTCGGGGATGTTCGCCTGGCTGCGGATCCCGATGATGATCACGACGCTGCTGATCGCCGTCCCGACCGGGATCAAGATCTTCTCCTGGCTCGGAACCCTCTTCGGCAGCGTGCTGCACCTGCGCTCGACGGCGATGCTGTTCGCCCTGGCGTTCATCGTCACCTTCACGATCGGGGGGATCAGCGGCGTGATGCTCGGCATGGTCCCGATCGACATCCACGTCTCCGACACCTACTTCATCGTGGCCCACATCCACTTCGTCCTCTTCGGTGGCTCGGTGTTCACGATCTTCGCCGGCATCTATCACTGGTTCCCGAAGATGACCGGGCGCATGTACGACGAGCGGCTCGGGCGGGTCCACTTCTGGCTCACGTTGGTCGGCATGTGGGGGACCTTCGTCCCGATGCACTGGATCGGGATGGAGGGGATGCCCCGCCGGGTCGCCGACTACTCGGCCCAGTTCGGCGACTGGAACCTGCTGATCTCCGTCTTCGCCTTCCTGCTCGGGGCCGCGCAGCTGATCTTCCTCTACAACATGATCGTCAGCTGGAAGTGGGGGCCGCTCGCCGGCGACAACCCGTGGCGGGCGAAGACGATCGAGTGGCTGGTCACCTCGCCCCCGCCGATCTTCAACTTCGACGAGATCCCGCGGGTGGTCGGCGGCCCGTACGAGTACGGGGTACCGGGCGCTCGTCACGCGATCCTCGGTCCGGCCGAGACGGAGGTGGGCGCGCCCCAGCCCGCGGTGGCCGGCACGGCCGGGGCGGGTTCGACATGAGCGCTGGCGCCGACGCCACCGGTGCGTCCGTCGGACGGGCCGACGGCACGGTGCTCGTGTTCCTGAACGAGGTCGCGGGCGGCCGCAAGCTGTTGGAGGCGGTCCGCGAGCGGGTCGGGGCGGGCGTCGAGGAGGTCGCCATCGCCGCTCCTCAGAACCAGCCGATGGCGGGGCAGATCGTCGACCGCGACGAGGTGCGGGATGCGGCGCTCAGCCGCGTGGAGGTCACCCAGGCGGTGCTGCGGGAGTTCGGGATCGAGTCGGTGGGGGCCGTCATGGACCCCGATCCCCCGCTGGCCCTCGACGACGCGATCCGGGCCTTCACGCCCCGGGAGGTGCTGCTGTCCTGCCTGTATGACAGCCGCTTCGGGCTGACCCGAAAGGACCTCGTCGAGTGGGCCAAGCAGCGCTTCGACGTGCCGATCACGCACATCGCGGTCAGGATCGAGGACGACGCGGTGCGCTGGGATGTCACCCACACGCTCGTCGTCGCCACCCGGACCGTGGCCAGCGGCGACCTGATCGCTCACCTGAAGCGAAAAGCCGTCTGAGCATGCCCACCGCTACACGATCATCAGCCCGCCCTCAGGGCAGATCACCCGCGAGGAGGTCTGCGAGCGCCTGGCGCGGACGCTCGCCGAGCTCTACCGGTCAGACGTCGACGCCACCGGTCAGCCGATGAGCCCGGCGCCGCTGGCGGCCGTGCAGAACGCGATCGAGCACTACCGGGTCGACGAGATCCTGATCTCGACCCTCGCGGGGGAGCGGTCGAAGTGGCTCGAGGAGGGCCTGATCGACGCCGTCCGAGGCGCTCACCGACAAGCCGGTCGAGCACGTGGAGTCGGGCGAGTCCGCAGGCGAGGCCGAAGGAGCCCGTCCGCGGCGGTCAGCTCCTCCGTGGCCGGCGGCCAATCGACCGAGACGGAGGCCTAGGTTGGAGGCGCACGCCGCAACCGTCGATCACGCGCACGGCCCGCCGGAGGCGCACGCAGAGCTCGCGAATCGACCGTCAGACCCTCGGGATCCTGCTGTTCATCGTCTCCGAGGTGATGCTGTTCGGGGCGTTCTTCGCCTCGTACTTCTTCCTCCGCGTGGTCGCCAACGTCGGCCCCTGGCCGCCCGAGGGCTTCGAGCTGCCGAAGGCGGTCGCCGGCGTCAACACCGCGATCCTGGTCTCCTCGAGCTTCACCATCCACTACGCGCTGGTGTCGATCCAGCGGGGCAACAGGCGCGGGCTGATCGCCGGCCTTGGCGCCACCTGGCTGCTCGGGTTCGCCTTCCTGTTCATCCAGTTCAACGAGTACTGGCACATCGGGTTCAGCGCCCGCGACGGCGCCTTCGGCACGATCTTCTACAGCCTCACCGGCCTCCACGGCGCCCACGTGACCGTCGGGCTGCTCCTGCTGGCGATGGCCAACATCCGCGCCTGGCGAGGCCACTTCACGTCCGATCCCAAGAAGCACCTCGGGGTCGAGGTGCCGGGGATCTACTGGCACTTCGTCGACGTGATGTGGATCATCGTCTTCACGACGGTCTACATCCTGTAGAAACCGCTCGGCGCTCCTCACTGGCCTGCATGCTCGCGAGATACTGCGCGGGCGATGTCGCAGGAGAACGTGGAGGTGGTGCGGAAGCTCTACGAGTCGGAAGGCTCCGAGTTCTTCGAACTCCTCGATCCCCACGTCGTCTTCATCAACTACGCCTCCGCGCCCGAGACGAGGCCATACGTCGGTCACGACGGGGTTCGTGAGTGGGCTGCGGGCTTTCGGGCCGCCCTCGGCGACTATGAGTACCACGTGATCGAGATCATCGATGCGGGCGGAGACCAGGTTGTGGCTGATACTCGGGTCACCGGGGCCGGGACATCGAGCGGCGTTCCGATCGAGCGTCAGGTTGCCGCGCTGTTCACGCTCGTCAATGGCCGGATCGTCAGGGCGCAAGGCTTTGAGACTCGGTTCGAGGCCCTCGAGGCCGCCGGGCTGCGAGAGTAGTCGTGTCCGGGCGATAGGCGTACGAGCAGGGCAGGAGATCGGCCCGCTGCAAGGAATCTCGGGGCATGCCTGCCGAAGGCTCAGGGGGGCGCCGGGACGAGGATCAGTCGGAGCGGATCAACCGTGAGCTGATCGAGCTCTTGAACGAGCTCCGGGTTGCCCTTCCGGGCGTCCAGGTCCTGTTCGCCTTCCTGCTCACGGTGCCGTTCAGCCAGGGATTCGCCCAGACGACCTCCTTCCAGCGGAATCTCTTCTTCACGGTGCTGGTGGCGACGGCGATCTCCGCCGCGCTTTTGATCGCCCCCTCGGCCTGGCACCGCATCCGCTTCCGCCGTCGAGACAAGGAGGCGATCCTTTCCGGGTCCAACCGGATGGCAATCGCGGGCCTCGGCTTCTTGGCGATCGCGATGATCGGCGCAGTGATGCTGATCGCCGACTACGTCTTCAGCGAGACTCTGACGATCGTTTCGGGGGTCTTCGCCACGGTGGTCTTCGGCGGCCTCTGGTATGCGCTCCCGGTTGCCGAAGCCTGGAGGAGTCAGGCTAGGGCACCGGCGGCGGTTCGAGTTGACGGCACGATGGCGCGCGGGATAATCCGCCATGGCGACAGAAAGGCCGTGATGCACAATCCGCTGCGCTCAGAAAGGGATGTCTTCGCGCCGTGATCATGATCGGGATCGGCGCCGGCGCGGTGATCGCCGTCACCCTGCTCACTCGCCCCGCGGTCGGTGCGGCGCTCCTCGCTGCCGAGGTCGGGCTGGGAATTGGGCTCCTATGGCGCGGAGCGCAGGGCACCTTGCGCTCACCGGCGGAGATCGCGCATCGCGAGGACGCCACCTACCGGGTGCTCGGTGCTCGCAAACGAGACCGTCGGCGGCCGGGCGCCTTGGCGGAGATCCAGAACCGCTGCAAGGGGCGAAGCAGCGAGATCTTGGTGGCGGTGCCGCGCACACCAGCTCGCGGATGGAGCACTGGGCCTCGGACGTGGACGGTGCCGTCGAGAAGGCGGGGCGCCGTCTCGACGATTCACTGGGCCGGATGGCGGCCGCCGGCATCAACGCTCGCGGCCAGGTCGGCGACCATCACGAACCGAATGCCTCGCTCGAGGACGCGCTGCGGACGTTTCCAGCCGACGAGGTGATCATCTCCACCCATCCACCGGAGCGTTCCCGGTGGCTGGAACGCGGGGTCGTGGAGAAGGCCCGTGCGGAGGTTCCACTCCCGATCACGCATGTGGTCGTGGACCTCGACGCAGAGTCGCAGAGCGCGACCGGCGCCAGGGCCTAAAGCCCTGGCCGAAGCCGGCCGGACGCATGGCGGCTCGTGACGCAGACGCTACTTGCCCTGCGCGCCGGCGTTCTGCTGCAGGAACTTGACGAGCGTGCCGAGGTCCTTGGGGTTGATGGCCTGGCCGAAGGTCGAGGGCATGACGTTGGGCGGGTACCCAGGCGTGATCTTCGCGTTGGGATCGGTGATCGACTGCTCGATCTCGTCGGCACTCATCCCGGCCAGGGCCTGGTCGAGGGTCGGGCCCGGTCGTCCCGCTCGACTCCGCGGCCTTGAACACGTGACAGCTGCCGCAGCCGTTCTCGCCGAAGATCTGACCGCCCGGACCACCGGCGAACGCCGGAGGCTGGATTCCAGGGACCCCGGCGACCTGGGCGATGTAGGTCGCGACGTCGTCGAGGTCCTCGCCCGTCACGAGGTCGCGGGCATCGAGACGCTGGGGCGCTGGTGCTCGGACGCGGGTTCTCGACCTGGGCCTTGACGACGCCGGAGATCGTGTCCCCGTCCATGCCGTTGGGCGCGCCTGGGCGAAGGCCGCATCCAGGTCCGGCCCCTGAACGCCGTCGTCGCCGCCTGCTTCATCACGTGGCAGCTTCCGCATTTGCTCACGAACAGCTGGCGTCCCCGGTCGGCGTCTCCGCTCTCGGAGACCCCGCAGCCCGCCAGCGCGGTAAGGGCGATCCCTGTGAGGGCCAGCGCCACGCGCCATGCGGCTCCGGGCCGAGTGAGGGTGCGTCTCGCCACGAGGCGGGAATCCTATCGTCGGCGTCCGGCGCCCGGACAGGCCGGTTTGGCGCGAACGTCGCTTTTGGATAGGCTTGACTCGAATAGGCACTTGTTGTCCCGGCCCGTCGTCTTAGGGAGGGGCGCTTGATGGAAGTTCGCGAAGGCATGTCGAGTGTGGTGCTGACCGTTGGCCCGGCCACACGCTGCGCGAGGCCGCCTGGCTGATGACCGAGAAGTCGGTCGGGGCGGCCGTGGTGATCGACGACGAGTACCCCGGCCCGAGGATGATCAGCGAGCGCGACATCCTCAACTCCCTCGGCCGCGCGGAGGACCCCGACTAGAGCAGGTTGGCGACCACATGAGCGACACGCTGATCGCCGCCGCGCCCGATTGGAGCCTCGAGCGCGCCGCGATGGAGATGTCGAAGCGCCACATCCGCCACCTCGTGGTGGTCGAGTCCGGCGAGGTGGCCGGCATCCTCTCCATCCGCGACATCGTTCGCGTTTGGACCAGCGAGGGCGCGACCTCGGGGATGACCTCCCCGGAGTCCGAGGCCTCGGCCGCCTGAGGGCTCCTACGCGTCGTCGTTGGCGTCGCGGAGGGGCACGGCCGGCAGCACCGCGGTGCTGATCCGCTGCCCGCGGGGGAGCCGGCCGAGCCCGTCGCCCGTCCGGCGCACCCAGGCCCGAAGCGATGCGAGCACGAGGATCGCGCCCGCCACCGCATAGGGCCAGCCCGCGAACAGGCCGATCAGCACGCCGGCGAGCCCCACGGCGACCAGCGCCGGGATCCACGAGGGGTTCGGCACGTAGACGAGCTCGGATGGTTCCGGTGTCCGGCGTCCGTCGCTCATGAGATGTAGAACACGGCCAAGAAGAAGCTGAGGCCGAAGAAGAGCAAGGCAAGCCGGCCGCCAGAAGCCCGGCCGTCATGTTGCGCTCCGCGAGCCTCCGATCCATCGCCGGTCTTGTATCACACCCCTCTGCACGGGCCGGACGCGATTTCACCAAGTCGACTGAGCGCCTCGGCCTCCCCCATCATGGAATGATCCCAGCGAACCCCACCGGGACGAGGATCCGCCAAGAGCGACGAGCCCGCCGCAACGGAGGTGACGATGGCCACCGCATCGAAAGTCCGGATCGCGAACACACCTGGCAAGGGCGAAGTCGGCGATGGGGCGCCCAGCCGATGTTTTCGTCGTGTTCGGCATCACGGGCGACCTGGCCAAGGTGATGACCTTCAACTCGCTCTACCGGCTCGAGGCCCGGGGCCTGCTGAACTGCCCGATAGTCGGCGTCGCCTTCGACGACTGGTCGGACAAGGACCTCCGCGAGCACGCCCGGAAGGCGATCGAGACCTCCTCCGGCCAGAAGCCCGACCCGAAGGTGTTCAACCGGCTCGCGAAGCGCTTCTCCTACGTCCAGGGCGACTTCTCCGACGATGCCACCTACGAGCGGCTCGCGCGCCAGATCAAGGGCGCCAAGAGCCCGGTCTTCTACCTCGAGATCCCGCCGTCGCTCTTCGGCATGACGATCAAGGGGCTCTCGGAGGCGGCCTGACCAAGACCGCGAGGGTAGTGGTGGAGAAGCCGTTCGGCCACGATCTCGAATCCGCGCGCGAGCTCGCCGCCGACATCCACCAATACATCGACGAGGACCAGCTCTACCGGATCGACCACTTCCTCGGCTTGATGGGACTCGCCGAGATCCTCTTCCTGCGGTCCGCGAACGTGATGTTCGAGCCCCTCTGGGACCGCAACAGCATCGAGTATGTACAGATCACGATGGCCGAGGACTTCGGGGTGGCCGACCGGGGCAGCTTCTACGACCCGGTCGGCGCGCTCCAGGACGTGGTCGTCAACCACCTGATGCAGGTGGTGGCGGCGACGGCGATGGAGCCGCCCGCGAGCCGCGACCAGCGGACCGTGAAGGACGCGATGTTCGCCGTCTTCTCCGCGATGCCGCCGGGCGACCCGGCGCACTATGTCCGCGGGCAGTACGAGGGCTACAAGCAGGTCAAGGGCGTGGCCAGGGGCTCGAGCACGGAGACCTACGCCGCGGCGCGCCTGGAGATCGACAACTGGCGCTGGAGCGGAGTTCCGTTCTTCATCCGCACCGGCAAGCTTCTCCCCGTCGGCTGCCGACCAGATCGTCGAGCGCGCTGTCGGTGCGGCCCGCGATCGGGCTGCCGATCGGAATGTCGGTGCCCGCGCCGAGCCGCGTCAGCAGCGCCGCAAAGCCGGCCTGCAGCACCATGAACAGGCTGGCCTGCCCTCGCGCGCCAGCTGCACGAGGCCCGCGTGCAGCTCCGCCCCAATCGCGATCGGCACGGTGTCGCCGCGATTGCTCGCCACCGCCGGCCGCGGCCGGTCGCTCGGCAGGGCGATCTGGTCCGGCAGACCCGCCATTGCGGCAGTCCAGAACGCCAGCTGACGTGCGATCGCGCTGTCGGGATCGCGCTCGTCGCCGAGCGCCGCATGCTGCCACAGCGTATAGTCGGCATACTGCACCGGCAGCGCCGGCAGCTCCGGTTCCGCGCCCCGGCAGCGGGCCGCGTAGGCGTCGCTGAGATCCCGCGCCAGCGGCTCGAACGACCAGCCGTCGCCGGCGATGTGGTGGAGCAGCAGCAGCAGCACGTGATCGTCCGCCGCCACCGCGAACACATGCGCGCGCAGCGGCAACTCGCTGACGAGATCGAAGCCGCGCGCCGCCGCCGCGTTCACCGCCCGCTCGAGCGTCAGCCCGCTGACCGTCTCCACCACCAGCCGCGGCCGCGCCGCCGCGGCATCCAGGATGTGCTGGCGCGGCACGCCGCCCGTATCGGGGAACAGCGTGCGCAGGCTCTCGTGCCGCGCCACCAGATCGCCGAGCGCCGCCTCCAGGGCCGCAACGTCCAGCGCTCCCCGCAGCCGCAGCGCCGTCGCAATCGTATAGGTCGGGCTTGGGCCTTCCAGGCGGTCGAGGAACCACAGCCGACGTTGCGCAAACGACAGCGGGATCTCCGTCGGTCGCGGCTGCGCAATCAGCGTCGGGCCGTGCGGTCGCCGCCCCGTCCAGCCGGCGCACCAGACCTTGCACGGTCGGCGCCTCGAACAGGCTGCGGATCGATACCTCCACGCCCAGCATGGCGCGGATGCGGCTGATCAGCCGCGTCGCCAGCAGCGAGTGGCCGCCCAGCGCGAAGAAATTGTCGTCGATGCCGACCCGCTCGAGCCGCAGCACCTCCGCGTAAAGCTCGCACAGCATCTCCTCCTGCGGCGTGCGCGGGCCGCGCCGCATCGCGGCGCGGACCTCGGGCGCCGGCAGCGCCCGCCGGTCGAGCTTGCCGTTCGTGGTCAATGGCAGCGCATCGAGCACCACGAAGGCCGACGGCACCATGTAGTCGGGCAGGGCGGCCGCCACATGCGAGCGCAATGCCGGCGCATCGACGCGCCGATCGACGGTCGGCAACCACATACGCCACCAGCCGCCGGTCGCCCGGCTCGTCCTCGCGGGCGATCACCGCCGCCTGCGCCACGGCAGGGTGCGCAAGAGCGCCGCTTCGATCTCGCCCGGCTCGATCCGGAACCCGCGGATCTTCACCTGCGCGTCGGCGCGGCCGAGGAACTCCAGCACACCGTCGCGACGCCAGCGGGCCAGGTCGCCGGTGCGGTACATCCGGCTCCCCGGGCGGCCAAACGGGTCCGCCACGAACCGCTCCGCCGTCAGTCCCGCTCGGCCCACATAGCCCCGCGCGAGACCGGCGCCGCCAACGTAAAGCTCACCCGTCACCCCGGCAGGGGCTGGATCGAGGATGGCATCGAGCACATATAGCCGCGTGTTCCAGATCGGTCGTCCGATCGGGATTGCGCCCGTGGCCAGATCATCCGGGGCGACGCCATGAACGGAGCAGTCGACGACGGTCTCGGTCGGCCCGTACTCGTTGACGAAGCGTGTCTCCGAGGCGTGCCGGCGCCACCACGCCAACGTATCGGCGCAGCGCTTCGCCGCCGATCACCAGGCAATGAACGATCTCCTGGAGCCGCGTCGCGCGGAACCAGCTGCCGCAGGATATCGACGTGTGCCGGCGTCAACTTGAGCAGGCTGAACGGCGCGCCAGCGGCTCCGCTCGCCAGTTCATCGAATTGCCTGTCCTCCGGCAGCAGCCGCACCGCCTTGCCGGTGAGAAGCGGAACGATAAGGCTCGTGAAGGTCGCGTCGAATGCCAGTGGGGTGAGGACCGGCGCGCCTGATCCGCGATCGAGCCCGTACTGGTCGAGTGCGAAGGCCACGTAGTTGGCAAGGCCCGCATGGGTGACGCAGACACCCTTCGGCTGCCCGGTCGAGCCCGAGGTATAGATGACATAGGCAGGGTGCTGCGGGTCGATGGCGGACGGCAATCGGTGTGGTCGGGCTCGCTGCGCGATCGTGGCGGCCATCAGGCGTCGAGCAGCGCTCGGTTCACGATCAGCGGCGTGTCGCGCATCGGCGAGCATGAACGCGAGCCGCTCGGCCGGGATAGTCGGGATCGAGCGGCAGATAGGCGCCGCCGGCCTTGAGGATGGCGAGGAGCGCCGACGACCATCTCGAGCGAGCGCTCCAGGCACAGCCCCACCACCACCTCAGGCCCGACGCCGAGGCCGCGCAGATGATGCGCCAGCCGGTTGGCGCGCGCCGTCGAGCTCCGCATAGGTGAGGCATCGCGTCGCCGACACACCAGCGGCGGTCGCCGCGGGCGACCGCGCCACCTGCGCGCTCGAACAGCTCCGGCACGGTGGCCGGCGGACACCGGATGCGCCGTGTCGTTCCAGTCCCGCAGCAGCGTGTCGCGCTCGTCCGCCGACAGAGATGTCGAGCCGCCCGATCGCCTGCTCCGGGTCGGCGACCACCGCCTCCAGCAGCCGCACCAGCCGGCCGCGAGAGCGCTCGATGCGTCGCGCGGTCGAACAGGTCGGTGGCGTACTCGACCTGCCCGGTGATCGCCGTCGGCGTCCCGTCGCCGGCGCGCTGTTCGGCGAGATCGAACGACAGATCGAACTTGGCGCTCTGCGTCATGGGCCGGACGATCGCGGCTCAGCCCGGCAGCGACAAGCGCCGGCGTCCGCGGTGTTCTGCAGCACCAGCATCACCTGGAACAGCGGATGTGCGCGCCAGCGACGCGCACCGGATTGAGCACCTCCACCAGGCGCTCGAACGGCAGGTCCTGGTGGGCGTAGGCCGCCAGGTCGGCGTCGCGCACCCGCGCCGACCAGCTCGCGGAAGCTCGGGTCGCCCGACGTGTCGGTGCGCAGCACCAGCGTGTTGACGAAGAAGCCGACCAGGTCGTCGAGCGCGCTGTCGGTGCGGCCGGCGATCGGGCTGCCGATCGGGATGTCGGTGCCGGCGCCCGAGCCGCGTCAGCAGCGCCGCAAAGCCGGCCTGCAGCACCATGAACAGGCTCGCCGTCGCTCGCGCGCCAGCTGCAGCGAGGCCGCGGTGCAGCTCCGCGCCGATGGCGATCGGCACGGTGTCGCCGCGATAGCTCGCGCACCGCCGGCCGCGGCCGGTCGGTCGGCAGCGTCGAGCTGGTCGGGCAGACCCGCCAGCGCCTCGGCCAGAACGCCAGCTGGCGCGCGATCAGCGCTGTCGGGATCGCTCTCGTCGCCGAGCAGCCGCATGCTGCCACAGCGTGTAGTCCGCGTACTGCACCGGCAGCGGCGGCAGCTCCGGGGCGCGCCCCGGCAGCGCGCCGCGTAGGCGTCGCCGAGGTCGCGCGCGCAGCGGCGCGATCGACCAGCCGTCGCCGGCGATGTGGTGGAGCAGCAGCAGCAGCACGTGCTCGTCCGGCGCAAGCGCGAACAGCATGCGCGCGCAGCGGCATCTCGCGTGGCGAGATCGAAGCCGCGCGCCAGCCGCCGCCGCCAGCGCCTCTGCCGAGCGTCGGCCTCGGTGACCGCTCGACCGGCAGTCGCGGCCGCGCGGCCGCTCGCATCGACGATGTGCTGCCGCGGCACGCCGGCGTGTCCGGGAACACCGTGCGCAGGCTCTCGTGCCGCGCCACCACATCGCCGAGCGCCGCCCAGCGCCGCGACGTCGAGCGCGCCCGTGCAGCCGCACGGCCACGGGATCGTTGTAGGTCGGGCTCGGGCCGTCGAGCCGGTCGAGGAACCACAGCCGCCGCTGCGCGAACGACAGCGGGATCTCCGGCGGCGCGGCGCGCGCAGCCAGCGCGGGCCGGGCGCGCCGCCGCGCCTCGGCCAGCCGGCGCGACCAGCGCCGCGACGGTCGGCGCCTCGAACAGGCCGCGGATCGGCAGCTCGACGCCCAGCGTGGCGCGGATGCGGCCGATCAGCCGCGTCGCCAGCAGCGAGTGGCCGCCGAGCGTCGAAGAAGTCGTCGTCGATGCCGACCCGCTCGAGCCGCAGCACCTCGGCAAACAGCCCGCACAGCGATCTCTTCCTGCGGCGTGCGCGGCGCCGCGCCGCGCTCGCGCGCGCGGACCTCGGGCGCCGGCAGCGCCGCCGGTCGAGCTTGCCGTTGGGCGTCAGCGGCAGCGCGTCCAGCACCACGAAGGCCGACGGCACCATGTAGTCGGGCAGGCGCTGCCGCCAGATGCGCGCGCAGCGCCGCCGGCATCGAGCGCCGCCGACCGGCGCCGGCGACCACGTAGGCGACCAGCCGCTTGTCGCCCGGCTCGTCCTCGCGGGCGATCACCGCCGCCTGCGCGCACCGCCGGCATGGCGCAGCCAGCGCCGCCTCGATCTCGCCCGGCTCGATCCGGAACCCGCGGATCTTCACCTGGTGCGTCGGCGCGGCCGAGGAAATCCAGCTCGCCGTCCGCGCGCCAGCGCGCCAGGTCGCCGGTGCGGTACATCCGGCTCCCGGGCGGACCGAACGGGTCCGCCACGAACCGCTCCGCGGTCAGCCCCGCGCCCAGATATCCCCGCGCCAGCCCGGCACCCGCGACGTACAGCTCGCCCGCTACCCCGGCCGGTACCGGCTCGCAGGCCGTCGTCCAGGACATAGACGCGAAGGTCGGGAATGCCGCGGCCGATAAGGCTGCCTCCTGCCGCGGCGGCGATCGCCCGGTCGAGCGCGATATGGCTCACGTGCACGGTCGTTTCGGTGATCCCGTACATGTTGACCAGGCGCGGCGCGTGGTCGGGATGACGGTCGTACCATCGTCGAGCCTTCTCGAGCTCGAGCGCCTCGCCGCCGCAAATGACATGACGCAACGCCAGAGGTCGTCGATCGACGCACGCGCGATCGGCCTCCATCAATTGGTAGAACGCCGAGGTGTCTGGTTGAGGACCGTGACCTGCTCGCGGGCAAGCAGCTCCAGGAACTCGCCGGGTGAGCGGCTGGTCGCTAGGGGACCACCACCAGACGGCCGCCGTGCAGGAGCGGCCCCCAGATCTCCC
>CAVWWY010000012.1:0-277507 GCA_963758865.1 uncultured bacterium | reverse complement strand
AGTCCCAGCAAAGAGGAAATTTTCTGTCCCGCGGAAGTCCGTCAATTCCGCGCGTTCCCCCGCCGCCCCCGACGCCGTCGGCGGGTCATAACGTCCGGTGGCTTGCAGGAGTTGGTCAGGCCTCCCCTCCTTGACACCCTGAAGTCGTTTCGAGGCAAGCGCCTTCAGCGCTCCCAGCAGAACACTTCGACTCGAATGCCGTCCGGGTCGAACGCGAAGAACGCGTAGTAACCAGGCTCGTCGCGATCCTCCTCCGGCGGGAAGTGAACCTTTGCGCCGCTAGCGAGGCAGCGTGCGTGCGCCTCATCGACCTCCTCCCGTCGGTCAACCTCGAAGGCGAAGTGTTCGATGCCGACGTTGTAGTAGCTGTGAGTGCCACCGTCGGCTGGACGCAGGCCGAGACCGCCGTCACGAATTGCTCCTGGTCGCGCAAGGTAGACGACCTCCTCGGTGCCCCTGTAGGTCGGATACCTGATTTCCTCGACCCATCCGAACGGCCCAAGCAGGTTGAGGTAGAAGGCGAGCGACCGCTCAACGTCGGCGACCGCGAGATCGACATGGTGTATTGGCGCTGGCATCGCCAGCGCAGTATCTCGCTACTCCCGCAGCCCGGCGGCTTCGAGGGCTTCCTCGGGGGTCGCGTACTCACGGCCCCGCACGATGAGCCCGTTTCGCACCGTGCAGACGATGCCCAGGCGCATGTCGATCTCTGCCTGACTGCCCTCCATCTTGCCGATGACGTGGAGCGCGACCACTACCTGCTCACCGGCATCCACGATGTCCTCGATCTCCGCCCGAAGCTCGGCAAAGGTCTCGAACCACTGCTCGTAGTAGTGCCGCATGGCATCGTGGCCCGTGAAGACCCCGATGTCATCGGGCGCGCCCTCAATCGCCCGCCAGTCGATCTCGGGATGCCAGAACACCGCCACCGCGTCGAGATCGGGATTCAGCGCCTCGAGCGACTTGCGAACGACCTCCACGTTCTCCTGCGACATCGCCTACTCCGACAGCCCGGCGGCTTCGAGGGCCTCTTGCCTCCCTAGGGGCACTGCCGGTTGGTTCGCTCGTAGATCGCCCGCGCGCCTGTCGACAATGGGCCGGCGAACGGGCCGGGACCCTCGTTCGCGAGAACGAGGAAGCACCGGCCCTGAACCCAGAAGACGTTGCCGATGTGATGCCCGTGCTCGTCCTCCGCGGTGAAGCCGCGCGCCCCCGGAACGCCCGGGACCGGGAAGCCTCGGAGGTTCGTATCGCCGAATGCTCGGATCACGCTCGGGCGCGAGTCGTACGCCATGCTGTGCTTCGCGCCTTCCGCGGTCTCGTACAGGGCGACGTTCGTGACCCCGGCGGTCCGGGGGCCCTGGATCGGCTGGAAGGTGAACGCGATGAACCCCTCGGTGCGCAGTCGCCGCGCGTCGGCCTGCGTCAGGCCGCCGCCGGTCACGAACGCCTCGACGCCCGTGTCGGTCCCCGGCTGCTCGACCGGACGGAACCCGGGCTCCTCGTCCGTGCGCATCAAGAACCGCGTGAGCTGCGCCTGGGACGGCTGCTCTGACTTCGCCGCCTTTTCGGCTGACCGTGCGGCGTCCGTAACGTCTCCGTCATCACCCTCGTCGTCTCCGCAAGCCGAGAGCAACAGAGCGAGCACCAGAAAGAGGAGGGCTAGCGGCGTGCCGATCCGCATCAGGTCAACCCTAACCGCCCCGCCTATTCCCGCAGCCCTGTGGCTTCGAGGGCCTCGGCGCTGTCGCTGAAGTTCCTCCAACGTGTGACCTTCCCTTTGCTGAACGTGAAGACGTGGGCATCGGTCTCGTCCATCTCGATCCCGCTGCCCGAGCCTCGCCCGATCAGGTGGAGGATCGCCACGATGCTGTGATCTGCCTCGATCAACTCCACGACCTCCGCGTGATGAGACTCCCACGCCGCGAGGAACCCCTCAGCCCATTCTCGAAGCTCGGTATGGCCGTGGAAAGGTCCCGGCTCCGGTACCTCGGGCGGGAAGATGACCTCGCACTCGGGGTCGAAGAGGGCAAGCATCGCCTCGACGTTCGCTTGATTCCAGGCGTCGACGAGCCTCGCAACGATCTCCACGTTCTCCTCCGACATCGCCTACTCCGAGAGTCCGGCGGCTTCGAGGGCCTGTTGGTGATCGAGGTAGCTGCTCATCCGAGCTACCAGACCGTGCTCGAACTCGAACACGATCGCGGGACGAGCCTCAACCGGCACGCGACTCCCCTTGCCGATCGCTGCCTGGTGGACGAGGGCGACGACTCGATCATCGCCGGCGTCGATAAGCCGCTCGGGCCTCAGTGTCCATCCCTCGAAAACGTCGGCCCAATTGCGACTGAACTCGACGAAACCCTGGCGGCCGCGGTAGGAGCTGGGTCCGGGTGCCTCCGAGGCCGGAATCCACTCGGCGTCTCGGTGAAAATGGCTTCCGAGGTCGGACTCGCCGAACGGCTCCCCACGTGCCAACCCAGCCTCGAACGCTTCGAAGATGCGACGCACGACCTCCACGTTCTCCTGCGACATCGCCTACTCCGAAAGCCCGGCGGCTTCGAGGGCGGAAGCGCGGTCGCTGTAGCCCTCGATGCTGATCACCTTCCCAGTGCGCAGGGTCCACACCGCAGCATGGGGCCAGTCCGTCGAGGCGCCGGAAGCCCGCCCTCGTCCGTGCCATGCGGCGAACACGACGACTTGATCGCCAGCGTCGATGAGCCGCTCCGCAGTCATGGTCAAGTTCTCGTGGACTTCGAACCAAGTCTTCATGAAGTCGCTCATGTTCTGAAGCCCGACGGTTTCCGACCTCATTCCCACGACGTCGAGCCACCGAACGCGAGCGTCCGGATCGAACAATTCCGGCACCCAGAAGTTGCCCTGCTCGAACTCCGCAAAGGCACGGCGCACAATCTCCACGTTCTCCTGCGACATCGCCTACTCCGAGAGCCCAGAGCGCGTTCAGCCCACAGCCTCGCAACCGGCTGCAGCTTGTGCGGCCAGCATCTGCTCCTCGTCGGGCATCGGGTGGTCCGCCGGGGGGAGTGTGCGGGTGCGAGCGGGGTCGCTCGTCGCCCTGATCAGGTCCTCGAACCCACCCGGCGTGAGGATGAAGAGCATCCGGGATCCGGCATCGCCCACGCTGTAGCGGTGCGGGATGTCACGCGGACCGAAAACAAAGTCACCGGGGCTCGCCTCAATCGTGGTACCACCAACCTCGAATGTCACATCGCCCTCGAGGACCCAGAAGGCCTCATCTTCCTTGTGATGCACATGCAGCGGCGCGCTGACGCCGGGTGGATCCGTGACCTCCACGACCGTCAAGGATCCACCGGTATCAGCTGCCGTTGCCTTGATTACCGCCAATCCGCCAAGCCACCAGCGCGCCTCTCCGTCGTCGCTTCGAATTGCAAAGGCGTCAGTCATCGGCCCTTCCTTTCTGCCGCGCGACATCGCCCGCGCAGTATCTCGCTACTCCCGCAGCCCGGCGGCTTCGAGGAGCGCCTGCTACTCGATCGCGAACTCTGCCAACTGCCCGAGTTTGTAGTGGGGGCCGTCCTTGCCGGCGATCGGACAGAGCAGCACATAGTCCCCCGCATCGAGCGGCTCCGTCACCTCCGCGGTCACGGATTTCCCCGGTCCAGCGCCCGTGCTGCGGGCGCCCGTGCTGCGAATGACTTCCGTGGCCGATCCCTTCCTTCCCTCCAGCTCGTAAGCCTCGTCGACGGTGTAGCCCTCACCGAGCCTCGCGAAGACCAGGGCGTGCCCCTCCTGGCCGTCGTTTTGCAGAGTCACCGACTTCGTCTCCGCGGTCGGCGTCGCCGAGAGGTCCCATGCGTAGCCGTCCGCGGTGTCGCTGGTCGTGACCGTGACCTCCTCGGCCGAGGCCGCCTCATCGTCGTCGCCCCCGCAGGCGCCCGCGCCAAGCGCCAGCGTCAGTGCGAGCGCGAACCCGACGAGGCGCGGCCAGCGGGTGTCGCGGGTGATTGCCGAGGTGACGTTGGCGAAGCTGAGATGCCGGCGGAAGCGGCGCATGGTTCCTCCCTAGGTTGGACGAGTCGTAGCGACCCTACACCGGGCGGAGGGCCATGCCTACGCAGGGGGGTGGGGGGCTACCCCCAACGGGCTCGACTAGACCGCCGGGTGGCTCCGCGTAAAGAAACTCGAAAATCGGGACCGGAATGACGCATGGACGAGGGGTACGGCGAGGCGCTCTCGGTGCAGTTGGCCGCTGGCGCGTGAAGCGGTTGGCGAGCTACCGCCCGCGGCGTAGTTTGCAAACGGATTGCTTACGGGCGTAGCCGCAAACCCCGGAATAGGGACCATTCAAGCCGACCGCCCCGAGTCCCGAATCGCCTGGTTTGCAGCGGATTCCGGAATTGAGCCCATTTGGACAGACGAGCACTAACGGATTCTCAGTCCGGAAACCCGGGTTCGAATCCCGGTAGCGGTGCCTCTCAAAGCGCTTGGAAGAGCGCTTTTCATCGTTGTAGGGGACCGCGAGGGCAGTTGGAAGGGCAGCAGCGCGCCTTCCTCGCGCGGGGAGGAGGCGCCATCGCGTAGCCGAGGCGACAACCCTCCCGAGGCGTGCGCTGGCAGGTGGGACCAGCACAACGGGACGGGGGAAACGGGGCCGGATTCGGACGGGACTTCACGGTGAAGCAGCGCGATACCCGACGACCTTCGTGGCCCTGCTGCGCCCGGAGGCCTGATCACCGCTTGCCTCGGGAGGGATGAGCCACGGGGCGACCGGTGGGCCTATCCCTGAAGAAAGATCCGGGCTATGCGAACGCAACGGATTAGGAGACGAAGATGACGACACAGCGAGACGACGAGGGAAAGGCGCCGGGTTGCCTACTCCCGCAGCCCGGCGGCTTCGAGGGCGCTGAGCAGTCGGAAATCCAGGCTGCGTTTAGGCGCTCAGGGAGCCCTGTTGAAGCGCGCCACGGCGCCGCTGTCGAACGAGGTGACGTAAACGCTCTTCCCGTTCGGGCTGACCGCCACCGTGTACGCGGACGATGAGCGCACGGCCGTCGGCACACGATCCCGCCCCCGTCTCGCTGATGCAGCCGGCGGTCCCGCCGGGCTGGGCGATCGCCCCGGTTGTCGTGTTGCGGTTGAGGCGCGCCACGGCGTCGCTGTGGCGCGAGGCGACGTAGACGCTCTTCCCGTCCGGGCTGACCGCCACCGAGTACGGACCGTTGAGCGCATGGCCGTCGGCGCAGGGTCCCGCGCCCCGTCTCGCTCACGCAGCCGGCTACTCCCTGCGGGCTGGGCGATCGCCCCGGTGGTCGTGTTGCGGTTGAGGCGCGCCACGGCGTCGCTGGTGCGCTGGAGGCGACGTAGACGCTCTTCCCGTCCGGGCTGACCGCCACCGAGTACGCGTCGTCGAGCGCATGGCCGTCGGCGCAGGTCCCGCCAGAGCCCGTCTCGCTGACGCAGCCGGCGCTCCCGGCGGGCTGGCTGATCGCCCCGGTGGTCGTGTTGCGGTCAAAGCGCGACCACGGCGTGCGTGCATGGGGAGGCGACGTAGACGCTCCTCCCGTCCGGGCTGACCGCCACCCCGTGCGGCGTTGTCGAGCGCATGGCCGTCGGCGCAGGTCCCGCCGCCCCGTCTCGCTGATGCAGCCGGCGCTCCCGGCGGGCTGGCTGATCGCCCCGGTGGTCGTGTTGCGGTTGAGGCGCGCCACGGCGTCGCTGGTACGGGAGGCGACGTAGACGCTCTTCCCGTCCGCGCTCACCGCCACCGAGTCGCGGACCGTTGAGCCGCACGGCCGTCGGCGCAGGCCCGCCGCGCCCGTCGCCCTGATGCAGCCGGCGCTCCCGGCGGGCTGGCTGATCGCCCCGGTGGTCGTGTTGCGGTTGAGGCGCGCCACGGCGTCGCTGGTATTCGAGGCGACGTAGACGCTCTTTCCGTCCGCGCTCACCGCCACCCCGAACGGGCCCTTGAGCGCCGTGGCCGTCGGCGCATGGCCCCGCGCCCGTTCTCGCTGACGCAGCCGGCCGCCCCGGCGGGCTGGGTGATCGCCCCGGTGGTCGTGTTGCGGTTCAGGCGCGCCACGGCGTCGCTGGCGGTGGAGGCGACGTAGACGCTCTTTCCGTCCGGGCTGACCGCCACCCCGAACGCGTCGGTTGAGCGCATGGCCGTTGGCGCAGGGCCCCGCCCCCGTCTCGCTGACGCAGCCGGCCGTCCCGGCGGGCTGGGTGAGGTCGCCGGTCACCGCGAGCGCGGCGGCGGTCACCAAAAGGAGCGCAAGCGCGGCCAGCAGAAGCACGAGGCCTGCGCGATGCTTGGATGGCCTGGCACGCCCTGCTCCTTCAGCCTCTCTTCGCGGACTGGATGCGCGCCGATGCGTGTCATGCCCCGATTCCCCTCGGTTCGGTTAGAACGACCCTACTTCCTGCCCGTGCGCGGTGTCCAAGTCTTGCGATCCGGCTCTCCTGCGACATCGCCCGCGCAGTATCTCGCGGCGCTCGAGGAGGACCTGCCCATAGTCACGCGAGAAAGAATTCATTCGTGAAACAGACCGAGCACGAAGAGCCTCGATCCGATGACCGTTGAGCAACTCGCCGACCTAATCGGCAAACGCCTCGCGCGGCACGACCGCTGCCTCGTGTCCCAGCGACGGAAATAAGTTTCGAATCCCGGTAGCGGTGCTTCCGAGGGACGAGGGTGGTGACCGCCCTACTGCCGCGGCCCGGCGGCTTATCGGTGGCGGAGGCGGAGCGTCAGCTTCCGGTTGTACTTCCTTGGCAAGCCTCCAGAGGGCCTGAACCTGAGTTGGGCGCGGACCCGGACGGCTCCGTGGCGCCGCAGAGCGCGACGGGTCGTCCGCCGCCCCCGAATGGCGACCCGAGCACGCTTGGCGCCGGTCCGCCTCGCCGTCTTATGGATGATCCGCCGGCCCCGGACCGAGACCTTGGCGCGATGGGGCGTCGAGACAACGGCGGTGGCGGTCCCGTTTCGGTGCTTCGTGATTCGAAGGATCGAGAACTGGGGGCCCCGCTGGTCGACTGCGATCGAGGATCCGGCACCCTCGCCCAGTCCCCCCGTGAGGAATTCCGGCTTCGCACCGGACTCAAGTGCGATGCGCCTGACGGTGCCATCGATGGAGGTGCATCCGGGCTCATCACATGCGGATCCGGTGTAGTAGAGCCATCGCCCGCTGATTGCGCCGTCGTACAGCTGAATTCCCTCCAGGAAGTCGCGCTCCACGTGGCTGCCGTCGAGCCGCGCCCGGCCGATGGATCCGGCGCCGACGCCGTGCTGCCACCACAGATACCCCTGCGAGACTCCGAGGAGCCGGATGTTGTCCTGCCGAAACAGGGTTGGCTCGACGTCGGTCCCATCCAACCGGGCGCGTCCGACGCCGGCGCCCTGCCAGTACAGCCAGGCGCCGTCGGCGACCAGGCCGTACACCTCAACGCCCCCTGGGACGCGGATGAAGTCGGGCTGGACGCCGTATGGGGGGCTGAGGCTCAGCCGGCCGATGGTTGCCCCCTGGATGTCCACAAACCCGGTGTTCCAATACAGATAGCCGTCCCCGAGCGCCATCGTGCGGAGGCTTCCGCACCGCCCCGAGGAGATGGTCGCGAGGGTGCGCACGTCGGTGCCGTCGAGCGAGGCGCTGCCGACCCGGCAGTCGCCATTTGCGGAATCGAGCCAGTAGATCCGGTCGCCGTCCACACCGAGTTGGCCCGCCGATTCGACGCGCGGGCCGACGATGTAATTCGACTGGGTGGCCGACCCGTCGTTGGTCCGGCGCTCGATCGTGCTCGGCTTGGGCTTCCAGGAGGTGATCGGGCCGCCGACGTAGATGTAGGCGCTCGCGCTCGATGCCGCGATTCCCAACACCGCGATTGCCGCCACCAGCGCGAGCGTGAAGCCTGTCCAGCGAACTCGCCTGGTCGTGGACTGCGACGGCCTCTCACGCATCCCCCTACCTGATCTCCTCCCGAAAGACCCTGGGGTTTCAAGTCTACGCCGATCCCTACTCGCCAGATCCGCTGCTCATGCGACATCGCCTACTCCGACAGCCCTACGACTTCGAGGGCCTTTGCCGGTTCAACCGAATCAGGCGTTCGCTACGACTTCGCGCACCTCGATCTTTTCGAGCGTGACTGCGTCGGTAAGCATCGACGGCACCCTCTCGCTCATGTTCGTGGCGGCTTCCTCGGACTCGAAGATGACCATCGCTACGCCCGTGCCATCGTCCCCCCGTGTCCAGTACCCGGCTACGAACCCTGGGGCCTGCGATACCTCGGGCACTATCTGCTCGCGCAGACGGCTCGTGGCGGCCTCTCGGTCGTTGACCGTGACCCTAGTCACGACTGCATGCATGGGTTCCTCCTTCTGTCGCTGGCTGGGGAGGACTCTATCCGGGAATCGGCAGACAAAACCGAGATCGGTGAGAAGAGAACACCCACGAGCAACAGCGCGAGCACGATGGCGGCGACAACACCGATGATCCCGAGCACAAGGTCCGCAGCGGGCTTGCCCCAGGTGCAGCACCAAGTCTCATGGGGCGGGGGGCCTTTGTCCTCCCAGCTCATGGGAAACGCAATCGTATGCCGGGTATCCACGGCAGTGTCCTCGCGGAGGCGATGTCGAGAGACAGAAAGGCGAGCGGCCAGCGCAATGCGCACTGGCCGCCACGCCGCTCTGGTGGACGGTGCTGCGGTTCCGCTAGTACGCGGTTGTTCCCGACCACCGAGCAGTCAGGTGGTAGATGATGACTACGTCGAGCAGGATGATGATGAACGCCCACAGGGGGGCGGCGGGGAAGATCCAGATCTGGTCGATCGCGTTCAACATAACCAGGAACACCCCGACCCAGCGTGCCCACCCGGCGCCGGTCAGCAGCCCACCGCCGGTCAGCACGAGGACCACGGAGAGGATGATCGTCACCCAACCCCAGGTGGTGAGGTCGGCGATGATCGCCCCCTGTCCTCCGACGACCACGACGTCGTCGTTCACCACCGCCGCGAGGCCGTAGAAGAAGTTCAGGAACCCAAGCAGCAGCATCATCACCCCGGCGAAGATCACCCAGTAGCTCGGTTCCTTGGTCGTGTCGCGTGTGGCCATCAATCGTCCTTTCGTCTAGAAGCACCGCTCAGGCACGTAGCTTCGGCTTCACCGGCCGAAAACCTGCGCCATCGCCCGCGCGAATTCTCGCTACTCCCGCAGCCCGGCGGCTTCGAGGCTCGGGCCGGCGGGCTCGCCGCCCTTGCGGCGCAGTGCCAAGCCGATGAAGGGGTAGACGAGGGTCGAGACGATCGCGGCGCCGACGAGGCCGGCGGCGGTGGAGCTGGTCATCTTGTCGCTCTCGGTCGCAAGGGTCGTGATCGCGACGACGAGAGGAAGCTCGGTGGCGCAGAAGATGGCCAGCGTGGAGCGCTCCCGAAAGTCAAGCACTCCGCGGTAGAAGAGCATCGCCGGGGTACCCCGAACGACGAGGAAAAGGGCGAGGAAGAGCACGAGCTTGAGCAGCGCGGAGGCGGAGCCGAGCGCCTCGAGGTCGAAGGTGAGCCCGCTCTCGACGAAGAAGAATGGGATCAGGAACCCGAAGCCGACCGCGGTCAACTTCGACTCGAACTGCGCCAACTCGCGCCCGCGAAGCGCCGCGCGGACAATCATCCCGGCGACGAAGCCGCCGAGGAGGATGTCCAACCCGAGCTCGGAGGCGAGGAGGAGGAGGCCGAAGACGAGCAGGACCGTGATCCGGATCGCGAGCTGGTTGCTCGCCTCGATGGTCCGCTCGAGCGCCCCGAAGCCGCGCCAGGCGAGCCTCATGGAGCCCAGCGCCAGCGCCAGCGCCAGGACGATGAAGGCGACCAGGATCAAGGCCTCGTTGATCGGGTGCGTGGTCGAGAGGAACAGCGTGACCAGCAGGATCGGCCCGAACTCTCCCGACGCTCCCGCCGCAAGCAGGTAGGTGCCGAACCTGGTCTTCAGCTCGCCAGAGTCGCGGAGGACGGGGATCAACGTGCCCATCGCCGTCGTCGCGATCGCCGATCCGGTGTAGAGGAGCGACTTGACGATCCCGGCCGCCTGCAGCACGCCGCCGATTGCGTAGGCGAGCGCCAGCGACGTGAGCCATCCCGAACCGCCGAGCTCGATCGGCTTGCCGCGGATGCGATCGAAGTCGATCTCGTAGCCGGCGAAGAAGAACAGCATTCCGAGCCCAAGGTTCGAGAAGAAGTCGATGAAGGCGTCGCTCTCGGCGAGGCCAAGGACCTGCGGGCCGATCAGGATCCCGAGTATCAGCTCGAGGACGACGACCGGTGGTGCATACGGGCGCGGGACGACGACGACGAGGACCGCAGCGATTGCGGCGGTGGCGATGACAGCCAAGAAAGAAGCTGCATCGAGGTCGATCACGGTACGACGGCCTCGTACGTCTCACGTGCTATCGCTGGGCCCATTTAGCCCGACCCAACCTAAACGCGCGGGCGGTGGGCATCGCCCCGAAAGACCCGCTTCTCGCTGGTGGCGAAGACGGAAGGGACTCGGTTTCGAGCAGGAACCTCATCACTCCGGCGCGAGTCTCCCATAACCGAGTGGGACTACCTCCCGTCGCCCTGGTCGTGGTCACCGGCGTGATCATCGGGCTCGCCGTCGGCACCCAGGGGGTTCCAGACTCGACGAACGTTCCCCCTTGATTTCGGGTAGACGGCCTGGACACCCCAGCGTGGCTGGGATACGGTCGGCCCAGTCAAACGGAGGGAGTCGGGGGGATGATCCACGTCCGGATGCCGTACGCCCGTTGGGTGCTTGCAGGTGTCGCCGTCGCGCTGTCGATCGGGCTGGTTGCCGCCTTGGCCCGCCCGGCGCCAGCCGCCGCCGATGCGGCGGAAACGGGGATAAGGGACTTTCAGTACAACGACAACGCCTTATTCGATGATTACTTTTTCGGTTACGTGACGTCCCCCAGGACCCGCTGCAAGGAGAACCGCGAGGTCAAGGTGTTCCGGGTAAGGCAAGGCGACGACGCGCGGGTTGGTTCGGACCGTACAAACGGCACGTACGCCTTCCAGCTCAACAAAGAGGACGCGCGCGACGGGCGCTACTACGCCAAGGTGAACAGCAAGCCTGGCTGCAAGGGTGCCCGGTCGAGGGCGATCACCGTGGATGACAATCCGCAGCAATGATTGCGATCTGAGGAGGGGCCGTAAGAACGCCGGGACCGCTCGATCCTAGTTGTGGGCGCCGCCACCGCGATGGTCGAGGCGCGGTGCTCCTCCGTGCCGCCCACGACGGGCACCTCCCGCCGCTACGCCGGACGCTCCCGAAGAAGGCCGCGCCTCGGTAAGACCCTCTACCCGATGGCTGGCTGGACAACCGGTCAACGACCTCGGGCCATGACGCGGAGGGAGGGCCAAGGGCCCGGGGAATGAGAGACTTCCGGCCCGTGAGCTTCCTGCAGCCCTCACCGCCGCCGTTCGATCTCGAGGAGTGGAAGCGCAAGCCGCACCTGGCGCGGATCAAGCCGCTGGTGCAGGACTGGGGCTTGAACGGCTTCGGCTCGCCGAGCTTCGTCTACTTCCTCTACGCCTTCAAGCTCGTCGTCTACTTCGGCGGCGCGATGGCCGTGATCTCGCTGACGCCGGGCCTGGGGTCGCTTGGCGACTTCTCCGATTGGTGGAGCGAGCCGATCGTCTTCCAGAAGCTCGCCGTCTGGACGCTGCTCTGGGAGATCCTCGGCCTCGGCGCCGGCTCGATGCCGCTCAGCTTCCGCTTCAAGCCGCCGATCGGCGGCCCGCTCTACTGGCTGCGGCCGGGGACGGTGCGCCTGCCGCCATGGCCCGACAGGGTCCCCCTGACCGCCGGCTCCTACCGGACACCGGTCGACAACCTCCTCTACGCGGGCGTTATCGCCGCCGGCGTCTTCCTCCTCCTCGCCGGCGGGACGGACGTGGCTGGCACCGAGGCGGGCCGGCTGCCGATCGCCGGGATCGTGGTCCTGCTCGCGCTGCTCGGCGTCCTGGGGCTGCGAGACAAGGTCTCGTTCCTCGGCGCCCGTCCCGAGATCTACGTCCCGATCCTGGTCATCTCGCTGTTCGCGCCCGACCAGTGGATCGTCGGCTGGCAGCTCGTCCTGCTCTTCATCTGGTGGGGCGCCGCCTCGTCGAAGCTCAACAAGCACTTTCCGTTCGTCGTCTCGACGATGGTCAGCAACGCGCCGCTGGTCCGCCTGCGGTCCGTCAAGCGCCGTCTCTGGCGGAACTACCCCGACGACATGCTGCCGTCGCGCGAGCTGGCGCTCTTCGCCCACCTCGGCACGGTGCAGGAGTTCCTCTGGCCGCTCTTGCTGATCACCGTCGACAACGACGTCGTCCGGACGATCGCGATCGTCGGGATGATCCTCTTCCACGTGAACATCACCTCGATGTTCCCGCTCGCGGTCCCGCTCGAGTGGAACATCTTCATGATCTTCGGGATCGCCTTCCTCTTCGGGCACTACGGCGACGTCCCGCTCGACACGCTCGACGACCCGCTGCTGATCGCCCTGATCGCGCTCTGGGGCATCGGCCTGCCGATCGTCGGCAGCCTGCGACCTGACAAGTTCTCGTTCCTCCCGTCGATGCGCTACTACGCCGGCAACTGGGCCACGACCTGGTGGCTGTTTCGCAAGGGAAGCGGCGCCGAGGAGAAGCTCGACACCGAGATCGTCAAGGCCGCGCCGCTCGTCGTCGAGCAGGTCGCCGACCTCTACGACCGCGAGCTGGCGGAGTACCTGCTCAACAAGGGCCTCAGCTTCCGCTCCATGCACTCGCACGGCCGGGCGCTGAACGCGCTGCTGCCGCACGCGGTCGAGGACGTCGAGGCCTACGACGTCCGCGAGGGCGAGCTGATCTCGAACGTCGTCAACGGCTGGAACTTCGGAGACGGGCATTTCCACGGGCGCCAGCTGCTCGAGGCCGTCCAGGAGCGCTGCCACTTCGCGGAGGGGGACGTGAGGGTGGTGGCGCTCGAGTCCGAGCCGATGGCCGGCTCGCCGACCCGCGGCAAGCAGCGCTACGCGATCTACGACGCCGCGAGCGGCCTCGTCGAGGAGGGCTACGTGCGGGTCGACGACATGGTCGGCCGCCAGCCCTGGCTCGACGAGTCCTTCGACTTCCCGGTCGAGGTCATCGGCGGACCCGGCCACGCCGACCGGTCCACCGCCCAGGCGGCGGGCGCGGTCCCGGCGCCTTGAGCGACGCGATCGTCGTCGGCTCCGGCCCGAACGGGCTGGCCTGCGCGGTCGCCCTCGCGCGCGAGGGCCTTGCCGTGACGGTGCTCGAGGCGGAGGACGCGATCGGCGGCGGCACGCGCAGCGGCGAGCTTACGGTGCCCGGGCTGGTGCACGACCTCTGCTCGGCGGTCCACCCGATGGCGGTGGCGTCGCCGTTCCTGCAGTCGCTCGAGCTCGAGCGCCACGGGCTTGAGTGGCGCTGGCCGGACGTCGATTGCGCCCACCCGCTCGACGACGGCAGCGCCGGGGTGATGCTCCGCTCCGTCGAGGAGACGGCGCGCGGGCTGGGCGACGACGGCGCGACTGGCGCCGCGTCTTCGAGCGCCCGGCACGATCGCTCGACGCCCTGATGGAGGACATCTTCCTGCCGTTCCTGCACCTGCCCAGGCACCCTCTTCGGCTCGTCAACTTCGGCCTCCGCGCTGCGGCGCCGGCGACGGCGCTGGCGCGCGCCTGGAGGACGCCGCAGGCGCGGGCACTCTTCGGCGGCGTCGCCGCGCACGCGATCAGCCCGCTCGGGCGTCCGATGAGCTCCTCGGTCGGGATGGCGCTGATCAGCGCCTGCCACCGCTACGGGTGGGCGGTCGCGAGCGGCGGCTCGCAGTCGATCGCCGACGCTCTCGCGGCGGAGCTGCGCGAGCGGGGCGGGACGATCGAGACCGGCGTCCGGGTCAAGGAGCTCCCCTCGGCCGACGTCGTCGCCCTCGACCTGGCCCCAGGGGCGGTCGCGGAGATCGCCCGCGATCGTCTGCCCTCGCGCGTTGCCCGCGCCTACCGCCGCTACCAGCACGGGCCCGGCGCGTTCAAGATCGACTTCGCAGTCGAGGGCGGCGTACCGTGGGTCAACGAAGCCTGCCGGCGGGCCGGCACCGTCCACTGCGGCGGCACGTTCGAGGAGATCGCCGCAGCCGAGCGGGACGTCAACAGCGGGCGCATGCCCGAGCGCCCGTTCGTGCTCGTCTCGCAGCAGTACCTGGCCGACCCGGATCGCTCGAACGGCGAGGTGCACCCCATCTGGTCCTATGCGCACGTCCCCCACGGTTACACCGGGGACGCCGAGGAGGCGCTCGTCGACCAGATCGAGCGCTTCGCCCCGGGCTTCCGGGAGCGGATCGTTGCGAAGTCGGTGCGCTCACCGGCCGAACTCGAGGCCGGGAACGCGAACTACGTCGGCGGCGACATCATCACCGGCGCAAACACGCCGGTTCAGGTACTGATCCGCCCGCGACTCGCGCTCGACCCGTACAGCACCGGCATCCCCGGCGTGTTCATCTGCTCGGCGGCTACCCCGCCCGGCGCCGGCGCCCACGGCATGAACGGCTTCAACGCCGCGCAGTCGGCACTGCGCTGGCTGGGTCGCCGTTCATAGCGGGGGGCGCCCAACAGTCGCGAAGGGAGGCTTGCGGCGGCTTCGAGGGCCTTCTTGCGGACGTGGATCTCGGCGAGGACGAGAAGGCTCGAAGAAGCGAGCGCCTCACTCCGTTGAAGCACCCGCTCCCCCACGGTCCCCCTGGCACGGAGGAGGCACATCGGGAGTGGTCGTCATCCACCCCTCAAACGTGTGTCTCGTGCCTCTAGGCGGTCCGTTAGGTCGACGATACGCCCGGCCGTGAGACCGCACAAGGCGGATACCGGGTTCCACTAGCCGGTAGCGGGAGGCCGGCGCAGGGAAGGGTCAGATCGCGGGGTCACGCCCTACTCCGAAAGCCCAGCGGCTTCGAGGGCGCGGGCCTTGCTGGCGAACATGTCCAGGCGAGTGACCTTCCCACCGTCGAGCGTATGGACGAACCAAAAATCGGCCTCGATCGGTGCACCGCTCTGAGCTCCGACCGCCGTCTGGTGGACGCGAACGAGCACCTGTTGTTCGTTCGCGTCGATCAGCTCCTCGGGGGCCGCCGTGAACTCGTCGAAGTCCTCGACCCACTCCGAGATCGCCTTCAGGAAGCCCTCAGGGCCGTGATAGGTGGCTCCGTCGGGATCCTCTCTGTAGGTGATGATCGCCGGAGCCATGTCCTCGAGCATCGCGCCGAGGTCTCCGCGCGAATACGCTTCGTAGCCCCGCCGGACAATCTCCACATTCTCCTTCGACACCGCCCGCGCAGTATCTCGCGGGGCGAGGCTCAGCGCGAGCGTTCCTGGACGCCATCGCCGCGATCGGTTAGGGTCGGCTGCGGAGGGGCGGACTGAAGGGAGAAGGCCAGTATGGGTCGACGCGCGAAGTGGACTACCGGGATTTGCACGCTCGGCGCCCTACTTCTGCTCCCGGCGGCGGCGCTGGCGATGTTCCCGGGCGAGAACGGGAAGATCGCGTTCGTGAGCGGTGTGGGCGGCGCTCCGAACAACGACACCGGCGCTGACGTCTACATCCTCGACCGCCCCGGCGACAGCACCCCCACCCCGCTGACGAGCACCACCGGCGCGCCGGGGCAGCACCGCCACCCTGCCTGGTCTCCCCACCTTGACGCGATCGCCTATGCGCGGTGGGAGAGCTCCTCCAACGAGAAGGTCTTCATCGACTTCCTGGACCGGCCTGGAATACCGCAGCTAAGGATCGGCTTCCAATCAAGCGCGGTGCGCGATGACCGACCGGCATGGAACCCCGCCGGCACCAAGATCGCCTACGAGAGCGAGGTGACGGACGGAAGCGGGCAGATGGACATCCTCGTCGCCAGGCTCGATGAGGACGGCAACACGGTGGGCGAGACCAACCTGACCAACTCGCCGACGCTGATCGAGGGCAAGCCCACCTGGTCGCACGACGGCAAGTGGATCTACTACTCGCGCCGGGGGCTGCCGCCCGCCACCGACGACGACATCGTCCGCGAGCGGTCCGACAACAGCTCGACCGTGCCGCAGATCATCGTCGGCTCGGGCGTCGCCGAGTACCAGCCCGCCCTCGCCCCTCGCAGCGCCGCGATGTGCTTCACCCGCGGCCCGTTCGGAAGCGCCAGCGCGGACGTCTACACGATCGAGCCGGTCGAACTCCTGGCCAGCACCCAGACCGACCTCTCGGACAGCTCCGTCGGCGCCTACAACTGTGCCTTCTCGCCCGAGGGCGACAAGGTCGCCTTCGTCGAGGGCATTTTCACGAATGGTGCACTGAGAATGAAGAACTCCAACGACACGGGGGCCTCGACGCTGGTCACGGCGGATACGCCGATGCACTTCGACGGCAACCCCGACTGGGCCCCCAAGCGCCCTGCGTTCTGCAAGGAGGAGCCGGCATCGATCGCTGGCACCGATGACGCGGAGAGGCTCAAGGGGACGGGCGAACGGAACGTCATCCAGTCACACAAGGACCACGACACGATCATTGCGCTCCGCGGCAACGACCTCGCCTGCGCCAGCGCAGGCAGGGACACCCTCCGCGGCAACAGGGGCAAGGACACACTCGTCGGGGGCCGCGGCAAGGACGTCCTCAACGGAGGCCGCGGCCGGGATACGTGCAACGGCGGCCCCGGCAAGGACAGGAAGATCAACTGTGAGAGATAAAGCGCCCGCCCGTCGCTAGGAATCCCGACCCTCTCGGCCAGAGCACCTGCTTCGAGTTATTGACTCGAAAGCCTGGCGGCTTCGCGAGCCTCGGCCAGGGTGTCGTACTGGTGCACGCGCACGACCTTTCCCTCCCGAAGCTCGTACAGGGTCGTGAGCTCCAGCTCCACTCGGATACCGCTTCCCTGCCCGATGCCCCACTGTCGGCTCGGGACGAGGACGCAATCGCCGGCCTCGATGTAGTCGAGATTCTCGATGTGGTACTCGGCGAAGGGCTCCAGCCACTCGCCCAGGTACCGAGCCAGGCCGTCCGAGCCTCGATAGAACGTGCCGACTCCACTCCCGAGGCCGGACGCCAGAGTGGTCAGCTCGATGTCCGGCGAATAGGCACGTCCGATTGCCTCGCGGATCGCTTCGGCGTCCCAGTCGATCGCGGCGACGTCGATGCCGTTCAGCGGCTCGAAGGCCGACCGCACGATCTCCACGTTCTCCTGCGACATCGATCGCAGTATGTCGCGAGCGCCTGATCCCTTGGACGCGGATCGCCATCGCGTGGTGCCGTGCCCGGCATCCCTAGCCTTCCCGGCCGACGATGGCCGACTGGCTCCTGGGCTTCCTGCTCGCGATCGTGATCTCGACGATCACCACCCCTGCCGGTGTCTCCGGCGCGGTGTTCCTGCTGCCGGTTCAGGTGAGCGTGCTCAGCGTTCCGAGCCCTTCCGTCACCCCGACGAACCTGCTCTACAACGTGCTCGCGATCCCAGGTTCTCTCGTGCGCTACGCGCGCGAAGGCGTCCTATGGGGGAGGCTCGCCCGCCTCCTCGCCCTGGGCGCTGCGCCCGGTGCCGTGGTCGGCGCGATCGTCCGAGTGGAGCTTCTCTCGGGCCCGGATGCCTTTCAGTTCGTCGTCGGGGCGGTACTGATTCCGCTCGGCATCCTGCTGGTGGCGCATCGACCTGAACACGTGGTGGATCGCCTCGCGCTCGACGCCGAACCTCGGCTCGTCGCCCTCGCGCTGGCGGTGGGAGTCGTCGGAGGCGTCTACGGGATCGGGGGCGGCTCGATCCTGGCGCCGGTGCTCGTCTCGGCAGGGCTGTCCGTTCGAACCGTCGCCCCGGCGGCCCTCGCCTCGACCTTCCTCACCTCCGTCGTCGGGATTGCGGCCTACGCCGTCCTCTCGCTTCGTGGCGGAGGGGACATCGCACCGGACTGGACGCTTGGCCTGTTCCTCGGCGCCGGAGGGCTGATCGGTGGGTATCTGGGAGCGTCGCTCCAGCCTCGGGTGCCGGAGCAGAGCCTGCGACTACTGCTAGGGGTGCTCGCGATCGCCCTCGGGATCAGGTACCTGGCCGTCTCGCTCGGCTGAGATGGGCCGGGTGGCCTCGCTGGTAGCTTGCCTCGATCGATAGGCATCGCCCATCGGAGCGCAGGGGTCCACAGCTCGGATGTCGAAGGTTGGCGCAGATGGCCCGTCTGTGGCATAGCCGACCTCCTCGGCCTCGCCGTCGCTGGGCGCTCGCGCTCGCCCTTTGCGGGCTTGCGCTCGGCTCGTGGCTCGGTCCGTCGTCGGCCGCCTCCGGCTCCTCGGCTGGCAGCGGCGCGCCGCGACTCTTCTCCCCGAACAGCGTCTGGAACCACCCGCTCGCCCGGAATGCCCGCATTGATCCGCATTCGGGTCGGCTGGTCGCGAGGCTGGTCAAAGAGGTGAAGCGAGAGAAGAGGGCGGGCACCGGACCCTGGATTCAGACGGACAGCTACAGCACGCCCCTGTACGTGGTGGGGCGGCACATGCGGCGGGTTCACGTTGCGCTGCAGGACGGGCGCGCGCCCGGGCGCAGGAGCCTGCAGCGGGTCTTTCGCAGGGTGCCGATCCCCCGAAGAGCCAAGCCTGCCGGCGGCAGCGACGCGCACATGACCGTCTGGCAACCCTCGAGGGACAGGCTCTGGGAGTTCTTCCAGGCGCGCCGAAAGTCCGGCCGCTGGCACGCCACCTGGGGCGGGGCGATGCTCCACGTCTCGCGGAGCCCCGGCTACTACACGAGGCGCTCGTGGCCCCGTCGCTCGCTTCTCAACTGGGGAGCGACTGCCTCGAGCCTCCCCGTGGCCGGGGGGACGATGCTGATCAAAGAGCTTCGCTCCTCGCGGATTCGGCACGCCCTTGCGATGGTCATCCCCGGGCCGCGAGCCCGCCAGTACTCGTGGCCCGCGCAGCGAACCGACGGCAGCGGCCCGCGGAGCTCGCTTCCGGAGGGCGCGCGTCTTCGGCTGCCTCCCGGCCTGAACCTACGCCGCCTTCATCTGCCGCGGATCACGCTGATCATGGCCCGGGCTGCGAAGCGCCGCGGGATCATCGTCCGCGACCAGAGCGCCGGCGTGGGCTTCTTCGCCGAGGACCCAGGTCCGGGCAGGGGGGATCCCTACTACGGCCGCCATGGGATCTTCGGTGGCCGCTATCCCAACAAGTTCCTGGCACGCTTTCCCTGGGCCAAGCTCCGGGTTCTCAAGATGAGCCTCTGCACCGACCAGTCCCGCCTTTGCCGGCGGCGCTAGCTTCCACGCGCGCGGTGGCTCATCCGTTTGGGCGCGCTCATTCGTCGCTATCCGGAGGCGGGATGCCTGTCGATAGAGGTGGGGACATGCACGGTGAGCGGGTCTTGATGCTGGATGTCTCCGACGCGCTGTATGAAGCCGCCGAGAGGCTTCCCAGCGGGTCGCCCTGGATCGATGCGTTCTGCAACGTCGCGCAGCTGATCGAGGATGACGTCGGATCGAGAGCGCTGCCGGCGGGCGAGCGGCTGCGACGACGGGGTATTCGAGCTCGTGCGAGTGGCCACGTCGTCTCCATGCACCCTCGGCCGTCGCAGCCGTGCCTCGCCGCCGTGCCCGATGGTCAAAGGGTGTAACCGCTACGTCGGAGGGTGGGCCGCGTCCTGGTCGAGCTCGACCGGGGTGCCGCGGGCTCGCACCAGGAGGAAGGCGAGCGCGACGCCGAGCACCGGCGTTCCGATCCCCAGCAGCACGAAAGCGAGCGGCGTGTCGATCTCGCTCACCATCCAACCGAAGTTCATGCCGAAGAAGCCGGTGATGAAGGTGA
Source organism: uncultured bacterium (assembly GCA_963758865.1). Lineage (GTDB taxonomy): Bacteria > Actinomycetota > Thermoleophilia > Solirubrobacterales > 70-9 > AC-56. The sequence continues at coordinate 257,686 of CAVWWY010000012.1, read as the reverse complement.
GCGGCAGGAAGATCGTCGACACCACGGTCAACCAATAGATCGTCTCGTTCAGCCTCAGGTCGATCAGCTTCGCCATCGCGTTGCCGGCCGCATCGATCCCATCGATCATCCGGTTGAGCTGTTCGTAGATGCGCTCGAAGTAGCGCTCGCTGTCAGCCTCGAGCCCCTCGACGGTGGCGATCTCCTCGCTGATCCGCTCGAAGATGCCGCGCTGCGGCCCGACGCGGCGCCGCATCGCGGCGAGCCGCAAATTGAGCCTTCGCAGGGTGGCCATCCGAACCTTGGCCGCGCGCAGGTTGGTCGACACCAACTGCAGGCTCTCCAGCGTCGCCTCGGCCTCGGCGAGCGCGTCGAACCCGGTTGCCACCATCGCGTCGAGGATCGCGTAGACGATGTACTGCTCGCTTCGGCCCTCCGGGACCTCAGGGCGCAGCACCATGGGGAGCGAGACGCGCTCCTCGTGCACGGTCAGCAGGTAGTCGCCGCACACCAGCACGTGGACCTCCATGGGGTGCAGCCGATAGGAGCCCGCGCCAACTCTTCTCGCCGCCTCGGTGAAGCAGCTGAAGCTGAACACCACGTGCTGGCCGTCGGTGTGGAACTTGCGCGACGGAGGGGTGTCCCCGCCCAGGTCCACGAGCGGCTTCAGCGCGTGCCCCGGGATGTCGAGCGCCTCGGCGAGCGCGTCGGGGCTGGTCTCCCCGAGCGACACGTCCACCCAGAAGAAGCGCGCGGCCCTGCGGAGCGCCGCGATCCGCCCGCGCTCGGCCTCCCCGAGTCCTTCGACGATCTCGCCCATCGACGGTGCGAGGCTAGGGCAGCCGTAAGACGACCTCCGCGTGCGCGAGGTTGGGGGTCCAATTGGCTAGGCGTTCTGAAGCAGCCGGCGCCAACCCCACAGGAGCTCGTGGACCGCTGCGGCCCCGACGATCGGCTCGGCCGGCGGCGGCAGCCGATCCGGATGGAGGATGAATGGGCGGGTCTGCGGTCCCCCGAGCCCCCCGTGGAACGAGATCAGCTCCTCGAACGCGCACCCCTCGTCGAGCTCGGGGTCGTAGAAGCTCCCGACCATGATGTCCGCCGCGTGAGCGAAGCCGTCAGTTCGCAGCAGGTGCTGCGCGGCGCCGGGTGAGAACGGCGCCAGCGGATCCTCACCCTCGATCCGTCCGTCGGCGAGGTGGTGGGTTCCGCTCGCGCCGAGGGCGAGCGGGCCATGCGCGGAGGAGCGCACCAGGAGCCATCCGATGTGGGGATGTTGCCTGAGAGCAGGGATCAGGTCCGGGTGGCGGTCGTCCAGCTCCTCCATCGTTAGACGGTGCGAAGCCTCCATCACGTAGACCAGCCCCAGGTTGCCCGAGCCGAGGACGACGACGTGACGATCGGAGACGTCGTTCTTGGGGCGCTTCCTCAGCCGAGCGCCCGGTGGCCTCCCCGACGGCGTGCCCGGCCATCGCTTGCTGCTCGTCCCCGCCCGCGATCCCGGCCACCTCGCCACTCCGCAGCGATCGCTCGACGAGCTGATCCAGGCCATAGCCGTTTCGCTGCTTGAACGTCGCGCCCTGCGTCTGCCCGTGATCGGACAAGACCACGATCTCGTACGGCCGGCGGGCGTATCGCCGCGCTCGCTCGATCCGGCCGAACTGCTGGTCGAGCTTTCGCAGGGCCTCCATCGTGTCCGCCCGCTCGAGCCCGGAGTGGTGCGCCACCTCGTCGTAGCTCGAGAACGTCGCGTAGACGGCGGGTCGCCCGACCATCATGTCGGTGAGGACGCCGTAGGTGATCAGGTCCCGAACGATCACGCACATCGTCGCCCGGAGAAACGGGTAGACGCCACCGCGGTGGCCGCGGGGGCGTACGTCGCGCCGCGCCGCGCGGATTGCGGCCGTCCACTCGAGCACCACCTCCCACCAGAACAGGACCAGCGCCCGGGTGGCGTTGAACCCATTGGCGAAGAAGGCTCGGTAGCCGGGGTTCGCCGACCTCTCGGCCTCCATGCGGCTGACCGTGAGGATCACCTCGTCGGCCTCCCCGGAGAGCAGGTTGCCGCGGCTTGCGCCGCCTTCGGTGAGCAACCCGGCGCCGGTCGCGTGACGTCGCTCGATCTCCGCGCAGTCGCCCGGTGCCGAACATGCGATCAGCCTCCCCGTCTCCTTCTCCACCCAGCGGAACGCCGGGATGTCCTCGTTGGAGCCCAGCAGGATCCCGGCCTGGCTGGCGCCCGTCTGGGAGGACAGGTCGGGCTCCCACTCCGCCAGGTGGTAGTCCCCCTCGGCGATCCAACGGGCCATGTTCGGGGCGCTCCCGTCGCGCATCGCATGCCGAAGCACTGGCAGGGCCAGCCCGTCGATCTCGAGGAAGATGATCCCGGGGACGGCGGTGGGGGCCTCCGCCCCCTGGCGGCGCGCCACCCGCTGGATCACGCGGAGGGTGTACTCGTCGTCGTCATTCGAGCCGGTCACGACCTGCAGGGCGATCGAGACGGCGGCGATCACGAGCGCCGCGAGAAGAGCGTCACCGAAGGAGTCGACGGCGACGAGCTCACCAAGCCAGTCGCTGGCGAGGCGCAGCGCAACGGCGTCGACGACAAGGACCAAGAGAAATCCGGACGCGAGCGTGTACGGCAGCCGTAGCGCCGCGACGAGCGGCGGCAGAATCGCGTTGAAGACAGCGATCGCCGCGGCGACTCCGAACGCAGCGCCGAGCTCCTTCAGCTCGACGCCGGGCACGAGTGCCGCGGCCACGAACACTCCGGCGGCCGACACGGCCCAGGAGACGAGTAGTCGCGACGGGCGAATCCGCGGCCGCGACGGCTGCCATCCGAGCTCGTCGTCCCGCGCGGTGCTCACGGCCTCGGGGCCCTCGGCGTCTGCCGGCGACGGGATCCTCTGCGACACCGGCCCACCCTATTCGGCGTGGGCGCCCGGCTGCCGGTCCCGCGAGGGTGATGTGATGTGGCGGCACATGACGGGCACACCATCCAGCGCGAAGGAGGCCGACGTGGGCCGCCCGTCACCGGCCTGGGATGGGAACGCGACGGTCACCTATCTCGGGCACTCGACGGTCGCGATCGAGGCCGAGGGCACCCGGCTCCTCACCGATCCGGTGCTTCGCGACAGCCTGCTGGGCTTTCTGCGTCGCCGCACCCCTCTCGCGGCGCTCGGCGCCACGGAGAGGCCGGATGCCGTCCTCGTCTCCCATCCTCACTACGACCACCTCGACCTCCCCTCCCTCCGGGGGCTGCCGCCGCGAACGCCCATCGTCGCTCCGGTGGGGTCGGGGCGCTTCCTTGGCCGAAGGGGCTTTCACGAGGTGGTCGAGCTGCGGGAGGGGGAGAGGGCCACGGTCGGTCACCTCGAGGTGACGGCCGTGCCCGCGCGCCACGGGCGGGGAGGGCGGCCAGGCGCCGGCGGGATCGGCTCGCTCGGCTACCTGATCGAGGGACGCGATCGAATCTACTTCGCCGGTGACACCGAGCTGTTCGACGAGATGGGCTCGATCGCCGATCGCCTCGACCTGGCGTTGCTGCCGGTTTGGGGGTGGGGCCCGCGGCTCGGGCCCGGTCACCTGGACCCGGTGACGGCGGCCGAGTCACTCCTGCTCCTGCGACCACGCCTGGCGGTGCCGATCCACTGGGGAACCTTCACACCCGTTGGCGCTCCGAGGCTATGGCCCTGGCTGGCGACGGATCCGGGCCATGGGTTCGCCCGCGAGGCCGCGCGGGTGGCGCCGGAGGTCGACGTGCGAGTGCTCGAGCCGGGCGAGTCGCTTGTGGCGAGCGGCCCGCGCTAGCGGCGCCGCGAGCGCGGGGCGCTGCGAGAGGAGGAGCTTCGCCTGGCGGTCGTGCGAGCGCCGGTCGTGCGCCGCGCGCCCGAACCCGTGCGGGAGGAAGCCCGCCGCGCGGTCGAGCGACCCGTCGCCTTGCGCCGCGTGCCCGAGGCCGCGCGAGAGGAGGCTCGCCGCGCCGTCGAGCGACTCGCGGCCTTGCGCCCGGTGCCCGAGCTCTTGCGAGCGGCGGTCTTCCTGGCGCCCGAGCGACCGGCGGTCTTGCGGCGTGACCCGGCGCTTTTGGAGACCTTGGACCGAGACGAGGACAGGCGCTTCTGCGCTCGATCGCGCTCTCGCTGCAGCGTGGTGCTCAGCCTGCCACCTTGGCGGCGAGCGTCCCTGACGACCTTCTGCAGGTCCTTGTAGAGGCCCTGCGCCCCCTTGCTGACGTCCTTGCTCACGTCCTTGCTGAGCGCCGACAGCGCATCCTGCGCTCCCTCGAGCGACTTGTTCAGGCGCTGGAGTGCGGCGGGCTCCTTGGCGGCGGTGCGCTTCCGAGTCGCGGGGCGACGGCGTGACGCGGTCTTCTGGGGGCGACGGCGTGACGCGGTCTTCTTGGCAGCGGGCATGGCGACTCTCCTCGATCGTGATTTGTGCTTGGCCGAGCCTATCGGGATCGGCGCCGGCGGGGGAGTCGTGAGAAGCGGGACCCCGCTGGAGGATGATCTCGATAGGGTCGGCCGGCTCCTGTCCGACCCGAAAGGAGGGGTAGACGTGCTCGCGATCACCGAGGACGCAGCCGCCGCGATCAAGGGCATCGTCAGCTCACCCGAGCTGCCCGAGGGCGCGGGTCTTCGGATCACCCAGGAGGTGATCACCGAGGCAGACAGCGGGGCCCCGCGAACGGACCTGCGCCTCTCCGTCGTGACCGCGCCGCAGGACGGCGACGAGATCCTCGAGCCCGAGCGAATCTTCCTCGATCCCGGGGCGGTGGAGTTCCTGGACGACAAGCTGCTCGACGCGGACGTCGTCGACGACGAGGTCCAGTTCAGCCTCGACGTCCAGGCCGAGACGCTTTAGGGCGCCCTCCTGGTTGCCGGTGGGCGGCCGGAGCGGTGGCGGCTCGCGCCCGCATCGGTTAGGTTCCCATGCAAGAAGAGACCGGGAGGTGTCGTGGACGTAAGCCTGCTGAAGACCATTCCGCTGTTCGCCGACGTGCCGGACGACAAGCTCGCGAAGATCGCTCCCTTCGCGTCCACGGACGAGTTCGCCGAGGGCGAACAGGTGGTCAAGGAGGGGGGCTACTCGAACCACTTCTTCGCGATCGAGGAGGGCACCGCGAAGGTGGAGCGCGACGGCCAGCACCTCGCGGACCTCGGCCCCGGAGACGTGTTCGGAGAGCAGGGGCTGCTCGAAAGGCAGGAGCGTTCGGCCACCGTCACCGCCACCTCGCGTCTGCGGGTGATCAAGATCGAGCACTGGGAGCTCTCGCGGATGCGAAAGTCGATGCCCGAGGTCGTCGAGGAGCTTCAGCGAAAGGTCACCGACCGCCAGGGCTAGCCATCCCGCCGAGATCGGCGTGAGCGCCGGTCCGGGATAGACTCACGCCCCACATACGGTCGGTGGTCAAGGGAAGTCCGGTGCGAAGCCGGCGCGGTCCCGCCACTGTGACCGGGTGAGCGACGTCGCATGGCGCGAGTCGAGCCACTGGGAGCGCCCGAGCGCTCCTGGGAAGGCGTGACGTCGATCCCGGAAGCCAGGAGACCTGTCCGCCGGCCAGCCACATCAACCCTCGAGGAAAGGGTGGCTCACATGGTCATACCCGGATTCCGTCTCGGCGGCGCTCTCGCCGCAGCCGTCGCATGCCTGATGACGTTGGCTGGCGTCGCGCTGGCGCAGACCAGAGGTGCCGACCTTCGGGTCGTCAACACCCCCGGCAAGACGCTGGCGGACTTTCGCCAGTACACGGGGACGGTCGAGATCAAGGCCGACCCCGGCGCCGATTGCTTCGGCCAGGGCACCGGCGGCAGTGGCGACCGCGTCCGGATCGGCGGCTCAACCGCGCTCGGCGCCGTTCGCGACGCGCTGGGCAGCGAGTCGCGGCTCAGACCGCTCTCGGTGACCGACGCGTTCGCCGATCAGGGCTTCGGTCTCGGTGTCTGCGGGATCGGCGGCTACGAGTCTCAGGGATCGAGCTTCTGGTACGTGAAGCGCAACCACGTCGGCGCGCAGGTGTCGGGCAGCCAGCTGAAGGTGCATCAGGGGGACGACATCCTCTGGTACCTGTCGCCCGGCTTCCCGCCGCCCCTCGAGCTCGCTCTTGCGGCCCCGGTGAGGGCGAAGCCGAACGTGCCGTTCGCCGTCACGGTCCATTCCTACGCTGACGACGGGACCCGCCACCCGGCGGCCGGCGTCTCGGTGACCAACGCCGCCGCGCCGACGGGCCCCGCGGGTCATGCGAGGGTGAGTCTCGCGGCCGGAACCCACGTCCTGCGGGCGAGCGACTCCCCCGACATACCCTCGAACCGGGTCAGCGTATGCGTCGCCGCCGACCCCTCGAGCTGTCCGAGCGCTCACGGCAAGCGGATCGTCGGCAGCGACCGCGCCGACGAGATCAAGGGAGGCACCCCCGGCTGGGACTCGATCGAGGCCCGTGGCGGCAAGGACACGGTCGACGTCACCGCGGGCGGCCACGATCTGGTCGGCTGCGGGGGCGGCAGCGACCGTGTGATCCTGAACCGCGGCGATCACAACGATCGAGATCCGATCGAGCTGCGAGCGGGTGATCAGGAAGTGACCCTCGGCCGCGCCCTGGCGGCTGGGGCGGCGGTGGGCTTCGCCGCCGCCCTCGCCGGGTGCGGCTTCGGGCCGGGGCAATCGTCCGAGGGGATCGCGACCCTGACCGTGACGCGAGACTACGGCGCGAAGACGCTCGTCGAGGCCACGGACGCAGACCCCCCGGAGTCCGAGAGCGTCATCCGACTGCTCGACCGCCAGGCCGAGATCACGACCCGGTACGGCGGTGGCTTCGTCGCAGTCGATCGACGGCCTGGCGGGCGCCACGAGCGACGGGCGACGCTCCGACTGGTTCTTCTACGTCAACGGAGTCGAATCGGCGGTGGGCGCCGCGGACGTGCACGTCCGCGGCGGCGATCGAATCTGGTGGGACTACCGCGACTGGACGAACGCGATGCGGGTGCCCGCCGTGGTCGGCTCGTGGCCCGAGCCCTTCGCGCAGGCCGCCGGGGGAAGCGACCGAAAGCCCGTGCGGCGTCGAATGCCTGGCCGCAGGCGATGCGTGCAGGACGGCGGCGAGTCGCCTCGCGGATGCCGGCTTGCGGGCCCGAGTCGAGCACCGGGGCGCGGCGAGGCGAGATGCGAAAGCGCTCCGCATCCTGGTCGGTCCCTGGAGTCGGGTCCGCAAGGACGAGGCGGTCGACGCCCTTCGGGGCGGCCCGGCCGCGAACGGCGTGTTCGCGACCTTCGAGCGCCCTGCCCGATGGCCCGTACCGCCTCGTCGGCCTTGACCCCGCAGGATCCCCGGCCAGGGATCTCGGTCCCGCGCGCCGGGTTGGTCGCCGCCCTGAAGCCGAGCGACGACCCACCCACCTGGATCGTCACCGGATCGCAAGGATGGACGCCGTGCGGCGGGCGGCGTCCCTGCTCGTCGCCGCGAGAGCTTCGAGACCGCTACGCCGTCGCGGCGCCCTCGCGTGGAGGATCGGTCGCGCTCCCGCTCGAGCCGGGGGGCAGCGGATGAGGTCGCCGCTCGCCTACACGCCCCGCCACACCCCACTCGGCGACGCCGGGGCGCTGGCGGCGAGCGTCTACCTCGGCTCGTTCGCGGTCGTCGCCTTCGTCTACTCGAACCCGATCGTCCTCGCCGGCGCCGGCGCCGGCGCGCTCGTCGCCGGCCTGGCCGCCCGGGCCGGGCGGGCGGTCGCGGCCGCCGCGCGCTGGGGCCTGGGGCTGGGGGTGTTCATCGTGGTCGTGAACGCGCTCGTCGCGCAGCGCGGTGACACCGTGATCGTCCACGGGATCTGGCTACCGCTCCTCGGAACGAGCGACGTCAGCGCGGAGGCGGTCGCCGAGGGCGCGGTGCTCGCGGCTCGAATCCTCGTCGTCCTGATCGCGTTCGCGATCCACGCGGCGTGCGTCGATCCCGATCGAGTGCTCCGGATGCTGCGCCCCCTGGCCCGGCGCTCCGCCTTGACCGCGACGCTGATCGCCCGCCTGGTGCCGCTTGCCGCCGCCGACTACGTGCGGCTCGGCGAGGCGGCGGCCCTCCGTGGCCCGGGGGCGGCGCCCAGTCGGCCGTGGCGCGCTCGCCCGCCGGCTGGTGGCGGGCTCGCTGGACCGCGCCGTGGACATCGCCGCGACCCTCGAGCTGCGCGGCTACGCGCTCGGCGCGCCGCGCTCCCCGGGGCGCTCGCGCCGCTCGCGCCACGACGCCGCCTTCCTCGCCGTGGGGGCGACGATCGCCGGAGCGCGGGCTCGTCGCCCGGGCCGCCGGGCTCGGCTCGTTCGACTCCTACCCGCTGATCACGCTCGACACGGACCCCGCGACGCTGATCCTGGCCGCCGGCCTCCCCGTGCTCGCCGCCGTTCCCTTCGCCCTCGCGAGGTGGAGGAGGCGAGGGTGAGCCCGCCGCTGGTGAGGATCGAGTCGCTCCGATACCGCTACCCGGGGGCGTCGGCCGATTGCCTGGGCGGGATCGACCTCGAGATCGAGCCGGGCGAGCTGATCGTGCTCGCCGGGCGGTCGGGGTCGGGCAAGACCACGCTTGCTGCGCGCCTGCTGCGGCCTGGTCCCGCACTACCACGGGGGGGTGGTCGAGGGCGAGATCGAGGTCTCGGGGCTGGACGTCCGCGATCACGGGCCGGCCGAGCTGGGAGGCGTGGTGGGGATGGTGGCCCAGGATCCGGAGACCCAGATCGTGTCCACCACGGTGCGTGGGGAGCTCGAGCTGCCGCTGGAGATGCGGGGGGAGCCGCTGGCCGCCCGGGCCAGGGCCGTCGAGGAGGTGGCGCTGGCCCTGGCGATCCCGCAGCTGCTCGAGCGGGCTGTCGACACGCTCTCCGGCGGCGAGCTTCAGCGCGTGGCCCTGGCGGCCGCCCTGGTCGGCCGGCCGCGGCTCGCGCTGCTGGACGAGCCCACCTCGCAGCTCGACCCCGTCGCCGGCGACGAGCTGATCGGCTTGTTACGCCGGCTGAACGAGGAGTGGGGGATGGCCGTGGTGCTCGCCGAGCACCGTCTCGAGCGATGCCTGTCGGCGGCGGATCGCGTCGTCAGCATGGCCGCGGGGCGGATCGCCTTCGATGGCCCGCCGGAGAGCTTTCTGGACTGGGCGCTTCGCAACGACCCGGCGCTCGCCACCCCCGGCGCCCGACTCTTCGACCTGGCCGGTCTTCACCCACCGCCGCTGGGCACGAAGAACGCGCGCGCGGCGCTGCGGCGCGCCGGGGTGGGGTTCGATCGAGGAGCGAACGGCCGGCGCTGGGTCAAACGGCGCGGGTCCCGCTCGGCCTCGCGAGGGTGAGGCCGCGCTCGATGCTCGGGGCCTCTGGGTGGAGCTCGACGCGGGGGAGACCTCGGGCGATGTCCTGCGGGGGGTCGAGCTCGCGATCGAGCGCGGCGAGCGAGTGGCGCTGATGGGCCGCAACGGGGCCGGCAAGACCACCCTGCTGCGGGCGGCCTCTGGGCTGGTTCGACCCGTGAGGGGCCGTGCCTCGGCGCCCCATGGCTGCGCCCTTCTGCCGCAGAGCCCGACCGACCTGCTGGTGCGCGAGCGAGTCGACGAAGAGCTTCCCGGAGAGGCGGGGCGGGCCGCGCTCGCCGCCGTCGGCCTCGAGTGGGCGGCGCGCAGCGATCCGCGTGACCTCTCGGGCGGCGAGCGCCAGCGCCTGGCGCTCGCGATCGTGATGGCCGGCCGTGCTTCGGTCGGATCACTGCCGGGCCTCGTCTGCCTCGACGAGCCGACGCGCGGCATGGACCGGGCGCGCAAGGAGGAGCTCGCGGGCTGGGCCCGCCGCCTGGCGGCGAGGGTGCGGCGGTCGTCATCGCCACCCACGACGTCGAGTTCGCGTCCTCCTTCGCCGACCGGGTTGTGCTGCTCGGCGACGGCGAGCTGATCGCCGACGGCCCGGTGGCCGAGGTCCTCTCCGGAGGCTGGTACTTCGCCACCGAGGTGGCTCGCATTCTCGGGGTCGAGGGGACGATCTCCCCCGAGGATGGAGCCCGGCTGGTTCGCGCCCGCATGGCGGGGGCAGGGGAGGGAACGGCGGGGCGGTACGGGGAGATCATTCCCGATGAGCTGGCAGTTGGCCGCCTACGCGTTGCTCGCCCTCGTGCTCGCTGGAGGATTCGCCTGGTATGAGCGCTCGCACCCGCCGGCGCGGATGGTCGCGCTGGTGGCGGCGCTCGCCGCTCTGGCGGTTGCCGGCCGGCTCGTGTTGACGCCGATCCCAAACGTGGTCGCCACCACCGACATCGTGTTGATCACCGGCTATGCGGTCGGGGCCGCGCCCGGGTTCGCGGTCGGAGCGCTGGCGGCGGCGGTCTCGAACCTGTGGCTTGGCCAGGGGCCGTGGACGCCCTGGGAGATGGCCGGTTGGGGCATGGTCGGCTTGGGCGGCGCGGCGCTTGGGGCCGTGTCCGGCGGAAGGCTCGGCAGGGTGGGGCTCGCGATGGCCTGCGGGCTCGCCGGACTCGCATACGGGGCGCTGCTGGACCTCTCGGTCATGGTCGGCTACGGCGGCGAGCAGTCCCTCGACCGCTACCTGGCGATCTCGGCGCGCGGTGTCCCCTTCAACGTCGCCCACGCCGCGGGCAACTTCGTCATCGCCCTTGCCGCCGGCCCGGCGCTGGTGCGGATGATCTCCCGCTATCGCCAACGTTTTGAGTTCGAGTGGCGGCGCCCGGCGCGCGGGCGAAACCGATCACCACGGTCTCGGTCTCGGCTCCTGCTCGGAGCGCTCATCGGGTTGGCCCCGCTGGGCGCGGCACAGGGCCGCGAAGCCACGTCCGCGCAAGGGTGGCTGGTGCGTGTTCAGAACGCCGACGGCGGGTTTCCCGCGACCCCGGGAGCCGACTCGAGCCCCGCGATCACCGGCTGGGCGGCGCTCGGGCTGGAGGCGGCCGGTCGCAATCCGCTCGACGTCCGCGAGCGCGGTCGCTCGCCGATCGGCTACCTGCGAGCGAACCTGCCGAGCCTGCGCTCCACCGGGGACCTCGAGCGGACGGTCCTCGCTCTTCGGGGCGCCGGCCTCGACGCGCGCCGATTCGGCGGGCGAGATCTGGTCGCCGAGTTGCGCCGTCGCAGAGGGCGGAACGGGGCGTTCGAGAACCAGGTGAACCTGACCGCGTTCGGCGTCTTGGCGCTGCGCTCCGCGGGAACCCCGGCGTCGGCCCTGCGCGGCTCGACGGCCTGGCTCGCCGGCGCGCAGAACGGCGACGGCGGCTGGGGCTTCGTGAGGGGAGCCGGCAGCGACCCCGACAGCACCGGCGCGGCGCTCCAGGGTCTCGTGGCCGCCGGGCGGCGAGGCAAGGCGACGCGGCAGGGCGACGTCTTACCTGCGCCACGCCCAGCAACGCGACGGCGGATTCGCGCTCGCCGGAACCAGCGTCTCCAACTCCCAGTCCACGGCCTGGGCGGTTCAGGGGTTGCTCGCGGCCGGGGCCAACCCGGCGGCCGCCCGAAAGGCGGGCCGCTCTCCATTCGACTATCTGGCGGCGCGCCGAGCCGGTGATGGGCACTACCGCTACTCGGCGGCCAGCGACCAGACACCCGTCTGGGTGACCGCTCAGGCGCTCCTCGCCGTCAACCGCGAGGCGTTCCCGCTCGAGGCCGTGGCGCGCTCCGCTCGCGGCGCCCGGCCGGATGCCCGGGGGGCGGGGCCCGGCGACGAAGCCCCGAGCGGCGGGATCCACGGCTCGAGGGATGGCGGGGCGAGGCCGCACGGGCGAGACCGCACGTCACCCACAGGCTCTGCGGCGAGGGGCGGTGGCGGGGGCCGAGGCGCGATCAGCGAGCAGCGCGTCTCGGGCCGGCCCGTGAGCGCTCCACTGAGCGCCCCGGACACGCCCGCGTCAGGCGGCGGTGGAGTCGGCACGGCGGCGGTCGTCGCCGGCGCGTTCGCGCTCTTGACCGGCACCCTGGTGGCGGGCTTCCTCTGGTACCGGCGCCGGCTGCCCTAGGGACTCGCCGGGTACGGTTTCGGCATGGAGGTCGAGGCGGCGATCCGTGGGCGGCGAACCCATAAGGCGTTTCGCCCCCGTCCCGTGCCGAGGGCCGAGCTCGATGCGTTGTTCGAGCTCGCCCGCTGGGCGCCGAACCACAACCTGACCAATCCATGGCGCTTCCGCGTCGTGGGGCCGCGAACGCTCGAGCGGATCAAGCACGCGGCCGGCCCGAAATCGGCTTCCAAGCTCGACCGCGCGCCCACTCTGGTGGTGTGCTCCTGCATGCTCTCAGGCGATCCGATCCAGGACGAGGAGGATCTCCACGCCACGGCCTGCGCCGCGTACATCGTGCTGCTCGGCGCTCACGCGCGGGGCCTCGCCGGCTACTGGCGGACCCCGGAGGTGATGCGCACCGATGAAGGCAGGGCCGCCGTGGGGCTCGCGGAGGACGAGCGCTTCGTCAGCTTGATCCACCTCGGCCAGGGCGTTCAAGAGCGACCGGCGCCCGCCCGGGCACCGGTCGCGGAGACCGTCACCTACCTCGACTGATGCTCGCTCGTCGCGACGCTCTGCAGGCGATGAGCAACGAGCTCTTCGACGTCGTGGTGATCGGCGGCGGGATCACCGGCGCGGGGGTCGCCCTCGACGCCGCCTCGCGCGGCTACTCGGTTGCCCTCGTGGAGCGTGACGACTACGCGTCCGGGACCTCGAGCCGGTCGTCCAAGATGGTGCACGGCGGCCTCAGGTACCTCCAGCACTTCGACCTCGGCCTGGTCCGCGAGGCGCTCTTGGAGCGCCAGCTGATGGTCCGGTTGGCGCCCCACCTCGTCTACCCGACGCCCTTCCTCGTCCCCACCCTGGGGGAGGAGCGCCGCAGCCGGCGGATCGGGATCGGGTTGAACATGTACGACGTCATGGCGACCACCCGCGTCGGCCAGGGGCGGCGCGAGCGCCAGGCGCGCGAGCGGGCGTCGCGCCAGCTTGGACTGGTCGACGAGACGCCGGAGGAGGATTGGGCGCCGGACCGTCACCGCACGATCCCGGGTGACGAGGTGGCGGAGCTGATCCCCGCGCTCGCTCCCCGCGATCCGAAGGAGGCCTACCTGTTCTACGACTGCCAGACCGACGACGTGCGGCTGGTGCTCACGGTGCTGGGCGAGGCCGAGCGGTTCGGCGCGGTGGTCTGCAACGGAGCCGAGGTCCTGGAGCTCGTGGAGGAGTCGGGCAAGGCAGCCGGGGTGGCCTGCGTGGAGGCCGAGAGTGGCGAGCGGTTCGAGGTGCGGGCGGCCAACGTCGTCAACGCGACCGGGGTGTGGGCGGATCGCATCCGGCCGGATGAGATCCTCGAGCAGGAGGAGGTTCCGCGAATCGCGCCGAGCCGCGGGACGCACGTCACCGTCTCCAGTGAGCAGCTCCCGCTCGATGCGGCGGCCTGCATCGTGCCGGCGGGCGATGACCGCACGATCTTCGCCCTGCCCTGGTACGGCCGGGCGCTGATCGGCACCACCGATCGAGACTACGACGGCGACCTCGCACACGTGCAGCCCTCGGGCGACGACGTGGAATACCTGCTCGGCGCCGTCAACTCCTTCTTCGGCGTGGATCTGACGTCGAGCGACCTGACGGGGGGGTTCGCCGGGGTCCGCCCCCTGATCTCCACCGGCGATCCCCGGAAGTCGGTCGACATCTCGCGCCGGGCTGAGCTCTATGAGACGTCATCGGGGCTGCTGACGATCACCGGCGGCAAGCTCACGACCTGGCGGCGGATGGCCAAGCAGGTGGTCGATCGGATGGTCGAGCGCGAGGGCCGAGAGGCGCCCTGCCGGACCGCCGAGATCCCGCTCGGGATGCCGGCCACCGATGAGGATCTCGCGCTGCCGCAGGGGCTGGTGGAAGGCGACTTCCCGGACGGCTGGCGTCGCCTGCTCGCCTTCCGCTACGGGCACGCGGCGCGCGACGTGCTGGAGATCGCCGCAGATCGGCCGGAGGTCGCGCGCCCGATGGTCGTCGGGCAGCCCGATCTGCTCGCGGAGGCGACGCTCGCCGCCCGCTTGGAGCAGGCCCGAAGCGTGGCGGACGTGCTGCTCCGCCGTACCCGCCTCGGCATCCTCGCCGCGCCGGAGCTCCGCGATGCCGAGTCGGTGAAGCCGATCGCCGAGGCCCTCGGCGACGAGCTCGGCTGGAGCGGCCGACGAGTTCGATCCGAGGTCGAAGGGTGGATCGAGACCGCCCGGGCCGAAGGTGTCGATCCGGCAAACGCCGTACGATGAGACGCCTGGCGCCATGAGGCTTTTCATCGACACCGGAAGCATTGCCGAGGTAGAGGAGATCGCCGGCTGGGGCATCCTGGCGGGCGCGACCACCAACCCCTCGCTGCTCGCCAAGGAGGATGGCGACCCCGGTGAGATCATCCGCCGGATCTGCGATCTGGTCGCCGGCCCGGTGTCGGCGGAGGTCGTCTCGCAGGATCCCGCGGGAATGATCGCGGAGGGCCGGGCGTTGCGGGAGCTTCACGAGCACGTCACCGTCAAGATCCCGTTCTGCCGGGAGGGCCTGACCGCGACCCACGCTCTGACGGGCGACGGGATCCCGGTCAACATGACGCTGGTCTTCTCGGCGAATCAGGCGCTGCTCGCGGCGGGCGCGGGGGCGACCTACGTCTCGTGCTTCATGGGGCGTCTCGACGACATCTCGGTCGACTCCGGGCAGGTCGTCGCCGAGATCGTCGAGTGCTTTCGGGCCGGCGGCGTCACCTCCCAGATCATCGCCGCCTCCGTGCGTCACCCCGAGCACGTGATCGGCGCCGCGCAACTCGGCTGCGAGATCGCGACCGTTCCGGCGAAGGTCCTGCGCCAGATGCTCGATCACCCGCTGACGACGGCGGGGGCCAAGCGGTTCCGCGAGGACTGGCAGTCACGCCCCGAGTTCGGGGAATGGCTCGGCCGCCTCGTGGACGCCTCGCCGGCCGCGCGCAGCTAGCGCCCTCCCCGCCCCGGATATCCTGCGCGGCCCATGGCGGAGAAGCTCACCGAGCTGCACCTGGCCGACCTGCACGCGCTTGCCGCGGAGCTCGGCGTGCCGCGGTTTCGTCTGCTTCGTCGTCCCGACCTCGTGCGGGAGATCGAAGCCCGGCGTGGTCTCGAGCCCGTCGGCGGCGCCGACCACGAGCCGGATGCGGCCGTGGCGGCTCCGAGGGCATCGGCGGACGCCAAGGCGCCGCGAGCGGGGCGAGACCGTGAACCCCTCGAGTCCGCCGAGACCGAGGACGTGACCGGGGTGCTGGAGATCACGCCGCAGCGATTTGGGTTCCTTCGGCTCCAGGGCCTGGAATCCGTCCCCGACGACGTCTACGTCTCCGCCTCTCAGGTGCGACGCTGCGAGCTGCGCCCCGGCGACGAGGTCTCCGGACCGGCCCGCGCGCCGCGACGGGGGGAGCACCACCGCGCGCTCGTCCATGTCGACCGCGTGAACGGCCTCGAGCCGGAGGCGCCCGATCGCCCTCGGTTCGACGAGTTGACGCCGATCCTGCCGAAGCGGCGCGTCGCCCTCGACCTGGATCGCGCCGACGTCCTCACGCGGGCGGTGGACCTGCTCGCCCCGCTGGCGCTCGGGCAGCGGGTCCTGGTCCGCGCCGCGCCGCGCTCTGGGCGCACCACGCTCCTGCGCGGCCTCGCCGGCGCGATTCTTCGAGCGGGAGACATCGGCCTCGTCGTCCTGCTCGTCGACGAGCGCCCGGAGGAGGCCACCGCCTGGCGCGAAGCCCTGCCCGGAGCCGAGATCGCCAGCGCCACGGCGGAGCTTGCGCCGCGCGAGCAGGTTCGTCTCGCCGAGCTCGCGCTCGAGCGAGCGCGCCGCCGGGCGGAGGCCGGCGCGGACGTCGTCTTGATCGCAGACTCGCTGACCCGCCTGGCCGTGGCCGCCGGCGATGCGTCGGAGGTCAAGCGACTGTTCGGCTCGGGACGCGACCTCGCCGAGGAGGGCGCCGGGTCCCTGACCGTGATCGCCACCGTGCTCGGGGGCGACGACGACGAGGGCGAGCGCGCCGTGATCACGACCGAGAGCTCGCGGATCGCGCTCGACCCGGAGCTCGCGACGGCGGGTGTCTTTCCCGCGCTGCGTCCGAGCGAGTGCCAGGTCTCGAACGAGGACGAGCTCCGATCGCCCGAGGAGCTGGATGCCGCGAGGCGGCTTCGATCGCTGCTGGGCGACCTGGACCCGGTCGAGGCCGCGGACCTGCTCAGAACCCGCATCGAGGCCTCGCCGACGAACGCCGACCTGCTGTCCTCGCTCGGCTAGCGCCGGTAGGCGAGGCGAGCCCACGAGGGCTCGCGCGAGAGCTCGATCGGCTCCGCGTCGCGCTCTGGCTGGACGTAGCCGAAGGTCTGGGTGTCGGGATCGAAGACCACGTCGAGCTCGCCCTCCTTGACCCGCTGGTCGAGCCAGGCGCCGCGGAACACCAGCCGGCGGATCCAGTGCACGAGGCTACGGCTTGCGGGCCCGACGAGCTCCGTCCAGTGCTCGTTGATGTGCTCGCCGAGCGACGAGCTGGGCTCGCGGATCTCTCCGTTGACCGCCAGCTCGAGGAGGTCCTGGAGCTCGTCGCCGACAAGCCCGCCCTCGACGAAGTCCAGCTTCACCGCCGCCTGCTCGACCCGCTGAGAGAAGTCCTGCTCGTTGAAGCAGAAGCGCAGCTCGCCGTACTCGAGCACGTAGTCAGAGCCCGAGTCGTAGTTGCCTCTGCGAGTTGCGTTCTCCACCGATCTCCGTCTCGGCCCGATCTGACCCAGGTCCGTGGCCGCCCGGACGCACCGAATCTTCTCCGATGGGAGGCGCCCGTGGGGATCAAGCGCGAGCCCTGAACGCTGGTTTGCAGCAATGCGCCGACTCGGCGAGGTGGATCGGGGCCGAGGGTGGGGGCGCCGCTCCGAGAGTCGGGGTTTCACCCGAGCATGAGCGACCCATCCAAGAGGTGGCCGCGCCGACTGCGGAACCTTCCCAGGGCCCACGTCCGCGGCCATCGCGTCCCGGTGGCGATGTCGAGACGGGCCCGACTGCTCGGGCTCTCCCTGCTGGACCGCCGGCGAGCGGGCGCCGGGTTGCTGATCCCCGGTTGCCGCAGCGTGCACACCTTCGGGATGAGGTTCGCGCTCGACCTCGTGTTCCTCGACTTCAACCTGCGGCCGGTGGCGCTTCATCGGTCCGTGCCGCCGCGCCGGTTCGTGTTCTGCCGTCGAGCGCAGGCCGTGCTGGAGCTTCCGGCCGGCCCAGGCGAGGGCGCCGGCTGATGCTGCCCACCCTCGATCGGGACGGAACGATCGTGGTCTGCGAGGACGACGTCCCCACGCTCGAGCTGCTCTGCGACCACCTGGAGGCCGACCGATTCCATGCCCTTCCGGCGCCCTCTGCGTCCGACGCGTTGCGTCTGTGTCACTTCAACGAGCCGGACCTGCTGCTCCTGGACCTTCGCCTGCCCGACGCCCCGGGGCTGGACGTCCTGCACGAGATCCGCGCCTCGGGCGGCGCGTCGGGTCGCTACGACCCTGAGCTGCCGGTGATCGTGGTGAGCGGGCGCTCCACCGATGCCGATCGCGTCCGTGGGTTTGCGGAAGGCGCGGACGACTACATCGTCAAGCCGTTTCACTATCCGGAGATCAAGGCCCGGATCCGCGCGGTGCTGCGCCGGCGAGGGTCGCGGCGGGAGGGTCCGCGTCGGGTCGGTGACGTCTTCATCGATCCCTCTCGACGCGAGGTGCGGGTTGGGGACAGGCGAGTCGACCTCGCCAACAAGGAGTTCTCGCTCCTCTGCGCCCTGGCCGCCGAGCCGAATCGCGTCTTCACCAAGGAGGAGCTGTTGCGGGACGTGTGGGGCTTTCGCTCCATGGGCCGAACAAGGACGCTCGACTCACACGCCAGCCGCCTTCGTCGCAAGCTGGATCCCGACGCCGGCACGTATGTGATCAACGTCTGGGGCATCGGCTACCGACTGGTCGACCGGTGACGGGGTGGCCCTTCGGCATCACGCTCGCGGTGCTCCTGGCGGGCGATCGGGTCCGGGGAGCGCGAAGGCGAGCCGCTCTCAATCGCGCCCTGCACGAGCTGCGACGCCCGCTCCAGGCTCTGGTGCTCTCGTCGGCGGCATCTCCGGATGCCGGATCGCAGGCGGTGCGCGCCGCGCTCGCCGCGCTCAGCGAGCTCGACCGGGAGGTCAATGGCGGCCCGCGCACGTTCGCGCCTCGGCCCATGGCCTGTCGCGCGCTCGTTGAGCCGGCGGTGGAGCGCTGGCGCGGGATCGCGGCTGCCTCCCACCGCGCGCTCTCCCTGCGCTGGCGGGCCGGGTCGGCGGTGGTCATGGCCGATCCCGACCGCCTCGCTCAGGCGTTGGACAACCTGATCGACAACGCGATCAGTCACGGTGGCCTGCGGGTGAGCGTCGACGCGACGCTGTTCGCGGGCGGCGTCAGGGTGTCCGTCACGGACAGCGGTCGCACTGAGAACACGAGCCGGGCCGACCCGCGTCACGGCCACGGCCTGCGGATCGTCTCGATGGTCGCAGCGGAGCACGGTGGGCGCTTCCTGCTTAGAAGCTCGCCCGCCGGGACGAGGGCGATCCTCGAGCTGCCGTTCGCGCCCAACGGCTCGCCGGCGGCGCTCGCCGCTTGCGCGGGGTGAGCCGCCGCGCCCGCGCGATCGCGTTTGGGTGCGCGGCGCTCGCCTGCGCGGGCATGGCGGCCGCGGTGGCCGGCGGCTACCGCACCGATCTGGAGAGCACGCTCGGGCCCCTGCGCTCGGTCGTCGTCGCCCGCGAGCCGGTTCCCGCACGCCAGAAACTTCGCCCTGCCGACGCGGATCGGCTGCTCGAGGTCCGCCGCGTGCCGCAGCGGTTCGCCCCAGCGGGAGCCTTGTCAGCGCCGAAGCAGGCGATCGGACGCGCCGCCGCGGCGCGGATCCCGTCCGGCGCCTACCTGCTGGGCGCGCAGCTGAGGGCCCCGGGCGGGCATCGGCAAGACGGGGCCGTGAGCCTGGGGGGCAGGGGAAAGCCGGTCGAGATCTCCGTCAGCGGCGCCGAAGCGCTGGCGGCGACGGGCCGGGATCCCGCGGGTCAGCGGGTCGACGTGATCGTCACCACCGAGCCCGGGCCCGGGGGCGACAGCGGGCGGACCTACGTGGCCGCCGAGGGCGTCGAGCTCCTCGCCCTCGCACCGTCGGGCGACGCCGCGGGCACCGGCCTCCCCGGGCCGAGCGCCCAGAGCTCCACCGCGACCCTGGCCCTGACCCGCTCGGAGTCCCTGCGCCTGATCCAGGCCGAGAACTTCGCCCGACAGGTGCGCCTCATCCCGCACTGACGGAGGTGCGGGTACGCGGGTCTAGCGGGGGGTGGGCCGGGACCGGCGCTAGTTCGTGGGCGCCTTCGCCCGGCGGGCTGAGCTTTTCAATCTACGGATTGCGGAGCCACGCGCCTCCCCGTCCGCGCACTCCGCGTCGTCCGCATCGTGAACCGCCCATCCGACCCGCTCGATCAGCTGAGCGGAGTGATGACCGCTTCGCAGATTGGCGGAGGTGATGCGCTCGTCGAGAGTGATCGCGCTCTCAGGTTGGACGTTCGGCTCGCTCATCATCTCGTCGAGAGTGATCGCGCCCTCGCGCGCAGCGCCTGGCTCGCTCATCACGATGATTCTCGGCATACAACTTCCTTCCGGTGGTTGGACCCCTGGGTACCACCGGGGGGCCGATCAAGGCGTCGATGGCGATGTGAGGCTCTAGATCAAGGTAGCGGCTCGTGTCCGCGGACGTCGGTCAGCGCGTTGTCGCCCCGCTGGCTCGAGTCTCCCGCCTCGCCGCGCCGACTAGGACCTTGAGCAGGTCCCCCACCTCTCGCCCCCGCACGAGGGGATGGCGTAGTGGAAGGTCCGAGATGACCTGGTAGTGATTTCGGCGCCCCTCTCGCTCACGGAGCACGTAGCCGTCTTCGACGAGCTCGGACAGGATCCGGTGGGCCGCGCGCTCCGTGATCCCCACCGCACCGGCGATATCGCGCAGACGGATGCCGGGATCGTGGGCAACGCAAGTGAGGACATGGGCGTGGTTGGTCAGGAAGTCCCAGTTCGTCTGCCCCGATGACGCCTGCTGTTTATTTCCGGATAGTGATTTCATGAAAAAATGGTAGCCTGTCATCAACACAAACGCAAGGAGCCAGCCGTGCCCGTTGCCGCACCCGTCGCACCATCGTCGATACCGCCCGCCCGCCCGGATATCCCGCCGCCGCCGTCGATTCCGCCCGCGTCGCCCATTCCTCCCGCGTCTCCGGTCCCCGACGCATCTCCGATCCCGAGAAGCTCAGCACGCAACCGCTCCGGGGTCTTGAACGAGGTGCTTCGCGTTCACCGAATTGGTCGGGGAGCGAAGAAGGGTCCGCGGGGGAGAGGTTGGTCATGACCAGCTCCACAACGGCGCGGCTCCCCAACGGATTGGCGGCCGAGCTCACAAGAGCTCTCGTCTCGCTGTGGAACCAATACGCCGGCAAGCCGCCGTCCGACGCGCGAACCGAGATCCGCGGCAACGTTGTCACCTGCGTGCTCGTCGACGCCGTCGGCGATTACAACAGGACCATGATTGCTCCGCGGACCCGAGACACGGTTCCCGGCGCCGGGAAACTCACCCCCGCCTCGTATAGGCGAGATGCCACCGCGGCGGTGGTGAGGTTGACGCGCCAGCGCGTCGCCTCGTTCGTGAGCAGCCACGACCGCGACACGGATGTCGCCACAGAGGTATTCACCCTGGAGCCATCGTTCAAGCGGGGCGCGCCTCCACGTGCCGATAGGCAGATGGAGGACGACTTCCGGTTCTTACCAACGCGGATATGAGCACCGGACGGACCGCGATGAGCGTCGAGACACCCGGCATGGACTCCAAGCACCTGGCGGTTGGAACCGCAGCTCCACGCCCATGGGGAGGGGCCTCGGTCAGGTTGACCACGGCCGGAGGCCTGACGCTCATTGAGGTGGAGGGGGACCTGAATGCTCCCGCCCTGAGGCGCTGGAGGGAGCTGCTCAACTCCGCAATCACGGGAGGCGCTTCGGGTGTCACCGTCGACCTTCGTGGCTGTCAGGTCGTCGATATCGGCTGTCTTTCCGTGCTGGTGGCAGCGTCCGGCAAGCTGGAGGAACGCGGTGATGGCGGCATCAACCTGGTGACGACCCCCGGATCGCCCCTGGAGCGAAGGGTCCGAGTGTCGGCCGCCAAGAGGCTGGACGGGTACTCCTCCGCCGGAGAGGCGTTGCGCTCACTCCGCGACGCCAGCTAGACCGGCGCGAGCCCCGCTCACGCCGCGGGAGATACCTCGCGGGGCTGCAGCACGAACATCTCCACCGCCATGTCGGGGTCCTGGCGGTTGGCACTCATGAACGCGGCGACCTTGCGGCCCGTCAGCTCCTCGATCGCATCGACGAACCTCGCCTGCATGCTGTCCTGCCAGAGTTGCCTCGCCTGGCGGACCTCGTACCACCTTCCCCCCTCCAGCATCGTTTGCTCGGCCGCCGAGTAGCCCCCACCCAAGACGACGATCACGAGGTCGGGGGGCATATAGGTGCGGCAACGGGTCGGCCCCTTGCCGAAGTGGTCCTTGTAGAGGCCGACCATCGCAGTGGAGATGTCCTGGCGCAGGGTGCCGTCGCCCTCGTCGTCGGGCTCACGCATGGCCGCAACATCCTCAGGATGAAGCTCGGGTCCGTTCATTCGAGCCCTTGTCTACCGTCCATTCGCAACCGACTGAAGAAGTTGTGCCGAGGCATTCCGCTGCCAGCCGCGTCCTTGTCGCGACCACGCGTAGAGCCACAACGCGGAGCGCTCATCGTCGACCAGATCAGGGATTCGTCCGATTTGGTCCTCGATGACGTCAAAGGGCGTGCCCGAGTGGACCATGCCGGCCACCTCGCGATGTGCATGCATCAGGCTCATGTCCCCCGTCCGTTCTCGCTGCCGTCATCGCCGTTGTCATGGCGCAGGCGATTGTGGAGGCGCTCGTCAGCGGAGCGCCGGGGGTGGCCGGCGTTGGGCCGGACGGCCTGCTCGTGAGCGCGTATCTCGGCGGCCGTGACCTGGAGCCGGTGTAGCGCCTGATCGCACTCGCGGGCGATCTCGATGACGGCTCCTTCGACCATCGGGAGCCTCCTTCCGTAAAACGGCCCGGTCCTCCACCGCCAGTTCGGCTGACGGGACCGTGCTGCGTTCCGACGGAAGCTAGAGCATTTCGATACAAGCTGCAGTTCTCTACCCCGCCCCCGGTCACGCTTTCCGCTGTTTGGGCGATTCTTCTGGGTGAGCAGCGCAGCGTCCATCCGACAGGGCCGCGTCAGCCCCGCCCGGACGCCGCGACCGCTTCCTCGAAGGCGCGCCGGGCATCGGCCCCGAACACGGCGAACACCACAAGCTCGAGGGCGCCGCGCTCGTCCAGGTGGCGGCGCACCTCCTCGACCTCGATCCGCGCCGCGTCGGCGAGGGGGAACCCGCCCACGCCGGTGCCGAATGCGACCAGGGCCAGGGATCGCGCGCCGACCTCCTCCGCCTTGGCCAGCGTGCTGGCCGTCGCGGAGCGAATGACCTCGGCCGAGGTCGGGCCACCGAGCTCCATCGTCGCCGCGTGGATGACCCACGTCGCCGGCATCTCGCCCGCGCTGGTCGCGGCCGCCTCGCCGAGGCCGATGGGGGAGAGCTCGTCGCTCTCGTCCTGGATGACCCGGCCTCCGGCGCGAACGATCGCCGCCGCGACGCCACCGCCGTGGCGAAGCTCGGTGTTGGCGGCGTTCGCGATCGCGTCGACCTCGAGCTTGGTCACGTCCGCCTCCCGAACCTCGATCGTCGCCATTCGAAGCCGAGCCTAGCGCCCACCGCCAACGGGTTCTCGAGCGACGTGATGCGGCGGGTCGAGC
The DNA here is from genome assembly GCA_963758865.1 of uncultured bacterium. Lineage (GTDB taxonomy): Bacteria > Actinomycetota > Thermoleophilia > Solirubrobacterales > 70-9 > AC-56. The sequence continues at coordinate 234,814 of CAVWWY010000012.1, read as the reverse complement.
GGGACCTGGACCTGGAGGAGTCCCGGTTGGACGCCTGAGGCACGGCCGGCGACGAGCCTCCGCGGTCGGGACGGGGCGATCAGCGGCGCACCGGGGTTGGGTCCGGCGTGGGCGTCGCCGATCGCCATGCCGAGGCGCTCGCCGCGGACCTGCGGCGGCGTCTGGTGGAGCGCCGCCGAGCCGACGCAATCGCCGGCCGTGCACGCGGCGACGATCTCGAGCGGGCGGTGGCCGAGCTGGTGGACGACCACGCAGCGGTGCTCTCGGATGCCCGGCGTGCCCAGGTGCGTGAGCTGGTCCTTCGCGACGCGGTGGGCCTCGGACCGCTCGAGGAGCTCCTGACGGATCCCGCGGTCGAGGAGGTGATGGTGAACGGGGCGGACCGGGTCTACGTCGAGCGCAGCGGGCGAATCGAGCGAACCCGGGTCCGCTTTTCGTCCGAGCGGGCGCTCCGCGATGCCATCGAGCGGATCCTCGCGCCGCTGGGACGCCGGGTCGACGAGCTCAGCCCGATGGTGGATGCTCGCCTGGCCGACGGGTCGCGGGTCAACGTGGTCATCCCTCCGCTCTCGGTCGACGGCCCGGCGCATGTCGATCCGGCGCTTCACCGCCGCCCGGCCCGACCCCGAGGAGCTGGTCGCGAGCGGCACCATGACGCAGGAGCTTCGGGAGTTGCTGGCGACGGCCGTGCGGGCTCGCCGCAGCATCCTCATCTCCGGCGGCACCGGGTCTGGGAAGACGACGCTCCTCAACGCCCTCTCGACCTACATCGGCCCGGAGGAGCGGGTGATCACGATCGAGGACGCGGCGGAGCTTCGCCTGCGCCAGCCCCACGTCGTCCGGCTCGAGAGCCGCCCGCCGAGCGTCGAGGGCCGGGGCGAGGTGACGATCCGCGACCTGCTGCGAAACGCACTCCGGATGCGGCCCGACCGGATCGTGATCGGCGAGGTGCGCGGCCCCGAGGCGCTCGACCTGCTCACCGGGCTCAACACCGGCCATGACGGCGCGCTTTCGACCGTGCACGCGAACTCCCCCGCCGATGCCCTGCGCCGGCTGGAGACGCTGGCTCTGATGGCCGGCGTGGGCCTGCCGCACGACTCGATCCGCGATCAGCTTCGACGGGGGATCGAGCTCGTCGTGCATCTGGCGCGATCGTCCGGCGGGCGACGGCTGGTGGTCGAGGTGGGCGAGGTCGTGGGTGCGATTGGTGGTGTCGGCGTCCGCGAAGCGTGGCGTCGCTGATCGGCCACGCGGTCGCGATCCCAGTCGTGCTGGCGGCACTCGCCGGAGGGGCGGCGGCCGTCGCCATACGGGAGGCGGTGCTCGCGAGCCCGGCGCTCGGCCGCTGGTTGACCGGGGCGGTCGACCCCCTCCTTCGCGCCGGCCGTGAGGGCTACGTCCCCACCGACGCGGAGCGCCGTCGCCTCGCCGCCCTGGGCACGGTGGCCCTGCTCGCGGCCGGGGTCTTGATGATCGGGCCGGGTCCGGCCACCTTCCTCGCGCTGGCCGGTCCCGGCGGCGTAGCGTGGTTGCTCGCCGCCCGCCAGGCGCGCTATCGAAGGACCGTCGAGGGCGGGTTGCCCCAGGTGGCCACGGCGATCGCCGATGCCCTCGCCGGCGGGCGATCGGCGCGGGCGGCGCTCGCTTCAGCCACCGCGTCCGTCGAAGGGCCCACGGCTGCGGAGCTGGCGCGGGTCGCCGCCGATCTGGAGCTGGGGGCCTCCACCGCCGAGGGCCTTCAGGCGCTGCAGGGCCGCCTGCGGTCGACTCGGGTCGACTCCTTCGCCACGGCGCTCCTCTCCCAGCAGCTCAGCGGCGGAGACCTGGCCGGGCTCCTACGACGGTTCGCCGCCTCGGCCGGGGAACACGACCGGGTCGCGGCCGACGCCCGATCCGCCACGGCGCAGGCACGGTTCACGGGACTCCTGGTGGTCGCGATGCCCACCGGCGCGGCGCTGTTCGCCGAGCTGATCCAGCCGGGGTTCGCGCGGTCGCTGCTCTCGAATGCGGCATCGGCCACGCTGGTCGCGGCGGCCGCCGCCCTTCAGCTCGCGGGCTTCGCGGCGATCCGACGGCTGTCGAGAATCGAGGACCCGTGAGCCCGCCGATTCTGGCCGCGATCACCGTCCTGCTGGGCGCAGCCGCTCTGTGGGAGCTAGCCGGGAGCGGGGGAGAGCGTCTCGGGCGCTCGGCGAGGGCGGCCCTCTCGAGCCTGACCGGCGGACGGGTGCGCTCGATCGGCGCCGCCGCACTGTGGCTTCGCGTCCCGCAGCGCCTCGAGGCCGCGGGGCTCGGCGAGCGGGTGCCGGTCGCGGCCGTGCTCGGCGGAAAGCTCGCCGGCGCGGCGCTGGGCGCCGGGCTCGCGGCGCTCGCCGCGCCGGCGGTGCCCGGCAGGCTGTCGGTCGTGGTCGCGCTGGGACTTCCGGCCGCGGGGTTCGTTGCCCCGGAGGCGCTGCTCGAGCGGACGGCGCGGCGAAGGCGTGCGCGGATGGTCGCCGCATTGCCGGAGGCATTGGACCTGCTGGCGGTCGGCACTGCGGCCGGGCGCGGGCTCGCCACCGTGCTCGCCGAGATCTCGACCAGCCTCGGCGGGCCCCTCGCGGGCGAGCTCGGGATCGCCGTGGCGGAGATCGAGTGTGGGACGCCGCAACGCGACGCGATCGCGGGCCTTGTGGCGCGCAACGCGGCGGGAGGCGGGGTCAGCGCGGGGCTCGGCGCGCTCGCCTCCGCCCTCGAACGCTCCCGGCGCTTCGGCTCGCCGCTGGCCGACCAGCTCCACGATCAGGCGACCTCCCTGCGACGCGACGCGCGCCGGCGGATCGAGGAGCGCGCCGCAAGAGCCGCGCCGAAGATCCAGCTGGTGGTGGCGCTGGTCCTCGTTCCCTCCGTCCTGCTGATGCTCCTTGCGGCGCTCCTGGCACACGCCGACACCCTGCTCGGCACGTTCTGAGGCTGTCCCCTCCGGTCTCCGGAGGCCCTTCCGCCTGCAACCCGGCTTGCAGATCCGATCGCCGGGGGCGCGGGCCTGAGCCTTCTTGCGGGCGCCCCACGAAGCCCTTCAACAAGCCGAATACACCGCATCGCCGGGGGCGGGTAGCAGTTCCGTCCGACGGAGCCTGTCCCATACGCGACCAGGATTGTGTTGCAAAGTGGGATTCAGTGGGATAGCGTGGCGATTCGATCTGACCCAAGGACCGGGGTGGTGAGGTTCCTCCCACCTCGCCACCCCGGTCCAAACACTCGAAGAGGACTTCACCCTTGGCGTTTCGCGGTCACTACGAGCACAGGCTCGATTCCAAGGACCGGCTCACGGTGCCGGCCCGGTTCCGGGCCGCCCTGGCCGATGGAGTCGTTCTCTCCGCCGGGCTCGACCCCTGCGTGGACCTCTACCCGACCGCCGAATACGTGCGCTTCGAGCAGCGGGTCCTGTCCGAACTCAACCCGCTGAGCCGCAGCGGACGAATCATGAGGAGACGCTTCCACGGCCGGTCGCACGACGAGACGCTCGATTCCGCCGGGCGGATCCGGATCCCGAAGCACCTGATCGAGCATGCGGAGCTCGCAGAGGGCCCTTGCGTGGTGATCGGCGTCGCCGATCACCTCGAGATCTGGAGCACCAAGGCCTGGGCCACGCACGATGCCGAGATCGACGCGACGGCGGCGGAGATCGCCGAGGAGCTGGCCGGCGGCGCCGGCGTCTCCTGAGGGTGCCGGTCCGCGGATGGCCACACTGACCTACATGCGCGCCGAGCACGTTCCAGTCCTGGCCTCTGAGCTGATCGACGTCCTGATCCCGGCGTGGGCGAGACCGCGGTCGACTGCACCTTCGGCGGCGGCGGGCACGCACTCCTCGTGGCCGAGCGCCTCGGACCGGACGGGACGCTCGTGTGCATCGACCGCGACCCGGCGGCGGGGGAGCGCTTCGAGGAGCTCGCCGACGACGTGGAGTGCGAGATGCGGTTCGTTCGAGGCGATTTCGCGGACGCGCTCGATCAGCTTCGCGTCGACGGTTTGCGCCCGGACCTCGTCTACATGGACCTCGGGATCTCCTCGCTCCAGCTCGATGCGGCCGAACGGGGCTTCTCGTACACCTACGACGCCTCGCTCGACATGCGAATGGACCCGGACCGGTCCCTGTCGGCCGCGAGCGTCGTCAACGAGTGGCCCGAGGAGCGGCTCGCAGCCGTCATCCGCGACTACGGGGAGGAGCGCCACGCCCGATCGATCGCCGCAGAGATCCTGCGGCGACGCCCCGTGGAGACCACCGCCGAGCTGGTCGATGCGATCCGGGCGGCCGTCCCGCCGGCCTATCGCTTCGGGCGCGGTCATCCCGCGAAGCGGACCTTCCAGGCGATCCGGATCGCCGTCAACGACGAGCTCGACTCGCTGGACCGCGCTCTTCCGCTCGCCTGGGACCTGTTGCGGGTGGGTGGCAGATTCGCCGCGATCTCGTTTCATTCCCTGGAGGACCGCCGCGTCAAGCGCTTCCTGGCCGACCTGGCGCGCGGATGCATCTGCCCGCCCGAGCTGCCGGAGTGCCGGTGTGGGCACGAGCCCGAGGCCCAGCCGATCACCCGGCGGGCGTTGGCCGCGACCCCCGAGGAGATCGAGCGCAATCCCCGCTCGCACTCGGCGCGCCTGAGAGCAGCGCGCAAGCTGACGAGGAGCCAGGACGCCGGCGACGAACCAGGGGAGATCTGATGGCGGTCCCCGCGGCAAGCGCAGCCCGTCCGGGCGCGGCTACCGCGCCGGCACGTCGCGCCAGTCCCCGGCCTCGTCCCGACCCTCGGCGGCGGTCGGCGGCGGCGCCCCGCCCGGCCCGCTCGCGCGCTGCCCCGCGCACGAACCGACCGCCTTCACGCGCTCCGATGCCCGCCCGGCTCGTGCCCCTCGCCGTGGGGCGAACCGCCGGGGCCGTGTCGGGCCTCGCCGAATCGGGCGTCGTCCACCGGCTGACCCGGGGCCGGCTCTGGATCGGAGCGCTGGCCACCCTGCTGGTGGGGATCGTCGCCCTCAACGTGCTTGGCTCTCAGCTTCAACGCCACGGCGTCGAAGACCGGCATGCAAACCGACACGCTCAAGCGAGAGAACTCGATCCTTCGGGACAGCTCGCGGAGGCGGGCGCCTCGAACCAGCGCATTCAGACGGAGGCGACGCGCGCTCGGCCTGATCGTGCCCGAGCCGGGCTCGATCTCCTACCTGAGCCCGAAGCCGGGTGATGCGAAGACCGCGGCCGAGCGGCTGGCCACGGGGGAGCTCACCGGCGGCGTGCCGGCCCCGTGATCGAGCGGCGAATCGGCCTGCTGTTCGCCTGCTTCCTGCTGCTGTTCTGCCTAGCGATCGGGCGCGCCGCCTGGGTGCAGGGGGTCCAGGGAGGCGAGCTGAGCGCCGACGCCCAGGGCCAGCACACCCAGACGGTCACGATCCCGGGCCAGCGCGGCCGGATCCTCGACCGCCATGGAAGGGAGCTGGCGATCTCCGAAGACGCCGCGGACGTGGTCGCCACCCCGTACCAGGTGAAGCGGCCGTCTGCCGTCGCCCGTCGCCTGGCTCCGTTGCTCCATACCTCCGAGGCCGACACGCTGCGCGCCCTGGCCGATCGCTCCTCCGGGTTCGCCTACCTCGCCCGCAAGGTCGACCTCTCGACCGCTGAGCAGGTCCGCAAGCTCGACGTCACGGGGATCGCAACGGTGCCGTCGAGCCGGCGGATATATCCGGAGGGCAAGCTGGCGGGCCAGGTGATCGGCGCCGTGGGCACCGATGCCCAGGGCCTGACCGGGCTCGAGGCGGCCGACAACGACCTCCTCGGCGCCGCGAGCGGCGAGCGCGCCGTGACCGTGGACGGGCTCGGCAAGGAGATCGAGCGCAACACCGTCTCGAGCGCCCAGCAGGGCGAGGACCTGAAGCTGACCATCGACGCGCAGATCCAGGCGCGAACCGAGGAGGTGCTGGCCGGCCTTGGTGAGGCCTATCAGCCCAAGGACGCGACGGCGATCGTCATGAATCCGCGCAACGCCCAGGTCCTCGCGATGGCCAACTGGCCCACGGTCGATCCCAGCGACCTCGCGGACGCCGACCCGGAGGATCTCCAGAACATGGCGACGAGCTTCACGTACGAGCCGGGCTCGACCTTCAAGGCGTTCACCGTCGCCGGGGCGCTGCAGCAGCACCTGGTCGAACCCGAGCACCCCCTTCTACCTGCCGACCGAGATCCAGGTCGCCGACCGGTCGATATCCGACGCCGAGCCCCGCGGCCCGGAGACCCGCACGGTGGCCCAGATCCTCGCCCAGTCCTCGAACGTGGGGGCGGTCAAGATCGGGCTTGAGCTCGGCGCGCAGCACTTCTACGACTGGGTGCGCAGGTTCGGGTTCGCGAGCCCGACCGGGATCGCCTTCCCCGGGGAGGAGCGGGGCATCGTCCCGGCACCCCTCGCAGCGATGCGATAGCCAATCGTGTCCCTTCTCCGGTTCCACGATGGGCAACCTGCCCGATCGGGCAGGGCCTCGCCGTGACCCCGATGCAGATGGCCGCCGCCTACTCGGCGATCGCCGATGGCGGGGTCCTACGCCCGCCACAGCTGATCCTCGACCGGGGCGAGACGCCGGCATCGGAGCCGGCCGGCCGCCGGGTGATCAGCGCCCGCACGGCGGCAGCGCTGCGGCAGATGCTGGTGGGCGTCCTGGCCCCGGGCGGCACCGCGTCGGAGGTCAGCGTCCCCGGGTACACGCTCGCCGGGAAGACCGGGACGTCCCAGGTCGCCGTCGACGGCGGGTACTCGGACTCGAGGTTCATCGCCTCGTTCGTGGGGTTCGCCCCGGCCGAGCTGATCCTCGACTGCTGGTCGCCGTCGTCGTCGACGAGCCCCAGGGCGGCAACTACTACGGTGGCACCGTCGCCGCCCCCGCGTTCGGCGAGATCGCAAAGTTCGCGCTTCCCTATCTGGAGATCCCGCCGGATCAGGGCGGAACGGCCTCGGCAGCGCCCTAGAATCGCCGCGATGGAGCTCCGCGAGCTGCTCGCCGGCACCGACGTCGCCGAGATCGCCGGGAATCTCGACACCCAGGTCTCCGGACTCGCCTACGACAGCCGCCGCGTGAAGCCTGGGACCCTGTTCTTCTGCGTTCGCGGGCAGCGCTCGGACGGGCATGAGTTCGCGGGCGACGCGGCGGCCAGCGGGGCGAGCTCCCTCGTGGTCGAGCGGCTTCTCGACCTTCCGGTCGCCCAGGTGCGGGTCGCCGACGCCCGCGCTGCCATGCCCACGATCGCGGTCCGCTTCTTCGGGGACCCGACGGCGAGCCTGCGGGTCGCCGGGATAACAGGCACGAACGGGAAGACAACGACCGCCTTCCTGATCCGGCACGTGCTGGAGGCCCAGGGGACCCGCACCGGGCTGCTCGGGACCGTGAAGCAGGTGGTCGGCGGCGTGGACGAGGAGGTCGAGCGAACGACGCCCGAGGCGATCGACCTGCAGGCAACGTTCCGCCGGATGCTCGACGCCGGCGATCGAGCCTGCCCGATGGAGGTCTCCTCGCACGCGCTCGCTCTCGGCCGGACGGCCGGAGTGCGCTTCGCGGTCGCCGTGTTCACCAACCTGACCCAGGACCATCTGGACTTTCACCAAGACATGGAGGACTACTTCCTCGCCAAGCGCGGGCTGTTCCTTCCGTCGCGAGGGGCGAGCCAGCCCGCCCCGGCGGTGGTCAACGTGGACGACGCCTACGGCGCTCGGCTGGCCGAGGAGCTCCGCGAGTCCGGCCACGGGCGCCTTCTCACCTTGTCCCCGAGTGGGGCACGGGGCGCCGACTTCCGGGCGCTCGACGCCTCGTTCGACTCCTCGGGCTCGCGGTTTCGCTGCCTGGGCCCCGACGGCGAGGTCGCCGTGCGAACCCAGCTTCCGGGCCACTTCAACGTCGAGAACACCCTTGCGGCGCTGGCGGCGTGCCACGTGCTGGGGGTGTCCACCGAGGCCGCCGCCGCGGCGCTCGCGAGCGCGCGCGGCGTTCCGGGCCGCTTCGAGCCGGTCGACGCGGGCCAGCCGTTCGCGGTCCTGGTCGACTACGCACACACCCCGGATTCGCTGGAGAACGTCCTGCGCGCGGCGCGCAGGCTGACCCCGGGAAGGCTGCTCGTAGTGTTCGGATGCGGCGGCGATCGCGACAGGGAGAAGCGACCGCTGATGGGGGAGATCGCTGCCCGGCTCTCGGACGCGTGCTTCATCACCTCCGACAACCCCCGCTCCGAGGACCCGGAGGCGATCATCGACGAGATCCTCGCCGGCGTCCCCCGGCCCGCCGACGGTCTGCGGGTCCAGGCTGACCGACGCGCTGCGATCGCACTCGCGCTCGGCGAGGCGGCTTCGGCCGACACGGTCCTGATCGCGGGCAAGGGGCACGAGCAGGGACAGGAGCTCGCCGGCGGCCGCAAGATCCCCTTCGACGATCGCGAGGTCGCCATCGAGGAGCTGCGAGCGCTCCACGCCGGGTCCGAGGCTTGATCGAGCTCTCACCAGATCGGATCGCGGACGCGGCGAACGCCGAGGTGGTGGTCGCCGGCGGTGGGGGGCGCCCTGAACGCGCGGTGACGGATTCGCGTGCGGTGCGGCCCGGCGATCTGTTCTTCGGCCTGCGGGGCACGCGAGCCGAGGGGGGCGAGTTCGCGGCGGCCGCGGTCGAGGCGGGAGCCTGGGGGGTGGTGGTGGAGCCCGAATGGGCGCGCGCGCTTGGAACCGGGACCGCGGATTCGCCGCGCGACGCGGCGTGGGTGCTGGCCGCCGAGGACCCCCTGGCCGGCCTTCAGGGCCTGGCGCGGGCATGGCGGCGGGAGCTCGGGTGCCCGGTGGTGGGGATCACGGGGTCGGTCGGCAAGACGTCGGTGAAGGACATCTGCCACGCGATCCTGCCGATGAGGGCGCACGCCAGCCCGGAGAACTTCAACACCGAGATCGGGCTGCCGCTGGCGATCCTGGGCGCGCCGCCGGAGACCGAGACGCTCGTGGTGGAGATGGCGATGCGCGGACGTGGGCAGATCGAGGAGCTCTGCCGGATCGCCGAGCCGGACGTCGGGGCGATCACCAACATCGGTCCCGTCCACCTCGAGCTACTCGGGACGCTCGAGGCGATCGCCGAGGCGAAGGCTGAGATCCTCACCGGGCTGCCGGCTCGCGGTCGGGCCGTGGTTCCCGCCGACGCGGAGGCGCTCGAGCCCCACGTGCACGAGCGGCTGGTGACGATCACGTTCGGCGCGGGCGGCGACGTCTTCGTCCTCGACTGGCGTCGTGACGGGCACTCGCTGGAGGCCACGATCGGGACCCCCGACGGAGAGCAGCGGTTCCGCTTCCCGTTCGCGGAGGCGCACAACCTCTCCAACGCCCTGGCCGCGATCGCGATCGGGATCGCGCTGGAGACCCCGGTCGACGAGATGGCACGTCGGGCGCCGGGGATAACCTTCTCGCGCCTGCGCGGCGAGCTGATCGAGCTGCCCGGCGAAATCGTGCTCGTGAACGACAGCTACAACGCCAACCCGGTGTCGATGCGCGCGGCGCTGGAGCACCTCGTCTCGCTCGAAGCCGCCGGCCGGCACGCCGCGGTCCTCGGCGAGATGGCGGAGCTGGGCCCCGACGCGGCCGCCTACCACCGGGAGGTGGGTGCCCACGCCCGCGAGCTCGGCGTGGGGCCGATCCTCGGCGTGGGCGAGCTGGCTCGCGAATATGCGCCCGACTCCTGGGCGCCCGATGCTCAGGCGGCCATCTCGCCCGCCGAGGCGATGGTCAAGCCCGGCGACGCGATCCTGGTCAAGGGCTCGCGCTCCGTGGGGCTCGAGCTCTTGAGCGACGAGCTGCGAGCTCGGCTCGATCCGGCGCAGCGATGAGCCCCGTCCTCGCCAGCGTTGCCTCGGCGACCGTCGATCGTGGCGAGATCCTGATCGCCGGGATGGCGGCGATGTTGATCACGATCTTCCTCGGCCCGAGGTTCATCCAGCTCCTGCGTGCCAGGGAGTTCGGGCAGCAGATTCGCGAGGAGGGCCCGGAGGAGCACCACTCGAAGGCGGGCACCCCGACGATGGGCGGCCTGATCGTGTTCGTCGCGATCGCCGTGCCGTACCTGGTGCTCAGTCCGCGCGACACCCAGAGCCTGGCGGTTTTCGGGGTGGCGCTCGGGGCCGCGGCCCTCGGATTCGCGGACGACTACATCAAGGTGACAAAGCGGCGCTCCCTGGGCCTCTCGGCACGGTGGAAGCTGCTCGTTCAGATCGGGCTGGCGGTGGCGTTGTGGTGGGTGGCGAGTGACCAGGTTGGGCTCGACCCGCGTCTGCAGGTCCGCATCTTCGACGCCGAGATCTATGTCGGCCCGGTGCTCTACGTGCTGTTCGTGTTCCTGGTCATCGCAGGCGCCTCCAACGCCGTCAACCTCACGGACGGGCTCGACGGATTGGCCGCGGGCTCCTGCGCGATCGTCCTGTTGGCGTACACGGCGATCACGATCACGAGCGGTCAGGAGGGGCTGGCGCTGCTGTCCGCCTGCCTCGTGGGGGCCTCCGTCGGCTTCCTGTGGTTCAACTCGTTCCCGGCGGCGATCTTCATGGGCGACACGGGCTCGCTTGGACTGGGGGCGGCCATCGGGGCCCTGGCGGTGATGACCCAGACCGAGGTGCTCCTGATCATCCTCGGGGGGATCTTCGTCATCGAGGCTCTCTCGGTGGCGGTCCAGGTGCTGAGCTTCAAGATGTTTCGCCGGCGGGTGCTGCTGATGGCGCCGGTTCACCACCACTTCGAGATGATGGCCTGGTCGGAGACCAAGATCATGCTCCGGTTCTGGATCATCGCGGCGGTGTGCGCCGGGATCGGCTACACGCTCTACCAGAACAGCATCGGGTGACGCGACCGCCGCTTCCCGGCGGTCCGTACCTGGTCGTGGGGCTCGCCCGCTCGGGCCAGGCGGCCGCGCGTCTCTTGGCGGCGCGGGGGGAGCGGGTCGCCGGATGCGATTCCGGCTCCCCGCGGGGCGCCGAGGAGCTCGCCGAGGCCGGAATCGAGGTGCGGCTGCAGACGGGCGGCCTGGAGCTCTTGGACGGCATCGGCTGCCTGATAAAGAGCCCCGGCGTCCCTCGGGAGGCCGCGGTCGTCGACGCGGCACGCGAGCGAGGCGTGGCCATCCTCGGCGAGCTCGAGCTGGCGTGGCGGCTCCTTCCCAACCGGTTCGTGGCGGTCACCGGCACGAACGGCAAGACGACGGTGACCGAGCTCCTCGGCCACGTGTGGCGCACCGCGGGGGCACCCGTGGCGGTGGCGGGCAACGTCGGCACGCCGCTCGCCTCGCTCGTCGGCACGCTCGGTGGTGGCGAAACGATCGTCTGCGAGTGCTCGAGCTTTCAGCTCGAGGACGCCGAGGCCTTCGCCCCGGAGTGCGCGGTGCTCTTGAACGTGACCCCTGACCACCTCGACCGCCATCGCGACTTCGACGACTACCTGCGGGCGAAGCTGCGGATCTTCGCCAACCAGGGCAACGACGACGTCGCCGTCTTCAATGCGTCCGATCCTGCGCTTCGGGACCGCGACCTCGGTGGCTGTGCCCGCCGGGTCGCCTACTGTCGCGGTCCCGACCCGGACTGCGAAGTCGCGATCTCCTCCGGCGTCATCTTCGCCGATGGCTCGCCGTTGCTCGAGGCCGACGAGCTGCTCCTGCTCGGGCCACACAACGCCGACAACGCGATGGCGGCCGCGGCGGCCGCGCTGGCGATGGGCCTCGACCGGGAGTCCGTCGGTGACGGGCTCCGGACTTTCCCTGGCGTTCCGCACCGGCTCGAGCGGGTCGCCGAGCACGGCGGCGTGCTGTACGTAAACGACTCCAAGGCGACCAACGTCGCCGCCACGGCGGCGGCGCTGAGCTCTTTCGAGGGCCGGGTACGCGCGATCGTGGGCGGGTCGCTGAAGGGTGGGGACTTCGAGGAGCTCGTCGAGCCCGTGTCCCAGCACTGCGCGGCCTGCTATCTGATCGGGGAGGCCGCCGAGCGGCTCGCTCGCGACCTGGAGCCCGCCTCGACGCGCGGGGTGGAGGTGAAGCGGTGCGGCGATCTCGAAGAGGCGGTTCGCGCAGCGGCCTCGGATGCGAAGGCCGGTGAGGTGGTTCTTCTCTCGCCGGCCTGCGCCAGCTTCGACGCCTACCGGAACTTCGAGGACCGAGGCGAGCATTTCCGCAGCCTGGTCGGGCAACTCCGCGGACGCTGATCGGGGCAGGTTCGCGCGGGCGCGGCGCGAATCCCCCCTTAGTGACAGCGCTCTCACTCAGCCGCCTCGGCCCGCGAACCCGAAAGCGAGCCGGGGCGCAGCCGATCGAATACAACCTGCTGTTGACCGCGACCCTGTGCCTGCTCGCGTTCGGGGTCGTCATGGTGTTCAGCGCCAGCTCGACCACAGCGCTCCTCGGGTCGAGCGGCGACAGCGCCTACTACCTGAAGCGCACGCTCCTGATCGGTGCGTTCGGGTTGGTGCTGATGAGGGTGCTCGCGCTGCGCGGGCTTCGCCTGCTGCGGCCGATGACGCCGCTGCTCCTCGCAGGGTCCTTCCTCCTCCTGCTCGCGGTGCTGGTCCCCGGGGTGGGGGTCTCGACCAACGGCGCCACCCGCTGGATCGCCGCTGGATCGTTCCAGGTGCAGCCGTCGGAGGTCGCCAAGCTGGCTCTGGTCCTCTACGGGGCCCACCTGCTGGCCGCCCGCCCGCGAATGGTTCGCAACGTTCGAACCCTCGTCCCGTATATGGCGGTGGTCGGCCTGGCGTGCGCGCTGATGGTCGCCGAGCCCGACCTGGGAACGGCGATCGTGGTCTGTCTCGCGAGCGGCGCGTTGCTGGTCGCCGCCGGGGTCCAGATCAAGCACCTGATGATGATCGCCGGCGCGATCGGCGCCGTCGTGCTGCTTGCGATCGTGATCGAGCCCTACCGGATGGCGCGCCTCACCGGGTTCCTCAATCCCACCGGCGACCCGAGCGGCGCCGGGTTTCAGGCGATCCAGGCGAAGATCGCGCTGGGCTCCGGTGGACTCTTCGGGGTCGGCCTGGGGCAGAGCCTGCAGAAGGCCTTCTACCTCCCTGAGGCTCACACGGACATGATCGCCGCGGTCACCGGCGAGGAGCTGGGCCTAGCGGGTATCTCCGTCCTGGTGGGGCTCTTCGGCCTCTTCGGCTATGCGGGCCTGCGGACCGCCCAGCGCGCCCGCGATCGCTACGCGAAGCTGCTCGCAGCGGGGCTGACCTCGCTGGTGCTGGCTCAGGCGATCGTCAACCTGTTCGCCGTCCTCGGCCTGGCCCCGCTGACCGGCGTGCCCCTGCCGTTCGTCTCCTACGGCAACTCGAGCCTGGTGGTGATGCTGGCCGCCACCGGACTGCTCCTGAACGTGGCCCGCGGGGAGTCCGCCGCCGCGCCCGCGCGAGGGCGAAGCGGCGCTGCGAGACTGCGGGCGATCGACGGCGGCCGGGCCGAGCGTCGCGCCACCGCGCAGAGGAAGGAGCGTGTCCCGCAGTGCCAAGAGTCGTGATAGCCGCGGGCGGAACCGCCGGACACGTCGTGCCGGCACTGGCAGTCGCCGACGCGCTTCGGGCTAGGGGAGCGGAGGTCTCGTTCCTCGGGACCCGCGAGCGGCTCGAGGCCGAGCTGGTTCCGGAGGCGGGATACGAGATCGACTTTCTCCGGCTGCGAGGCCTCGATCGGGGCGCGCCCGCCAAAGCCGCCTGGGCCGCCTGCCTCGCCGCCGCCGCGATTCCGGCGGCGCGCAGGGCCATGCGGCGCCGGGGGGCAAGCGCGGTCATGGGCGGCGGCGGCTACGTAGCCGGGCCCACCGGGCTCGCTGCCCTGTCGCTGCGCACGCCCTTGGTGCTGACCGAGGCCGACCGCCATCTTGGCCTGGCCAACCGGCTGCTGGCTCGCCGCGCGCGCCGCGTCTGCCTCGCCTTCCCGATCGACGGACTGGAGGGCGGGCCTTATCTGGTCACCGGGAGGCCGATCCCGGCGGCGATCCTGTCCGCGGACCGAGGCGCGGCCCGCCGGCGGTTCGGGGTCGATCCGAACGCGAGCTGCCTGCTCGTCTTCGGAGGCAGCCAGGGCGCCCGCTCGATCAACCTCTGCGCCCTGGACACGTTCCTCGGCGAGGGGCCCGCGGCGCTTCATGATTACCACGTGATCCAGATCGCAGGCCGCCGTGACTACCCGCTCGCCCGCGAGCGCCTCGACGCCGCGGCGCGATCCGATCGATTCACCTTGCTCGAGTACGAGCCGAACCTTGCCGACGCCCTTGCGGCCTGCGACCTCGTCCTCGCCCGCGCCGGTGGCTCGGTCTTCGAGCTCGCGGCGGCCGGGCGCCCCGCGATCCTGGTGCCTTACCCGCACGCGGCCGGCGATCACCAGCGCGCGAACGCCGCCTGGATGGCCGACGCGGGAGCCGCGCTCGTAATCGAGGATTCGGAGCTCGAGCCACGGGCCCTCGCCCGGGCCATCGAAGAGCTGTTCGACGACCCGGGGCTCCTCGAGCGCATGTCGGCTTCCGCCCGCGCCCTAGCCGCGCCCGACGCCGCCGACCGCGTCGCGAATGAGGTGTTGAAGGCCGCTGCCTAGCACGCGCGACATGCCCTTCAGCGGCCGCAGCCTGCACTTCATAGGCATCGGTGGGGCGGGGATGAGCGGCCTCGCGCTCGTCTGCGACGAGCTGGGGGCCCGCGTGACCGGCAGCGACCACGGCGAGAGCTCCTACATGGACCGGCTGCGGGGCGCCGGGCTCGAGCCCCGGCTCGGCCACGACGCGGACGCGGTGCCGCAGGACGCCGAGGTGGTCGTCTCGACGGCGGTGGCCGAGGACAATCCCGAGCTCGTCCGGGCCCGGGAGCTGGGGGTCCGGATCATGCACCGTGGCGAGCTCCTCGCCGAGCTCTGCGCCCGCAAGAGGCTGATCGCGGTCGCCGGCACCCACGGGAAGACGACCACTTCCGGGATGCTCGCCCACGCGCTCCGTTCCCTTGGGGCGGATCCGGCCTTCGTGCTCGGCGGCGAGTTGCCCGGCGCCGGCCCAGATGGGGCGGTGGCCAACGCGGGGTGGGGAGCCGGCGAGTGGATCGTCGCCGAGGCCGATGAGTCCGACGGCAGCTTCCTGCTGCTCGAGCCCGAGGTGGCCGTGATCACGAACGTCGAGCTCGACCACCACTCGCGATGGGCATCCCGGGCGGAGCTGGACGCAGCGTTTCGCCGCTTCTGCCGTCGGGCCCGAGGCCTGGCGCTGCCTGCCGAGCGCGCCCCGGGCGAGCTCACGGACGCTCGGGGGCAGGACGTCGTCCGGTTCGATGCGGAGCGCCCCGGGCCCCGGCTCGAGCTCTCGATCCCGGGGCGGCACAACGTCCTCAATGCCCGCGCGGCGCTGGCGGCGGCGGAGCTGGCGCAGCTCGACCTGGATGCCGTGGGGCGCGCCCTCGCCTCGTTCCCGGGGATGCTCCGCCGGCTCGAGCTGAAGGGGCACCGCGACGGGGCGGCGATCTACGACGACTACGCCCACCATCCAACCGAGGTCGCGGCGACGCTGGCGGCTCTTCGCGAGCTCGGTCCGCCGGCGGCTGATCGCCGCCTTCCAGCCGCATCTCTACTCGCGGACCAAGGCACTTGGCTGGCGCTTCGGCCGGGCGCTGGCGGCGGCCGACGAGATCGCGGTCCTGGACGTGTATCCGGCACGCGAGGCTCCGGTCGGGCCTCTTGCGGGCGTGAGCGGGCTCGACGTGGCCCGCGCGGCCGCGGACCACGCCCATGGGCGTCCGGTCTGGTGGCTCGTCGATGCGGAGCGGGCCGAGCGGGCGCTCGCCCCGCGCCTCGCGGACGGAGACGTGCTGGTGACGATCGGAGCCGGAGACATCCACAGGCTCGCCGACGCCCTGGTCGAGGAGACGGCGGCGTGACGGCTCCCGGACGGAGTGGAGGCCGACTACCCGCTTGCGCGCCTGACGACGGTTCGCGCCGGCGGTTCCGCCGACCTCTTCGCCCGTCCCGACAGCGAGGCGCGCCTCACCGAGCTGCTGAGCTGGGCGGCGTCGGAGGGGGTCGACGTGGGCATGGTCGGCTCGGGCTCGAACCTGCTCGCCTCCGATCAGGGCTTCCGCGGGCTGGTCCTGAAGCTCGACGGCGAGTTGAGTGCGATCGAGCGCCACGGCACCCGCCTGGTCTGCGGAGGCGGGGCGCGACTTCCATCCGCCGCCGCGCAGGCGGCCCGGTGGGGTCTTCGGGGGCTCGAGTTCGGAATCAACATCCCCGGCACCGTCGGCGGCGCCGTGAAGATGAATGCGAACGCCTACGGCGGGGAGCTCGGCCAGGTGCTGGAATGGGTGGACGTCTGCAGCGCCGAGGGAGTCTTACGGCGCTCGCCCGGGGAGCTCGGGTTCGCCTACCGGCGATCGAACCTGGGTCCCGCCGAGATCGTCTCGCGCGCCTCCTTCCAGCTCGCGGATGGGGATCCCGCGGCGATCAAGGGCACCCTGGCCGAGATGCGCGGCATGCGACGCGAGGCCCAGCCGTCGGGGATCAAGACGTTCGGGTCGACGTTCAAGAACCCCGACCCCGACCGGCTCGGGGAGCGTCGGACCGCGGGACAGCTCCTGGAGGCGGCCGGATGCCGCGGGCTTCAGGTGGGCGGCGCGCGATTCTCAGACGTGCATGCGAACTTCGTCGAGAACGCCGGCGAGGCGACCACCGCCGACATCCTCGCGTTGATGGCCGAGGGCCGCCGCCGGGTACACGAGCGATTCGGGGTCGTGCTCGAGCCCGAGGTCCAGATCCTGGGCGAGGTCGAGTGGCCCGAGGCCTGGGAGCTTCGCCGCTGACCCCGAGAACCTGAAGAGTGGCCCGGGCGTGGGCAGGGGCCACCGGCGCCAGGGCGAATCACCCTCGTGTGAAGGCTTCCGCCTCCACGGCGGCCGGCAAGCGGCGAGCGCGCTCGCGCGCGACCCCGCGCGCCAAACCTCGGTCGTCCTCCCGCTCGTCCGGGCGGCGGGCGCGACCCAAGCCCACCACGCGGACTCGGTCCTCGCGGCGTCGACGGGCGACCAAGCGGCCCAACCGCTCTCCCAGGGCCTGGATCGGGTCACGCCTTCGGTCCGCGCGGCGGCCCGCCCTGCTCGTCGTGGGCCTGGTCGCGACACTGGCGATCGCCTACTTCGGCTGGTTTCGCGACTCCTCGCTGGTGGAGGTCCGGGACGTGAAGGTGGAGGGTGTGGGCAGCTCCGACCGAGGCCGGATCGTCAAGGCCCTGAGCGAGGCGGGTCGTCAGATGACGACGTTGCACGTCCAGACCGATCGCCTGACAAGCGCCGTGCGAGGCTTGCCCACCGTGGCATCCGTGAGCGCCGATCCGAGCTTCCCGCACGGCCTCGTGATCCACGTCAACGAGCGTCAGCCGGCGCTGGTCGCGGTGGACGGCGGTCGTCAGGTGCCGGTGGCGGCCGACGGCTCCCTGCTTCCCGGCATCGATCCGAGCGGCAAGCTCCCCGACGCTCGCGGTTGATGGGCTGCCCAGCTCCGGACGCCTCGCCGGCGAGCCGTTGGCCGAAGCCCTGGTCATGGGCGCCGCACCCGCCCCGCTTCGAGCCCTGATCGAGGGGACCACGATCTTGGATGAGCTCGGGGTGGTGGTCACCATGCGGGGCGGGATCCAGCTCCGATTCGGCACCGGCAGGCGATCGCGAGGCCAAGTGGGCCGCGGCGGCGGCAGTCATGGCCGCTCCGGAGCTGACCTCGCTCACCTACATCGACGTCCGCGTGCCCGGGCGGCCGGCGGTCGGGGGGACATCGGACCCCTCGCCGCAATCCACGCCGGTGACGCCCTCCTCGAGCGCCGCCACGACCCTCCCCTGAGCTCGAACCGGCGAGTCTCGACCCCAACCTGAGGCCCGTCGAAATCCGTAAACTCTCGATCGGAAGTCGAGTGTTTGCTCTGTGCAGGATTCCGTGCCGTGCTTTACTTGGTGCGTTGACACGGGGGTCGTGATGCCTTACCTTCGTCTCGGGCTTGAGGCTCCGACCGATCCGAAACTCTCAAGTATCGGTTTAGTCTCAAAGGACAAACGGGAGAACGAAAAGCGAGAGTCATGGTCGAATCCTCGTATCTCGCGGTGATCAAGGTCGTCGGCGCGGGCGGCGGAGGCACGAACGCCGTCAGCCGCATGGTCGACGCCGGCCTCAGAGGGGTCGAGTTCATCGCCGTCAACACCGACGTGCAGGCGCTGCAGGCCTGCGAGGCCGACATCAAGCTTCCGATCGGCCACCAGCTCACCAAGGGCCTGGGCGCCGGGGCGAATCCGGAGATCGGCGCCGGCGCGGCGGCCGAGACCCGCGACGAGATCAAGGAGGCGCTGAAGGGCGCCGACATGGTGTTCGTCACGGCCGGCGAGGGTGGCGGCACGGGGACGGGCGCCGCCCCCGTGATCGCCGAGATCGCCAAGGAGGAGATCGGCGCGCTGACCGTGGGCGTGGTCACCAAGCCGTTCGAGTTCGAGGGCAGTCGCCGCATGCAGCAGGCCCTCGACGGGATCGACAAGCTGCGCGCCAAGTGCGACACCCTGATCATCGTCCCGAACGAGAAGCTGCTCCAGGTCGTGGAGCGCCGAACCTCCGTCAGCGAGGCGTTCAGGATGGCCGACGACATCCTCCGCCAGGGCGTGCAGGGCATCACCGATCTGATCACCACCCCGGGCCAGATCAACCTCGACTTCGCCGACGTGAGGGCAGTGATGTCGGAGGCGGGATCCGCGATGATGGGCGTTGGGTCCGCCTCGGGCGAGAACCGGGCCGCCGAGGCGGCGAAGATCGCAGTCTCCTCGCCGCTGATGGAGGAGTCGATCGAGGGCGCCACCGGGATGCTGCTGAACTTCACCGGCTCGGAGGACCTGAACCTGTTCGAGGTCAACGAGGCGGCAGACATCGTGGTCGCAACCGCCGACAAGGGCGCCAACATCATCTTCGGCACCGTGATCGACAAGGCGATGGGCGACGAGGTCAGGGTGACGGTGATCGCCACCGGCTTCGAAGGCTTCGAGACGCTCGCGCGGCGGCCGATGCAGCTTCGCGACCGGGCGCGCCGCCGCAGCGTCGGCGGGCTGGAAGATCGCGAGCGGCGCGAGCTCCAGGTGTCCGATGACGACATCGACGTCCCCTCGTTCCTGAAGGGTCGATAGGTCACTAGCCTGGGCGGTGTGGCCACCGCCGCCCTGAAGCGAACCCCGCTGTACGAGACGCACCTCGCCGCGGGCGCGAGGCTGGTCCCGTTTGCGGGATGGGAGATGCCCGTTCAGTACGAGGGCGTGAGGGCGGAGCACCTCGCCGTGCGCTCGCGCTGCGGAGTCTTCGATGTCTCCCACATGGGCGAGGTCGAGACCTCCGGGCCGCAGGCCGAGGCGCTCCTGCAGCACCTCCTCTCCAATGATCTCTCACGACTCGAGGTCGGCGGTGCCCAGTACTCGGTGCTGTGCTCAGAGGACGGCGGCATCCTCGACGACCTGTTCACCTACCGCCTCGCCGAGGACCGCTACCTGACGGTCACCAACGCGGCAAATCACGAACGTGATCGCGCTTGGTTCGCCGAGCACGCCGCCGAGTTCGAGGCCGAGGTCACGGACGCGATCGGCGACTATGCGATGCTCGCCGTGCAGGGGCCCGAGGCCCGCTCGATCGTGGACGGGCTCGCCGATCGAGAGCTGCCGAAGCGGATGCACGCGGCGGAGCTTTCGGTCGCCGGCGTCCGGATGCTCGTCTGCGGCACCGGGTACACGGGCGAGGACGGGGTCGAGCTCCTCCTGGCGCCCGGCGGCGCGAAACCCGTATGGGATGCCCTGGTCGATGCCGGGGCGACGCCGGCGGGGCTCGGCGCCCGGGACACCCTGCGGATCGAGGTCTGCTTTCACCTCTACGGCAACGACATGGACGAGCGCCGGAACCCGATCGAGGCGGGGCTCGGGTGGTGCTGCAAGGAAGAGACGGGCTTCATCGGTTCGCAGGCCGTGGGCTCCGCGCGAAGCAGGGGCACGGCCGAGCGGCTCGCTCCGTTCGTGCTCACCGGCGCGGGGATTCCGCGCCCGGGAAACCCCATCCGGAGCGGCGACTCCGAGGTCGGCGTGGTCACGAGCGGGACCCTCTCGCCCTCGCTGGAGGTTGGGGTCGGGATGGGCTACGTGGCCGCCGAGCGCACCGAGCCGGGCACCGCGGTCGAGATCGACGTCCGGGGCAAGCGCCGCCCCGCGCGCATAGAGTCGAAGCCCCTCTATCGAAAGCCCAACGGAAAGGAGAGCTGAGTTGGCGGAGGAGACCTATCCCGACGAGCTTCGTTACCACCCCGAGCACGACTGGGCTCGGATCGAGAGCGCGGAGGCAACCTTCGGGGTCACCTGGTACGCGCAGGAGGCGCTCGGCGAGGTCGTCTTCTACGAGCCGCCGGAGGTCGGCGCGGAGGTGACGAAGGACGCAGCGTACGCCGAGGTCGAGTCCGTGAAGGCGGTCTCCGACGTGTACGCGCCCCTCTCCGGCGAGATCGTCGCCGTCAACGGGGCCGTCGGCGAGCGGCCGGAGCTGATCAACGACGATCCCTATGGCGAGGGATGGATGGTCCGGGTGAAGCTCTCCGATCCGTCCGAGGCGGATGAGCTGATGGACGCCGAGGCGTATCGGAAGCTGCTCGCGGACGCCTGATGAGCCGCTACACGGCCGCCACTGACGTCGACCGTGAGGGGATGCTCGACGCCATCGGCGTCGGCTCCCTCGACGACCTCTTCGCCGAGATCCCCGCCGCGCTTCGCCTCGGCCGTCCCCTGGAGCTGCCGGACGGACTCTCGGAGACCGAGTGCTTCGACCACCTCGCGGCGCTCGCGCAGCGAAACGCGCACGCCGACGCCGAGCTCTGCTTCCTCGGGGCCGGGATGTACGACCACTACGTGCCGGCGATCGTCGACGCGATCACCCAGCGCTCGGAGTTCCTGACCCCGTACACGCCCTACCAGCCCGAGGTCTCCCAGGGCGGCCTCCAGGTGATGTTCGAGTTCCAGACCGCGATCTCGGAGCTGTGCGCGCTCCCGGTCTCCAACGCCTCCCTGTATGAGGGGCCCTCCTCGGTGGCGTCCGCCGCGTACCTGGCCATCGGAGCCACCAAGCGACGTCGCCTGGTCGTCTCGCGCGGCGTTCACCCACACAGCCTCCAGACGCTTCGCACCTACGCCCGCGGCTTCGGCGCCGAAGTGGTGGAGGTGGGGCTCGACGGTGGGCTCACGGACATGGACGCGCTCGCCGACGCCCTCGACTCCGACACCGCGGCGCTCTTCGTCCAGAACCCGAACTTCCTCGGGTCGGTCGAGGACCTCGAGGCGCTCGCGTCCGCCGCCAGGGATGCCGGGGCGCTGACCGTCGCGTCCGTCGACGCCCTGACCCTCGGCGTCCTTCGCCCTCCGGGCGAGTGCGGGGTCGACGTCGCCGTGGGAGAGGGCCAGCAGCTCGGCGGGCGTCTCGACTTCGGCGGCCCCTCGTTTGGCTTCTTCTGCGCCGCCTCCGAGCACCTGCGCCGGATGCCCGGGCGGATCGCCGGTGAGGCGGTGGACGCCGACGGGCGGCGTGGCTTCGTGCTGGCGCTGCAGACGCGCGAGCAGCACATCCGGCGCGAGAAGGCCACCCACAACATCTGCACCTCTCAGGCGCTCAACGCCCTCGCCGGCGCCGTGTACCTGGCCTGGCTGGGAAAGCGCGGAATCGTGGAGCTGGGCGAGCTGCTCGCCCGCCGCACCGCCTATGCGCGGGAGCGCCTGGCGACGCTCGACGGCGTCGAGCTCCTTCACGAGGCGCCGGTGGTGCGCGAGTTCGCGGTGAGACTCGACGCGCCGGTGCCGGCGGTGCTGGACCGGCTGGCCGAGGAAGGCATCGCCGCCGGGTACTGGCTGGGCAGGGAATATCCGGAGTACGAAAACGGTCTGCTGATCGCCCTGACCGAGCGCCGCTCGAAGGAGGACATCGACCGGCTCGCCGACGCGCTCGCCCACGCGATCACCGAAACCCGGGAAATGGACGGGTTATCGCCGGACAGCGGCAACAAGTCGTCCAGGGCCGCGGAGGAGGTCGCATCGTGAACGCGACTCCTGCTCCCAGCCCGCCCGCCAACGCCGGCACCCCGACCCCGCAGCAGAGGGAAAGGGCGACCACGATCTTCGAGCGCTCCGTCGCCGAGCGCCGGGCCGCGGCGCTGCCGCCGCTCGACGTTCCCGAGCGCCCCATGGACGAGCTGATCCCCCAGGAGCAGCTCCGCGAACGGCCACCGGAGCTCCCCGAGGTCTCCGAGCCGGAGATCGTTCGCCACTACAACCGCCTCTCACGCCGCAACTTCGATCTCGACACCGGCCCCTACCCGCTGGGCTCCTGCACGATGAAGCACAACCCCCGCCTCAACGAGCGCGTGGCGGCGCTGCCCGGCCACGCCCGCCTTCATCCGGCGCAGGACCCCCGGCGCGCCCAGGGCGCGCTTGAGCTGATGTGGCGCCTGGAGCGGGCGCTCGCCGAGATCTGCGGCCTGCCGCACGTGAGCCTCCAGCCCTCGGCCGGATCGCACGGGGAGCTCGCCGGACTCCTGCTGACGCGTGCCTACCACGAGGACCGCGGCGAGCAGCGAGCCCGGGTGCTCACTCCGGACACCGCACACGGCACCAATCCCGCCTCGGTCACCATGGCGGGCTATGAGGTGGTCAAGGTGGCGACCGACGAGCGGGGCGGGGTGGACCTCGAGGACCTCCGCTCAAAGGTCGACGAGCGGGTCGCCTGCCTGATGCTCACCAACCCGAACACGCTGGGCGTGTTCGACGAGAACATCGTCGAGATCACGCAGCTGGTGCGCGACGCCGGGGGGACGCTGTACTACGACGGGGCCAACCTGAACGCGATCATGGGCCACACCCGTCCCGGGGACATGGGGTTCGACATCGTGCACGTCAACCTCCACAAGTCGTTCTCACAGCCCCACGGCGGCGGTGGCCCGGGCGCGGGGCCGATCGCGGTCTCGGAGAGGATCGAGCCGTTCCTGCCCATCCCGAGGCTCACCATGACCGAGGACGGCGACGGCGTCGCCCCGGGATTCGACTTCGACTACGAGCGTCCCAGGTCGATCGGCCGCCTGCGGGGGTTCGCCGGCAACTTCGGGGTCTTCGTCCGCTCCTACGCGTACATCAGGAGCCTCGGCGGCGACGGCCTCGCTGAGGCGTCGGAGACCGCGGTCCTGAACGCCAACTACCTGCTCGCCCGCTTGAGCAGGGGCAGGGCGGGCAGTTACCTCCCGGTCGCCTTCGACCGGCTGTGCATGCACGAGTTCGTTCTCTCCGGCGCGCAGGCGAAGCGCGAGCTCGGCATCAAGACCCTGGACCTCGCCAAGCGCCTGCTCGACTTCGGCTTCCACCCGCCGACCATCTACTTCCCGTTGCTGGTCGACGAGGCGCTGATGTTCGAGCCGACCGAGACCGAGACCAAGGAGGGCCTCGACGCGCTGGCCGACGCGATCGAGGAGATCCTCGCAGAGAGCGAGCGCGATCCCGAGATCGCGCGAAACGCCCCCTACACCACCCCGGTTCGCCGTTTGGACGAGGCCGCCGCCAGCCGACGCCCCGTGGTGCGCCAGCCGACCTAGCGCGCCCGCTAGGTAGCGGGCAGCTCCTGCTTCAGCTCCAGGACCGGCGCGAAGAGGTCCCCATGCTCCCCCACGCGGTCGAGCACGTCGGATGCCTCGAAGACCAGCCGCTTCGCGTCCTTGTGCTCGAGCGCGCCCTCCACCTCGCTCCACCGGACGGGCGTCGAGACCGTCGCGCGCTCTCGCGCCCGCAGGGAGTAGACGGAGATGGTCGTCTTGTGCTGGTCGTTCTGGCTCCAGTCGACGAACACCTTTCCCTTGCGCAGCTTCTTCGCCATCCGCGAGACGACCCGCTTCGGCTCGGCACGCTCGAGCGCCTGGGCGACCGCGTGTGCGAACGGCTTCGTCCGCTCGTAGGTGATTTCGCCGTTCAGCGGCACGTAGACCTGAAGCCCCTTGGACCCTGAGGTCTTGGGGAAGCACTCGAGGTCGAGCTCGCTGAACATCTCGCGGAGTCGGAGGGCGACCCGGCAGCAGTCGAGGATGTCCGCCGGCGCTCCGGGATCGAGGTCGAAGGCGAGCACGGTGGGCCGCTCGATCTGCTCGGCCAGCGAGAGCGACGGATGGAGCTCGAGCGCCGCGAGCTGCCCGATCCAGATCAGGGTGGCCTTCTCGTTGCAGAGGCAGTAGTCGATGTCCCCCTCGTTGCGCCCGCTCCAGATCGCGGCGGTCTCGACCCATTCCGGCCGGTGCTTCGGGCAGCGCTTCTCGTAGAACGAGCTCGCCTCGACGCCGTTGGGGTAACGCTTCAAGGTCAGCGGCCGGTCGTGCAGATGGGGCAGGATCGTGTCCGCAACGCGGGCGTAGTAGTCGATCACCTCGCCCTTGGTGAACCCGGTCTCGGGCCAGAGCACCTTGTCGAGATTGGTCAGCTCGACCCGGTGGCCGTCGACGTCTACTTGGCGGCTTTGGCCCTGCTTCGCGATTTCGACTTGCTCTGGGAGGTCTTCGATCGGGACCCGGAAGAGCCGCGACTTGGACTTCGGGGGCGAGGTCCCCTTGGCGCGGCTCTTCCGCTTGGCGGCGCCGTCGCCCTTCGCGCCGGCGGCCAACGGCTCGCCCTTGACCGCGGCGAGGCTCTCCTCGAGCGCCGCCATCAGGTCGGGAGCCTTCGTCGGCTTGGGCTCCTCGGAGACCGCCTCGACGATCTCCTCGCCCCGGGCCTTGCGTTCGATCAGGGACAGAAGCTCCTCGCGGTACTCGTCGCGATACTTCTCGGGGTCGAACTCGCCGCTCAGCGACTCGATCAGCTGCTTGGCCATCTCGACCTCACGCTTCTCGATCTTCCTGCCGTTCTCCGGAAAGACGTCGTCCAGCTCGTCGGGCGAGACGACCTCGTCGGCGAACCTCATCGTCGCCATCGTCAGCACCTTGCCCATCGGCCGGATCGCCGCGAGGTTCTCGCGGTTTCGGAGGACGAAGCGTGCGACCGCGACCTTGTTCGAGTCGGTCATCGCCTTGACGAGCAGCGCGTACGCCTTCTCGGCGCCCTTGTCGGGGCCGAGGTAGTAGGGATGGTCGAAGTAGATCGGGTCGATCTCGTCGAGGTCGACGAAGTCCTGGATCTCGATCGCCTTGGTCTTCTTCGGGTCGAGCTCCTCGAGCTCGTCCCGCGTCAGCACGACGTACTGCTCGGGCGTGATCTCATACCCCTTGACGATCTCGTCGTAGGGAACCTCCTCGCCGTCCGCCTCGGCGACCCGCTTGTGTCGTACCCGCGAGCTGTCGCTCGCCCGCAGCTCCCGGAAGCTGACCGACTTCCGCGATACCGCGCTGTACAGCCTCACGGGGACGTTGAGGAGCCCGAAGCTGATCGACCCTGTCCAAATCGCTCGTGCCATCTAAGTGTCAGTTTTCCAAGTTACAGCTAGTTCCTGGGTACCCGCTCGGGGACGCCATGAATCTTGCGCGCTGGTGCCCGGTAGTACTGGTGACCGCCGCCGGCGGCCGAACTCATCGGCGCGATAATCACCCCGATGCTGTTCGAGCTCGAGCGGGTCACGCAATCGCGCGACGGCAACACCGTGCTGGAGGACTTGAGCGCGTCGCTGCCGGCGGGGGCGAGCTGCGTCGCTGGGCCCTCGGGCAGCGGCAAGTCGACCCTCCTGCGCCTTCTGAATCGGCTCGCCGACCCCGAGTCCGGCGTGGTGCGGTACGAGGGCTCGGACGTTTGTGAACGCGATCCGCTCGAGCTTCGGCGGGAGGTGTGCCTCGTGCCGCAGCTCCCGGCCCTCCTCGAGGGGTCGGTGGAGGACAACATCCGCTTCGCGGCGAGCGTCGCTGCGCGCGACCCGGACATTCCGAGGCTGCTGGATCTCGTGGGCCTCGCTGGATCCTTCGCCCCGCGGCCCGCGTCCAAGCTCTCGGTGGGCGAGCAGCAGCGGGCCATGCTCGCCCGTGCCCTGGCGCTCGAGCCGCGGGTCCTGTTGCTCGACGAGCCGACCTCGGCGCTGGACGACGATGCCCGTGAGGCCGTCGAGGCGACGCTGATCAACCTTCGAGAGCGGGTGAGGCTATCGACGGTACTGGTCACCCACGACCTCGCCCAGGCGCGCCGGATGGCCGACTGGGTGGTCCGGTTGGACGAGGGCCGGTTGGTCGCCGAGGGACGGGTCGCGGAGCACCTCGCGGTCTGACCCCGCCGAACGGTCAAAACCTCGCCGAGTGCGGACTTGCGCTGCACATGTCGGCGCAAATCGACCCTCGGCGGGCGGCGATGATAATCCCCCCAGCGTGACCAGCTCGTCGATCCAGGTCAGTGCCGGCGACGTCGCCGCCACCCTCGTCCTCGTCGCCGTGGCGATCGGGGTCTCGTTCTGGCGGCGGGCGGACCTCGAGGAGGACATCGCGATCGCGGTCGTGCGCTCGTTTGTCCAGCTGACCGCAATCGGCTACGTGATCAACTTCATCTTCGACCAGGACAGCCTCTGGTTCGTCGTCGCGCTGATCGCGGTGATGGTCGTGTTCGGTGCCCTGCAGGCGCGGACTCGAGCGAAGCAGGTGCCCGACGCGTTCTGGCCGCTGCTGTTGGCGCTGTCGCTCGCCGCCGCGGCGACGCTCGGCCTCGTGGTCGCGCTCGGCGTGTTCGCGGCCACGCCTCGCTACCTGGTCCCGGTCGGCGGGATGGTCGTGGGCAACTCGATGACCGCCGCGGCGGTCGTCCTGAATCGGCTGGGCGACGAGGTCCAGCGCCACGCGCGGGAGATCGAGGCGACCCTGGCCCTCGGGACCACCTCGACGGTGGCGGCCGCGCCCTTCGTCCGGCGCAGCCTGCGCTCCGGCATGATCGCCCTGGTCGATTCCACCAAGACCACCGGCCTGATCTTCTTTCCGGGAACGATGGTGGGGATGCTCCTCGCCGGCGCCGATCCCACCGACGCGGTCCGCCTGCAGCTGATCCTGCTCTGGACGCTGCTCGGGAGCGTCGCCTTGTCGGGATTGATCGCGGTCACGCTCGCCTATCGGAACTTCTTCACCCCGGCTCACCAGCTTCGCGACCAGCCCGAGCCGTAGCGACGACCCGCGATCCCGAGCCGGTTCCGGGGGAGCTCGAGCCATCGGCGGGGCCGGCGCGGGCGCCTCTATAGTCCGCCGCCGCGATGGCCCAGCAGCGAATCTTCAGCGGGATCCAGCCGACGGGCCGCAAGCACCTCGGGAACTACATCGGGGCGATCCGCCAATACGTCGACGGCCAGGACCGGGGGGAGGCGATCTACTGCATCGTCGACCTGCACGCGCTCACCGTGCCCCAGGATCCCG
Source organism: uncultured bacterium (assembly GCA_963758865.1). Taxonomy (GTDB): domain Bacteria; phylum Actinomycetota; class Thermoleophilia; order Solirubrobacterales; family 70-9; genus AC-56. The sequence goes on along the minus strand of CAVWWY010000012.1, from coordinate 207,396 downwards.
CCGAGCTGCGGCAGCGGCTCTACGACACGACCGCGATCCTGATCGCCGCCGGGCTCGACCCGTCGCGCTGCCTCCTGTTCCGCCAATCGGACGTCGTCGAGCACACGGAGCTCTGCTGGCTGCTCGGCACGGTGACCGCATGGGGCGACCTGAACCGGATGCACCAGTTCAAGGAGAAGGCCGAGCAACAGCGCGAGCTGGTGTCCGCGGGCCTCTTCTTCTACCCGGTGTTGCAGGCGGCCGACGTCCTGGCCTATCGCGCCACCGAGGTCCCCGTGGGCGACGATCAGCGCCAGCACATCGAGCTCATGCGGGACATCGCCGAGCGCTTCAACTCGCGCTATGGCGAGGTGCTCGTCGTCCCGGAGGGAACCTACCCGGAGGTCGGGGCCCGGATCATGAACCTCCAGGATCCGGAGACCCGCATGTCCACGACCTATGGGTCAGAGCAGGGCACCGTCTACATCCTCGACGAGGCCGACGCGGTCCGCAAGAAGCTTCGCAGCGCCGTCACCGACTCGGGGACGGACATCCGCCGAGGCCCCGACAAGGCCGGGATCACGAACCTGATCGAGATCATGTCGGTCGTGCGGGGAGTCGCGCCGGAGGACCTGGAGGGCGAGTTCGACGGCCAGGGCTACGGCGACTTCAAGGGAGCGGTCGCCGAGGCGGTGGTGGCCTCCCTGGAGCCGGTCCGCGAGCGCTACGCGGAGCTGCGGGCCGACGAGGCGGGAATCGAGCGGACGCTGGCGGCGGGGGCAGAGAAGGCACGCGCGATCGCGGCCGAGACCATGGCCGATGTTCGCGACGCGATGTGCATCGGCCCCCCCGAAATAGCCCGTAGGCCGGCTGGCCATGCCCGGACCGCCTGCAGGTCCGGGCCACCTTCTAGGCTCTCGCGAGGTGAGAGCAACCGACCTCGATCTCGACCTCGACGTCTTCGCCGGGCCGTTCGACCTCCTGATGGCGGTGGTGCTGCGCGAGGAGGTGAGCCTGGCGGAGGTCTCCCTGGGCGAGATCGTGGTCTCCTACGTGGAGCACCTGGAGAGCGCCGGCGAGCTCGACCTCGACGCAGCCACCGAGTTCCTGGTGCTGATCGCCTCGCTCCTCGAGTTGAAGTCCCGGCTCCTGCTTCCCGCCGCGGACGACGAGCGGCCGGAGCTCGGCCCCGAGGAGGCAGCGGACGAGCTGCTGGCGCGGATGCTCGAATACCGGCGCTACCGGGACGCGGCGGCATACCTATCGAGCCTGTTCTCGGACGGGCGCCGCTACCTGTACCGGAGCGCCCCGCTTCCGCCCGAGCTGCGCCGCGCGTCGCTCGACGCCGCGACTCCTGCGTATGAGCCCGAGCAGCTCGCGCGGGCGCTCGGCGATCTGCTTCACCTGCCGCCGGCGCCGGATACGAGTCACATCCGCCCGACCGTCTCGCTGGAGCGCCGCCTCGCGATCCTTCGGGCGTTGCTCGCGAAGCGCGGCAGCTTCGACTTCGATCAGGTGTTCGCGCACGAGGACCGCCTGACCCAGGCCGTGACCCTGTTCGCTCTGCTCGAGATGCACAAGCGGGGCGAGGCGAGCTGGACCCAGAGGGAGCTGTTCGGGTCGATCGAGGTCCAGGCGGGCGTTGGAGGGTAGGCGGAGATGAGCGAGCCCATCCCAGAGCTCCACAGGATCGTCGAGGCGCTCCTCTTCCTCTCGCCCGACCCGGTGTCGACCGCAGAGCTCGCCGAGGCATGTGATGTGACGGAGGCCGCGGTCGACCGCGCCCTGGATGCGCTCGAGGGCGCCCTCGGCCAGGGCGGCCGGGGCGTGGTCATGCGCCGCGTGGCAGGTGGTCACACGCTCGCCGCGGACCCAGTCGCGGAGGACGCCGCCCGGCGCCTCTTGTCGAGGCCGCGTACGCCACCGCTCACCCAGGCGCAGGCGGAGACGCTCGCGATCGTCTCCTACCTGCAGCCGGTGTCGCGCCCAGAGATCGCGCGAATCAGGGGCGTCTCGTCGGAGTCCGCGGTGGCCACGCTGACGGAGCGGGGCCTGATCGAGGAGTCCGGTCGCTCCCGCTTCGGGGCGGCGGTCTACCGGACGACGGCGTTGTTCGAGAAGCTCTTCGGCCTCTCCGGCCTCGACCAGCTGCCCGATCCATCTCGCTTCGATCCCTCGCCCGACGACGAGCGCGAGCTTCGCCAGCGCCTGTTGCAGGCCGGCGAGCAGCGGGCGACCTGACCCGGAACCGCCGAGGGCATGCGCCTCGCGAGGTACCTCGCCCACAGCGGGGTCGCGTCACGGCGACGGGCCGAGCAGCTGATCGCGGACGGCCGGGTCCGCATCGGGGGCCGGACCGTCACCGACCCCGCCCGCGACGTTGACGAGTCGAGTGGGGTGGAGGTCGACGGGCGTCCCGTGGCCCCGGAGCCGCGCGAGATCTGGATCGTCAACAAGCCGGCGGGGGTCGTGTCCACGGCCAGGGAGCCGGGTCGTCGCCCGGCGGTGGTCGAGCTGGTCGACTCGAAACGGCGGCTGTATCCAGTGGGGCGCCTGGACGCCGACTCGACGGGGCTGATCCTGGTGACCAACGACGGCGAGCTCGCCAACCGCCTCAGCCATCCCCGCTACGGGGTCGAACGGACCTACAGGGTGAGGCTGGGCCGCCCCGCGACCCAGGCCCAGCTTCGCCGGCTGCGCAACGGGATCGAGCTCGAGGACGGGCGCACGGCGCCGGCCCGGGTCCGCGCCATCTCGCCACGCGTGGTCGAGTTGACGCTCGGCGAGGGCCGCAACCGGCAGGTCCGGCGCATGGTCGAGGCGATCGGCAACAAGGTCACCTCGCTGACCCGGATTCGCTTCGGGTCGCTCGAGCTCGGCACCCTCCAGGAGGGAAGGGCGCGGCGGTTGCGCCCGCCGGAGGTCAAGCGGCTCTGGAAAGATGCCCGCGCGGATGAGCGATGAGCAGCGAATGTGGGCGGTGCGGGGCGCGGTCAAGGCCGAGGCCAATGAGGCCGACGCGATTCTGGCCGCGACCGAGGCGCTGATGCGCGAGCTGATGACGCGAAACGCCCTCGACCCCGAGCGCATCGTGAGCTGCCTCTTCACTGCGACGGACGACCTGAACGCCGAGTTCCCGGCCGTCGCCGCGCGGCGGCTCGGGCTTGATTCGGTGCCGCTTCTGTGCACCCGGGAGCTCGACGTGCCGGGGGCGATGAGCAGCGTGATCCGAGTGCTCGTCCATTACCAGGCGCCCGTCGACCACGTTCCCCAGCATGCCTACCTGGGCGACGCCCAGGAGCTTCGCTCGGACCTCCACTCCGCCCAATAGCGGAGCTTGCGGGACGCCGGGCCCCATCGCCCGGCAGAATGTCGTCGCATGGCGATCACCTTCGCTCAGAAGCTCGAGCGCATGCCCCATTACGAGGCCGGCATGCACGAGAGCGCCGCGCGGGAGGAGTTCGGCTCCGACAAGGTCACGAAGCTCGCCTCCAACGAGTCACCGTGGCCGCCGCACCCCGCGGTCGTCGAGGAGATCGGCCGCGCGGCGGCGGGGCTCAACCGCTATCCGGACCAGCACTCCCGCCGCCTTCGCCGGCGGATCGCGGAGCGCTTCGACACGGACCCAGCGCGGATCGCGGTCGGCAACGGCTCGTGCGAGATCCTGCTCGCCGCCGCCGAGGCGCTCTGCGAGCCGGGCGACGAGCTCCTCTTCGCCTGGCCTTCCTTCTCGATCTACCCGCACCTGGCGGCCCTGTCTGGCGCCCGAGAGGTGCGAGTGCCGCTCGCCGACGGGTATGTCCACGATCTGGACGCGATGCTCGCCGAGGTGACCGCCGCGACCCGGCTCGTCTGCGTCTGCAATCCCAACAACCCCACCGGGACCCATTTGTCGACGGAGCGCATCGGCCAGTTCTGCGAGCGGCTCCCCGACTACGTCACGGTCGCGTTGGACCAGGCCTACGTCGAGTTCCAGACGGACGAGGATCCCGACGCGGCGATCGACCTCCTGGGCCGGTTTCCGAATCTCGTCGTCGTGCGCACGTTCAGCAAGGTCTACGGGCTCGCCGGCCTTCGCTGCGGGTACGCGCTGTGCTCGGCCGGCTTCCGCGGGGCGCTCGACGCGGTGCGCCAGCCGTTCAGCGTCAACGAGCTCGCTCAGGCCGCCGCCGCGGAGGCGATCCTGCACCCCGACGACGTCGTCCAGCGAGTCGAGCGAACCGTGGTGGAGCGGCTGTTCGTCGAGGAGGGCCTTGGCGAGCTCGGCCTCGAGCCCGCCGCGTCACAGGCCAACTTCGCCTGGATCCCGCTGGGCGAGCGGGACGAGGGGGAGATCATTCAGGGGCTCGGCGAGCGCGGCATCGTCGTGCGGGGAGGAGTCGGCCTCGGCGACCCGGGCCACATCAGGGTCACCTACGGCACCCGGACCGAGAACGAGCGCTTCCTCGAAGCCTTCGCCGCAGTGATCTGAACGCCGTCTCGGGCGCGATCTCTTCCTGGACGCCGACCCCGATGGTTTGCGGAATCGGCTTCGCCGTGGTACAAACACCGGCGATGAACCGCGTCCGCACGCCGGCTTCGGAGATCGCCCCGCAGGGGCTGCGCCGGCGTGCCTGGTTCTACTACTGGCGATTTAGCTAGGCGTCCGGCCCGGCCGCTTCGGCCCACCTAGCAGGAGACCTCCGCCGGACGCCGCACCCCCGTCCGTACGCCAACTCTTGAACGAGAGGAACCAGGACCATGACAGTCGCATTGCAAGCAGCGGACAACCCGCGATGATCGCCGGCATGGAGAGCCAGCGCATGAGGGACTCGGTTCGCGATCGCCGCATCGAACGGGTCGTCGAGCTCGTGCCGCCCGCGACGCTCCTCGAGGAGCTCCCGCTCGGCGACAAGCGCGCCGCGGCGGTCGTCCGCGGTCGCGAGGAGGTCGCCGCGGTGCTCGACCGCGAAGACGATCGCCTACTCGTCGTGGCCGGCCCGTGCAGCGTCCACGACCCCGAGGCCGCCCTCGACTACGCTCATCGTCTCGCCGCGGCGGCTGCCGACCTCGGCAGCCACCTGCTGGTCGCGATGCGGGTCTATTTCGAGAAGCCGCGCACGACCGTCGGCTGGAAAGGGCTCATCAACGACCCCCACCTCGACGGCTCTGGCGACGTCAACTCTGGCCTGCGGATCGCCCGCGAGCTGTTGCTCGACGTCCTCGATGTCGGTCTCTTGGTCGGCTGCGAGTTCCTCGATCCGATCACCCCTCAGTACATCGCCGACGCAGTCGCCTGGGGGGCGATCGGCGCGCGGACGAGCGAGAGCCAGACTCACCGCCAGCTCGGCTCCGGACTCTCGATGCCAATCGGATTCAAGAACCGAACCGACGGCAACGTCCAGGTCGCGGTCGACGCCGTCCGCGCCGCGGGCACCCAGCACGCGTTCGCCGGCATCGACGACGCGGGGGCCCCAGCGATCCTCTACACGACGGGAAACCGCGATAGCCACGTGATCCTGCGGGGCGGCGACGAGGGACCAAATTACTCCGTTGCCGACGTCTCGAAAGCGGTCGAGCTGCTTCGCGCGGCGGGGCTGGGCGAGCGGCTGGTGATCGACGCCTCGCACGGGAACAGCGGCAAGGACCCCGACCGCCAGGTGACGGCAGCGGACCAGATCGCCGCGCAGGTTTCCGCCGGCACCCGAGCGATCGTTGGGTTGATGCTCGAGTCGTTCATCGTCTCCGGCCGCCAGAGCTTCGACTCCGGCCGGCCGCTCACCTACGGCCAGTCGATCACGGACGCCTGCCTTGATTGGGAGCGAACGGCGGTGATCCTCGACCGGCTCGCCGGGGCGGTGGAGGCTCGCCGCCGGGGATGAGGATCGCGGTACTCGGCGTCGGCCTGATCGGCGGGTCGATCGGGCTCGCGGCGCGAGACCGGCTCGGCGCGGAGGTCGCCGGATTCGACCTCGATCCGGCGAACGGGGAGCGAGCGCTCGGGCTCGGCGCACTCGATCGCGCAGTCGCCTCGGTCTCTGAGGCGGTCGAGGGGGCCGAGATCGTCTTTTGCGCCGCGCCGGTCGCCGCCCTTCCCCGGCTGGTGAGCGAGGCGCTGGGCGTGAGCGGAGGCAACACCGTGGTCACCGACGTCGGCTCGACCAAGGAGGCCCTGCTGGGGGCGATCTCCGGCCAACCCACCGAGCGGTTCGTCGGCGGGCACCCCCTGGCGGGCGCTGAGACCGCCGGGGTTCAGAACGCTCGGGCCGAACTGTTCGAGGGTGCGACGTGGTACCTGACCCCGACCGAGCGCTCGAGCGGCATGCTGTACGACCGTCTGCAGCGCGCGATCGCCGATCTGGGCGCGCGCCCCCAGGCTCTCGATGCCGAGACCCACGACCGGTTGATGGCGACGGTGAGCCACGTACCCCACGTGGTCGCCAACGTGCTGGTGCGAGAGGCGGCGGCCGCGGCCGCTGAGGAGTCCGAGCGCCTCCCGGAGGTGGGCCCGAGCTTCCGCGACACCACCCGCGTGGCGGGGGCCAACCCGGCGATCTGGAGGGACATCTTCGCCACCAACCGCGAGGCGGTGGCGCGCGAGATCGACGCCGTGACCGAGCGTCTCCGGGAGGCGGCCGAGTTGATCCGCTCGGGCGACGCCGATGGGGTGGCGGCGTGGCACGACGCCGCTCGCAAGGACCGGCGCCGCCTGCTCGAGGCCGACCCCGCCCGGGGCGAGCTACGCGAGCTGCGGGTCGCCGTGGAGAACCGGCCGGGCACGGTGGCCGAGATCGCGCTCGCACTCGGGAAGGCCAGGGTCAACATCGAGGACATGGCCCTCTACCCGGCGCCCGACATGCGCACCGGCGCCGTGTCCCTGTGGGTCGCCGGGGGCGAGGAGGCCGAGCGGGCCGCCGACGTCGTGCGCGAGCTGGGTTACTCCGTCTCCTCCTCGGAGTGACGCGATTTGGCCCCTCGGGCCCGCTGCTGGGGATGCTGCGCCCCCCGCCGGACAAGTCGATCAGCCACCGCGCCGCGCTCCTGGGCGCAATGGGGGATGGGGAGACGCACATCACCGGCTACCTCGACGCGGCGGACACCCGCTCGACGATCGACGCGATACGACGGCTGGGTGCGGAGGTCGCGGAGGAGCGCGGCCCGGAGGCGCTCCGCCTGGAGATCCGAGGCGTCGGGCTTCGCGGAGCGGCCCCGGCCGAGATCGACGTGGGGAACGCCGGCACCCTGCTGCGAATCCTTCCCGGGTGGCTCGCGGGCCAGGGGGCAGGCTCCTGGACGCTCGACGGTGACGAGTCGATTCGGCGGCGGCCGGTGGACCGGATCGCAAAGCCGCTTCGCGCCATGGGCGCGACGGTGGACTGCGAGGACGACAGGCTGCCGCCGATTCGGCTCGACGGCGCCGACCTTCGCGGAATCGACTACGAGCTGCCGGTCGCGAGCGCCCAGGTCAAGTCGTGCGTGGTGCTCGCGGGGCTGCTCGCGGAGGGGGCGACCACGGTCCTCGAGCGCCAGCGCACGCGCGATCACACGGAGCGCATGCTCCGGGCCGCTGGCGCCCCGGTGAGGAGCGAGGACGCCGGCACCCAGGTTGCGCTCCGCGGTCAGCTTCCCGCCCGGCGCGTGGTCGTCGAGGGCGTCGATCGGCTCGACCCGGGCGAGATCGCCGTGCCGGGCGACTTTTCGTCGGCGGCCTTCGGAATCGTCGCGGCTGCGATCGTCCCGGGCAGCGCGGCGACGCTCGAGGGTGTGGGGCTCAATCCGACTCGCGTTGGCCTGTTGGGGATCCTCAATCGGATGGGCGCCGCGGTCGAGGTCGAGGAGGACGCTGCGGGCGGCGCCGAGCCGCGGGGAACGATCGTTGCGCGCCACGGCCCGCTGGCGGCGACCCGCGTGCACGGTGGGGAAGTCCCCATGGCGATCGACGAGCTCCCCCTGGTGGCGCTCCTCGGGTGCTTTGCGGATGGGAGGACCGTGGTCTCCGGGGCGGGGGAGCTTCGGCACAAGGAATCCGATCGGATCGCGACGGTGGTCGGTGGTCTGCGTGGGGTCGGCGCCGAGATCGAGGCGACTGAGGACGGATTCGTGGTCACCGGCACCGGTGGGCTTCGCGGGGGAGGCCTCGATGCGGCTGGCGATCACCGCCTGGCCATGCTCGGCGCTGTGGCGGGGCTTGCCTCGCGCGACGGGATCGAGGTCGCAGGTTTCGAGGCCGCCGCGGTCAGCTATCCGCGATTCGCCGAGGACCTCGCCTCGCTCCTGGCGCGCTAGCGCTGGCTGGGGTGGCCCTCTCCCGGCCAGGGAGAGAGCAGGAGCAGCAGCCGCGCATCCTCGGTGGCGCGAACCTCGCGGCGCTCGTTGGGGTCGAAAACGGCCAGTAGCCCGGCGCCGCCGCTGACCACCTCTGACCCATCGACCTGGATCACGCCCGACACGACGATGAGCCAGGCGCGCTCGTGCACCTGGTGCTCCTGCAGTCGCTCACCGGCCGGAAGCTCGATCACAATCGCGCGTCCCTCGTCCTCCGAGTCGAGCACCTCCGGCTGTCGTGGCTCGATGGTTAGCTCGGGGATCTTCCAGGTTCGCATCGCTCCTCCCGGTGACGGTCCGGCCAACTCTATCCTCAGCGGCGTGGTGATCGCCATCGATGGTCCCGCCGGAGCCGGCAAGTCGACGGTCGCGCGCATGCTCGCCGACCGGCTCGGCGTGACCTACCTCGACTCGGGAGCGATGTACAGATGCGTCGCCCTGGCTGCGATCGAAGCCGGCATCGCCTTCGACGATGCCGAGTCGCTCGCCCAGCTCGCCCGCGGGCTCGAGCTCGAGTTCGTTTCCGATCGCGTTCGGCTGGGCGGGGAGGACGTCACCGAGGCGATCCGCGCGCCGGAGGTCTCCGCGGGAGCTTCGCGCGTGTCCGTTCATCCGGGCGTGCGCGAGGCGATGGTCGAGCGCCAGCGCGCCCTGATCGAGGCGGGTGACTACGTCGTGGAGGGCCGCGATATCGGCACCGTGGTCAGCCCCGAGGCGCCGCTCAAGGTGTTCCTGACCGCGACCGACGCGGAGCGGGCCCGGCGCCGCGCCACCGAGTCGAACGAGCCACTCGAGCGGGTGGTGGCCGCCCAGGCCGTTCGCGACGCTCGCGATCAGGGGCGCGCCCACGGGGCACTTCGTCCCGCTGCCGACTCCACCGAGATCGACACCACCGGGCTTGACGTGGATCGAGTCGTGGACCAGATCGTCGTCATCGCTCGGGAGCGAGGGTTGGTGGGAGGATGAGCGACGCCCGTCCCGAGGTCGCAGTCGTCGGCTTCCCCAACGTTGGCAAGTCGACGCTCGTCAATCGGCTCGCGGGGGGAAGGGAGGCTGTGGTCCACCGCGAGGCCGGCGTGACGCGTGACCGCAAGGCTCTCGACTGCGAGTGGAACGGCGTTCGGTTTCGCCTTGTCGACACCGGCGGCGTGGACCTGGCCGCGGACGATTCGCTGGCCCGCTCCGTGCAGCGCCAGGCGCGCGAGGCGATCGCCGGCGCCGACGCCGTCGCGCTTGTGGTGGACGTCCGAGCGGGCCTGCGCCAGGGCGATGCCGAGGTGGCGGAGATCCTGCGGGGGGGCGACGCGCCGACGGTCGTCGTCGCGAACAAGGTGGACGAGCCCGGCGACGCCTACCTCGCCGCGGAGTTCCACCAATTGGGGCTGGGAGAGCCCCAGGCCGTCTCGTCCACGCACGGCCACGGGACTGGCGACCTGCTCGATCGCCTGGCAGAGCTGGTCTCCAGCGAGCCGAAACGTGACGGTGGCGCAGCGGAAGACGAAGCCGAGCCGCCGGTGCACGTCTGCGTAATCGGCCGCCCGAACGTCGGCAAGTCCTCGCTCGTCAATGCATTCATCGGCGCCGAGCGCGTGATCGTCTCCGAGCGGGCGGGGACGACCCGCGACGCGATCGACACCGAGCTCGAGGTCGCCGGGCGGAGCGTGGTGCTCGTCGACACGGCGGGGCTGCGGCGGCGGACCAAGATCGCCGGCACCGTCGCCTACTACGCCCAGCTGCGTTCCGAGCGAGCGGCGAGCCGGGCTGACGTCGCGCTTGTGGTCTGCGACGCGTCCGAGGGGGTCACGTCGGAGGACCTGCGCGTTGCCGAGCTCGCGATGCGATCGGGCTGCGCGACGCTCGTCGCCCTCAACAAGTGGGACGTCGGGCGGACGGATCTGGAGGACGCGACCGCGAGGCTCGCGCAGCGGTTCGGCAGCGCCCGCCGGTGATCGCCTGCTCCGCCCTCACCGGCCGCAACGTCCCGAAGCTGCTCGAGCGCTCGATCGAGCTCGCCGACCGCCGCGCATCGCGGATCGCGACGTCCGAGCTGAACCGATTCATCGGCGACCTGGTGGCCAGCCGGCCGCCCCCTGCGAAGCGTGGCAGGCGCCTGCGCCTCTACTACGCGGCCCAGGTCGAGCGGCGGCCCCCGCGGTTCGCGATCCAGGTCAACGACCGCCGCCTGATCAGCCGGGAATGGGCCTTCCACGTCGAGAACAGGCTGCGGGAAAAGTACGGGCTGGAGGGGGTTCCGCTGGTGATCGACTTCGTTCCCCACTCCCGCAGGTCGGGCGAGCGCCCCGGCCTCGCTGCGCGTTCGCGGTAGCGGAGCGATCCTCCACCAGCCGCTATAAGACCCGCCATGGCGAGGCTCCCCCGCCCTCGAATCCCGAGCCTCCCGCGGCCTCGAATGCCGCGTGCTCGCCCCCGCGCGCCGCGGCCGGCCCGCGCTCGGCTGCCCTCCGCGCCTGCGGCGCCTGTCGACCCGTCGGCCGGGTCCCGGGCGCGGTCGGGCGCGACAGCGGGGATCGCTGGCTCGGCCTGTCGATCTACACCCGGCGCCGGCTGGGCCTGCTGGCGGGCGTCCTCGGCGTCGTCGCGCTGATCGCGCTGGTCGCGGTGCCCGGCCTTCCCGTGCCAGGCGCCCGGAGGGGACGCCTGCCCGCCGAGCCGACGACGCGATCGGCCTGGTTCCCGCCGACGCGCTCGCCTATGCCCACGTCGACGTCGACCGCGGCAGCGAGCAGTTCCAGGAGGCGCGGGCCTCGCCTCGCAGATGCCGGCGCTCACCCAGCAGGCGATCGGTCGCCTGCTCTGGCAGGGCTGCCGGGGCCGAACGGCGCCGCGGTCGACTTCGACCGCGACATCGACCCCTGGTTCGGCGGCGAGGCCGCGCTCGCGATCCTCCCGGCGGGCGGCCGTGCGGCGCAGGAGGTCCAGCTGCTCGAGGTGAGCGACGAGGAGAGGGCGAGGCCAGTTCGCCGACTCGATCGCCTCCGGCGGAGCCGGACGGCTTCGACGCGCGACGGGGCGTTCAGGCCCAGGTCGACCGGCGTGGCCTGGCGACGGCGCTCGCTCGACGGCTTCCTCGCGATCGGGACGAGCCGGGCGGCGTGCGGGACGTGATCGACGCCCAGAGCGGCGCCGACGGACGCCGGGCTCGCTCGCGGACGACCCGGCCGCCGGCGCGGCCCGTGACGCCCTTCCCGAGGAGCGCCTCGCGGACGTCTACCTGTCCGAGGACGGGATCGCCAGGCTGGTCGCCGATCCGCGCGCCCCGCTCGCGACCTTCGCCGCGGTGATCAACCCGGGAGCCAGCCAGGGCGTGGCCGCGGCGCTGGTGGCGAGCGACGACGGGCTCGATCTCGACGTCCGCTCCGACGCTCGACCCGGAGCGCGTTCCTGCTCACCCGGGCTTCTTCTCCGCCTTCCCGTCCTTCGAGCCGACGCTGCCGGCTCGCTCCCGCCCGACTCGCTCGGTTACCTGGGGATCGGCGATCCCGGCCACGCGATCTCATCGCTGCTGGAGCAGGCGAGCGCCGAGGAGCCGGGCCTTGCGGCGGCGGTCGGCAGGCTCGTCAAGCGCGTCTCGCGCGCTCGGCGAGGTGGACCTCGAGACGGACCTGCTGCCGGCTCTGGGCGGCGAGGCGGCGTTCGCGCTCGACTCCTCGGGAGCGGCGGCGCGACGGACGCCGCGTCTTGATGTTCGTCGGAGCGGGTATCGACGGCTCGCGAGCCAGCCGAGGCGCTCGCCCGCCTGCAGGGCCCGCTCGCCAAGGCGCTCGACTCCTCCCAGCAGGCTCCGGTGTTCAGCGAGCACCAGGTGGACGACGTCGACCGCGTACAGCCTGCGCGCTCTCGCCGGCGGTCGACCTCACCTACGCGATCGTGGACTCGGCGCTCGTGATCGCGACCGACCCGCCGGGATCCGGGCGGTGTCGACGCCGGCGAGCCCGGGCTCGACGACGCCGATCTGTTCCGTCAGGCGACGGCCGGCCTCCCGGGCGACGTCTCCCTGCTCGGCTACCTGAACCTCGCCGGGCTGATCGCCCTGGGCGAGCGCGCGGGCCTCGCGGAGGATCCCGCCTATGCGGCCTTCGCCCCGGAGATCCGAGGCTCGAGGCGCTCGGCCTCGCCGTCCAGAGCTCCGTCGCGACGATGCTGTCCGACGGACCTACGCCGCTGGCATGCGTCGGGTAAGGAGCGGCGTGAGACTCGTCCGCTACGCTCGCCGCACGACGATGACCGTCCACAACCTTTCGCGACAACGAGTTCCTGTTCACCTCCGAGTCGGTGACCGAGGGACACCCGGACAAGATCTGCGACCAGATCTCCGACGGCGTCCTCGATGCGGTGCTGGCCGACGACCCCGCAGGGCCGCGTCGCCTGCGAGTGCCTCGTCAACACCGGACTCGTCGTGGTGGCGGGGGAGATCTCCACCGAGACCTACGTCGACATCCCGAAGATCGTCCGCGCGACGCTGCATCGGATCGGCTACGACCGGGCCAAGTACGGGTTCGACGCCGACACCTGCGCCGTGATCACGGCGATCGACGAGCAGTCGCCGGACATCGCCCAGGGCGTCGATACCGCTTACGAGGCCCGCACCGACCCGAACGACGAGGACGAGCTGGACCGGATCGGGGCCGGTGACCAGGGAATGATGTTCGGCTACGCGACCCGGGAGACCCGGGCGCTGATGCCGATGCCGATCCAGATCGCGCACACGCTCGCCCACCGGCTGGCGGAGGTGCGCAAGGCCGACGTGATCCCCTACCTGCGGCCCGACGGCAAGACCCAGGTCACCGTTCGCTACGAGAACGACCGGCCGGTGGAGATCGTCAAGCTCCTGATCTCGACCCAGCACATGCCGGACATCGACGGCGAAACCCTGATCAAGCCGGACCTCTGGGAGCACGTCGTCGAGCCGGTGCTGCACGAGGAGTACAAGGAGCTGTTCACCGACCGGGAGCTGTACGAGAACTTCCTCGTCAACCCGACCGGGAAGTTCGAGATCGGCGGCCCGATGGGCGACTCGGGGCTCACGGGCCGCAAGGTGATCGTCGACACCTACGGCGGCGCCGCGCGCCACGGCGGCGGCTGCTTCTCGGGCAAGGACCCCTCGAAGGTGGACCGGTCGGCCGCCTATGCGGCCCGATACGTGGCCAAGAACGTGGTCGCGGCCGGGCTTGCCGATCGCTGCGAGGTCCAGGTCGCCTACGCGATCGGTGTCGCCCACCCGGTCTCCCTGATGATCGAGACCTTCGGCACCGGCAAGCTCCCGGGCGCTCAGCTGGCGAGGATCGTGCGCGAGGAGTTCGACCTGCGGCCAGGCGCCATCGTCCGCGACCTCGAGCTGCGACGGCCGATCTTCCAGAAGACGGCCGCGTACGGCCATTTCGGCCGCTCCGACCACGACTTCACCTGGGAGCGGACCGATCGGGTCGAGTCGCTCCGCGCGGCGGCGGGGATGCAGGGCGCGGAGTCCGAGGCGGCAGCGACCGCCGACGTCCCCTAGGTCGCCGGCGAGGCGCTAGTTGGCGCCCGGCCCGCCCGGCTGCGGGGCCGTCGGGTCGTCTCCGAGGCCCGTGGGGGCGCCGGCATGGGTGGCCCGATCGACCCGCTCGACGACCTCATCCGGATTGGCGACGCCGGCGAAGACGAAGTTGAAGTCGTCGCCGGCGGCGGTGTCGAAGTCGACGTCGCCGACCTGGAGCAGGCGCTGGAGGACGGACTGGTCGTAGTTGACGTTCTGGACGCGCTCGAGCCGCGTCTCCTGGATCTCCCGGGAGACGATCCCACGCTTGATGTGAAGGCGCCGCGTGGTGATCGTGTAGTGGACCGTGATCCGCTTGATCAAGCCCGGCGAGCACGACGAGCGCCACGCCGACCACCGCAACCAGCGTCACGAGCCCGGCGTCGGTCCCGTCCCCGGTGACGTTGGTGACGATCGCGACTCCGAAGGCGACGACCAGGACGGCGAACAGCCCCTTGACGTAGAAGGCGAGGATCGAGCGCCACGACGGGTGCCCCTGGAACATCACCTGCTCGCCCGGTGCCAGCCTCGGTGCCACGGGCGAAGGATAAGCGCTGTCGAGCGGGGCGCCGTCCGCCGCCTTCCCTAGCGTCGGCGCGATGGCGATCGCCAAGGTCGAGCCACTGACCACGGCCCGCTCGCTGCGTGGGCCGTTCGACTACCTGTTGCCCGAGCGGCTCTCCGACGTGGGCGTCGGCAGCGTGCTCCTGGTCCCGTTCGGAGGCCGTCGCCTGACCGGCGTGGTCACCGCCGTGGCGGAGTCGAGCGAGCTCGATCCGGCCCGGTTGGCGGAGCCGCTCTGCGCGCTCGAATCCGGCGCGACGCCGGAGCTCGTGCGCCTCGGGCTCTGGACGGCGCGCGAGTACTGCTCGACCCCGGCCCGGGGGCTCGAGCTCGTGCTTCCACCGGGCGTGGGGCGAAGCGGTCGGGCGCCGGGTCCTCGGCTCGAGCTCGTGGCGACCCCGACCGACGCCGGCCGAGCCGCGCTCCGCGAGGACGCTCGCCTGGGACACCGCCAGCGCGACGCCCTCGTCCAGCTCGCCGGCGAGGATGGCGACCGTCCGGACGAGGTCCGGGCATCGGAGCTCCAGGCGACCACGGGGGCCGGGCGCGAGACGCTGAGGCGCCTCGAGAGGCGGGGGCTGATCGTCCTGCGCGCCCGTGAGCGGAGTCGCCGCCCGGCGGTCGTCGAGGTCGGGGCTCCATCGGGCCGACCGCGTCTGGGCGCAGACCAGAAGGCTGCGCTGGCCAGGGTGGTCGCGGCGATCGAGGGCGGCGCCGAGCGCGAGCTCCTGCTCCACGGGGTCACCGGCTCCGGCAAGACCGAGGTGTACATCGCCGCGGCCGAGGCCGCGTTGGAGCGGGGGAGGGGAACGATCGTGCTGGTGCCCGAGATCGCGCTGACGCCGCAGATCGTCGCCAGGTTCGTGGCGCGGCTGGGCGACCGGGTCGCGCTGCTCCACTCCCGCCTCTCCCGGGGAGAGCGACGGGACGAGTGGCAGAGGATTCGATCCGGAGAGGCGCGGGTCTGCATCGGACCGCGTTCGGCGGTCTTCGCCCCGATGGCCGATCTGGGCCTGCTGGTGATCGACGAGGAGCACGACCCCTCCTACAAGCAGGACGGCGATCCGCGCTACGACGCCCGTGAGGTGGCGCGCCATCGCGCCGCCGAAAGCGGCGCGGCGCTGGTCGCGGGAAGCGCCACCCCGAGGCCGGAGAGCTGGCTCGCCCTGCCGCGGCTGGAGTTGCCGAAGCGCGCCGACGGCCGCAGCCTGCCGGACGTCGAGCTCCTGGACATGCGAGGCAGCGATCCCCGGACGGGCCCGCTTCATCCACGGACCGCCGAGGCCCTGGCGGCGGTGGCGGACCGCCGAGCGAAGGCCATCGTGCTCCTCAACCGCCGTGGTTGGGCGCCCTTTCTCGACTGCCGCTCGTGCGGGCGGGCGTGGGGATGTCCGCGCTGCGACGTCTCGCTGGTCATCCACCAGAACGGGGAGCTTCGCTGTCATCACTGCGGACATGCCGAGGCCGCGCCGGCCGAATGTCCGGACTGCGGCTCGGTCGCGCTCGCCCGCCACGGCGCCGGCACCGAGCGGCTGGCGACGCTCCTGGCCACAGCCGTCGCGCCCCTGCCGGTGTTCCGGCTCGACTCCGACAGCGCCGCGGCGACGGGGGGCCACCTCGAGATCCTGCGGCGGTTCGACCAGGCCGATTCCGGGCTGCTCGTCGGCACCCAGATGGTCGCCAAGGGACACGACTTTCCGGAGGTCGTCCTGGGGGTCGTGCTGGACGCCGACGCCACCCTGCGCTTCCCGGACTTTCGCGCCGAGGAGCGGACTTTCGCGCTCGTCGCCCAGCTCGCGGGACGCAGCGGGCGCGGCGAGCTGGGCGGGAGCGTCCTGGTGCAGACGCTGGCCCCGGACGCCCCGGCGATCCGCCATGCGGCGACCCACGACGCCGCGGGCTTCCTCGCCGGCGAGCTCGAGCGACGCCGTGAGCTCCGCTACCCGCCCTTCTCCCACCTGGTGCGGGTCGAGCTCGCCGCAGCGGATGCCGAGCCGGCACAGCGGGCGGCGGTGCGGCTCGCCGGCGAGCTCGAGAGCACCCTCCCGGACCACACCGAGCTGCTCGGCCCGGCGCCCCGTTTCCGCCTGCGCGGGCGCCACCGTCGCCAGCTCCTGTTGAAGGCAATGGACCGAGGCGCCACGGTGGCCGCGGTGCGAGCCGCGATCGAGGGCCTGGCGTCGGCACGGGAGCTGCGGGGGGTGGCGCTCGGTGTAGACGTCGATCCCCAGTGATGGCCCTAGACTCGTTGCGATGAGCGACGCGGGGGACACCGCAACGGTCCACGAGCCGGAGCCGGTGAGCCCGGAGGGACCGCCGGACGATCGGCTCCCGGAGCTGGACGAGGTCGCGCGCGAGCGGCGTGCCGCGGCGCTGGCCCAGATCCGCACCTTCGGGGACCCGGTGCTGAAGTCGCGGGCCTCGCGGATCACCGGGCTTCGGCCCGGAGCTCGAGCGCGAGGCCGAGCGGATGATCGCGATCATGCACGACGCGATCGGCGTCGGGCTCGCCGCCACCCAGCTCGGCGTCATGCACCGGCTGCTCGTCTTCCAGGCCGGGCTGGACGCGACCCCCACCGCGATCGCCAACCCGGAGCTCGAGTGGAGCTCGGCCGAGGTCGCGACCGCGGAGGAGGGCTGCCTGAGCCTGCCGCGGGTCTCGGTCGACGTCGAGCGGCGCGCTGTATGCGCGCGTCCGGGGCCAGGACCTCCACGGCGAGCCCATGCTGGTCGAGGCATCCGGGCTCGAGGCGCGCGTCCTGCAGCACGAGATCGACCACCTCGACGGCGTCCTGATGCTCGACCGCACGGTCACCGAGCAACGCAAGGCGGCGCTGCGGGCGCTCCGCGAGGGGACCGCGTACAGCCCGAGCGCCAGTCGAGGAAGAGCCGGGCCGAGGCCGACGAGGAAGCTTGAGGGTCGTCTACCTGGGGACGTCCGAGTTCGCGGTCACGGTCCTGCGGCGGCTCGCGGCCTCGCCGCACAAGCCCAGCCTGGTCGTCACGCAGCCGGATCGGCCGAAGGGAAGGGGCCGGCGGATGGCGTCCCCGCCGGCCGCGGAGGCCGCGCGCGAGCTGGGCTTCGAGCGTGGCTCCAGACGGACGAGCGTCAACCGCCCGGACGCAGTCGAGGGGGTGCGGGGCGCGGCGCCCGAGGTCGGGGTGGTCTGCGCGTTCGGCCAGCTGATCTCCGAGCCCCTGCTCTCCGAGCTGCTGATGCTGAACGTGCACCCGTCCCTGCTGCCGCGCTGGCGTGGGGCGACGCCGATCGAGCGCGCGATCATCGCGGGCGACTCGGAGACGGGGGTGACGATCATGCGCGTCGGCGCCGGATACGACTCGGGGCCGATCGCGCTTCAGGAGAGGACGGCGATCGGCCCCCACGAGGACTTCGGCTCCCTGGCTGAGCGGCTCGCGACCCTCGGCGGAGAGCTGATCGTGCGAGCGCTCGATCTGGACGCAGGCGGGCGAGCTCGAACTCACGGAGCAGGACGAGTCGCTGGCCACCTACGCGGAGAAGATCACGCCGGCCGAGCGCCGCCTCGACCCGGGCCGGCCGGCGGCCGAGCTGGAGCGCCCGGTGCGGGCGCTCAACCCGCACCTGGGCACCTACCTCGAGCTCGACGGCGGCGAGCGGCTGGTCGTGCGCGCCGCGGTCGCCGAGGAAGGCGAGCTCGAGCCCGGGCGACTGGCCGCCGAGGCCGGGGCGCTGCGAGCTCGGCTGCGCCGAAGGAGTCCTGCGTCTCGAGCTGGTCCAGCCACCGGGTCGGCGCCCGATGGCGGCGGACGCATACCTCCGCGGGCATCCCGCGCCACGGCTCGCGCGGTGAGCACGCGGGTCGCGGCGCCGCGTCGGGTCGCGTATGAGGTCCTGCGTCGGGTCTTCGAGCAGGACGCCTGGGCGGATCGATTGTTCGGTGCGGCGGCCGAGCGCCACGGCCTCGATGGCCGGGAGCGAGCCCAGGCCCAACGCCTCGCCTACGGATCGGTGCAGCAACGCGGCACCTGTGACCACGTGATCGAGGCGCTCGCGAACCGCCCGATCGATCGACTCGATCCTGGTGTGCTGGCCGCGCTTCGCCTGGGCGTCTACGAGCTCCTCCGCTCCCGCGCCACGCCGGACCACGCCGCCGTCGACCAGGCGGTCGAGCTGGCCAAGTCGGCCGTGGAGGCCGAGGGGCAGGCGGCGCCCCGAGCCGCCGCCGCCGCGGGGCTGGTGAACGCCGTGATGCGACGGGCGGCGCGCGAGGGGGACACCCTGCTCGCCGGGGTCGACGACTCAACGCCCCAGGGGGCTGCCGTCCTTCACTCCTACCCGGAGTGGCTGGCCGCGATGTGGTGGCGGGAGCTCGGACCCGAGAGCGCTCGCTCGCTGATGGCGGCAATGAATGAGCCGGCGGAGACCGCCCTGCGGGTCAACGCGTTGAAGGCGGACCCCGCCGGGACCGTGGAGGAGATCGTGGAGGCCGAGAACGGCGTCGAGCGACCCGCTGCCGTGGCGCCCGCTCGACTCGCCCGGGGCGCTGATCGCCCGGGGTCGCCTGGGCGAAGGACTGCGGAAGCGGCTGGCCGCCGGCCAGCTCGTCGCCCAGGCACGCGCCTCGCAGGCCGTCGTCGCGGTGCTGGACCCGCAGCCCGGCGACCGGGTTCTGGACCTGTGCGCGGCGCCCGGGATCAAGAGCACCGCGATCGCCGCCCGACTCGGAAACCGGGGCGAGGTGGTCGCCGTCGAGCTCGATCCCGGCCGGGCCAGCCGGATGCGGGAGCTGTGCGCGCGGCTTGGCGCGAGCTGCGTCCGGGTGGTCGAGGGGGACGCGGCCGGCATCGACATCTCCGGAGGCTACGATCGCATCTTCGTGGATCCTCCATGCTCCGATCTCGGCACCCTCGCCGCGCGCCCCGATGCGCGCTGGCGCAAGTCGCCGGCGCTGATCGAGCGTCTGGCCGAGGTGCAGGGGAGGGTGCTCGCTCGCGCGGCCCAGGCGCTCGACGAGCGCGGCACCCTCGTGTATGCGACCTGCACCGTCTCAGCGCGGGAGAACGAGGCCCGGATCGAGGCCCTCGTGGGCGCCAACCCCACGATTCGGGCCGACGACCTGGGAGCGAGCTATCCGGAGCTCGCCTCGAGCAGCGACGGCCGCTTCCTTCAGACGCGGCCCGACCGCGATCGCACCGACGGATTCTTCATCGCCCGGATGCGCCGCGCTGGGCGCGGCGGGGGTTGAGCGGGTGCCCGCCGATGTCGGAGAGGGGGCGAAGCTTTCACGTCCCGCCTGCCCGGGCTGCGGCGAGCCATGGCTGCGACCGACCCAGCTCCCGGGCCGGTATCGATGCGTTTACTGCCTGCGCCGCTACGAGCTGGCCTCGCAGTGCCTCTACTGCGGAGAGCATCAGACGATCGTCCGCATGAGCACCTCGGAGGACCTCCTCTGCCAGCATTGCGGCAACTCGATGCTGAAGCCCGTTTGACGAAGACGACCACAGGCCAGCCGGCGCGCGCCAGCTCGGCGATCGAGCTGTTCGGCGGCCGGCGTGTTGCGCCGTCGATCCTGTCGGCCGACTTCGCGCGGCTCGGGGCTCAGGTGGACGAGGTGATGGCCGCCGGGGCCCGGATCGTCCACGTGGACGTCATGGACGGCCACTTCGTGCCGCCGATCACCATCGGGCCGCTGGTCGCCGCCTCCATCGCCGACCAGGTGCACGCGGCCCAGGGCGCGGTCGACGTTCACCTGATGATCGAGCGGCCGGGTGATCACGTCGAGGAGTTCGCTCGCGCCGGAGCCGACTGCATCACCTTCCACTACGAGACCGACCCGCACGTCAATCGGACCCTGGGGGCGATCCGGGAAGCGGGTTGCCTCGCCGGGATCGCCCTGAACCCGGGGACGCCCGCCACCTCGGTGACGGAATTGACGGCCGCCGCCGACGTCGTCCTCTGCATGTCGGTCAACCCCGGATGGGGCGGGCAGCCGTTCATCGCCTCGTCCCCGGACAAGGTTTCGAGGCTCGCGGGGCTCGCGCCCCACCAGAGGATCGAGGTCGACGGCGGGATCGACGCCGACACCGTTGGTTCGGTCGCCGAAGCGGGAGCGACGCTGTTCGTCGCCGGGTCGGCGGTCTTCGGGGACCCGGAGCCTGCGGAGGCCTACCGGCGAATCGCCAGGGCGGCCGACGCCGAGTAGAAGGTGAGCCCGCCGCCCCCGGAGTCGGGAGCACATGGGAGGAGCTCGAGCCGAAGGCGAGGGCAAGGCGTTTGGAGCGGGAGACGAGGAGGCGGCGAAGATGCTCAGCTTGCTTCGTCCGCGGCTGCGAGCGTCGCCTCGATCTCCTCGGGCGACCCCGGAGCCGGGATGTCCTCGGCCCGCATGCCGGGGCTGCGATAGAGCAGATAGAGCAGGGCGCAGAGCAGCGCGGCCGCGCCCGCGAAGCCGACTTCGACGCGGCGAAACTCGTCGAGGACCGGCAACAGGTTCCAGACCAGGAAGGCGACCGCGACCGTCACCCAGCAGGCCGCCGAGCGCCGCGCCTGGCCCCGCGCCAACGCCGCCTGGTTCAGGGTCCCCGACGACAGATAAAAGCCCATTCCGACGGTCACGATCAACAGGCCGGCCCTGTCGTAGGTGAACTTGTCCCCGAACGCGGCCTGCATCAGCCAGGGCCCGGCCACCAGCACCACCAGCGCCACGGCCGCCGTGAATCCGGCGATGGCGCCGACGGTGGCCCGAATCGAAAGCCGAAAGGCGTCCGCGTCGTCCGCGCTCGCGCTTGACCGCAGCCGCGTCAGATGCGGCAGGAGGGACGTGGCCACGGCCTGGAAGAGGACCAACGGTGCCCGGGCGATCATCAGCACGTTGAAGATGAACCCGGCCGCGGCCGCGTCCTCGGAGGCGCGGACCAGGAGCGGCCCGGCGTTCAGGAGCGTCTGCTCGCTGACCATGATCAAGAGCACCGCGGCCGCGAAGCCGCTGCCGTGGGCGAGGGTGAACGCCGGCCCGGCGGCCGGCTCGCGCGGCGCGGTCGTCGTGGCTCGTCCGCGGACCGCCCTCCCGGCGAAGGCAAGGGGCACGACGGTGAGGCTCAGGATCGGCGCGGCGATGACGCCGAGCGCCACCGCGGTCTGGCCGCTCGCGATGCCGAGCGCGACGGCCAGCGCGAACGACATGCGGGCGGTTGACTCGGCGAGCAGCAGGGCGCCGTAGAGGCCGAAGCGCCGATTCCCCGCGAGGAAGCCCCGCGCGAAGAAGCTCGCGGCGAACGCCAGCACCGCGGTGACCAGGATCCAGTAGAGCGTCTCGTTACCGGAGAGCAGGTCGTCCTGGATCGGGCCGCGAAGCGCCAGCGCCGCGA
Source organism: uncultured bacterium (assembly GCA_963758865.1). Taxonomy (GTDB): domain Bacteria; phylum Actinomycetota; class Thermoleophilia; order Solirubrobacterales; family 70-9; genus AC-56. The sequence goes on along the minus strand of CAVWWY010000012.1, from coordinate 185,666 downwards.
TCGCGAAGGCGGCCGCGAGCCCGAGCTGGATCGTGGCGGCCACCCGGAGCGCCTGGCCGATCGGCTGCCCGTGGGCCTGGCGCTCGGCGATCGTCCGCGACAGGAGCTGCTCGATCGGCCGAAACAGCACCGAGATGAGGACGAAGACCGCGGACCACAGGACGACGACCTCTCCGTACTCGGTCCGGTCGAGATTGTGCGAGGCGAGTGAGAAGTAGAGGTAGGTGAGCAGGCCCGCGGACCCGACCCCCACCGACAGCATGCCCGCGGAGCGTCCGAATCGCCTCGTCTCGGCGGTCGCCTCGCGCGCCATCGGCCGCGCACCTTAAGCGCTCGACCTACGATGGCATTGACTGACCAGTCAATCAAAGTACCATCAGCGTTGATGCCCGCCGTGGTCACAGAGCAGGACCGGCTCCATCTGCAGAGGGCGCTGGAGCTCGCGGAGGGCGGTCGCGGCCGGGTCAGCCCGAACCCGCTGGTGGGCGCGGTGATCGTGCGTGACGGCGAGGTGATCGGGGAGGGGCATCACGCCGAGCTCGGCGGCGCCCACGCTGAGGTCGCCGCGATCGAGCGATGCCGGGAGCGCGGCGGAGACCCCGCCGGCGCGACGATGTATGTGACGCTCGAGCCGTGCGCCCACCGGGGGCGCCAGCCGCCATGTACCGACGCGCTCCTTTCGGCGGGAATCGCGCGCGTCGTGATCGCCTCGGAGGACCCAAGCGAGAAGGCGAGCGGGCGAGGGCCCGGGATCCTTCGCGACGAGGGCGTCGAGGTGGTCATCGCCGAGGGGCCGGAGGCCGCCTCGGCGCGGCTCGTAAACCAGCCATTTCGAAAGCACGCCCGCACTGGGCGCCCGCTGGTGGTGTCCAAGTCCGCCCTCAGCCTGGACGGCAGAGTGGCGACCTCGAGCGGCGACTCGAAGTGGATCTCGGGGGAGCCAAGCCGGCGGCTCGTCCACCGCTGGCGCGCCGAGAGCGACGCGGTCTGCGTCGGCATCGGCACGGTCCTCGCCGACGACCCCCTGCTGACCGCCCGCGAGCCGGACGCCGTCCGTCAGCCGACCCGGATCGTGTTCGACTCCCAGGCCCGGCTCCCGCTCGGCTCGAAGCTCGTGGCCTCGATCGACACCGCGCCGCTCGTGGTGATCGCCGCGCCAAAGGCGCCGCGCGAACGCGATCGACGCGCTGCAGGCGGCGGGCGTCGACGTGATGGTCTGCGACGGGGACCCGAGCGCGCGAGTCGCCGCGGCCCTGACCGAGCTCGGCCGTCGCGAGCTGACCGCCGTGCTGCTGGAAGGCGGGCCGACCCTGGTCGGGCGCGTTCCTCGATGCCAACGAGATGGACGAGCTTCGCCTGTTCATCGCGCCGATCGTGCTGGGCGGCTCCGACGCCAAGCCGCTCGCCGGCGGAGTTGGGGCGGCGACGATCGCCGACGCGATCCCGGCGCTGACCGTGGACTGCGAGCGCTCGGGTGCGCGACCTGCTCGTCCGAGCGCGGCTTCGGGAGTGGTAGGGGAGCCGGCGTGTTCACCGGGATCGTTCGCGAGATCGGACTCGTCGAGGGCGTCGAGCGCGGCGAGGGCGGCGCCCGCCTGCGGGTGGGCGCACGGCTGGCCGCCGAGCTGGCGGAGGGCGACTCGATTGCCGTGAGCGGCGCGTGCCTGACGGTGGCGTCGACCACCGCCGGCGCGTTCGAGGCAGACGTGATGAACCAGACGCTCGCGCTCACCACGCTCGGGCAGTTTGAGCCGGAGGCGGCGGTCAACCTCGAGCCGGCGCTGCGGGCGGGCGAGCCGATGGGCGGCCACTTCGTCCAGGGCCACGTCGATGGCACGGGCGAGGTGGTGGATTCGACCGAGGACGGATTCTCGCGCCGGGTGCGGGTTACGGTCCCGAACGGGCTCGAACGCTTCCTGGTCGAGCGCGGCTCGATCGCCGTGGACGGCGTCAGCCTGACGGTTGTTGCGGCCTCCGACGACGCCTTCGAGGTGGCCCTGATCCCCGAGACGCTTGACCGAACGACGCTCGGGCGCCTCGCCGTGGGCGACAGGGTGAACCTGGAGATGGACATGATCGCCCGCCATGTGGAGCGTCTCGTGCAAGGCTTAAGGAGGAACGATGCCCAAACCTGAACCCACCACAAACCCCGCCGGAGCGGAGTCGGGAGCAGGCAAGGAAAGCCCGAGCCGTAGGCGAGGGCAAGATGTTCGGGCGGGAGACGAGCAGCCGGCGGGCATCTTTTCGTCGATCGAGGAGGCGATCGAGGACGTCCGTCGCGGCCGCATGGTCGTCGTCTGCGACGACGAGAGTCGCGAGAACGAGGGAGACCTGACGCTGGCCGCTCAGTTCGCCACCCCCGAGGCGGTCAACTTCATGGCCATCCATGGGCGTGGCTTGATCTGCCTGTCGCTGACCGCGGAGCGCTGCGATGAGCTCGGCCTCGACCTGATGGCCGCCAAGAACGAGTCGGCGTTCCATACCGCCTTCACGGTCTCGATCGAGGCGGCCAAGGGCGTGACGACCGGGATCTCGGCCCACGACCGCGCGCACACGATCCAGGTGGCGATGGACCCCCACACGAACCCCGAGGACATCGTCCAGCCTGGGCACGTCTTCCCGCTGAAGGCGAAGGACGGCGGCGTGCTGGAGCGGGCCGGGCAGACCGAGGCGGCCGTCGACCTCGCTCGCCTCGCCGGGCTGATTCCGGCGGGGGTGATCTGCGAGATCATGAATGACGACGGGACCATGGCCAGGGTTCCGGACCTGATCGCCTACTGCGAGCGCCACGACCTCCGGATGATCACCGTCGCCGACCTGATCGCGTACCGCCGCCGCACCGAGCGCCTCGTCGAACGGGTCGTCTCCACCCGGCTCCCCACTGCGTACGGCGAGTTCACGACCGTCGGGTACCGGTCGCTGGTGGACGAAAAGCACCACCTGGCGATGGTCAAGGGCGACGTGCGCGGCGAGGAGGACGTGCTGGTGCGCGTCCACTCGGAGTGCCTGACGGGGGACGTCTTCCACTCGCTTCGCTGCGACTGTGGCGAGCAGCTCGAGGCGGCCCTGGCGATGATCGAGCGGGAGGGGCGCGGCGTCCTGCTGTACCTCTCGCAGGAGGGCCGCGGGATCGGCCTGCTGAACAAGCTGCGGGCCTACAAGCTCCAGGAGGACGGTTTCGACACCGTGGACGCGAACCTGAAGCTCGGGCTCCCGGCCGACCTGCGCGACTACGGGATCGGGGCGCAGATCCTGGTCGACCTGGGGCTCTCCAGCATTCGGATCCTGACCAACAACCCGAAGAAGATCCATGGCCTCGAGGGCTATGGCCTCTCGGTCACCGACCAGCTCCCGATCCAGGCGGTGCCCAACCCGCACAACGAGGAGTACCTGCGCACCAAGCGCGAGCGACTGGGGCACACCCTCCATCACCAGGGCCTGCCCCTGGACGAGGAGCTGATCCACTCCGAGCACCAGAAGGAAGCCGAGCGCGAGGCGCTCGGAGTCGACGAGGCCGAGCCCGAGGATGGCTGAGGCCGCCCCGGGGCGGGAGAGCCCCGAGGCGGCCCGCTTCAACGACGACGATCGGGAGCTGCTCGCGGCCAGCGAGTTCGCGGTCTGCGTCGCGACCTTCTACGAGGACCTCGCGGAGCGCCTCACCAACGGCGCGGTTGAGGGCTTCGCCGCGGGTGGCGTCGCCCCCTCGTCGATCCACACGTTCGAGGTGCCGGGCGCGTTCGAGCTGCCCCTGGCGGCGCTTTGGTGCGCGGAGTCGGCTCGTTTCGCGGGCATCGCCTGTCTGGGCGCCGTGATCCGTGGCGAGACGAGCCACTACGACCACGTCTGCGCCGAGGCGGCTCATGGGGTGGAGGAGGTCCAGCTCCGCACCGGCGTCCCATGCGCCTTCGGGGTGATCACCTGCGAGACGATGGACCAGGCCCTCGCGCGATCGGGCGGCGACCGCCGCGATCAGGGCCGCAATGCCGCGGACGCGGTGATGCGCATGGCGCTGCTCGCCTCCGAGCTTGCGGCTGAGCCACCCGGCGCGGGTTGACCACCGGGCTCCCGCTACCATCACCCGCCTGATGGCGAAGGTCTGTCACTCCTGCGGAAAGGGGCCCTCGTTCGGGAACTCCCGCAGCCACTCGATGGTGGCCACCCGGCGACGCTTCGACCCCAACCTGCAGAAGGTTCGGATACAGGAGGGCGGGCGGACCCGCCGCGTCTACGTCTGCACCCGTTGCCTGAAGTCCAACAAGGTCACCAAGGCCGCCTAGCACGCAGTCACATGAGGAGCTTTAGCTCCGAAACAGGCGTGTCAGGGCGCCGCAGGCGCCCGCAAGCGAGTGATACATGAGGAGCTTTCGCTCCGAGACAGGCGTGTCAGGCGCCGCAGGCGCCCGCAAGTGATTGATAATCACTCGCCGTGAAGGCGGACGCCTCCATCGAGAGATTCCGCCGGGTCGTCGCGACCGCCTACGGCCAGCTCGACGAGCGTCGTCACGAGGTGAACGACCTGAACGTGTTCCCGGTTGCCGACGGCGACACCGGCGACAACATGGCGCTCACGCTGCAGGCGGTGATCGAGTCCCTGCAGGGCGTCGACGGGCGCCAGGTGGACGAGGGCGGCCGCCAGGCGATCGTGGACGCCGTGGCGCACGCGGCGCTGATGGGCGCGCGAGGCAACTCCGGGGTGATCCTCAGCCAGATCGTGAGCGGCGCGGCCCAGGTCCTCGCCGAGCGAAGGGGCCAGCTGGTGGACCCCGAGCTGGTGCGCGCGGCCCTGCTGAACGCGATCGCCACGGCTCGTCAGGCGGTCCCGAACCCGGCCCCGGGCACGATGCTCACCGTGCTGGAGGAGATGTCCGACGCGATCCAGGACCACATCCGGGGAATGGACAAGGTTCGCCTCGAGCCGGGGGCATCGGCCGGCGAGCAGGACGCCCTGCTGGCGGAGATCCTGGACGTCGCCGTCGAGGCCGGTCGCGCCGCCCTGGATCGGACGCCCGAGCAGCTCCCGGTACTGGCCGAGCATGGGGTCGTTGACGCGGGGGGCTATGGGCTCCTGCTGCTGGTGGCGGGGTTCCTGGCAGGCCTGCGCGGCGACTCGGTCGAGGTTCCCCACTACGAGCCGCCCGAGACCGTCCCATCCCACCACGAGGACAGCCGCTTCAGGTGGTGCTCGAACTTCGTCGTCGTGGGAGAGGGCCTCGACCCGCAGGCGTTCGTCCCACGGCTCGAGGAGCTGGGCGACTCGGTGATGGTGGTCGGCGACCGAGACGCGATCCGCGTCCACATCCACACGAACAAGCGCGAGGACGCCAAGGCGCTGTTCGCGGACCTCGGCGAGCTGACCCAGGAGGACCACGCCGACATGTGGCGGCAGATCGAGGCCCGCGAGAAGCGCCTCCGAGTTGCCCCAGGGCGCACCGGGGTGATCGCGGTGGCGGCGGGAGCGGGAATGCGGACCCTGCTGGAAGGGTTCGGCGCGTACGTGGTCGACGGCGGGCCGACGCTCAACCCCTCCCCGCACGAGCTGCTTCGGGGGATCGAGGACTTCGGGGCTCCGGAGGCGATCGTGCTCCCGAACTCGCGCAACGTGATCTTGGCCGCGCAGCAGGCCGCGGAGCTCAGCGACCGGCCGGTGCTGGTGGTCCCGTCCAACTCACAGCAGGGCGCGCTCGTCGCCCTGGTCGAGTTCGACCCCGATGTCGACGCCCGCGAGAATGCCGACAAGCTGACCGCCGCCCTCGCCGAGATCCGCACCGGCTCCGTGGCTCCCGCCGCAAAGCCCGACCCCCAGGGGCGCTTCCTGCGAGGCGACGCGGTGGGGTTCGAGGGCGACGAGATAGTCGCTTGGGGCGGCGAGGGCTCGACGCTTGCTGCGACGACCGAGCGCCTCGCCAAGGGCGCCGAGATCCTCACGATCCTGCAGGGCGCGGATGCCCGGCTGGCGATCGACGAGCTGCCGATCGACCTCCCCGGCGTCACGGTCGAGGTCAAGCGTGGCGGCCAGCCCCATTACTGGTGGCTGATCGCGGCGCAGTGAGGGTCCTAGACCAGGTCGACCCGCAGGTCGAGAGCCGGTAGGTTTCGGGCGTGGCCGCCAACCAGCCGGTGCTCTGGCACATCGAGATCTCCCACTACAACGAGAAGGCGCGGTGGGCGCTCGCCCACAAGGGCGTCGAGCACGAGCGGCGCGCGCCGACCCCCGGCGCGCACATGGTGGTCGCGCTGTGGCTGACGCGCGGCCGACACAAGACCTTCCCCGTGCTCCAGCTCGATGGTGAGGGGATCGGCGACTCGACCGCGATCATCGCTGCGCTGGAGCAGCGTTACCCGGAGCCGCCCCTCTACCCGGAGGACCCGGATGATCGCCGCCGCGCGTTGGAGCTGGAGGACTACTTCGACGAGGAGCTGGGCCCCCACGCCCGGCTGCTCGCCTTCCATGAGGCGACGAAGGATCCGGCGATGGTCGAGCGATTCACCGTGGACCTGCTCCCTGGCCGCCTGGCCGACGTGGGCCCGGTCCGCGCAGGCGCGGCGCGCTTCTTCTCGGCGTTCACAGGGATTCGCTATGGCGTCAAGAGCGACCGCCGTGCGGAGCTCGCGAGGAAAAAGATCGTCGCCGCCTTCGATCGGCTCGAATCGGAGCTCGGCTCGGGCGATTACCTGGTGGGCGAGGAGTTCACGGTCGCCGACCTGACGGCCGCGTCGCTGCTGTACCCGCTGGTGCAGCCGCCGGAGGGGCCGTCGCTTCCGCCCCCGCCCGAGGGATTCGAGCGCTTCCGAGCGCCGCTCAAGGACCGCCCGGGCTACAAGTGGGTCGGGGAGATGTTCCGCCGCCATCGCAAGGCTGCGAGGGAACCGGTCCCCGCCTGAGTCGCGACCGTAGGGCCACCGAAAGGCGAGTTGCGTTGCCATTTGCAGCGCCAGTTGCCACTCGAGGGTGAGGCGACGGCCCTACTCGCGAATCCGTTGTCCGTCCCATCGGGCTCGGACCTTAGCCTTGAGCTCATGACCATCGCCAAGGCGAGGACGTCTAGGAGCGGGGCCACGCGCTTGCGCGCGCTGGGATCCGGTCACGCGCTTGGGCCGGGAGAACTCCGCTCGGCGCCCCTACGCTCCCTCCCGCGGCCGAGTGCCCTGGAGGCGCCGATCACCGCTCTGCGGGGGGCGGGACCCAGGCTGGCCGCAATGGCGGCAGAGCTCGGCATCGAGACGCTCGGCGACCTCTTGCTGCACGTCCCTCATCGCTACCGCGACCGCAGCGACGTCCGGACGCTCGCCGAGCTCCGAAAGGGCGAGAGCGCCACGGTGGAGGTGGAGGTCAGATCGGCTCGCGTTCGCCCCACCCGCAGGCGCGGGCTGCGCATCGTTGAGGCTGGCGTCGCGGACGAGAGCGGCCCGATGACCGCGGTCTGGTTCAACCAGGCATGGCTCGCCGACCGACTAAAGGAGGGCACGCGACTGCTCCTCGCCGGCACGCTCGAGCGAGGGCAGTTTCGGGTCTCCGAGCACGAGTTCGTGGGCGATGACTCCGGCATCCACACCATGGGCCTGGTTCCCGTGCATCCGGCATCGGAGGGATTGGCGCCGCGGAAGCTTCGTGATTGGGCGTGGCAGGCCAGACCGCTGGCGCGACACGTGGTGGAGCCGCTGCCGGCGGAGCTCCGCGCGCGCCGCGGTTTGACAGGAGCGGCCGATGCGATTGCCACGGTGCACTTTCCCGATCGGCTGGCCGATGCGGAGCGGGCCCGCGAGCGGCTCGCCTTCGAGGAGCTGTTCCTGCATCAGGCCGCCCTGGCCGCCCGCCGTCAGGGTCGGGAGGCGAGTCGGCCGGGCGTCGCGATCGGGCCGCCTGGAGAGCTCGCAGGGGAGTGGCTCGGATCGCTGCCGTTCGAGCTCACCGGCGACCAGCGTCAAGCGCTGGCGGAGATCGACGGCGACCTGGCGCACGCGCGGCCCATGCAGCGCCTGCTGATGGGGGAGGTCGGGAGCGGGAAGACGGTCCTCGCCCTGTACGCGATGCTGAGGGGGGTCGAGAGCGGGTTCCAGGCGGCCTTGATGGCACCGACCGAGACGCTGGCCGAGCAGCACGCAGCAACGCTCGACCGGCTCCTCGCAAGCCATCCGGTGCCGTTCACGCTTCTCACCAGCGCGACGCCTGCCGCCCAGCGTCGGGAGGCTCTCGGCCGGCTGGCCTCCGGCGAGCTCGGGATGGTGGTGGGCACACACGCGCTGATCGAGCCGGACGTCGTCTTTCGCCGGTTGGCCGTGTGCGTCGTCGACGAGCAGCATCGATTCGGAGTACGCCAGCGCGCAGCGCTCGACGCCAAGGGCCCTGACGGTGCGGCGCCGCACGCGCTCCACATGACGGCGACGCCGATCCCCCGCACGCTCTCCCTGACCGCATACGGTGATCTCGACGCCACGATCCTGCGCGAGCTCCCGGCGGGCAGAAAGCCCGTCGAGACCTGGGTGGTGGGAGAGGAGAAGCGCGCAGGGGCATACGAGTTCATCCGCGCCAGGCTGAGGGAGGGTCGACAGGCATACGTCGTCTGCCCCCTGGTCGAGGGTTCGCAGAAGCTCGAGGCCAAGGCGGCGGCGCGAGAGGCCGAGCGCCTCAGCGCGACGGAGTTCGCCGACTTCGAGGTCGGCCTCCTGCACGGCCAGATGCCCGCTCCCCGGAAAGGGGCCGCGATGGCGGGCTTCGCGTCGGGCACGACCCAGGTGCTCGTGGCGACCAGCGTGATCGAGGTGGGCATCGACGTCGCCAACGCGACCGTGATGCTGGTCGAGGGGGCCGAGCGCTACGGGCTCTCGCAGCTGCACCAGCTTCGAGGCCGGGTGGGGCGGGGCGAGCACGCCTCCCATTGCATCCTGTTCGGGGACGCGGGATCGGAGCTCGCAGTGCGGCGTCTGGAGGCGATTGGACGGGAGCGGGACGGCTTCCGGCTCGCCGAGGTCGATCTGGCGCTGCGGGGAGAGGGGGAGATCCTGGGCACACGACAGCATGGCCTGCCGCGGTTTCGCGTCGCCGAGCTTCCCGCCGACGTCGGGCTGCTCACCGAGGCCCGGCGGGAGGTGATCGCCCTGCGCAACCGGTACGGGTCGCTCGCGGCGCCCGAGCTGGGGCCGTTGCTGGAGGCGGCCCGCCGGCGATTCGGCGACGAGCGGGTGATCGCTGCGTGAGGGACTGGTGAGGGTCGTCGCGGGGGAGCTCGGTGGTCGCCGGCTGGCCTCGCCGCCGCGTCGATCGGGCGCCGTGCGCCCCACCGCCGATCGGGTCCGCGAGGCGCTGTTCTCGACCCTGGGGGACGTGCGCGGCGCCACGGTCCTCGACCTCTTCTGCGGCACCGGGGCGCTCGCCATCGAGGCGCTGTCGCGGGGCGCGAGCGACGCCGTCCTGGTCGACACGCGGACCTCGCTCGCGCGTCGCAATGTCAGCGAGCTCGCGCTCTCGGGGCGTGCCCAGGTGGTGCGCTCGGATGCGATCCGATACCTGCGACGTGCGCGACGGCGGTTCGGCCTGATCTTCTGCGACCCGCCCTATAGACTCGCCGACCGTCTTGAGGGGGAACTCGACTTGCTCATGGATAGCCGACTCGCGAAGGGAGGGCGGGTGATCACCGAGAGCGCGACTCGCCGACCGATCGCGCTGGGCCTGCCGCTGCTGTTCGAGCGGCGGTTCGGCGACACCCTGATCCGCATCCACGGGGGGCGGCCGGCGTGACGGACCGCCGCACTGCCGTCTGCCCCGGCACCTACGACCCGGTGACGAACGGTCACCTGGACATCATCGGCCGGGCGTCCAACGTCTTCGACGACCTCGTCGTCGGCGTCGTCAACCAGCCGACCCGCAAGCAGGCAACCCTGTTCACGGCGGAGGAGCGCAAGGGGTTCATCGACGATGCCGTCTCGCGGAACGGCCTCGGCAACGTCAGGGTCGAGATCTTCTCCATCCTCCTGGTCGAGCTCGCACGAAAGCACGGCGCCACGGCGATCGTCAAGGGGTTGCGGGCGATCTCCGACTTCGAGTACGAGTTCGAGATGAACCAGCTCAATCGCAAGCTGGCCCCCGAGATCGAGTCGGTCTACATCATCGCCTCGCCCAACTACAGCTTCCTCTCGTCAACCGGCGTCAAGGAGATGGCCACCTTTGGAGGCGATGTCTCCGACCTGGTCCCGGCAGGCGTCGCCGAGGCGCTCGCGGAGCGCCTGGCGCGATGAGGGCCCGAAGGGGGATCAGGTGGGCAGGAGCTTGCATTTCCGCGGCGAAATCAGGCCCGTCGGCTCCGGTTTTCGCTGCTCCGCGTAAGCTTTCCGCACTCTCATGGACGTCCTGGTTTTAATCGACAAGCTCGACGACCTGATTCACAACGCCCGGCCGGTCCCGCTCACGGACCAGGTGCGGGTGGATCGCGAGGAGATCTACGACCTGCTGGATCAGATGCGGGCGACGATCCCCGAGGAGATCAAGCAGGCGCGCTGGATCGTCAAGGAGCGCCAGGAGATGCTCGCGGAAGCGAAGCGCGAGGCCGAGCGTGTGGTCAAGGAGGCCCGTGACCAGCAGTCGCGCCTGATCTCCGACGAGGAGGTCTACAAGCAGGCCGAGCGCGCGGCCGAGGAGATCATCGAGGACGCGCGCGAGACCGAGCGTCAGATCCGGCTCGGGGCGGAGGATTACGCGGACGAGATCCTCTCCACCCTCGAGGTCAACCTGGAGAAGTTCCTCGCCGCCGTGCGGCGCGGCCGTGACCGCCTCGCGGGCCGCGAGGAGGAGCCGGCCGAGGTCGGCACTCCCTAGCTCGGGCTCGCCCGGCGTTCACAGCCGCGATCCACTGCGCGCCGGTAGGGTCGCTCCGTGCCGCTTCCCTCGCCGCCGCGGATCCGAAAGGCCTCGGCCGAGGACATCCCCGACCTCGCGGACGCGCTCGCCCGCGCCTTTAACGACGACCCGGGCTTCTCGCACCTGCTGCCCGACCCGGGCGATCGCACCGCCAGGCTCCGCCTCTTCTTCGAGACGGAGCTTCGCGGAATCGGGATCCCCTCCGGTCTCGCGTGGACGACCGACGACATGGTCGGCGGGGCTGTCTGGGTTCCGCCGGATGGGTGGCGGGTGCCGGTGACGACCACGCTCCGGGAGCTGGCGCCGCTGGCGAGGGCCTTCGGCCGGCGCCTGCCGCTCGCCTTCCGCTCACGCCTGCGAATGGAGGGGAGGCATCCGCGGAGGCCCCCGCATTGGTACCTCGCGGTGATGGGCGTGGTCCCGGAGCGGCAGGGCAGGGGCCTGGGCGGGGCCCTCATAAGGCCGGGCCTCGAGACGCTCGACGCCGACGGCATCCCGGCCTATCTGGAGTCGAGCTCGCCCCGCAGCCGAGCGCTCTACCAGCGAAACGGCTTCGAGGTCACGGATGAGTTCACGCTGCCGTCGAAGGGCCCACCGTTGTGGCAGATGTGGCGGGAGCCGGCCTCATAGCTCGGTCTGGTGGGTCCCGGCTCGCCCGGCGTCCGTCTTCTCGTAGAAACGCTCGAGCAGTCGCTGAGTCTCCTCCGGATCCGCGCAGGTGTAAGCGTTCCAGGCCTCGGTTCGAAGCTGAAAGTCCAGAGGCTGGCCGACAACGTCGAGGATCGTCTGCTTCGCCGAGCGGACGGCGGCCTGGGAGTTGCGAAGGATCTGCCGGGCGACCTGCTCTGCCTCGGCCATCAGGTCGTCAGGCGGGACCACCTTGCTGACCATGTTGCACTGAAGGGCGCGCTCCGCATCGATCGGCTCCGCGGTCAGCAGCATCTGCATCGCCACTCCCACGCCGCAGGTGTTCACCAGCCGGACCAGTCCGCCGTCGCCGTGGTGGAAACCGCGCCGCGCCTCGAACGATCCGAACATCGCGCGCTCCGAGGCGATCCGGACGTCGCACGCCAGCGCGGTCTCCAGCCCGCCCGCGAGCGCCCACCCGTTGATCGCCCCGATGATCGGCTTGGTGATCCGGTGCATGCCACGCGTGAACCCGTTCAGGCCGAGCTCGACGATCTCGCGGATGTGGTGCGGGCTCGCGTTGCCGATGATCGGTGGGATGTAGGTCTTGAGGTCCGCCCCGGCGCAGAACGCCTCGCCGGCCCCGGTCAGGATCGCCACGTCCACGGCGTCGTCGTCGCGGAAGTCCGCCCAGGCGTCGATCATCAGCCGGTGGACGTCGGGGTCGATCGCGTTTCGCGCCTCGGGGCGGTTGATCGTCAGGTAGGCGATTCGGTCGCGCTTTTCGTAGTTCAGCTTGGGCATCGCGGCTCCTCTCGCGTTCGGGGGGAGGATCGTATGTCGCGCTACCGTGCTCTCAGGAGGTGAGTCCGCCGGAGCACGGCGGCACCTGGCGGCCATGCGCGATGCACAGGCTCTGTTTTCCAGGTCAGCGATTGCGCGTGGACGCAGTTACCGACAGGCCGCTCAGGCGGGCGTGACGCCCTCGACCGTGTCTCGCAGAACGGCCGTGTCTGCGTACACGCGGCCGCGAGTCAGCTTGCCCTGACTGAACTCGTAGACCCAGACGTTGTGCACGTCCATGACCTTGCCGTTCCTCGCCCGGGCCTCGACGTGAACCGGGACGACGATCTGATCCCCGCCGTCGATGAGGCCCTCGGGCGTGGAGGTGAACTCGTCGAACCATCGCCACAGCTCGCGGGTGAACCAGCCGATGACCGCATCGACCCCCCGGAAGGTCCCCCCGTAGGGAATCGAGTCCGGCACCACCAGCTCGCACTCGGGGTGGAGGACGTCCCGCATGTTGGCTGGGTTGTCCTTGCCCCATCCGGCGAAGGCCTGGGCGAGGAGCTCGACGTTTGATGCGCTCACGTTCTGTGTCCTCTCCTCCCATGCTAGAGGCGCAACGGTTCCGTCCCGGCGCTGATGGGCACATGTGTTCGTATGCCGGCCAGGTCGACGGGCCCGGGTGGATTCCCTGGTGGCGATCTGCGACGGCGCTCAGTCGTAGACGGCGCGGATCACGGCCAGGTCATCGCCTCGCCAGACGATCTCGCCGGAGCACCACGCCGCCATGTCCTCGGCGCGCGAGGGCATGTCGACGCCTGCCTCGAGCGGCGTCACCTGGGGATCCGCGATCACCACGTCGCCGATGACCATGGCCCGCGACTGCTCCCGCACCCGGCGGAAGAGGTCACGCTTCTGGCGGTCGTCGAGGTGGTGCACGGAGAGCACCGACAGCACCAGGTCCCATGGCCCGTCGGGGAGCGGGTCCTCCATTCGGGCCAGGCGCACCTCAATCCCGAGCTCACGCGCCTTGAACACCATCTCCGGCTGGGAGTCGAGGCCCGTCACCCCGGCGTCCGGGAACCGCTCCAGCAGGCGGCGCGTCGTCTCACCGGTCCCGACGCCGAGCTCGAGCACCCGCTCTGGCGAAAAGGGGATCGCGGCGACCGTCGCCTCCTGAAGCTCGTCGTAGCGAGGGACCTCGGCCCGGATCTCGTCCAGGTAGGTCTCGGGATCGATGTGGAATTGCGCGCTCATATGACTGGTCCCCGGTGAGGGTGCCCCTCGCTAACCTCGATGCGAGAGTGGCGGCGGGATATCACAGCATCGATCTGGCGCGTTTCGCGGTTCGCCCAGGCGAGGGCCGCCGCCTCGACCTGCATGCCGACCCGGGGTCGGTTGAACTCGGGGGGCAGCGATACGTCGTCGCTGGCGACTCCGTGGACGTTCGCCTGGACCTCTCCCGAACGGCCGCGGGCTATTCGGTCCGAATGCGCTTCACCGCGAGGGTGACCGGGCCCTGCATGCGCTGCCTCACCGACGCGGACGTGCCGGTCGAGATCGATGCTCGCGAGATCGACCAGCCGGGCACCGGGGACGAGGAGCTTCGCAGCCCCTACATCGAGGGCGATGAGCTCGCTCTCGGCTCCTGGGCCCACGATGCCCTGGCCCTGGCGCTTCCCCTCCAGCTGGTGTGCCGGCCGGACTGCGCCGGCCTGTGCCCGGTCTGCGGCGTGTCGCTGAACGACGCCGATCCGGCCGAGCACCGGCACGAGTCCGGCCCGGACCCCAGGTGGGCGAAGCTCCGCGAGCTCAAGTGACGGCTCAGACCGGCGTTGGCTCCGGGGCGACCAGGGGTACCCCGATCACCTTCAGGCGCCGGGTGAGCGCTGTGAACGCGAACTTGTTCACCTGCTCGGACGTGTAGCCGAGCATCTCCCAGTCGTTGGGGTCCTGCCCCGGGGGCACCAGGACCAAGCTCGCCGTCGGAAGGTGCCGTTGGAGCGAGGCGCGGACTCGATCGGCGAGCGCGTCGCTCTCCCTGCACGCCTCCTTCAGGTACCAGGTGCCGTAGGCGACGTGGCGGTGCTCGTCACGGGCGACGTTCTTGAAGCCCTCGAGGAAGCCCTGCATCTTGCCCGTCTTCTCCCAGTAGTCGGTGATCGTCCACTGGCCGGTGAGCGCGAGCGTTCCCTCGATCACCATGTGGTAGAGGGTGATGAAGTCGACCTTGGACTCGACCGATGCCGGGTCGGCGATCAAGCGCTGGCCCGCCTCGACCAGGGAGTTGTCGAACAGCTCGACGAAGGCGTCGTTGAGGTTCTCGCGCACATTGGCCAGGCGCGACTGGATGTCCGCGTGGTCGATTCCCACCACCTCGCGGTAGAAGCGGTCGAAGAACTGCATGTGCCTCGCCTCGTCGACCTGTTGCGTCGTCAGGAACGCCTCCTCCTGCTCGTCGTCATAGGCCATCACGAGGCCCGAGAACTGGGTCGTCACCCTCTCCTCGCCGATGAAGAATGCGGACATCCCCCATACGAACCAGTCGCGCTCCTCGTCGCTGAGACTCGCCCAGTCGCGCTGGTCCTGGGAGAAATCGAGCTCCTGCGAGAGCCATTGCTGTCGCTCCCACAGCTCATACAGCTTTTGTGGGGTCAGGAGCTGGATGCGATCGAGCTTGGAGTCGTCGCTGATTGTGGCGACGTCCCCCTGTTGGGTGAGCTCGAGGAGCGTGGCGGCCATGGGATTCCTCTCGGAGTGATTGACGGGGCGCGAAGGGCGCCTTGCGACGCTACCACCACCTGGATGGAAGTCGCTGACGCGCCGCGCCCATGGAGGATCGCCGAAGGGGAACGCGGCGTCGCTGCCATGCTCGCTCGCGTGGCAGTTCCCACGAAGAGAACTCGCGCACCCGTCGCGACAAGCGACGGGTTCAGGCACGGGTCGAGCGCCCCGCGCCTGAACGCGCCGGACCCGCAACTGTCAAAGTAGGCTGTGGGCATCGGCAGGGGCGATCCAGGGACGCGGAGTAAGCCGTGGCCGGGGAGGGAGCCGGCAGTGCGACACAGAAGTCGAAACCGGTACGCGATAGCGGCGCTGGTGGCCGCACTGGCGACGCTCTGCCTGATCTCGAGCGGCTGCAACGGCAGGACCGTTCTACATGGGGCCTGGATCGGCAAGCAGTTCACGGGTCGGGAGGCTCCGTGGGATTGGAACGCCGTGAGGGCGTTCGAACGGCGCAACATGGGCGGTGAGCATCTGGACTTCGTGCACTGGTCGTCGCCCTTCTACTCGATCCGGCACTGCGGCGGCCACTGCCACTTTCAGGCGGGCGCGTTCCGAAAGGTGCGAGACCACCATGTCACCCCGTTCTTCTCCTGGGCCGACAAGCGGCACGGGGACGCCGGGGTGGCGTCCGGCGTGGAGGACGGCTACCTCCGGCGCTGGGCGAGGGCAGCCAAGTCATGGGGACATCCCCTCCTCCTGCGCTTCGCGTGGGAAATGAACGGGTCGTGGTTCCGATGGGGCGTCGGGAACCGTGGGAACACGGCGGGCGACTACGTCGCGATGTGGCGGCACGTCCACAACATCTTCACGAGGGTCGGGGCGACCAACGTCAAGTGGGTGTGGTGCCCGAACGTGGGCGGCTCGCTCTCGTTTCTCACCCGCCTGTATCCGGGTGGCCGCTACGTGGATTGGACCTGCCTCGACGGCTACAACGGCAATGACCCCTGGAAGAGCTTCACTGAGCTCTTCGGGAGTACCTACGACAAGATCCTGCAGATCGCGCCCTCAAAACCGATGATCATCGGTGAGGTCGCGTCCACCGAGTCGGGCGGAAGCAAGGCGCAGTGGATCACCAACATGTTCGCGGCCCTCCCGGAGCGCTTCCCACGCATCTACGGGATCATCTGGTTCGACAAGTACGAGAAAGGCGACTGGCCGGTGGAGACGTCAGCGGCGGCGTCGGCCGCCTTCGCGGACGCGGTCAATTGAAGTCAGCCACATGACACGCATCACTCTGCCGGGGCGGGACGTAGTCCCCCGTTAACGGGTCATTTAACCCCGTTAAGGGGTCATTAATGTGGTAAATGGGTCCCCATTTCTGGGTAGTTTTGCCTTGCGAGGAGTTGACTTTCAATCGGCGCCGCCTAGGCTGCTTGCGTCGATGTAAGTTCGGTTGGTCCAGTGGATCGACCGGCCCGCGCCGCCCGGTTGTGCACCCGCAGAGCACGTGGAGCACGGGTTTCAACGAGAAAGGCTCGTGTGTTCACGGAGGGGGCGCTGTCCTCGGGCAGCACTGGCTGCGCTGATCGTTCGTCGAAGTCGGGTAGCGTGGGACTGGCCGGCACGCGGTACGGGGAGCTTCGCGTCAAGCCACGGGCGGGAGCAGCGAACGGTTCCGGCACCGCAGGCTTCACCTCCGGTCCACGGCATGGTGCTCGCTCGCTGGCTGAACGAGGCGTCCGGGTGAGCGTCGTCGTGCCGACCCTCAATGAGGCGGCGAACATCCCGCACGTCTTCGCCCGGATGCCGGAGGGCCTCTTCGAAGTCATCTTGGTGGATGGCCATTCCACGGATGACACCGTGGCGATTGCACAAGCGATTCGTCCGAGCGTGCGGGTCTTGATGGAAGCACGGCGCGGCAAGGGCGCCGCGTTGGCGGCCGGGTTCGCGGCTGCCAACGGCGACATCATCGTGATGCTGGATGGAGACGGCTCGACCGATCCCTCCGAGATCCCGAGCTTCGTCGACGCGCTCCTCGGGGGCGCCGACGTCGCTAAGGGATCGCGCTTCATGGCCGGTGGCCAAAGCAACGACATCACCTTCACGCGCCGGCTCGGCAACCGGGCGCTCAACCGCGCCGTGAACGTGCTGTTCGGGACGACTTACACGGACCTGTGCTACGGCTACAACGCCTTCTGGGTACGCTGCCTACCGGTCCTCGACGTCGACTGCGACGGGTTCGAGGTCGAGACGCTGATCAACATACGCGCGGCTCGCCGTAGGCTCCGGGTGGTCGAGGTCCCGAGCTTCGAGCACGAGCGGCTGTACGGCGAGACCAAGTTGCGAGCGTGGCGCGATGGCCGGAGGGTACTTGCCACGATTGCCCGAGAGCGCCTGCGAAATTCCTCGGCGCGCATCGGGGAAGTCGCGGCGACTGTCTGAGCCTCGAGCGGCTGCCCACCCTCTTGGGGACCGGTCGCGAGGCCTATGAAGAGGCGGCCGGCCTGCGGCCGCCCTGTGCCTTGGGCGAAACGCGCTCCATCTTCGCAACGGCGTCACGCGCGAACATGAAGCGTCGGCCCGCCCGCAGACCGGGCACGTCGATCGCCTCGAGCTCCACCAGGTCACCGTGGCGACCCCGCGTGCGGTAGGTGGCCACGGATCCGAGCCGACGGTATCGGATTAGGTCACCGATGGCGAAGTCGTAGAGGGCGCGGATCACGGGTTATCGCCTCGCCAAGCCTTCATCAGGATCCCATCGGTTGGTCGCCACCAAGACTTTAAGGTTATCTTCATAACACCCCAGAGCTTGGGATGCGGTCTTCTGATACCCGAAAGAACCTCCTCTATTCGCATTTTGCGGTTCTTTGAGTGCAACCGCTCTACGATCCCGGCGTGGCCCGCCCTTCGAATGAGAGCCGAGGATTCGGGTGAGGATCCTCGTCGAGCCCTGCGCGCACGGCATGATCAACGCCGGGGATTCGGCGATGCTCAAGGTTGCGACGGCACGCCTGCGGCAACTGTGGCCGGATGCGCGGATCGGCGTGATCACCGATGTGCCGGCCCGCCTCGCCCTCAATTGTCCCGGAACTTTGCCCGTTCCTGCGGAAGGCCGCCGCATCTGGCTCGAGGAGCCACATGTCGGGGCGCGCGTCCACGGGATGCTGTCCCCGAGCACCGCCAGCGGCTTGCGTGCTGTGGAGGAGCGAGTGCGGCGGCGATGGCCATCCGTCGCCAGCTCCACCATCCGTCTGCGGAGGCGCCTGAGGCGGCTTCGCAACGAGGACCTGACCGAGTTCCTCGACTGGCTTAACTCCGCCGACCTCGTCGTGGCGACCGGTGCCGGGCTGCTGGCCGACCCTTACGTGCCACGCGCCTGCTCCGTTCTCGAGCTTCTCGAGACCGCGATCCGGCGCGGTGTCCCGACGGCGATGCTCGGGCAGGGGATCGGACCGCTCACCGACGGGAGGATGCGCGCCGTGGCAAGGAGAGTGCTGCCCAAGGTCGAGCTGATCGGGTTACGCGAGGAGCGCTACGGTCGCCCCGAGCTGCGCGCTCTGGGCGTGGAGGACCGGCGGATCGTCACCACCGGAGACGATGCGATCGAGCTGGCGTTCAAGCGAGCATCGCATTCCCGTGACCGAGGAGGAATCGGCGTCGGCATTCGGGTGGCTCGTTACTCCGGGGCTACCGCGGAGGCGCTTGCCGCCGTCGCTTCGGCCCTCCGTAGAGCGGCGGCCCAGCACCGGGCGGAGCTGATCCCGGTACCGATCTCGGGCTCCGTCAAGGAGCGCGACGCGACGATGATCGCCCAAGTCATGGGGATCGACGAGGCCACGATCCCGCCGCTCGACACGCCAGCTGCGGTGATCGACCAAGTCGGGCGCTGCCGGGTGGTCGTCAGCGGCAGCTATCACGGAGCCGTGTTTGCGCTGGCGCAAGGGGTCCCTGCGATTGGGCTCGCGGGCTCCGAGTACTACTTCCTCAAGTTCCGGGGCCTCGCGGAGCAGTTCGAGGGTGGTTGCGAGATGGTCCGATTGGATCAGCCGCGACTGGAGGGGGCTCTCGAGGTCGCCGTCGAGGACGCTTGGCGCTCCAAGCCTGGGCTCGGCCCGAAGCTGTTGCAGTCCGCGGAACGCCAGGTGGCCCAGGGTTGGGACGCGTACCGAGAGCTGCATCGGATCGTCACCACACCCGAGGTCAGGCCCACCGACCGGGCTCACGTGCGGGGTGCCCGGGCGCGTGTCGGAGGGATCGCGAGGGAACGGGTCGCCCGGCTGAGCCCGTTCCATGCCAGGCGAACGCGGTTCAACCTTCACCTGCAGGCCAAGTGGCAGGGGAGAGCCGAACAGGCGGTTGAGCTGTGGATGGAAAACGCCGCCCGGCCCGACAACGGTCACTCGATTTCGGTGGGCGACCTCGGCTGCGGGAACGAGCGCCTGCGCGACCTGCTCGCGAACCGCCTCGGCGGTGCCTTCACATACCAGGGATACGACCTCCAGCCGCAGACGGGAGCGGTCGTCAAGCTCGATCTGAGTCGTGAGCTTCCGGACCGCGAGTTCGACCTCGTGTTCGCCCTCGGGCTGCTCGAGTACCTCCCCGATCCCGCGGGCTTCCTGGCGCGTTTGGGCCGAATTTCAAGCTTCGCGATCTTCAGCTATGCCGTTCTGGACTCTGCGGAGCCGCTCGGCGAGCCCGAACGTGCGGCCCGCGGCTGGCGCACGCATTACACCCGTGAACAGCTGGAGCGGCTGTCCGAGCGTGCGGGATGGATCGCCGAGGACAGCGTGTTGGTCGACAGAGGCCGCACCGTCGTTTGGCTATGGCGCTCGGTCCGCCGATCGGCGCGCGCGTGAAACCCGTTGAATCCGGGCCCCGTGGCTATCGAGGCCACAGGCGGGCATCGGGCGCTGCTCGATGTGCGTCGACCAGGAGGGCTCGCCCGGGTCCCCAAGTCACGCCCCATCGCTCGAGGCGGACAGCCCCGGTCGTGAGGGGCAGCGCGGCAGCGCGCACCCGTAGCGACGAGTCCTTGATGCGATGGGCGAGCTCCTGGCCGAGCAAGGCTACGTTGCGGACCGTCGGCTGGATTGAGGCTACGGTGAGCCCCGCCCGCTTGAGCTTCGCATTGAGCTCCTCAGCACCGTAACCGTGGCGGACCTCGAGCCTCCAGGTGCGAGGGCTCCCGGGGAGCACGGGCGTCCAGTCACGGTGTGGTACATGGGCGATGAAGCGGCCGCCGGTCCGTAGAGCGCGCCCCATCGTGCGAAGCGCGGCGTCGTCGTCCGGAATCTCCGAGAGGCATTCCACGGCGAGCACGACGTCGAACTCCTCCGATCCGAGATCCTCCGTGAGGTCCGTCCTGATGAACTCGAGGTTGCGGAGGCCTTCGTCCTCCGAGCGGCGGCGTCCGCGGTCGAGCATCACGTCGTCGACGTCGGCCGCGACGACCTGCCAGTCGCCGTGCCGCCGAGCGAGCGTCATCGCGAGGAGTCCCTCGCCGGCTCCCGCGTCGAGCACCCTCAGAGGCCGTCCGGCGTCGACGCCGTTGATCATCTCAAGGACAAGCTCGAAGCGCAGGCGCCGCGCCGGCTGCATCAGCCGCGTCCGCTGCTCGAGCCGAGCACCCATCGCGGCCCGCTGGTCCTGCCATCGTCCTCGCAAGGCCCGACAACCTATCGAGGCTGTTGGCGAAGGCCGGGCCACGCTCGCGTCGGACCGCGCCCGACGCTCACGCGGACTCAGCGTCGCGCCCGCGCCAGCTGCAGCGTGCCGAGCGCCACCCGTCGCAACGCAAGCCGCTCGCCGGCGCTTGCCGAGAACGACAGGTACCCCGCGGCGTAGACGAGGCCCCCGACCGCTCCCACGGCGAGGATCGCTACGAGCGACGACGGGTCCAGCACAATCCGAAGAGCGAAGAGCGCGAGGACTGCCGGAACGGCTGGAAGTAGCCCCGGCACCAGAGCCTCCGACAAGAGTGTTGTCACCGGAACGTCATACCGGCGCATCGCGAACGGGGTAACGACGAGCGCCTGGAGCCCCGTGGCGATGAGGGTCGCGAGCGCCACGCCGGTCACGCCCATACTCCCAACGAGCACCACCGACAGGACGAGATTCAGGAGTGCCGACCCTCCCACGAACAGCGCGAGCGGTCGGTGGGCGTCGGTCCCCATCAGCATCGAGGCGGCTGGCAACATCGGCATGTCGAAGAGCCCGGCTGCAATGAGGATCACCGTGATGTTCGCGTCGCCGGCGAAGCCCTCACCCACCCAGGCGGTGAGGAACGGCTTGGCCAGCACCATGAGCCCCGCGCCGATCGGGACGAACAGCGCCAGCGCCAGCCGCGTGCTGCCCACGTACAGCGCGCGCAGCTGGCCCCGATCTCTGATGCCATGGAGCTCGGAGGCGAGCGGAAAGAGGACGCGGACGAACTGGTAGGTCAGCATGGTGGGCAATAGGCTGATCCGCTGCGCCAGCGAGTATGGAGCGAGGGTCGAGACCGGCAGGGCCGCTCCGATGATGATCTGATCCGTCTGCGTCTTGACGACGCCGCCTCCGTTGATGACGAGCAACGACGTGCTGAATGAGGCGACGTTCCGTACGAGCCGACGCTGGGCCCCGCGCAGCCCGAACCTGATATCCGGCGCGACGTGCCGGATCACCGCGAGCATGGGGATCTGCGTGAGGAGGGTCAGGGGGATGATCAGCGCGGCTAGGCCAACGACGCCGCCGCCCAAGAGCAGCACCGTGATGGTCGCCGCCGCCTGGACGAGGGTGGCCGCGACGCTGATCAGGTTGTTGAGGTCGAACCGCTGCAGGCCGCGAAGCACCGCGTACGCCGCGGTGGTGGGGAGCTTCACGGCCAGCGCCAGGCCGGTCAGGAAGACCACCCATCGGGCTTCGCTCTCCTGACCCGGTGCGATGTTGAAGAGATGGGGCACCACGAGGGCGAGCGGGGCGCTCGCGAGCACGACGAGCAGACCGACCACGGAGTAGATGCACAGCGCGGTCGCGATCAGGTCTGACGCCTCCTCCGATCGGCCGCGGGCACGGAACTCGGCCACGTACTTGGTCACCGCGGCGCCTACGCCGAGGTCGAGCAGGTTCCCATAGGCGATCAAGGAGGCGACCAGCACCCACAGGCCGTAGTCGGTCGCGCCGAGACGATGGACGATGAACGGGGTCAGCGCGAACCAGACGCCCAGCACCACCACCTGCCCAGCGACGTTGCTCGCCGTGCTGCGCAGCAGATGGCGTGCGATCGTGGGCATCGCGCGTCACGCCTCTTGTCGGGCGAGCTCGTGTCGGGCGAGCTCGAGGAACAGCGAGCCGTCTTGGGGGGCGCCCATCGTCTCGGTCTGCGCGCGAAGCTGGGCTGACCGCGCATGGACGAGCCAGCACAGCAGTCGGAGGGGCTTGAGCGTGGACGCCTCCAGACCGACTCGCTCCGCGTACATCGCGGTGCACTCCGCGTACGCGCCGCCCGTGGGGGTGGTCGGAGTCAGCATGCGGCGGTAGGAGGCGACCTCCCCGCCGGTATGCATGGTCCCATCGACGAAGAACCCGGCGTAGCTCAGGAAGTACAAGAGGTCGAGGCCCGGGAGGCCGCGCTCCTCGGCCGACTCCCAATCGAGCAGGGCGAGAGTCCCGTCTCGCTGAACGAGCACGTTCCAGGGGGAGCAGTCGCGCTGCTCGAAGACCTCGGGGAGCGGCCCGAGCCGCGCGAGGATCGCGCGAGCCCGTTGCTGCTCGGCTGGCGAGAGCGCCTGGAGGGCGACCTCCGCGATGCTCTCGCGCCAGGCTGTCGAGCGGCGCCGTGGCGCATCTGTGGCGAGATCGGCCAGGAAGTCCGTGACCTTGAGGCACAGCGTGCGGTGCGAGTCCCGCCCCAGGAGATCCAGCAGCGGCCGGCCCGTGACCACGCTCTGCGCCAGGGCAATCCGGCCGGCGATGGTGGCTCGCGCGATGAGCCGGGGGATCCCTGACTGTGCCCGCTCCGCATGCACCGCATGTAGGACGGTGGCCTCGTGTTCCAGTCCGGCTTCGGCCTTCGGCACCCTTGGCAGCTTGACCGCGATCCGGGGTTCCCTCCCACCCGAATTGAAGGTAAGGGCGACGAGCTTGTTCTCCGGACTGCGCCCCGCGGTGATCAGCAGGCACGCGGGGCTTTCGCCTGAGTCGTCCAGTCCCCACGCCCCCTGCTGAGCTGCGAGGGTCGCCGGCAGGGAGTCACGCGAATCCTCAGCTCCGGGTTCCCGGGATCCGGCGACGTCGCCGGCCTCTCTCGGGAGCGGAGGCTTTCGCGCAACCGCGCAGATTGGAGCAAGCAGCCCGAGCCGCCAAAGCGAGCGCCAAAGCCGCCGCTGAGCGGCCACGGCGATGCGCGCGAGCCACCGCGTCGGTCGTGGGCGGGTTTCGAGGAACCAGAGGATCGCCTCTGGCGTATCGATGGGCAGCCACATGACGGGCGTCTCGCGGCCGGGCCGCGGCCATGGCCAGTAGCAGGCGACCTGCTCGAGGCCTGCGACCTCCAGTCGTTTGCGCACGGTTGCGGCGCCGCGGGGGACGGGGCGCCAGTGTTCGATATAGAGGGCTCCGCCCGGCGCGAGGGCCGCGCATCCGCGCTCCAGCCGGCGCCTGCCTGGGGCTCGGAGCACGACGAGGTCGCATTCACCTCGGCCCGGCTCGTCGACCAGCCGGGCCGCCACGGTTCGGACCGCCTCCCGCAGCTGGCCCGCACGCGGACAGTAGGCGCGATGCGGCTCGGGCAAACCGGCGAGGAATCGCCAGTCGGCTCGGCGCAGGAGGGTGTTGGGGTTCATCTCGGGGGGAACGGGTCCGCCCGTGGGGCCGGAACGCTCAGCAGCTCATACAGCTCCGTCACCCGGCGCACCATCGCGCTCGCCGAGAACTCGGTCGTCACGAGCGTGCGGCCCGCAGCCGCAAGTCGCGTTCGCAGCTCGGCGTCCGCGAGAAGGCGGCGCAGTGCGGCCGCCATGGCGCCGGGCTGGGCAGGCGGGACAAGGAGTCCCGACTCGCCATTCCTCACCACCTCGTCCACGCCGCCGATCGCCGTGGCGATGGTGGGGCGCTCGGCCGCCATCGCCTCGAGCAACGAGATGGGGAGCCCCTCGTAAAGCGACGGCAGTACGAATACGTCGCACGCCGCAAGCAGATCGGCCACGTCTGAGCGCTCACCAAGAAACCGGACTCGGTCGCCCACGCCCAGTCTGTCGGCGAGCTCCTCGAGCGCGTGACGCTCAGGGCCCTCGCCCGCGAGCACGAACATGGCGTCCGGTACCTCGGTGGCGGCTACGAGCAGGTGCCTGTGACCCTTCTGGGGGTCCAGGCGAGCCACGACGAGTACCAGCGGCCGGTCGCCGGCGAGCGCTCGCCGCAGATCGGGATCGGGACGTCGCCCGAAAGGCCGAGGGTCGATCGCGTTGTGGACCACGTCCATTTTCCGCCGCGGCCAATGCAGCAGCGCCTCCAAGCTTCGAGCATTGTGGTGGGACACCGGAAGGATCCGGTCGACGCCCGCCGCAATGAGGCGCTGCTGCAGCAGCATGGGTCGGGTGACGGGCACGTCCATGTAGAGCTGCACCGTGACCAGCACCGCGGGGACGCGTGCGACGAGGGCTGCGAGCAGCGCGTTCTTTGCACCCAGGGGCCAGGTGAGGTGGGCGTGGAAGACATCGGGGCGACGTTGTCGCAGTGCTCGGGTGAACCGCGGAATGCCGAGCATGCCCTGTAGCCCGTGGGGCATCGGCGGGACGCTCCAGGTGGCGGCGCCGAGCTCCCGGGCTCGCATCACGAGCGGCTCCACTGCGGGCGCGGGATGATGCGCGAGCGTGGCCCGCCAGGGGCTACGAAGGCCATCAATGAGCGTCAAGAGCGCGCGCTCGGCGCCGCCGAAGCCCGCGCTGTCGGTGAAGAGCACGACGTCCTGTGGCATCAGCCGGCCCGAGCGGCCGTGGGGGGCAGCTTGCGCCGCTCGTGCAGCTCCCGTTCCACGCCGAGCACGTAGAAGTACTCGAGGGCAAATCGGTAGACGGTCTGAAGTCGGTTCGGCGCCAGGCGCTGGCCGACGCCGACCGCGCCGAGCACTACGTCGGGCATGCGGCGGAACACTCGCGTCGCCCACAGCACGGCCCTTCGTGCGGCGCGTCGGTGGGCCGGCTGGGCTCCCAACGCGGTGATCTTCAACTCCAGCGACGCGTCAGGGTGCGTGGCGGCGAACAGTACGGCGGTGCGACCCTTGGCGAATTCGTCGCTCGCAAGCTGACGGAGGCTCTTGTCGTAGTGCTGGCGAGCCACCGCGTCGATGGAGAAGCCGAGCTCCATCCCCCCCGCGACAAGGCGGTGCGCCAGCTCCAGGTCCTCATTGCCGTACTCGCGGAACCGCTCGTCAAACAGTCCGGCCGCCATCAGCTCCTCTCGCCGCACCGAGGAGTTGCCGCTGTAGAAGTCCCGGATCTGGAAGCTGTGGTCGGGACGAGCGAGGCGCGCGAGATGCTGGTTGAACTTCGCCGCCACGTAGCGCACGTGCGGCGGGTCACCGTCCTCGATGGTGATCGGCACTGCTCCCATGACACACCGGCGTGCATCGGATCGGTGCTCGTGCTGGTGCGCCTCAACGAGGCCCGGAGCCGGCTCCATGTCGTCGTCGAGGATGACGACGAGATCGCCCTCCGCGAGACGAATGGCTGAATTGCAAGCCACCGCCCGACCTCCATTGGGTCGCCAGATCCAGCGGAGTCTGTACGGCGCCCGGAAGGACTCGAGCGCCTCCCGGGTCCCGTCGCTGGAGCCGTCGATGCCCACTACGACCTCGAACCGTTCGGCAGACAGGGTCTGGCGCCCTAGTGCTCCGAGCAGTCGCTGGAGCGCGCCCCGGCGCTGGAACGTCGGGATCACGACGCTGACGGGCAGGCGTTCGGAATCGCCCGTCACGAGTCGCTGCCATTGTTGACGCTTTCCGTGGATCTCTTCAGCCTGTCCAGAAGTGAATCGAGGCGACGGCGGCGCTCCGGGAGGAGAAAAACTCCGCCGAGCGCCACGGCGGCCCTTCGCGGCGCGCACGCCATTGCCGCGAACCATCCGATGAACATCAACTTCATCGGCCACCGTACGTCGAAGCGCCGCATGGCCGCGATCACGCCGCCGACGGCGAGCCTCGTGACGCCGTCGCCCGATAGTGGGTGCGCGTCGGGCTCGAGCTTGCGGGAGACGAGGCGATTTGCCAGGTCTGAGACGGAAAGGATCGGACCAGGTGGAAGCGTCATTCCAAGCTCTCCGGCGACGCGGCGCAGATGGCGGCGCGTCGCGGCCGCATAGCGAACGCTTTGGCGGACGTGGTTCAGGTCGAGAGCCGCGTGCGCCAGCTCGTAGCTGTTGGCGTCATGAACGCGATAGCAAGCGCAAACGTCCTCCACTGAGATCACCTCGCCAAGCAACGGGATCGTGTGCTGCAGATACCAGTCCGCGCTCCTGGCGAACTCCCGCTCGGGAATCGGCATCACCCGCCTCAGCGCCGCGGTCGAGAAGGCATTGCCGCTGGTGGCGATCCGCCCCAGATCGAACGGGAAGGTCAGCGCGCTGCGGCGCAGGTCGCCGGCGGCCAGCCGCTCGTAGGGGCGCGGCTTCACTTCGCCGGTGGGATGACCATCTACGTCGATCACCGCCATCCCGTACTGGACCTTCGCGGCTCGCGGTGCCGCGGCGAACGCGGTGGCCACGTTCCCCGCGGCGTCCGGCAAGAGGAGATCATCGGCGTCGAGGAAGATCACGACGTCGCCACGGCACCGCGCCCAGCCCTCATTGAAGGCCGACGCCTGACCGCCATTCTGTTTGAGGACGGCCGTGATGCGATCGCCATACCGCGCTACCACCGCGGGCGAGTGGTCGGTTGAGCCGTCGTCGACGACGATCACGCGAGTGTGCGGGTGACGCTGTGCCAGAGCGCTGTCGATTGCCGCCTCGAGGAAGCGGCCGTAGTTGTAATTGTCGACCACGATGTCGACTGCGAGTGAGCGACTCATGATCGGTTCGGCCCGGCAGGCCGGGGCACCGTCCGGCCGGCGGTGACGTCGGCCCGTCGCGAGAGGCGACGCGCTCCGTGGTCGAGTCGGTAGAGCAGCGCCGTGACGCGGGCCCCCGAACGCAGAGGTGGGAGGACCCGGGCACGATACGCATCGCCTGGGGTCAGCCTGAAACTGGGTGATGCGACGACGGTGCGCCCGTCCACCCTGACGGACAGCTGATACCGAGCGGGGTGAAGTTGACCGCTGCGCGCGATCGCCGTCACACCGCGCCCCGCGTCGGCCTGGATCCAGAGGGCGGTGTACCCCGGGGTACCGCCGGGCGCGCTGAGTGGTGTCGTGCCGAGCACCAAGGCACCGGCGATTAGCGCGAGCGAGCCCGCGATGAGCAGCGCATCAGCCGGCCGGGGGCGTGCCGGTCGGAGCCCTCTGCGCGGGAGGTGCAAGTCCCTGATGTACCCCACCGCGGATGCGACCAGCGTCACGATCACCAGCACCGGTGCCCAGACGGCCGCCTTCAGGGGGACGCCTGCCGAATCGAGGATGATCGCTGCGAGCGTCACGATTGCCGCACTCGCTCCCAACGCGACCACCAAGCGCTCCGGGCGTCGCTGGGCGGCCCCCAGCAACGCGTACCCAACGGCCGCACCGGGAAGAATCAGGACGAGAGCGATGGCTGCGATCAGTCGCGCTGGCGAGCCCGCGGGTAGGGCGATGACCGCCGCGCAGCAGAGGACCGCCAGGACCGGGACGGCTAATTCACGGGACGGCCGCCGCATTGCTCACCCCCCGAAGGTCATCGACGACGATGTTGCCGCCGTCGTAGATACGCTGTGCTCCGGCACGCTCGAACTTCGTCACCGCGGCAGCCTGAACGCGGTCCTGCGTGCCGACGGGATGCCGCGGAAAGTAGTAGCCGATGCTCACGTCTGCGCTTGCCTGGCGCGCGTCCACGACCACGTAGCGGATGCCCTTGCGGCGGAGCAAGTTGAGCTGCCAGCGGTACAGCTTGGGCGATTGCAGAACGGACTCGATGGGAGGGTTCGTGCCGGCGAAGACGTTCAGCCGTCCGTAGACGAGGAGCAGACGGGCATCCGCCTGCTCGGCGGCGACACGTTGTCCCGGCCCGAGCGCGTGGCGCGCCCAGAGAGCGACTGCCACCCCGGGGGGGTGGATGTCCGTACCGCTCGCCGCGACGAGGTAGGGCTCCGCGATTCGGCTCGCGTGGCGCGTCGTCGAGACCACGCTGCCGACGAGGACCACTCCCGCGGCGGCCAAGGCGCCTATGCGCACCAGGCGAGGTGCGGACAAGCGATCCAGCGCTTCGAGGGAGGCCAAAGCGACGACGAGCGCGACCCCGACGAACAGAAACTCCGACGCCCGGACGCCGGTCTCCCATGCGGCGGGCACCAGGCGCAGCGCCAACGTGCCTACGTATGCGATGCTCGCGCATCCCAACACCATCGCGATGGGCTCGTCCCGGTAGCGGCGCCACAGCAATCTGAGGCCGAGCGGTATCGCGCCCACGATGACGAGCGTCGACCCGATGCCAACCAGGTGCTCCCAGGCAGGCGCGATCTGCCCGGTGGACGATTGAAAGGGCTCCCTCGTTGCCGACTCGCCCGCGGCCGTTCGAAACGTTTCCGCGATCGCGTTCGTGATCACAGGCGACAGGTAGCCCACGGTGCGGCTGGCCACGAACACGAGCCACGCTGCGGTGGCGGCGAGTGCCGTGGCCGCGAAGGCCCACGGTCGCCACGAGAGCGGGAGGTGCGAAGGCAGGGGCATCAGGCAGATAGCCAGCAGCACAACGACCAAGCCATACGACGTGAGGTGGTGCGTGACGACGACGGTGTAGATGGCCGCGATGGCCACGATCGCCCACTGGGGACTCGCGGGTGCATAGGGCGGCCGTGCGCGGGCAACGGCATACACGGCCAGCAGGGCGAGTGGTAGGGCAAACGATTCGTAGGAGAACGAGGCGTCGAAGAACATGAAGTGGGGGTTCGCTGCGTAGATGGCCGCGGCAAGCCCTGCGACGCGGCTGGACCCGGTGACGGATTCGTAGAGGAGGAAAAGGGCGAGCATGAGAATCATGCGCGCGATGCCGATCACGACCAGACCCGCCGTGAACGTCGACGTTCCGCCGCTGGCCGCCAGCGCTGCGGTGACGCCCTCGAGACCGGGGTAAAACGCCGTTACAGGGAGGATCGGATTGTGGTCGAAGAGCGCCTGCGATTGGAGGATCGCGAGAACGTTGTGCTGATGGACGAGCTCGTCGGCGGAGGCGAAGGCGAAGGGATCGCGCAGCACCTTCACGAGATAGAAGGCAACGCCGAGGATCAGAAGCAGCGCGACACGCTCACCACGCCGCGGCGTGGTCGAAGCCAGGCGCGCGATGATCGGCAGGAAGATGACAAGAAGCCCGAGCCAGAACAGCGGTTGCGCGAAGGGGCCGCCGCTTCGGGAGAGGGCATCGGCAACCGACACGAGAGCGACGCCGGATGCGCTCGTCAGCGCAATGGGGGGAACTCGACCGAGGCGTGAGCCGGCGTCCACGCCCGGGACGCGTTTCGGCGGCGCACTGATGCGCGGCTCGGCCGTGACGTCCGCCACGGTGCTCATGACGCCCCCGTCAGCTGGCCGTAGACGTCCTCGAGCTGTGGCACCACCGTCGCCGGGGTGAAGCGCTTGACGCGCTGGAGAGCCGCCCTGCCCATGCGCGTGCGCAGGTCCGGGTCGGAGTGCAGGCGGCGCAGTGCGTCTCGTAGGGCGGCGGCGTCGCCCGGCGCCACCAGCAGGCCGGTCTCGCCGTTGGCGACGACCTCCTGGAGCCCCCCATGATCCGCAGCGATCACCGGGCGTCCCGCCGCCATGGCTTCGAGCGCGACCAGGCCAAACGCCTCTTCGGTGATGGACGGGACGACGCCGAGGCCACACCGCCGCCATGCCGCCATGACCTCCGAGTGAGGGCGAGGCCCGAGCACGACGACGTTCGGAGGCGGCGGGGAGAGCCTGGGGGATAGGCGTCGGCCGATGAGCACCAGCGGCGGCGCGTCCGCCAGCTCAGCATACGCGTCCAGTAGGAGCTCGACGCCCTTGTCGCGAGCCAAGTCCCCCACGAACAACGTGAAGCCGTCTTCGGGAAGGTCGTCCACTCGGTCGTTCGCGTTGCCAAGCGGAGGAGGCTCTGACAGGAAATTCGGCACCACCCGCCATGGGGCACCGAGCTCCAGGAGCCCCGTACGGCGCGCGACGGCGGTGCTCACGGGCAGGAACATGTCCACCGTCGACAGCGCCAGCGGGCGCATTGCTCGCGCGCCAAGCGCAACCGCAGGGCCCTTCGTCCGACCGTAGTGCGCGGAGGCGCACGCCACGCATTTGGCTGGGCCGGGTCCACTGCACGGCTGGTTCTTATAGACGAAGCGCTTCGTGGCGCACACGAAGCTGTAGTCGTGGAGGGACAGCACCAGCGGGCGGCCCGAGATGCGCTTGAGCGGCATCATCGATTGGGCCAGCCAGTTGTGTCCGTGAATGATTTCCGGCCGTTCGTGCCGGATGATGGCCAGGAGGTTGCGCATGATCAGGGGGTCCGGTATGGGCGGCGCGTGCGGCCGTCCGTCGTCGCGGTACAGGCTTCGAAACCGTTGGGCGGCGCTGGCGATTCGATGCACCCTGACCTCCTGGTGCAGCTCGTGCGCTGGCAGACCTCCGGTCTGCAGGGTCGCCACCGCCACCCGGTGCCCTCGGCGGGAAAGCTCGACGCTCATCGCCTCGACCATGCGCTCTTCCCCACCGATCACGGGCGCGAAGAACTGGGAGAGCATCAGGATGCGCACTCTGCCTCCTCCACCACTGTGCGGTACAGCGTTCGCAGCTCCGAGGCGCAGTCGTCCCAAGTGAACACCTGGGGCGCCGAGGCCGCGATTGGGTCACGCAGCTGCTGGAGCATGGCGGCGGCCACCTCGCGCGGGGACGCGTCCAAAGGCACCGCGCGGGCCTCGCCCCGAGCCGCGAGTTCACGCAGGCCGGAGGTGTCGGCCACGACCAGTGGCAGATCGAGCGCCCGCGCCTCGAGTGCTCCGATGGGGTGGGTCTCGAACTCGCTCAGGAGCACGACGAGCGATGCGCGTGCGAGCGCCGCGGCCATCCCCTCACGGTCCCCGGCGGGCACGGCTTTGATGTCGACCCGGTCCGCGACGCCGCAGCGCTCGGCCACCTGTCGCAGTCGAGCCTCGTACGGGCCCGAGCCCGCGATCCACAGGCGGGCGCGGGGTTCGTGCTGGAGCAGATGGGGGAGCGCCGCGATCGCGCGGTGATGGCCCTTATAACGTTCCAGCCTGCCCACGGAGGCGATCAGGACCCCGCCGTC
The DNA here is from genome assembly GCA_963758865.1 of uncultured bacterium. Lineage (GTDB taxonomy): Bacteria > Actinomycetota > Thermoleophilia > Solirubrobacterales > 70-9 > AC-56. The sequence goes on along the minus strand of CAVWWY010000012.1, from coordinate 154,261 downwards.
AGCAGGGAACGAAGTCATCGGCTTCGGAAGATCGGTGCCGTTCGGGATCACGACGAATCGATCGCGCGGCAGTCGCAGCTCACGGCCGTAGAGATCGACCTCAAATTCCGCGACCGCCACCAGCCGTCGAGCGCGCGCCAAAAGCGGGCGCAACGCGGCTCGCTGCGTGCCGCGCAGGCGCTGCCTCGTCCGCGAGGAATGTCCGCCGCCGTGGAAGGTGAGGACGAAGGGAAGTCCCCGGCGATTTGCCGCCCACATCGCGTGAGGCGCGACGAAGGTGTGGTACGACTGGACGTGGACGACGTCCCAGCGATCCTTGACGATGCGTCGCCCAAGCGCGGGAGCGAGGTGGAGGTCTGACTGCCTCGGCCACGCGCTCACGCGGCGGACCTCGAAGCCGTCCCGCGTCTCGCTGGCGGGAAGCCGCCGCGAGCGATCGGTCGTCAGTACGGTGACCTCGCAGCCCGATGCCGCGAGGCGGCTCGCGACCTCCTGGACGTGGCGCTCCACGCCGCCGATCTCCGGCAGGAAGCACGGCGTCACCATTAGGACGCGCATCGCGGAATCAACGGTCGTCGAAAGCTGCAAGGCCTCCGTTGGTCGGCGAACGCAGCCGTCGAGCGAAGGGGCCGGCGCCGCGGAGCGTTTCCGAGACGTAGCCTGCGGTCGTCGCCGCAAGCCCGAGGAGGACCGCGGCCGGACGCCCAAAGCTCGCTCGACGCCGGACGGCGCGCCACAATCCACGCGCGATCGCCGCAGCGAGCGTTTGCCTCACATACGCCCGCTCGGCTTGAAGGCCATCCGCGCGCCCCACCAAGCGCGCGACGACGGCCTTCGACCGTCCCTCCGCATGGCAACGGGACAAGAAGTAGCGCAGGCTGGTGCGTTCCGGCGACACCGTGTGCCGGACGCGAGCGTCCGGCACGTACAGCGTCACTCTGTCCGGCCATCGCTGCCGCGCGCGGATGCACAGCTCCGTCTCCTCGCAGCCGCCGGGCGCCGTCCCGATTCGCCCGATACCGTCGCGAAACCCGTCCAGATCGACCAGGGTCTGATTGCGGAAGGACATGTTCGCCCCCACTAGATTTCGCACGGCGGTCGTCTCACGCGGCATTGCCGAATGAGTGCACCCGACCACCCAATCGAACTCCGCCGGGAACCAGTGCGGCCGGCCCGCCGGCCAAATGGGCTCAACGACGCCGCCAGCCGCGAGAATCCGCGAATCATCGTATGCGTCGCTCAGGTGCTCGAGCCATCGTTCGTGCGCCTGGGCATCGTCGTCGAGGAAGGCCACGATGTCTCCGCGAGCAATCGACGCTCCGGTGTTCCTCGCGCCCGATAGCCCGCGCGCGTGCTCGTTGGGGGCGATCAACACATCCGGCCATGCTGTGCGTGCCCGCACGAGCAGCTCCTCGTGGTGATCGATTACGACGATGATCTCACGCGCCGGCCGTGTCTGTTGGTGCACCGAGTCGATGGCGGCCCCGAGCTCCCGCCATCTCCGTCCGGTGAAGGCACAGATGACGACCGAGATGTCCACCGCGTCCGTCCGCTCCCCGACCGGATCATCTGCCCGCCGAAAGCGCGGACCCCGCGATTGATCGCTCAGTTCGTCCGCGGCGCCCGCAGGGTGCTGCGCGAACGGTTCCGAAGATACCCTCTGCCCCATGCCCAGAACAACGTTATGAGGGGCCTCGATCTCCCGGAGGGCCCGGCCGGTACACCGCGGATTTCCCCACTTTTGCACGACTTTGAGGGTAGTGAGAGTTTGGACGCTCCGTGGCCGATCGCCGTCGCGGCACCTGCATTGGGGCTACGGGCCTGTCGAATGCGGGCGCTCTGTCCAGGCTCTGGGATATCGCCCTGGGCATGATCCGCTCGACGCTCGCGTGGGCGCTTCGCCTCCGCGCACGATGGTCCGCTTCACGGGTCGGGCTGGCGCTCTGTTACCACGGGATCTCCGAAAGCGAGGGCGACCCGGTGCGGGAGCTCAGCGCCGCCGTCTCGCTTCGGAACTTCGAGCGGCAGATCCGTCACCTCCGCCGTCGGTACAGGGTGGTGCCGGCGTCATGCCTCGCCGAAGCTGCGGCAGCGCGGACGCGTGGCCGGCGCCTGCCGGTCGCGATCACCTTCGACGATGACCTGCCCTCCCACCTGTCGCACGCCGCGCCGGCCCTTCGGCGGGCACGGCTTTCGGCGACCTTCTTCCTCTCGGGAGCGGGATTGAACGGGCCATTCAGCTTCTGGTGGCAGCTGTTGGAGCGCGCATGGAATCGCGGTCTCGTCGATGCCACCCTCCTCCACGCCTGGGGTATCCGGGATCGGGACGTGTCGCTTCGCCAGGTCGCTCGCCGTCTACAAGGAATGTCCCCCGCGGAACGCGAGGTCGCCGCCGCGTCTCTGCGCGCTGCGGTCGGCGGTGACGCCCCGGACGACACGTTGTCGCGCCATGGCGTCGACGCTCTCGCCGCCGCCGGATTCGAGATCGGGTTCCACACCAGGAACCACGACGATCTGCTCGGGCTCAGCGACGAGGAGCTCCCCGTCGCCTTGAGGGCTGGACGCGCCGAGCTCGAGCGGATCGCCGGCCCGCTCTCGGTGATCTCCTACCCCCACGGTCGCGCGGACGATCGCGTGGCAGCGGCTGCCCGCGGGGCGGGCTTCCGTTTCGGATTCGTGGCGGACGGCTCTCCCGTGACGCCCGGGGACGACCCGCACCTCCTCGGGCGCCGCTATCCGGCAAGGGGGGCGCGGGACCGGTTCCCTCTGGACGTTGCCTCCGCCTTGTCTGCAGCATGCCCGAGCCCGCTCGGGCGTTGCTCCCGCAGCGGGCCTTAGTCCAATACCTCGGCCAGCGCCCGCTCCAGCCGATCGACGTGCGCCTGTGGGCTGTGATTGGCCTCGACGTACGATCGCGCCCGCCGTCCGAGGTCTCGCCGGGCATCCGGGTCCCGGAGGAGACGGGCGGCGGCGTGCGCGAGCGCGTCGGCGTCATCGCCGATCTCGACCGGGGGGCGCCCGCCGCCGACGTCCAGACCTTCGGCTCCCCGCGTCGTCGTGACGACCGGCTTCCCGAGGGCCATCGCATGGAGCACCTTCATTCGCATGCCGCCCCCAGTCCGCACGGGCGCCATTGCGACCGCCGTTCGTCGCAGCATCGTGCCGAGGTCGGGGACGCGACCAAGGAAGCGCACGTGAGCCCCATCCAGTTTCTGGACCTCGGGGGGCGCGTACGGCCCGACGATCGACAGTTTTACGCCTGGGTAAAGACGCGCCACTCGCGGGAGGATCTCGTTTCCCAGCCAAAGCGCCGCGTCCACGTTGGGGGGGTGGGTGTAATTTCCGGCGAAGAGCATCGTGTCCGGTTCCTCCTCTGCTTCATGCTGCGCCGGCAGCTCGATCGCGAAGGGGTTGACCCGTATCCGGTCCGTTAGCTCGGGGGAGAGCGCCGCCACCGCAGCGGCGTCACGATGCGTGAACACCTGGATCACGTCGAAGCGGCTCCAGACGCGCCGCTGGTAGTTCGGCCATCGTCGCCAATCCAGCTCGGCGAGCGCCCACCTCGGCCAAGCGCGTGGCGCACGCGGCGGGCCCTCGATCCTCCGCGGACGCCGGACCTCGTGCTCGGTCAGGACGGCCGGAAGGCCCTGCGGTATGCGGTATGCGGCCATCGCGTTGTCCTCGACCACGACCACGTCGAATTCCCGCGCCGTGGTCAGCGTGTTGATCAGCGCCTGAATTTCGGGCTCGGCGAACCACGCGGTCCGCAGCGGGACGCGTCCGCGGAGCCACGTGCCGACGATGCGGAAGCGGCGTGTCCATCCCAGTGTCCCCCGGATGAGGGTGCGCACGGTGGCGTGGATGTCGACGCCTTGGCGGCGAAGGCGGTCAACGGCCTCCACCTCCGCGGGATCGGGTCCGGCCAGTGTTACGACCGTGACCTCGTGACGCTGCCGGAGTCCAGCGAGCTCCGCATGGAGCAGTACGGGTATCGCGCTCGCTGCTCCGGGATCCGGAGGCATCGGTGTGACGAGGAGCACTCTCATACGCACGGCCTTGGCCGGTGCACCGGGTCCGCTCACCCGCCGACAGGCGGGTCTCCGCGCGTTGGAGCCCCGGCGCCTCGGTGGCCAGCAACTGGACGGACCCGCCGCCTCAGCCGCCGCGGCAGCGCCAAAGCCCTCTGCACCCCCCACGGGGCGTCCAGTAGACCCGTGAGCTTGGCCTCGAACATGTTCAGATTGTCAAGGCGGTCGATGAATGAACGCGGCAGAGTCTGAGGGCGATCGCCGGGACCGACCAGGCCAGGCACGGTAGTGACCCCGATGCGATACCCGGCTTCGCGGACCATTCGCACCTCGCGCTCGCCGAAGGCGCCCGCTGGATAGGCGAAGGCCATTGCGGGCTGGCCGGTGTGCTCCTCGACTTCGCGCTTCGACGCCGCAATCTCCTCCCATGCGGCGTCGTCGGCGAGCTTGGGCAGTGCCGGGTGAGTGCGGGTATGCGCACCGATCGCAAAGAGATCGTCCTGCGCCATTTGGCGGACCTCGTCCCAGCTGAGCATGGGAGGCGGCTGCTCGTACCAGTAGGGCTCGGCAGTGCCGTCGATGATCCCGGTCGGAATGAAGAACGTGGCGGGGATCCGGAGGTCGCGCAGCACGGGAACGGCGTGATCGAGGTTGTCGTGGTAGCCATCGTCGAAGGTCACGCACACATAGCGACCCGCGGGCCGTTCCTCGAGCAGGTCGAGAGCCTGGTGCAGGGGTACGGGCTCGCCCCCCGCACGCAGCAGCGCCTCCATCTGGGCGCGGAATGCGGTCGGTGTCACGGCGAGCTCGTCATGGTCGGTCGAAACCCGGTGATAGGCGACGATCCGAAGCCCGCTCTGCCATGGGTCACCGCCCCTCGACGCTCGCCGCGCCAGAGTGGCCTGAAGCCGGTGCGCCCATTGCTTGGACAGGTAGTAGATGGAGGGTTTCGGCTTTGGGAGCTCCCAGTCCCCCGATCGACGGGAGCTCCGCTTCCCAGCGCTCACGTCGTTCCGTCGGCGAACGGGGTCGTCACGAGCCGCTCGCGCGGAAGCGGGCGCGACGACGACGAGTCATATCCCAGCTCTTCGAGGGTGTCTCCCATCACCTCGTTCAACATCTGGAGCTCCCCCCGGTCGAAGGCCTCGCCCCACCCCAGGTTCATGTCCCGGAGATCGAGACGTGAGTCGAGAAACCGGTGGGGAGCCCGCGAGGGGCGCAGACCGCAAAACGTCCCCAGCTCATCCAGCGTCGTGTGAGGATTCGCGATGAAGTCCTCGTAGCGCACCTCGCCGTACCGGGTGGGAGCACATCGGGCGGCCTCGTCACGCGCAGACCGCACGACGGCCCGCCACTGTACTGCTGCCAGCGCAAGGGGGGAGCGATTGTGCGCTTCCCACTGGTCCAGCTCGCGGTCTCCCAACCCGCCGTGCCACGCCGGACGATTCAGCCGCCAGGTATCTCGCCAGAACGGCACGCGCATCAACGACCGTACGACGGCGCGTCCGTCCCGGACGACGTGGATGAATCGAGCATCGGGGAAGATGCTCACGAGATACTCGAGTCGAGCGGGCCCCGTTATCTTGGCCGCAAAGCGCGGCTTCCCGTGGTAGCGGAGAACACTCGAGATCGTGTGCCGTATGCGACGACGCTCCACGGCGGTTGCTTCGACCCCCAACAGATAGCCGTAGACGAATTCCCGGCCGCAGCAACGCTGCCACACCGTGTTGGCCTCGGCTGGGCCGATTCGCAGCCTCTCCCACCACTCACGGCGTTCACCCGAGCGCGCGACGGCCTCCCGCACCCAAAGGCTCCAGTCCGCCAATCGGGACACCGTTGCGACGATCGGAAAGCGTGGAAAGCGCTCCAGTAGCTGCGAGAACCAGGCCAGATCAGGATGGGCGGCGAAGGCCTGAAACATCGCCGTAGTGCCGCTACGCCCCATGCCAACGAAGAAAATGGGCTGCCGAATCTCGACCATCTCGTCAACCCACCCGCAGGTGGGGGCCAGCGCCACTCTACTTCCTCGCCGCGAAACTCTCGCCGTCCTTCGGCGGGTGGACGGGTCCGCCCTTCAGGGCGCGCGCGGTCGTGGGGCGGATCGTGCCCAGCGTTCACCATGCTTTAGAGTGACGCCGGCCGCTTGGACGCGACCCTCCACCAAGACCAGATCGGGGAGGCTTTTCCCGAATGGGCGGAGCTCTTCGCGGCGGATGATCGCAGCACGCCGTTCTCCTCGCCCGGGTGGGTGCGCGCCTGGTGGCGACATTGGGCTGGGGGATCACGGCCATGGTTCTTGGCCGTTCACGACGCGGGCTCGCTCGTAGGCCTGGCTCCCCTGCGCAGTCGGCGTGTGGGCGGGTTGCGCCTGCTGAGCGTCAACGGTGAGCCGGGCGACTATTGGAACGTGCTCGCGCGGCCTGAGCACCGAACGGCCGTCGAGGAGGTGATCGGGCGGGAGTTGCATCGCCGCGGGGGGACTGGGACGCGGTGGCTCTGAGCCAACTGCCGCCCGGTTCGTCGACGGCCGACGCGTTGGAGCGCGCTGGTCTGCGGGCGGCCCATCGCTCGGCGGTGCCCTGTCCCGGCATCACGCTCCCGGAGAGCTTCGATGCGTATCTCACCACGCTGCCGACGAGCCGACGCACCAATCTGCGCCGACGGCTGCGCAACCTCGACGAGGGCGAGCTCGAGCTTCGGGTGCCGGCAGTCACGGAGCTCCCCGTCGCGATCGAACGCTGGCAGGCGCTTCGCGTGCGTCAGTGGAGGGCGATGGGCAAGCGCCTGACCCGTGAGCACACGGAGGCACGCTTTCGCGACTTCCTCGTCGAGGTGACGACGGAGCTCGTCCCTGCCGGACTCGCGCTGGTCTGGGAATTCGTCCACGGAGGCGAGGTGGTCGGGTCGTTTGTCAACTTCCGCGACGAGCGAGCCTTTTACCAGTACCTCGGAGGATTCACCCCCGAGTTGGGACGCCTGGCGATCGGCAAGGTCGCCACGGCCGAGGGCATCCGCTCCAGCATCACGGAGGGCCTCTCCTACTACGACTTCATGCGGGGAGCCGAGCCCCACAAGTACTGGTACGGTGCCGCCGACGCCCCGTCGCCGGGCGTCGTGCTGACCAGCGCTCGCGTCCGGTCCCGCCTCGCCGGTCGGGTGACGGCGTTGGTCCCCCGACTTCGGAACTAGCCCGTGGGCTTGGGTCCTACCTACGTCAGCATCTATCCACCCATGAGTCCGGCGGTGCTGCTGCGTCGCCCCGCGCACGAGCTTCCGTTCCCGCTCGAGGAGCCAGGTTGCCGGGTGTACATGGAGGCTCGCCAAGGGCTGTGGTGGGGGCTCAAGGGGCTGGGAATCGGGCCGGGTGACGAGATACTGGTTCCCGCCTACCACCACGGCTCGGAGGTCGAGGCGCTGGTGCGCACGGGCGCGCGGTGTCGCTTCTACGACTCCCGCGAGGGGTTCGAGCCGGACGAGGCCGAGCTCCAGTCCCTCCTCGGTCCGCGTGTCCGGGCTCTGTACCTCATCCACCCGCTGGGATTCGCGCAGGACGCCGCACGCTGGCGAAGATGGTGCGACGAGCGCGGGCTTTTCCTGATCGAGGACGGCGCACAGGCTTGGCTGAGCGGACGGGACGGCCGACCGGTCGGCGCCCACGCCGACCTCGCGCTGTTCTGCCTCTACAAGGTGTTCGGCGTGACGGATGGCGGGGCGGTCTTTTCGAAGGCTTTCGCCGGCCCCCTGCCCACCCGGGACAGCATGGGAGCGCGGGGGCTCGCGGGTCGCCTCGCGGACTGGGCTGCGCAGCGCTCGAGGCTTGCCGCCGCGCTCTTCCGGAAGCGCCGATATCCGCCTGCCGAGAACGAGCGGCCGGAGGTCGACTTCGCGCTGAGCGGCCTGGACGAGCGTGCAACGCGCACGACCCGAGCGCTGCTGTCCAGAGTCGTCGACACACGCGCACCGGCGCGCAGGCGGGCGAACTTCGCCCGCCTCGCCGAACGCTTCGGGGAGCTGCGCTCGCCGGCCTTCGCGACGATGCCCCCTGAGTCCTCCCCGCTCGCCTTCCCGATCGAGGTCGAGGACAAGCGGGTCACCGTGGATCGTCTGGCACATCGCGGAGTCATGGCGACGCTGATGTGGACGACTCCGCACCCTGCGATGGCCGCCGGGAGGTATCCAGGCGCCGCCAACTTACGAGCGCGCCTGATTGGACTCCCCGTCCATCAGGAGCTGGACTCGGCGGACATCGATCGCATCATTGATGCCGTGGGCGCTGCGTTGGCTGGATGATGCGCCGCCTTTTTCGGCCTCGCTACCATGCGCGCTCGCGTGGCCGTTCCCAAGAAGAGAACCTCGCGCACCCGTCGCGACAAGCGGCGGGCCACCCACGGGGCAAGCGCCCCGCGGCTGAACGAATGTCCACGCTGCCACAGCTCCCGCCTGCCGCATCGCGTGTGCCCCGTGTGCGGCACCTACGCGGGCCGTGAGGTGATCCGGCACGAGATCGCCGAGGCGGCCCCGACCGAGACGGCGGGCGACGAGGAGCCCTAGGCAGGTGGCGCCTGCGCCGGTGGCCACCAGGTGACGACGGTCGCCCTCGACGGCCGGGGCGCCGAGCGAGGGCCTGAGGCGATCCTGGGCGGCGCCAGGCTCGCCGCCGCAGACCGGATCCGGCTTCGGGTCTTCGGCGATCCCGACGCGCTGGCGCCCATCGCCGCGATCCCGGACGCCGAACTGATCCCGGCGGAGGAGGAGATCACAAACGCCGACGAGCCCGTGGCGGCGGTTCGCTCCAGGGAAGGGGCGTCGGTGGTGATGGCGGCACGTGACGTGGCCGAGGGCCGCTCGGACGCACTGGCGAGCGCCGGGTCGACGGGCGCCACCATGACGGCGGCCCTGTTCGCGCTGCGCCGCACGCAGGGAGTGCGCCGGCCGGCGCTCGCCCTTCAGCTCGCCGTTCCCGGCGAGCCGGGGCCGCCCACCCTGCTCCTCGACGTGGGCGCGAACACGGAGGCCCGTGCCGTGGACCTGGTCCAGTTCGCGTTCCTGGGCACGGCCTTCTCGAAGGCCGTGCTCGGCGTCTCGCGCCCGCGGGTCGCGTTGCTCTCGGTCGGGGAGGAGTCGAAGAAGGGCTCGGCGCCGGTGGTGGAGGCCCACGAGCGCTTGATCGCGGCGGAGGGCATCGACTTCACGGGAAACGTGGAGGGCAGGGACCTGCTCGGCCGCACCGCGGACGTGATCGTCACCGACGGCTTCACCGGCAACGTAGCCCTGAAGACGATCGAGGGAACGGCGAGAGCGGTTGCGGACGCGGTCCGCTCGGCAGCGCGCTCCGGGCCGCGCGCCGCCGCGGGAGGCGTGCTGCTGCGCCCCGCCCTCGGAGGCCTGCGGGACCGGATGGACCCGGACGCCACCGGCGGGGCGATCCTGCTCGGCCTGCGAGGCGTGGCGGTCGTCGGTCACGGCAGCTCGGGGGCCAAGGGCATCGCCAACGCCGTCCGCCTGGCGGCGCGCGCCGTCGAGGAGCGAGCGGCCGAGCGGACCGCCGAGCTGCTCACACGATCGGGCATGACCAGAGGCGCGATGCGCGAGGGGCCATCTCCCGTCGGCCGAGCCGAGTCGTGATAGGAAGGGGGCGATGAACGCCGAGGGATTGAGTCGTGAGGGTGTCCTCAGGAAGGTCACCGAGCACCTTTCGAGTGAGCTCGAGGTCCCGGCAAATGAGATCGTCGAGTCAACCCGGCTCCGAGACGACCTCGACGCGGACTCGCTGGACCTCTACGAGCTCGTGATGGAGCTCGAGGACACGTACGGGATCAGCGTCTCGGAGGAGGAGGCGACCAAGATCGAGACCGTCGGCCAGGCGGTCGACTTCGTAGCCGAGCGGCTCGGGGCGCCAACCTGACGAGCTGATGGCACGCGGGATACGCAGGCTCGGCTCACGGCGCAGGCGGGGGGCCGTCGGGCCGGCTCGGCTCGCCGCCCTGATCGAGCGACTGCCGGAGGACCTGCGCCGGCGGGCGGTCACCCACTCCTCCTGGACCGAGCACCGCGCCGACTCATACGGGCGTCTCGCGTTCCTCGGCGACGGCGTGCTGGGTATTGCGGTTGCCGAGCACCTCTTCCGGCGCTTCCCGCGCGCCGACATCGGCCGTCTGACCAAGGTTCACGGGCAGGCGGTCAGCGGGCGGGCCTGCGTCGAGGTGGCGGAACGCCTCGGGTTGCCGGAGATGTTGCGCTCCGCCGCGCCGCAGGGCCTGGACGGGGGGATCGCGCCGGAGACGCTCGTCGACAGCGAGCGTGCATTGGCCTCCGTTTGCGAGGCGGTGATCGGTGCGTGCTACCTGCACTACGGCTTCGAGACCGCGAGCGAGGCCACCGTGGCCGCCTTCGCCCAGCAGATCGAGCTTGCCTCCGAGACCCTGTTGGACTTCAAGTCGGCGCTCCAGGAGCTCTTGGCGCGCGACGGCTCCCGCGTCGTCTACGACGTCACCGGCGAGGAGGGCCCTCCCCACGACCGCCGCTTCGAGGTCGCCGCGAGGGTCGACGCAACGGTGATCGGAAGAGGCGAGGGCAGGAGCAAGAAGGCGGCCGAGCAGGCGGCCGCAGAGGAGGCGCTCGAACGCAGGCGGGGGTAGGACCCCGAGGCGCCCCGACGAACCACACAACCAAGGAAGCCGTCCGACTCGACAGCGAGCCTACCGGCCGCAAACCCACCCGATGCACCTGAGCTCGATCACGATCAAGGGCTTCAAGTCCTTCCCCGAGCGCACCAGGCTCGTGTTCTCCCCTGGCGTGAGCGTGATCGTGGGCCCGAACGGGTGCGGCAAGTCGAACATCACGGACGCGGTGCTCTGGGCGCTCGGCGAGCAGAGCCCGCTCGCGGTGCGGGGGCAGACGATGCAGGACATGATCTTCGCCGGGGGCGAGGGGGAATCCCCGCGCCGCTACGCGGAAGTCGAAGTGGTCCTCTCGAATGATGAGCCCATCACTGACCCGGCCGGCGCGACGGAGCGTGAGCACCCCGGCAGCGACCCCGCCGGCGCGACGGAGCGTGAGCAGCCCGGCAGCGACCCCGCCGGCGCGGAGTCGGGAGCAGCTGAAGAAGGCCCGAGCCGGAGGCGAGGGCAAGATGTTCTTGCGGGAGACGAGCAGCCGGCGGGCATCGATGGAGATTTCTCCGAAATCTCCATCAAGCGCCGGCTGGATCGAAACGGCGAGGGCGAGTATCGGCTGAACGGGGCGCGCTGTCGGCTGGTAGACGTGATCGAGGCGCTGTCGGACGCCAACCTGGGTCGCGAGATGCACTCGGTGATCAGCCAGGGACGGGTGGACGAGATCGTCCACTCCAAGCCGCGCGACCGTCGGCTCCTGATCGAGGAGGCGGCCGGCCTCGGCAAGCACCGAAAGCGGCGACGGCGGGCCCAGCTGAAGCTCGAGCGAACCCAGCAGAACCTGGACCGCGCCCTCGACGTCGAGCGCGAGGCTCGCAGCCGTCTGCGCCCGCTGAAGCGACAAGCCCAGGCCGCCGACATCCACGCCCGCCTGGAGCGTGAAGCGGGAGAGCTCCGAGCTCGGTTGTTGGCCGACGAGCTTCGCGTCCACGCGGGTGAGCTCGACGGAGCCGAGCGGGCGGCTCGCGATGCTCGTGAAGCCCGGCGGGCGGTCGAGACGGAGCTGGCCGAGGTCAACCGGCGACGCGCCGCGATCGAGGAGCGCCTGGCCGAGCGGGATCGGGAACGGACGACGGTGTGGGGCCGCCTCACCGCGCTGCGCGCCGCCCACGAGCGGCTCAGCGTCCGAGCCGAGGCGCTGTCCGCGCGCCGGGCCGAGCTGGCCGCTGAGGTGGAGCGCGAGCGAGCCGCCCTGGGCGCGCTCGCCGACGAGGCGCCCGAGAGCGACGGCTCCGAGGGCGATCCCGTGGCGTCCGGGCTGGAGCGGATCGGGGCTGCGCTTCAGGAGGCGGCGAGCGCGCTCGAGCACGCTCGACGAACGACCACCGGCGACCGAGCGGCGGAGGTGGCCCGGGTGCGGGAATCCGCCGAGCGCGCGGCGAGCGGCGCCCGCCGAGTGGAGGCCTTGCTCGGCAAGCGCCGCCAGGGCTCGCTTGAAGACCGGATCGGCGCTACGACCGAGCTGCTCGGTCGCCTGGACGCCCTGCTCGTTGCGGTGGTCGACACGCGCGAGGCCGTCGGGGAGAGGTCCGCCGAGCTCGAGCGCAAGATGCTGGCCGAGGGCGACGCCGAAGACGTCCCTGCGCAGCTTCGAGCCTGCTCACAGGCAGAGGGCGAGCTGCAGGCGAAGCTGCTGTCGAATGGGGACACGGTCACCGAGGCAGAGGTCAGAGCAGCCCACCTGCGGGACCGGCGCGACGAGGCGCAGGGAGAGCTCGAGCAGATCGCCGGCCGCCTGGGCCACGATGTCGACCAGGCGGCCGAGCCGGTCAGCGCCGCCGAGCGCGAGGAGCTCCAGTCGAAGCTCGAGCGCCTGGCGCGCCGCCGTGAGGCGCTCGGCCCCGTGAACCCGCTCGCCGAGCAGGAGTACGAGAGCGCCCTCGACCACGTCAACCAGCTCGAGGAGCAACGCCGCGATCTGGAGGCGGCCCTGGCCGAGCTCGCCGGCCTGATCGGCGACACCGATCGCTTGATCCGCACCGCCTTCGAGGAGACCCTGGAGGCAACCCAGAAGAACTTCGAGGAGCTGATCCAGCACCTGTTCCCCGGGGGCCGCGGCCGCCTCCGCCTGGTCAAGGACGCAGGCCCACGCCTGGTGCTTGGCGGCGAGGCCGAAGGTTATCCCGCCCAAGGTGGGCGCCCTGAAGGGGACCCCGCCGGAGCGGACGCGGGAGCAGATGAAGAAAGCCCGAGCGATGAGCGAGGGCAAGGTGTTCGGGCGGGAGCGGAGCATCCGGCGGGCAGTTATGCGGGAGACGAGCAGCCGGCGGGCAGTGATTCAGGCGTTGAGATCGAGGTCACCCCGGCGGGGAAGGCCACCCGCAGGCTCTCGTTGCTCTCCGGCGGCGAGAAGGCGCTGGTCGCGCTCGCCTTCGTGTTCGCCGTGTTCCTCGCGCGGCCGTCGCCCTTCTACATCCTGGACGAGGTCGAGGCGGCGCTCGACGACGCCAACATCGATCGGTTCCTTCAGCTCGTGCGGGAGTTCTCCGGTCGCGCGCAGTTCGTGGTCGTCACCCACCAGAAGCGCACCATGGACGCGGCCGACGTGCTCTACGGCGTCAGCATGGGCAAGGGCGGGATCACCAAGGTCATCTCCCGCCGCCTCTCGCACGAGGACGACGAGGCTCAGGCCGCCTAGTAGCTCGTAACCTCCGGCGCCATGGCGCGGAGCTGGCGCGACGCATTCGACCTCGGCGAACCCACCGGCGACGGGGACACGGGAGACGGCGCCCCGGGGGAGGGTGACGGACGCGGGGTCTTCAGGCGGCTCCGCGACGGCCTCTCGAAGAGCCGCCGGGCGTTGCAGGCTGAGCTTGGCGCGAGCATCTTCGATCAGCTCGATGACGAGGCATGGGAGCGGATGGAGGAGGCGCTGATCCTCGCCGACGTGGGCGCGCGGACCACGGCCGAGGTGGTGGGACGGCTGGAGGCCGAGGTCGAGGGGGGGACGGTCTCGGCCGGCGACCCGGTCCGGGAGCGCCTGATCGAGCTGCTCGCCGAGGTCGCGGGCGGAGCGGTTGCGAAAGTCGACCTCAGCGCTCGTCCCGCGGTGGTCATGGTCGTGGGGGTGAACGGCACCGGGAAGACGACCACGATCGGCAAGCTCGCCTGGCACCTTCGCCACGAGCTCGGCCTGTCGGTGATCGTCGCCGCCGCCGACACCTATCGCGCCGCGGCAATCGAGCAGCTCGAGCAGTGGTCGGATCGCGCCGGATCGGAGATCGTCCGCGGAAGTCCGGGCGGCGACCCGGGCGCCATCGTCTTCGATGCCATCGCGGCGGCCGAGTCGCGCGGCGTGGACGTCGTCGTCGCCGACACCGCGGGCCGCCTCCACACCCATGGGAACCTGATGGCGGAGCTCGCCAAGGTGCGCCGTGTGGCTGCCAAGCGACTGGAAGGCGCCCCCCACGAATCGCTGATCGTGATCGACGCGACGACGGGGCAGAACGGTCTGCGCCAGGCCCGCGCCTTCGCGGAGGCGGTCGACCTGACCGGGGTCGTGCTGACCAAGCTCGACGGCACCGCGAAGGGCGGCATCGCGCTCGCGATCAACTCCGAGCTCGATCTCCCGGTGAAGCTCGTCGGGGTGGGGGAGGGGCTCGACGACCTGCGCCCCTTCGACGCACGGGAGTTCGCCACGGCGCTGCTCGCCGAATAGCGCGACCGCCGGGTCCGCGTAAGCTGGTCTGACCGGTGTTTGACCAACTCTCCGATCGTCTCCAGGAATCCCTCTCGGGCGTTCGCTCGCGCGGCAAGCTGACCGAGGCGGACGTCGATCGCGCGATGCGCGAGATCAGGCTCGCCCTGCTCGAGGCGGACGTCAACTTCAAGGTCGTCAAGCAGTTCACCTCGCAGGTCCGGGAGCGGTGCCTGGGCGCCGGCGTGCTGGACAGCCTCAATCCCGGTCAGCAGGTGACCAAGATCGTCAACGAGGAGCTCACCGAACTGATGGGCGGCGCCAGCCGAGACATCGCGTTCGCCGGATCCGGCCCGACGGTGATCCTGATGGCGGGCCTTCAGGGCTCGGGCAAGACGACCGCCTGCGCGAAGCTGGCCAAGCTGCTCGCCGGCCAGGGAAAGAAAACTGCGCTGGTCGCCTGCGACACGCAGCGGCCGGCCGCGGTCGACCAGTTGGTCACCGTCGGCGGTCAGGCCGGGGCGAGGGTGTATCAGCAGGGGACCGAGCGCGACCCCACCGAGATCGCCGAATGGGCACTCGGCCAGGCCCGGGACGCCGGTGAGGATGTGCTGATCATCGACACGGCCGGTCGGCTCCACATCGACGAGGAGCTGATGGACGAGCTGGCCGCGATCCGGAAGCGGACGAAGCCCCACGACATCCTCCTGGTGCTGGATGCGATGACCGGCCAGGACGCCGTCAACGTGGCCGAGTCGTTTGCCGAGCGGGTCGACTTCGACGGGGTGTTGTTGACGAAGCTCGACGGGGATGCCCGCGGCGGGGCGGCGCTGTCGGTCAAGGCGGTCACCGGAAAGCCGATCCTCTACGCGTCGACGGGCGAGAAGCTCGAGCAACTCGAGCGCTTCCATCCGGAGCGGATGGCGGGCCGAATCCTCGGCATGGGCGACGTGCTGTCGCTGATCGAGAAGGCCGAAGAGGTCTCCGACGAAAAACAGGCGCAGGAGCTGGAGCGCAAGATCCGCCGCCAGGAGTTCACGCTCGAGGACTTCCTTCAGCAGATGCGGCAGGTGCGCCGCATGGGCCCGTTGGGCAACGTGCTCGGCCTGATGCCCGGGATGGGCAAGACGGTCCGCAAACTTCGGCAGGTCGACCTCGACGATCGCGAGCTCGACCGCCTGGAGGCGATCATCCTCTCGATGACCCCGGCCGAGCGCGCTCGGCCCGCGATGATCGACGGCTCGCGGCGAAAGCGGATCGCGCGGGGGTCCGGAACGACGGTTCAGGCCGTCAACCAGCTCGTCAAGCAGTTCGGCCAGATGCGCACGATGATGGCCCAACTCGCGAAGGGGAAGATGCCCGACCCCCAGCAGCTGATGAGAGGCATGTAAGCTCAGCGACCGCAGATGGCGGTACGAATCAGGCTTACGAGGGTGGGTTCGAGGAAGAACCCGATCTGGCGGATCGTGGTCGCCGATCGTCGCTCCCCGCGCGACGGCCGGACGATCGAGACGATCGGCCACTACAACCCGCAAACCGACCCCTCGACGATCGTGGTCGACGCTGACCGTGCCCGCCACTGGCTCACGCACGGTGCCCTTCCGACGCGCACCGTGGCCGGGCTGCTGCGAACGAAGGGCATCGAAGCCGCCGGGCGCTGATGCGAGACCTGGTCGAGTTCCTCGCCCGGGCTCTGGTCGAGGACCCGGAATCCGTGGAGGTCATCGAGGTCGAGGAGAACGGCGACCTTGTGCTCGAGGTGACGGTGGGAGGAGACGACCTTGGGCGGCTGATCGGCAAGGGCGGGCGGGTCGCGAACGCGATTCGCACGATCGCCAAGGCCGCATCCACCGGCAGCGAGGGGCGCGTGCTGGTGGAGTTCATTGAGGATTGACGTCTTCACCCTGTTCCCTGAGTGGTTCGACTGGTTCCGTTCGGTCCGTCATGTCGGCAACGCGATGCAACGCGGGAGCGAGCTCCGCTTCTTCAACTACAGGGACTCCACACCTTTGGGGGGCGGCCAGGTCGACGACGCCCCCTATGGCGGGGGTGCCGGGATGTTGCTGCGGGTCGACGTGGTCGACGCAGCGCTGAACGCCGCGTACCAGGATGGACGAGAGCCGAGCCGGATCGTCCTCCTGGCGCCATCCGGGCGGCAGTTCGACGAGGCGATGGCCAGCGAGCTCGCCTCGGAGCCGCACGTAGCCCTGCTCTGCGGTCGGTACGAGGGGGTGGACGAGCGGGTTGCCGAGCACCTGACGACCGACGCGGTCTCCGTGGGCCCGTACGTGCTCTCGGGTGGCGAGCTGGCGGCGATGGTCGTCGCCGACGCGGTCCTGCGAAAGCTTCCGGGCGTCCTCGGGCATGCCGAGAGCGCGGTCGAGGAGTCGTTCTCGGAGGCGCTCGGCGGTGCCCCGGAGTATCCGCACTACACCCGGCCCGCCTCCTACCGGGGGTGGGACGTCCCGGAGATCCTGGTCTCCGGGGACCACGCCGCGGTGCGGGAGTGGCGCCTCGAGCAGAGTCGCAAGCGCGCCCGCGCCGGTCGAGAGAGCTGAGGCCGTCCGCTAATATGCGCCGGCTGCGCAGCCCGCGGGCTCGCGTATTTTTCGGGCCCGACCCTCTTCGGCCCAGATCCCGAGCGGCGGATGCCGAGGCGTCCCCCCTCACCGAGAGCCCATGAGCACGATCATCGAGAGCATCGAGCGGCGCCAGCTGAAGCGGGTGCCACGGTTTGCGCCCGGCGACCGGGTGCGGGTGCACTTCCAGGTTGTCGAGGGCACCCGTCGGCGCACCCAGGTCTTCGAGGGCGTGGTGATCGCCCGCCGCGGCGCCGCAGCTCGAGAGACGTTCACCGTCCGAAAGCAGTCGTTCGGGGTCGGCGTGGAGCGGACCTTTCCCGTTCACTCGCCGAAGATCGAGCGCCTCGAGGTGGTCGCGAAGGGCGATGTCCGGCGAGCCAAGCTCTACTACCTGCGCGATCGGGTGGGGAAGCGGGCGAGGGTCGCCGAGCGCCGGTGGGGGATCGAGGACGAGCTGGTGATCGCCGAGGAGTCAGCCGACGCGGTCGATTCGGAGGGCGTGGTTCAGAGCGAGGCCGAATCGGTGGCCCCGGTGGAGGAGGACGAGGAGGAAGCCGAGGGCGCCGAGGCCGAAGGCTCCGAGGGCGATTCACAGGAAGAGGCGCCAGGGGAGGAGATGGCTGGGGAAGCCGAGGACGCCGCTGCGGAGGACGCGGCGCCCGAGGCGCAGTCCTCTGAGGAACCCGAGCCGGCCGGCGAGAGCTCCGAGGGCTCGGAATCCGAGGCGGAAGCCGAGGGTTCCGGGGAATCGCGCTGATCCCGAAGCCGACAACCGCCCGCGGGGCGTTCCTCGAGCTGGTGGTGATCGTCGCCATGGCGATCGGCCTGGCACTGCTGATCCAGGCGTTCGTGGTCAAGCCGTACCAGATCCCGTCGGGATCGATGGAGCCCACCCTGGACCCCGGACAGCGGGTGCTGGTCAATCGCGTCATCTACCACCTCAAGGACCCGGACATCGGCGACGTCGTCGTCTTCCATCCGCCGGTGGGCGCCGACGAGCGAGCGGTGCGGGGCGCGCCAGGCGTCGGGAGAGCCGTGTCCCGAAGCCCACGCCCAGAGCATCGGAGACCAACTTCATCAAGCGGATCGTGGCGGGGCCCGGCGACAGGCTGTCGATTCGCAACGGGCATCCGGTGGTCAACGGTGAGGAGGCGAACGAGGACTTCATCCGACCGTGCCGAGGCGGGAACGAGTGCAACCTCCCTCACGCAGATCACGATCCCCGAGGACATGTACTTCATGATGGGCGACAACCGGGGCGCGAGCGACGACAGCCGATTCTGGGGACCCGTGCCGCGGAGCTGGATCATCGGGCAGGCCTTCTTCACCTACTGGCCGCCCGATCGGATCGGCATCCTTTAGCCGCGCTCGCAAGTAGCGCCCAAGTTCGGACGACCGTCGCGCCGGGAGCGCGAGTCCACCCGGCGGCTCGGTCATGATTGCGGCGAACGTGGCGAGGGCGAGGACAGCCGTTTCCGAGGCATCGACGTCAGGCCTCACCGGGCAGCAGCGCCGGGCACGCGCCCGTCGTCGCCGCCGCGCGGCCCGCCTGTTTCGCTTCGACCGCTCGCTCGGGGCTCGTTTCGTAGCCGGGGCGGACGAGGCGGGGCGCGGATCGCTCGCGGGGCCGTTGGTCGCCGCCGCCGTCCTGATCGACTACGGGAGCCTCGGCCTGCGCGATCGGCGATCGCTCTCGGACCTGGACGATTCCAAGGTGCGTTCCCCGGAGGAGCGCGAGTGGCTCTACCCGTTCGTCCTTCGCGCCGCGAGCCGCGTGGCCGTGACGATCCGTTGTGTACGGGGGATCGATGCCCGCGGCCTTCACGTCACGAATCTGGCGGCGCTTGGTCGCAGCTTGGAGCGCGTGGCCGTGCCCGGCGCCATCTGCCTGGTGGACGGGTTCTCGGTGCCGAGCTGCTCGGTGGATCACCGGGCGGTGGTCGACGGGGACGCCAAGAGTGCCGCGATCGCCGCCGCCTCGGTGATCGCCAAGGTGACCAGGGATCGCTACATGTGCAGTATCGATCCCGCGTATCCGGAGTTCGGCTTCGCCGGCAACGTGGGGTACTCGACCCCGGAGCACCGGGCGGCGATCATCGAGCACGGCCCCTCGTGCCTTCACCGCGTCTCCTTTCAGTCGATCGCCTACAGCCAGCTCGAGCTGGGGTGAGGGCGGACAGCCGACGCGGCTAGAAGGCGCCGCGGAGGTGCTCCCACTCGGCCATCCGGCCGGCGGCATCCAGGCGGACGCCGACCACGTCGAAGCGAAGGGTGGAGTGCCGGGGCACAGAGCCGTCGCGGTCGCGAAGCCATGCGAGGGCCAGCGAGCGGAGCTTGTGCCGCTTGCGATGGCCGACGGCGAGCGCTGGGCGTTCCGGCCCGCTGAATGAGCCCAGCGTTCGCGCCTTCACCTCGACGAACACCAGGGTCGGCCCGTCGAGCGCGATCAGGTCGAGTTCGCCGCGCACCGTGGAGGTCCGCTCGTTGCGGGCGATGATCCGCATGCCCTGGCGCTCGAGCTTCGAGCGCGACGAGCTCCTCGCCGGCGCGTCCGAGGCGCTGGCGGGCATTCGTCATGGCCTCGACGCTACGCCGGGGAAGCGCGCCCGGGGCGCGTCGATCGTCATACGAGCGGGACATCTCTGTCGCCTGGGGTTCGGGCTAGTTCTCGCGGGGCTCACCGGCGCAGCGCGGCCGGCGAGGCCCTAGGCTGTGCACCACGTTCGCCCCGACCGCGGGGCGGTAAGGGGGATCAGCGCGGTGAAAACACTCGGGGTGGGCCTGTGCGGCGCGCTCGTCGGTCCACTCGCCGTCTTCGGCTTGGCGAACGTGCTCGGAACCGATGCGATGCCGGAGAGCTGGACCGCGGTTGACTGGGTCGGGCTGGTGCTCATGTCGGCGGTGCTGGCGATGCTCGCCTACGCCGTCGGACAGCAGGACGACCATTAGCGACTCGAGTTCGGGGCCAAGCCGGCACATCTCGCGCGTCCTGTGCGCGTTTGCTTCGCCTAGCTTCGGCGGGTGCTCGCCGCAGCTCGCACCTTCGCCATCCTCGGCGTGGAGGCGCGCGACGTACAGGTCGAGGTCCACGTGGGCTCCGGCCTGCCGGCCTTCTCGCTGGTGGGCCTCCCGGACGCGGCCGTGCGCGAGTCCCGCGAACGGGTCCGGGCGGCGCTGGTCAGCTCCGGGTTCAAGTTCCCGCAACAGCGGATAACCGCCAACCTGGCTCCCGCGGACCTTCGCAAGGCCGGCCCCGGTTTCGACCTGGCGATCGCGGCCGCCCTTCTGGCGGCCTCCGGTCAGCTCTCCCCGGAGCATCTCGAGCGCGTCGCCCTTGCCGGAGAGCTGGCGCTTGACGGCGCCATCAGGCCGATCCCGGGAACCCTCGCGATGGCCGAGGCGGCGAGTCGGCGTGGGTGGGAGGGCATCGCGGTACCAACCGCAAACGCCCCCGAGGCGATGCTGGCCGGCGGGGCGAGGGTTATCCCGCTCGAGCGCCTCGAGCAGCTTGCCTCGCTCGGCACCGATCTCGAGCCGTCTCCGCCGATCGAGCCGAAGTGGAGCTTGAACGGCCACGATCCGGCCGCCCCCGATCTCTGCGACCTGAGAGGGCAGCCCTACCTGCGCTACGCGCTGGAGGTCGCCGCGGCCGGCGGTCACAGCGTCCTGATCATCGGCCCACCGGGCGCGGGAAAGTCGCTCGCCGCCCGCAGGCTGCCCTCGATCCTCCCCGCCCTCAGCCGCGAGGAGGCGCTCGAGGTGATGCGGATCGCGAGCGCGAGCGGTCGTTCGCCACGGCTCGACTCACCCGCATTGCGCCCGTTCCGAGCACCCCATCACACGATCTCGACGGCGGGGCTCGTCGGCGGAGGGTCGCCTCCTCGCCCCGGCGAAGTGACCATGGCCCACCGGGGAGTGCTCTTCCTCGACGAGCTGGGCGAGTTCTCTCGCGAGGCCCTCGAGGCGCTTCGCCAGCCCCTCGAAGAGGGGCGAGTGACGATCGTCCGCGCCCGCCACGCGGTCGAGCTCCCGTGCCGGTTCATGCTGGTCGCCGCCTCCAACCCGTGTCCCTGCGGCCGCGGCGAGGAATCCGGTGAGTGCGAGTGCCAGCCGACGTCCGCGCGCCGCTATCGCGCCAAGCTGAGCGGCGCGCTCGCCGACCGGATCGACATCGCGATCTCGGTCGAGCGCCCCAGCGCCGAGGACATGACGGCGTCCCCATCGACGGGCTCGGCTGAGGCTCGCGGTCGCGTCGTCGCCGCGCGAGAGCGTCAGGAGCGCAGGCTCGGAGCCGGCCGCTCCAACGCCGAGATGACCCTGGGGGAGCTGCGCGAGGGATCTCGCCTCGGTGAACCCGCGAAGCTCCTGCTCGCGGAGGGCCACGCGAAGCTCGGGCTCAGCGGCCGAGGCCACGACCGCGTTCTCCGGCTCTCCAGGACGATCGCCGACCTCGACGGCGCGGAGCGAGTGTCCGCGGACCACGTGGCCAGGGCGCTCACGCTGCGGCGTCGAGGTTCCGAATGAGCGCGCAGGTCCCAGGCATCTGGAGCCTTCCGAAGGGTGAGCCGGGGTATCCATCCCGGCTGCTCGACCTGCAGGCCGAAGCGCCTGAGTGCCTGTTCGGCTGCGGCAGCGAGCAGCTGGTGCGTCAGCTCGGGCACGAGCACACCGTGACCATCGTCGGCTCCCGCCGCGCCAGCTCCTACGGGCTGGGGGTCGCCGAGGATCTGGCACGGCTTCTGGCCGCCACCGGTGTGGTGGTCGTGAGCGGGATGGCGCGAGGCATCGACGCCGCCGCTCACCGGGGGGCGCTGGCCGGCGGCGGGATGACGATCGCGGTGCTGGCCGGCGGGCCCGACGTCGTCTATCCACGCCAAGAGCGCCGCCTCTATCGCGACATCCTGATGTCCGGCGCAGTGGTCTCCGAGGCGCCTCCGGGCCGCCGGCCCGAGTCCTGGTCGTTCCCGGTTCGAAACCGGATCATGGCGGCCCTCGGCGCGATGACCGTCGTCGTCGAGGCGGCACAGCCGTCCGGGTCGCTGATCACGGCCGACTGGGCGCTGAAGCTGTCCCGCGAGCTGGGCGCCGTTCCCGGCCCCGTCACCTCGCGCGCGTCCGAGGGGGCCATCAGCCTGATCGTGGACGGGGCGGTGCCGATTCGCGGCGCTCAGGACGTCCTCGACCATTTGTTCGGCGTCGGCGCGAGTGGGGCACGGCGCGAGGGCCCCCCGCTCGAGGGCGAGCTGGCCCGGGCCGCCGAGCTCGTGGAGCTCGGGGCGAACACCTGCGACGCCGTCGCCCGGGGGCTGGGGATGGCTGGTCGGGAGGCCGCGGTGACCCTGTCGCGCCTGGAGCTTCTGGGCTACGTTCGCCTCGACGCCGCCGGGCGCTACGAGAGAACCACGCTGCTTCCAACGGAGGCGGAGGACGAGGGCCAGGCTGGGCGGTCAACTACGCTCAGCGGGTGAGCGCCTCCAAGCGGATTCCGACCTGCCTGTCGATCGCTGGCTCGGACTCGGGAGGCGGCGCCGGGATCCAGGCCGATCTCAAGGCCTTCGCCAATTGCGGCGTGCATGGGATGACCGCGATCACCGCGCTCACGGCGCAGAACACGGTCGGGGTCGAGCAGATCACCCCGGTCCCCGGCGAGATGATCATCGCGCAGGTCCGGGCCGTCGCAAGCGATATCGGCGTGGACGCCGTCAAGGTCGGCATGCTCGGCGATGAGGCAACGATCGACGCCGTCGTCCGCGCGCTCGAGCTGGTGAATGAAGCGCCCCTTGTCGTCGACCCGGTGATGGTCTCCGCGAGCGGTGCCACGCTGCTCGATCCCAGTGCGAAGGCCGCGCTGATCGAGCGAGTCCTTCCACGCGCCACCGTGGTCACTCCCAACCTCCCGGAGGCTCGCGAGCTCGCTGGGCTTGCAGATGACGTCGACGCGGAGGACCTGGCGCAAGCGATCCGCGCGCTCGGGCCGGGCGCGGTGATCGTCACGGGCGGCCACTCCGCGGATGGCGCGGACGTGCTGTTCGACGGCACGGGGACGCTGCGGATCGAGGGCCCTCGGTACGGACAGGGCGCTTCGCACGGCTCGGGATGCACGCACTCGGCGGCGCTCACCGCCTTCCTCGCCCGGGGCACCGAGCTCGCCGAAGCCGCTCGGTGGGCGCGCGAGGTGGCCTCCGAGGCGGTGGGCAACGGCCTGCGCGAGCTGGGCGCCGGGCCCGGGCCCGTGGACGTGCTGGGGATCCGTCGCCAGCCGGACGAGCTGCCGCTGACATAATTTGTGGGGCATGAAGCTCGTCCGCATGAAACCCGGTCATGGTGACGTGCTGCTGGCCGAGGGCGACCCGGAGGTCGCCGAGGACGAGGAGCGTCTGGTGGAGGAGTTCCGTCGCCAGCTGGACCTGGGGATGTGGGCGGCGGTACCGACCTCCGAGGGCTCGCGCCAAGAGGCGACCATGGTGCGCGACTTCTCGGAGGTCCCGAGAGAGGCCGAGCGGGTCGTGTTCTTCCCGCCCGCCGCCGGCGGTTGACCTTCGCTCTCGTCACGGCCGCCATCGTGGTCGCCGTCCTCGCGGTGGTCGGGTTCGGCCCGACCGCCACGGGGTTCATCCGGCGACGCCGTGCGGCGCGGGCTGAGCCCTCGCCCCCCTCATTCGATCCCGGTCGAGAGCGCCGCGCCGAGGCCCGCGCCCTGGAGCTGATGCGCTCGGTGGTCTCCGCCGAGGAGTACGCGATGTACTCGGAGCTCGGCTTCATCGCCGTCGGTGGGTCGGGCGCCGGCTACGAGTACCTGCTCTATCCCCACCGCCCGATCGTCGCCTACGACACCCAGAGCGGCGAGCTCCTGAACGAGTACTGCGTGGGGTTCCCTGATCGCTCCGAGCCGGCCGCCGCGCAGCGCCTCCCGGACGCGGACGACGTGCTCGCGAAGTGGATGACGATGCGCGCCGGCGAACGCGAGCTGATCTCGGTGGCCAACATGCACGTTCCCGGGCGCCAGCTCGACCCCGACCGGGTGCGGCGCGATCTGCTCCGGCTGCGGGACTGGCGCGCCCGGCGGGTTCAGGCGGCGGCGTGACCCTACCCAGGCCTCGTTCGAGCGTCGTCTTCGATGGCCCCGATCGGGCCGCGGCCCGTGCCTACATGAAGGGGATCGGCTTCGACGACGCCGCCCTTCGCCGCCCGACCGTCGGGATCGCCAACACCTGGATCGAGGCGATGCCCTGCAACTTCCATCTGCGCGGGCTGGCCGAGGCCGTCAAGGAGGGCATTCGCGAGGCGGGCGGGACGCCGATGGAGTTCAACTCGATCGCGATCTCGGACGGGATCACCATGGGAACGGAGGGGATGAAGACCTCCCTGGTGAGCCGCGAAGTGATCGCCGACTCGATCGAGCTCACGGTTCGCGGGTACCAGTTCGACGCCGTCGTGGCGCTGTCCGGCTGCGACAAGACGATCCCTGGGTCGGTGATGGCGCTGGCGCGGCTGGACATCCCGGCGGTGATGCTCTACGGGGGCTCGATCGCGCCGGGGACCTGGCGAGGCCGCGACGTCACGATTCAGGACGTGTTCGAGGCGATCGGCGCCCACGCCTCGGGTGACATGTCCGACGAGGACTTGCTGGAGCTGGAGGGCTGCGCGAGCCCCGGCCCCGGGGCATGCGGCGGCCAGTTCACGGCCAACACGATGGCATGCGCGTTCGAGGCGATGGGCATCTCGCCGATGGGGTCGGCGATGGTCCCAGCGGTAAACGGCGGCAAGTCCGAGGTGGCCCGGGCGGTGGGGCGACTTGCCTTGGAGGCGCTCGCGAACGACCTACGGCCCAGCAGCCTGATCACTCGCGATTCGATCGAGAACGCGATCGCCTGCATCTGCGCCTCCGGCGGGTCCACGAACGGCGTCCTGCACCTCCTCGCGGTCGGGCGGGAGGCGGGGATCGAGCTCGAGCTCGATGACTTCGAGCGCATCTCCCGTCGCACGCCGCTGATCTGCGACCTGAAGCCCGGCGGGAACTTCGTCGCCACGGACTTGTACGAGGCCGGGGGTGTCGGGCTGATCGCCAAGCGGCTCGCCGAGGCCGGGCTGCTTCGCGAGGATGCCCTGACGGTGACGGGGCGAACCGTGGGGGAGGAGGCGGCCGAGGCGAAGGAGACGCCGGGACAGGTGGTGGTACGGCCCAACGCGGACCCGCTGAAGCCGGAGGGTGGCTTCGCGATCCTCCGCGGCAACCTGGCGCCGGACGGGTGCGTGGTCAAGCTCTCCGGCACGGAGCGACTCAGCCAGACTGGTCCCGCGCGGGTGTTCGAGTCCGAGGAGGAGGCGTTCGCGGCGGTCTCCGCGCAGGCCATCAAGCCGGGCGACATCGTCGTGATCCGCAACGAGGGCCCCGCGGGAGGTCCGGGGATGCGCGAGATGCTCCACGTGACCGCCGCCCTGGTTGGAGAGGGGCTGGGCGAGGAGGTCGCCCTGCTCACCGACGGCCGCTTCTCGGGCGCCACCCGCGGGCTGATGGCCGGACACGTCGCTCCCGAGGCGATCAGGGGAGGCCCGATCGCGGCGGTTCGCGACGGCGACGAGGTCAGCTTCGACGTCGCCGGGCGGCGCCTGGACGTCGCCCTCTCCGACGATGAGATCGGGCGGAGGATTGCCGAGTACGTGGCGCCCGAGCCGCATTACCGCACCGGGGTGATGGCCAAGTACGCGCGCAGCGTCAGCTCGGCGTCTGAGGGCGCCGTCACCGGCTAGCCTCGAGGAGCTAGTCGGCCAGGAACGTCTCCAGCACCCGGTTGAACCTCACCGGACGCTCGAGCTGCGGCAGGTGCCCGGTGTCCTGGAAGATCACCATGCTGGAGTTGCGAAGGTGGCGTCCGTAGTCGACTGCGTCCTGGGCCGGGACGATCCGGTCGTTCCGCCCCCAGACGATCAGGGTCGGAACCTCGACGTCGTCGAGCTGGTCGAGGATCTCGTATCCCACCAGGCCCTGGACGGCCGGGAGGAAGCCGGGCCGGCCGGTGCCGTTGTGGAATGTCTCGACCAGCAGCTCGGTGCGGAGCTGGTCCGGGTGCTGGAAGAGGCCCCTGAAGGTCGCGTAGCGAAGGCGCGGCCGCCGCAGCCCGCGCTCCTCCAGGCGCAGGAGGAGCGGGGCGGCCCCGGTGGCCATCCGGGCGACGGTCTCGGCCGGCTGGCGGCGAAGGCGGGCGCTGCTGACGCCGGCCGCCGAGACGAGCGCGAGCTTCTCGAACCGATCGGGCTGGGCGGCCGCCGCCTCAGCGGCGATGAAGCCGCCCATCGAGTTGCCGACGATCGCGCACTCCTCGATCTCGACCGCATCGCAGAAGCGATGCACGAGCCGCCCGTATGCCTCGATCGAGATCGTCCACGGTGGCATCGGGCTGTGTCCGAACCCGGGTAGGTCGAGCGCGACGACCCGATGGGTGCGCCCGAAGTGGGGGAGGTTCTGCAGCCAGTTCTGCCATGACCCCGACAGCCCGTGCACGAACAGGACGGTCATCTTCGAGCCGGGCTCAGGGGGCCCCAAGCTCGACGTAGTTGATCTCGGTCGGCTGGTCCGCCTCGTGGCGCGAATCCTCTTCCCGCGGCGCCTCGCCCGGCATCGAGACCGCCGCCTGGTGAAGATGAGCGCGCCAATCGACCCGGAGCCAATCCGGATCGGGGTCCCCATAGGGATCTGGGCCCTCGGCGGGCGTCGGGTCGGGAAGCGGGCCAGGCGCCGGCGCGAAGGGGAGGAGCTCGCCGAGAAGCTGCCCTACGAGGGAAGTGCGTTCGGAGACGAGCTCGGCGTTCGGGTGCGCCACGGTCCGCCTCAGTATCCCGCGGCGGGGGCCCTTGCGCTCGTCCCCTTTGCGCTCGTCAGGGGTTGAGCCGGAAGATGTTCGTCGTCGTGCTGAAGTAGATCGGGCCGCCCTTGAGCGGCGTCTCCAGCGACACGAGGTAGTGGGGACTGTTGTAGAACGGCGCCAGCGAGGCGATGCCCGTCCGCGCGGAGTTGAGCCGAGCGCGGCGGATCGTGCCCGTGTTGAAGTCGCCGACGAAGAGCCGACCCGGGCTGTCGAGCCCGCAATCGCGGCAGAACGCTGCGCCGGTGAGCGCCGGGGGATTGGGGAAGTAGCGCTTCGGCATGAGCGGGCTCGGCCCGTCGCGGTTCGTGTTTCTCGGGGCCGCCGGCGGCGAGGCGCACGACTGCGACGGGCCCCAGCCGAAGTTCTGGAGCTTCAGGCGGGCGACGAGGTTGATCTCGTCGTTGCAATCGGGGCCGTTCTCCGTCTCCCATAGGCGCCCTGTCTTGCGATCGAACGTGAACCCGAACGAGTTGCGGATGCCGTAGGCGATGATCGGGCTCCCGGCACGCGGGTTGTCGACCGGGACCGCGCCGTCCGCGTTCAGGCGCAGGATCTTCCCGGCGAGGGTCCCCATGCTCTGGGAGTTGGCACGGGCTGCCGTTGTCTCCGATCACGACGTAGAGCCTGCCGTCGGGGCCGAAGGCGATTCGGCCGCCGTCATGGCCCTCGCCGGTCGGCAGGTTGCGAAGGACCGTGAACCGGCTGCCGTCGGCTCGAATGCGAATCAGCTGGTTCTGCGCGATTCCCCCCACAGTGCGGGTCACGTACGCCCAGACCCGGCGGTCCGCAGGGTAGTCGGGCCGAAACGCCAAGCCCAGCAGCCCCTGCTCGCCGGCGTCGGCCACGTTGGGCACGGTGAAGAACGGCGTGGTCGCCCCTGTGCTGGGATCGAGCCAGCGGATGCGGCCCGTGAACCGCTCGGCGTAGAGGATCCGCGCCCCGTACGGCGTCACCGTGAAGGCCGCGGGAAAGTCGAGGGACGATGCCGAGAGCGGCCGGGCGCTCGCCGCCAGGGCGCCCTCGGTGGACGTGCCGAGCACGCCGACGGCGGCGATCGCCGCCGTCGCGAGGATCCGCGCGACGCCGCCTCGGACTCCACCGATGCTCCCGTTCAGGGCAACCGGCAGCCCCATGCGCTTTCGCCTCCCCACCATTCGCCCGCCTTTCCTCGGGCAGGCTCGCAATTTGGGCACTTTGCGTCAAACGAGGACTAGCGGACGGCATTACTCAGATGAGCGGGGAGCCGGGGGCGCTTGCCCGGCTCTACGCGTACCCCATCCGCTCCAGGACCGGGATCTCGTGGATCTGAGGAGGCTGGAGGTGGTCCCAGAGGATCCCGCGGGGGCGGCTGTAGACCCGCTCCACCTCGATCACCGCCCGCGGCGTCGCGATCAGGTCGACCGGCAGGTCGTGGTCGGTGATCATCAGGTGCTCGCGGAGGATCTGGATCGGGTGGACCGTCGTCGCCACCACGGTGTGATCGTCGATCTTGCCCTCCTCGATCAGCATCCCGTATTCGAGGTCCGAGAACCCCCCGCCCTTGCCGAGCCGGGCGCCGCTCAGGTTCACCGCGACCGACCCGCAGAGCACGAAGTCGATCTCCGGAATCTCCTCGAGCGCGACGACCCGTCCGTGGCGGAGCGCCCCCTTGATCGTCGCCGCCTCGCGCACCTGGGCCTTGGTGAGGCGATTGGGATCGAGCACCCGGAAGGGATGTTGATCGTGCAGTCGCGGCACCGCCATGACCAGCTTCTTTCCCTCCTCGAGTGCGAGGCGGCGCGCATGGGTCTGCGGTGAGTCGGGGTTGGTCTTGATGACCTTCGCGGGCTTCCAGAGTCGGTGTGCGGCCAGTTTCTGAGCGGCGAGCTTGGCGCCGGCGAAGTTGGGGATCCGGCCCTCCGCACCCGGGAAGCGCGAAACCCCCTCGCGGTCCATCGCACGCCAGACCGCCCGCCGCACCTGGTCCTTGGAGCGCATTCAAACGAAAACATAATCTCCGGCCCGGCAACAAGTCGTGGAGTGCGAGAATGACGCGCCCATGGCAGACCCGCAGCGCACGCCCCTGGGCGCCCCGCCTCCGACGCCGGAGAGCGACGGCACCCAGCTCCCGGCGCCCCGATCGGAGGAGGCGATGCGCGACCTGCTGCCGGCGATCGAGCCGGAGCGGCGCGTCAACGACTGGGGTCGGTCCGAAAGGGTGGAGGGGGCCATGGACCGGACGCTGATCGAGTTCTTCTACCGCTACTGGTTCCGGGTCGAGGTGGAGGGGATCGACAACGTCCCCGCCTCCAGCGGGGCCCTGCTCGTCTCCAACCACGCCGGCGCCCTGCCGCCGGACGCCGCGATGATCGCCAAGGCGATCCGAGAGGAGCATCCACACCCGCGACCGCTCTACCTCACCGTTGAGCACTTCTTCAAGGGCTTCCCGGGCTTCTCGATGCTGGTCCCGAAGATCGGCGGCGTCGCCGCCCACCCGGCGAACGTGCATCGACTGCTCTACGACGAGCGCCAGCTGGTGCTCGTGTTCCCGGAGGGTCGCAAGGGCACCGAGAAGCTCTATCGGGATCGGTATCGCCTGCGGCGCTTCGGCCGCGGCGGCTTCGTGGAGGCCGCGATGCGCGCCGAGGCGCAGCTCGTGCCCACCTGCGTCATCGGCGCCGAGGAAGCGATGCCCGTCTTCGGCCAGGTGGACATCCTGAGGCGCCTCACGGGATTGATCTACTTCCCGATCACCCCGACCTTCCCCTGGCTCGGCCCGCTCGGGATGCTCGGCTACCTGCCCGCGAAGTTCAGGATCCGCTTCCTGGAGCCGATCGACACGGTCGCTCTGGGCGGGGCCGAGGCGGCCGAGGACAAGGCCCTCGTGCAGACCCTGGCCCAGGAGATCCGGGCGCAGATCCAGGAGAACCTCCAAGAGATGCTCGGCAGGCGACGGTCGGTATGGCTGGGCTGAGGGCCGAGCCACAGCACGGGGCCGGCCACCCAGCTTCGCTCGAGGCGCCATACGACTCCCAGGCAAAGCGGGTGCTGGTCACCGGCCTGTCCACCTACTGGGGCGGTCGTCTCGCGCAGGCGCTCGAGAGCTTCGAGCAGATCGAGGCGATCATCGGCGTCGATGTGGATGCCCCGACCCGGGAGCTCGAGCGCACGGAGTTCGTCAAGGTGACCAATCAGCACTCGCTGCTCGCGCGCATCGTCCGGGCAGCGGAGATCGACACCGTGATCGACACCCGCCTGGTCGTCAACTCGGTCACCGCGCCGGCCAGAAGCGCGCACGAGAACAACGTCATCGGGACGTTGAACATCCTCGCTGCCTGCACCGGGGCGGACTCGCCGGTCCGCAAGTTCGTCTTCAAGAGCTCCGCCCACTACTACGGGTGCGAGCAGGACGACCCGGCGTTCTTCACCGAGCGGATGTCCCGTCCCCATGCGCCGCACACGGGCCTCGAGCGCGACCTCGTCGAGGCGGAGCAGGCGGTGGGCGACTTCGCGGAGCGAAACCCCGACGTCACGGTGACCGTGCTGCGCTTCGCGAACGTCCTTGGGCCGGATGTCGACACCGCGTTCACGCGGATGCTCCGTCTGCCCTTGGTCCCGATGATGCTGGGCTTCGATCCCAGGCTTCAGTTCGTCCACGAAGACGACGTCGTGCACGCCCTCGAGCACGCGGCGTTCCACGTCGCCCCGGGCGTCTACAACGTCGCCGCTGACGGCGTGCTGGCGCTCTCGGAGATCATCGATCTGATCGGCAAGCGCCCGTTGCCCGCGCTCTCGCCGTGGGGGACCGGGCTCGTCATCGGATCGCTGAAGCGGCTCGGGTTTCGGATTCCCGACGAGGTGATCAACCAGCTGCGCTTCGGCCGCGGTGTGGACAACCGAGCGTTCAAGGCGACCGGGTTCCGGTACGGCTACACGACCCGGGAGACGGTGCTGAAGCTCGGAGAGCATCAGCGACTCGCCCCCGTGATGCGTGGCTCCGAGCAGACCTACAGGTACGAGCGCGAGGTGGAGGAGTTCCTGCGCTGGAGCCCGCACGTGCGGCGCGACCGCCCGGGCGAACGGGGCGGGGTCCCCGGGGACCGCGAGCCGCTCGGCATCTAGGCGGAAGGCGGGACGCGTGGCGCGTGCGTGAGCACGCCCGCAACCTCGGTTGCGGGCGCCCGGTGGCCCAGGTTTGCCGCCGCCACCTGCCTACACTTTCGGGGGGCTCGTGGGACGCAGAACGCAGATAGTTCTCGCTGCGGCGGTGGGATTGCTGCTCGTGTTGGCGGCCGCCGCCTACGCCGTCGATCGGGCGCATTCCGACAAGATCGCCGACGGCGTCAGGGTCGGTGGCGTGAGCGTCGGGGGCCTGTCCACGGATCAGGCGCGTCATCGCGTCCGCACGAGGCTCGCGAAACCCATCGATAAGCCGGTGACGGTTGCCTTCGAGGGAAAGAAGTACGTCCTCAGCCCGGAGCGCCTCGAGCTTCGTGCGGACGTCGACGGGATGGTCGACGAGGCGCTCGCGGCGAGCCGCTCGGGTGGGTTCCCCGAGCGGGTGTGGCGCTACACGACGGGAGGCTCGGTCGACCGCGAGGTCGCCCCGCAGATCACCTACTCCGCGAACGCGCTCGACGGCTTCGTGAACGAGATCGCGGAGCAGGTCAACCGGGAGCCACTGGATGCGACCGTCGCTCCCACGCCCTCCTCGCTCAACGCCGTGGAGGGGCAGGACGGCGTGACCCTGTCGACCGGGGACCTGAAGAGGCAGCTCCGCGCCGCGATCGACAGCCCCCGCCATCGGACCGTCTCGGCGCCCGCGAAACGCGTCAAGCCGGAGGTGACGACGGACGAGCTCGCCGAGAGTTACCCGGTCTTCCTGACCGTCGACCGGGGCGCCTTCCAGCTGCGGTTGTGGAACAACCTCGAGCTGGCGAAGACGTACACGATCGCCGTCGGCCAGGCCGGGCTCGAGACCCCGGCCGGGGAGTACACGATCTCCGACAAGCAGGTGAACCCCTCGTGGCACGTGCCGAACTCCGACTGGGCGGGTGATCTCGCCGGCCAGGTGATCCCGCCCGGTCCCGACGATCCGCTGAAGGCCCGCTGGATGGGCTTCTATGCCGGCGCGGGAATTCACGGCACCGACGACCTCGCCTCCCTGGGCACCGCCGCCTCTCACGGCTGCGTCCGGATGTCGATCCCGGACGTCGAGGAGCTGTACGACCAGGTCCCCCTCGGCACCCCGATCTACATCGGAAACTAGAGGCCGCTTCGGCCTCAGGCAGGCTTGCGCGTGCGATCGCCGAATCAATGAGCCTGATGGGGGACGCCGCCGAGCCCGAGATCAGCCCCCGGTGGGAGGCGGCGCTCGTGCGCTTCGGGCGCGAGCTTCGGACGCGGGGAGCGTCGGCGCACACGATACGCGCCTACGGGAGCGACCTCGCCGAGCTCGCGGAGTGGGCCACCCGGCGTGGCCGGGAGCCCGGGGCCCTCGCGCACCGGGACCTCCGCGCCTTCGCCGCGACCCTGTCCGAACGGGGCCTGGCTCCATCCACGGTGGCGCGGAAGCTCGCCACGGTGCGAAGCCTGCACGACCACCTGGTGCGGGTGGGCGCGCGGACCAGAACCCCGGCGAGCTCCTGCCGAGCCCCAAGCGCGGCACTCGGCTTCCACGGGTGCTCGGACCGGACCAGATTGCGGCCCTGCTCGAGCGGATCCCCTCCTCCGGGCCGCTCGACGTGCGTGACCGCGCGCTGTTCGAGCTCGCGTATGCCTGCGGGCTGCGAGCCGAGGAGATCGTCAAGCTCGACCTCGACTCCGCGGACTTCGAATCGGAGGCGCTGCGGGTGAGTGGCAAGGGCTCGAAGACCCGAATCGTGCCCATGGGTGAGCCCGCCCAGCGGGCCCTGGAGCGCTACCTGCAGACCGCGCGGCCGGCGCTGAGCGCGAACCGCGGCGAGTCCGCGCTGTTCCTGTCGCGTCGGGGGCGGCGCCTGTCGCCCTCGGACGTGCGACGTCGCCTGGAGCGCTGGGTGCGCGAGGCTGCCGTCGCGGGCCACGTCTCTCCGCACACCCTGCGGCACTCGTTCGCGACCCATCTGCTCGAGGGTGGCGCCGATCTGCGCTCGATCCAGGAGCTTCTCGGCCACGCCAGCGTCTCGACTACCCAGGTGTACACGCGCGTGGAGCCCCAGCGGCTTCGCCGCGAGTACGCACGCTCTCATCCGCGCGCATAGGCGCCGACGGTTAAGTTTCACGCTCCGGGACCATGGAGACCAACGTCAAAGCCGTCGAACTCCGGGACCTTTGGCGACGCTACAAGGAACAGGGGGACGAGCGCGCTCGCGAGCGGCTCGTGGTCGCCTATTCGCCGCTGGTCAAGTTCATCGCCGGGCGCATGGCATCGGGCCTGCCGTCGCACGTCGAGGAGGGCGACCTGATCTCGTACGGGCTGCTCGGCTTGATCGGGGCGATCGAGAGGTTCGATCTGGAGCGCGAGATCAAGTTCGAGACCTTCGCTGTCGCGCGGGTCAAGGGAGCGATCATCGACGAGCTTCGCTCGCTCGACTGGGTGCCGCGCTCGGTGCGCGCGCGTGCCCGCGACGTCGAGAGGGCGCACGCCAAGCTCGAGGCCAAACTGCAGCGCGCGCCGACCGACGAGGAGATGGCGAACCAGCTGAAGATGACCGTCGATGAGTTCCAGGGCGCCCTACTCGAGATCGCGAACTCCTCCGTGCTCGCCCTGGACGACCTGTGGACGTTCGCCGACCCCGAGGGGGGCGGCGGCCAGATCTCGGTGCTCGACACGATCACCGACCCGAACGCCGTCGATCCCGAGAGCGAGGCGCAGGCCTCCGAGGTGAAGGACCGCCTCGCGGACGCGATCGAATCGCTGCCCGAGCGCGAGCGGCTGGTGATCGCCCTCTACTACTACGAGAACCTCACCCTCAGGGAGATCGGCGAGGTGCTCGGGGTGACGGAGTCGAGGGTCTCTCAGCTCCACACCAAGGCCGTCCTGGCCCTGCGCTCCCGCTTCGGCGGCGCCCTGCCCTGACAGGCAGCCTGCCCTGGCATATATTGGGGCCGTGGCGCACAAGCCGGCCGACCGGATTCGCAACGTCGCCCTCATCGGCCACCGAGGCAGCGGCAAGACGAGCCTCGCGGAGGCGCTGCTGTATGAGGCCGGGGTCGTCAACCGCCTCGGCAAGGTTGTGGATGGCTCCACCGTCTTGGACTTCGAGCCGGACGAGCACGAGCGCGAGATGTCGATCGATGCGAGCGTCGCCTCGTTCGATTATTCGGACCGCAAGATCAACCTGATCGACACCCCCGGGGACCCCAGCTTCATCGCCGACACGCTTGGCGCCCTGCGCGTCGTGGACGCCGCGGTGGTGGTGATCAACGCCGTGATGGGAGTCGAGGTGCACACCGAGCGCCTCTGGGATCGCGCCGATCAGGAGGGCCTGGCTCGCCTGGTGTTCGTGAACATGCTGGACCGCGAGCGCGCGGACTTCTTCCGCACGCTGGACTCCCTGAAGGAGGCGTTCGGCCCCCACGCGGTCGCGACCGAGATCCCGATCGGGGTCGAGCACGAAGTGCGCGGGGTGATCGACCTGATCGACATGAAGGCGTTCGAGTACGAGGGAGAGGGGAGGGGCAACGCCACCGAATCCGAGATCCCCGAGGACCTGCGAGAGCAGGCCGAGGAGTACCGAGAGAAGCTCATGGACGAGGTGGCCGAGAACTCCGACGAGCTGATGGAACGCTACCTCGAAGGAGAGGAGATCTCACACGAGGAGATCGTGACCGCCCTGAAGCAAGGGGTGACGCAGGGCCACCTGTTCCCCGTCACCTGCGGAGTGGCGACGAAGAACCTCGGAACCAACCGCCTCCTCGACGCGCTGGTTGAGGATGTGCCCTCGCCGGCGATGCGGGGCGCCCTGAAGGCGCTCGACGCGGATGGAAACGACACGGAGGTCGAGCCCTCGGAGGACGGAGACCCGGTCGCGTACGTGTTCAAGACGACCGCCGACCCCTACACGGGCAGGATCAACATGCTGCGCGTCTGCTCCGGCGTCTTGCGCTCCGACTCGCAGACCTTCAACTTCACCCGCAAGGCGAAGGAGCGAATCGGCCAGCTGGCGGCGCCGTGCGGGAAGGACACCACCAACCTCGAGGAGCTGGGAGCCGGCGACATCGGCGCGGTGCCGAAGCTGCGCGAGACCCGCGCCGGGGACGTGCTCGCGCCGAAGGACGGCGGGGTCTCGTTTCCGCCCCTCGACCTGCCGGCGCCGGTGATGGCCTTCGCGTTCGAGCCGAAGTCGAAGGGGGACGAGGAGAAGGCGGCGACGGCCCTTCGCCGGCTGGAGGAGGAGGACCCGACGCTCGACGTGCACCGCGACCCCCAGACGGGCGAGCAGATCATCGCCGGGCTGACCCAGATTCACGTCGAGGTGATCACCGAGCGGATGAAGCGGCGCTACGGCGCGGAGATCGAGCTTCACCCGCCGCAGGTGCCATACCTGGAGACGATCCGAAAGCCCGCCAAGGCGCACGGCCGCTACAAGAAGCAGACGGGCGGCCGCGGCCAGTTCGGCGACTGCCACATCGAGGTCGAACCGGCCGATCCCGACACCGGCTTCGAGTTCGTCAACGCGATCAAGGGCGGAGTGATCCCAACGGGGTTCATTCCGGCGGTCGAGAAGGGGATCGCCGAGGCGATGCAGCAGGGGGTGCTCGCCGGCTATCCCGTCAAGGGCGTGCGGGTCCGCCTCTACGACGGCCAGCACCATTCGGTGGACTCCTCCGAGATGGCCTTCAAGATCGCCGGATCGATGGCCTTCAAGCAGGCGGCGGCCGACGCCGGGCCCTACCTCTTGGAGCCGATAGTCCAGATGGCCATCGTGGTACCCGAGGACGCCGTCGGCGACGTGGTGGGCGACCTCAACTCCCGGCGTGGGCGCCCGCTGGGAGTGGAGCCGAAGGGCTCGATGACCGAGATCAAGGCCGAGGTGCCGATGGCCGAGGTGCTCGACTACGCGCCCGACCTGCGCGCGATCACGGGCGGACGGGGCGACTTCACCATGGAGTTCGAGCGCTACGAGGAGGTGCCCGGCCAGATCGCCCAGAAGGTGATCGCCGAGGCCGGCGCCGACGAGGAGAAGGTCAAGGCCTGACGGCCCCGCTGGAGGGGGCCGCGGCAAGCCGGTTCCCGCGTGCGTTCGACCGCGTTGCTACGTTGCGGTGGTGCCGGAGCACGAGGCCTGCGACGTCTGCTCGCGAACGCTGCTCAAGGGCGAGCACCCGCACGAGTACGTGAGCCCTCAGGGCGAGCGCTTCGGCGTCTGCGTGCTGTGCCGTTCGCGCGCAGAGGCAACGGGGTGGATCCCCGCCGATCAATACGGGACGGTCGCCCGCCAGCCCCCGGCCCGGGCGCGGCGCGGCCAGGCGCTCAGAAGGCGCCTCGGAAAGGCGGCATCGCGGGCACGCGCCGGCGTGCTCTCCGCCGGAAGGGGCGCCAAGGAAGCCGAGCGGAAGGAGCCGGCGAAGGCGGAGCCGCCGAAGGAGGGGGAGGAGGCGGACCCAACTGAGCGGTTGCGAGCCGAGGGCAATGGCGAAGCCGACGCGCCACGCCCGCGGCGCCAACACCCACCGCAGGCCGAGCACCCGAGGCGCCAGCTTCCCGAAGAGCGCCAGGCGCGCGATGCGCCCCGGCCACGACGAGGGCCGGCGGCGATCATGCGCCACGCCGTGGAGTGCTTCAACTCCAGCGAGGAGGCACGCAAGGTCGCCGGGCTGATCCGCTCGCTTGGGGAGCCGCACGCCGCCGTTCTGCCTGACCAGGGGCGACAGATGGCGCTCGTCACGGTCGCCTGGGAGCTCTCGTGGTATCAGTGGGAGGTGGATGACGTTGGCGATGACGGGAGGGTCCGCGAGGTGGCCAAGGGCAAGGAGCTTTCGGAGCTCGACGAGGAAGCCCGCGCCTGGAACGCCGGCGTCGCCGAGGACGGGACGCTTCGACTGCAGGGTGCCGCGAAGCCTCCGCAGCCATCCGCCAGGGGAGCGTGAGCTCCCGCAAGCTGGTCGTCAACGTCGATGGCGGGGCGCGCGGCAATCCCGGCCCTGCGGCGATCGCGGCCGTGGTCGCCGACCCCGATGGCGAGGTGATCGAGCAGAGCGCGGAGTCGATCGGCTCGGCGACCAACAACGTCGCCGAGTACCGGGCGCTCCTGTTGGGCATCGAGCGCGCCCGCGCGCTGGGTGCCGGCGAGGTCGAGCTCGTGGGCGACTCGGAGCTGATCGTGCGCCAGGTTCGCGGGGAGTACCGGGTCAAGGACGCCGGCCTGCGCGCTCTGCACGAGCGCGTCCACGAGGCACTCGCCGACTTCGACCGCTGGTCGATTCGGCACGTGCGCCGAGAGGAGAACGAGGCCGCCGACGCGCTCGTCAACGCGACGCTCGACGCGGCCCCCTGAGCGCCTAGAATTGCGCCCTGCGCGGCTGTAGCTCAGTTGGCTAGAGCGTCTGCTTGCCATGCAGAAGGTCGTGGGTTCGAATCCCATCAGCCGCTTTTTTCAGCGCCCCGTCCTACGTTGCGTGCTCCGGGCGCCCGTTGGGCCGGTAAACCGGATGATCACCCCGTCCCTGCGTGGTTTGCGATTCGATCAGCTCGAGCGAGCGCGGGGGGTGTCGCAGGAAAGTGGGGGCAGTGAACGAGCCAGTCAGCCACTTCAATGTGAGGGCTCGCGAGTCGCTCGCATGGGCGCGGGCATCAGCGCAGCGCCCACGATGACCAGGCAAAAGGCGGCCATCCGCGCGGTGATCTCGATCTCCCCCGCCCCGACCGGGTCGCGGAAGACCAGAATGCCGCCGATGATCGCGGTGAGGTTGGCCGCGACCGAAGTGAGCGCGATGACCTGGACACCCGGGCCGAGCTGCAAGCTGCCGGCGGAGGCATAGAAGGCGATCACCGAGGCCGCCAGGGCCGCCACCAACCACGGGCTGACGAGTTCGAGCACCCCGTCCTGAACGACGTCCGTCAAGTACTTGAGCGAGATGTCGGAGACGCCGAACAATGCACCGGCGGCGACTCCGAGGAGCATGCCCTCCGCCGCCTGCCCGACCCCGAAGCGGCCGGAGAACGCGGCGAGCCCGGTGGCGAGGATGAGGACGGTGCATTCCACCGCGATCAATGCGGCCAGCGCATACCCCGGGGGTTCGCCGGCGTGCGAACCCGAGGTGAGCCCGATGACGGCAAGCCCGGCAGCGGTGATCAGCAGGCCGATCCATTGCCGACGTCCGAGGTGGAAGCCGAAGTAGCGCTCGGCGAGCACCGCGAGGAAGACCAGCCCGCCGGAAAGCACGGCCTGGACGATCGAGAGCGGCGCCAATGCGAGTGCGCCGACGTGAAGCCCCCAGGCGCCGAGCGCCACCATCCACCCGACCGCGAACCACTTGGAGCGGAAGAGGTCGGCGGCGCTTCGCAGCGGGTGCCGAATGCGCACGGCGGGCGCCTTGACCGCACCCCGGTGTTTGAACAGGAAGGCGACGTTCGTCGCGAGCGCGCAGGCTAGGGCGAGGGCAAGTCCGATGATCACGCCGGGCCATTCTCGCCGAGCAGCAGCAGTGCTCGGGTGTCCTCCGCCCTAGGAGCCGCGCGATACTGCGCGGGGCGATGTCGCAGATAGCTGATGACAGAATCGAGGGTCAGCGCACGATCGAGGAACGTGTCGGGGTTCGCTGGCCGAGCATTGCACGGCGAGCGATGCAGTTGGTCTTGCGCCTGCCACCGGGGTCGCGGGTGCGAAGAGCGATGCTCAAGCGAACGGCGCGGATCATCTTCCTGTCCTGGAATCGCGGCGACTTCGCACTCGTCCCGCACCTCGACGACCCCGAAGTCGAGACGCGCCTCACAGTGGGATCCAGTGTGACAATGGGCCTGGACCCGGTCTACTACGGCCCTGAGGGGCACTGCCGCGTGATGGCGGACTGGAACGAGGCCTGGCAGGAGTGGGACGCCGAGATCGACGAGATCATCGAGGAAGGGCGCGACCAGGTCCTGTTCATCGCTCGGGTCTCCGGCGTGGGGGCGGCAAGCGGCATCAAAGTCGACGAGTGGAGCGCAGGTCGGTACACCTTCCGCGACGGACGGATCCTGCGCGTGGAGGGGGCCCTCCATTCCGACAAGGAGCGGGCGCTCGACGCGCTGGCCGCGATCGACTAGACGGTGTCGCAGGAGAACGTGGAGGTCGTGCGAGGCATGGTCGAGGCGTTTAACCGTGGCGACATCGCCGCGGTGGTCGTGCGTGCGGGAGTAGGCGCGAATACGCGACAAGCCGCTCTAGACGCGGCTCGCGGCCAGGAAGTCGACGATCTCTGTTGCGCAGCGCTGGGGCTCGTCGGCGTAGACGAAGTGTCCGGCGTCTTTCAGCACCACCATCTCGGGCATTGGGGATCTCGCGCTTGAAGCGGTACGCGCCGGCCACCGGCGCGAAGAGATCGTTCTCGCCCCAGAGCACCAGTGTCGGCGCCCCGAGCTCGCGGAGCCTGC
The DNA here is from genome assembly GCA_963758865.1 of uncultured bacterium. Taxonomy (GTDB): domain Bacteria; phylum Actinomycetota; class Thermoleophilia; order Solirubrobacterales; family 70-9; genus AC-56. The sequence continues at coordinate 114,939 of CAVWWY010000012.1, read as the reverse complement.
CGTCGTAGGCCTCGAGCTTCGAGAAGTCCCCTGAGCGGTACAGGTCGAGGATCGCTTGCCGGCCCGCCTCGGTCTCGAACGTCTTCCAGTACTCGGCCGCCACCTTGGCGTCGATGCCCCGCGAGACAGCGGCGAGCATCTGGGTGAACCCATCCTTGTTCATCGTGGTCACCATCCGCTCCCCCTCGCCCACGGTGCGGAGGGCGCGCGCCATCCCGTGCCACTTGCCGTCTGGAAAGAACCCCGTGTTGGAGATGACGAGCGCCTCGACGGCCTCTGGGTGCTGGCACGCCCATCGCAGCCCGATCAACCCTCCCCAATCGTGAACCACCAACGCCACCCGCTCGAGACCGAGCCCGCTGCGAAACCTCTCAACCGCCGACGTGAGCCGCTCCCACGTCCCGGGGGGATCCGCCGCAGAGTCCCCGAAACCGGGCAGGTCCGGAGCGATCGCCCAACGGCCCCCGTCGGCGAGGGCGCCGAGAACGTGTCGCCACATGTACGAGGTCTCCGGAAATCCGTGCAGGCAGAGCACCGGCACGAGGCCGCGATCCTCGTTTGGGACCCCCTCGCGGTAGGCGATCCCGCTTGCCTGCTTTTGCTCGAGCTGGGTCACGGGGCGACCCTACACGGCAGCGAACCACGCTCGCGGGTTCCACCCGAGCGGCCGCTACGCTAGCCGTCCGCGGCGCCTTGGCGGAGTGGTTACGCAGCGGCCTGCAAAGCCGTTTACGCCGGTTCGATTCCGGCAGGCGCCTTCGGCTTGTTCAAGCCATTCACCGCTAGGGCAAGCCACTCCTGGTATCTAGCGACTAACCGCCTGGGACCGCTAGGGACCGCTCGTCGGGGGAGACGACTCGCGCACGGACTCGCGCACGGTGGGGGAGGGGCCGAGGCGTGAACGGCACCTGCGGATGGCCGACCGAGACCGGGCCTTGCCGCCGGCCCTACCGCCCCGAGGGCTGCGGCATGCACCCCGCGCCCCTTGCCCCCGAGGACGCCGTGGTGCAGACCTGTCGCTGCGACCGGCCGCTGATCCAACGCGATAACGGCGAGCGGCGGTGCCTTAAGTGCGGCAAGCCGCAGAAAGGCGATGCGATGAGTGCCCTACTCCCGCAGCCCGGCGGCTTCGACGGCCTGCGCCCGCGATCCGTACATGTCGAGGGAGACGATCTTGCGGTCTCGCAGCGCGTAGACAAACCAAAACGTGGCCGTCACCGGAACACCGCTGTCAGCGCCGCGGCCTCCCTGCGCCACCCTGACCACGACGATATCTCCGCCGTCGATGAACTCCTCGCCCGTCATCGTGAACTCGGCGAATGTCTCCATCCACTCCGCGGCGACGTCGAGCAGTCCTTGAGGGCCGCTCCAGGTCCCGGGGTCCGGCATCGGCGCGAGTCGGCGGGTAACCAGGTCCGGGTCCAGCAGGGCGAGAAGCCCGGCCAGGTCGCCGGTCTCCCACGCTTCAAATCCCCGGCGCACGAGCTCCACGTTCTCCTGGGACATCGCCTACTCCGAAAGCTCAGCGGCTTCGAGGGCCGCTTCGAGGGTGTCGTACTCATCGATCCTCGCGATCTGGCTATCCCGGATTTCATAGACCCAGGTGAACTCGAACTCGACCGGGATGCCGCTGGCGCTTCCGATGCCCGACTGGCGGTTCGGGACGACCACCCGATCCCCCACCTCGATGAAGTCGAGCGGCTCGTTGTAGTACTCGCTGAATGGCTCCAACCACTCGCGAAACGCCTGGATCACGCCATCCCTGCCCTGATACACGCGGGCCTCGGGACCGGTCCTGGACCACCTGATTTCGATCTCCGGCGACCAAAACCCCTCAGTCATCTCCCGGATCGCCTCGTCATCCCAGTCGATCGCCGTGTTGTCGACTCCCTTGAACGGCTCCCAGAGTCCCCGAATCAGCTCCACGTTCTCCTGCGACATCGCCTACTCCGAGAGCCCCAGGGTTTCGAGGGCCTCCGCGTGATCCCAGAAGAACTCCAGGTGGACGATCCTGCCCTTGCGCACCGTGAAGACGTTCGTGATCTCCATGTTCGACTCAGGGCCTTGGCCTGCCCCACGCCAGACCTGCCTCACGACAACTCGGTCGCCGGCGTCGATGAAGTCGCTGATCGGTTCCACGGCGTCGGCATCCCAGGTCTCGCGGAGTCTGCTCCAACTGGCGCATGACCGCCTCCCGACCCACGAAAGGCCCCGGCTCCGGCCAACCCTCCGGCGGTCGCACGATGATGTCCGGGTCGAACAGATCACGAAAGGCGTCCATGTCTCCCGCATTCCACGCCTCGATAGCGGCTTTCGCGACCTCGACGTTCTCCTGCGACATCGCCTACTCCGAGAGTCCGGCGGCTTCGAGGGCTTCTGCCCTCGTGGGGTAGTCCCGCATGGTCACGGTCTTGCCATCACGCAACCGATAGAGCGAAGCAGACGTCATATCCATCTCGATCCCGCTGCTTTGGCCCCTGCCCGTATAGCGGACCATCACCAGGACGTATTCCCCGCCGAGGTCTTCGATGGAGAGCGGCTCGGCCCGGAACTGGTCGAAGCCGTCGAACAGATCGCGGGTCAGGAATCGGCGCATGGCTTCCCGCCCATGCACCGTCTCCACACCGAGCATCGGAGCGATCGCCGCGCTCCAGTCCACGTCCGGGTCCAAGCGGTCGAGCACGGAGTCGATGTCTCCACGGGCGAACGCGTCAAAGCCCCCGCGCAGTATCTCCACGTTCTCCTGCGACATCGCCTACTCCGAGGGTCCGGCGGCTTCGAGGGCCTCGGCCTGGCTCATGTAGAGCTTCTGGTGGACCAACAACCCGTCCCTGAACGTGGCGACCCATGCGTGCTTCCCGAGGGACACCGGGATGCCCGTGGAGCGACCGCGCATCCGCAAGTCGATCAGCATGACTGCGCGGTCCCCGCCATCAACCAGCTCGTACTCGAAGTGGAAGGTGTCCCAGGCGGCAAACCACCCTCGCCACCATTGCCGAACGGCCTCGATTCCCCGGTAGACCCCACTGAGGCCCACCCCAGGGCCTCGGAAACGTCCAATTCGATTTCCGGGTCCCAGATTTCGGCCATCTTGGGGATCGTGGCTTCTTGATCGAATGGCGCACTTGCACTAGCCCGCAACCCCTCGATCTGCGCCCGCCAAATCTCCACGTTCTCCTGCGACATCGCCCGCGCAGTATCTCGCTACTCCCGCAGCCCGACGGCTTCGAGCTCACTTTGCCTCTAGCACACCACCACCAAACGGAACGGCTTGTTGGCCGACGTACCATCACTGTCCCAGGTGACCACGCTCACCGACTCCGCGTTGCCGGGGGTATCCGTGAGGGAGACCTCCCCGGGCGGCAGGAGGGAGCCTGTCGAGAAACCGAGCGTCGCCACGGCGGTGCACGCAGCGACGTTGCGCGCGAAATCGACGTCGTAGTTGCCCGACCCGTGGCTGACCGTGGTAACGCCCCCGCCGCTCGAACTGGCGAGCGTGCCGTTGGTGTTTACCTCGGCAAACAGCACCCCGACGTCCTGATTGCTCAGGCTGAAGTTCACGACGTCGGACCCGTTCACGGCGTTCGCGGCCACGTCGGGCGCCTTCACCTGGGAGCCGGGACCGAGGTTGTCCGACTGGACGGTATTGGTGCCGTTCAAGGCGACGGCCGTGGTGCCTCCGCCGAGCGCGACGAAGAGCGCCACGTAGGCGACAACGGTGGCGTGGCTGGGACGACGTATACGGCGCATGCTTCCTCCCTAGGTTGGACGAGTCGTAGCGACCCTATACCGGGCGGAGGGCGGCGTCTAGGGAGGGCGGAACCTCTTCGTACCCACCACATGGCCGGCGGCGACTGCGGATTTTGAGGCGGGCAATGCCACACGGGCGGATGCGGCACGGCCAGCATAGGAGGCACCGGTGAGGCCCCGAACGGCTGCCAGGCTGCCGTTGTGGCACTCATTGAAGAAGCCGCCGCATAAGCCCGGCCAATAGGTCGACGCACAGCGGCCGGACTGCGGGAGGCCGGACTGCGGCAGTAGCGAGATACTGCGCGGGCGATGTCGCAGGAGAACCTGGAGGAGCATCGATGAGCGAGTACGCAGTCGCCCGGCTGGAGGAGATCGGCGAGATCAGCGACGGCCGCGAGCCGTGGCGTCCGGTGCGCCACCACTTCGGCATCACGTCGTTCGGGATCAATGCGTGGACAGGTCGCGAGGCCGGAGATCGGATCATCAACGAGCACGACGAGGAGGGGGAGGACGAGGAGCTCTACATCGTCCAGAGCGGGCGGGCCAGGTTTGAACTCGAGGGCGAGCGCGTGGATGCGCCGGCCGGAACGTTCGTCTTTGCGCGTCCGGGCGTGAAGCGGACGGCGTTCGCGGAGGAGCCCGGGACGACGATCCTCGCGGTGGGGGCGACGCCCGGGCAGGTGTACGAACCGGAGGGTTGGGAGCTCTGGGCCCCATTCGGCCGCCTCTACCAGGAAGGACGGTATGCCGAAGCGGCCGACCAGGCTCGGGCCGTGGCCGAGGCGCACCCTGAGTATCCCGGCTCCTTTACAACCTTGCGTGCTGCGAGAGTCTCGCAGGCCGGAAGGCCGACGCGATCGAGCATCTGCGGCTTGCGATCGAGAGGTCGGGCAGTACTCGCCACTACCTGGCGAGGGACTCGGATCTCGATCCTCTTCGCGAGGAACCGGAGTTTCAGGCGCTCCTTGCCAGCTGAGGGCTGCGGGCGTAGACAATGTCGGAGGAGAACGTGGAGGTCGTGCGGCAGGTCGTTCAAGCCTTCAACCGGCGGGACCTGGCAGCCATGACCCAGCGATTCGATCCCGACATCGAATGGGAGCCTGCAGGTCCTGCGGCCGTGGAACGCCCCGTCTACCGAGGCCGCGACGAGGTCTCCAGCGGGTTCGCTGCAGCTTGGGAGGCTTGGGAGGTGTTTCGCGTCGAGGAGGCCGAGCTTCGCGATCTGAAGGACTCGATTGTGTGGCTGGGACGCGCCCAACTGAGGGGAGGCACCAGCCACGTTGCGCTCGACCAAGAGTTCGCCGTCCACTTCCTGGTGCGCGACCGCAAGATCGTCCGAATTCGCGGCTTCCTTGGGTGGCAAGAGGCCCTCGAAGCGGCCGGGCTTTCGGAGTAGGAGAACGATGAGTCCGCGCCTTCCTCCAGACTGGCGTCATGGCGAAGGATTCCGTCGAAGCGATCCGCCAGCTCCGTAGTCCGTACACGGACGTCAACCTCTGGCCAGCCGAAACCGCTCGACACCACGTCCCGCCTCTCATTCAGAGGAGATCGCCACAACCCCGGGCTCTACTGATCACAAGGTGGTCGTGAGGATGTCCCCGAGCATCATCCGCGCGAGGCGTTTTGGTCGGCGCGGCCCGGTCCGCCTGAGCTGGCGTGAGCGGAGGTGTTGCCGGTCAACACCTAGGAGTAACCGTTAGGGGCGACGGTCTGCTCGACAATACGAAGCGTGAAGTCAGGGTTCCGAGGCGCTATCGCAACGACTGGCGTGGTCGCGGGCCTGGCGCTGGTCGCCAGCCTCGTCCCGGCCCTCGCCCAGGCCGCCAAGCCCGGCGATCTCGACCGCTCGTTCGGGGGCGACGGCGAGGTGAAGACGAGCTTCTTCGGTCACGCCAGCGCCGAATCGATAGTGATCGATGGACCCGGGCGTATCGTCGCCGCGGGAGGGGACTTCGACTTCGCGCTCGCCCGCTACAGGCAGGACGGCGCCCTCGACCCCACGTTCGGCGAGGGCGGCACGGTGACGAGCGGGTTTGCGGGCGGCAATGGCTACGTCGCGAGTTCCGCGCGCTCGGTGGTGAGGGGCGTCTCTGGGCGGCCTGTCGCCGCCGGGACCAAGTGCAACTACGAGGACCCTGACCTGTACGAGCTCCTGGGCTGCGAGTTCGCCCTCGCCCGCTACAAGAAAGACGGCACCCTCGACCCCTCGTTCGGCGATGGCGGGAGGGTGACCACCGGGTTCCCAAGCGGCACCGGGGGCGGCTTCTCGGCGGCGACCTGGGCCGGGAGGCGCACGGTCGTCGCTGGCGGTGATGGGCACGACTTCGCGCTCGTCCGCTACAGGCGCCACGGCGACCTCGATCCCACCTTCGGTGCGGGCGGCAAAGTGACCACGGACTTCGGGGGCATGGATTACGCATCCGCGGTGGCGATCGACTCCGAACGCCGCATCCTCGCCGCGGGGACCAGCGACTTCAAGACGTTCGCACTCGCCCGCTACAACGCCGACGGCAGTCTCGATAGCTCATTCGGCAACGACGGCAAGGTGATGACCAGCTTTCGGAGGCCCGGGACCGTCGCCTACTCCGCGACGATTCGCCCCGGCGGGCGCATCGTCGCAGCGGGCGGCAGCGATGGACGCTTCGCGCTCGCCCGCTACCGACCGAACGGCCGACTCGACCGCACGTTCTCCCACAACGGCAAGCGGACGACGAGCTTCGGGGACCGGCCCCGAGACCGCGCCACCGCCAGGGAGGTGGCAGTCGACTCGCGGCGCCGTATCGTGGCGGTCGGCGGCGGCTTCAAGCTCGCCCGTTACACACCCAAGGGCCGCCTGGATCGTTCGTTCGGTGACCGAGGCAAGGTGAACCTGTCGAAAGAAGCGGCGCTCGCCCGCTCGGTGGCGACTGACTCCCGGGACCGGATCATCGTTGCCGGTGGCCACACCAGGTTCTTGCTGGCCCGCCTCATCGGCTACAGCCGACGGTGATGACGTGCCCAAGGCGCCGCAGGTATACCCCTTGGGGTTGTCGCTCCGGAGACGACGCATGGGATAGTCATTGGGCGATGACGAAGCGCCTGATCACCGCGGTGGCAGTCCTGATGGCCTTCGTGGCGGCGATTCTGCCGACGACCGCCGCCGCCCATTTCACAGTGATCAAGCCGGGTTCCCGTTTCTGGGTGCTCACCTCGCGTCCGAAACCCACGCCCCACCTTGAGCACCAGATAGGCGACAAGTTCAACCCCTACGCAATTTGTCGCCACGGGATCAGGGGTCACCCGCGAACCGACCCGGCGTTCACCACCCTGGGCGGCTATCCGCTGGGGTTCACCGGCCGAGGCTCCCCTCCGACCAGCTCGTATCGCTTCGCGTTCAGCCACGACAGGTGGAGGACCACCCTCCTGGCTTTCCATGCACCTCACCAGCCGCAGCCCGATCTGCAGGCAAAAGCGGTTAATCACCAAGAGTCGAGGAAGGTGCTCTTCTTTTGGCGCTGCGAGCACCCTCACGGGTAGCGAGATACTGCGCGGGCGATGTCGCAGGAGAACGCTGAGATTGCTCGCCGGGCGTGTGAGGCTGCGTGGCGTAGACCGAAGCCGGACTTCGACAAACTCAATGCCCTCGCTCATCCCGACCACGAGATGTTCACGGTGCAATCACTGGTCGAGGGCGGCGGCTACCGCGGCGCACAGGGCTTCCGCGAGTGGCTCGTCAGTTGGGGCGAGATGTTCGGCGAGGAGTGGGAATCCAGCGTCGAGGAAGCCAGGGCCGTCGATGACGAGCGGGTGCTGGTAACCAGCCGGATAAAGGCGCGGGGATCGGGTGGCGGCGTCCCGGTCGAACAGCGGTTTTGGGTGGTTATGACCGTGCGCAGCCGCAAAGTGACCCGAAGCGAGGTCTACACGGACCGCAACCAGGCCCTCGAAGCCGCCGGGCTGCAGCAGTAGAAGCGATGTCGCAGGAGAACTATCTGCTCGCCAACCAACCCTCGGAGTTGGAGCGCCTGCAGCTGCAGTCGCGCGTCTGGGAGCCCGCCGGGCGGCTGCTCCTTTCGAAGGTCGACGGCGGATCCGACGGACGCGCCCTTGACGTCGGCTGCGGAGCGTTGGGCTGGCTTCGGATCCTCAGCGAGTGGGTCGGCCCTTCCGGCCAGACCGTAGGCACCGACATAGACGAGAGCCTGCTCAATGCCGCTCGTTCATTTGTGGAGGCAGAGGGGATCTCCAACGTAGAGCTCGTCATCGATGATCTGTTCAAGAGCAAGCTGGGGCCGCAATCTTTCGATCTCGTCCATGCCCGCTACCTGATCGCTCCGCTCGGACGCGGCCCCGAACAGGTGGCCTCGTACCAGCGGTTGGTCAGGCCCGGTGGCTCACTGGTCTTGGAGGAGTGGGACCTGGGCTCGTGGCACTTCAATCCCACTGCCCCCGCGGCCGAGCGACTGATCCGATTGCTCTCCGAGATCTTTGCCGGCTTGGGCGGCGAAGCCGGTCGCGGACTTCCCGAACTGCTCCGCGAAACCGGTATTGAGGAGCCGGAGATCGACGCACATGTGATCGCGCTCAAACCAGGCCATCCCTATTTGCGTCTGCCGCTTCAGTTCAGCGTCGCGCTCGAATCGCGTCTGCTTGAAACACTGAGCGAGGACGAGCTCGCCTCGCTACGCCGCGAGGTCGAGACCGAGTTGGCCGAGCCGGGCAGATGGGGCACGACCTTCACCCTGATCCAGAGTTGGGGCAGGCTCAAAGGCTGAGAGGTAGCGGGCCTAGGGGCAGCGTGATTGACGAGATGGCGGGGACCAGCCCGCGAGATACTGCGCGGGCGATGTCGCATGAGAACGTCGAGGAGGTGCGCCAGCGGGTAACTCTGAGAACGCACACGCGCCGGCGCCCGGAGGAGCGTTTGGTGCTGCGCTTTCCCCGGGCTGCGGTGTTCTTGGTCCGGGCCGTCCTGCGACTGCCTCCGCGCTCCCGGCTGCGCCAGGCGTATTCCGTCGCGCCGTGCAGCTGGGCTTCGAGGCCTTGAACCGCGACGACCTGGAACCGGCCTTCGCGCTCTACCACCCGGAGGTAACGCTGGACCTGCCCAAGGAGTTCGTCGGACTCGGCCTCGACCCGCCCGAGCGTGGTCGCGAAGAGCGCGTGAGCTTCGAGCGGAGGTGGAACAGCGAATGGGGGCGGCTTCGGTACGAGGCTGAGGAGGTCATCGATCTCGGCGATCGCCTGGTGCTGATCGCGCGCTTTGAGGCCACCGGGCCCAGCAGCGGAGCCGGTTTCGACAATCAGTTCGCCGAGATCTTCACAATCTCCGCTGGACGAGTGATCCGCGAGCAGGCGTTCTTCGACCACGCTGAGGCCCTCGAAGCCGCCGGCCTGCGGCAGTCAGCGATGTCGTGAGAGTACGCTCGGCCCATGGCCCCGCAGGAGTGGCGGCGCAAGGTGATCCCAAGCTGTCTCGCGCAGGCGCAAGAGGCGGTGGCGCAGTTGCGATCGCGGGGTATCCGCGCTGACCTCCGACGCGATGACCTCGTATTCGACCTCAGGCTCGAGGCGCGTGAGGACCCGGACGCGGTGGTCGCCGAGGCACTTGATCGTGTTTGGCCGGCCTGGCGGGAATGCGTGACGGAGTAGCCGCCTGACATAGCGCGAGATACTGCGCTGGCGATGTCGCAGGAGAACGTGGACCTCATACGGCGTGGTATCGAGATGTGGCTGCGCGGGGACTTCGAAAGCTGGCTTGAGACGATTGACCCCACGGTCGAATGGGACATCTCGACCCATCCGCTTCCAGACGTTCCGAACCGAGGCCGCGGGCGTGAGGCGCTCGTCACGGACATGCTCGGCACCTATATGAGCGGTTGGAACGACTACTCCGCCAAGATCAAGGAGGTTTCCGAGGCGGGCGAGCAGGTCATCCTCGTCATCCACGAGACGGCGACCATGCGGGACACGGGGGTCCCTTGGAACGAGACCTCGTGCAGCTTTGGACCGTACGAGAAGGAAGGGGCGTCTTCGTGCGGGTCTTCCGCACGAAGGCCGAAGCCCTTGAAGCCGCCGGGCTGTCGGAGTAGGCGATGTCGCAGGAGAACGTGGAGACCGTTCGAGCGTTCTTCGATCCGCTCGCTCGAGGCGATCTCAGCCGCTGGTTTGCCGAGGTCACCGACGACTTCGTGTTCGTGGCCAGCCCCGAGGTGCCCGACGCGGGTACCTATCGCGGGGAGGAGGCGAGGCGGTGGATAACGACATGGGCGGAGTCCTTTGAGGGCTACACGGTCGAGGCCACAGAGTTCACCGACGCCGGGGACAAGGTGTTTCTGAGCATCCTTCAGAGGGGCCGACCACGCGGAAGCCGAGTTGCGGTTGAAGGGCGTTGGTGGGTCGTCGTGACACTTCGGGAGGGCGTAATCGCCCAGTCCGAGGTATTCGCCGAACGCGCACAGGCCCTCGAAGCCGCCGGGCTGCAGGAGTAGGCGAGCTACTCGCGAGATACTGCGCGGGCGATGTCGCAGGCCGTACCGAGCTAGCTCAGTACAGCCCCGCCCGGATCAGATAGCCGTAGTACTTGCCGGTAATCGGACGCAACGGGTCGCCGACGAAGCCATAGCCGGGATGGGCGAGGTTGTAGGCGGCGGCGTCGGCCACGATCTTGTCGATGATCTGCGGCGGTGTAAGACCAGCGCACGAACCGGAATGGATGCATAGAGCGACCGTTCCAGTCGCGAGGGGTGCAGAGAAGCTTGTGCCGTAGAGCTGCGTGACGTAACAGGTCGGGGACTTCTTAGACGAGCAGTTGGCCAGCCGGGTCGTCGACTTCAGGCACGCACCGGGTGCCGCGACGGTGTGGTCCCCGTCCGCCGATTGAGTGGTGAAGTTGCTGAAGAACGCGAACTCGTCGTCGTCCTGGTCGAAGTCAGCCTTGTCATCGAAGGGGCCGCAGCTAGCAGCGGCAAGCCCGCCGCTTCGCCCGTCGTAGTCTCCGACGGCGGTTACGGCCAGGACCTCATCGTAGGTCGGCTCAAGACAGCAGCTCATCTCAAGCGACTCGTTGCCGGCCGAGTTGACCCAGACGATCCCAAGGGACGTCAGCCGGCAGATAGCCAGGTGTTCGGCGTCTCCGTTCGTAAGCCCGCAGTTTTGGTCGTCCACCAGCTCGGATTCGTCCGGATCTTCCGACCCACTGAAGTTGGCGACCGCGATGTCGTTGCTGGCGACGCGATCGGTGCGGGTGCTGGCTATCCAGTCGGCCGCGCAGATGACGGCCGAAGTCGACCCGAAGCCCTGCTCGTCGAAGACCCGAACCGACCAGATCCTTGCGCCCGGTGCGATCCCCACTTCTCCGATCGGGTTGTCCTGGCTGGCGATGAACCCGGCGGCGGCCGTACCATGCCCGAAGTCAGGATCGACGTCCTGCCAAGCGCGCGGATCCTCGGTCGCGCAGTTGTAGCCGCCCGCAACGTCCAGTTCCGGCTGCTTCGGATCAACACCGGTGTCGATGACGGCGACATTGACGTTCACCTTCCCATGGCCATCGCCCGAGCGGGTCGAACTCGCCTCGCCGTCGATGCGGTCTATCCCGGTCCCGACCTCCTGAGGATCCTGGGAGTGAGAGCGGCAACAGGCTGGCACCTTGGGCTTGGGAAGGTCGATCACGCGATCAGGTGAGACGAAGCGGACGGCGGGGTCCGCCTTGACCCCCCTCAGCGCCTTGTCGGACAGCTCGGCGGCGTATCCCTTAATCGCGGAGCGGTAGGTGTGGATCGGCTTCGCCCCGTACTTCTTCTTGTGCTGGGCGACGATCGATACAGGATCACCTGACGAGTCCTTCAGGACGACGATGTAGTCGTTGGGGACGTCCTCGGCGCTCGCCATCGGCGCCAGCCATGCCGAAACCGCGATCGCCACAAAAACGATGGGCCAACGACGCATCCAAACCCTCCCCTGGGTCCCTGCCGGTGTTGGGGCGAACGGCACCCCTTAACGCGCTGAATGTAGTCGGTAGACGCGAGTGAGTGCAACCCTTGAGGCTTCGAATACCACAAAACGGGGAGGTCCTTGCTGGCAGTTGCGCACGCCGTAGCGCACGCGTCCCTACGTGTAAGACGGGCTTCTTCCGTGACCGAGCGTTCTTGCGCGCGCGGTGAGCCGCTCGGCGATCACAGCATCCCGCGACGCCTGAAGGCGGCCCTCCTCCTGCCCAGTTTCGAGTCGCGCTAACGTCTGTGCTTCGCCGTAGTCCGGCACGAGGAAGGGGCACGACCGGGGCGCGGACTGAGTTCCGACCCAGGAGGTGTCTCTGATGACACGCCCACGAGACGAGATCGTGCGCTGGACTCGCGAGGGCGCGTCCCTCGAACTCATCGAGCAGCGCATTAATGGACTGCCCGCATCGGATGACGAGAAGTCTGCTCTCTGGCTTTGGGCGTGGTCATATCGATCCCCCCACCATCAGCGATACAGCAAAGACCGCCGAGAGGTGCTGGCTGACTAACACTCAGCCCCTCACACTCGGCGGCTCTCCGCACGGTGCTTCACGCGAGATACTGCGCGCAGGGAACGGGTTGTCGGCGGGCGGCGTGATTCCAGAGGACCGCCCGAGACCACGCCCGCGCAGATGTGGGTTATGGGGTTGTGTCCTGGACGACGTAGTTGCCCGACAGCACCGGGACGTTGAAGAACAGCGGTGGGCACACGGTTGGCGGAGTCGGAGTGATGGGGTGACCGGCGATCCGGTCCACACCAGACTCGCCGTTGTCGACCACGCTCCAAAGCTGTCCCTGGCCTTCGAGCGCAGGGTCATTCGACTTCACGATCTCAGTGCCGACGGTGGCCCGATTTCCGGTGACGCTCAAGCAAATCACCCGGGCGCGATCCTTCACGCCGAGCGTCTTGATCTGCGCGGTCACGTGGCCTCGCGGGTCTGCCCCGCTCGCGTCGGCGCGAGCCTGGATGTGAACCTCGATCGCCGGGAACGGCGGATCAGCACCGAGATGTTGGGCTGTGCCCCTAACCGAATCTCGCTGAGCAGCGGCACTCGTTGCGGCGAGCGACATCGGAATGAGGATGGCCAAGAGAATCGCCATCACGCCACGCTTCATGTGATTCGCACCACCTTCCTGGAGTCCACGGGTCGGCATCTGCGTTGCTGGACCCCGGTAGTCCGATTGGAGCGGAGGCCGAGCGCGTGGGCAACCCGTTAGGGCTGGTCGACGAATCCGGCGACCACTGGAAAGGCCAGGCTCCCACTTCGAGCGGGCCGAGTCAAGCTCGCAGGGATACGAGATCGCTCGGCGACATCGCCCGCAGACGACTGCTCTCAGCTCGTCTTCGCGTCAAACACCTTCTCCGCCGGGGGACCCGGCTCAGAGATATCGACGCCGTGCACTTCCTTCATCTGGTCTCGGAACCAACGGTTGAACGGCTGGTTCGATGAACCGAACTCGCCCAGGGCCGCAGCAGGGTCGCCTGCCTCGACGTACACCACCGCGATCGTCCCTTCCGGAGTCTGCTGGTGCCAGACGATTTGCCGCGTGATCCCTGCCTGTCGCGCCGCCGCCTCGTACTCGTCGCGACGCGCCCCGCTCATCTCGTCCAGCGTCTTACGGTCGAGGTCCTCCTGGCCCGGAAGAACCGGTATCGCAAAGGCAAATTCAGCCATGGGCTCTCCTTCCCTTGGTAATTACACCCGGCGTGAGTATCCACGATGCCCGGGCACGGGAGCGATCCCCATTGCGGATCGCATCCAGGGAGCCACAGAGGTGCGACATCGCCTACTCCGACAGCCCGGCGGCTTTGAGTGCTTGGTTCCTGTCGACGTGTACGGACCAGCGGACGACCTTGCCATCTTCGAGAGTGAAAACGTGAAAGAAGGAACTCGAGACCTGAGAATCGCTCCCTCTCATCCGTCCGCTGTTGCTGACGGCGGTGACCACTTGCCTCGCGTCGGCGTGGATCACCTCCTCGATCTCGACCCGGAACCCGTCGAAGGTCTCCGTGTAACCGCGCAGAGCTTGCTGCGAGGCTTCGATCCCCCGAAGGACTCCGAAATCCGGCGCGGCCTCCGTCAGGTCGAGCACGACGTCCGCGACGAACACCTCCGGGGAGAGCTCGCCGGTTTGATTGGACGCCTCGTAGCCGTGCTTGACGATCTCCACGTTCTCCTGCGACATGGCCCGCGCAGTATCTCGCTACTCCCGCAGCCCGGCGGCCTCGAGGGCAAGCCCTGGGGCGGTGGGTCGAGCGGGCCTAGAATGGCCTCGTGTCGGCCTACCGTGCCCAGGCCCACTTTGACGCGCCGCTAGAAGACGTCTGGGCGCTGGTCGGCAATCCCGCCACCTATCCGGAGTGGTGGCCGGTTGCGGTGGAGATCCGGGGCGAGACGTTCGAGGTTGGCGACGTCTACACCCAGGTGGTGGGGATCGCTGGGCGGCGGCCGGAGTACAGCCGGGTCATCGACCGTCGCGAGGAGTTCAAGGAGCTGAGATGGCATTGTCCGACCACGGGCGGCTTCCAGCACTGGCTGCTGACCAGCGCCCAGGGCGGCACCTTCGTGGACATGGAGATGGGAATCAAGGACCCGGAAAAGGCCCGGTTCGGGCTATTCGACAAGACGGTCGGGCGCTGGTTCATCAAGCGCTGGGCGGAGCAGGCCATCGACGGATTGCGCCGAACGCTAAGTTCGAGGCCAACGTCCTAACCGCCTCATCCGGGCGCGCGCGTCGGCGGCCCATGACTCCTCCACCAGGAGGTGACGCCTACTCCCGCAGCCCGGCGGCTTCGAGACCCTGCGAACGCGTCGGATAGAAGTCGATCCGAGTAATCCTGCCGTTGCGGAGCGTCCACAGGTTGCAGCCGACCGACTCGATCTCCGCATCGGTTCCGCGCGGGCGAGTGTGGTCGCGGATGAGCACGAGGACCCGGTCGTCATCGACGTCGATGAACCCCTCGACCTCCGTCCGGAAGATCTCGAAAGGCTGCATCCATTCCCACCAAGCCTCCGCGAGGGCTTGCAGACCCCTGCCGCGCATGCGCTCTCCCACCCCTCCGTGGGCCTCGAACTCAAACTCTGGATCAAAGTGCGGCGCGACCGCCTTGATGCGCTCGGCTGCCCCCTCAAGCACATAGACCTCGGTGAGCTCGGTCCCGGACGGTGGCTGTATCGCCCTGACGATCTCCACGTTCTCCTGCGACATCGGCTACTCCTGAAGCCCGGCGGCTTCGAGGGCCTGTTCCTGAGTCGCGAACCCCTGCAACCGAACGATCAGGCCGTCGCGAAACCAGAACACGTCGGTCTCGTCCATCTCCGTCGCCACGTCGCTGCCTCGTCCCGTTGCCGTAATCCTCGTTCTTGCCACAACGGCATGTCCCAGGTCGATGACCTCTTGCGGCTCCCAGCGGACCTCGGCGAACACATCCAGAGTCTTGCGCCAGACTCCTTCGCTTGATCAGGTCCCCGATAGACCTTCGCGTCGGGCAGGTCCGGGCGCTCGTGAAGCTCGAAGTCGGGAGCGAGCCGCTCCCAGAAGTCTGGCGCTGCCTCTGCGGGGTCCACGAACTCCGCCGCGGACCTTCCCAGCAGGTCGATCATCTCGAAGGCTCGCTGGACGGTTTCCACGTTCTCCTGCGACATCGCCCGCGCAGTATCCCGCCAGCGGCCGTCACTCCCGCAGCCTGGCGACTTTGAAAGGGGCCTGAACGGGAAAAGGGCGCCTCTGTCCCGTGAAGCGCCCGATTCCGCCGTCTGCTCAGCGGAGAGGGTGTGCAAGTCCCCGGCGCTGAAACAGAACGTGGCTTGACGGTACCCCGGCGTCGATCCCGACGCAACCGCGATACCAGGGTCCATTACCCCTGGAAATGACGAACTTTCGTCCACGCGGCCGTCGCATCGCGGGCGCGGGCGATGCAGTGATGCTTGAGCTAGTCCGAGAGCCCGGCGGCTTCGAGAGCTCTGTCCTTCTCGTGGGGCAGATAGATCTCGATTCGCAATATCAGGCCATCATCGTCAAAGGTCCAGACCGACCAGGTGATGGTGTCCAACTCGATCCCGCTGGCTCTACCTCGGCCCGTGACGCGTTGTCTCACGAGGATCGTCCTGTCCGTGACAGCAACGGTTTCCAGCGGATTCGCAACCTGGTCGCGAAACGCGTCCGGCTCCATCCATCGTCGCAAGCTGTCGGCACCCGTGTATGGCGCTTGATCGCCTGGCGGGACGAACACGACGTCGCGGTGGACCAACGCGATGGCGTCGTCGAAGTCCTCGCTGCTGAAGGCTTCGAACCAGCGCAGCACGATCTCGACCTTCTCCTGCGACATCGCCTACTCCGAGAGGCCGGCGGCTTCGAGGGCATCCTGCTTCGTCTGGTAAAGCGTGAGGGAGGTCTGCTTGCCCTCCCGAAACGTGATCAACCACGCGCTCCGAGCCTGAACTTCGATGCCGTCGCGCCCCCGCATGTATGTGACGTTCTCTGCGATCAAGAGGTCGTCGGCCAGCTCTACTGGCCCATAGACGATCTCTGCCCGAACTTCGTCCCACGCGGCGTAAAACCGTTCGATGAACGCCCGGATCTCGCCGTGGCCCCGATAGACGCCGGCATCGAACGAGCGAGCGTTAGACCAGTCCACAACCGCATCCTTCGCCCAGGTCTCCAGCATTCCATCGAGGTCACGGCGGTTGTACGCATCGGTAGACCCGCGCACGATCTCGACGTTCTCCTGCGACATCGCCTACTCCGAGAGCCCTGCGGCTTCGAGGGCCGCCGCGCGGTCCATATATCCCTGCATGCGAACGATGCGCCCGTCACGCACCTCAACCACGACGGCCGTATCGGTCTCGAGCTCGACGCCGCTGTCCCTTCCGCGCCGAAACTCGTGCAGGAGCACGACGACCCGGTCGCCGGCGTCGATGAACCTCTCCAGTTCCAGTCGCCTCTCATCCCAGGCTTCGGCGTCCTCCCGCTGAAATTCCTGACTGATCTGCTGCAAGCCACGCCAGACGCTGCCCTCCCCGAGCCCCCCGACGGTGCCATGCAGCTCAACGTCAGGGTCGTACAGTTGGGCTACCTGGTCCCAGTCGCCTCGCCGAAAGGCTTCAAAGCCTCGGCGCACGATCTCCACGTTCTCCTGCGACATCGCCCGCGCAGTATCTCGGCTTGGCGTTGCGCGGGCGTCGTTCTCAGTGAACGGAGATAGGCTGTCATCGGCCTCCGCGGCCGCCTGATCGTCAGCGTCGGTCTGAGTTCAGTTCTCCTGCGACACCGCCTACTCTGCGAGCCCGGCGGCTTCGACGGCTTCCTGAATGGAGAGGAACGCCTTGCCGCGTGCGATCTCTCCGTCGCGCACCGAGAAGCGGATGGCGAACTCCTGATCGAGCTCGACAAGGCTGGTGCCCCCCTTCAGCTGCATGCGCCCCATCCAGAGCACTGAGTCCCCTAGGTCGCGGACCTCCGTCTCCTGCAGGCGAAACTCTTCCCAGGTTTCCCACAGCGCTTCAGTGCCTCTGGCGAGCTCGTCGCGGCCCTCGTAGAAGGGCTGCTCTACCGCTGCGGGCCCGCCGGCGTCCCATTGAACGTCGGAGGTCGTGTAGCTCATCAGCGTCTCCCGGTCGCGCTGGTTCCACGCCTCGATCGACTTGCGGACCAACTTGACGTTCTCCTGCGACATCGCCTGTCCAGTATCTCGCGGTCCGGATGCGGATGCTCGAGGCCGGGGGAGACGTTGGGCTGAACGGAAAAGGGCCCCTGCGAAGGGGCCCCTTGTTTCCGAAGGACGTGCCACCAGCGAGTCGCTGGCCCGTCGGTCCTTAAGTCTTCGCCATCTGTATCGGTGACGGCTCGCACTAACTTAACACCAAACTCCGGCTTTGGTCACACCACCTCCGGGCCCTCGCCGGGAGCCGGCAATGGCGCCTGTTTGCTGGCCTTCCGATCCGGACAAAAGGATGCGGCGCGCTCGTACGGAGCGGTCAATGTCAGCGTTTGCTCATCTCGCGAACGGGCGAGGCGCGCCGAGCTGATGCGAGCGCGCCCTCAGCCGTGGGCGTGATGGTGCCGCCCGTGATGACGGCTGTTCTTCAGCGTCTGGGACGGCGAACCGTGGTTGGGAGCGCGGTCGTCGGGGATGTTGCACTGGTCCACCACCCAGTAGTACTTCCGTCGATGGTCGACGGCGTCGGCGATCCGCCGACGCTTGACGTAGTAGACGATCGTCCTGCCGTGGTTCGTCCGATGGCTTCGCACGCCCGGCTCCCCGGGGAGGAGGATGAAGTCGGGGAGCCCGATGGCACCCGGCGTCCATCGCTTCTTGATGAACACGCCGGGTGTCGTGTCCGGGCTGCCGCTGAGCCTGCCGCGGACCGTCACGGTGTGGCGCACGCGACGCTTTCTGGCGAGCTTGGAGGTCGCCTTGATGACGTTGCAGAATCCGGGATGGGTGCCGGGCACGACCGCGCCGCCATCCCCCTTCGGGTCCTCGATGACGGTGAGCGTCCGTTTGCCGAGCACGTTGGTCGCAACGGCCAGGCTGCCGGCCAACGCCAGGATCGCGATCAGGGCGACTCCGAGCGGGCGCCGCTTGGGCTTCATCGTGACATTCCCTTCATCCGAGGTGCTACCCCTGCAGGCGAAACCCTATCCAACAACGGTGGGCTTCCGTCGAGGTCCCTGCCGGGAGTCGTGGCAGAACCCGGACCGCCGAGCTATAAATGAGGGACCCGGGCGCTTAGCTCAGTTGGGAGAGCGCCAGCTCGACAAGCTGGAGGTCACTGGTTCGAGCCCAGTAGCGCCCATGCTCGATGCCCGACGGGAAGCGATGTTGAGCGCGCACGGTTTCCAAGCCACGGAGAGAGTCCTCAGCGGGGTGCGGATCGTCGCGATCGACGGGGAGCTCGACATCGCGGCGAGCCCCGAGGTGCGCAGGCTGCTGGACGAGGACACCGAGGGCGTCGAGCGCCGTCTGGTGATCGACCTGACGCGATGCCGATTCATCGACTCCACCGGGCTCGCGACGCTCCTTCACGGTGCGAAGCAGCCGCGGAACGGCGAGTCGCATGTGGCTCTGGTGAGCACAGGCGGCGAGGTCCGAAAGCTGCTCGCGCTGACCGCGATCGACCGGACGATCCCCGTCTACACGTCCGTCGATGAGGCGATCGAGGCCGTTCGGGACGGCGAGGAGTGATGCGCCCAGATTCCCCTCGTAGGCCGATTGGATGCGGCCAACCGCCCTGTATCGTGCGAGCCACGGATGCCATCTCTCGAGATAAACCTGGAGCAGCAGGGCGATCAGCTGCGCGTCGCGCTCGTCGGTGAGCTCGACATCGTGGGGGCGCCCCAGCTGGAGGACGAGCTGGTTTCCGTCGAGTCCGATTCCGTCCGCACGCTCGTGCTCGACCTACGCGACATCACCTTTATCGACTCGACCGGGCTTCGGGCCGTGATCGCAGCTCAGGAGCGCGCGCGATCGGAGGGCCGGCGACTGGTCGTCGTCCGCGGCGCCAAGGCGGTGGATCGGGTGCTCAGCATGACCGAGCTCGATCAGCGCCTGGAGATCGTCGATGACCCGGACTCGGTCGCCCCGCGCCCGGTCAGTGGGGGTTGACGAGGCTCAGGCGAAGCATCTCGCCGTCGCCCCGGCCTTCCACCGCGCGGTCCCGGGTCAGCCGCTCCAGCACGGGCGGCAGGTTGTTGGAGGAGGAGGCCTCCAGGATCTGCTCGGCACCGCCGTCCTTCAGCGGGCCCACGCGGACCAACAGCTCACGCTCGGGAACGTCGATCCCGAGTTGAATCCTGTCGTCGATGCTCGCTTTCGAAGCGTGCGCTGCGAGGGAGTCCGTGACCAGCTGCGCCTCCGCGATGCCCTCGAGCGAGAACCCGGCCCGCGCAGCGAGCATTGCGATCACGCGCCCGAGGACGGGCGCCGCCAGGGGCCCGGGCGAGACGGCCACGGTCAGCTCGCCCGGGGGTGGCTCCGCCTCGCGCTCGTCTCCCGGGAGGTCCTCGGCCCTGTCCTTCAACGGGTTGCCGTTGAGGCTGAAGCCCATGCGCACCTTGGTTCCCTGTTCCACTCCGCCGAGGAACTCGACCCGGTCGGTGAGCGTCTGAATGAGCGACAGCCCCAAGCCCTGGAGCTCGAGCTCGGGGGTCGGCTGGTTGGGCCGAATGCCGATGCCCTCGTCGCGGACCACGACCTCCAGCTCCGTTGCTCCGATGCAGAGAAAGACCTCCATTGGCCCTTCCGAATCCGGGTACGCGTGAACGACGACGTTGTTGCAGGCCTCGCTGACCGCCGCGTTGATGTCGAGTAGCCGCGTCTCGCCCAGCCCCAGGACCCCCAGCCCCCCCGTCAGCGCCTGACGGACGATCGCCACATTGGGGGCCATCCCGGGCATGATGAGCCGGAATTCGGGAGCGGTGCTCGTGTTCGATCGCGGCTCCATGTCCGGAACGGTCGAGATTGTCATGGCTGCCCGTGTGCTGGGGGAGGGTCGCCCGCCCTCGTCAGGGCAATACCCCCTTTGCGGGGCGCCGAAACCGGGTCCCGTGCGACCTCGCGGAAGGTGAGATTGTCCGAAGCCTGCCCTGAGGGGGCCCCTTCGGGCAGCGGGGCCACCGTGCGCATGATCGCCACGACCGCGGCGTCGTCCTCCGGCTCGCCGGCGATGAACCGGTCCAGAGTGGACTCCACGGACGCTACGGCCTCGCGCGGATTTGTCGACTGAGCCAGACTTCGACGTAGCCGCTGCTCGCCAAAGCGATCCCGCCGGCCTCGAGCCTCGGTCACCCCGTCCGTGTAGAGGATCAGCTGGTCGCCGCGCGCGAGCTCGACCGTGGCCAGCTTCCAATCGGGCTCATCCGGCGTGCCCAGGAGCGGGCCGGTCGCCTCCACAGCGTGGACTTTCCCCGCCCGCACTCGCAGGGGCGGTGGATGTCCGGCGACGAGAACCGAGACGATGGCCGGATCCCGATCGGTGTCCGGGAGGACGAGGATGACGGCGCTGCATAGCAATAGGTCTGGCCCACCCTTCAGGCTCTCGTCGACGAGCCTGGCCGCCAGGCTGGGATCGCCGGTGAGCCGGCCGGCGGTGCGAATCGTGTGGCGGGCGAGCGCGGTCAGCGACGCCGCGGCCGCCCCCTTGCCCATGACGTCACCGATCGCGACCATGGAGCCTTCACCGATGGCGAAGGCGTCGTAGAAGTCGCCACCGACCTGGTTGACCTCTCCGGCGGGGCGATACAGAGTCGCCAGCTCGAAGCCGTGCAGCTCCGGGAGCTTCGGCGGCAGAAGCCCGCGCTGAAGGACACGGGCCACCTCGGCGTGCTCGCCGGCCAGGCGGGCGTTCTCGGTGGCAAGGCCCGCGCGCCGCGCGATCTCGAGGGCGATCTCGAGGTCGTCCTCGTCGAAGCGGCGCGAGCCGCGCTCGTTGACGAAGACGAGCACCCCGACGACCTTCGCCCCGGCGGTCATCGGCGCCGCGATCGCCGAAGCCATGTCGACACCGCGAATCAGGCGAAGGGCGTCCTCCCCCGTGGGATCTGCGTCGAGGGCCTCCGCTGACATGTCTGCGACCAGGCGCGGGGTGCCGGTGCGAAGCACCTCCGAAAGGGCAGTGCCATCGCCCAAATGGACCGGGTGCTGCTCCCGGAGCTCCTGGATGAAGGAGATCCGGCCGGGGTTCGGGTGCGCGATCGCGACCCGCTCCACGAGGCCGTTCGGGTCCGGGATGTTGACGGTGCACCAGTCGGCGAACTCTGGGACCACGAGGTGGGCGACCGCGTGGAGCGTCTCGCGATAGTGGATCGAGGACGCGAGGAGCTCCCCGGTCTGGCCCAGCAGCTGTTGAGCGAACTCCGATCGCTTCAGGTCGGTGACGTCCTCCGCGGTGGTCACGGCATAGAGCGTGCGGCCGTTCGGCCCGTCGATCGACGCCGAGTTGACGACCATCCAGCGCTCTCCCTCCAGCGATCCGCCCGCGATTCGGACAAGTCCCCGCCAGGGGAGCGGGGCGTCCGGCAGCCGGTCGGCGATTCCCCCGACGTCCACTCGGACCCGATCGTCGAGCCATACCTGCAAGCGGTCGATGCACTCCGCCTGGTTCGCCGCGAGGCCTTCGTCCTGGGTGGCGAACCCCAGCCAGCGCACGGCCGTGTCGTTGAGGAAGACGAGCTGACCGTGGGAATCGTGGACCACCACGGCCTCGTCCAGCATCGACATGACGGTGTCGAGGCGGCGCTCGACGCTCTCGAGATCCGAGAACAGGCCCGCGTTGTCGAGGGCCATGCCGATCCGGTTGGCCAGCACCTGGGCGAACCGCACGTCATCGGGCGTGTAGCGCCGTTTCGACCACCCTGTGACGAGGGTGAGCGTCCCGAGGCTCCGGCCGCGGGCGCTGAGCGACGCGACGATCCAGGATCGCAACTGGAGCGACTCCAGGAATCGGAGGTCGTCGGCATCGTGGGCGATCCGTCGCACGTCCTCCGCGTCCATCCGGCTTCGGAAATGAGGGATCTCCATCCAGGCGCGCTCGGCGGTTATGAATCGAGCCGGCACCGACGGCTCGCGCTCCCGGATCCGAGCCTCCACCTCGGCGGCGTCCGCGCGGCCGTCGACCCGGACCGCCGCCCGCACGACCCGACCCTCGTGAATAGCGTCGACCATGCAGATGTCGGCTGCCGCGGGAACGACGATCCCCACGACCCGCTCGAGCGTCTCGGACAGCGGGAGCGACCCGTCCGCGATCGCCCCGACGGCGTCCAGAAGGGCGAAGCGCTGCGAGCTGATCAGGGCGCGGTGGCGTGCTCGTGCCGCGGCGAGGGCGAACCCGCCACCGAGCACCAGGCAGGCCACGCTGATCCAGTACTCAGTCGCGCCCAAACCAGGGTTCCAGAGTGGGCCGGCGAGCCCGGCGGCGATCGTCATCGCCCCGACCAGGAAGGTCGCGAAGACGTTTCCCCTGATCGCCGGGATGAAGGGCGGCAGCACGAGCGTCCCGGCGAGCAGGCCCGGAATGCCAAGCGAAGCGTCGAGGGCGACCATCGCCGCGAGCGAGGCCAGGCCCAAGAAGCACACCGTTTGTGTCAGTCCCGGTGAGTCCGCGGATGAGCGCGGCCAGCAGCGGCCTTCTGCCAGTGATGCTCTCCATGTCCGGGCCCGCCCAGTCCATCGTGAACATGGGACGGACGACCAAGCGCCAGTCTAGACGGGCTGCTGTCTAGCCACCTCCGGTTGCGATCGCCGGTTCGGCCCCGCGGCTGGTCGCGATCACGGCCGCGAGGACGCCGCCCAGGACGGCCGCGGCGAGCAGCTCGAGGGCCACGAACTGTCCGTTGGATTGCGGGCCGATGATCGTGAACTTGTCGTGCAGCGAGGCCGCCAGCAAGGCGATCCCGCCTGCCACGAGCGCCCACGCCGGCGCGGTCCGAAGCGACGGCTCGGCGTCGCGCAGCAGGTAGGCGAGCCCCACGCAGAGCGGGAGGAGCCCGAGGGCGCTCAGGCGCTGCTCGTTCGCCTCGAACCCGGGGAAGTGCGGGCTGATGATGAGCGGCTGCGCGATGATCGACGCCCCGATCAGCACCGCGCACCAGAACTCGACCGGCGGCCGGACTCGCCCGCCTGCCCACGCAAGGCCCACGAAGGCCCCCGCGGTTGCGCCCGCCCAGAGGACGAGCGGCGCGGCGATGCGAGCCAGATGGGTGGCGAATTCGGAGGCGCTTCCCGGATGGCCGACCACGGGGACGACGGTGTCGCTCGGGATGCTGGGCGCGAAGCTGTACGTGAACGAGGTGATGGAGAGCTTGATCACCCCGTAGAGGATCAGCACCGCGGCGATCGGAAGCACCACCGAGACGACGCGCTGTCGCGAGGGTCGCGCTCGCCACCCCGACCCGGCGAGGAGCCACACGGCCGCCGCTGGGATGGCAAGCAACGCGCTCTGTCGTCCGAGGATGGCGACGATCGCCCCGGCGAGCACGCCCGCGAATCGAACCGCCACCAAGCCCCAGAGGAGGATTGCGATCCCGGTCACGAATGCTTCGTCCACGGGCCCCGGAGCGATCGCGTCGCCTCTGAACACGTACGGGTTGAGAGCGAACAGCCCGACGCACAACAGGGCCGCGGGAGCCCCAAGGCCGAGCCGCCTGCAGATGTCGACCATCAGGCCCACGGTGACGAGCACGAACAACGCGAACATGACGCGAAACGGGGTGTGGGGGCCGCCGCCGAACAACTCGCCGGCGGAGCCGAGGACCCACGGAAACGCGAATCGCTCGGTGAAGGCCGATCCGATCTCGGAATGCGGGAACCCGGGCGCGGCCGACGCGATCGTGGCGTAGGTCTCGGTGTCGAGCGCGGAAGTGACCCGAATGCCCTCATCCCAGCCATACCAGTGGTTGGTCGCCGCGAGGAACGCGAGCATGACCACGACGCCCAAGACGACCGCCGGCAGCGCGCTTTTTCGCGGGCCCGGCGAGACCTTCGCTTCCGGCGCGTCATCGGCCGACCGGCCTTGGCGGTCGAAGGGCGGTTCCACGGTTTGCGATTCATATACTGTCGTGATGCCGCAGGGGATCGAAGCTCGACCATCGGCCTGCGGACGGATCGCCGAACGGCGCTGGGTGCTCGGCTGATGGCGGCATCGGAGGCGCCGAGCCAGGCGCGCGGCATGTGGCAGCGCCAGGCGGACTGGACTTGGAACCTCATTCGTCGCGTCCACCTCGGCGCCCAGAGGCCCGCCAACTGGGCACAGCTGTTCCAATTCGGCGTCGTAGGCGCGGCCGGCTACGTCGTCAACCTGGCGGTGTTTGCAGTGCTGACCCTGGTGTTCGACGTCCAGCACATCACGGCCGCGGTGCTCGCCTTCTGCGTCGCGGTCTCGAACAACTTCCTGTGGAACCGCATCTGGACCTTCCGCGAGTCGGCGGAGGGGGGGCACGCGGGCTTTCAGGCAACGCGATTCTTCGCGGTCAGCCTCGCCGGGCTGGGAGTGAACCTCGCCGTCCTGGCGCTCCTGGTGGATGTCCTGGGCGCGCCTGACATTCCCTCGCAGGCGGTCGCGATCGCGGTCGCGACGCCGGTCAACTTCGTCGGTAACAAGCTATGGACGTTCGCGTGGACCTAGCCGCTGGTGCGCGTTAACGCCTGGTCCCGGTAGGTGGGCAGGCGCATCGCGGGGACCCGCCACGCCGCCTCGAGGACGATTCGCTTGCTCATCTTGGACTCGCCCACGCGACGGTCGCGAAACGTGATCGGCAACTCGAGGACCGTGAAGCCGGCCTGGTGAGCGCGGTAGGTGGTCTCGACCTGAAACGCGTACCCGAAGGCGGAGATCGAGGGCAGGTCGATCGCTTCCAGGACCTCGCGGCGAAACACCTTGAAGCCGCCGGTGAGGTCTCGCACGTGCAGGCCGAGCACGGCCCGGGCGTACGCGCAGCCGCCCCGGCTGATCAAGCGGCGGATCGGACCCCAGTCCTCGACCCCGCCGCCCTGCACGTAGCGCGAGCCGAGCACCAAGTCGGCATCGCGCGACGCGGCGACCAGGCGGGGCAGGTCCACCGGGTCGTGGGAGAAGTCGGCGTCCATCTGTGCGATGAGCGAGGCGCCGCCCGCGAGCGCCTCCTGGAAGCCCGCGACGTAGGCCGGGCCGAGCCCCTGCTTGCGGGCTCGGTGAAGGACCGAGACGTCGTCGTGCTCGGCCGCCAGACGGTCGGCGATCGCCCCCGTGCCGTCGGGGGAGGAGTCGTCGACGACCAGCAGATGCCTGGGCGAGGCGAGCTCGTCGAGGACGGCCTCGACGATCCCCTCCAGGTTCGAGGCCTCGTTGTAGGTGGGGAGGACGAGCCAGGTGGGCGCGCCCTCTTCAGTGTTGACGGTGGTCATCCGAGCGATGCTCTCAGAGCGCTGGACCGTTCGAGCGGCGACCAGCCTATGCGGTAGCGTCCCGCCGGGGATGCTTTCGTAGATGGTCCCGACCGGCGGCTTGAAGGTCGAGCTGATAGACCGGGAGGACGCCCTCGGACCTGTGCTCGAGTCCTGGCGGCGCCTCGCCGTGGCACGCGGCAATGCATTCGTGACGCCCGATTGGTACCTGACGGCGCTTCGAACCCTCCACGCCGGGGACTCCCCGGCGGTGGTGGTGGTTCGCGAAAGTGACGGAGGCCTGCGGGGGCTCTTGCCGCTGCTCGACATTCGGCGCAGGGGCCGCCGGCTTGCTGGGTTCCCGGGCACTCGCTTCGGTGACCTCTACCACCCGGTCGCACACCAGGATGACGACGAGCGGGTGGCGGCGGCCGCGGCGCCCGTCCTGGCTCGATACCTCGGGAGCCGGTGTCAGGTCGATCTGGGCCGGGTGGACGCCGGCGCACGCTGGTGGAGGGAGCTCGCCCGTGCATGGCCGGGTCGGATGACGGTGGTGCCACACGCGTCCGAGGCGCTTCCGTACATCGAGCTGGGCGGGTTGAGCTGGGAGGAGTACCTTGCCGGCCGCAGCCGGCAGTTCCGCAACCAGGTTGGCCGCAAGATGCGCGGGCTTCGACGAGACCATCAGGTGCGGGTCAGGAAGCCGACCTCCGACGCGGAGGTGCTCGCCGACATCGCCACCCTGTTCGAGCTGCACGAGGCCCGCTGGAAGGGGCGTCACGTCGTCTCGTCGATCGCCGATCCCGAGGCCCACGAGTTCCACCGGGAGTTCGTGATCGCGGCGCACAAGCGCGGTTGGCTTCGGCTGTACACCCTCGAGGTGGACGAAGCCCCGGTCGCGGGCTGGTACGGATGGCGCGTGGGCGAGGTGTTCTCCTACTACCAGGCCGGGATTCGATCCGGCCTGGGCTCGCCACAGCGTCGGCTTCCTGCTGCTCGCCGAGACCGTCCGAGAGGCGAGCGGCGAGGGGGCCGTCACGTACGACCTGCTGCTCGGGGACGAGGCGTTCAAGGCGCGCTTCGCAACCGGCACCCGTCTCGGGCGGACCGTACTGCTGGCGCCACGGCTTTCGGGCGCACGAGTCAAGGCCAGCGTCCGGGCGTGGGTGGCGCGGGTGCGGGCGAAGACGGTGCCCAGCTAGAGCGCGAGGCCGCAGGACGCGCAAGCCTTCGACGGCGGCGATCTCAGGTCACGTACCACTCGCCGTCGAGGTGGGTGAGGAGCGAGGAGCTCGTCGCGAGCAGGGCCTGGATTTCGGGATCGCGGACGTGGATGATCGGCTGGCGTGCGAAGCCCACGACCGCCAGGCGCCGGCGCAGCGGCCCCTCGAGGTGAGGCTCGAGCCGCCCCGTGAGCGCGGCGCTGCCGTTGGCCCGAGCGTGCTCCGTCAGCTCGCCCACAACCGCCTCGATCTCGGATTCGGGAGCGCAGAGATGGAGTACCCGGCTGGCCCCTCCCGGGCGAGAGAGGTACGCGTACCAGCCGATCGCGGCTCCATCGCGGCGAACCATGCGGTGCACCAGGTGCCCCATGTCGGCGTCGACCTGGTCCAGGAGTTGGCTGAGGTAGGGCTCGTCGTAGTCGACCGTGAGGCGCATCCCGCGCGTCATGGGCGCTAGCTGCTCGACGATCCCGCCGGCCGTTGCCTCCTCGCCTTGCACATCCGCGGGGGGGCTCGGGAACGCGCGGGGAACGAACCGGCCTCCCGTCGCCTGGACGGGGAGCGCGGCCACCGGCAGAACCTCGCGGACAGGGGCGCGCCGCGTTTTCGCCGCGAGGATCCCCCCGGCCCAGCGGAACGGCCGCAGAACGAGCATCCAGTCGCATGAGCGTGGGTGGTCGAGATCCCCCCCGAAGGCACGCCACATGCGCACCACCCCGTCAGTCGGGCTGTCCGTCCAGGTCAGGTCCTGCTCTCCGGACAGCAGCCGACGCAACAGAAGCGCCCCCGCGGGCCCGGCGCGGCGGTCGCCCGCCACGACCAGGTGAGCGCAGCAGACCCCTCGAAGCTCCCGGTCGTCCACCTTCAGCCGTCGCACCTGCGAGCCGATGAATCCCAGGATGTTTCCTTGGTCATCGACCGCCACGAGCGAGGGAAGCTCGGCATCGGCCCACGCGGAGTCGATTAGGGTTTGCGCGAGGAACGACTCATCGTGGGACCACCAGGGCAGGCGGTCCTTGAGAAGCGCCATCACCGCCTTCAGGTCGGCCCGCTCGAACGGCCGGATATCCGTCATGCGACCAAACTATCGCCAGATCGCGTCAGACCCGGAGGAGCTCCAGCGTTACGTCGATTGTGAAACCAGGCCGAACCGATGAACGTCACTAGCTCCACCGGCCCCATCGAATCCTTCGATCCGGCCGCCTGCCTCGATCGGCTCGCCGGCGAGACGGCGGATGCCGTCCGCCAGCTGGGTCGCGCCGGGGCCGTGGTCGCGGTGTCCGGCGGGGTCGACTCGGGGGTCGTCGCGGGGATCTGCGTGCGCGCTCTCGGCCCGGAGCGGGTCCTGTGCCTGCGCCTCCCCGAACGGGACGCCGCGAGTGAGTCATCCGACATCGGCCTCGAGCTGGCCAATTCGCTCGGCACGCGGACGGTGGAGGAGCCCATCACGGAGGCGCTCGAGGCGCTCGGCTGCTACCGCCGCCGCGACGAAGCGATCCGCCGGGTGTTTCCGGAGTACGAGCCGGGCTGGCGCCACAAGCTCGTGCGGTCGCGTCCGACCGGCGGGGTGATCGTCTTCTCCCTTGTCGTCGAGCGACCGGACGGGACCGAGGAGCAGCAGCGCATGCCGCCGGACGCCTATCGCGAGTTGTTGGCCGCCTCGAACATGAAGCAGCGAACCCGCAAGCTGCTCGAGTACACCTGGGCCGATCGCCTTTCCTACGCGGTTGCCGGGACGCCGAACCTGCTCGAGTACGACCAGGGGTTCTTCGTCAAGGGAGGGGACGGGCTCGCGGATGTGAAGCCGATCGCCCGCATCTACAAGGGCCAGGTGTACGCGCTTGCGCGCGAGCTCGGCCTCCCGGAGTCGGTGGCGACGCGCTATCCGACCACCGACACCTTCAGCTTGCCGCAGACTCAGGAGGAGTTCTTCTTCGGCCATCCGTACGAGCAGATGGACCTGCTGCTGTGGGGACACGAGAATGGAGTCGCTCCGCCCGACCTGGCCTCGCGGGTGGGCCTCGAGGTGAACGAGATCGAGGCCGCCTATCGCGAGATCGAGCGAAAGCGCGTGGCGACCGAATACCTCCACGCCCCCGCCGTGCTCGTAGACCCCACGAGCTGACATGTGCGGGATCGCCGGCATCGTGCGGCCCCAGGGCGGGCAACCGGTCGAGGAGGCGACGCTCCTGCGGATGGCGCGAGCGATCCGGCATCGGGGCCCCGACGGCTACGGGCTGGCGCTCGACGCGGGCGCGGGCCTGGTCTCCACCCGCCTGGCGATCGTCGACCTGCCCTGTGGCTGGCAGCCGCTCGACTCCGGTCGCGACGGCGATCTGCTCGTTTACAACGGCGAGGTCTACAACCACATCGAGCTGCGGGCCGAGCTCGAGGCGAAGGGCGAGTCGTTCGAGACCTCGAGCGACACGGAGGTGGTGCTGCGCCTGCTCGAGCGGGAGGGCCTGGCCGCGCTCGACCGCTTCAACGGCCAGTTCGCCTTCGCCTGGTGGCAGCCGGCGGCGCGCCGTCTGACGCTCGTTCGCGACCGCTTCGGCGTCCGGCCGCTCCACTACTCGCTGCTCGCGGATGGCACGCTCGTCTTCGGGTCCGAGGCGAAGGCGCTCTTCGCCTCCGGAGAGGTGCAGGCGCGACCGGACCTCGCCGGGCTCGACGAGGTGTTCACGCTCTGGGGCGCCCGTCCGCCACGCACGCCCTTCCTCGGCGTCGAGCAGCTCGAGCCGGGCGGCCTCTTGGTCTGGGAGCGCGGCCGGATCGTCGAGCGGCGGAAGTGGTGGTCCCCTGCCTACGGGGCGAATGGGTCGGCGGACTCGGGCCTACGCGATCTGCTGGGCGACAGCGTCAGGCTCCGCCTGCGGGCCGACGTGCCGGTCGGCGCGTACCTCTCCGGTGGCCTCGACTCGAGCTTGATCAGCGCGCTCGCCCAGATCGAGAAGGGCGGTGACCTCCGCACGTTCTCGATCGCGTTCGCCGACCCGCGCTACGACGAGCGCGCCCATCAGGAGGCCGTCGCCAAGGCGCTGGGGACCCGCCACCACGTCGTGGAGGCCGGGCCCGCGGACATCTCGCGCGCGCTCCCGGCGGTGCTCCGCCACACGGAGACCCCCCTCGTTCGCACCGCCCCCGTTCCGCTGTATCTGCTCGCGCAGGAGGTGCGCGCCAACGACCTCACGGTGGTGATCACGGGGGAGGGAGCGGACGAGCTGTTCTGGGGCTATGACCTGTTCAAGGAGGTCGTCGTCCGGGAGCTCGGCCAGCGCGAGCCCGAGCGGGCGAAGGCGATGCTCGAGGAGTTCTATCCCTACCTCGGTGGAGGCGGCGCGCGCCGGGGCCCCGCTTTCACGCGCTTCCTGCTCGAGACCGGGTCGCCCGACGATCCGCTCGGCTCGCACCTGACCCGCGCGGCGGCCACCGCGACGGTCAAGGCGTTCTACCGTCCGGAGGTCGCCGCGGAGATCGGGGAGACGGCCTCCCTGGATCGCCTGCGCGGCGAGCTCCCCACGGGCTTCGAGAAGTTGAGCACGCTCGAGCGCGCTGCCTGGCTGGAGGTGGCCACCCTGCTCGAGCCCTATTTGCTGGCGGCCCAGGGCGACCGGGTTGCGATGGCCCACGGGGTAGAGGGGCGATTCCCGTTCCTCGACGACCGCGTCTTCGACTACTCGTCGGACCTTCCCCCGGACCGCAAGCTGGACGGGTTGCGGGACAAGGTGGCGCTGCGAGAGCTCGCCTCCGACCTGCTGCCGGCGGAGATCGTCGAGCGCCCCAAGCAGCCCTATCGCGCGCCGGAGGTCGTTCCCTTCTTCGGGCCGGACGCTCCGGAGTGGGTGGAGGAGTCGCTCTCGCCCGACGCCCTCGAGCAGACCGCGATCTGGGACTCGGATCGAGTCGCCGGATTGGTACAGCGCTGCCGGGCCGGTCGGGCGACGGGGATCCGCGAGGGGATGGCCCTGGTCGGGATCCTCTCCACCCAGCTGTGGCACGAAGCCTTCTGTGGGGCGGGCGCCGACGACTACCCGGTCGAGACCGCTGAGCCACATGTAAGAATCGACCGCTCCGCGCCCAGCTCGGCTGTAAGGGAGACCGCGTGACGGACGGCAACAGCGACATCCGAAAGGACATGCGGGGGTTCATCGAGCAGAATTTCCTCTACCTGCGCCCGGACGTCGAGCTCGGTGACGGCGACGACTTCCTGGCGCTCGGAATCATCGATTCGCTCGGATTCGTCGAGCTGGTCGAGGAGGTCCAGTCCCGCTACGGGGTCGCCATCGACGACGTCGAGATCACCGAGGAGAACTTCGGCTCGATCGACGCGATCGCGGGCTTCGTCGAGCGGAAGCGCGCCGCGGCGTGAGCATCCGCACGATCGTCGACGACCTGAGCTTTGCCGCGGATCGCGACCCCGACAGGGTGGCGGTGATCGCACAGGGGCGCGAGGTCGGCTACGGGGAGCTCGAGCGTCTCGCCACGGGCTTCGCCGCGGGCCTCGCCGAGCTCGGGGTTCGCCGCGGCGACCGGGTCGCCGTGTTGCTGCCCAACGATGTCCAGGCGACGGTCGCGATCGAGGGGACCTGGCGCGCGGGAGCGGCCCTCGCGGCCCTCAACCCGACGACCAAGGCGGACCGCCTGGACTACGTGCTCTCCGACACGGAGCCCGCGGCGATCGTCTGCGACGCCGAGCGTCAGGAGCTCGTTCGCGCCGCGGCCGAGCGCGCCGGTGGCATCCCGGTGGTCTCCGACGTCGACGCGCTGGCGGCGAGCGACGGGCCCTCGGCCCCGCGTCCGCTGGAGACCGACCTCGCCGCGGTGATGTACACGTCGGGCTCGACCGGCGGCCCGAAGGGCGTGACGCTCACGCACCGCAACCTCTCCTTTGTGACCGGGTCGATCGTCGACTACCTGGAGATGAGCGAGTCCGACCGGGTGCTCTGCGTCATGCAGCTCTCCTTCGGCTATGGCCTCACGCAGCTCCTTGCCTGTGCCCGAGTGGGCGCGACGCTCGCGCTCGAGGCGGGCATCGCCTTTCCCGGACGCGTGGTGCAGGCGCTCGAGGAGCACAGGATCACCGGGTTGCCCGGGGTACCGACGATCTTCCAGGTGCTGACCTCGCTACGAGGGCTCGCCGATCGAGAACTGCCACACCTGCGCTTCCTGACCAACGCTGGCGCCTCGATGCCGGTGGCGACGGTCGAGGCGGTTCGGCGCACGTTTCCCCAGGCGAAGCTCTACCTCATGTACGGGCTGACGGAGTGCATCCGGGTGTCGTACCTGCCTCCCGACCAGCTCGATTCCCGCCCGACGTCTTCGGGCATTGCGATCCCGGGGACCGATGCGTGGATCGAGGGGTCCGACGGCAACCCGGCGGAGGTCGGGGACGTGGGAGAGCTGATGGTCAGGGGGCCGCACGTGATGCAGGGCTACTGGCGAGACCCGGAGCGAACGGCGGAGCGGATGAAGCCCGGTCGCTGGCCGTGGGAGCCCGTGCTCGCAACCGGCGACCTCTTTCGCCGCGACGAGGAGGGCTTTCTGCACTGGGTGGGCCGCACCGACGATCTGATCAAGTGCCGAGGCGAGAAGGTGTATCCGCGCGAGATCGAGGAGGTCCTGCACGCGGCGGAGGGCGTTCAGGAGGCCGCCGTCGTCGGCGTCCCGGATCGGCTCCTCGGGAGCGCTGTTCACGCGCACGTGGCGGCGTCGGCCGGGCACCTGCTCGACGACGGCGCGCTCCGCCGGCTGTGCGCCGAGAGCCTCGAGGAGCACAAGGTGCCTCAGCGGGTCTTCGTCCACGAGGCCCTGCCGCGCACCGCACGCGGCAAGGTGGATCGCCAGGCGCTGATCGTGCACGGAACCTCCGAACCCGCGAGGTCGGCGCGTTAGGGGACCGCTCAGTGCCTGCCGAGGCAGGCACTAAGCTCGCCGCCGATGCTGGCGACGTACGGGTCCTCAGCGGTAATCCTCGCCGCCTCGTGCGCCGTCGGGCAGGCGCTATTCGCCCTCTGCGGGCGCCGCTCGTGGTCTTGGCTGGCGCCCACCGTCGGCCTGGCGGTGCTGACCGCGGTGGCCTGGGGGACCATCCGGCTCCCGGGAGACGGGCGCCGCCGCGGCCGTCGCGATCGTCGTCCTGGGGCTGGCCTCGCTCGCATGTCTGATCGGGCGCGTGGATCGGTCGGCGGGAGGGCTGGCGCTCGGCGTTGGCTTGGGGGCGGGCGTGGCGCTGGCGGCCTCGCTTCCCTTCCTGGTCGAGGGGCGCTTTGGGATCCTCGGCACCGGGCTCAACCCGGACATGTCCCAGCATCTGTTCGCTGCGGACGCGCTCGCGCACGGGGAGGGGGGGAGGCTCCTCGACCAGGGTTATCCCCTCGGGCCGCACTCGCTCATAGTCGCGGCGTCGAAGCTGACCGGGGCGGGTCTCGTGCAGGCGTTCGACGGCCTGATGCTGGCGATCTGCGTCTGCGCCGCGCTCGCCGCGCTGGCGCTCCTCGAGCTCATGCCGAGGTGGCGCGCGATCGCCTGCGCGGCGCTGGTCGCCCTGCCCTACATCGTCGCCTCCTACCTGATCCAGGGCGCCTTCAAGGAGACCATGGAGGCGCTGTTCGTCCTCGCCTTCGCGATCGCCATGCACGAGGCGGGGCGCCGGAGGCTGGTGGGCGACGGCCCCGGCTCCCCCGCCGCGCCCGCGCGCTCGAGGCTGTGCCGCTTGCCGCGCTCGCGGTGGGCAGCGTCTATGCCTACAGCTTCCCGGGACTACTGTGGCTGGTCGGGGCGGCCGGCCTGTGGGCGCTGATCGAGCTCGGGCTGGCGAGCGCGCGCTCGCCTGGAGGGGCCGCGGCGCTGGTCCGCCGGGCGGCGCCGGCGGCGGCGATCGCGGTCGCGCTCGCCTGCCTTGCCTCAGCGCCCGAGATCGGGAGGATGATCGACTTTGCGAGCTTCGAGACCTTCGATCCCTCCGGACCGGGCCTCGGCAACCTCTTCAATCCGATCTCGCCGCTCGAGGCGCTGGGGATCTGGCCGTCCGGAGACTTTCGCCTGGACCCGGGGGATGGTGCGATGCCCGCCGGCGGCTTCTACCTCGGCGAGCTGCTGGGCCTCGCGGCCCTGGCCTACGGGCTGGCATGGTGGCTTCGTCGTGGCGAACGGGCCGTTCCGGCGGCGCTCGCGGCCGCGCTTGCCCTGTATGCGTACGCGCACTTCGCGGGCACTCCCTACCAGGCGGCGAAGTCGATCGCGATCGCGGGACCGCTCGCGATGCTGCTCTGTGCCCGCGCCCTGTTCAGCGGGGAGCCGGTGATCGCGATCGGCGCGCTGCGGGGCGCCGTCGCACGGCGTCGAGGTGGGGTGGCGGGGGCGTGGGTGCGCTGGGAGCCGTGGGCGCGGCGCGCCCTGGCCCTCGCCTTCCTGGGCGCGGCGGGGGCATCGAGCCTCGTCGCGCTCGCCAACGGGCCCGTCGGCCCGGCTGAGCTACTCGCCCGAGCTGACCGAGCTGCGCGGCCGGCTCGGCGCTGGGTCGACGCTGGTGCTCGTGCCGGAGCGGATGCTGGTCGACGAGCACGGTCGCGACTACGTGGTGTGGGAGCTCCGCGGCGGGCGGGTCTGCGTCGCGCCGGAGCGGGCGCCCTCCTCGTCCAGGCCCCCCGCTGGGGTCGCGCACGTGATCACCTTTGAAGGCGCCCGGCCCTACGCCGATCTGAGCCTGGAGCGCCGCGCCGGCCAGTACACGCTTTGGACGGCCCGCCCCCTCCCTCGCGGACATGGCTCGTGCCCGCTGATCTCGGTGGGGGGTCGGGCCGACCCTGCAGGGGACTGACCGGACGCCTCTCGGTCCATATTGGGGTGAATCCCAGCGTTGCCGCCGCGGGACGAATCGCGGACGCGATGTGAAGGCGCGCAACCGTCATCACCAGAGCGCTCGCGGCCATCGTCATGGGGGCCTTCATGACGCCGATTGCCCAGGGAGGCCTGAGTAGCATGGCCGCCGATGACCGTGAAGCTTCCCGACGGGTCGTCCCTCGAGCTGGCCGACGGCGCCACCGGCGCGGACGCGGCGAAGGCGATCGGCCCCCGGCTCGCCGGCGATGCCCTCGCGGTCAGGGTCGACGGCGAGTTGCGCGATCTGGAGTCGCCGCTCCCCGACGGCGCTCGAGTGGAGATCGTTACCCCGGGCTCCGATGATCCCGACGCGCTCTGGCTTTTGCGACACGACACCGCCCACGTGCTTGCGACCGCGGTGCTCGACCTGTGGCCCGGCACGAAGGTCTCGATCGGCCCGCCCATCGACGACGGCTTCTACTACGACTTCGACTTCCCGGACGGATTCCGTCCCTCGCAGGCCGACCTCGAGCGGATCGAGGAGCGCATGGCCGCGCACATCGATGCCGATGAGCCCTTCGAGCGCTCGGAGATCGGCGCGGAGGAGGCGATCGAGCGCTTCCGGGCCGAGGAGCAGCCCTACAAGGTCGAGCTGATCTCCGACCTCGTCGCCGACGAGGGGGTGAAGACCGTCTCGCTCTACCGAAACGGCCCCTTCGTCGACCTCTGCCGCGGCCCGCACGGTCCATCGACCGGACGCATCAAGGCGTTCAAGCTGAGCTCGGTCGCCGGCGCGTACTGGCGCGGCGATGAGGCCAGGCAGATGCTCACCCGGATCTACGGGACCGCGTTCTTCGCGAATCGAGACCTGGAGGAGCACCTGGAGCGCCTCGAGCAGGCTCGGGCGCGCGACCACCGGCGGCTCGGCCCCGAGCTCCAGCTGTTCACCCTGAGGCCGGAGTCGCCCGGGATGCCGTTCTGGCTGCCCCAGGGGACGGTGCTGCTGCGGCTCGTGGAGCACGAGGTTCGCGAACAGCTCTCCCGGCGGGGATACGTCGAGATCAAGACGCCGCAGATCCTCGACGAGGAGCTTTGGCGCCGTTCCGGGCACTGGGACAACTACCGCGACGAGATGTTCTTCACGGACGCGGCCCGAGGAGAGCACGGCGAGGAGCGCCGGTTCGCCCTCAAGCCGATGAACTGCCCGGGGGCGTGCCTCGTTTACGCATCGGAGCGCCGTTCCTACCGGGACCTGCCCCTGCGTCTCGCCGAGTTCGGCCTCGTGTCGCGAAACGAGCGAGAGGGCGTCCTGCACGGCCTACTTCGCGTGCGTGCCTTCACGCAGGACGACGCCCACGTCTACTGCACGCCCGACCAGATCACGGACGAGGTGGACTCGATCTGCAGGGCGATCGACGAGCTGTATGAGCGCTTCGGGTTCGAGACCGCTCGCGTCGAGCTCTCGACCCGGCCGGAGAAGCACATCGGCACCGACGAGCAGTGGGACCGGGCCGAGGGGGGGCTGCGCGACGCCCTGGATCGCCAGGGCCGCGAGTACGAGGTCAACCCGGGGGAGGGGACCTTCTATGGACCGAAGATCGACTTCCACATCACGGACGCGCTCGGGCGCTCGTGGCAGTGCGGCACGTGCCAGCTCGACTTCCAGTTTCCGGAGCGCTTCGACCTCACCTATCAGGGGGCCGACAACACAGAGCACCGGCCGGTGATGATCCACCGGGCGCTGCTCGGCTCGATGGAGCGCTTCGTGGGCATCCTGATCGAGCACCACGCCGGGCGCTTTCCGGTCTGGCTGGCCCCCACCCAGGCCGTCGTGCTGCCTGTCGCCGACCGGCACAATCCGTACGCGTCCGAGGTCGCCGAGCGGCTGGGCGATGCGGGCGTTCGCTGCCGTGTCGACGGCCGATCGGAGTCGGTCGGCAAGAAGATTCACGATGCCGAGGTCGCCAGGGCGCCCTACATGCTCGTGGTCGGCGACCGGGAACAGGGCGAGGCGGCGGCGTCGGTTCGCTCCCACGACGAGGGCGATCTGGGGCGGATGCCGATTGAGGAGTTCGCCGCCCTCGTCGCGCGTGCGTGAGCCACGGGTGCGACCGGTGGTGCTCGGCGCACGGAGCCGGGCGCTCTATACTGATCGCCGATGAAGGGCACCCGTACCACGCGCGCCAGCTAAGCGCCGCCGTGCCCTTGCGCTTCCGTCTCGTCCGTCCGATCTCGTCAGAGCCCCGCTAGCTTGACGCTCCTCACCAACCTCTAGTGGCGAACCCGCGCTTCGACCGGTCGCCTCCCGAGCGTGACCCGACGCGGATCAACGAGCGGATCCGCGCCTCCGAGGTCCGGCTGATCGACGAGGAGGGAAACCAGGTGGGCATCGTGCCGACCGACCAGGCGCTGTCGCTCGCCTCCGAGCGCGACCTGGACCTGGTGGAGGTGGCGGCGGACGCCCGGCCGCCCGTCGCACGGCTCCTCGACTACTCGAAGTACAAGTACGAGCAGGAGCAGAAGGCCAAGGCGGCCCGCAAGCACCAGCAGCAGATCAACGTCCGCGAGATCAAGCTGCGGCCCAAGATCGCCACTCACGACTACGAGACCAAGAAGGGCCATGTGGAGCGATTCCTGCGCAACCATGACAAGGTGAAGGTGACGATCATGTTCCGAGGCCGCGAGCAGGCGCACCCGGAGCGCGGGCGGGCGCTACTCCAGCGGCTCTACGACGACATCGAGGACCTGGCGACGATCGAGCAGGAGCCGTTGCAGGAGGGGCGCAACATGAGCATGCTGCTCGCCCCGGTCAGGGCCAAGGGCACGGACGCCGAGCGCCCGGCCGCCTGAGCGCAGAGACACCCCCCGTCCGTCTGCTTCAATAGCCGTCCGATGCCGAAGACAAAGACCCACTCCGGCACCAAGAAGCGGTTCCGCAAGACCGGCGGCGGCAAGCTGCGCGGGCGCCGAGCCAATTCCAGCCACATCCTGGAGAAGAAGTCGCCGAAGCGCAAGCGACGGATGAGGATGCCGACCGAGGTCGCGCCCGCGGACCGCAAGCGGGTCCGGACGCTGCTCGCCGGGAAGGGGCGCTAGGGATCCCATGAGTCGAGCGACCAACGCCGTCGCGCGCAAGCGACGCAAGAAGAAGGTCCTGCGGCAGGCGAAGGGCTACTGGGGGCGCAAGCACTCGAGCTACCGGCTCGCCCACGAGCAGGTGATGCGCTCCGGGCGCTACGCCTACCGCGACCGGCGGGTCCGCAAGAGGGACTTTCGCCGGCTCTGGATCATCCGCATCAACGCCGCCGCCCGGCGCGAGGGGCTGAGCTACTCACAGCTGATCCACGGCCTCGGCGAGGCCGGCGTCGAGGTGGACCGCAAGATGCTCGCCGACATCGCGGTGCGCGACCCCGAGGCGTTTCGCCGATTCGTCGAACTGGCCCGGGAGGCCGCCGCGGCGTAGACGCGACGGCTCATACCATCGGCTCCCGGGCGGTTCTGTGGTGAACCGCCCCTTTTTTTTCCCAATGCGAGCACGAGCAAGACGACATTGATCACCAGTCCTCACAACGAGAAGTTGAAGCGGATCCGCCGGCTCCGCTCGCGCCGCGCGCGGGAGCGCACCGGGCTGTTCGTCGCCGAGGGCGAGGATCTCATCAACGCCGCGGCGGCCGCCGGAGTAGAGCCCGAGTGGGTGCTGGTGGCGGGCCGGGACGTCGAGCCGGCGCTGCTCGACGCCGTCAGCACGCTGGGATCCGGAACCAGGGTGGTGGGCCTCTATCGCCAGCGTTGGGCGCAGATCCCCGAAGGCACGGCCGAATCCGGCCACACCACGCAGGCGCCGCGCCTCTGCGTGTACCTGCACGGGGTGGGCGATCCCGGCAACGTGGGGACGATCATCCGCGCCGCCGACGCGCTGTGCGACGGCCCCGTGGTGCTCGGCCCGGACTGCGCGGACCCCTACTCTCCGAAGGCGGTTCGGGCCGGCATGGGCTCGATCTTCGCCCGACCGCCGGCGCGGGCCGAGCTCTCCCGGCTCGTGGGCGCGAAGCTGGCTCTGGATCCCAGGGCCAAGAGGTCGCTCGCCGAGCTCGAGCTCGAGCCCCCGGCCGTGATTTGCGTGGGCTCCGAGCGCGAGGGACTGCCTTGGGAGATCTCCTCGGCGGCCGAGGTGAGCGCCCGGATCCCGATGCGAACCGACGGCCCGGACTCGCTCAACGTCGCCGTCGCGGCCTCGGTGGCGCTGTACGAGGTCGCGAATAGGATGGCCGGCCATGCCTGACGTCTCCGAACGCGTCAAGGAGCTTCGCCGCGAGGGCGAGACGGCCATCGAAGCCGCCACGGACCAAGCCACGCTGGAGGAACTGCGGGTGCGGCTCCTGGGGCGCAAGGCGGAGCTGACCGGCATCTTGCGCGGGATCGGCGAGCTACCCGCCGAGGAGCGCGGCGCGGTCGGATCGGCGGCCAACGCCGCCCGCCAGGCGCTGGAGGAGATGCTGGGCGGCCGGCTGGCTGAGCTTCGTGCAGGCGAGCTCGAAAGAGGGCTCGGCGCCGACGCCGTCGACGTCACCCTCCCGGGTTCGCCGGCGGTGCCGATCGGCTCGCGCAACCTCCTGATCCGGACGATTCGCGAGATCGAGGACGTCTTCGTGGGACTCGGCTATCGCGTCATGGAGGGCCCGGAGGTGGAGCTCGACTACTACAACTTCACCGCCCTGAACCATCCGCCCGGCCACGCGGCACGCATGGCGCAGGACACCTTCTACGCGGACCCGGACAGCTTGGATCCCGAGCTTCGGCTGGAGCCGGCCCCCACCCGCCCGGGAGAGGAGGTTGCGGGACCTGCCCTTCCGCCGGGGCCCGAGGACGTCGTCCTGCGCACCCATACCTCGCCGATGCAGGTGCGGGCCATGGAAGCGTCCGAGCCACCGATCTTCATCATCGTCCCGGGTCGCTGCTATCGCAGCGACCCCTTCGACGCGACTCACAGCCCGATCTTCCACCAGGTCGAGGGCCTCGCGGTCGCCGAGCGCATCACCCTCGCCGACCTCAAGGGGACGCTCGACGAATTCGCGAGGGCGCTGTTCGGGCCGGAACGCAGCACGCGCTTCCGGCCGGGGTTCTTCCCGTTCACGGAGCCGAGCGTGGAGGTGGACGTGTCCTGCTTTCGCTGCGGGGGATCGGGCGAGCTGCCGGGCGGCTCCCGGGACTCGCTCTGCAAGGGGACCGGCTGGATCGAGATCCTCGGCTCCGGGATGGTGGACCCCAACGTCTTCGGCTTCGTCAGGGAGAGCGGGTACGACCCGGAGCGCGTCCAGGGATTCGCGTTCGGGATGGGGATCGAGCGAATCGCGATGCTGAAGCACGGGGTCCCCGACCTGCGCAAGTTCTTCGACAACGACGTTCGCGTCCTGGAGCAGTTCCGATGAGGGTTCCCCACTCGTGGCTCGAAGAGCACTGCGCTCCCGATCTCACGGTCGAGGAACTGGGTGAGCTGCTCGCGCTTCGGACGACCGAGGTCGAGCGCATCGTGAGCCTGGGTCCGGCCTCGGCCGACGGCTTCGTGGTGGGGAAAGTGCTCTCCGTCGAGCAGCATCCCGACGCGGACCGGCTGAGCGTCTGCGAGGTGGAGACGGGTGACGGAACCCGCACGATCGTCTGCGGCGCACCCAACGTCGCGCCCGGACAGACCGTGCCGGTGGCGCTGCCCGGAGCGGTGATGCCGGGCGGGGAGGCACTCGGCCGGGCGAAGCTGCGGGGCGTCACCTCCGACGGGATGATCCTCTCCGAGGCGGAGCTCCAGCTCGGCGACGACGAGGACGGCATAGCCGTCCTCGAACAACTGCCCGCGACCTCCGCGTCTGCGACTCCGGGGGCCGCGAGGTGGGGTGCGGGACTGGCTTCCGGCGGTCCGGGGTCCGCTGAGGGACTGGCTCCTGGAACTCCGCTTGGGGAGGTCCTGCCACTGACCGAGTCGGTGCTCGAGCTCGAGGTCAGCTCGAACCGGGTGGACTGCCTGGGCGTCTACGGGGTGGCGCGCGAGGTCCACGCGTTCACTGGCGCGCAGCTCGCCGCCCCGCCGTGGGATGTGGACGCCGAGGCAAGGGGAGCCGGCGAGGCGTCCGACTTCGCCTCGGTGACGGTGGAGGCGCCAGAGCTTTGCCCGCGGTTCACCGCCCGGGTCTTCACCGACGTCACGATCGGCCCGTCGCCGCTGTGGCTCAAGGCGCGGCTCGTGGCCGCCGGACAGCGACCGATCAACAACGTCGTCGACATCACCAACTACGTGATGCTGCTGACCGCGCAGCCGACTCACGCCTACGACCTCGAGCGGGTTCCCGACGGCGCGCTGATCGTTCGCACGGCGGCCGACGGCGAGCGAATGACCACTCTCGACGGCGTCGAGCGTACCTTCGACGCGGAATCGCTTCTGGTCTGCGATCGGGACGGGCCCTCCGGGATCGCGGGAATCATGGGCGGGCAGGCCTCGGAGGTCTCCGCCGCGACGAGCAGCGTCCTGCTCGAGGCAGCGACCTGGAACGGGGTGAACATCCTCCGAACGTCGCGCAAGCTCGGCCTGCGCTCGGAGGCGTCCAACCGGTTCGAGAAGCAGCTGCACCCGGAGCTCGCGGTCCACGCTCAGCGCATCGCGTCGAGGCTGATCGTTGAGCTGTGCGGCGCGAGGCTCGTGCCGGGGACGATCGACGAGATCGCCGAGATGCCGCCCGTGCGCCGGCCGAGGCTGCGGGCGAGCCGCGCCGAGGCCGTGCTGGGGATGCGGATCGAGCCCGAGCTCTGCGCCACCTACCTCGAGCGTCTTGGCTTCGGGGTCGAGCGCGTGGACGACGGCCTCGTCGCCGAGGTTCCCTCCCATCGCTACCACGACGTCAGCCGCGAGGCCGACCTGGTGGAGGAGGTGGGGAGGATTCACGGCTACGAGGCGCATCTGCCTGCGACGCTGCCGCAGAGCGGGAGCAAGGGTGGCCGCCTGACCCGCGAGCAGACCCTTCGCCGTCGCGCCGAGGACATCATGCGAGACCTCGGCTTCGATGCCCTGGTCACGCTGAGCCTCGTCGATCCGGGGCTGCCCGAGCGCTTGCGGCTGCCTCCCGATGACCTTCGGCGAGCGCCGATCCGGGTGTCCAACCCGCTCTCGGTCGATCATTCCGAGCTCCGCACCACGCTGGTCGGCTCGCTGCTCGACGCCGCTCGTTACAACCTCGCCCGCGGTACAGACAGCGTGGCCCTGTTCGAGTCGGGCCGGGTCTACCTGGCGCGGGGGGGCTCCGCTGCGGGTGGCTCGCTGGGTGGAGAGTTCCCGGGCGAGCGAAGGGCGCCCGCCTTCGAGCCACACTGCCTGGCGGCGCTGGCGGTCGGCCCGATCGCGCCGTCGAGCTGGCGGACCGACGAGCGTTCGGCCGACTTCTTCGCGCTCAAGGGCATCCTCGAGGCGCTCGCGGCCCAACTCGGGGTGGAGGCGAGCTTCGAGCCAGAGGCGCAGCCATTCCTCCACCCGGGTCGCGCGGCACGTGTCCTGCTGGGTGGGCAGGAGGCCGGATGGCTCGGCGAAGTCCACCCGCTCGTGTGCGGCGAATGGGATCTCGGGGAGGCGGCGGGGTTCCAGATCCGGCTCGCCGAGCTGATCGCCGCGTCGCCCTACGGCGCGGAGAGCTACGAGGACTTCACGGCGCACCCCGCCGTCCACCAGGACCTGGCGATCGTGGTCGACGAGGAGCTGCCGGCGGCGAGGGTGCGCGAGGCGGTGCTCGCCGGCGGCGGTGAGCTGCTTCGCAGCGCCACGATCTTTGACCTCTATCGGGGGGCGCAGATCGGCGAGGGACGAAAGAGCCTGGCGGTGCGGCTCACCTTCCAAGCACCCGATCGCACCCTGACCGACGCCGAGGTCGGTGACCGGCGGGAGGCGATCACGCGTGCCCTCGCCGAGCTCGGGGGGACCCTTCGTGAGTAGGTCCCCGGTCCCCGAGGCGAACCTCGCCGTCCAGCCCCTCGGCCCCGAGCCGCGGGGGCGCGTGCTGGTCGCCGGGGCGTCCGGCTTCGCGGGGGCGCTGGCCGCCAGGCTGCTCTGGCACCACCCCCGCCTGGAGCTGGCCGCGGCAACGTCGCGCCGCGATGCAGGGACGAGGCTCGATCGGCTCTACCCGCGCCACCAGGTGCCGGTGGAGCTGTCCGAGCTCGACCTGGACGACGCCGGCCCGCTCGACGCGGCCCTGGTCGCCTATCCGCACGGGGCGGCCGCCGAGCTCGTGGCCGAGCTGCGCGGCCGTGGCGTCCTCGTCGTCGACATCTCGGCCGACTTCCGCCTTCACGACCCGGCGAGCTACGAGCGCACCTACGGAGACCACGGAGCGCCGGAGCTGCTCGCCGAGGCGGTGTACGGGCTCCCGGAGCTTCACCGCGACGCGATCGCTCGTGCCCAGCTGGTCGCCAACCCGGGCTGTTATCCGACCGCGGCGCTGCTCGCAACGGCGCCCCTCGCGGAGGCCGGCTTGGTGAAGGACGTCGTGATCAGCGCGGCGTCCGGCGTCTCGGGCGCGGGGCGCGGCGGCGGCGAGCGGCTGCACTTCGTGAGCGTGGACGAGAACTTCAGCCCCTACGGCGTCGAGGGACACCGGCACGCGCCCGAGATCGGCCAGGAGCTGGCCGAGCTTGGGGTGAGCGGAGGGA
The DNA here is from genome assembly GCA_963758865.1 of uncultured bacterium. GTDB lineage: Bacteria > Actinomycetota > Thermoleophilia > Solirubrobacterales > 70-9 > AC-56. The sequence continues at coordinate 71,620 of CAVWWY010000012.1, read as the reverse complement.
TGACCTTCGTGCCGCACCTGCTCCCGCTGGACCAGGGGCTTCTCGCCAGCTGCTACGTGCGCCTGGCGCGCGAGACTTCGGCGGAGGAGCTTCGGAACCTCTTCCGTGAGCGCTACGAGGTGGAGCCGTTCGTCGACGTAGTGGACGAACCCCCGGGCGTCCGCGACGTGCGCGACACCAACCGCTGCAGCATTCATGTGACGCTCGATCGCGCGAACGGGCGCGCGCTCGCCTTCGCGGCGATCGACAACCTGTGGAAGGGAGCGGCCGGTCAGGCGGTCCAGAACCTGAACCTGATGCTCGGGCTGAGCGAGACGGAGGGGCTCGTATGAGCTCAGCCGCTCGGGATGCGGTGAGCTTCTTCAGGTCGCGCTGGGTCCAGGCACCGGGCGCGGTCGATGAGCTCGATCCGGCCGAGCTGGCGCCGGGATTTCGCGCCGGGGCAACGGCCTGCGGGCTGAAGCGCGGCGGCGACACCGACGTCGGCCTGCTCACCTGCGACCAGGACGTGCGCTCGGCCCTGCTCCTCACCCGCAACGCCGCCGCCGCCGCTCCCGTGCGGGTGTGCCGGGAGAGGACCGATCGCGCTCGGATCCAGGGGGTGGTGGTCAATTCCGGAAACGCGAACGCGGCGACCGGCGAGCAGGGGTATCGGGACGCGCTCGCGATGCGGGATGCGGCAGCGGCGGCGCTCGAGCTGGCGCCCGCGTCGGTCGCGGTCGCCGAGACGGGGACGATCGGCGTCCCGCTCGCGCTCGACGCGGTCAGCGAGGGCATCGCCGGCGCGGCGCGGTCCCTGTCCGAGCGCGGCGGCGAGGGCTTCGCGCGGGCGATCATGACCACCGACCGCAGCCGAAAGGGCTGTACCGTGCGCAGCGATGGCGTCACCGTCTCGGCCCAGGCCAAGGGGGCGGGGATGATCGAGCCCGCGCTGGCGACGATGCTCTGCTTCATCCAGACCGACGCTCTCCTCACCGACCCGGATGCCACGCTCCGCGCGGCGGTGGCCAAGTCGTTCGAGCGGATCACCGTTGACGGCCAGATGAGCACCAACGACACCGTGCTGCTCCAGGCGACGGGACGGTCCGGACGTCCGCTGCCGGAGGACCTGCTCGACGCCGTGCTCTTGCAGCTGGCCCTGGAGGTGGTCGCCGACGGGGAGGGCGCCTCCCGCGTCGGGCGGATCGAGGTATCCGGAGCCGCCTCCGGCGAGGAGGCGGAGCGGGTGGCGCGGTCGATCGCGAACTCACCGCTCGTCAAGACGGCCCTCCACGGCCGCGACCCGAACTGGGGGCGAATCGCCCAGGCCGCCGGGATGGCCCTCGCCGGCACCGAGCTCCACGAGATCGGGCCCTCGGCGATCGACGCGGGCGAGCTGAGCTCCGAGCTTCGCGAGGCGGAGGTCTCGTTGCGGCTCGAGCGCGGCGACGGAGCGGCGCGGGTCTACTTCTCCGACCTCACGCAGGCCTACGTGGAGCTGAACTCGGAGTACACGACTTGATCCCCACCGACCACGATCCCCGACCGTGACCGAGCCCCGACAGATCAAGCCGACGGCGAGCGTCGAGACGCTGCTGGAGGCGCTTCCCTACATCAGGGAGTTCCATGGCCGCACCGTGGTGATCAAGTACGGGGGGGCGGCGATGCGCGACGAGGCGCTTCGGGAGGCGTTCGCCACCGACGTCGTCCTGCTCAAGTACGTCGGCCTCAACCCGGTGATCGTCCACGGGGGCGGCCCCGAGATCACCGGCTACATGGAGCGGCTCGGAATGGAGGTCCGCTTCGTGGAGGGGGTGCGGGTCTCCGACCCGGAGACCGTGGAGGTCGCAAAGATGGTCCTGCTCGGGAAGGTGAACTCCGACATCGTCAGCCGGCTGAACCGCCACGGCCAGCCCGCCGTGGGGCTCTCGGGGGAGGACGGGTCGCTGTTCGAGATCCGTCCGCACGCCGACGCCGAGCGGGTCGGGTTCGTGGGAGATGTCGCGCGGGTCGACGTCGACGTCCTCAACCACATCGCCGAGGACTACATCCCGGTCGTCGCGTCGGCGGGCACGGATCGCGAGGGCAACTCCTACAACGTCAACGCGGACACCGCGGCCGGGAAGGTGGCCGCCGCCCTGCGCGCCTACAAGGCGATCTTCATCACCGACATCGCCGGCTGGCTCGCCGACCCGGCGGATCCCGGCTCGCTCGTCTCCCGAGCCGCGGTGGAGGAGGTCGTGAGCGCGCTCGAGGGCGTGAGCGGCGGCATGCGCCCGAAGCTGGGGGCCTGTGTGGAGGCGATTCACGGAGGCGTCTCCTCGGCCCACATCATCGACGGCTCCCAGCCTCATTCGCTGCTCTTGGAGCTGTTCACAGACGCCGGCATCGGGACCATGGTTGTCCCTTGAATAACTCGGCCGCCTCCTCGTCTCCCGCACCGAATCCGTTGCCCTCGCCTTCGGCTCGGGCATTTCCCTTGTGCTCCCGACTCCGGGGACGGCGGGTTTCACCATGAGCCTGGCGGAGTTGCAAGCGCTCGAGGAGCGCTACGTGATGCCGACGTACGGTCGGGCGCCGGTTGAGTTCGTGCGGGGCGAGGGCGCGCGCCTGTGGGACGTGGACGGCAGGGAGTACCTCGACTTCTTCGCCGGGCTCTCGGTTCACAACGCAGGCCACTGCCACCCTCGGATCGTGGCCGCGATCCGCGCCCAGGCGGAACGGCTGGCGGGCGTCTCCAACCTCTACTACACGGAGCCGGGGATGCGCCTCTGCGAGCGGCTGTCCTCCTCCAGCCTCGGCGGCAAGGTGTTCCTGTGCAACTCCGGCGCGGAGGCCAACGAGTGCGCGATCAAGCTGGTGCGAAAGCACGCGCACCGGCGCGGGATCGGATCACCGCAGATCGTGGTCCTCGACGGCGCCTTCCACGGGCGCACGATCGCGACCCTTGCGGCGACGCCCAGGCTCGCGCGCGAGGAGGACTTCGGGCCGCTGCCGGCGGGGTACGTGACGGTGCCCCGCGACGACCCGGATGGCCTTCGCGCCGCCGTCGGGGAGCGAACAGCGGCGGTGCTGGTCGAGCCGATCCAGGGCGAGGCCGGGGTCTTCCCGATCGGCGAGGACGTCTTGATGGCGGCTCGCGAGGCCTGCGACGAGTCGGGCGCCGTCCTGGTCTTCGACGAGGTCCAGTCGGGGATGGGACGCACCGGGTCGCTGTGGGCCTACGAGCAGCTCTCGGCGCGCCCGGACGTGATCACGACGGCGAAGGCGCTCGGCGGCGGGCTGCCGGTCGGCGCCTGCGTGACCGCTCCGGAGCTGGGCGACGTGCTGGAGCGGGGCGATCACGGCTCGACCTTCGCCGGGGCGCCGCTCGCCGCGAGCGCGGCCTTGGCGGCGATCGAGGTGATCGACGACCCGGAGCTCCTGCGGCGAACGCGCGATCTCGGCTCGCGCCTTGCGCAGGCGCTGGCGGGCCTTGACGGGGTCGTCGAGGTCCGGGGGCGCGGCCTGATGGTCGGCGTCACCCTGGCCGAGGGCCTCGACTCCAGTCGCGCCGCGAACCGCGCGCTCGAGGACGGACTCGTGATCAACGTCCCGGGGCCGGGCATGCTTCGATTCCTGCCACCTTTGACGATCGACTCCGACCAGGTTGATGCCGCGACCGCGATCATGGCTCGTGTCCTCGGCTGAGGGCCCGCCCCCGCCGGCTGACCCGCGGCGGGTGCTCACCGGGGGCGGGGCGACTCCGCCGCCACCACCCCCGAGCGGCTCTTCCCCGACGGGCCGGGCCGCGATCGGCGCATGGTGATTGCGCTGATCCTCGCATCGGCGCTGGCACTCGGACTCGGTGCCGCGGTCGCGGTCATCGTCGCCTCCGGCCCGGAGAAGGAGACCGTCACTCGGACGACGACCTCCGTCAGCACTCTCGAGCCGACGACCACCACCACGCTCCTGACCACGATCACGTCGGTGACGACGACTGAGGTGACCACCGCCAAGACCGTCACCGAGACGTCCACGGCGACGGTGTCGGTGCCCTCTCCGGATGCGCCGGGCGGAAAGCCGAAGGTGGGTGGCGACTGAGCCTCCGCGGGTCTCCCGTGGGCACCAGCACGCCGTGGGCCGGGTCATACTCCGACCGTGCGCGCAGCGATCCTGGGGCTCGACGACCTCTCGCGCGAAGACGTCGCACGGTGGAGGGCGCTCGCGGCGGAGGCGGCCGAGCCGAACCCGTTCTTCGAGCCGGAGTACGCGCTTCCGGCTGCGGACCTGATCGGTGGCCGTCAACTGGGCCTCGCAGTGGTGCGGGAGGCCGACGGCTGGTCGGCGTGCCTGCCGGTTCACCGCCCGCGGCGATGGCATCGCGTGCCGCTGGGGTGCCTGGCGACCTGGCAGCACCGGTATTGCTACCTCGGCACGCCGCTGATCCGGTCGGGCAGGGAGGAGGCTGCCGTCGCGACGCTGACCCGCGCGCTGGTTCGCCAGCGAGGGGTCGCGTTCGTCGGCCTCGACGCGCTGCCCGACGAGGGCCCGCTGCGAGAGGCCTTGCGGCTGGCGATCGGCAACGGCGGCGCGGACGAGGTGCAGCTCGAGGGGCACGAGCGGGCGGTGCTACGGCGCCGCGGAAGCGTTGAGCAGTATCCGACCGTCAAGTCGCGGCACAGGCGAGAGCTGGAGCGCAAGCGCAGGCGGCTCGCAGAGGAGCTCGGCGAGGACCTGGTGACGGTCGATCGCGCCGCCGATGCCGCGGCGGTGGACGAGTTCCTGGAGCTCGAGGCCTCCGGGCTGGAAGGGCCAGGAGGGCACGGCCCTCGCCTCGCTGGAGCGGGACGCGGAGTTCTTTCGCAGGGTCTGCGGCTCCTTCCGGGAGCTGGGGCGACTTCACGTGCTGTCCCTGGAGGCCGACGGCCAACGGGTGGCGATGGCTTGCAACGTGCGCGCCGGTGAGGGCGTCTTCTGCCTCAAGATCGCCTACGACGAGGGCTGGCGTCGCTACTCGCCGGGGGCCCTGCTCGTGCACGACCACGTTGCGTGGTTTCACCGGGCCGAAAGCGCTGCCTGGATGGATTCCTGCGTCCAGCCCGAGAACGAGCTCGTCAACAGGCTGTGGCCCGACCGCAGGAGGATCGCCACCCTGGCGCTCGGCGCGGACTCGGCCAGGGGCCGGCTCGCCCGGGCTGCGATCGCCGGAGCCGTCCGGCTGCGACAGCGGGGCGGGGACCAGCCCCAGGACGACGAGTGACCGCCCGGGGGCCTATGCCTGCCCGGCCGCCGGTCGCGACAGCGTGAGGACGACGGTCCAGGCGTGCTTTCTCGCGATCGACAGCCGAAACAGCGCTCGATCCGCCGCGGCCAGGACGCCGAGCGCGGCGCCGAAGGCCCGCGTGCGCCGAAACGGGACCGCGAGGAGCGTCAACAGGTGGAAGTGGCGGGCCTCGACTCGTCTGAAGTAGGTCCTCGCCAGCTCCAGGTCGCTCATCAGGAGTGGGTGCTCGTCCTCCGTTCGCAACTCCGGGGTTCGACGCCGGTAGAGGTTGATGGCGGGGTTGTGCCCGAGAGGCTCGACGAACACCGCGTGACCGCCGGGCCGCAGGACACGCGCGACCTCGGACAGGGCGGGGGAGAGGTCGAGGTGGTGGAGGATGCCCGATCCGCAGACCAGGTCGAAGGAGGACTCCGGAAACTCCAGGCGCTCGGCGTCCATGAGCCGGAACTCACAAAGGCCCGAGACCCCTTCCCGCTCGGCCCGCTCGGCAGCCTGCTCGATCGCCACGGGTGAGAGGTCGATCCCGGTCACCACGGCTCCGTGCTGCGCCAGGAAGTAGGCGGACGCAACCGGCCCACATCCGCACTCGAGCGCCTCCGCTTCGGCCCCGTGGCGCGCGAGGAGCCCACGATAGAACTGCTGCTCGTAGTGCTCGATCGCGTAGTACTTCGCGACCGGCGCCCGACCGCCGGCGGCAAACGTTCGGTCGTGGAACTCCCGTTCGCGTTCGAGGCGTGTGGACACGGGTGCGTCAATCCTACGAGCTCCCCGTCCGCGCTTCGACGGTGCCTCGCTCAGTCCCCGCATCCCGCGCCGCTACGGTTCGGTCCCGATGGCGAGGCGGGCGAGCGCATCCCAAGAAGGCCGCCCCGCGGTGGGCGTGAGCATCCTCACCCCGACCCTGAACGAGCAGTCGCACATCGTCGAGACCGTGCGCTGCCTGCAGGCCCAGCGGCTCGACGATGAGGTGGAGTTCCTGTTCATGGACGGGCGCTCCGACGACGCCACGAGAGCGATCCTGGAGCGCCTGGGCCGCGACGACCCGCGAATCAGGGTCATCGACAACCCCCAGCGTGGCATTCCCTTTGCGCTCAACACCGGGCTCCAACATGCCCATGGCGAGTTCGTGGCGCGCATGGACGCCCACACGCTCTATCCGCCCGACTACCTCGCCCGTGGCCTCGAGCGGCTTCGTCGCGGTGACGTCGAGTGGGTGAGCGGGCCCCAGGTTCCACGCGGCGCCGGCAAGTGGTCGCGGCGCATCGCGCTCGCGCTCGGGACCCGCCTCGGGATCGGCGGGGCGACCTTCCGCAACGCGCGGCGCGAGACGGAGGTCGACGCCGGGTACACCGGGATCTGGCGCAGGGAGACCCTGGTGCGCCAGGGGGGCTGGGATCAGCGCTGGCCGATCAACGAGGACGGCGAGCTGGCCGCGCGCATTCGCGAGGCCGGTGGGCGGATCGTCTGCATCCCGGAGATGGCGTCGTGGTACTCGCCGCGCGACAGCCTCCCGGCGCTGGCGCGCCAATACCGGCGATACGGCATCTATCGCGCGAAGACCTGCCGGGCCCACCCCAAGAGCATGCGTCGCTCGCACCTGCTGCCGCCCGCTGTGGCCCTGGCGTTGCCGGCCGCGCTGACGGGCGCCAACCCGGTGTCGCGGTGCGCCCGAGCGGGACTGCTCGCCTACCTGGTCGCGCTGGGCGCGACCGCGGCGTCTCGGCTTCGAAGCGGCGTTCGCGACGCCTCGGCGCTGCCGGTGGTACTCGCGACGATGCATCTCAGCTGGGGATTCGGGTTCCTCGTCGGCTCGCGTCGCTTCGGGCTGCCGCTTCGAGCGATCGCCAACCTGGCCCGGCCCCGCCGCTGATGGAGGGCCTGGTGAGGGCGAGGCCGCCGAGCGCTCATCTAGACTCGCCCGCCCATGCACGAGGATCCGACTCGGCACATGAGGCAGGGCGAGGGCGTCCCGCCGCAGGGCTCCGAGCCGCCGCAGGGCGGGATGAGCCGCGGCACCAAATGGGCGATCGCGGTGCTGGTCGCCGTGGTAATCGGCCTCGGCGCCGCGCTGGCCGTCGTCGCGTCGGATGACAGCGGCGAAGGCGGCACGACGACGACCACCGCCACGACCCAGAGCGTGACCCCGACCACCCCGACGACGACCGCGACCACCCCGCCGCCCACCACCACGACGACGTCCACCGCGACCAGCACCAGCACGTCGACCACGACGACGACCACGACGGGCGGCGGCGGGGGTGGCGGGGGAACGCCGAGCCCGTAGACGCCTCGAGCCTCACCGTTCGCGCGCGAGGAGCTCCGGGAAGGCGTTAGCGACCTCCGGAGGAGGATCGGGGAGCCAGAGCCGCCTCGAGAGGAGCCGGCGCTTCACCCTCCCCAGCGCCAGACGCAGTCGCCGCCCTGCGGCACGGACCCGGGCTCTTCCCGTCAGCACCTCGATCACACGGTCTGCCGTCTCCATCTGCTGGCGCGCGGCGGCCCGGGCGTCGTCCGGGACGTCGTAATCGGTGACCAGCCGCTCGCAGACCGCCCGCACGCCTCGGGCCAGCTCGAGTTCGTCCTTGGACAGGGACCCCGCCCGATTTCGGACGACGGCGAGTGTGCCAGGCGCGGATACCACCCGGAACCCCGCGATCGCGATGCGCAGCCAGAGGTCGTAGTCCTCGGCTTGGTGGAGCCCGTCGTCGAGGCCACCCACCTGCTGGATGGCCACCCGCCGTGCCGTTTGGACGGCGCCGACGTAGTTGCCGGCGGCCAGCGCGATCACCGCGTCGCGAGGCTCAACGGGGTCCTCGCCGAACCCGGGGACGTGCCGGGGGGCGGGCCACGCCGCGCGCCTCACCCGGCCGCCTCCTGCTGCCTCGTCGAGCACCCAGGACCGAGCGTACGCGAGGCCGATCCGCGGCTCCTCGGCGAGCGTCTGCTCCATCGCCTCGAGATAGCGCGGCATCAGCAGGTCGTCGCTGTCCAGGAAGGTGAGATGGGTCCCGGTGGCCTGCGCGATGGCGAGATTGCGGGCGGCGCTCGGTCCCGCGTTGTCCTGCCGCGTTACCCGGATCCGCCGGTCGTCGCCCGCCATCTCCTCGAGCAGCCTCGGCGTTGCGTCGGTGGAGCCGTCGTCGACGACGATCACCTCGAAGCTCTGGGCGGTCTGGGCGCGCACCGAGCGGATCGCCTGGCCGATCGTGTCCGCCGCGTTGTAGGCGGGAACGATCACGCTGTGCATCGGCTCAGGCATTCTTCCGCGTCCGATCGAGCGTCTCGGGGGCCGCCGCATCGTCGGCCGGCGGCGCAGCGGGGCCCCGGCGTCGACCACGTGCTCGCTCGAGCGCCATCGCGGGAAGCTTCAAGACCGCCCGAGCGCTCGCCGGCGCCAGGAGCGACAGGGCGACCAGGTAGATCGCGGCCCCCACGGCCGCCTCGAGCGCCAGGAGAGCGAGGCCTGCGAGCACGCCGCGATTGCTCGCTTCGAGCACCAGGTGCTCGAGCGGATAGAGGCTCGCGGCCATCAGCGCCGCGGCCGACGCCGGCGCCCAGACCTGCGCCCAGATCCTGCTCAAGGGGAGTGAGATCACGCGCGCGAACGAGACCGACGCGTAGGCGGCGCCGGCCACGGCTCCCACGGAGAGGCCGGCCGCGACACCATTCAGCCCCAGCGGCAGCAGGGCCACCATCGCCGCGACGGTGACCAGCATCATGAACAGGTGGACCCTCGCCAGCACCGCGGGCTTTCCGCACGCCTTGGCGCCCTCCAGGCAGATCGACAAGAGCGAGTTCCCGGCCGCGAACAGGCACATCGCCATCAGCGCGTGCCCGGCCGGTCGCCACACGTCCCCGAACAGGACGACGGCAAGCGGCTCGCCGAGCGGGAAGAGGATCAAGGACGCTGGCATCGCGACGACCATCACCCAGCGAAGCGAGCTCAGGAAGGCGGACACTAGGCGCTCGCGGTCGTGCGAGATCCGGGAGAAGGCCGGGAAGAGCACGTGGGAGGCGACCGCGAGCGTGGCTTCGAACGGGGCCATCGCCAGGCGGAGGGCGTATTGGTACTGGCCGAGCGCCGACGTGCTGACGAACCGGCCCACCAGCACCCGGTCCGCCTGCTCGCCGACGCGCTGCACGATGCCGGCTGCGATCACGTGCCTGCCGAAGCGAATCAGCTCGCGCCACATCCCGGTTGACGCCAGGCTCGGCCTCGGGCGCCACCGCGCCAGCGCCCAGGTGAGGGCGGTGTCGACGCCGATCTGCACGTAGTTGCCGATCACGAGCCCCCAGACACCAAGCCCGTTGGCGATCGCGACGATCGCCGCCGCCGCAAACGCCACCGCCGCGATCGGCTCGACCACGGTACGGCGCAGGAACGCGAGGTTGCGCTCGAGCATCGCGTTGGGAACCACCGTCGCCGAGCGCAGGAAGAGCTGCCCCGAGATCGCGGCCGCCACCGCGCCGACCGTCCCGCTGCCGAAGAAGAGACCGATCAGCGGGGCGGCGGCGAGCGCCACCAGGCTGACCACCACGCCGCTCGCCAACGTGGCGACGAGCGCCGTGTTCGCGGCCTCCTCGATCCGCTCGCGGCGCTGGATCAGGGCGGCGAGCATCCCCGACTCCGTGAACAGGAGCCCGACGCCGACCAGCACCGCCGCCGCCGCGTACTGGCCGAATGCGAGCGGGCTGGTGAGGCGCGCCAGGACGAGATAGGTCGCCAGCGTGATCAGCTGGGTCAGGGCGTAGCCCGAGCCGGCCAGGCCCACCCCGCGGAGCACGCGCGCCCGCAGGCCCTCGCCGGGCGGGTCAGTCATGCCCGACCGGGTGACGATCGCGTAGCTTGGCGCAGTGAGTCCGCATGGTGGTGGCGTGACGCACCCGGCGGGCGCTCGAGCGAGCGTAGCCAGCAGGGCGGCGGGCGCCGCCGGCGTGGCGGCTCCGGGGGAGCACGTCGCGTCTCGTCCGCGCCCACTTCGGGGAAACTAGAGCCCAGTGGTGAAGCGTTCCGGGAGGTACCACTAGATGGGGGCGCGGCTTGCGAGGGGGCGAAAGCTCCGAGTCGTGACCCTGATCGACCAGCTCGGCGTCACCGGTGGAGCCGAGAGGGTCGCCACCGAGGTGGTGACGCGCCTCGACCCAGAGCGGTTCGAGCTCACCCTGTGCGTGAGCCGCTGGACCCCGCGCGAGGAGGCCGACCCGCTGATCGCGCCCAGGGTCCAGGCCATGCGAGAGGCCGGGGTGCAGATCCTGGGCATCGAACGGGGTTCGCGGCTGGCCGTGTGGGACTGGGGGCCGCTCCTTACGATGCTGCGCTCCGAGCGGATCGATGTCCTGCACAGCCATCAATTCGGGTCCAACCTCTGGGGAGCCCTGCTCGGCGGGATGGCGAGGACCCCCGTCGTGATCGCTCACGAGCACAACTGGTCGTTCCAGGGCCAGCCTCTGCGCCGGTTCTGCGACCGGCACGTGATCGCGCGTCGCGCGAGCGCGTTCCTCGCGGTATCGCGGGAGACGCAGCGCGCCATGGTGGAGCTTGAGGGGATCGATCCCGGCCTCGTCCACTTCATCCCGCTCGGGATCGCGACGCCGCCGCCGGCCGCCAACTCCGACGTTCGGGCCGAGCTGGGAATCGACGACGGGACGCCGGTGATCGGCACCGCCTGCACGCTGCGATCGGAGAAGGCGCTCGACGTGCTGGTGCGCGCGGGCGCGGCGCTGGTCGATGATTTTCCGGACCTTCGGGTTCTGATCGCGGGCGAGGGCCCCGATCGGGCTCGGATCGAGCGGCTGATCGACGATCTGGGCCTTGAGGAGACGGTCACGTTGCTCGGGGGCCGCGGGGACATTCCCGACTTCCTGCGGGCGCTCGACGTGGCGGTCTGCTCGTCCGACTGGGAGGGCAGCCCGCTGTCGGTGATGGAGTACATGGAGGCCCAGCTGCCGGTCGTGGCGACCCGGGTGGGCGGGATACCGGACATGATCGACGATGGGGTGGAGGGGGTGCTGGTCGAGCCGGGCGACCCGGAGCGGATCGCGGCCGAGGTCACCGCACTGCTCCAGGACCCAGAGCGCGCCGCCGAGATGGGTCGGCGCGGACGGCGACGAAGGCGGGCGGAGTTCGACCTCGACGTCACCGCACGCCGGATCGGCGACCTCTACGAGGAGCTGTACGAGGCGAGTGAAGGGGGGAACGGGGCGTCGTGAGGCTGCTGGTCTACGGGGACTACGCGTATCACGTCGCCGAGGGCGAGCTCCGTGCCGAGGTCTCCTTCGCGCTGTTCGCCACCCGGCTCGCGGGCCACTTCGAGCGCTTGGTCCTCGTGGGGCGCCTCAGCCCGACGCCGGAGCTGACCCCGTATCGCTGCGGGCACGAGGCGGAGTTCGTGGCGCTCCCCTACTACGAGAGCCTCGCCAAACCGCTGGCCGTCGCGCGAGCGACCGGGCTGTCGCTGTCCCGCTATTGGCGGGCGCTCCGAGACGTCGACGTCGTCTGGCTGCTCGGCCCGCATCCGCTCGCGGTGGCCTTTGCCCTGCTCGCGGCCCTCCGCCGCAGGCGAGTGGTGCTCGGGGTTCGCCAGGACCTGCCTGCCTACGTGCGAAGCAGGCGCCGGGGCCGGCGGCTGTTGGTCGGCGCCGCTTCGGTGCTGGAGGCCACGTACAGGCTGCTGGCGGGCTGGTTCGGCGTCATCGTCGTCGGGCCCGAGCTCGCCCGGCGCTACGAGGGCGCGCGGGAGATGCTCGAGATCACCGTCTCCCTGGTGGACGAGCAGGATGTCGTGGAGCCCAGCGTGTCCCTGGCGCGTCCGTACGACGGCGAGCTCAGGCTGATCAGCGTGGGGCGGCTCGACGCTGAGAAGAACCCGCTGTTGATCGCCGAGGTCCTCCGCCGGCTGCTCGACGACGGGCTCAGGTGGCGTCTCCTCGTCTGTGGCGACGGCGCCCTGATGCCTGAGCTCGCCGATCGGCTGCGGGAGCTGGATGTCGCCGAGGTGTCGGAGCTGCCCGGATACGTGCCCTACGGGCCGCGGCTCGTCGAGCTCTATCGGTCCAGCCATGCGCTCCTGCACACCTCCTGGACCGAGGGCATGCCTCAGGTGCTGGTCGAGGGGTTCGCCGCCGGCCTGCCGGTGGTCGCGACCGACGTCGGCGGCATCCGCGAGGCGGTCGGCTCGGCGGCGCGCCTGGTGCCGCCCGATGACGCCGACGCGGCCGCGGCGGAGCTAGGTGCGATCGCCCGGGACCCGGATCTGCGGCGGGCCCTGGTCGAGGCCGGTCACGCATACGTCGCCCCCCGCACCGCCTCGGCGGAGGTCGCTCGCGTGGCGGAGTTCCTGCGTGGCGGTGCGTCGTGAATCTACGGCGGCTCATAGCTGCCAGCTCCGGCCGGGTGTCGCTCCCGGGGCCTGAGCCGCCGGTCCCGGGCTAGACCGGCTCCGGCTCGCGGCCCTTTGCCGCCGCGAGCGGGGCTTCGACAGAGGAGAGCTCAGGCTCCCGCTCGGCGATCGCGAGCATCGCCGGGCAGAGTGCCAGCAGCAGCCAGAGCTGCTTGCTGAACTGGTCCGAGAGGAAGACGTCCATCGCCAGCAGGGCTATGAGGGCCACCACCACCGCGCGGCTGAGAAGCTCCATGCTCGCGTCGCCCGCCCGCGCGAATCGGCGAGCGGCCTGCACTCCGGTGCCCATTGCACAGAGCAGCAACGCTCCGAACAGCGCCAGTCCCACCACCCCGAGCTCGGCGAGCACCTCGAGATAGGCGTTGTGGGCGAAGTGCGGCTGGTCGATGATGATGTCGCTGGAGGCGATCGAGCCCGGCTTGGCGAGGACGTAGTGAACGGAGGAGTCACGGAAGTTTCCGGCCCCGACGCCGCGCAAGGGCTCCGCCTCGACCATTCTCCAACCGACCTTCCAGATGTCGGTGCGCCCGTTACCGCCGTCGGACGTCGAGTAGCGCTGGGCCGCCCCTGGAGCGAAGAGGCCCACGTAGAGCACCCCCGCGACGGCGGCGCCCACCGCCCAGCCCACGGCGGCTCCCCGGTGCCTTCGCGCGAGGACGACCCCGGCCAGGAGCGCGGCGAGCAGGCCGATCACGCCCCCGCGCGAGGCGGTCAGGAACACGCTCAAGAGCGCGAGGCAGCCGGCGCCGATCAGGACCGTCCGGCGCCCTGGGGAGCGGGTGATCGCCGCCAGGGCCAGCGCCAGGACCAGCGCGACCACCAGCACGGCGGCCAGCTGGTTCGGATCCGCGATCGTGCCCCGCAGGCGATCGAGGTCGGTCGCCGCCGTCGCGCTGCCCACCGCGCTCGAGACGTCGGGGGCGGCGATGATCCCATACGCGGCGGCTATCGCGCCCCCGGCCACCAGGGCGCCGAGGACCCCCTTGGCGTGCGCCGGGGTGCGGACGGCCTCGAAGACGATCAGGAACAGGAGGGCGTCGAGTCCGTACTGCATCAGCACGGTGAAGCTGTCGCTCGGGTTCTCGGCCCACAGCGAGCTCAGGGCAACCCAGGCGAGGAAGGCGACAGCGAGCCACGTGATCGCCGGGTGGCGCGACCAGAACAAGCTCGTGGGGGTGTCGCGGGTGGCGATCCGGGCGAGCCACGACAGCGCGAGCACGAGGCTCGCGGCCTGGGCGCTGATGAAGGACCCGAGCGCTCCGGGCGTGAGCGCGAAGAAGGCGAGCAGCGCGAAAACGATCAGCCCCGCGCTGAGGTTGGAGATCGCGAGCAGGAGGAAGCCGATGGCGAGGGCGCCGCCGATCGCCAGCTTCGGGTCGAACCCCGCGAGCACGCCGAAGGCCACGCAGACGGCCGCGAAGCCGACCGCCAGCACGGACCGCTGGATGTCCAATCGGACTGCGGTCACCGCCGGTCTCCGGACCGAGCCCTAGCTCGACGGGCGGCCGGCCCCGACCCGCGGAGCCTTGGGCTCGGGGCCCTTGCCGTCGTCGGATCGCACGATCCTGGGGCGTCCCGCGTACTGGTGGTAGTCGGAGCGGACCATCCGCGGCGCGCTGACGACCGCGAACCCGGCCGGCTTGATCCCGTTCTCGGCCATCATCTCGCCCAGCTCGGTGAGCTGCCCGATCCTCGTCCGTCCGAGGCGCACGACCACCAGCACGTCATCCACCGCGGCGGCCAGCGGCAGGGCGTCGATCACCTCGCTCAGAGGCGAGGAGTCGATGATCACGAAGTCCGCGCGCGACCGGGCCTCGTCCACCAGCGGCTGGGTGGTGGGGAGGGAGAAGATCTCGGATGTCCACGGCGCCGTCTGCTCGGCGAGCAGGAGCTTCAGATCGGGACCGAGCTCGCTGGACGAAACGAGCGCCTCATCCAGGGTCGCCTCACCGAGCAACACGCCGACGAGGCCCTGGGAGCTGCTCACGTCCAGGAGCGGGCCGACCTCGGGCTTCCTCAGGTCGCCGTCGATCAGGATCACCTTGCGCCCTGCGAGGGTCAGCGAGGTGGCGAGGTTGACTGCGGTCGTCGTCTTCCCCTCGGACGCCGAGGGGCTCGTGACCAGGACCGCGCGCGCGCGGCCCTCGCCGGCCCGGCCGGACCCGAGCGATGCGCGAAGGGCTCGGTAGGCCTCCGTCGCCCCGGGCGACAGGTTGTCCGGAGAGATCGGCGCGTTGCGCTGAGCCCTCGACTCCTTTGGGACGCGCGCCAGGATCGGCAGCCGGAACCTGGCCCGGAGCTGCTCCTCGCGAGTCAGCCTCGGATCCAGCGCCTGGTAGGCGAAGGCGCCCCCGATGCCCAGCACCAGGCCGACCAGCAGCCCGCCCGCGATGCTGAGCGCGGGCTTCGGGGAGGACTGCGACGTCGGCGGCACGGCCTTGGTCGCGGCCTGCGCGGTCGGGTCCGGGCTGCTCTCCAGGCGCTTCAGCTGCGAGAGCTGGGTCTCGATGCTGCGCTGGTCCGGCGGGTTCTCCTTGAGCTGGAGGTTGAGCCCCTGGATGGCGGTCCGGACGCGGACATGCAGCTGCGCGGTCCGGTAGTCGATCGTCGCCTTGACGAACACGTTCGCGATCTCGGCGGCATCCTCGGCGGTCGACGCGGAGGCGGTCACCGCCACGATGTTGCTGTCGGCGACTGGCTCGGCGGTTATGTGGCCGAGCAGGTCCTGGGTGCTGCCCTCCGCCTCCGGCACGCCGGCGAGGTCCTCCTGCGCTCGCGCGGCGACCTCGTTGGTGGCGGTGAGGCGGGCGACTGTCTCGATCTCGCGCACCGGGTCCGCCGACTGTGAGATGAGGCCGAGGCTGATCAGCAGATCGCTCTGCGGCGGCACCGGAGTGACCAGGATGTCCGCCTCGGACTCGTAGGTCTTCGAGGCGGTCGCGACGTAGAGGACCGCCGCACCGGTCGTGATCACGACCGCGAGGACGATCAGCCAGACCCGCTCCCGCAGCGTCTGCACGTATCCGGCGAGGCCTCTCTCCTGCGCGGGCCGTTGCAGCCATTCCGCGCTCGGCGTGGCTATGCCTCGCTGTGATTCGCGCTGCGCCAAAGCTCCTCGTGCGGTGGGGATTGTGACAGTCCACGAGGCAACGCGTGCCTCGTTTCGTGGCAGCCAACAGGCGTCCAATCGGTTGCGCGGCGGCGGACCTTGAATCTGCAATCTCCCTGCGACCCGCGAGTAGAATCGCTCGCCAGCCGTTGGTCAGGGGAAGTGGGACCGATCTTCAACCGCCAAGAGCACCGCACCCCCGACCCCTCGGGGGATCGGCCAAGCACCGATTTCCCCGAAGAGGCCCGTCCCGCACGCTCGGGGTCGGAGCTGAAGCGCGTCGTTGACACGGCGGCCGAGCGCGTCGGTGAGATCGTCGACGGCGCCGAGCGCGTGGCTTCGGAGATCATCGCCGAGGCCGAGGTGGAGGCCGAGCGATACCTGGATGGGCGGCGCCAGCAGGTCGAGCAGGTGATCGATGAGTGGAGCGCGGACCTGAGGGGCCGCGCCGAGCTGTTGAGCCGGCAGGAGGGTCGGCTCAAGGCGCTGACCGAGACCATGTTCTCCGAGCTCGAGGAGATCGCCACCGCCCTTCGGGGGCTCCCCCCGGAGACGGATCGCTCGCGCGACCTCTTGCCGAAGTCGAAGTCGAGCTCCCAAGCGGCCTCCACCGAATCGGCGCCGAAGGAGACAAAGCCGGCGTCTGGACCCCCGGCGGCCCCGGCGACGGATGAGGGGCTCACGAAGGCGGGGCCGGCCGGCCGCGCTCGATCGGGCGGCCACGAGAACGCCCTCCTTCGAGCTGCGCAGATGGCCGTCGCCGGCGGCTCACGCGAGGAGATCGAGCGGGCGCTGGAAGAGGAGCTTGCGATCCCGGACCCGGGCCCGATCGTCGACGAGCTGCTTCGGGCCGAGAGGCTGAGCCGCGCCGAGCGCCCTCGCTTGCCGATCTGGGATCGGGCTACCTGCCGGTCCCCAGCGAGAAGGAGCCCACGCGGTCGAGCCGGGCGAAGGCGACGATCCGCTCGGCCGCCGAGTACAGCGGGTGGCAGGCGGTGAGCACGAGCCGGTCGTACGGCGCTCGGTGGACGATCCCGACGTCGGACGGCGAAACGACCCGCGTGCCCTGAACCCGGTAGGAGAAGGTCGCATAGGGCATTTCGATCTCCACCTCGTCGCCGGCTCGGAGCTGGTCGAGATGGCGGAAGGGGGCCAGATAGGTGGTGCGGTGACCGGCGAACGCCGTCGTCCCCCGCTCGCCCGGGAACGGGGTCCCCGGGTAGTGCCCCGGGCCCCGCTCGAGGCTCGCGGTGTCGGTGCCCTGAACGGCCACGACGTCCACGTCGATGCTCGGGATCACGATCCGGCCGATGGCCTCACCCTCCTGGACGTGCTTGGCGAACAGCTTGGCGAGGACCCCCACCTTGCGGTGGGGGCTATCCGCCGCCTCGGCCCTGCGCAGGTCGGCTGGGCCGGGGAAGCTCTTCCTCCAGGTCGGCGAGCTCGCCCGCCGCCTTGTGCTGCTCGATCGAGCCGTAGATGCTCGAGACGGGCTCCCGCCAGGCGAGCGTCGTGGCGACGTCCGCGAGGATCACCAGGCCCGCGGTGATCAGGGTCACGGACGCGATGTGGAGCAAGCGGTTCACGGGCGAGATGATGGCGGACGGCCTCGTCGCATCACGCCAGTGTGAGCCCTCGCGGCGTGCGAGACTTCGCCAGCCGATGACCGAACTACCCACCCAGAGGATCGCGTCCTATGAAGCGGACCCCCAAGAGGTCGGACGCGTCCTGCTGCTGTACTCGGGCGGCCTGGACACGTCGGTGATGCTGCGCTGGATCCAGGAGCGATACGAAGCGGAGGTCATCACCCTCACCGTGGACCTCGGCCAGCCGGCGGAGGACTGGGAGGTGGTGGTCGGAAAGGCCCGCGACCTCGGCGTGGTCGACGCGGTCGTCGTGGACGCTCGGGAGGAGTTCGCGCGCGACTATGTGGGCCCGGCGATCAAGGCGAACGCCCTCTACGGCGGTGGCTATCCGCTGTTCACCGCGCTCGGACGCCCCCTGATCGCGAAGCTCGCCGTCGAGCACGCGCGCGCCGCCGGGTGCGACACGATCGCGCACGGCTGCACGGGGAAGGGCAACGACCAGGTGCGGATCGAGGCGACCGTGGCCACCCTCGACCCGGAGCTCAAGGTGCTCGCCCCGGTGCGCGAATGGCGGATGGGCCGCGAGGAGGAGATCGCCTACGCGCGGGAGCATGGCATCCCGGTGAAGGGGGGGACCGAGGCCCCGCCCTACTCCATCGACGACAACCTGTGGGGACGCTCGTCGGAGGGCGGGGCGATCGAAGACCTGGCAGCCGCCGCGCCCGAGGACGTCTTCCAGCTGGTGACGCGACCCACCGAGGCCCCGGACGAGCCCGAGCTGGTCCGGGTGGGATTCGAGCGCGGACGCCCCGTGAGCTTGGATGGCGTGCCCCTCGGGCTGGTCGAGCTGTTGAAGCGAGCCGCGGAGATCGGGTGTCGTCATGGGGTGGGAATCGTCGATCAGATCGAGGACCGGATCGTGGGCCTGAAGATCAGGGACGTGTACGAGGTTCCGGCGGCCGCGATCGTCCTTCAGGCGCACCGTGAGCTCGAGAAGCTGGTTTCCACGATCCACCAGAACAACTTCAAGCGCGCGCTCGAGGACAAATGGGCGTACCTCTGCTACGCGGGGCTGTGGCACGAACCGCTGCGCCGCGACCTCGACGCGTATATGGATTCGGCGAACGAGCTGGTCACGGGGGAGATCACGATGAGGCTGTACAAGGGCTCCGCGACGCCGGTCGCCCGCAGCTCCCCCCACGCGCTCTATGACCGCGCCCTGACCTCCTTCGGGGAATCGGGCGGGGAGTTCAGCCAGGCGGCCAGCCCAGGCTTCATCGAGTTGTTCACGCTCCAGAGCCGGATGGCCCATCGAGTCCGCGCACGAGCCGACGGCGCGCCCCAGAAGGGAGAACCAAAATGACGTCAATGATCTACGAGCAAATCGGCCGACTGGTGGTGCGGTTGGTGCGCATCCGCTTCCGGCGGCAGATCCGCATCGCCGCCGTGTTGGGCGCCGTGACGGCCGCCGCACTCGGCTACGTGGTGATGAGCCGCGAGCCGCCCGAGGGTTAGGCGGACGCATGCCTGCCAGACCTCCTGCAGGCACGGGCCGCACCCCGGCGCTTCATGACTTCCTAACGATTCGCTAGCATGCCGCGCTCGTAACCGCCGAGTCCGCCGGGTCCATGCCCGGGGGAGCGGGGGAACCACTGGGGTGAAGTGCCAATGAGGCACCCAACCCGGGGGCGAGTCGCGGCAACTGCCGCGTAGCGCCAGTCCTTCGGCGCGAGCCCGACAGCTAACCCCGTAGGCATCGGAAGGATGGAGTCGACGACCGACATCCGCTCGATGAGCTGCCGCCCGGCTGCCTGGCTCGGCGACGGCCTTCGTACGCTGCTCGTCGGGATCGTGTTGGCGAGCACGCTGTTGCTCTGCGCGACGAACGCGGCCGCCCAGAGCGTCGACGACCTGAACTCGCGGATCGCCTCCGCCCAATCGCAGGCGCAGAGCCTCGGCGCCGACATCGACGCCAAGGCGCAGCAGGTCGCAGCTGCCCAGCAGCAGGCGGCTGCCGCGGCCCAGCGGGAGGCCCAGCTGTCCGGGGTCCTCGCCCAGGGGGAGCAACGGGAAGCGGAGCTTCAGACGCGGGTGCAACTGACGCAGGCCCACCTCGCCAGCGCCCGCGCCAAGCTTCGCCGCGCGCTGACGGCGCTGTCGCAGCGCCTGGTCTCGATCTACAAGGGCGATTCGCCGGACGCCACCGAGCTGCTGCTGAGCGCCAGCGGATTCGACGATCTCGCCAACCGCGCCGAGTTGCTGGGTCGGATCGAGGATGCCGATGCCTCCTTGGCCGGCCGCGTGCGCCAGCTCCGAAACGCGGTCGCGGCGGAGCTCGTCCAGGTGCGCGACGCGAAGGCGGCGCAGGCGGCCTTCAACGAGCGCATTGCGACCGCGCGCGATCAGATCGCGGCGGTGCGTGCCAATGCCGAAGCGCAGGCGGCCCAGCTCGAGCAGGCGCGCCAGGAGGAGGCGGCGGCCGTGTCGAGCCTTCAGTCCCAGGTCGCGGGCTGGGAGCAGCAGGTCACCCAGCTGCAGGAGATCCAGGCGCAGCAGAGCCAGGCCGCCGCGGCGGCGCAGGCGCAGCAGACCGTCTCGAGCTGGGTGGGGGACTGGGCGATCCCGCAGGCGATCGTCATGTGCGAGTCCGGAGGCAACTTCGACGCGGTCAATCCCTCCTCCGGTGCCGGCGGTGCCTACCAGATCCTGCCCTCCACCTGGCAGCTCTACGGAGGCAGCGGATCGCCCCAGGACGCCTCTCCCCAGCAGCAGAGCCAAGTCGCCTCACAGATCTGGGCGGACTCCGGGGCGAGTGCCTGGGAGTGCGCGCAGTAGCGCCCTAGCGTGGCGCGGCTTCGTGCGATTCCGACGTTTCGGGCGTCTCGACCCTTCGTTTGAAACGGCCGCTCCCCGGGATCGGGGCGTCGGCGGCACGCGAGCCCTCGAGCGGCACGGGCTCCGGCTCGGGCCCCAGAGCAGGCTCACCTCGCCATCCGGCTCGGGACAGGGCCGCGTAGGCGATCGCCAGGACGGCGATGACGCCGACGCCGGCCACCGCAAAGCTGGCCCGCGGACTGAACAGGGTGGCGAGCGCGCCGCCCAACACGAACCCCACGCCGGGGGCCGCCCTGGCGACCGAGTCCACCAGTGAGATCACGCGCGCCTGGTACTGGGAGCTCGTGAGCTGTTGCACCGCCGTCATCAAGGCGACCCACTCGATCCCGTTCCCGATCCCGCCGACGACCGAGGCGAGGCAGGCGACCAGCAGGGTGGGCGCCACTCCGGTGAGCAGGTAGGCGACGCCGATCGCCAGCGTCGAGACCGGGAGCAGCACCCGTAGGGAAACGTCTCTCAGGAGGGCGAACGCGATGCCGCCGACGACCATGCCGGCACCCCAGCTCGCAAGCAGGGCGCCATACCCGGCGTCCCCGGCGCCGAGGGTCTCCTTCGCGAACACGACCTCGATCGGGATCACGAGCGCGAAGAAGATGAACGCGACGGCTTGGGCGGCGATCAGGGTCCGCACCAGCGGGCGCTCCCGCACATAGGTGAAGACGCGGCGCATCCGCTCGAACGAGCCGACCTCCTCGACGATGGTTCGCGGAATACCCGAGGCGGTCGCCATCAGGACGGCGACGAGCGCGAATGATGCCGCGTCGGCGAACAGCGCGGTGCGCGTCCCAGCGAACGCCACCACCAATCCCGCGAGCGCTGGGCCCGCCGCCGCACCGACGGTGAAGCAGACGTTCAGCACGGCGTTCCCCTCGCGCAGCAGGCCATGAGGCTCGGCGGTGGCCGCCGCCGCGGCTCTCGACAGGGCGCGTCCCGAGACGGCGAGGCCGCCGCCCACGGCGGCGAGGACGATCACGGGCGCCAGCGAGAAGTGCGGGACGAGGAGGGCCAGGGCCGAGAACACGAGGGCCTGAACGACGTTCAGCCCCGCGAGGGCGGCCTTTGGGGGCAGGGCCTCGAGCCGCGCGACCAATGGCGGGGTCGCGAGCGCCGGAACGAACTGCAGGGCGATGAAGAGGGCCGCGACCGCCATCGGGCTTCCGGTCTGATCGAAGACGAGTATCGCCAGGGCGATCTCCCCCAGCCAGTCGCCCAGTTCGTCGACGAAACGCACCAGCGCGAGGCGTCGGAAGGCGGGCAGGGCGAGGGGTCGTAGGGCGGCACGCATTTCTGGTTGCAAAGCTAATCGTAAGGTCAGACCATTTGTTGCAAGTTTTGCTCGCTTTCTGTAGGCTGCAGTAGCTCGTAAAGAGTCTGTTCAACGATTGGGGGTGTCTAGCATGGGCCATCGGGCCGGCTAAAACCGCTAATTAAGTAGTTGTATGGCGCCTGTGGCCCGGCTCCGGTGGAGTCGTGGCGCAGGCGGCATGCCGTTGTTTCACTTGCGGGCGCCCTAGGCGCCCGCAAGTAATTCGGGACCGGCTCGGGCGCGGACCCGGGCTGGTGTCGGTGCCCGCCTAGAGCGGAACCCGAGACCCGCGCGAGGCCTCACCGGTGACGTACTCGTGGATGCGCTTGTCGAGCGCGAGCTCGGCCTCGAAGTCGGCGTCCTCTCCGTGGCGATAGGAGAAGCCCTTGTCCGCGAGGACGTCGTTCAGGATCTCGACGAAGCGTCCGTCCAGCTGGGTGCCCGCGACCCGTCGAAGCTCGGTGAGCGCCTCGAATGAGCTCACCGGCTCCCGGTAGGAGTCGCGGGCCGTGAGCACGTCGTATGTGTCGGCCACGGAGATGATCCGCGCCAGCGCGGGAATGTCCTCGCCCTGGAGGCTGCGCGGATAGCCCAATCCGTCCATCCGCTCGTGGTGGGCGAGGACGATCTCGCCGACCGGCTGGTAGCCGTCGATCTGGGAGACGATCCGGGCGCCCTCGTACGGGTGCTTCTTGATCTCCTCCCAATCCTGCTCGGTCAGCTCGACGTCGCCCTTCAGGATCCGGTCCGGCAGCACGAACTTGCCGATGTCGTGGAGCAGGCCGGCCGTGTGGACGAGCTCTTGGTCGGACTCGGGGAAGCCGGCGGCGCTGGCGATCTCGCGTGAGTACCTGGCGACGGCAGCGCTGTGCCGGGCGGTCATCCGGTCGCGCAGGTCCAGGGTGCGGAGCAGGGCGCCGAGCAGCGCCACCTGGAACCCGGCGAGCTGCTTGGCCCGCAGCTCCAGCTCGTCCGCTCGCTGCTGCGAGATCAGGAGCGCACCGATCAGGTACTGGAGCACGATCAGTGCGATCGCGAGGATCACCACCGTCGAGAGGCCGACCCGCAGATAGACGTAGGTGAGGCCGACCGCGGTCAGCCCCGCGATCAGTTCGGAGGGAAGCACCGGGAGGAGGGTTCGCGCGAGCCTGGTCCGGAAGCGGCTTCCCTCGACGTAGCTGAGGTGGGCGTTGGTCAGCAGGTAGTTGACCAGCAGCGCGAACCCGAACAGGACGAACACCAGGAGGTAGAAGAGGCCGTCGTCGTGGGTCGTGCCGGTCGCGCTCAAGATGGCGTTGAAGGCGATCCCGGACAACAGCGGGAACCAGGCGTACGCCGCGAGGTTGATCGGGAGGTACTGCCGGTCGTAGCGAAAGCGCAGCCAGCCGGCGAGGATCGTGACCACGCCGATCACCGCCGCCGGGGTCTCGCCCAGAAGGACGGTGGCGACGATGATCGCGAGGAAGCTTGAGGAGATCTTTCCCGAGCGGGTGGGAGCGTCGAGTGCGGTCAGGTCTCCGACGACCGATGAGGTGAGCAGGACGGCGAAGAGCGGCAGGTACCAGTCCGCGTCGCGGTTAGCCCATATGGCCACCCCGACGGCGGCGACGAGCGCGCCCAGCTCGAGACCCAGGACCCACCTGCTGGGACGTGTCTGCGTGGCGGAGCGCTCAGTCACGGGTGCTTGCGGCCCGGCGCTTGGCGCCGGCGGGCTGTCGCATCGAGCGCATGAACTCGTCGAGATCGTCCGTTGAGAAGCGGCGCTGGCCACCTGGCGTCCGGTAAACGGGGACCAACCCTTGGTTCGACCACTTGCGAAGCGAGGCAGCGCTGACGCCCAGATAGGCGGCAGCCTGGCCGACATTTAGAAGTCTCGTTCGCCCTTCCATTGGTTGATCCTGCATATGCGTCTCGGCCCGAAGTGGCGATAACTTGAGCACTGTTCCCATTTCTAGACCGTTTCGCGTCACCTGTGCCACGCTCGACGCGAAAACCACTCAACTCTTGGTGGGTTATCGGAACTTTTGGTCGGTCCCGTTAGCCGGTTGGCTCGGAATGGCGTCCATTCGAGGCCGCCACCTCGACGGGATGGCCGGACTGCCTGGCGGCGGCGAGCGCGTCGGAGGCGACCTCGAGCAGGAGGCTTCCGTCGTGGCCGTGCTCCGGGCAGGCGGACACCCCGGCCGCGATCGCGACGCGGGGGGCATTGGTGGCCTGAGAGGCCTCGACGACCCGCGCCAAGCGATCGGCCATCGGACGCAGCCGGCCGGAGCTGACGTTCGGGGCCAGCACGCAGAACTCGTCGTCCCGCAGCCGAAAGGCATGGTCCACGATGCGGATCTGGTGGCGGATCACCGCCGCGAGCGCGGTGAGCATCCAGTCGCCGGATCGGTGGCCGTAGGTCTCGCTGATCCGTCCGAGGCCCTCGACCTCCACGAGCGCGAGGGCGAAGGGGTGCCCGTAGCGCCGATGCTCGGCGACGAGGACCTCGAGCCAATGGTGGAGGTCGCTGCTCCCGGGCAGCGCCGCGAGCTCGTTCTTCGGGCCCGAGCTCGGCGCGCGGACGAGCCCTTCGGCGACGGCCCCCTGGACGGAGCCGAAGAGCTCCGCGAGCCGCTGGACGGAGCGCTCGAAATCGCCGGCGGCACGGCGCTCTTCGTCGCGACGCAGCGAGGCGATCAGCACCGAATGGAGTACGGCCAGGTCTCGCGAGATCTCCGCCGAGGCGCCTTCGCCCCGCCGGAGCCGCCCCAGTGCGCGAGCTCGCTCCAGGACGTCCGGAGGAAGGTCGGGGCTGGCCGCCTCGGGCTCGAGACCGCCGAGGATGCCGCCGATCAAGGGGCTCGCCTCGGTCGTCAGGAGGTCCAGGTCGACGTCCGCAAAGCGGTCGAGCGGCGTCCGCTCGACGATTCCCACAAGCCACGCTTTGGCGAGCTCTTCCGAAGACGAACGGGGTTCCAGGCTGGTGGCTCGAAGCGCCGAGGGCACGCGCCGGAAACCTAGCCTACGCCTCAGTCGCCACCGATAGACTCGCGCACCAGGAGATGGTGGATCCGGAACCAGAGGGAGCGGCCGCGGGGCGGGCCGTCCCCCCGATGAGCTGAGCGAGCCCGGCGAGGGCGACGCGATCCTGGGCGCGACGATCGACGCGCTCAAGCGAGCCGCGCACGGCGTCGAGATCGAGCGGCGGGTGGCCGAGACCCTCCAGCGAAGCCTGCTGCCGAGGCTGCCGTCGGTTCCCGGCCTTCGGCTCGCCGCTCGGTACCGGCCGGGCAGCGCCGAGACGCGCATCGGCGGCGACTGGTATGACGCGATCCCGCTGCGGGGCGGCAAGGTGGGGATCGCGATCGGGGACGTCGTGGGCCGGGGCGTTGAGGCCGCCGCCCGGATGGCGCATCTGCAGAGCGCGCTGCGCGCGTACGCGCTCGAGGCGCTGCGCCCCGAGCTCGTGCTCGAGCGGATGAATGGCTTCGTCCTGGAGGGGGAGCAGGGAGGGATGGTGACCCTCCTGTACGCGATCATCGATCCGGACGCCTCCACGCTCCACGTGGCAACGGCCGGCCACCCGCCGCCACTCGTCCTTCGCCCGGACGGCGGGTCGACGTTCGCCGAGGCTCCCGCCGGCAGCCCGCTCGGGGTCAACCGGTTCCCCTCGTACGCGGAGAGCATGGCCACCCTGGACCCCTGGTCCACCGTGCTCCTCTACACGGATGGGCTGGTCGAGGGCCCGGAGCTTCCGCTCGGCGAGGGGCTGGATGGCCTGCGAAGCACGGCGGAGAGCGGCCCGCGCGAGCCCGAGGGTCTGTGCCGGTCCCTGCTCGCCACCGTGGACTCGCGGGCCGGTTTTCGCGACGACCTGGCGCTGCTCGCCATTCAGCTCACGCCTCCCGGGGAGAGCCTCTCGCTGGCCCTGCCGGCGAAGCCGTCGTCGCTCGCGTCGATGCGGCGGGCGATGGCGCAGTGGCTGCGGCTGTCCGGAGCCAGCGAGGCGGAGGTCTACGAGACCCTCGTCGCGAGCGGGGAGGCCTGCGCGAATGCCGTCGCTCACGCCAATTCGGCGGTCTCCGACTCGCCATTCGAGGTCCAGGCCGACCGCGACGGCCCCCAGATCCAGATCGTGGTTCGCGACAGCGGCAGCTGGCGCCCGCCGGGCGAGGAGTCCCGCGGTCGCGGGCTCCCCCTGATGCGTGAGCTCATGGACGAGGTAAAGATCGAGCCGGGCCCCGGCGGCACCACCGTTACCATGCGCCGGCGGCTACGGGAGGCCGGCGACTCATGAGGGACCCCCTGGCTCAGCTCAGCTTCGATGAGGTCGACAGCGTCCTCGTTGGACGGATCGAGGGCGAGGTCGAGAGCGTCAACGCCGACCAGCTCCGGGCCGCGCTCGCCCGCCGGCTGACCAACGAGAGCTCCGGGCTCGTCCTCGATCTCTCGCAGGCGGCGTACCTGGACAGCGCGGGAGTCGAGCTGCTCTTCGATCTTGCACGTCGGCTGCGGACGCACCGGCAGCGGCTTCGCCTCGTCGTCCCCGTGGCGGCCCCCATGCGCCGGGTGCTGGACCTCTGCGACATCCAGGAGGTGGCGCCGATGGACACCACGGTCGACGCCGCGATCGAGATCCTGCGACAGCCTGCCGCGTGAGGTAGGGCGACCCGTCGGTGGGCTGACCTAGCCGGCGCTGCTGGCCGCCGACCAGGCGGTCCGGAAGCGCTCCAGCGACTCCTTCAGGGAGGCCTCGTCGGAGCTGCCGACCACGAGGATCTCGCCGATCCGGTTCGAGAACGCCTGGAGCAGGAGCAGCTCGGTGCGGCCGGTCAGCCGGCTTGGGCGAGTGGTGAGGCAGATGACGCCGACGAGCTTGCCCACGGCCACCATCGGCGCGCAGATCGACGTCCTGCCGAAGTCCGAGCCATGCGATTCCGAGCCGTGGACGAGTTGCGCCCGGCGCTCCAAGGCGGCGCGGCCCAGGGCGCCCTCGCCGACCGCGATCCTCTCTCGCGCCGGGACCTCGCCGGGCGGGTCCTCCGCGCCCATGACCGCGGCTCGGCGCATCGCCAGCCCGTCCTCGTCGGCGATGAAGATCATCCCGCCCTCCACGTCGTACAGAGCCACGAGCCCGCCAAGGAGCGCGGCGAGCATCGAATCGGACTCCCCGGCGGCGAGCGCCGCCCGCGCGCGGGCGCGGGCGCTCCCGCCCGTGGGAGCAGGCGGCGGAGTCGCGGAGCTCGGTTGCCCGTCGGCGGCCTCCGCGTGGGGCTCGATCTCCTGACGCTTGACGGCGAGGGCGACCGCCTGAGCGCGGCTGGACGCGCCCAGCTTCGCCATCGCATTGCGAATGTGCGTGCGCACGGTCTCCGGGGAAAGCACCAGGCTCTCCGCGATCTGGGCGCCGCTCACGCCTCCGGCGAGCATCCCGAGAATCTCACGCTCACGCGTGGACAGTGGCGCACCGGCAACCCGGCGCCCCGCGGGGCGCACCTCGCGGTCCTCAGCCGCCACCGCGGCGGGCCCCCCACGGCCGCGAGTGGATCGATTCTCGTTCTCGTTCACAGTGTGAGTCTCGCGGCTCCAGCTCGGCCGTGAGCTTAGCCGGTTGCGAGGGTAGCACTACCCGCATTGCGGTAATGCACCAACGATTTTCGGGTATTCCCACCCGTGAATCCTTGACTTTCGCTAGTGGTAGGGCAGAGTCGCGGTTGTCCCGAAAACCAGTTGGGTCGACCCCGGTCTTTGGTCGGCCCGGCCATTCGACCCGGTCGCGTCCGGGCTCGATCCGGAGCGACAGGGTCGGATGGCAACACAGCCGTGGCATGCGGCAGGAGCAATCATCTCAATGATCCATCGGCACTTTCGTTCCTCCCCACGACGTCGTCCCGCCGTCTGGCTCACCGCGGGACTCCTCGTCCTCGCGCTAACCGCTCCGGCGGCGACCATGGCCCAGTCGCCCACCAACGCTCAGTACGAGACAAAGAACCATCAGATCGCCGCGCCGAGCGGCGATGACAGCAGCGGACCCTCCGCACCGAGCAACACGATTGGCAGCCTCCCCTTCACCGGGCTGGACGTCGGCGTTCTGGCGCTTGCTGCCGCTGCCCTGCTCGGGGCCGGCTTCGCGTTGCGACGCCTTTCCGATCCCGCAAGGCGCTCGTCCTCATAAGGCACGTAGCGACAGTCCGAGAACGGTCAAAGAAACGAGATCGGAGAACCACTGTGTCCGCCATGGACGGCGCGATCGCCGACACCAACAAGCCCCGGCCAGCTGAGCAGGGCGCCCCGCCGGTGATGCGGGTGCTCGAGGCCCAGCGCCTGCTCGACGTGCTCGGGCTGAAGGTGATGCCCGCCGTGGCCGCCGGCCTGATCGCCTATCTGCACCTGGGCGAGGTCGGCTACGGGGTCCTGCTCGGGGCCGCCATGCTCGTCGCGCTGCAGCTCGTCGAGCGCTGCGCCCTTCCTCTCGACTTGATGCCGGCCGCCCGCATGACCCTCGTCCTGGGCGCGCCGGTTCTCGGTGCCCTCCTCGCCCTGCTGCTCGGGCTGTGCGTCGGTGACCACGTGGCTGTGGCATCGCTGGAGCCGTCGGTCATCGGCGCGTGGCTCGTGTTGGCCCTCGGAGCATGGGTAAAGGTGCATTTCCAGGAAAGCCGTCCTGCACGGGTTGCCGTGATCGGGTCGGCTGGGTTCACATCCGACCTCGCGGCCGAGTTGGGGGCGGCCGGTATCCGGGGGTACGAGGTGATCGGATGGTTCGGCGCCGCCGCGCCTGCCGAGTACTCGAGCGGGCTCGAGTGCCTCGGCACGCTCGATGGGGTTCGCGCGGAGGTAATCGCGCGGAGGATCGAGCTGCTCGTCTGGGCTCGGGAGGAGTCCACCGAGCAGCGCGGCGGCGCCGACGGGAACCTCGATCCCTGCGCGACGATCGCCAACTCCTGCCTCGACCTGCCGGTTAGGATGATCGAGGCGAACCAGCTGTACGAGGAGCTGCTTGGGCACGTGCCGCTCGGAACGATCGACTCGGCTTGGTTCCGCTACATCATGCACCCGCGGTTCCGGCCGACCTCCCCCCTGTGGAAGCGATGCTCAGACCTCGCGATCGCTCTTCCGGCCAGCATCGTGGCGCTGCCGCTCATCGGTCTGGCGGCGATCGCAATCAAGCTTCGCGATTCGGGGCCCGTCCTCTACCGGCAGATCCGGGTCGGGGAGGGCGGACGCGAGTTCGGCGTCCTGAAGCTGCGGACGATGACGCCGAACGCCGAAGCCGCCGGCCCGCAGTGGTGCGCGCCGGGCGACCAGCGTGTGACCAGCATCGGAAGGCTGCTGCGCAGGACCCATCTCGACGAGCTGCCCCAGCTTTGGAACGTGCTCCGGGGGGAGATGACCCTGGTCGGCCCGCGGCCCGAGCGGCCCGAGATCGTGACCGAGCTCGAACGGCGCTTTCCGCACTACGTGCGCCGCCACTCGGTGAAGCCGGGGATCACCGGTTGGGCTCAGCTCCGCTGCGGGTACGCGGGCTCGGAGCTCGGCACGGCCTGGAAGCTGTGTCACGACCTTTTCTACGTCAAGCGCCGGTCGGTGGTTGTCGACTGGCTGATCATCGTCGAGACCCTCTTCGAGGCGGGCCGCGACGCTCATCGGGCGCTCCGCGCGCCGGGACAGAGGTTCATTGTCGGCCAGGCCAGTGACTAGGCGGGGCGCGAGTCCCAGCGCGAGCGCGGCGATGGCCGGGGTCCCGGCCCAGCTCGCGATCATGGTGGTGGACGACGATCGCCGCTGCCTGGAGGCGAACCTCGCGGCATGTCGCCTGCTCGGCCTGCCGCGAAGGGCCGTCGTTGGCCGGACCTTCGACGAGTTCCTGGCCAGCGGGATGCGCTCCAGGGTGGACCACGTCTGGCGCGCCTTCCGGGAGGGCGGTGGACACGCGGGGCCGTTCGAGCTCAGCTCGCAGGCGGCTGCCACCGAGGAGGTCCACATCACCGTGACCGCGAACGTCCTTCCCGGCCGCCACCTCCTGATCCTCTCCGGCGGTGGAGCGCGGATGCCGGAGCCCGAGGCGGCTCCGGAGCCCAATCGCAAGGCTGCGCCCGCAAACCACGTCGGGCGCTTCGCCCGTGGCGGACCCACTTCGCGCGAGCGCGAGGTGCTCGCCCTGCTGGCGGCGGGAGCCACCGACGAGCAGATCGCAGGGCTTCTGGAGCTCTCACCCGCAACCGTCCAGACGCACGTTCGCAACGCCAAGGCGAAGCTCGGCGCGCGGACCCGGGCCCAAGCGGTGGCGCTCGCCCTCCAGGGCGGGATGATCGACCTCAGCTGACGGCGGGGCCTCGTTCCTACCTGCTCGTCGCTCGCTGCGAGCCGAGCTTGTCCGCGAGGGCAGCGATCTCGGTGTTATGGGGGTCCCGCGCCCGCGCCATGGCGAGCTCCCGGCGCGCAAGCGCTGGGGAGCTGCGCTCGTGCAGCACGGCCAACAGGTAGTAGGACACCCACTCCTCCGGGCGCTTCGCGATCGCCTCGTGGAATGCCTCGATCGCGCGAGCGCGATCGCCGCGTGCCCGCGCGATCGCGCCCTCCGCCAGCAGCGGTTCGACGCTCAACCGGTTCAGCGAACGCGCGCGGTCGAGGTCATCGTAGGCACGATCCGGATCGGAGCGCCACACCTCGTAGGCGTCGTCCACGTAGCGCTGGCTCAGGAAGGGGGGCACCGTCGAGGCGGCCAAGACGATCGCGGCGGCCGCGGCCACCATCCGGGCTCGGCCGCGCGCGGGACGTGAGCCCGCCACAGCGAGGGCGGGGGCGCACGCGGCGCCGAGCAGGGCGAACACCGGCGCCGTCAGCCCCGGGTACGGCCAGAACCAGTCGAGCGACGAGTGAACGAGCCAGTAGGTCCCGGCGGTCAGCGCGATCGCCGACAGCCAGGCCGCATCCGCTCCCCGGCGGCGAGCCAGGACGGCCCCGGCGGCTCCCCCGCCGACCGCGCCTGCGAAGAGGACGAGCCCCACGATCCCGAGCTCTGAGAGGTTCTCGAGCTCGACGCTGTGAGCGTCGTTGACCGCGGGTGGCGCGTCGGCATGTCGCTCGCGCAGGTACGTGTAGCGGTAGCCGCCCCCGCCGTCGCCGAGGATCGGGTGGTCTCGAAAGTCGAGCAGCGCGATCCGCCACAGCTCGCCGCGGCCGGTGCGGGCGTTCAGGGTGAAGCGGCTCGCTTTCCCGATCGGGCGCGAGGACTCGCCGGCCCGAAACTCCGATGCCTTCTGTCCCACCCAGTCGAGCGGATTTCCCACGGCGGCGGCGAAGGCGATCGAGCCACCCAGGACCAGGGTCACGAGGCCGACGATCGCGACGCGGTCGGCGATCCTGCCGGCACGCGGGGAGCCGGGAACGCGTGGCTCGAGGAGGGCGACGGCCGCGCCAAGCCCGAGCGCGACGACGGCGCTCAAGACGGACGCGTTGGCGGCCCGGCGAAGCTCATCGCCCAGGGAGTGAATGGGCTCGCCCCCGTTCGCGGCCTGGTAGAGGTCGGTGAGGGCAGGGAGGACGATCAACGCCGGAAGCACCGCGAGGGCGAGCCAACCGAGGCGCCGGGCCCGGTCGCGGGAGAAGGCGACGTACACGCAGAGTGCGGCGGCGCCGGCGATCATCGACCCCCGACTCTGGCTGAGCATCCCCAGGGAGAGGCAGAGGGTGGCGCTTGCCAGCGCCGCCGCGCGGCCGATCCACAGACCGCCGCGCCGGCCGGCGAGGCCCAGCGCGGGCCAAAAGGCGATCAGGAAGAAGGCGGCGTTCGCGTTCCGGTAGCCCAGCGGGTACTCGAGCGTGCCGTCGGTCTCCAGGTAGCGACCCGGGTGATCGGTGCCGTGCATCCCGATCACGGCGACGATTCCGGCGAAAGCACCCGCGACGGCCAGTGGAACGAGGGCCAGGTGCATACGCGGGCCGAGCAGGTGGCAGAGCCAGAGACCGAGGGCGAAGGCGAGCGCGTAGGCGAAAATCCGCTGGCCGTCGGCGATCGCGAAGTCGGGCGCCGGGCTCCACAACGCGGAGAGGGCGGCCCAACCACCCAGGGCGATCAATGCGAGCAGGCCAACGGCCACCGCCGGGGAGGCGCGCAGGCTGCCCCGCCAGGGAGCGATCCAGGTGAGGAGGACGAGCGTGGCGCACAGTGCCACAGTCCCCGGGAGCAGCACGGTGCCGAAGAAGCCCCCCGCCTTGGCGCCCCACCAGCACCAGACGGCCGTCAGGCCGACCAGCGGCACGAGCGCCGCCGGCTCGAGGCGGGCCGACGCGCCGGTGCCCGGCCCGCCCGCCGGGGCGCGGCCGGAGGCTTCGGGAGGTGGCCGCACCGGCATCAAGCTAGCGCCCCGGCGGGCGGAGGGAGGCACCGCGCCGATTCGCGCCGACCGATGCGTGTAGGACCATCTGCAGCCCAGTGGACGACTCAAAACGCGAGCCGTTCGAGCCCGGCGAGGGGTCACCCCAGGCGGGCGAGGGGTCACCCGGCCCGGGCGAGACACCGCCCGCGGCCGACGAGCGTCTGCGCGAGCGGGTGAGCGCCGCCCGGGCGTCGATCGGCGAGGCGCTGCGCGATGCAGTCGAACGCCTCGAGCACTCCGAGCGGGCCGCGATCGCCGCCGCGGAGGACCGCCTGAGCCGGATCGCCACCGAAAGGGTCGACGATGCCCTCGTCCGGCTCGCGGTGGACAAGGGGAAGCTTCGGGCGGAGATCGAGCAGCGCACGGGCCGGGCGGTGGAGCGCCTCGCCGAGGACATCGGGGAGAGGTTCGGCCACGCCGTGGAGCGTCTGGAGGAGCTTGCGGCGAGGTCGGCCGCCCAGGGCGGCGGCTCCGAGCGACAGACGGCCACCGTCGCCAGGGTCGCCGAGGCGCTGCCACGGATCGAGCGGGCGATCGCCGAGATCGCGGAGGCGGAGCGGGGGGTGCGAGCGATCGAGGAGCGGGTGGTCAGGATCGAGGAGCGGGTGAAGGCCGCTGCGGAGACCGCGTCCCGCGCGGTCGACTTCCAGGAACGGATGGCCAGCGCCACCCGGATCGAGGCCGAGGCGGCCCGCCGCATCGAGGAGGCCGAGCGCCGGCTACTCGGGCGGGTGCGGGAACCGGGGCAGGACCCTACGCCCGGGGCTCCCGGCTAGCCTCCGCGAACGACGTCGCGGTTGCGCGAAGGCCATCGGCGAGCGGGGTGCGGGCCTGCCAGCCCAGCTCGGACGCCGCCCGACCGGAGTCGATCGCGATCCGCTGGATCTCCCCCGGGCGGGCGGGCGCCATCTCGGGCTCGAACTTCCGGCCGAACACCTCCGCGATCAGCGCGCCCAGCTCGAGCACGCTCGTCTCGACGCCGGTCCCCACGTTGTAGGTCCCGCCCGTCTTGGACGCGGCGCCGGCCAGGAACGCCTCGACGACGTCCCGGACGTAGATGTAGTCGCGGGTCTGGTTGCCGTCCCCGAACACCCGCGGCGTGCCGTCGCCGAGCAGAAGCCCGCAGAAGATGGCGACGACCCCGGCCTCTCCGAAGGGGTCCTGTCGCGGCCCGTAGACGTTGCCGAGTCGAAGCGCGGTCGCGGGAACTCCGTAGAGCCGTCCATAAAGAGACGCGTAGCCCTCCGCCGCGAACTTGCTCTGACCGTAGGGCGCATCGGGCCTGCATGAGGCGGTCTCGTCCAGCGGCAGCGGGAGCTCGGCGCCCTCGCCGTAGATCGCGCCGCCGGTCGAGGCGAGGACGAATCGCGGGGATCCCGTCCGCCGGGCGGCCTCGAGCAGGTTGAGGGTGCCGCCCACGTTCACGCTCAGGTCGAAGACCGGATCGGTCACCGAGCGTCGCACGTCGATCTGCGCTGCGAGGTGGAAGACGAGCTCGGGCCGCAGGCGCTCGAACAGCGTGGTGACGGCGGCCGCGTCCGTTATGTCGGCCTCCACCAGCTCGGCGCCACGGCCCAGGGCATCGGCGAGATTCTCGCGCCGCCCCGTCGACAGGTCGTCGATGGCCACCACCTCCTCGCCGCGCTCGACCAGCGCGTCCACGAGGTGGGAGCCGATGAATCCCGCTCCGCCTGTCACCAGAGCCCTCATGGGGCGGGCAGCTTAATGGTCGGGGGTGGCGGGAATCCCCCCACGGTGCGAGATCGCAGGCGAGTGGCATCTGGCCTGATTGGCATGATCAGCCCGATGGCGAGCCCCGAGGCGGTCCACCTCCACGTCCACAGCGAGTACTCGCTGCTGGACGGCGCGTGCAAGATCGAATCGATGGCAGCGCGGGCCGCAGAGCTCGGGATGCCGGCCCTGGGGCTCACCGATCACGGCGTCATGAACGGCGCCGTCGAGCACTACAAGGCGTGCAAGGCGCACGGGATCAAGCCGATCGTCGGCCTGGAGGCCTACCTGGTCGACGATCGTCACGCCAATCCCCCCGGGGAGCGCAACCACCTGACCCTGCTCGCCTCCACCGAGGCCGGGTTTCGGAACCTGGTCAAGCTGACCTCGCTCGGCTACCTCGAGGGGTTCGCCCGAGGCAGGCCGAGCGTCGACCCGGAGCTCCTCGATCGCCACTCCGATGGCGTCATCGTCCTCACCGGGTGCCTGCAGTCCCGATTCTGCCAGCGGCTGATCTCGGCACGCGAGAAGGACGCACGCGCCCACATCGATCAGCTGGTCGGCATCTTCGGTCTCGACAACACCTACTTCGAGGTCCAGTCCAACGGCCTCGGCGAGCAGGAGAGGGCGAACGAGGGCATCGTCAGGGTGGCGAACGAGCTCGGCCGGCCTCTCGTCGCGACGGCCGACGTCCACTACCTGCGGCGCGAGGACTATTCGAACCACGCGGCGCTGCTCTGCGTGCAGACGAAGTCGACGATCGAGCGCCCCAAACTGCGCTTCGACACCAACGAGTTCTTCCTCAAGAGCCCGGCCGAGATGGAGGAGTCGTTCTCGCAGTGGCCGGGATCCGTCGCGACCACGCTCGAGATCGCCGAGCGATGCGACGTCGAGGTCGAGCTGGGGCAGCTGCTCCTGCCGACGTTCCCGACCCCGGACGGGGAGGAGCCGGGGGCGATGCTCCGACGGCTCGCCACCGAGGGGCTGGTGCGCCTGTACGGGGATCCGCCGCCGGCGGAGGCTGCGGAGAGGCTCGAGTTCGAGCTGGGAGTGATCAGCGAGATGGGCTTCGAGTCCTACTTCCTCATGGTCTGGGACTTCGTCAAGTACGCCAAGGACAACGGGATCGCGGTGGGCCCGGGACGCGGCTCGGCCGCCGGCTCGATCGTCTCCTACTGCCTCAACATCACCGACCTCGACCCGCTCGCCAACGGGCTCCTGTTCGAGCGATTCCTCAACCCCGCGCGCAAGTCGATGCCCGACATCGACATCGACTTCTCCGTTCGCGGGCGGGAGCGGGTGATCCGCTACGTGGGCGAGAAGTACGGGAGGGAATCGGTGGCCCAGATCATCACCTTCGGAAAGATGGCCCCGAGGGCGGCCACCCGTGACGCGGCCCGGGTGCTCGGGTTCGACTACGGCACGGGCGACAGGATCGCGAAGCAGATCCCCGAGCCCATCCTTGGGCGCAACCCGAGCTTCGCCGAGTGCCTGAAGGACGGCGAGGAGCTCAAGCGCACCTACGACGCCGACGCCGACGCCCGCCGCATCCTTGACGTGGCCCGAGGGCTCGAGGGGATCGTCCGCAACAACTCGATCCATGCGGCGGCGGTCGTGATCGCCGACCGCCCCCTGGCGGAGATCGTCCCACTGCAGCTCGCGGAGGATCGTGGCGCGCCGGCGGACCGAGGAAACGGCGGCGCCGAGGCCGGCCAGCCGCCGCGCGGCAAGCCGGAGCGGTCGTACAAGGTCGTCACCCAGTACTCGATGGGGCCGATCGAGGAGATCGGCCTGCTGAAGATGGACTTCCTCGGCCTGCGCAACCTCGACGTGATCGAGGACGCGGTCGAGATCATCGAACGCTCCCGCGGCATCACGCTCGACATCGAGGGGATACCGGTCGACGATCCGAAGACCTTCGAGATGCTCGCCCGGGGGGACTCGATCGGCGTCTTCCAGCTCGAGTCCGACGGCATGCGGGACGCGCTCCGCCGCGTGCGACCCACGGATTTCAACGACATCGTGGCGCTCGTCTCGCTCTACAGGCCCGGCGCGATGCGGTTCATCGACGACTACGCGAGCGGCAAGCGCGATCCGTCCTCGGTGCGCTACGCGGACCCTCGGCTACGCTCGATCACCGAGTCCACCTACGGCTGCTGCATCTACCAGGAGCAGCTGATGGAGATCGCCAAGCAGATGGCCGGGTTCAGCCCGGCCGAAGCCGACGACCTTCGCAAGGCCGTGGGGAAGAAGAAGCGCGACCTCATGGCGCAGATGAAGGACCAGTTCCTCGCCGGCCTGGCCGAGTCGGGCACGGACCGGCGAGTCGCCCAGGATCTCTGGTCGCTGATGACGGCGGCGGCGGATTACTCGTTCAATCGCTCCCACGCGGCGTGTTACGCGTTGATCGCGTACCGGACCGCCTTCCTGCGCGCCAACTACCCCGCGGAGTACATGGCGGCGGTGATCTCCTCGGTGATGACGACCAAGGACAAGGTGCCCTTTTTCGTCAACCGCTGCGAGGAGATGGGCATCGATGTGCTGCCACCCGACGTCAACTCATCCGATCACGGCTTCGTCGTCAGCGGCAAGTCGATCCGATTCGGGCTCGACGCGGTCAAGAACGTCGGGCACTCGGCGGTGGAGGGGATCATCGCGGCCCGCGACCGGGGCGGGGTGTTCTCCTCGCTCTGGGACTTCTGCGAGCGGGTCGACGCTCGCGCGGTCAACAAGCGGGCGGTGGAGTGCCTGATCAAGTGCGGCGCGCTGGACTCAACCGGGGGCCCCCGGAAGGGCATGCTGGAGGTGC
This sequence comes from uncultured bacterium, assembly GCA_963758865.1. GTDB lineage: Bacteria > Actinomycetota > Thermoleophilia > Solirubrobacterales > 70-9 > AC-56. Next base: position 35,175 of record CAVWWY010000012.1, on the reverse strand, counting down.
TGTCGACGGCCCAGGCGAGCGCCTCCAAGTCGCAGGAGGACGCCCGCAACGGCCAGGGGTCGATCTTCGACCTCGGCGCCCAGCCGGACGGCCAGGAGGGCCTCGCCGGCGGGGATGGGGTAGGCGCCCACCGTCCGCCGATCCCCGGCGACGAGTTCGATCAGCGCGAGCTCTTGCGGCTGGAGAAGGAAACGCTGGGGACGTTCCTGTCCGCGCATCCGCTCGCGGAGGTCCGCGACGCTCTGCGCGAGCGGGTTGACTGCCCGCTCACGCAGGTGAGCTCGAAGGAGGATGGCGCCTGGGTGACGGTTGGCGGCATCATCAGCGAGTGCAAGCGGGTGAGGACCCGTAGCGGGGCGTACGTGATGTTCGCGACGCTCGACGATCTGGAGGGGCGGGTCGAGCTGTTCGTTCGCGACGCGGCGGGAGAGGCCGCCGAGCAGATCGAGCTCGACCAGGTGATCGTGCTCCGGGGCCGTGTCGACCACAAGGGCCGCGGGGAGACGAGCATCGTCGTCACGGAGGCGGAGCTGTTCGCACCCGGCGAGGACGAGCTCGCCGCGGCTCGGGCGAAGGCCAAGGCCCGCGACCCCGCCCGCATCATGCTGCGCGTGAACGCCGCCGAGTTCGGCCCGCAGCTCGTCGAGGAGCTGAAGTCGCTCTTCGAGGCGTTCCCGGGCGACTGCGAGGTCCAGCTCGAGATGGAGACCCGAGAGGGGACGAGGCGACTCCGGTTCGGCGACGAGTATTGCGTCACCCCATCGGCGGCACTGCGTGCCGAGCTCGACCAGCTGCTCGGCCCGCGCGCTCTGGCGGCCTGAGCGGGTCTAGACTCTCCGCATGCCGCTCACCAAACGAGGGGAGTCGGGGTCCGCAGCCGGCGAGTGCCGCCAGTGCCGCACCTTCTGCGATCGACTGGTGGAGCCGCGCGGATGCCTCGCGAGCCGCTGTGGCTACCTCTACAGCTACATCGATCCCCTGCGGGGCGGCCTGTACATGGGTTGCATGCGCAAGGTGTTCCGGGCCGAGATCGACGTCGCCATGTTCGATGCGGCGGAGCGGGGCGGAGGGTACGGCGGGATCAAGATGACCGGGGACCCGCTGCCCCAGTGTCAGGTCCGGGTGGAGCCCTCATACGAGCGTGGCGGGCCGGAGCACGAGTGCGTCAATCCCGGGTTCTTCGACGCCGAGTACGGCCACGAGTCGGCCTTCGACCTCCGCGACGCGCTGGCGTAGAGCACTCGGCCGCCCCTCACCGCCTTCGTTTCAGCCCTTCCCGGCGCAAGCGCTTCGCCGTTCGCACCTCCTTGCGGTCCGGGCCGTGTCCGTCCGGCCCAGGCGTCTCGATCAACGCCGGGAGGTCCTCGAAGCGGCGCGCCGACAGGAACGCGCTCAGACTCCCTCGGCCCATCTCGCCCTCGCCGAGGTTGGCGTGATGGTCCCGGTTCGCGCCCAGCGGGACCTTGGAGTCGTTGACGTGGACGCACCGAAGCCGCTCGTGTCCGACCTTGGCGTCGTGCTCTTGGAGCACCGCCTCGAGCGCCTCGGGCGACCCGATGTCGAATCCCGCTGCGAACAGGTGGCAGCAGTCGAGGCAGGTCCCGATCCGCTTGCCGGCGCCGGCGGCGTCCAAAAGCTGGGCCAGCTCGTCGAAGTTCCTGCCGAGAGGCCCGTGGGTTCCGGCCGTGTTCTCGAGCAGGAGCGGACAGCGACGCGAGCTCTCCAGCGCCTCGCGGATCACCTTGCCGGCTCGCTTCACCGATGGGTCGTGCGGCTCGCCCTTGCGCGCCCCGGCGTGCAGGACGACGCCGTGGGCGCCGATCGCGTCGCCGACGGCCAGTGCCTGCTGGAGCGAGGCGAGCGACTTTCGACGGATCGCTCGGTCCTTCGTGGCGCAGTTGATCAGGTACACGGCGTGGATCACCACGGCCTCGATGCGCGAGTCGTCCATCGCCTCGCGAAACGCCAGGAAGTCGTCGTCGTCATAGGCGGTTGGCCGCCACATCCGCGGGCTCTGGTGAAAGATCTGGATCGCCTCGCAGTCGAGCTCGGTGCCGCGTTCGACGGCTTTCGCGAGTCCCCCGGCTGTCGAAACGTGGGCGCCGATCAGCAGGTTGCCCTCCTTCTGTCGAGATCCTCGATCGACCGCGCTGGTCAGCGACCCTATCCGCTGACGTGGCGGGGTCCACGACGGGGCGCCCAGCGAGTCGTGTGGAAACATGCGCGCCGAACCGGATCTGGAACCCTGCGACCGTGAGCCCCACTTCGCCTCCCCGCCTTCGCTTTGCTCCATCGCCCACCGGCTCCCTGCACATCGGTGGGGCCCGGACGGCGCTCTACAACTGGCTGCTGGCGCGCGGGGCGGGTGGCGGGTTGGTGCTGCGGATCGAAGACACCGACCGTGAGCGCTCGACGCCGGAGAACACCGAGCAGATCCTGGACGCGCTGCGGTGGCTCGAGCTCGACTGGGACGAGGGGCCGGTTAGCCAGTACGAGCGTCGCGAGCGACACACCGCGCGTCTTGCGGAGCTGCTCGAGGCCGGGCACGCGTACCACGATCCGGCCACCGCCGCCGACGTTCGCGCCTGGAAGGACGCGCACGGGGGGATCGGCTATCGCGGCGAGCCCCGGGACGAGCCCGGTGCGGCCGTGCGCCTGCGAGTTCCGAGCGAGGGCGACACCGTGGTGGAGGATCTGATCCGGGGCCCCGTGCGGTTCGCGAACAGCACCCAGGACGACTTCGTCGTCGCGCGGGGCGACGGCACCCCGCTGTACAACCTGGCGGTCGCCGTCGACGACGCGGACATGGGGATCACCGACGTGGTTCGCGGCGACGACCATCTGTCGAACACCCCGAAGCAGCTCCTCGTCCTCGGCGCGCTGGGGGCTCGCCCGCCCCGCTACGCGCACCTGCCGCTGCTGCACGGCACCGATGGGCGCAAGCTGTCGAAGCGCGACCGCGCCGCGTCCGTGCAGGAGTTGCGCGACCTGGGCTACCTGCCGGCGGCGGTGCGCAACTACCTCGCCCTGCTGGGATGGGGAACGGAGGACGACACGACCATCCTGACCACCGAGGAGCTCATCGATCGGTTCTCGATCGAGCGCGTGGGCCGGTCGGCGGCGGTCTTCGACGAGCGGAAGCTCCGCTGGGTGAACGGTCGGTTCATGCGCGCGCTGCCCCTGGACGAGTACGAGCGCCGCCTCACGGAGCACCTGGAGCGCCAATCGCCGGCTGATGCGAGCGCCTTCTCGGCTGCAGCGCCGGATCGCCGCCATCTCGCATGCGAGATCGTCCGGGACAAGGCGCAGACGCTCGAGGAGGTCTGGCCGTTGATCCGGTTCATCTTCGCGGAGCCCCAGAACGATCCTGCTGCCTGGGAGAAGGTGATGACGCCCGACGCCCGCTCCGCGCTCGTCGACGCGCTCGAGGTGCTGCGCGGCATCGACGGCTTCGACGCGGCATCGCTCGAGGCCGGGCTCCAGGCGATGGTCGAGCGGTCGGGCCGCAAGCCGAAGGACGTCTATCAGCCGATCCGGGTGGCGATCACGGGGACGACGGTCTCGCCCGGGATCTTCGACTCGCTGGCGGCGCTGGGCCGCGAGAGCTCGCTTGACCGCATCGAACGCGCGGTCGGCGAGATCCCCTCCTAAACGCCGCAGAAGCACGCGCCGCATGCGGTTCCGGGGTGCGCTCGCTCGGTCGGCGCTAAATCCGTAGGCCCGCCGTGCCGATCATGTAAAGCGGGTACCCATGCCTATGAGTCAGGTTGCAACCAAGCCACGCTCTCGAAAGCCCGGCCAACGCGCAGTCAAGGGAAGTCCCGCCGCGCCCAAGGCAGAAGCGAGCAAGCGGGGCGGCTCGAAAGCGCCGCCGTCCGCGGCAGAGGCACGCCTGGGGCAGGGCGGTCGCCGGCTGGCGACGGCGTTTGAGGCCGTCTCGAGCATGCCGGTGCTGGCGGAGTCCCAGCGGCGGCTGCTCGGAGCGTGTGAGGACGGAGCGGTGTCAACGGGCCACGCGGCGGACGCCGTCGAGTCGGACGTCGCCCTGACGATCGCCGTCATGCGAGCCTCAACCAGCAACGGATCGCCCATGGCCGACGGCGGCGGCGTTCGCCAGGCGATCGAGGCCTTGAGCCCGGCGGGGTTGCGGGCTGTCGGGGCCTCGCTCGAGACCTACGATCCCCTGGAGGCACCCACCGCCTGGGCCGAGCGTCAGGAGCGGTTCCGGCGCCACGCGGTGGCGACGCGTCACGCCGCGGACCGGATCGCCGAGCTGGCGCGGCTCACCTCCCGAGACGAGCTGGCTGTCGCGGCGGTGCTGCACGACATCGGCCGCCGCGTCCTCGCCGAGCTGTATGGAGAATTCGAGCTCGACGACCACGACGCGACGCCCGACGAGCGCATCCGTCGTGAGCGCCGCGAGCTGGGCATCGACCACGCCCTCGTCGGCGCGGTGCTGGTTCGCCGGTTGGGCATGCCGTCGAGCATCGCCCTCGCGATCGAGCGCCACCACTCGCCACAGGCGCAGGGCCACGCGGCGGCGATCCGGCTGGCGGACCTGGTCGTGCACTACACGAGCGGGGATCCGGCGCCACCGGAGACCCTCGCGGAGGCCGCCGACACGCTTGGGCTCGAGCACGATCGTCTGGCGCCGATGCTGTTCGAGTTCCCTCACGCGGGTAGTCCGCGCCGACGCTCCTCGGACCCATGCCCGCTCTCGGCGCGCGAGCTCGACGCCCTGCGAGGGCTGGCGGAGGGCAAGGTCTACAAGCAGATCGCTCACGAGCTCTCGCTCTCGGTGAGCACCATTCGCACGCACCTCCATAACGTCTACCGCAAGATCGGTGCGGTGGACCGCGCTCAAGCGGTGCTGATCGCCCGAGACCGCGGCTGGATCTAGCCGGAGCGCCCCGCGTGGATCCGCTGAATCCCTTGCGGGCGCCTGCGGCGCCCTGACACGCCTGTTTCGGAGCTAAAGCTCCTCATTCGATCAATGAGGAGCGCAGGGCGATGGCGACCGCGTGGGCGCGGTCGCGCGCGGCGAGCCGGGCCAGGATCGCCTTGGTATGGGTGCGGATCGTCTCGGCGCTCAGGCCGAGCCCCTTCGCGACCCCGGCCGTCGACTGCCCGTCGGCGTAGAGCTGCAGGATCTGACGCTGGCGGCGCGTGAGGGCCGGCCGCGCACGAACGCGGCCCCTGGCGGCCGGATCGACGAAGCGCTCCGACTCCGCGGCTGCGTCCACCGCATCGCTCAGGGCATCGACCGGCGAGCTCTTGACGACGTAGGCCGTCGCGCCCGCCCGCATCGCCTCGGTCGCAGCATGGTGCTGTGCGTGCGGGCCGTGGGCGACGATCCCGATGCTCGGCTGCGCCTTGCGCAGGGCGCGAATCGCCCCCGTTCCGCTGAGCTCGTCACCATCGTGGCCATTGCCCCGGCACAGGTCGACGACCGCGACGTCGAAGTCGCCGATCGAGGTCAGCATCTCGAGCGCGTCGCTCCCGCCCTCGGCCTCCTCGACCTCGTAGCGATGCGCGAGCGCCTCACGCACTCCCAGGCGGACGGTCGGATGCGGGTCTATGACCAGGCAGCGTCGGTCGTCGTTCAATCTCTTACTCCGGACGCGGTACCCGGTGCTTTGTGCCCCGATTCACGAAAACGGCCAAATCCGAGTCGGCCCGCTCGCATCCTAGCGACGCCGCGCCCTCCCGGAGGAGGTCGTGATCGGAAACAGCGAGCTTTTCCAGCGCCGCCGAGTCCGGTACAAAGATGGGCGGATGATCTCGGTCACCTCGAAGTCGCGGTACGCGGTCGTCGCCCTGGCTGAGCTGACTCGCTCGGGCGAGCGGCCGGTGCCGATCGCGCAGATCGCCGAGCGCCGCCGGATGCCCGTGCAGTTCCTGGAGCAGATGTTCACGACCTTGCGCCGCGACGGCTTCCTCCAGAGCCATCGCGGCGTCAAGGGCGGCTACACGCTGGCTCGCCCGGCCGAGGAGATCAGCGTGCTCGAGGTGGTGCAGTCCCTCGACGGCAAGCTCGGAGAGGAGGGCAAGGAGGCCGGCGGCATCTGGGCGGAGGGGGTCGAGGCGCTCCGCAACGTGTTTCGCTCCACGACGATCGCCGACATCGCGCGCCGCGAGGCGGACGAGGCCGGCGCCGGGATGTACCACATCTGATCTAGGGAACCGGAACCCGCATCGGCAAGTCAGGTGGGGGTCCCCATGGGACAACGCATGGGACAACGCGGGGGAAATCTGGTGACCCCGGCGACCCGCCTGGACCTCCGCGAGCCGGACCCGTGGCGGATGTCCGGCTACTTCCGCCGCCGACGCCACACCCGCAAGTGCCAGCAGTGTGGGTCGTGGCTGGCGGTCGATAGACCCCTGGCTTTGCTCCCCTTGCCGTGGCGAGGGCGGCCTATCTCCTACTCCGGGAGCCCGGCGGCTTCGAGGGCTTCCTGCTTCGAGGTAGCTCGTGAATGAGGACTGCTTGCCATTCTTGAACTCGATTAACCAGGCGATCGGGGACTGGGTCTCGATGCCGTCGCGCCCGCGAGGTAGGCCACGTTCGCCACGACCACGAGATCGTCCTCGACCTCACTACATCGCGATCTCCAACCGATCTTCGTCCAGGTCGCGAGAACCCCTCCTGAACGCCCGGATCTCGCCGTGCCCCCGATAGACGCCCGCGTACGGTGCGCGAGGGCGGGACCAGTCCACCTCGGGGTCGGGTCGCCCATTCTCCAAGAACGCGTCGACGTCGCGGCGGTTGTCCGCCTCGGTAGACCGGCGCAGGCTTCGACGTTCTCCTGCGACATCGCCCGCGCATATCTCGCGCCAGGCCAAGGCGGCTGCGAGGTCCTGCCTCTCCAGCCGTAGACTTGGGACGCAAGGACCGCACCGCGGCAAGGGCGGCGGACGACATAGACACGCCGACCGTCGAAAGACGGTCGAGGACCGGGGTAGGTCAAGCCATCGCGGCGAGGAACCCCCCGGCAAGACTCTTCACGAGGTCGGCATCCGAACGGGCGCGAGGACTCGCGCCATGGAGGTTCACCAATGAATGAACGCCATAAGGCGCAGATGAGCGAACTCGGAGAGTTCGTTCAGGGCAAGTGGGACCAGGCCGACCTGGAGAAGCGCGACCTGACCGCCGACGAGCGAAAGCAGGTCGAAGAGGCGCTGGTCAGGATCAAGACGATTCGGGCAAACGCAGCGGCTGAGGACCGGGTGGGTGAACTCGGCCGGTTCCTGGGTGGCGCGGACAAGAGCCGCCCCGATGGCGCTGGCAACGGCTGGGATCACGTCGCCGAGGAAGTCGCGTCCAGCGGGCGAGGCACGTCGAGGTTCCGACCGCTTCCACCGCGCCCCGAGACCTGCTTACCCGGTGGCTCGCTGGAAAATCGAGCCTTGTCAGTTCCTACTCCCGCGGCCCGGCGGCTTCGAGAGTTGGCCCGCGACCGAACGCGAGGCGGATGACGAGGTTGCGCGAGGACGCGGTCCGGGCCATGCTCCTGGAGAAGCGCTGGCCCCGGGATCGCAGCACGTATCGCAGGGCGAATGCGGCGATGATCGCGTCGTCCAACTGGCCCGCAACCGGCACGAAGTCGGGGATCAAGTCCAAGGGCATCAAGAGGTAGGCCACGAGGGCGATCACACCATCTTCCGCGTCGAGGTACCCGACCGTCGCCGAGCAGCCGCCTCAAGCGAACGACGCAGTCGGGGATGATCCCCCCCAGAGCGCGGGCGTCCGTTCGGCGTCCGGCAACGAGCAGCGCCACCACGAACAGCGCGTAGATCACGAGGGCGGTTCCCGCAATCAACAGGGACCAGGCAACCGGCGACATCGCCCGCCCAGTATCTCGCTACTCCCGCAGCCCGGCGGCTCAGGCGCAGCAGGCGTCGCCGCGCCACGCCTCCCGTCCCTCCTGAACCGCGACATACGCGATCAACAGCGCGACCGCCGAGTCAAGCCACCACGCTCCGAACAGGGCGTTGCCCACCAGACCCATCAGAAGCGCGCCAGCGAGGTAGGCACACAGCAGGTTCTGCTTGCCCTCGCTCGCCGTTGCCGACGATCCGATCTGACTTCCGATCCGCTGCTTCGCGCGGCCCAACAGAGGCATGACGACAAGGCTGCTGGCGGCAAGCGCGATCCCGACCATGCTCTCATCGGGGTGGTGCCCCTCGATCTTCGCCCGGACACCTTCGACCCCGACATATGGGGCGAGGATGATGAACTGGATCGCTACGAGCTTCTGAGCGCGACGCTCCGCGTCCTCGGAGAGAGTCCGGGTGCCGGTGAATCGCCAGACGATGATCACGCTGGCAAAGCCCTCGATGGCAGAGTCAATCCCGAAGCCGATCAGGGCGATGGACCCGGCGACGATGCCTGCGACGACGGCGACGATGCCCTCGACCGCCATGTAGGCGAGGCTCGCCCACGACAGCAGCTTCGCCCTACGGGCAGTCGCAGCCACTCGGGCGCTGCGTGGGCGATGCCAGCTTCCACCGCCCACCAAGTATCGCGGGGAGGGGAGGGTCGGGGCGACCGATCCCGTGCCTGGGGGACCGCCGTGGGCCTCGCCGCAAGGAGATTCCGGCCGGTGATGTGGCTGCCATGGCCCGCCTGACCGTCCGCCTTCCCGACTCGACCTTGGCCCGGCTCGACGCCATGGCCGCGGAGCAGGGGCTGAACCGGCGAGGCTGGTCGCCAGTTGATCGTCGCCGCGGTGGGCGGGCAAGCGACGCCCCACGCCGACCCGCCGAGCGAGGACGAATCATCGTTGAGCTGGCGGAGAAGATCGGCTAACGACCGGGGACGGTCCGCGGCCGAGGCCACCGGCGTCCAAGCGCCGGCCCTGCACGAGTGCCGTTACGGCTACGCCGCGCTGATGATCGCGGCCGGCGTCAAGTGAAGGCGCTCTCCGCGTTCATGGTGGACGGCACGATCACGGTCACTCGGGGAGTGACGCCCTTTCCGTGGAAGAAGACCGTCAGGTCTTCTTCTCGAGGTCCCCAACCTCCTGAGCCTTTTCCTCGACCTTCTCCTGGGCGTGATCGAGCTCCTCCTTCTTCTCGCCCTTTCGCTCCTCCTTGGAGCCCTGGCGGCGAAGGGAGGAATCGTCGGTCAGATCGCCGACGGCCTTCTTGATCCGGCCTGTTGCCTTGTCCTTGAGACCCATCTGAGGCCACCTCCTTTGTAGGGAGGTCCCTTCTACCCGGATGCGCCCGACTCAAACGGCCGGTCCGCAGGGACTCCGGTCGTGTCGGGATACTGCGGGGGGTGTTGGACAGCGTGAACATGGGCCGCCGCCACCGGGTGTAGCCATGTCCCGGGAGAACGTGGAGGCAGCCGCCCGGCTGTACGAGCTCTACCAGCGGGGGGACATCGAGGGGATGCTCGCGCGGATGGACCCGGACGTGGAGCTCGACCTCTCTGATCGGCTGCCCGACGAAGGCGTGTTCCGCGGTCGCGAGGCCTATCGCTCCTTTCTTGCGAGCGGCTTCGAGATGTGGGCCGAGTTCCGGATCGAGGTCGAGGAGATCCTCGACGCAGGGGATGCGGTCGTGGCGCTCATCCGCTCAATGGCCGTGGGCGACGGCAGTGGCGCCCAGGTCGATGAGCGCATCGCCCACGTGGCCTGGATGCGAGACGGGATCCCGTACCGCATCAAGGTCTACGCCAGCCGCGAGCGCGCTCTCGAGGCTGCGGGCATCCGAAGTTGAGCTGCTGGAGCCCGGGGCGGCCGGAGCCCCGACGACGCCCTGAAAAGCGCGCTGCGCGAGGACCGGTTCGAGCCTATACCTTGGCCTCCAACGTGGAGGGACGGGCACGAGCAACCGAGGGCCTCGCGGTGATCGCACAGCAGGCGGCCGAGATCGTCGGCAGCACGCCGATGGTCGTGATGCGGCGCATGGGCGAGGGCCTGCCGGGTGAGGTCGTCGCCAAGCTCGAGTACCTGAATCCGGGCGGCTCGGTCAAGGACCGGATCGGGGTCGCGATGATCGATGCTGCCGAGCGCGACGGGTTGATCGAGCCCCGCAGCTCCGTGATCGTCGAGCCGACCAGCGGGAACACCGGAATCGCCCTGGCGATGGTCTGCGCGGCGCGCGGCTACGAGCTCGTCTTGACCCTGCCCGAGGGGATGACCCGCGAGCGCACATCGCTGCTCCGCACCTATGGCGCCGAGGTCCACGAGACGGCGTCCCTCGGGGGCATGAACGAGGCGGTGGAGCTCGCCGAGCGGATCGTGGCGGAGCGCGGCGCGTTCATGCCGCAGCAGTTCAACAACCCGGCCAACCCCGAGATCCATCGCCGCACCACCGCCGAGGAGATCTGGCGAGACCTGGGAGGCGAGGTCGACGGCCTCGTGTGCGGGGTTGGTACGGGCGGCACGATCACGGGTGTCGGGCAGGTGCTCAAGGAGCGTCGTGCCGACGTCAGGGTGGTCGCCGTGGAGCCCGCCAACTCCGCGGTCCTCTCCGGCTGCGCTGCGGGGCCGCACAAGATCCAGGGAATCGGCGCCGGCTTCGTGCCCCAGGTCCTCGACCGCTCGGTGATCGACGAGGTGATCGCGGTCGACGACGAAACCGCGCTGGCGCGAGCCCGCGAGGCGGCGCAGCGCGAGGGCCTTCTGGTCGGGATCTCCGCCGGCGCCGCGATCGAGGCCGCGCTCCAGCTCGCGTCTCGACCGGAGCTCTCCGGAAAGCGGATCGTGGTGATCGTCCCGGATTGCGGCGAGCGGTACATGTCGCTGCCCTTCTTCGCCCCGGAGGCCTAGTCGCCCTCACGGCGTACGCTTAGCCCATGCCCGGCTTCGGCACCCTTCGGCGCGTCGCCCGAGAGATCCGGTCCGACATCGCGTCGGCGCGGGAGCGCGACCCCGCGGCGCGCGGAGTCGGAAGCGTGGAGATCCTGATGAACTGGGGCGGGGTTCAGGCGATCCTCGGCTACCGCGTGGCCCACGCCCTCCACGAGGCGGGAGTGCCCATGGCCCCGTTGGCTCTCTCCTACGCGAGTCGCGCGGTCACTGGGGTGGAGATCCATCCCGCCGCGAAGATCGGGGAGGACTTCTTCATCGACCACGGCTCCGGGGTCGTCGTCGGCGAGACGGCCGAGATCGGTGATCGGGTCACGCTCTACCAGGGGGTGACCCTCGGCGGGACCGGGTTTGCGCGCGGCAAGCGGCATCCGACGGTCGAAGACGACGTCACGATCGGCTCCGGGGCGAAGCTCCTCGGGCCGGTGACCGTGGGCCATTCCGCCAAGGTCGGGGCCAACACGGTCGTCATCCAGGACGTGCCGCCGAACTCGACCGTGGTCGGAAACCCCGGGCACCCCGTAAAGGTGGACGGTCGGAGGATGGATGGCCCGGACGCCGACTGGATCCACCTGCCCGATCCCGTGGCCGACGCGATCAAGGAGCTCTACGCGCGGATCGGCGAGCTCGAGCGTAGGATCGGCGAGCTCGACGGCAAGCCCGCCGAGGGCGAGGTTCGCGAGCTCCATCCGAAATCCGGGCCCTCGACGGCCGGCGGCTGAGCTCCCAGGCGACGGGCGAGCGACGCCTGCGCCGTAGCTATGCTCGGCCGGTGGTCCCCGAGACAGAGTTGAGGCCGGTGGCGCCCGGCGCGAGCCAGGTCGAGCGGCTGCTCGCCGACCTGAATCCGCCCCAGCGGGAGGCGGTCACCCACGGGGAGGGGCCGCTCCTGGTGCTGGCGGGCGCGGGGTCGGGGAAGACCCGGGTGCTCACCTATCGGATCGCCTACCTCTTGGCGACCGGCCAGGCGCTTCCCTCCGAGATCCTCGCGATCACGTTCACCAACAAGGCCGCGGGGGAGATGCGAGAGCGGGTGGAGAAGCTCGTCGGGGGCGCCTCACGGGTGATGTGGGTGATGACGTTCCACTCCGCCTGCGCCCGCATCCTGCGCGCCGACGCCCAGCGCCTCGGCTACAAGCGCGCGTTCACGATCTACGACGAGGCCGACTCCCTGCGGATGGTCAAGCGGTGCGCGGAGGAGCTCGGAGTGGACCCCAAGCGCTTTCCGCCCCGTGCCCTGAGGGGTCAAATCTCGAGCGCGAAGAACCAACTGCTCGACGCCGAGGCCTACGCTGAGCCCGGCAGGGAAGGCGCCACCCCCGGAGGCGAAGTTGAGGACTCCGGCCGCAGCTACTTCGAGGAGACGGCGGCCGACGTCTACAGGCTGTACGAGCGGCGGATGCTCGAGGCGAACGCGATGGACTTTGACGACCTCCTGGTGCGCACGGTGAACCTGCTTGAGCTGTTCGGTGACGTCCGCGAGCGCTACCGCCGGGCCTTTCGCTGGGTGCTCGTCGACGAGTACCAGGACACCAACCGTGCTCAGTACCGACTGCTCCAGCTCCTGTCGGAGGAGCACGCGAACCTGTTCGTGGTGGGGGACGACTTCCAGTCGATCTACTCGTTCAGGAACGCCGACATCCGCAACATCCTCGAGTTCGAGCACGACTTTCCCGACACCACCGCGGTCAAGCTCGAGCAGAATTACCGCTCGACCCAGACGATCCTCGACGCCGCGAACGGGATCATCTCCCACAACCGCTCTCAGAAGCCGAAGCGGCTCTGGACCGACCTCGGGAGCGGGGAGCCCGTGATGCTTGCCGAGTTCGACGACGAGCACGCCGAGGCCCGGTACGTGGCGTCCGAGATCGAGCGGCTGGTGAGCGAGGACGGGATCTTGCGGGAGGACGTCGCGGTCTTCTATCGAGTCAACGCGCAGAGCCGGGTGCTCGAGGACACCCTGGTCCGGTTCGAGATCCCCTACCAGGTGATCGGCGGCACGAAGTTCTACGAGCGGGCGGAGATCAAGGACGCGGTCGCCTACCTCAGCCTGATCGCGAATCCCGCTGATGCGGTCTCCTTCGCCAGGATCGTCAACTCCCCCCGCCGCGGCATCGGCGACACGACGCAGGCACGGCTGCTCTCGCATGCGAACACGACCGGGCAGGACATCTGGGACGTCTTCTCAGAGCCCGAGCGGACGCCAGGGCTCGGGCAGGCGGCGGTGCGTGCCGTGGGACGTTTCGCGGAGACGATGCGCGATCTGCGCGAACGCGCCGAGGCGGACGAGCCCTCGGCGTCGGTCGCCGAGCTGCTTCGTGCCGTCCTCACCGAGAGCGGGTACCTGGACGCTCTGGCCGCGGAGCGGACGATCGAGGCCGAGGGAAGGGTGGAGAACCTCGAGGAGCTGATCAGCGTGGCCGGTGAGTTCGATGCCAACCGCGAGCTCGAGGGGGAGGGGGAGGCAGGTCCGATGGAGGAGTTCCTGGCCCAGATCTCGCTGTACACCGATCAGGACTCCCTGCAGGCCGGCGAGAGCCTCTGCACCCTGATGACCCTTCACAACGCCAAGGGCCTGGAGTACGAGGTCGTGTTCATGATCGGCTGCGAGGAGGGGGTATTCCCGCACATGCGCTCGATCGAGGAGGGCAATCTGGAGGAGGAGCGGCGCCTCTGCTACGTGGGCGTGACCAGGGCCAGGCGACGCCTGTTCATGAGCTTCGCCCGGCGGCGAAGCCTGCACGGCGGCCGCGGCTACAACCTTCCCTCTCGGTTCCTGGCCGAGATCCCCGATGGGCTCGTCGAGCGTCAGATCTCGAGCGCTCCGACCGGATGGGCGGCCGCGGCAGCACTGGGTGGAGGCGGCCTCGGTGTCCCGGAGCGACGCCAGCCGCACGCCACGCCGCTTGAATTCGAGGTCGGGGACGACGTGGTCCACGCGACCTTCGGCGAGGGTGTGGTGATCGGGGTCGAGCCCGGCAACGTGATCGTGGTCCGGTTCGCCTCCGAGGCGGCGGAGCGCAAGCTGATGGCCGACTACGCGCCGCTGCGAAAGGCCGGGTGAGGAGGTTGCTCGCGATGCTGAAGGGCGGGGGCACGTGGCCGCGCGTCTGATCGACGGCAAGGCGGTCGCCGCCGAGGTGCGCGAGGGCGTCGCGGCGGACGTTCGGCGCTTCGATGCGGCCAACGACGGCCGAGCCCCGGGGCTCGCCACCGTTCTGGTCGGGGACGACCCCGCCTCCCAGGTGTACGTGGGCAACAAGAGAGAGCGCAGCGAGGAGGTGGGCATCCGCTCCATCCACCATCAGCTGGCCGCCGAGGTCTCTCAGGAGGAGCTGGTGGCTTTGGTGCGCGAGCTGAGCGCCGACGACGAGGTGGACGGGATCCTGGTCCAGCTGCCGCTCCCCGAGCAGATCGCCCAGGACGCGGTGATCGCGGCGATCGATCCCGACAAGGACGTCGACGGCCTGACGGCGGGGAGCGCGGGGCTTTTGGCGCAGGGCCGCCCGGGCCTCGTGCCCTGCACGCCGCTCGGGGTGATGGAGCTCCTCGCCCACGCGGGCGTGGACCCCCTCGGGGCGGAGGCCGTCGTGGTCGGGCGCTCGATCCTGGTCGGCCGGCCGCTCGCGAGCCTGCTGCTGAACGCGAGCGCCACGGTCACGGTGTGCCACTCCCGAACGGAGGACCTGGGCGCCGCCTGCCGCCGAGCGGACATCCTCGTCGCCGCCGTCGGCGAGCCCGGGCTCGTGCGTGGAGACTGGGTGAAGCCCGGGGCGACGGTGATCGACGTGGGCATGAGCCGAACCGACGCGGGACTCGTGGGCGATGTCGATTTTGACGCCGCGAGAGAGGTGGCCGGAGCGATCACCCCGGTGCCCGGCGGGGTGGGTCCGATGACCATCGCGATGCTGCTTCGAAACACGATGCAGGCGGCGCTCGACCGACGCGCCTGAGCCTGGCCCGCGCTCAGCCCGAGGCCCCTTCTGTCCGACGGACCTGCGATATAGGCTGCGCCAAAGGAACGAAGCTCATCCATTAGAGGAGGGTCAATGGACTTCACCAGACTCAGTCAGGGCGAGAAGGTCGCGGGTGTTTCCGGGATCCTCCTGATCCTGATCATGTTCATCTTCGATTGGTTCGGCCTCAAGTTCACCGGGGGGGCCGGAGCCTTCGCGGTCTCGGTTGAAGGGTCGAGGAACGCTTGGGGGTCGTACGGCTTCATCGACATCGTGTTGTTCATCACCGCGCTGGCGGCGATTGGATTGGCGCTGCTCGCCGCCTCGGAGGGCGAGATGGGGTTGCCGGTGGCGGCGAGCGCGATCGTCACCGGACTGGGCGTCCTCTCGGTGGTCCTCGTCATCATCAGCATCATCAGCCCGCCCGACTTCGGCGGCGACCTGTCGGGCACCGGGATCGACCACACCCGGAAGATCGGGGTGTGGCTGGGGTTGATAGCGACCGCTGCGGTGGCAATCGGGGGGTACATGGCGATGCAGGAGGAAGAGAGCACATCGTTCAGCGACGAGGCGGGCCGCTCCGGCGGCGGCGACGACCCCGGGACGGGCTCCCCACCTCCTCCGCCGTCCAGCTCACCGCCACCCTCCAGCCCCCCTCCGTCCGCTCCCTGACAGACGTATCGGGGCATTGCCCCGTATGACGAGAGTCCTGGCGATGGCCGCCCTCCGGGCGGCCATCGCGCGTCATGCCAGGCGGTCGGCCAGCTGGCGCGAGACGCGAGACGCCATCGCGATGATGGTCATCATCGGGTTGACGCCGATCGAGCTCGGCAGCAGGCAGCCGTCGGCGATGTAGAGGCCCGCGGCGCCGTGGACGGAGCCGTCGGTGCCGACGACGCCCGCGGCCTCGTCGGCGTCCATGCGCGCCGTGCCCATCGGGTGAAAGGCCTCGAGGCGCAGCGCCTTGGGCTCCGGCGGTGAAGCGTCGAGGTCGGCGATGCGACCCTTCGGGATGGTGGGTATGCCGGCGATCTGCGGATAGACCTCGCTCGCACCCGCTGCGTAGAGGAGCTCCGCCGCGCGGGCGATGCCGTAGACGAGCCGGGCGCCGTCGTCTCGGGTCAGCCGGTAGGTGATCCTGAGCGATCCGTCCCGGGCGAGCCCGACCCGGCCCGTGGAGCGGTCGGACAGGTGGACCCCGGTCGAGGCGATTCGATCGTAGGCGAGCACCCTCTCCTGGTGCTCCACCCCGGTTCCCGGTAGCCACTGGGCGCCGAAGGCGAGCGGCGTGAAGGTCGCCTCGAGCAGGAGCCCCCGGTCCTCCCACTCGTTCACGGCGTAGCTCTGCATGACGCCCTCCCACCCGCGGACCTCCTCGGCGAACCGCGCCCCGACCCAGCAAGCCGGATGGATCCTCAGGTTGCGGCCCAGCTCGCCGCTCGGCGAACGAAACCCCGAGCGCAGGAGAAGCTCCGGGGTGCCGAAGGCTCCACCGGCGAGGACGACGGCCCGCCTGGCCCGCAGGCGAAACGGGCGCGGTCGGCCATCGACCCGGGCCACGCAGTCGAGCCCGGCGGCGCGGCCGCCGTCGAGCGCGATCCTCCGAGCCTCGGTCTGCGCGCGCACCCGCGCGCCCGCGGCGACCGCCCTCGGCAGGTACGAGACATGCATGGCGCGCTTCGCGTCGAGCCGGCACCCGGCGGGGCACGAGCTGCACTGAATGCAGCGGCCGGCGTTGCGCCTCAGGGGCTCGTGGCGAGCGCCGAGGGCCTCGGCCCCCTCGCGCAGAAGCTGTCCGTTGCGACCCATCCGCTCGGGATCCACCGGATGCACGTCGAGCATCTCCTCGGCCTCCGAGTAGTCGGCGTCGAGCTCGGTCGCCCAGTCGATCCCGTGATCGGAGCGCCACGCGGCCAGGACGCGATCGGGGGCCCGAAAGCAGGTGCCGGAGTTGATCACCGTCGTTCCGCCGACAGCCCTGCCCACGGGTGTGGGGATCGCCGGGCGGCCCTCGGCGATCGTCAGCCCCCCGTCGCGGTACAGAGCCGACAGCGCGGCCAGCGGCTCCTCCGGATAGCTGGTGTGGTCCAGGTGGGGACCCGCCTCGAGCACGACCACCTCGAGTCCGGCCTCGGCGAGGAGGGCCGCGGCCACCGCGCCGCCCGCGCCCGAGCCGACGATGGCCACGTCGCAGTCCTCGCCGCCGGCCGGGGGGCGCATGTCCCCGAGGCCGCCGGGCGGCGTTCGGTCACGATCCAGGCGGTCGTCGGCAACCTCGCAGCGCATCCGGTAGCCGACGGCCGCGCGAACCCGTGGATCGTTCCCGTACCCGAGCCCGGTGAGGACCTTGAGAAACAGCAGCAGGTCCGCGGCGAACGGGAGGGTGGAGGTCTCGAAGCGGCGCAGGAAGTCCTGCCTCGCCTCCAAGCTCGCCCGGCTGAACCGCCACGGGAAGGGCAGCCAGTCGATCGCGCGGAGGGCGAGACGAACCTGCCTGACGCTTCGTCTCGGCAGGCCCTCCAGATAGCGGTTGAGAGGCTCGGCGATCTCGACCGCGTCGACCTTGGGCGCGACCCCCTTTCGGTCTGGCCCCGCGGCCGGGGGCAGGGCCCCGAAACCGGGGGCCATCGCCTCCGCGAAGGCGCGCAGGATTCGCAGCTCGCCGCCGCTCAGCCCGGCCGAGCGTCCAGACGAGCTCCCGATCGCAGCGGCATCGAGCCCCGGGGCGGACCTTCAGGACGGGGCGGCCGGCTCCCCGATCCGTCCCGCCACCGACCACAGGAATAGGGATGCCCCGACAAGGAAGCCGTCCACGAGGAAGTTGAGCAGGTAGATGAAGACGTCGGAGTCGAAGAGGTAGAAGCCGAGCGCCGCGAGCGAGGACGCCGTCTTGCCCGCGGCGAGCACCAGCAGCAGGGGCCGGTAGCGGGCCACGTCCGCCTGCACGACGAGGCAGATCCCGGTGATCACCACCATGTAGGCGAAGGCCAGCGCGAGCCACAGCTTCTCGACCGTCTCGGGCGCCGTCGTGAAGCTGCCGAGCTCGTCGCCAAGGTCGCTGATCACGTCGAGCACCCCGTTGGGCACCGCAATGAAGAGGATCCCGACGACGGCGAAGCTGACCGCCAGAAGGCGGAGGTTGAGGACGACGAATCGCTCCGCCCGCGCTCCGGTCATCACGACTTGGTTCGCGCCTCGCCCACGGCCAAGTTCCCTTTGGAGAGCTCGGCGCTCACGGGGTGATCCTAACCGCCGCGAGGCGATCGGGCCGCTGTACCTAGAATCACCACGGTGATCGATCGCGAGCAGGTCCTGCACGTGGCGCGGCTCGCGCGGCTGGCGTTGACCGAAGACGAGGTCGAGCGGATGTCGGGCGAACTGTCCGGGATCCTCGAGCACGTGGAGCGGATGAACGAGCTCGACCTGGACGGCGTCGAGCCCACCTCCCACGTGGTGGCCCTCGAGAACGTCCTGCGACCGGACGAGCCGAGGCCGAGCTGGGAGCGCGACAGGATCCTCGCCGAGGCGCCTGATCCCTCGGACGGCGCTTTCCGCGTGCCATCGCCCCAGGCCTGACCGATGGAGGACCTGCTCGAGCTCACGGTTGCCGAGGCCGCCCGGTTGATCGAGGCGGGCGAGCTCGGCCGGGACGAGTACTTCGACGCCTACACGGACGCCGCGCAGGGCGACGACCTGAACGTCTACCTCTGGAAGCGGGAACATGGCGACGAGGGGCCGAAGGAGGCCGCCGGGGAGCGCGACGGCGCGCCCCTTTCGGGCATCCCTGTCGCGATCAAGGACATCTTCTGCACCGAGGGGGTGCCGACGACCGCGGGGTCCAGGATCCTGGAGGGCTATCGCCCGCCGTACTCGGCCACCGCGGCGCGCAAGCTCGCCGACGCCGGCGCTCGGCTTCTCGGCAAGACCAACATGGACGAGTTCGCGATGGGCTCGTCGAACGAGAACTCCGGGTATGGGCCGGTCAGGAATCCGTGGGATCGGGCCCGGGTCCCAGGCGGGTCCTCGGGCGGCTCGGCGGCGGCGGTCGCCGCCCGGCTCGCCCCGTGCGCGATCGGGACGGACACCGGGGGATCGATCCGCCAGCCGGCCGCCCTGTGCGGGATCGTGGGGCTGAAGCCCACCTACGGCGCGATCTCCCGCTACGGGATGATCGCGTTCGCCTCCTCACTGGACCAATGCGGGACGCTGACTCGCGACGTCGCCGACGCCGCCCTGCTGCTGGAAGCGATGCAGGGTCGTGACGACTGTGACTCCACGTCGGTCGGCATCGATGGGGGAGTCGAGATCACCTCGCGCGAGAACCTCTCGGGCCTGCGCTTCGGCGTCCCGCGGGAGCTGTCGGCGGATGCCGAGGGGATCGAGGCGGGGGTCGCCGCGACCTTCGAGCGCACCCTGGACGTGATCCGCGAGCTGGGCGGCGAGGTCGACGAGTGCGAGTTGCCGCACTCGTCTCACGGGCTCTCCGCGTACTACGTGCTCGCACCGGCTGAGGCCTCCGCAAACCTCGCCCGCTACGACGGCGTGCGGTTCGGGCTGCGGGCAGACGACCCCGCCGACCTGATCGCCATGTACGAGCGGACCCGCGAGGACGGGTTCGGCGCCGAGGTCAAGCGGCGGATCATGCTCGGCACGTACGCCCTCTCGTCGGGTTACTACGACGCGTATTACGGGCGCGCGCAGCGCGTCCGAACGAGGATCGTGGAGGACTTCGCAAGCGCCTTCGCCCGCTTCGACTACCTGGTCACACCGACCTCGCCGACCGTCGCCTTCGAGCTCGGCGCCCGAACCGAGGACCCGCTTGCCATGTACCTGTCCGACTACTGCACCGTGCCGATGTCGCTGGCGGGCATCCCCGCGATCTCGATCCCGGCCGGGCTCGCCCAGCCCGATGGCGGAGGGCCCGAGCTTCCCGTGGGGCTGCAGATCGCGGGCCCCGCGTTCTGCGAGTCGGGCCTGCTCGACGCCGCGTTGGCGATCGAGGGGGCGATCCGATTCGACAGCCGGCCAACGCCCATGCGGGGGGCATGACCACCCCGAACGGAAAGCTCGGCTGTCGATGACCGTGCCGGACGGCTACGAGGCCGCGATCGGGCTGGAGATCCACGTGCAGCTCGCCACCAGGACCAAGATGTTCTGCGGTTGCGCACTCTCGTTCGGCGACGATCCCAACGTTCACACCTGCCCCATCTGCCTGGCACATCCCGGAACGCTCCCCGTGGTCAACGAGCAGGCGGTTCGCTTCGCTCTGCAGATCGCGGTCGCGCTCGGTTGCGAGATCGCCCCACGCTCCATCTTCCACCGCAAGAACTACTTCTATCCCGACAACCCGAAGGGCTACCAGATCAGTCAGTACGACATTCCGCTGGCGACGTCGGGCAGGCTGGGCGAGGTCCGGATCCACCGCGTCCACCTCGAGGAGGACGCGGCGAAGATGGTCCACGTGGGCGAGTCGGGCCGGATCCACGGCTCCGCGGACTCGCTGGTCGACTTCAACCGCGGGGGAACTCCACTGGTGGAGATCGTCACCGAGCCGGATCTTCATCATCCGGCACAGGCCCGGGAGTGGGCCCAGCTGCTGCGGACGACCGTGAAGCAGCTCGGCGTCTCGGACGTGAACATGGAGGAGGGCAGCCTTCGCTGCGATGCCAACGTCTCGATCCGGCCGTCCGGCGAGGCCGAGCTGGGCACGAAGACCGAGCTCAAGAACATGAACAGCTTCCGGTTCCTGGAGCGGGGGATCGAGGCCGAGCTCGGGCGCCAGGGTGAGGTGCTCGGGGCGGGAGGGGAGGTCGTCCAGGAGACCTTCCACTTCGACCCGCGAACCGGGGCGCTGACGCCCTTGCGCTCGAAGGAGTACGCGCACGACTACCGCTATCTCCCCGAGCCCGATCTGGTGCCGCTGGCCCCGACCGACCAGATGCTGCGTGACGCCCGCGAGGCGCTGCCCGAGCTCCCCGACCAAAGGCGGCAGCGCTACACCTCGGAGCTGGGCCTCCCAGAGGTCACCGCGCGCCAGCTCGCCTTCGATGCCGAGCTCGGGGAGTACTTCGAGCGCACGATCGCGGCGGCTCTGCATGGCGCGGCCGAGACCACGGGCGCCGGAGGGGTCGACGCGGGTGCGATCGCCAACTGGGTAACCGGCGAGCTGATCGCCCGACTGCGCGAAGCGGGCGACGGCGAGGCTGGCCCGGCCTCGTCCAAGGTGTCCCCGGACGCGTTGGCGAGGCTCGTCGGGATGGTCGAGGCGAAGCAGGTGACGACGGGGGCCGCCCGCGAGGTGCTCGCCACGCTCGTGGCGGAGGGAGGTGACCCCGCCGAGATCGTCGAGCGGCAGGGACTCGGCCAGATGTCGGACTCGGGCGAGCTCGAGGCAGTCGTCGAGCGAGCGATCGAAGCCGAGCCCGCCGCGGCGGAGAAGGTGAGGTCGGGGAACCCGAAGGCGATCGGCCCGATCGTGGGCGCGGTCATGCGCGAGACCAAGGGCAGGGCCGACGGCGGCGAGGTGACGCGCCTCATCCGCGACAAGCTCGGCTGAGGGGTCCTCGGCGTCACAATTGGGGCATGGCCGGTGCCCCCTATGTAGTGATCGCGCTGACCTTCGGCATCGCGACGGCGGTCATCGGGCGCGCCAAGGGGAGCTCGTTCCTCATCTGGCTCCTGGTCGGCACGGTGCTGCCGGTGATCGGCCTGTTCGCGGTGATCCTCTACCGCGCCGAGACCGATGAGCCGGAGCGCCGCTGCCCGCACTGCGGCAAGGTGCACAAGCTCTACGTCCAGGTCTGCACGCGCTGCGGCACGGACCTCTACCTGCCAGACCCTCGGAGGTCACCGGCCGACGGCCTCCGGGTCGGCTAGCAGGGCCCGCCGCCCCCGGTGTCGGGAGCAGATGGAAATGCCCGAGCCGAAGGCGAGGGCAGGTATTGGGGCGGGAGATGAGGAGGCGGCGGAGCTTACCTGAGCCAGGTGCGGACGATCGCGTTCGCGAACCCCAGCCCGTAGCGAACGACGGCCGGTTTCTTGGAATGGCCGTGCATGCGCTTGGCCACGGTGACCGGGATCTCCTTGGCCGGGATGCCTCGCTTGATCGCCTCGATCAGGAACTCGGAGGTGTGGAACTGCTCCTGGCGCAGGACCAGCTGCGGCAGGACGTCGCTGCGCACCGCCCGGTAGCCATTCGAGCAGTCGCTGACCTTGGTGCGCGTGATCAACGACACCGTCCGGTTGAAGAAGACGATCCCAAGCTCGCGGGCGTAGTGGTTGGGCTCGGCCCGGCCCAGCACGCGTGACCCGTGAGCGACCGCGACCTCGCCGCTCAGGACGGGCTCGACCAGACGCTCCATCTCGGACGGCAGATGCTGCCCGTCCGCGTCCAGGGTGACGACGATGCGCGCACCCGAGTCGGCGAGCAGGCGGTAGCCGGTGCGGAGGGCGGCGCCACCGCCTCGATTGATGACGTGGCGGGCCACGACCGCCCCGTGCTGGGCGGCGATGTCCCCGGTGGCGTCTCGCGAGCCATCGTCCACCACCAGCACCGCGGTCTCGACGCCGCAAACCCGCGCCGGGATCCGATCGAGCACCCAGGCGATGCTGTCCGCTTCGTTGTAGGCGGGAACCAGAATCCCGATCCGATCGCGGAACCCCTGGGGATGGCCGGCCACCCTGAACTGCTCCCAGGCAAGCCCCTCGAGCACTTCGGAGAGCTCCCGCGTGATCCGCGATCCCTGGGCGAGGGCCCGCACCACGAGGAGGAACAGGACCAGGATCGCGAACACGGCCACGCCCACGATCCGGGTGCCGTTGGAGCGCTTGAACGAGAACGCGCCGAGGATCGTGTCGAGCAGCTCGGTGCCCGAGACGATCGCGAGGCCCACCGCGATCGCGAGCAGGATCAGGACGTCGGCGTTGCGAAGCGATCGGCGCCGCCACAGCGCGAACCCGGCGATCAGCGCGGCGATCCCCAGCCCGACGACGCGGATCGCGGTCAGCTCCGGGGGAAAGAGATTCGCCTGCAAGAACGCCGATTCCACGGCCGCAAGAGAATAGATGGGGGATCGGTCCGCTACCCTCGCCCGATCATGCGGATCCTCATCCTCGGGGGTGACGGGTACCTCGGCTGGCCGACCGCGATGCGCTTCTCGGCCCGCGGGCATGAGGTCTCCGTCGTGGACAACTTCTCGCGGCGGCGCTGGCACGTCCAGCACTCGACCGACTCGCTGATTCCGATCGGCTCGCTGGCGGAGCGGATCGACGCCTGGCGGGAGGTTTCCGGGAACGAGATCTCGAGCTTCGTGGGCAGCATCGAGGACGCCGAGTTCATGGACGCGGTGCTCACCGACACGGCGCCCGAGGCGATCGTGCACTACGGGGAGCAGCCGTCGGCGCCCTTCTCGATGATCTCGCGCAGGCACGCCATCGAGACGCAGCGGACCAACGTGCTCGGGACGCTCAACCTGCTGTTCGGCATCCGCGACAAGGTCCCCGACTGCCATCTGGTGAAGCTCGGGACGATGGGCGAGTACGGGACCCCGGACATCGACATCGAGGAGGGGTTCATCGAGATCGAGCACAAGGGGCGCAAGGACACGCTCCCCTTCCCGAAGATGCCCGGTTCGCTGTACCACCTGTCCAAGGTCCACGATTCGCACAACATCCACTTCGCCTGCCGGATCTGGGGCCTGCGCTCCACCGACCTGAACCAGGGCGTCGTCTACGGCGTGGAGACGGACGAGACGGCACTCGACGAGCGCCTGGCGACGCGGTTCGACTACGACGAGGTGTTCGGCACGGTGCTGAACCGCTTCTGCGTGCAGGCGGTGATCGGCCATCCCCTGACCGTCTACGGGGAAGGGGGGCAGACGCGGGGATTCCTGAACATCCGCGACACGCTCCAGTGCGTGGAGCTCGCCGTGGACAACCCCCCCGAGCTCGGCGAGTACCGGGTCTTCAACCAGTTCACCGAGCAGTTCAGCGTCTCCGAGCTCGCCGAGCTGGTCGGCCGCGCCGCGGGCGAGCTCGGCCGTCAGGTCGAGGTGCGCAAATACCCGAACCCCAGGGTGGAGCTCGAGCAGCACTACTACAACGCGGTGAACACGAAGCTGCTCGAATTGGGGCTCGAGCCCCATCATCTGGGGGAGGAGCTCGTGCGGTCGATGCTCGAGCTGATCGACCGCCACAAGGACCGCGTGATCGAGCGGGCGATCCTGCCGAAGACCCAGTGGATGCCCGGCGAGCTCGAGCTGCCAGAGGTGGCGGCCCTGCGCGCCCCCCGGCCGCGCTAGCGGCGCTTGCCTACAATCAACTGCCCATGCGGGCCGCGGATGCATTGTGTGAGGCGCTGAAGGCCGAGGGGGTGGAGCACGTCTTCGGAATCCCCGGCGGCGCCAACCTGCCGACCTACGACGCGATCTACGACGCCGACTTCACCCACATCCAGGTGCGCCACGAGCAAGGCGCCGGCCACGCGGCCGAGGGTTACGCCAAGGCCTCGGGCCGGGTGGGCGTCGCGTTCGCGACCTCGGGGCCCGGCGCCACCAACCTGGTCACCGCAATCACCGACGCCATGCTGGACTCGGTCCCGACCGTGTTCATCACCGGCCAGGTGCGCACCGACCTGATCGGCACCGATGGCTTCCAGGAGGCCGACGTGACCGGGATCACTCTGCCGATCGTCAAGCACTCGTTCCTGGTCACCGATCCCCGCCAGATCCCCGAGTACATCCATGCTGCCTTCCACATCGCCTCCACCGGTCGGCCGGGCCCGGTGCTGGTAGACGTTCCCCAGGACCTGTCGCGCGCCGACATCGAGTACGAGCCGGCCGAGGGCTCCCCGAACCTGCCCGGATACAAGCCCTCGACCGAGGGCAACATCAAGCAGATCCGGCTGGCATCCAAGGCCCTCGCCAACGCGCGGCGGCCGATCATCTACGCGGGCGGCGGGGTCGTCAACGCCAACGCTTCCAAGGAGCTGATCGAGTTCGCGACCGCCGACAAGCTCCCCGTGACGCTGACCGTGATGGGCCTGGGAGCGTTCCCGGCGCCGCACGATCAATGGCTGGGGATGCTCGGCATGCACGGCACCAGGACCGCGAACTACGCGATGGACAACGCCGACCTGATCGTCGCCGTCGGCGCCCGCTTCGACGACCGGATCACCGGCAAGCTCTCCGAGTTCGCGCCGCGGGCGAAGTTCGTCCACATCGACGTCGACCCGGCCGAGATCTCCAAGAACGTCCCCGCCCACATCCCGATCGTCGGCGACGCCAAGGACGTGCTGCCGAAGCTGACGCGCGAGTACCGCGCCCTGAAGGCGGACCCGGGGAGGCTCGACGGCTGGTGGAAGCAGCTTCGGGCGTGGCAGGCCGAGTATCCCGCTGGGCTACGAGGACTCGGCCGACTCCGAGATCAAGCCCCAGTTCATGATCGAGGCGATGTACGAGGCCACCGAGGGCGAGGCGATCATCACCTCCGACGTGGGCCAGCACCAGATGTGGGCCGCGCAGTACTACCACTTCGCCAAGCCACGCCAGTGGATCAACTCCGGCGGGCTCGGCACGATGGGCTTCGGCCTGCCCGCCGCGATCGGCGCCAAGGTCGCCCGCCCGGACGACAGGTCGTCTGCCTGGCAGGTGACGGCAGCCTGGTGATGGTCTGCCAGGAGTTCGCGACCGCCGCCGTCCACGACATCCCGGTGAAGGTCTTCCTGATGAACAACGGCTACTTGGGGATGGTCCGCCAGTGGCAGGAGCTGTTCTGGGACGGGCGCTACAGCTCGGTCGAGATGGGCTACAGCCCCGACTGGGTGAAGCTGGCGGAGGCATTCGGATGGACCGGGATGCGCTGCACCGACAAGCGGGAGCTCGGTGACGCGATGCGCACCGCGCTCGACGCCGAGGGCCCGGTGCTCCTCGACGTCCAGGTTTCGAAGACCGAGAACTGCTTCCCGATGATCCCGGCGGGGGCGGCCGCGCGGGACATGGTCGGGTGAGCTGAGGGCGATCGAATGGAAGCTGGAACGCCGGACCTGGTGAAGCTCGAGGACCTCGAGGCCTCGCGCGCCCTCACGGGGCGAAAGCACGTGATCTCGCTCCTGGTCGAGAACAAGCCGGGGGTCCTGGCGCGGATCGCGGGGCTGTTCAGCCGCCGTGGGTTCAACATCGACACGCTCGCTGTGGGGCCGACCGACGACCCGGACATCTCGCGGATCACCCTGACCCTCGACGGCGCGGTTCATCCGATCGACCAGGTGACCAAGCAGCTCCACAAGCTGGTCAACGTGATCAAGATCCGCGACATGGAGCCGGAACAGCGGATATCGCGGGAGATGGCCCTGTTCCGGGTCCAGGCTTCGGTGGAGGGGCGGGCGGAGATCATGCACTTCGCCGAGATCTTCCGGGCCAAGATCGTCGACGTATCCAGGCGTACACTCGCCATCGAGGTGACGGGATCGAACGAGAAGATCGACGCGTTCGAGCGCATGATCCGGCCGCACGGCCTGATCGAGATGGCTCGGACCGGCGAGGTGGCCATCAACCGCTCCCGCCCCGACCAGTAGCGGCGCTCTCCAGGACATCACGCGATCTGATCGCCTCGCTGGAGGCGCTCCTCGCCGAGGCGGGGGAGAGGCGAAGGCTGGTCAGCGTCACCGCGCCGGTCGACGTGGAGGACCCGAGCGCGGCGGTGTTCGCGTCGCGCCTCGCGCAAGACCGCTGGTTCTGCTGGGAGCAGCCCGATCGGACGGATTCGCCCTTGCCGCGGCTGGGGAGCGCCTACGAGGTCGTCTCGCGGGGCACCGGAGCGGTTTCGCGACGCTGTCGGCCTCTGCGAGCGGGTCACGCGAGAGCAGGTGGGCGCGCGAGCCCACCGGGCTGCCGGCCGGCGCCGGCCCGGTATGGGTCGGCGGCTTTGCCTTCGCCCCAGAGGGTGGAGGGGGCCCGCAGTGGTCGTCGTTTCCGCCGGCCCTGCTCGTGATGCCAGAGCTCGCGCTCCATCGCGCCGGCGGCCAAACGCACCTGACGCTCTGCGCGCTCGTCGGGCCCGGGACGGACCCGGCGGCGGTGTCCGCGCGGCTTCGGGCCCGGGTCGGGGCCCTCGGCGAGGCGCTGCTCCCGCTCCCCGACCCGGATCTCACGGGGGAGGTGCGGATCGCGAGCGCGGCCCCGCCGGAGCGCTTCGAGCGCTCGGTCGAGCGTGGCGTGGAGCGGATCAGGGCGGGTGAGCTCGAGAAGGTCGTGCTGGCCCGCGAGGTGGTGGTCGAGGCGCCGCGTGCCCACGATCCCGGCGGCGCTCTACGGCGCCCTGCGCGAGGGCTTTCCCTCCTGCTTCTGCTTCTGCTGCGGCTCGCCGGAGGCGCGCCTTCGTCGGCGCGAGCCCCGAGCTCCTGGTGCGGCGAAGCGGCGCCGGCGCGGCGACCGTCGGCGCTTGCGGGCTCGACCAGGCGGAGCGCGGACCCGTCGGTCGACGACCACCTCGGCGAGCAGCTCCTGCGCTCACCCAAGGACCGGCACGAGCACGAGATAGTCGTGCGGCGGATCGAGCGCTCGCTGCGGCGGCATTCGGTCTGGGTGGAGGCCGCGTCGGAGCCCGGACTGGTCAAGGTGGCGAACATCCAGCATCTGGGGACGCCGATCCGCGCCCAGCTCTCGCAGCCTCACTCGGCGGTCGAGCTGGCCGGCGTGCTTCACCCGACGCCCGCCGTGGGGGGCGAGCCCCGGGACCTCGCGCTCGTCAGCGATCGAGGAGCTCGAGGACCTCGATCGCGGATGGTATGCGGGCCCCGTCGGGTGGATGGACGTCGCCGAGGACGGCGAGTTCTGCGTCGCGATCCGCTCCGACGCTCCTCCGCGACCGCACCGCCCACCTGTTCGCGGGCAACGGCATCGTCGCCGACTCCGACCCCGAGGCGGAGCTCGCCGAGACCGAGGTCAAGCTGGACGCGCTGCTGCCGCTGCTCGCCGGGTAGCGACGGCGCTATTCGGACACCAGGTCGACCGCCGTTCCCTGCTGCCACGCGGCCAGCTCCTCGTCGTCCGAGAACGGCGGCCCAGCGGCGTGCGTGCGCTGCGTGTAGGCGCGCATCGCCCGCCGGGCGGCCGGCTGCGAGACCGTGGCCATGAACCACTTGCGCTCCTCGGCGAGGCCAGCCGGGAGCGGCCTCGTCGCGCCGTCGAGCACGGCGCGCTTGGCGGCCGCGATGGAGAGGGGCGCGCGGCGCGCCAGCCGCTCGGCGCTCGCCAGTGCCTCGCCCGCAAGGTCCCGCCCGGCGACGACACGGTGGACGAGCCCCATCTCGCGCGCCTCGGTCGGGGTGAGGGCCCGGCCCTCGAGGATCATCTCGAGCGCCCTGGAGGGGCCGAGGATTCTCGACAGCCTCTGCGTCCCGCCGCCGCCCGGGCAGAAACCGAGCGTCATCTCGGGCAGCCCGATCCACCTGGCCTCCTCGGCCATGTAGCGCAGGTCGCAGGCGAGGGCGATCTCGCACGCCCCTCCCAGAGCGGGCCCGTTGATCGCCGCGATGAAGACCTTGTCCATCTGCTGCATGCGGACGAAGACGTCGTGGATCCGCTTCAGCTCCAGGAGCCCCGAGGCGGGTGTACGCCCGAGCGCCGAACGGGCTCCCGGTAGCCGGGCCATCCCGCCGACCGTCTGCAGCGATGCACCCGCCAGGCCGGCGGACATGCTTCGGCCGACGCCCTCCGCTCCGATGAGGATCTCCTCGACGTCGTAGTGGGTGATGAAGAGCCCGTCCGGCTTGCCCGTCAGGACGACCGAGCCCAGCGAGCGATCCTCCTCCAGAGTGTCCAGGAGGTCGTCGAGCTCGGCGACCATGACGCGGTCCATGAAGTTGAGCGGCGGGTTGTCGAAGCGCAGGTTCAGGACTCGACCATGGCGCTCGGTCTCGAATGTTCGGGGCATCGGGCTTCCTCCTCTTCGGTTTGATCAGGCGCCGCGCGGCGCCCCCAGGGCATCGGCGACCCGCTCGGCGAGCCGCTTGTGAAGCTCGACGTTCCGGCGGCGATCGACCGGGATCTCGATCACGCCGGTGCCGCGCGTCGCCTCATCGAGCCCTCGGAGATCCTCGACCCGGAAGTGGGGGAGGCCATGGGTTGCGGCAACCTTCCCGGGGTCGATTCCCGAGCGGCGTCCCGAGCAACGCCTCGAATTCGTCGCGGTCGAGCTGGCTCAGCCTGCGGCAGGAACTCGAAGATCCCGCCGCCGTCGTTGTTGCGCGACCACGATCCGCACCGGGTGCGCTCAGCTCGCTCACCGCGGCGAGCCCGTTCATGTCGTGGTAGAGGCCCAGGTCGCCGGTGATGATCCACGCCGGGCGGCCGGTCGCCGCCGCGGCCCCGACGCCGGACGAGATCAGGCCGTCGATCCCGTTCGCGCCCCGGTTGCAGAGGAACCTCACCTGCGCCGGACCGGTCGGCACGAACGCCTCCTGGTCGCGGATTGGCATCGAGGACGCGGTGTATACGAGCTCCCCGTCACGGTAGAGGCGCGAAAGGCTCGCGTGAATTCCCGGCTCGGTGGGCTCCCCGACGGCGGACAGCTCGGCCTCGATCGCCTCCGCGGCGCTGCGGCCGGCGGCGATCCAACGCCCTGGCCAGTCGCCGGCGCCTCGGCGAAGCCGGGCCGCGAGGCCCGTCGCGACGGAGCCGGCGTCGGCGCGGACGATCGTCTCGGCGCGGCTCGATGGCTCGTTCCAGCCGAACGTCGGGTCGACCACGATCTGTCGGAGGTCCGGGAGCGAGGCGAGCCACCCTCGCAGCGCCTTGCTCGTCGGCATGTCGCCGAACCGAATCACCACCTCGGGCTCGAGCTCGGCGGGGCGCAGCCGAGCGATCAGGTCGTAGGGCCAAACCACGAGCTTGCGGTCGTGCTCGCCGACGCGAAGCTGAGAGGTGGGCTCGGCGAGGATCGGGTATCCGGCGCTCGACGCCAGGTCGGCGACCGGCGCCGCGAGTCGCCCGTCGAGCTGCCTCCCCGCGATGATCAAGCCGCGGGGAGCGCCGGCCACGCGCTCGGCGATCTCGTCCAGCAACGCCTCCTCCGGCGCTCACCGGACCGGCGGCGACGGCGGTCAACGGTCGCTCGCCCCGCCCGTCGAGCGCGAGTGACGAGCTGGCGGTGACGTCGTCCGGGCGCTGCTCGGGGCCCAGCGGATCCCGGAAGGGCACGTTCAGGTGGACCGGCCCCGGTCGCGGCTCGCCTCGGGCGACCGCGTAGGCGCGACATGCGACCGAGCGGAAGTGGAGCAGTCCGGCGTCGTCGGCCTCGTGGGTG
The DNA here is from genome assembly GCA_963758865.1 of uncultured bacterium. Classification (GTDB taxonomy): domain Bacteria; phylum Actinomycetota; class Thermoleophilia; order Solirubrobacterales; family 70-9; genus AC-56. The sequence goes on along the minus strand of CAVWWY010000012.1, from coordinate 5,096 downwards.
CCGAGCTCGCAGAACCAGCGCGCCGCCGAGCCGTAGAGCCTCAGCTGGTCGATGGTCTGGCCGGCGCCGATCCCGCGGAGCTCGGGCGGGCGATCGGCGGTGAGCACGATCAGCGGCACCGCGGCCTCGTCCGCCTCGCATACGGCGGGGTGGAGGTTGGCCGCCGCGGTCCCGGACGTGCACAGGACCACGGACGGCCGTCCGTCCGCCTGCGCGGCGCCGAGAGCGAAGAACCCGGCGGAGCGCTCGTCGACGATCACCGTCACCTCGATCGCGGGATTTCGCCATAGGGCCAGCGCCAGGGGCGTCGACCGCGATCCGGGCGCCAGTGCGGCATGACGCACTCCGCACCGCGCCAGTTCCTCGACCATCGCGGATGCGAGCGCGGTGTTGCGGTTGGCGCGATCCACCTGATGCGAACGGTACCCGGGCCGGAGTGGCGCCGACCGTCCCCCAAGCCATGGATGCCTAGATGCGGTGGCGCTCCAATGCGCCCTCGTCGATCGTGACCCCCAGACCGGGACCCGGCGCCAGATGGAGGAGGCCGTCAAGAGGCTCGCACTCCGCCGAGGCGATCGTGTCGGCGAACAGGAGCTGCGTCGCCAGCCCGTGGGCCAGCCCGGCGGCCGCCCCGTCCTCCGGGAGCGTCTGCACCGCATGAGCCGCTGCGGCGATCCCGACCGGGCCGTCGAGGGCGCTCGATAGGTAGGTGGGGAGGCGAGAAGCGATCGCTCGCGCCGGGCCGATCCCGCCCACCTTGGCCAGCTTCACGGCCGCGAGCTGGCAGGCGCCGAGCTCCACCGCCCGCCCCGCGTCCTCCGGGCTCGCGACGCTCTCGTCGGCCGCGATCGGGATCGCGGTCTGGCTTCGCACCACGGCGAGGTCCTCGAGGTCGGCGGCGGGCTGCTCGGCCAGCTCGATCCGGTGGCGCTCCATCGCCGTCAGGCGCAGCACGGCCTCGGGCGGCGGCCAGACGCCGTTCGCGTCGACGCGGATCCTGGCCTCGGGGCCGACGGCATCGCCGCACGGCCTCCACCTGTCCCACGTCGCCCGGAACCCCGACCTTGAGCTTGAACGTCTGAAAGCCCCGCTCCGCCCACCGCAGGGCCTCGGCGGCCACGGCTGTCGGAGGGCCGGCGACCAGGGTCGCGTTGCACTTCACTGGCCGTGCAGAGCTCGCTCCAAGCAGGCCCCACACCGGCATCCCGGCGAGCTTCGCGGCCAGGTCCAGGCGGGCCATCTCGAGCGCCGCCGCGGTCTGGGCGGAGACCCCCGGGGCGAGCGGCGCCATGGGATCCCACTCCTCCAGCTCGAGCCCGGCGACCTGCGGCCCGACCGAGCCCCGGAGCTCGCCGACGATCGACTCGAGCGAGGCGCCGCTCCTCAGCGCCAGGGGCACCGCATCTCCTAGGCCTTCGATTCCCTCGTCGGTTCGCAGCCGCACGAGGACCATCTCGCGGCGCTCCAGCCTTCCGCGTGCCGTGACGTAGGGCCTTCTGAACGGCAGCGCGTACGGGATCGCCTCGAGGGCCGTGATCCGCATGGGCTAGGCCGCGATCAGGAGCCCGCCGGCGAGCAGGACGCTGAATGCGGCGAGCAGCGCGCCGGTGCCCGCGAGGGCGGCGTTCAGGGAGGGCCCGTCGGTTCTTGCCATCACCGCCTGCAGGGGTCGCCGGCCAAGCGGCGCCGCTCCTAATGCGAGCAGCGCCCACGCGGGGCCGTCGGAGGCGAGGAGCGTGATGGGAACGGCGGCGAAGGCGGCCAGCAGGAGCAGCGCATAGAGGCCGCGGGTCCGCTGTCGGCCCATGCGGACCGCCAGGGTCAGCTTTCCCGCCCGGCGGTCGGTGTCGAGGTCACGGACGTTGTTGACCACGAGGATCGCGGTGGCCAGGAGGCCGACCGAGATCGAGAGCCCGAAGGGCAGCCAATCGAGTCGCTCGAGCTGGACGTAGTAGGAGCCGTTGACGGCGACCAGGCCAAAGAACAGGAACACGAACAGCTCGCCGAGCCCCTCGTAACCGTACGGCCGCGGGCCGCCCGTGTAGAGAACGCCGGCGAGAATCGAGGCCACGCCGACGATCAGGATCACGATCCCCGCGACGAAGGTGAGATAGACGCCGGCGACGACGGCGACCCCGAACGCGATCCAGGTGGCCACGAGCACCCGGCGCGGCGCGACCAGGCCCGACGAGGTGACCCGGACGGGGCCCAGTCGGTCGGCGGTGTCCGCTCCACGCTTCGCATCCGAGTAGTCGTTCGAGAGGTTGGTTCCGATCTGGATGAAGATGCTGCCGACGAGCGCCGCGATGAACGCGCCGACCCGGAGTTCGTCGCTCGAGTCGATCGCGGCGGCCGTGCCGACGAGCACGGGGGCGATCGCCGCCGGGAGCGTGCGCGGCCGCGCGGCCATCAGCCAGAGTCTCATCGCCGACATGCTCGGCTACGCCTCCGCTGTCGTCGGGTTCCGCAGGGCTCAGGGACGCTTGGGGAACTTGGTGAAGTCGGGAGCGACGCCCTTCGACGTACGCGTTGCGTCCCTCCTGGCCCTCCTCGGTCATGTAGAAGAGCAAGGTCGCATCGTGCGACAGCTGTTGGAGGCCGGCGAGCCCATCCTCGGCGGCATTGAAGCTCGCCTTCAAGAGCCGCAGCGCAAGGGGCGAGAGGCTCGACATCTCGCGGCACCAGGCGACCGTCTCGCGCTCGAGCTCGGCGACCGGCACGACGGCGTTCACGAGGCCCATGTCGAGCGCCTCGGCGGCATCGTAGAGCCGGCACAGGAACCAGATCTCCTTGGCTCGCTTGACGCCGACGTTGCGGGCGAGAAGCCCCGCGCCGAAGCCGCCGTCGAAGCTGCCCACGCGGGGGCCGGTCTGGCCGAAGCGGGCGTTGTCGGCCGCGATCGTCAGGTCGCAGACCAGATGCAGGATGTGTCCGCCGCCCACCGCGTAGCCGGCGACCATCGCCACGACGGGCTTCGGGGTACGGCGGATCTGCACGTGGAGATCACCGACGTCGAGGCGACCGACCCCCTGTTGGGCGACCTGGTCGTCCCCCATGTAGCCGTCGTCGCCGCGAAGGCGCTGGTCGCCGCCCGAGCAGAACGCTTCGTCGCCGGCGCCGGTGAAGATGATCGCGGCGACCTCGAGGTCGTCCCGAGCCTTGCCGAACGCGTCGCGCAGCTCGGCGAGCGTCTGCGGCCGAAAGGCGTTTCGAACCTCCGGTCGGTTGATGGCGATCTTCGCGATGCCCTCGGCGCGCTCGTACAGGATGTCCTCGTACCGGCCCACCGAGCGCCACTCGATTGGCGCATACAGCGCGTCCTCCGAGGGTGCGTCCTTGTGGCGGGTCGGCACGTCCGGGATTATCCCTGCGATCCCCCCGAGATGAGCGGATGACGATGATCCTCGACAACTGGCTCGCGCAGCGAGCTGAAACCGGGCCCGACCGCACGGCCCTGATCGCGGACGGCGTCGAGCTGACCTACGCGGAGCTCGAGGCCGAGGCGACCAGGACGGCGCGACGGCTGGCGGCCCGCGGCGTGCGGGGAGGGGCCACCGTGGTCCTGACCCTGCCCGCCGGGTGCGAGCACGTCGTGCTCCTGCACGCGCTGATGAAGCTCGGCGCGGTGGCCTATCCGCTGAACCCGGGCCTGGCGCCCACCGAGCTCGAGGCGGAGCTCGGGCGCGCGGCGCCGGCCCTGGTGCTGAGCGGGGAGGACCGGCTGACGATGACCGAGGCTGACCTGCCGCTCCTGGGACAGCACGACCTCGATGCCGTCCACTGCCGCATCCTGACCAGCGGCACCTCCGGCCACCCCCGCCCGATCGGGCTCACGTACGGCAACCATATGTGGAGCGCGGTCGGCTCCGCCTTCAACCTCGGCGTCGATCCGGGCGACCGCTGGCTGTGCTGCCTGCCGCTCCACCACGTCGCCGGCCTGCAGATCGTGATGCGTTCGGTGATCTACGGGACCGCGGCCATCGTGCACGACGGCTTCGACACGGCCCTGGTGGGGGGCTCGCTCGAGCGCGAGGGAGTCACCCTCGTCTCGCTCGTCACGACCCAGCTCAGACGTTTGCTGGAAGCCGGGGTCGATCTCTCGGGCCCGCGGGCGATCCTGGTCGGGGGCGGGCCGGTCCCGCTCGACGTCCTCGAGGAGGCGATCGCTCGGGGTGCGAGCGTCGTCCAGACCTACGGCCTCACCGAGGCGGCATCGCAGGTGACCACGCTCGCGCCGCAGGACGCCCGGCGCAAGCTCGGCTCCGCCGGGCGGCCGCTCCTGACCACGCATCTGCGAATCCAGGAGGGCGAGATCGTGGTCCAGGGCCCCGTGGTCGCGCCCGGGTGCGCCGACGAGGACGGGTGGCTGCACACCGGTGACCTCGGGCGGATCGACGAGGAGGGATTCCTCTACGTCGAGGACCGGCTGGGCGACGTGATCGTCACGGGAGGGGAGAACGTGCTCCCGGCCGAGGTGGAGGAGGTGCTGCTCCGCCACCCCGACGTCGACGACGCCGCGGCGGTCGGCCGCACCGATGCGGAGTGGCAGGAGGCGGTGGCCGCGGTGGTGGTCCTTCGCGATGGCGCCGCCGCCGACCGCCGACGAGCTGCGACGACACTGCTCCGAGTCGCTTGCCGCCTACAAGGTGCCGAAGCGATTCGACTTCGTCTCCGAGCTCCCGCGAACGGCATCGGGCAAGCTCGTGCGACGAGCACTGCGGTGAAACCCGACACGACGAAGGAGATGCCTATGAATCGTTCGGACGTTGCTCGGTGGCTCGACGCCTACGTCGAGGCCTGGAAGACCTACGACCGCGATCGGATCGGGGCCCTGTTCAGCGACCGGGTGCGCCTACCGCTACCACCCCTATGAAGAGCCGATCGACCGGCCGCGGAGCGGTCGTCGAGTCCTGGCTCGGCGAGGGAGACCACGAAGGCGCCTCGGAGCCGGACGCGCCGGGGACCTACGACGCGCTGCTACGAGCCCGTGGCGGTGGACGGCGACACCGCCGTCGCCACCGGAACCAGCACCTACCTGGGAGCGCCCGGGGCGCCGGTAACGACATCTACGACAACTGCTTCGTGATCCGCTTCGA
>CAVWWY010000011.1:0-126535 GCA_963758865.1 uncultured bacterium | reverse complement strand
TCCGAAAGCCCGGCGGCTTCGAGGGCTTGATTGCGATCGAAGAAAATCCGGATGCGCTGAATCCTGTCCTCGGCGAAGTCGTAGACGTTCCCGGTGGCGTTCTCGATGGGGATACCACTGGCTCGCCCGGTACCGGTCACGCGCATGAAGCCCAACACGCGATCGGGGCCGACTGCCTCCAGCCTCTCGATGACGATCTTGAAGTCGGGAGCTGCGTCGGCGATGTCGGTGAAGAAGCGCCGAATCCCGCCGGGGCCGTCATACGCCCCACCTACGTCAGCCACTGGGGTCACAAGCTGGACGTCTTCGGTGCAGTAGGCAAGATACCCGTCGATATCCCGGCGATTGATGGCATCAACGGCCCGCGTGACGACCTCCACGTTCTCCTGCGACATCGCCTACTCCCGCAGCCCGGCGGCTTCGAGGGCCTCTTCCTCGGTTGCGCAGTTGCGCCACCAGATGCACTTGCCGTCCACCCATCTGAGCGGCTGCCAGAACGGGTCGACGAGTGGCGTGTCGCTGGCCGCGCTATGTCCCCAACCGCGCGAGTGAACGAGGGTCACGTCTCCCAGGTCGCGCACTTCTTCAATCTCGACCGTGTAGTCCGGGAAGGTGCCGAGGAAGTCGTTCCACCACCGACGCACCCCATCGTGGCCGTGATAGCCGCCCTCCATGACGACGAGACGGGATTCGACCTGGATATCGGGATGCATCAGCGCCAGAAACGCCTCCAGGTCGCGCCGGTTCAAGGCCTCGTAGGCCCGCTGCACCATCTCCACGTTCTCCTGCGACATCGCCTATTCCGAGAGTCCAGCGGCTTCGAGGGCTTCGGACTCCTCGTGGGGGAGAAAGGACTCCACCCGCGTCAACAACAGGTCATCGTCGAACGTCCAGACAGCCCAAATCTCCATATCCAGCTCGATGCCGCTCCCGGCTCCCCGAGCCTGTGTGTGCTGGCGCACAAGGACCTTGTTGCCTTCAACCCTGAAGTCAAGGGGTTCGATCCGCTGCTCGTCGAAGGCGTCCGGCTCCATCCACGCCCGCACCGCCGCCGCGCCCCTCAGCGACGCTTGACCCCCCGGAGGGCGGAACTCAATCTCGGGATGGGCGCTCTCCACCGCCGCATCGAAGTCGCCTCGATTGAAGGCCTCATAGGTGCGCCGCAGCGCGTCGATCATTGCCACATCGCGCTCGTCCATCGCCCGCGCAGTATCTCGCTACTGCTGGAGCCAGGCGACCGCAATCGCTCAAGCGACCCGCGGTTAGCGCTCAGTGAAGCCCAGTGCCGCGTGGTGGGGCGCCCGATCCACCAAGGGGTCGCCTGGAGTGCAGGTGGGCCTGGTGGTCGCGCGCCAGAAGTACGCCTTCTGGCGCTTCGGAAGCCTGCGTTGGATCAGATGTCGATCGAGCGTGTAGACCACCGTCACAAGGTCCTTCCTCACCCGGGCCTTGACGCCCCGTGCGGCTGCGGAGAGGGTCTTGATGTGCCACCCGGGCGCCTTCGGGTGCTTCCGCTTGCCGATCAGCACCAAGGGCGGCTTGGTGAGAGCCCGGTCATATCCGACCTCGCCTCGCGTCGTCACCGTGTGTCGCAGCTTCCCGTTGGCGATGGGCTCGGAGGTCGCCTTGAGGATGTCGCAGCTCGCGGCGTCCGGACCCCCGTCCACCGGGTCCAGGAGCAGAGTCCTCCAAGTGTGGCCAGCCCAGGCTGGAGCGAGCAGCAGCCCGCCGAGGCCCCACAAGGCCAGGAAGACGACGGTGACGATCAAGCCCCGCCGCACCACCTCCACGTTCTCCCGCGACATCGCCTACTCCCGCAGCCCGGCGGCTTCGAGGGCATGACAGGGGCGGTCGAACGTGATGTACCGCTCGACATCCATCCATTGTTGGCGGGCATTGAGGACAAAACGACGAGGCGGAAGGGCCGGGTGAAGGACGCAGCGGCCACGTTCATACGGGCGCCCGCATCATCGGTGGTGAACTTCGTGGTGAAGTAGGAAGGGCCAACGCCGGCAGCGACAGGGTCATAACCGAAGACGTAGCGGCGGTTCGGTCTGAGGCCACGGACGTCGAACGTGCCGCCATATTGTTCGGAGGGAGGACCGCCGCATTCGTGCACGGGGATTGCCGGACGCCACACGTCCTCGCAATCGCTCCTCACCCGCGACTGCGCATTGGTGCGCACCCGATCGAAGCCGGGACCGCAGTCGATCTTGTTGTAGCCGTGTCCATCAACGATCCGGTCGGTGCCACCCCCGCCCCAGAACCGGTCGTTGCCGCCCGAGCCCCAGATCCAGTCGGTGCCAGACCCGCCGAACAGGGAGTCATCGTCCCCGCCACCGGCCAGGAAGTCCTCGCGCCCCCGCCCGCCCCAGAGGCGGTCGTCGCCGTTGCTGCCTCGCAGGTTGTCCAGCTCGTTGCCGCCCTTCACGCTGTCATCTCCGTCTCCCCCAAATACAACGTCCTGCCCCGCTTGCCCCAACAGGCAGTCGGCCTTCTCCATCCCCCGCAGGCTGTCGCGGCCCGGACCACCCCGGAACAGGTCCCGCCTGGGTGTGCCATGCATGAAGTTGGTGCCTCGGTGGCCCTGAAGGGCCTTGCCGTTCGGATGGCAGTCCGGCGGATATCGACTCGGTGCGATCGGGGTGACGGCGGCGTAGGCCGTCGCCGCTGCAAAAACCGTCACGACCAGCGCGGCAATGATCAGGCGTCTGGTCATCACCCCAGAACTGTCCCGCGTGTCGTCTCCGTAGGGACTACCCCAAGGGGTAAACCGGCGACACCTTCACTCCTGCGACATCGCCCGCGCAGTATCTCGCGCAGGCGATGCCAAGGACTCAATCGCGGTCGGCTAACCGGGGCCGAGCACCACCACAGAGACGTAGGTCTCGAGGAAGTTGATGTCGCCCTCCTCCTGGCTGCAGGCGAGCCCGAAGGTGTGATTGCCGGCGCCGAGGTTCGGGTCGGTCACGTTCGTCAGCGTCACATTCTGCTCGTGGATGCCATTGCTGTTGCTCAAAAGCTGACCCGGGTAGGCCTCGAAGCCGACCTGCGCCCCGTTCACCTCGATGTGGCAGATGCCCCTGGTGGCCCCGCCCGACGGGCTGCTCCACATGCCACTCGCCACGACCAGGACCCGAAGGCCTGGCCTGGGCAGGTTGATCGTCAAGCTGCCGCAGTCGACGAAGGTGCTGCTCCCGGGGTTGCAAGCGCTGATGATGTTCCGGCCCTTCGGCAGCGCCGAGGACGCGATGTCTGCACCGGCGATGCTCCCGTCGACGACGTCGGACCCGTTGACCGCGTTGGCGGCCACGTCGGGCGCCTTCACCTGGGCACCCGGCCCGAGGTCGTCCGACTGGACGGTGTTCTGTCCGTTCAGGGCGACGGCTGTGCCGCCGGTGAGCACGATGAAAGCGAGCATCGTGACCATCACGTTGGCGTAGGTCAGTTGGTTGCGGATATGGCGCATGGGAACCTCCTGTTGGGGAGGACGACTGTCGCCGAACGCGCCCAAGGCGTGGTATGAGGGCGGTAAGGGGAGGGTTGCCGGGACCGACCTCGTGCCTGGAGGACCGCCGTGGAGCGTGAAGATGATCGACCGCACCTACGGCCACTTGGCGCGGGACTCCGAGCAGGCGATCCGTGCTCGCGTCGATGCGCGAAACGCGGTGAACGCCCAGGCGGGTTCGGAACGCTGACCCACGCCACTACAACGCCACTACGTCGGCGGGACGGTTGTCACCGACTCCGCTTGCCTATGCGGTCCGACCGGACGCAATCCCGCATGGACAGTGGAGAAACGCGTCGTCCGTCGTCGTCCGTCGTCGGGCGTCGTTGCGGTCTGAGCGGCCTGTCACGCCGGAGGCCGCGGGTTCGAGTCCCGTCGCTCCCGTTTCCGAGCTCGATCGCGTGGGCGTAGACCCTTGCTCCTCGAGCTAGGTCGGAGGCTCAACGTCGCCACCAGAGCACGAGCTGCCGCCCGTCCGGCGTCTGGAACCGTCGCACGGGCTTGAATCCGACCTCTTGAGCGGCCCTCTCGACCCGTGCTCGCGTTAGGTGGAGGAGGTTTCCCGCCTCAGGCTGGCCGGTGATCAAAAGGTTGTTGTCAGAGTCCTCGAGCTGCTTTCGATACGAGCTCACGTTGTCGCCGTCGAATGGCTGGACGAACACCGTGGCCAGTGGCTGCGCCAGCTCGAGTTGCGAGGCCAGGCTGAAGCGAGTGTTGCTCAGCAGCTCGTCGCCCAAGCCGACGCCGAGGAATGGTCGCTGCCCTTGCTTCGCCGCGTACCGAGTGACCGAGCGGGTGAGGTCGCCGGCGAACGGCAGCCAGCGCCTATGAAGGTCCGGCAGCGGGTTGGTTGCCCCGCCGATCGGGTACCCCGAGGCCAGCACCTCGAGCTGGATCAGTCCGCGACCGTCACTAACGGTGGTTTCGCCGATTCCCGGGGCGTCGACCACAGTCGGGCCCGCGATCGGTGCCACCAAGCCGCTCTTCATCGTCACGTTGAATACCGAGACGGCGGCGATGAGGCCGACCATGGCGGCGCGGACGGATCGCTCGCGGATTCGGGCGGTGACGGCGACGATCAGAACGACGAGCGCGGGCAACCAGGGGAGCGTGAAGGCGGTGCCCTGGTTTCGGCTCGAGCTGAGCGCGAGGTACCCCTCGCCGACGACGATCACAAGGACCCCCGGACTGCTTGCCAGCCAGCGGATCAGCGCGTCGCGCTTCGGCCGCCGCAGGCGGCCGGCGGTGAGCGCCGAGGCGGCGGCCGCGATCAGTGAGATCGAGAGCACTGTGGCCAGGGGCAGGTAGATGTCCCCGACAAGTACGCGCGCCTGCGCGGTCCAATACCCGACGGAGAGGATCGAATGGCTGGCGCCGTAGCTGGCCGACTCGGCGCCGTAGCCGAAATGGAACAGGTAGGCGGCAATCGAGCCCCGGTTGGGGAAATACCAAACCGCGGCGACCGCGGCGCCGACGGCGAGCAGCAGAGCGAGATTGACCAGCCGGTCCCGGCGCGCACCCGGCCTCAGAATGCCCAGGACCGCAGCCGCGGCCACGAACCCAGGTAGGTAGGCGATGGTCATCGTTCGGGAGAGCAGGGTCAAGCCGAGGAGCATGCCGCTGCCGATCGCCCAGCCTCGCCGCTTCAAGCCTTCGGATCGAAGCAGCGCCCAGAGGGCGGCGGTGAACATCGCCGACGCCGGGACGGAGAAGTGGAAGATGCGGGTGTAGTCGTTTGCGAGGGGGAGGCCGGCGACGCAGGCGGCGGCTAACGCCGCCCACCATGACGGGACGAGCCGGCGGCCCAAGCCGTAGGTGGCGAGCACGAGGATGGCGTAGAAGGGGAGCTCGGCCACGAGGCTGGAGTCGACACCCTCGCCGAGCAGAGTGTTGAAGGGCACCGCGACGAGTGGCAGCAAGGGCGCCTGGAGGCTCTGTGCAAGCACGGTGTGGGCGAGATCTGTGAGGCCCCCATTGCGCAGCGCATGGACGTTGTCGAGCGCAATCGACATGTAGCCCGACTCGTCCCACTCGGTGACGTAACCGAAGCGGAACTTGTTCAGCCAGACCAGGTGGAGAGCAACCAGCGTCGCGGTGAGCACCGCGACGAAGATCGTTGCCTTCTCGGGTGGTCGCTCACGCACGCGTTCACGGAGCTTGCGGCTCGACCGCCAGGCGCCTTTCACGACCCCTCGCGCTCTGCCCCCCGGGCGACATGGCCGCAGCACTCTAACTGCACCGCAACCATCTCGCGCCATTCACACCGAGTAACGGCGCAAGTGCCGGACTTGCGCCACAACGTGCGCAGTTCCATGCTCAGCCACGCATATCCGATGCGGGCGCCACGGAGAGGGGGAAGCGGCGAAACCTCGCTCTTGGAACCAGATCCCGCCGCTGTTCACCGCTCGCCTGTCACGCCGGAGGCCGCGGGTTCGAGTCCCGTCACTCCCGTTCAGAGTCCTGCGAACCGTCGCATGCTCTGTCCTCGGTCGGGCGACTCGCTGCGTGGTGTCGAACCTTAGGTCTTCCCCTTCGACAGCCGTTCGAGCTGCTTGCCGAAGGCGCTGTCGACCTGGTCGGACATGGTCATCTGGTAGACGGCCATCAGAGCCTGGGTCGAGAGGGGGCGCAGCTGCTCGATCGAGCTCCGGACCTCCGGCCAGCGGTCCTCCGGGTACCCGGCCTCCTCGAACGGCTTCCAGACGTCCTCCATGAAGAGCTTCACGAACTCCCGCGCGACCGATCTGCAGCGATCCTGGACCTTGGCGATCACCGCCAGCGCATGCTCGAGGGGGACGCCCTGCTGGATCACTCCCTCCGCGGCGTCGAGCAGCGAGGGGGCGCGCGCCTCGTAGCGCCCGTCGCCGACGGGGATCAGCGCCCCGGCATCGATCGAGCGCTTCAGGGTCGCATCCGGGTTCTCCGACGGGAACCGCTCAGCCAGCTCCTCGCGGGTGAACGCCTGGGGCTCCTCGGTCTCGAACGAGGCTCCGATCGCCCTCTTGAAGGAGAGGAACTCCTCGGCCGGCCCGGGGCTTTGCTCGAGCAGGCGCTCGATCCCCTTCAGGTTGAACCCCTCGGACTGAAGCTCCTGGATCATCCGCAGGCGGGCGAGGTGCTCCGGGCCGTAGTAGCCGACTCGATCGCGAACCTCGGGGGCGGGGAGGAGCCCGCGTGCGCGGTGCGACCGGATGTTGCGGACGGTCATCCCCGACTCGCGCGGCGAGCTGCTCGATCGTCAGGTCATTCGCGTGATCGCCACGGCGCCGGCGACGCCGTCTGGCGGCCGCGTCGGTCTCCTCGGTGCCCATGTGTGCAACTTATCACGGAAGCGCCGTCTCGGCTATCAACGTAACGTCAAATGATGTAACGTTGTCTGCCGCAACGCGTAATCATGGCAACCAGGCGTCACTGAGCCGGATTCAGCGAGAGCGAAACCCAATGATGACGAGCCTCACGCCCACGATCGAGCCCCCCGAGGCCCGCAGGTCACATCGGCTCCAGCGACGAATCCTCGGCTCGGGCGTCCTCGACGTCCTCGCCGGCCCCCCCGGCGTGGACGGCTATCTCGAGCAGATTCGCCCGACCTGGGTCGTCGGCGCCTGCCGGGCGCGAGGTCATCCGGGCTCGAGCGCTCGACCCCCGACAGCGTCACCCTCGGGCTCCGCGCCAACGCCGCCTGGGAGGGCCACCGTGCCGGCCAGTTCATCCAGCTCGGGGTCGAGATCGACGGCGCGTGGCGCGAGCGCTGCTACTCGCCCGCCTCGGTCGCCGGCCTGGGCCGCGACCTCGAGCTGACCGTCAAGTCGCACCCAGAGGGGCTCGTCTCCAACTTCCTGTTCGAGGACGCCCAGCCCGGAATGGTCGTCGCGCTCCGCCAGGCCGCCGGTGAGTTCCGCCTTCCGGACCGGCGCCCCGATCGGATCCTGCTGATCAGCGCCGGGAGCGGCATCACCCCGGTGATGTCGATGCTGCGGACGCTCTGCGCCGAGGGCCACCGCGGCCCGATCACCTTCCTTCACTACGCCCCCGACCCTGAGCGCGCGATCTACCGCGATCAGCTCGAGCTTCTTGCGGAGCGCCATCCCAACCTTCGCCTGGTGCGCTCCTACACCCGTGCCAGCGGGCGCCGGGGAGATCGACGGACACTTCGATCTCCCCCAGCTCGCGGCGGTGGAGCCCGCGCTACCCGCAGGCCGAGACCTTCGCCTGCGGGCCGCCCGGCCTGCTGGAGACGATCCAGCGAGGAGTGGCGAGCGGCGGGCCTCGACTCGAAGCTCCACATCGAGAGCTTCGTCCCGCCGAGCCTCGCGCCCGAGGGTGGCGCCGGCGAGGGCGAGATCCACTTCGCCGGCTCGGGGGTGCGAGCCCAGAACACCGGGGCGGCGCTTCTCGAACAGGCCGAGGAGGCAGGGCTGAGTCCGCAGTTCGGCTGCCGGATGGGCATCTGCCACACCTGTTCGTGTCGCAAGACCGCGGGGAAGGTCAAGAACCTCTCCACCGGCGAGGTCTCCTCCAGCGACGACGAGGAGATCCAGATCTGCGTGTCCGCACCGCTCGGCGACGTCGTCGTCGACCTCTGAAAACCGCCTACCGACAGGAGAGATGAGATGAGCACGATCACCGCCATCCCGGAATCGGCTCCGCGCCGTCCAGGGCGCCGAGGACCAGACCGGCAGCATCCGGCTCACCCCGGAGCAGCTCGACGCGTTCGGCGCCGAGCTCGACGCGATCCGCCAGCGGGTGATCGAGGACCGCGGCGCAGCGCGACGTCGACTACATCCGCCGGGTGATCAAGGTTCAGAGGGGCCTGGAGGTGGGGGGTCGCGGACTGCTCTTCCTCGGCTTCCTTCCCGCCCGCCTGGCTCGCGGGCACCGCGGCTCTCTCGCTCTCGAAGATCCTCGACAACATGGAGATCGGGCACAACGTGATGCACGGCCAGTACGACTGGACCAACGACCCGAAGCTCTCGGCCAAGGGGTTCGAGTGGGACACGGCCTGCCCGGGGGATCAATGGCGCCACTCGCACAACTACATGCACCACACCCACACGAACATCGTCGGCAAGGACCGCGACATCGGCTACGGGATCCTGCGGATGTCGGAGGACCAGCCGTGGCGGCCGTACTACCTCGGCAACCCGCTGTACGCCACGGCGCTCGCGGCCTTCTTCCAGTACGGGGTCGCGATGCACGATGTCGAGTTCGACCGGATCGCCGCCGGCGAGACGACGCTTGAAGGAAAAGGGCGCGATGCTGAACAGCATCTGGCGCAAGGTCCGCCGCCAGACCCTGAAGGACTACGTGCTGTTCCCGGCCCTCGCGGGGCCGGGCTTCCGTCTTCACGCTGGCCGGAAACGCGACCGCCAACCTGGTCCGCAACCTGTGGGCCTTCACGATCATCTTCTGTGGCCACTTCCCCGAGGGCACGCAGGAGTTCTCCGAGGAGGAGACGGAGGACGAGACGCGCGGCGAGTGGTACTTCCGCCAGATCCTCGGCTCGGCGAACCTGGAGGGGGGCAAGTTGTTCCACATCCTCTCCGGGAACCTGAGCCACCAGATCGAGCACCATCTGTTCCCCGACCTCCCGGCGCACCGCTACGGAGAGCTCTCGATCGAGGTGCGAGAGATCTGCGACCGCTATGGAATCCCCTACAACAGCGGTCCCCTGCGCAAGCAGTTCGGCAGCGTGGTCAGGAAGATCTGTCGCCTGGCGCTGCCGGACCGCTCCGGCAGGTGGCAGGCCGCCTCGACGTTGTTGCCGTCGAGGTCGAGGACGAACGCACCGTAGTGGTCGGAGACGTGGAGCCCGACGTGATCCAGCGTGGCGCTTAGAGCGCCCCGCCGGCCGCCGGCGGAGAGGTCGGGTCCTTCTCCTCGCCGGGCTGCTCCCGGGCGATGTAGTCCTCGACCAGGGGCAAGTTCTCTCTGGAGCGCTCGACCACGTTCAGCAGGTCCTGCATCAGCGCCACCTCCTCGACCTGCTCCTTGACGAACCACTGCATGAACTGCTCGGCGCGGTACTCGCCGTTGTCGCGGGCGAGCTTGAAGAGGGCATTGATCTCCTCGCCCACGCGCTGCTCCTGCTCGAGCGCCATGCGCACGGGAGCCACGGCGTCGTCGAAGCGGGTCTGCTTTGACTCGATGTCCGGGATCCGCACCTCGGCGTTCGTGTCCAGGAGGTACTGGACCATCATCATCGCGTGGTTTCGCTCCTCCGCGGCCTGCCTGTAGAAGAAGCTGGCCAGTCGCGGCAGGGTCTCGGAGTCGTAGTAAACGGCCGCTCCGATGTATTGCTGATGGGCCGCGAACTCGTTGGCGATTTGCTCGTTGAGCGCTGCGTCGAAGGACTTCTCAGCCATGCTCCTCCTCTTGCTCCAGTGGTCTCGCGCCGACGCTACCGCAACGCTGCCGCTCCTCGCCGGGCGGGTCACTCGGGCGACGACGGGGACGCTAGGCCGCGCGGGCCGCTCGGCGCCCGATCACTCGCGCCAACGGAAGCCGGTGTCGGACGGTGCCGGGTCGAGTGGGCTGTCCGGTAGGCCGTCGGGGACGCTCGGGTCGTTGTAGCCCGACGGTGCCGTGTCGTTCGGGGTGTCGGGGTGAAACAGCGATGCCAGGTACTGGATCTGGCCCCGGCCGACCCCGAGCTCGCCCTGGCCGCCCCCATAGATCTCGATGCCCTCTCGCTCGCAGTGCTCGTACACCGCGAACAGCCCGCCCAGCGAGCCGAAGCGCGACGGCTTGGAGTTGATCGCCGAGGGCTCCCAATCGAGCGCTTCGATGTCCCCCACCGAATGGAGAGGGGCGTCCCAGGTGACGCGGTCGGCATGCGGCTCGAGCACCGGCCGCGTTTCGTCGTTCAGATCCGGGTCCTCCAGAAAGGCCTCGGGGAAGGCCCCCGCGACGGCGCGATAGAGCTCGGGGTCGGTCTCCACGTCCACCGGGGTGCCGCGGTAGAGGCCTTTGAGGTCGAGCACGTCGACGCCTGCAAGCTCCCTGATCTCGGCGATCAGCTCCGGCGTCCAGTCGTTCTCGGGGTCCAGCTTGAAACGGAGGTCGGGATGCTTGGCGAGGCGCTTTCGCAGCGGCTCGGTTGTCGAGCCCTCGCCGTCATCGCCGAAGCTGCCGAGGCGGGTGGAGCACACGAAACGGACCGGCTTGGGGTCGCGGCCCATCGCCTCGTGGAGGGGCAGCCCGTTCTGGCGGAGAGCGAGGTCCAGCGCGGCGCTCTCGTATGCCCAGCGGCGATAGAGCCGCGATGCGTCGCGCACGGGCGGGGCGTTCTCGAACAGGTCGAGCCCGCCCATCAGCTCACAGAGCTCCCCCAGGGTGCCGGGTCCGCTCAGGTCGTGAACCGCGCCCGCGTCGCGATGAGCGATGTGGTCGAGCACGTCGTAGACGACGTCCTCGCCGATGCCCTCGTGTCCCCCGCCGCGGAGATGGATGATCGTCGAGCCGCGCGTGAACTGGGGCGAGTACTCGCGGTCGTTGGCCTCGAGCTCGTAGGACTCGACGCGGACCGGGAGTTCGGCGATTAGCTCGTAGTAGCCCACTCGCGAGCAGGTTATCCACCTTCTCGAACGACTCTTCACCAGTCGGTTGCAAAGCCATCTTGTTCGGTACCGGAGGTCCCGCCACCCTGACCAGCCATGGCTCCCCACGGCATCGAGCGGCGGCTTACTGAGCCCCAAGCCGATCAATCCGCCACTCGATCGGACTTGCGCCCCGCCGACATTCAAGTCGCCCATCTGGCCGCGGCGCAATGGGGAATTCTCTCCTTCGACGAGCTCGTCGTGTGCGGGCTTTCAGCACATGCCGTTGGGGTGCGAGTGCGAAACGGTCGCCTCCACCCGATGCACCGCGGCGTTTACGCGGTGGGTCATGCAAACCCGCCCGTCGAGGGACGTTTCCTCGCGGCGGTCAAGGCGTGTGGAGGAAATGCGCTGCTCAGCCACTACTCCGCCGCGTCACTCTGGGGCTTCGTCTCTTGGGACGATCGCCACCCAGAGGTGACGGTGGCGGGCGCCACCCATCGTGCTCATCCCGGCCTCCGAGTACACCGTGCCACCGCGCTGTGCGCCCGCGACGCGAGGCGCCACGAAATGGTCCCCGTCACCTCACCCGCACGGACGCTGTTGGACCTGGCATCGATTCTCGACTACAGGCCGCTGCGCCGAGCTGTGCGCCAGGCGCAATCGGTGGGGGTCGTGAATCTCGGGCAGCTGGTCGATGTCCTTAGCCGATTCGGACGACGTCGGGGAGTTCGCAAGCTGAGAGGGATCATCGCCACCGGCCCGGCTCCAACCCGAAGCGAGCTGGAGGACGTCGTGCTCGATTTGATCATTCGTGGCGGTTTGGCGCATCCGGAAGTGAATGTTCCGCTGATGGTCGCTGGACGACGAGTGATTCCCGACTTCAGGTGGCCGGAGCAGCGGCTCATCGTGGAGGCGGACGGTGCCGCCTGGCACGACAACGAGATCGCACGAGCTGACGACGCCGAGCGCCAGGCGCTTCTCGAGGCTCACGGGGAGCGAATCGTCCGGATCACGTGGAGTCAGGCGATCACGAGACGACAGGAAACGCTCGCGAGGCTCGCCGCCGCGGGCGCGCCCAGCGGGGCATGATGGCTGGACGGCCTCCGACGCCGGAGTCGAGTGGCGGGTTGATCGCCTTGAAGCCGATTAAGACGCCACTCGATGGGGGACGTCGCGACCGGGGACCTACCGGTGCTCGGGGTTCGGGAAGTCGAAGCGGGCGCCCGCGTCCCACTCGGAGCGCTGGTTCCCGTAGGCGGGGATTCCGCCGGCGTCCTTGAGCATCCGGGCGACGTGGAGCAGGTTCCAGGTCGCGAACGTGGTGTTGCGGTTCGTAAAGTCGTTGTCGGGGCCGCCGGAGCCCTCGTCCAGGTATGAGGGGCCGGGCCCCACTTCGCCGATCCAGCCCGCGTCCGCCTGCGGCGGGATCGTGTAGCCGAGGTGCTGAAGCGAGTAGAGGACGTTCATCGCGCAGTGCTTGACGCCGTCCTCGTTCCCGGTCACCAGGCAGCCTCCCACCCGCCCGTAGTACGCGTACTGGCCCTGCTCGTTCAGCAGGTGCGAGTTGCCGTAGAGGCGCTCGATGATCTTGGTGGCCACGGAGGACTTCTCGCCCAGCCAGATTGGCATCCCGAGGACCAGGATGTCCGCCGCCATCACCTTCTCCGATATCTCGGGCCATTCGTCCTTCTTCCACCCGTGCTCGGTCATGTCCGGCCACACCCCCGTGGCGATGTCGTGGTCGACCGCGCGGATGCCCTCGACCTGGAGGGCGTTTCGCCGCATGATCTCCATGGAGATGTCCATCAGCCCCTGTGTGTTTGAAACCTCGGGGGTGCGCTTGAGGGTGCAGTTGATGAACAGAGCCTTCAGGTCCGAGTAGTCGGTCGGGCTTTCGTCGCAGAGCTTCACCTGCTTCTCGTTGAGGACGTCTCGATCGCTCACGGCCGCTCCTTGGTTCGATGGGCTCGCGCAGCGTAGGCTGCTGCGCGGACCGGTCAGCTTCGAGCCCGCCGACCCGGCTGCACCCGTTACGCGGCCGGCGCCCCGCAGCTAGCCTGCTCGGGTGATGCCGACGATCGGCCTGCTCGGGGATGTGATGCTCGGGCGGGGGGTGGCCGAGCGGTTGGGGGAGATCCCATCCGAGGACGTCTGGGCGCCAGAGGTTCGCGAGCTGTGCCACTCCTGCGATCTGGTGATCTGCAACCTGGAGTGCTGCATCTCCAGTCGGGGCAATCCGACGGAGCGAATTCCCGGCAAGCCATTCTTCTTCCGAGGCCCCCCGGAGGCGATCGAGTCGCTCGGGGCGGTTGGGGTTCGCGGAGTGAGCCTCGCGAACAACCACGCCCTGGACTACGAGACGGACGCCCTGATCGACACGCTCGAGTTGGTGCGTGCGGCAGGGATCTCCGTCGCGGGGGCGGGGCGCGACCCGGATGAGGCTTGCCGGGGGGCGATCCTCGATGTGCATGGAGCGCGGGTGGGCCTGGTTGCCGTCGCCGACCACCCTCCCGAGTTTGCCGCCGGCGGAGGCCGCCCCGGCATCGCCTACACCGATCTTCGGCGAGGGATTCCCGACTGGTTCGTCGCCGAGCTGGCCCGAATGCGCGAGGAGTGCGATTTGATGATCGCCCTCCCGCATTGGGGGCCGAACATGGCCACCGAGCCCGCCGGCTGGCAGCGGGAGGCCGCTGAAGCGATGCAGGACGCCGGCGCGGATCTGGTTGCCGGCCACTCGGCACATGTCTTCCACGGCGTCGGATGGGAGGGTCGCGGACCGGTGCTATTCGACCTCGGTGACGCCCTCGACGACTATGCGGTCGACCGCCGGCTCCGAAACGACCTCGGTTTGCTGGCCATCTGGCGCCCCGGCGACCCCGACTCGGAGCTCGAGCTGGCCGGGCTGGCGCTCGACTACTGTCACACCCGGCTCGCCGATGGGGAGGACGCGGAGTGGATCGCGAGGCGGCTGGAGTATGCATGCGGCGAGCTGGGAACCCGCGTAGAGCGCGAGTCCGAGCAACGCTTCCGGGTCGTCAATCCGCGACCCACAGCTGAGTGACCTGATCGTTACGGGTCTTCAGGCAAGGGATAGCCGAGACCGGGATGCCACAAGCTGGTCAAGCGGTAGGTGCCGCGAGCCGCCACGACGCGCCTGTCAAGGATCGCGATGCAGGGTTTCTGGTAGCTGGGCCAGGAGGCGGTTCGCCAGCAGACCGAACGCCTCGATCCCGGCGATCAGGTCGGCCTCGGAGCGTGTCCTCCTCCTTCGCGTGGCTGATGCCGCCCGCCGAGGGGCAGAAGACCATCGCGGCGGGCAGCACCCGCGCGACCTCGGCTGCGTCGTGGAGGGCGCCGCTCGTCAGCACCCGGTCCGAGCCGGCCGCATCGCTGCATGCCCGGCGCGCCGCGGCCACCAACTTGGGATCGAACGCGATCGGCTCGATTCGCCACACGGGCTCGGATCGAAACTCGCACCCGCGCTCCGCCGCGATCGACTCGGCTGCGCTCTGGGCGTCGGCGAGCATCGCGGCGAGCTCGCCGGCCTCGGGGTGGCGCAAGTCGACGATCAGCTCCGCCTCCCCGGCGACGGCCGTCGGAATGCCCGGGCGCAAGGTGAGCGCACCAGTGGTGGAGACGCCGGCGTGGCTTCGCCCCACCTCCTCCACCCGCAACGCCAACGCGGCGGCGGCGAGCCCGGCGTCACGGCGGCTGTCCATGGGGGTCGTGCCCGCGTGCGAGGCCTGGCCAGTGAGCCGGAAGCGGTGGCGCTCGACGCCCGCGCAGCCGCTGACCGCGGCGGCCCGCACTCCCTCCCCCTCGAGCACCGGCCCCTGCTCGATGTGGAGCTCCAGATAGGCAGCGAGCGTCGTCTGGCCGCGGGCCGCCTGTGGCGCGCGATCGAGATCGACCTCGTTCTCGGCCAGCGTCTCGCCGATCGTCCTGCCGTCCGCGTCACGAAGGTCACGCAGCTCGTCGGGATCGAGCGTGCCCGAGAAAGCGGAGCTCCCGAACAGGCTGCGGCCGAAGCGGGCACCCTCCTCGTCGGCCCAGTCGACGAGCGTGAGGGTCCGTGGCGGAGCGCTTGCCTTCGGCGGCCCAGGCCCGGAGAACCCCAAGCGCCGCCATCACCCCCAGCGCGCCGTCGAGCCAGCCGCCATCCGGGACCGAGTCCAGATGCGAGCCGAGCGCTAGCGCAGGTCCCTGCTCCCCGTCGATCGAGGCCCACAGGTTCCCTGCCGGATCCCGCTCTTCCTCCACGCCGATCTCGGCGAGCAACTCACCGAGATAGCTCGCGCGGCCGTTCGCCACTCCTTTCCCCAGCAAAGCCGCCGCGCCCCCTCGGGCCCGCCGGTTCGCCGGTCCAGTTCGCGGAGGTCGGTGATCACCCGGCCGGCATCGATCGCCGGCTCGACGTTCATGCGGTCGCCAGGCGCTCTCGGCGAAGCGCCTGGGCGAGGCAGTGGGCGCCGCCTCCACCCAGGGTGAACATCGACAGGTCGAGCTCGCGGACGGTCAGCCCATGGGCTCGCATCGCCGCGTTCAACGGCTCGGCGGAGGCGACCGAGAGCACCGTTTCCCCGCCGAGCGAGATCGCGTTCGCCCCAAGCTGGAAGGCGTCCTCCATCGAGACCTCGATCAGCTCGAAGCCGCGCCCTCGAAGCCAGTTGACGAAGCCCCCCGAGAGCGCCTCGGCGCAGACCGCCGCCAGGTGATCGGCGAGCACCGCGACCAGGACGTCGATGTGTACGAAG
This sequence comes from uncultured bacterium, assembly GCA_963758865.1. Taxonomy (GTDB): domain Bacteria; phylum Actinomycetota; class Thermoleophilia; order Solirubrobacterales; family 70-9; genus AC-56. The sequence goes on along the minus strand of CAVWWY010000011.1, from coordinate 110,735 downwards.
CGTTCGGGGATCGGCTCCACGCGGACCTCCCAGCCGTCGTCTGAGAGCCAGGCGGCAAGTTGGCCCGCCGCCGCCTCCTGGGTGCGTGCCTCGCCGGCGCCGATCACGGCGCAGCCGGGCTCCAGGATCATCACGTCGCCGCCCTCGAGCGCCGCCGCGGTGATCATGCCCCGGATCGGGATCCCGCTCTCCTGGTAGAAGCGGATCGCCGGCGCGTACTCGCCCCGCCGCCACCACTGGTGGAGTTGGGTGATGACCGCGCCGCCCGGAACCGTCGCGCTGGAGTCGCGAGTGAAGACCTGATAGGGGAGCACGGGATCGGGGTCGAGATGGTGGACTCGAACACCCGCGTCCTCGTAGGCAGCGATCATCGCGGCGTGCTGCTCGTGCGCGAGCGGGGAGTCGAAGCGATGGCCGGCATCCAAGGTCGCCCGCGAGATCGCACTGGTGGGCAGCCACCGGAAGTGGTCCGGTCGGCAGACGAGCACGTCGAGCAGCCGGCCGTGCTCGGAGTCGACGCCCCAGGGCGCTTCGGCGCTCACTCGATCACCACCCGAACCGTTCGCAGGCTGCGGTCCACGGCGCCCCTCACCCAGCCGCCGTGCTCCACGACCGTACTTATGTAGTCGACGGTCTCCTGGGTCAGCCGCTCGCCGGGAAGCACGTTGGGGATCCCGGGGGGGTAGGCGGCAAGCGACTCGGCGGCGAGCCGCCCGACCGCATCGGGGAAGGCGACCGCCTCCTGGGGTCCCAGGAACGCCTGGCGAGGGGACATCTCGAGCCGTCCCCATGGCGGCGGCGGCGCGAAGGGGCGCCCCGGTTGCTCCTCGTCCGTGCGCAGAGCGTCGACCGCGTGGCGCATGGAGGCGACCAGGCGCTTGGCGCTCGCGCCCGCATCCTCGCCCATCCCGAACACCGCCACGATCACGTTCTCCGCCACCAGCTCGAGGTTGATGTCGTCCAGCTCGCGCATCAGCGACGCCACGCGAGTGCCGGTGCTGCCCGTCGCCCGGACGTCGACGGCCAGACGCAGCGGATCCCAGCCATGGACACCGGGTTGGCCCACGAGCCGCTCGTCGAGCACCTCGAGCCCAGGGATCTCCTGAACCGCCTTCGCCGCACGCTCGACGCCGGCGATCGTCTCCGCGAGGAGCTCGGCGCCGCGAACGGCGGCCTGACGCCGGGCGGCGTCGAGCGAGGCCGTGAGCAGGGCGCTCGGGCTTGTCGATTCGGTCAGCGTCACGCAGCGGTCGACCACGTCCTCGTCGATAGCGCCATCCCCGCCAAGGTGAAGGATTGCCGACTGGGTGAGGCTCCCGACGAGCTTGTGCACCGAGGAGAGCACGAGGTCCGCGCCGCACTCCAGGGCGCTATCGGGCAGCAGGGGCGAAAAGCGCAGGTGCGAACCCCAGGCCTCGTCGACCACGAGGGGTACGTTGCGCTCGTGCGCCACCCGGGCCAGGCCCCGGACATCGGCGACCGCCCCGAAGTAGGTGGGCGAGACGGTGAGCGCTGCCACCGCGTCCGGGGTCCGGTCGAGTGCGTCGGCGAGCGACTCGGGGGTCAGGCAGTGGGCGATGCCGAGCTCTGGATCGAGCTCCGGGGCGACGAACGTCGGCTCGAGCCCCGCGAGGATGATCCCGTCGACGGTGCTGGAGTGGACGTTGCGCTGGGCCACCACGGGGTGGCCCGAGTGGCGAAGGGCAAGGCAGGCGGCGTGGTTGCCTTGCGAGGCGCCGCTGATCAGAAACCAGCTCCGCCGCGCCCCCCACGCTTCGGCAGCGAGGCGCTGGGCGCGCTGGAAGGGTGAGTCGGGGCCGACGTCGATGCCCTCGATCCCCGCCGGGATGTCGTACTCGAAGGCGAACGGCCCGAGCGTCTCCACCAGGGCGCGGTCCGCGCCGTGTCCTCCCTTGTGGGCTGGGACGTGGAAGCGGCCGGGCCGGCGCCTCGCGTACTCGACGAGCGCGTCGAGGTAGGGAGCCTCCTCCTGGCCGTCCGGCGGGATCGGCCCCTGCCCCGTACCGGTGGCGGGCTGCACGGCATCTCCGGACATCTCCCTGGACTCTAGTGTCGAGGTGGCGCGGATCTACCCCAAGGGTGGCCCTCGAGGGGAGGCGGAGGTGGGACCCTGACCTGGTGGCCCAGGAGGGAGCACACGCGAATGGCGGTTGGCGCCGAGCTCGCAACGCGCGCGCCCGCGCCGGGATCGCGGTCGCGGTCGGCGTTTTCGGCGTGCTCGTCACCTGGAATCCGGTGACCGCGCTGGCTTCGCCCCTCTCCTGGTCGGGGGCGAAGCCCATCTACGACCAGCCTCCGTTTACGGGGAGCGCTGACTTCAAGGACGTCTCGTGCCCATCAGCGTCGCTTTGCGTGGCGGTGGATGGTGACGGCAACGTGGTGAGCTCCAGACAGCCGAGCGACGGCGCGTGGAAGGTCGCCAAGGTGCCGGGCCGCCCGACGTTCACGGACATCTCCTGTCCCTCGAGGTCGCTCTGCGTGGCGGCGGGGGCAAAGGGCGTCGTGGCGACGTCCACTCACCCGGACGACCCTGGGAAGCGCTGGAAGGTGAGAGGGCTGCGAGCCGGGCTTGAGGACGTGTCATGCGCGTCCAATTCCCTCTGCGTGGCGGTGGGCGCGAACGCCCGCGTGCTCACCTCGACCCACCCGACCCGCGGTCCCCGGGCATGGAAGCTCACCTACGCCCATCACGGTCACGGCGGGGCGGTCCTGCGCGCCATCTCATGTTCCTCCGCGAAGCTGTGCGTGGCGGTGGGCAAGGTCGGATCCAGGGCCCGGGCCCTGGTCTCCACCCATCCGGCCCGCGGCCGCGGCGCTTGGAAACTCGCCTTCTTCGGGAACCGTCAGATGAAGGACGTCTCGTGTGCCTCGAGGAGGCTTTGCGTGGCCATCGGCAGCGGATACGGGCACAACGCCTACGTCTCCACCCGCCCGACCGGCGGCCCACAGGCGTGGAAGGCGAGCGCCATCTCCGCCCCGGTCGTTCACGCGGTCTCCTGTGCCTCCCCTCGCCTCTGTGCGGTCGTGACCGGCCACGCAGGGGAGGTGGTGGTCAACACCGCGCCGACCTCAGGGGGCTCTGCCTGGCAGGTGGTCGCCGGGGCCTCCTACCCACTTCGGGGCGTTTCGTGTCCCACCGCTTCGCTATGCGTCGCGGTGGGCGACTACGGCAGCCTTCTCGCCTCGGACGAGCCCATCGGTGGCTCAGCCTGGATGCGGCTCACCGTCAAGAGCTACGACCGCTTGGCCGGGGTGTCCTGCCGCTCCAGGTCGCTCTGTGTCGCGATCGACGATCGCGGCCACGTCGTCGCCTCCCGGCACCCGACGCGCGGGGCCGCCACATGGAGAGTCGCGAAGGTTCATCCGCGACCCCTGATCGACATCTGGTGCGAGTCGATCTCGCTCTGCGTGGCGGTGGACGACCGCGACAATCTGCTCACGTCCACAGCCCCAACGGGCGGCCCGGGAGCCTGGAGCACGGGCAGCGTGGAGGACGCTCCTTCGTTCGGCGGCATCACCTGCGCCTCGACGTCGCTCTGCGTCGCCGGTGGCCGGTTCAACTTCGTCGCCACGTCCACGGATCCAGCCTCCGGCGCCTCGGCCTGGAGCGTCACCCAGATCGGCGCGCCGGGCGAACGCGGATCCAGGGATCCCGCCGAGATCTCGTGTCCCTCGCCGTCGCTGTGCGTTGCGCTGGGCTGGAACCCGGGCGCCGGCGGTACCGACCGGATCTTCAGCTCCAGTGACCCGACCGGCGGGGCGGAGGCCTGGAGGCTCGTCGACGTGCATGCGAACCACCTCACCGACGTCTCGTGTCCTTCGCTTCGACTGTGCGTCGTCGTCCGCAAGGGACCCCGGCACCAGGTGCTCACGTCGACTCACCCCACCGGTGGCCCGGGCGCCTGGAAGGCCACGGACGTCAGCACCCGGCGCTCCGATGCCTGCTCGCACACGACCTCGAGATGCCCGAACCTCCGCTCGGTCTCGTGCCCGTCGGCCGGGCTCTGCGTGGCGGTCGGGGGCCGGCCGGGCGCCAACACCGTCTTCGTCTCGACCCACCCCACCGGGGGCACCCGAGCGTGGAAGCGCTCGAGGATGCGCACCCAGCCGCGATTTCAGCTCACTGCCGTCTCGTGCCCCTCGCCCAAGACGTGCTTGATCGTCGACGACCACGGGCGGGCGTTCGTCGGCCGAGGATAGGCGCCGGCGGATCGAGGGCAGCCTCTCCCGCGGACCCTGAGCCCGCATCCGCCCCTGATACTTTTCGGGCGTCCGCCGGATGAGCGACGACGACCACCCTCCGAGTACGAGGCCGCATACGGCAGGCGCTGAACGCGCTCGGACAGCCACGCGATGACGGCTCTCCTCCTCGTCGTCCTGCTGCTGCTCGTGGCGCTGAACGGGCTCTTCGTGGCGGCCGAGTTCGCCCTCGTGCGAGCGAGGCGCTCCCGGCTCGAGAGTCTGTCGGAGGAGGGTGCGCGCGGAGCCGACCGGGCGCTTGAGGAGCTGGGCCGGATGGATGAGTACCTGTCCGCCTGTCAGGTGGGGATCACGATGGCCTCGATCGCGATCGGCTTCCTCGGGGAACCGTCGATCGCCCAACTCGTGGAGCCGATCTTCGGCGGCCTGTCGCACGGGGTCGCGGTGGGGATCTCGATCGCGATCGCCTACCTGCTCGTGACCGCAATCCACATCTCGGTCGGCGAGCAGGTCCCGAAGCTGCTGGCGATCACCCGCCCGGAGGGGTCGCTGCTCGCATTGGCGAGGCCGCTCGCGGCCTTTGGAGCGATGAGCGCCCCGTTCACCCTCGCCCTGACAAGGTTCTCGAACGCCATCGTGCGGCTGTTCGGGGTGCGGCCCGACAAGCTCGAGGAGCAGCACACACAGGAGGACGTCAAGGCGATCATCCAGACGTCGGCCCGAGGCGGCGAGCTCGATCCCGGTGAGGCGGGGATGCTCTCCGGGGTCTTCCACCTCCACGAGCAGCAGGCCCGGGAGGTGATGACGCCGATCCCGGCGGTGGTCACCGTCAACGCCACGGAGACGGTCGAGGACGCGCTGCAGCGCTGCGTCTCCTCGGGTCACACGCGGCTGATCGTGATCGAGGAGGACAACCCGGACCGGGTTCGGGGCGTGATGCACAACAACAGCCTCGCCCGTCTCTACATGAACGCCGGCGCCGACACCTCGATCGAGCCCGCGATCCGCGACGTGCCCATTTTCCCCGAGACCAAGCCGCTCGACGACCTGCTCGCGGAGCTCCAGCGTCAGCGCAGCTCGATCGCCGTGGTCTCGGACGAGTATGGCCGCACGGTGGGGATCGTGACCATCGAGGACATCCTCGAGGAGGTGGTCGGAGAGATCGAGGACGAGACCGATCCCCGAGCCGCCTCGATGCGCCAGCTGACCGACGGCGACTGGTACGTCCGAGGGCATGTCTCGCTGGGTGATCTCGAGGACGTGGGGATCCGTCTTCCGGTCTCATCCGACGCCTTCAACTCGATCGGCGGCTATGTCTTCTCCGAGCTGGGAAGACTGCCCAGGCGGGGCGACCGGATCGTGGCCGACGGCTATGAGATCAGGGTCGAGTCCGTGCGGGAGAACCGCATCGTCGCCGTCCGCATCCACGGGTCGCCGACGGGAGAGTTCCCCCGCCAGGCCCCAAGCAGCGAATCGACTTCTCGCAATTAGCAGCGGATCGGCAGCACCCGCCCGGAGGTCGCTCGCCGGGGCTCGAGCTTCCGTCCGCGAGCCGCTCTAGGTTGCGGATCGTCCGGCTCATCTACCTAAGGGGCGAGCATGTGGGTGGTGAAGCTCACCGACAAGCAACTCGAGGTCCTGCGCGCCGTCCTTCGGGCCGAGGAGCATCTGGGACCGGCCTTGCGCGGGTGCGCTTGAGGCCTTGGACCTGGCGCGCTGGGACGACCTTCCCGAGGCCCAGCTTCCGTGGGACGCGGTCGCCGAGACGGCCCGGCGTCAGGGGATCTCCGAGGCCGACGTCATCTGGGATCTCGCCGGCAAGCACAAGCGCACCGCTGCCTAGATCGGTGGACGGCCCCGACGCCCGCCCCGGCAGAGGTCTCAGTACCTCGTAGAACCCGGCGCCGCCCTTGCGGCCGAGCCTGCCCTCCCCGATCAGCTCCTCGATCATCCCCGGCGCCCGGTAGCGCTCCTCGCCGGTGTCCGCGTAGAGGCTCTGACCGATCGCCGCGGCGACGTCGAGGCCGATGAAGTCCAGGAGCCGCAGCGGCCCCATCGGGTATCCGGCGCCGAGCTGCATGCAGGAATCGACGTCCTCGCTGTCCATCCCGGTTCGCTCCGCCAGGCGAACGGCGTCGAACAGGTAGGGGAACAGCAGCCGGTTGACGACGAAGCCGGGTTGGTCGGGAACCTCGATCGCGGTCTTGCCCAGCGCACGGCACCAGCGCGTGGACCCGCTCGCCCGACTCCCTGCCGCAGGCCCTCCGGCAGGCAGAGCTCGACGAGCTCCATCCGGTCCACGGGGTTGAAGACGTGGAGGCCGAAGACTCGGTGCGGATGACCGGACCGCCCGCGCCAGCTCGGCGATGGAAAGCGACGACGTGGTGCTCGCCAGGTCGGCCCGCGGACATGCCTCGCCCAGCTCGCCGAGCAGGCGCGCCTTCGCCTCGATCTGCTCCACGATCGGCCTCGACCACGAGGTCGCATCCGGAGAGGTCGCCGGGATCGGTCGTCACCTTGATCCGCCCGGGCACCGCCCCCTCGATCTTCGAGCAGTCGGCTTGCGCCTGCTCCTCGGCTCGCCACGCCGAGGAATCGCTTCTCGCCAGCAGGCGAACGTCGCCGAGCACGCTCGCGGAGGCGGCCAGGGCGCGGGCGATCGTCCCGCTGCCGGCCACGGCGGGATGTGTGTATGCGTCCGCGTCGGTCACCCGCCGGGGTTCCTATCACGCGGTTGCGTACCCTGCTTTACATGGGGGAGCAGGTCAGGCGACATGGAGCCACGAGCGGCGCCGCCGCCGGGTTCGTGGTCGCCGTCATGATCCTGGGGGCGTTCTCGATGTGGACCGTGATCCCGCTTGGCTGGATCTGGGTCGGCTCGATGCTCTCCAAGACCCAGCAGCCTTCGGGCGGCCCGTACATGATCGTGTTCTTCGGAATCGTCTGCTCGGTGATCGCCATGGCGTGGGTGCTCTCGCGCCTGAACCAGCTCTACGTGCGGATCACAGGGAGCGCGCACCTGCCGCCTCGCTACCTGCCCGCATGGAGGAAGAGCCTGAGCGATGAACGCGCGACGCCATACGGCCTGTCGGTGCTCGAGACCGTGATCCTCGTCTCCGTGCTGCTCGCCGCGGTGGCGCTGGCGATCTGGTTCTTCGTCGCAGCGGGCTCTCCGCTTCCCTCCCAATAGCTCGGCGAGAAGCCATTCGGTTCGCGATGAGTAGCTTCAGCTCCGAAACAGGCGTGTAAGGACGCCGCGGGCGCCCGCAGGGAATTCGACGACTGACTGGTCAGTCAACCGATCGGTTATCGTCATGGTCAAGACGCGACAACCGACCCTGGCTTGGTTGGCACGTCTGATTGGCCTGGTGTCGAGACGACCGAACGGAGGGTGATTCCCAATGGCTAGCAACGGCAAGTTCCAAGGGCGCGAGGTGGTCATCGTCGAAGCCGTCCGGACACCGATCGGCCGCGGCCACGAGGAGAAGGGGTACTACAAGGACGTTCACGCCTCCAACCTGCTCGCGACGACCTTCAAGGAGCTCGTCGACCGCACCGGGATCGAGCCCTCCGAGGTCGAGGACGTGGTCGCCGGCTGCGTTCAGCAGTTCGGCGAACAGGGGCTGAACATCGGCCGCAACGCCTGGCTCGAGGCCGGCCTGCCGATCGAGACGCCCGCAACGACGATCGACCGTCAATGCGGCTCGGCGCAGCAGGCAGTCAACTTCGCGGCCGCCCTGGTCGCCTCCGGCGTGCACGACGTCGCGATCGGCGGGGGCGTCGAGCACATGGGTCACATCTCGTTCGCGGACAGCATTTCGGTGCAGCAGGAGCACGGACTCGCGTTCTCGCCCGAGCTCTTGGAGCGCTACAACCTCGTCCCGCAGGGCATCTCGGCCGAGATGATCGCGGACAAGTGGGAGATTCCCCGGTCCGAGCTCGACGAGATCGGTCTGCGCTCCCATCAGCTGGCAGCCAAGGCGACCGAGGAGGGCCGCTTCGAGCGCGAGGTCATCCCGTTCTCGGTCAACGGCGACACCTACGTGACCGACCAGGGGATCCGCCCGGACACGAGCCTCGAGAAGCTCTCCCAGCTCAAGCCGGCGTTCAAGGAGGACGGCAAGATCACCGCCGGCAACTCGTCGCAGATCTCGGACGGCGCCGCGGCGGTGCTCGTGATGACCAGGGACAAGGCCGGCGAGCTCGGACTCACGCCACGCGCGAGGATCGCCGACGAGACGACCGTCGGGGTCGACCCGGTGATGATGCTGACCGGACCGATTCCGGCCACCCGCAAGCTGCTGGAGCGAAACGGGATGCAGATCGGCGACATCGACCTGATCGAGATCAACGAGGCGTTCGCGTCCGTCGTCGCCGCCTGGCGGCGCGAGCTCGAGCCCGACATGGAGCGGGTCAACGTGAACGGTGGAGCGATCGCGCTCGGCCATCCTCTCGGCTCGACGGGCGCCCGCCTGATCACGACGCTCCTGCACGAGCTGGAGCGCTCCGACAAGGAGTGGGGCCTGGTCACCATGTGCTGCGGCGGCGGCCTCGGCACCGGGACCCTCATCCAGCGCGTTTGAGTCCTCCGCGGACGCTCACCGAGGCCGATGAGCACCTGCGCTCGGTCGACCACGTCCTGCGGCGTCTGATCGACGCCGAGGGGCCGATCGATCCGTCGACGGATCGCCGCGGGAGCAGGCCGGACGCCTACGAGGCGCTCGCAAGGGCGATCGTCGGCCAGCAGCTCTCGACCAAGGCCGCCGCCTCGATCTGGGGCCGGGTGACCGAGTTGTTCGATGGCGGAACCCCGACGCCTTCGCAGCTGCAGAAGGTCCCGCCGCAGGATCTGCGCGACGCCGGCCTCTCGTGGTCGAAGGTGGGGTTCCTCAAGGACCTCGCGGAGCGGGTCGAGGACGGGCGCCTCGACCTCGACCGCCTGAACGAGCTTTCCGACGAGGATGTGATCGCCGAGCTGATCGAGATCAAGGGAGTGGGGCGATGGACGGCGGAGATGTTCCTGATCTTCCACCTGGCCCGCCCGGATGTCGTCTCGATCGGCGATCTGGGGATCCGGCGAGCGGTCCAGATCGCCTACGGAATGGACGAGCTGCCCGGGCCCACCGAGATGGAGAGGATCTCCGAGCCCTGGCGCCCGCACCGGACCCTCGCATGCCTGTACCTGTGGCGCTCACTGGCCAACACGCCCGCGTAGTCACCGAGGGCGCCGCTCTCCGGGGGTCCTGTAGGGTGCCGCGCGATCCCGAATCGGTCCCAAGGAGGCAGCAGTGAAGAAGAGGTTGTTCGTCGCCGGCGCGCTCGCGCTCGCCACAGGATCGATCGCCGCGGGATGCGGGGGAGGAGACGACGACACGACGACGGCCGCGCTGAGCAAGCAGCAGTTCCTCAAGCAGGGGAATCAGCTCTGCGCGGCGGGCGCAAAAGCAATCGCTCGCGCAGAGGACAAGGTCGGCAGCAAACCCGAGCCAGGCCGAGGTGGAACGAGTTCGCGACGAAGACCGCCATCCCCACGATCCAGTTCGAGATCTCCGGTCTCGAGGCTTTGCCGGCGCCGAGCGGTGACGAGGACCAGGTCAACGCGATCACAGCGCCGCGCAGCAGGCATTGGACAAGCTGAAGGCAGACCCGAGCCTGATCACCGCGGCGGGCAGGACAATCCATTCGCGGAGACGAACAAGCTGGCCAAGCAGTACGGGCTGACCGCCTGCGCCGGCTGATCTCGCCGCCGGCGTGAGCGCCCTCGATCGCATCTCGATCGCGGCGATCGCCGATACCGCGGCGGAGCTCGCATCCCAGGCTCGCGACTGCGAGGAGGCCGGGATGGACTGCGTGTGGGCGCCGGAGCTGTTTCGAAGCTCCGTGACCCAGGCGGCGTGGATCTCCGCCGCGACCGAGCGGATCGGGGTGGGCACCGGGATCGCCTGGGCGTTCACCCGCAGCCCGTTCATCCTCGCGATCACGGCGCTCGATCTCGACGAGATGTCCGGGGGGCGCTTCCGGCTGGGGCTCGGCGCCGGGGTCAAGCGCCTCAACGAGACCTGGCACGGGGTGGACTACGGCCGACCGGCGCCCCACCTGCGGGAGACGATCGAGGCGGTGCGGCTGATCATGCAGAAGGCGCATGCCGGCGAGCCGATCCGGTACGCGGGCGAATACCACGACCTCGACATCAAGGGCTGGGTCCGTCCCCACCCTCCCGCCCGGGAGGCGGTGCCGATCTACGCGGCCGCGGTTCAGAAGGGGATGGCGCGAATGGCCGGCGACGTCGCCGACGGGCTGATCGGCCACCCGATCTGCTCGCTGCGGTGGCTCGACGAGGTGCTGATCGCGAACTTCGAGCTCGGGCTGGACCGGTCGGGTCGGGACCGCGCCCGCTTCGACTTCGTGCCGACGGTGAGCTGCGCGATCTCCGACGACGAGGAGGCGGCGTACGAGGCCGCGCGGCGAACGATCTGCTTCTACGCCACCGTTCGCACCTATGCGCCGCTGTGGGAGATGCACGGCTTCGGCGACGCCGCCGCCGCCGTGGGCGACGCGTTCAGGTCCGGGGACTTCGCCGCGATGCCATCGCACGTTCCCGACGAGATGGTGGACGCCTACTGCGCAGCGGGACCCCCGGACAAGGTGCGCGACCGGGTGAGGAAGGTCGCCGAGCGCGCCGATGGTGTCTTCCTGACCCCGCCCACCTACTTCATCCCACCCGAGGAGATCGCCGAGTACCAGCGCCGGATCGTCGAGGAATTCGGCCCCGCGTCGGCGGGCTAAGCCACTCTCCCGCCCACGAACTGCACCATCCCGGCGAGTCGCTGGCGGACGTTCTCAAAGCCACGGGCCCGGAGCGCGTCGACGACCTCGTCGGACTCGAAGAGCCGCATCCCACTTGCCCGTTCGAGCAGGGGCTTGAACGGCGGCAGGCTCAGCTGGCGGCGGACGGAGGTCATCAGGGCGATCCGCCCGCCGGGGCCCAGGACCCGCCGCATCTCGTCGAGGGCGGTGAGTGGCTCCTCGAACAGGTGCAGCGCTGCGAAGCAGCAGACCGCGTCGAAGGCGCCGTCGCGGAAGGGAAGCTCGGCCGCGTTCCCCCTGACCAGCGCCAGGTTGGCGACGTCGGCTGTCTCCAGCTCGTGGACCCCGCGGTCGAGCATCGTCCGCGATCGCGTCGATTCCCACCACCAGGCCCTCCGCTCCGACGGCGCGCGCGAACTCGCGCGAGAAGTTGCCCGGGCCGCAGGCCACGTCGAGCACCAGGTCGCCCGGGCCGAGTCCAAGCAAGAGCCGCGCGATCCGAATCTCCTCGGGCATCCCGGGGCCCGTCACCCCCTTGACGATCCGTGCCAGCGCCGGACGCCAGTAGCGCTCGTAGATCGCCGGGACGAACCGGGTGGTCATCAGGTCCTGCACCGCGCCCGGCGATTCGAGCTCGCCGTCGAGCAGCTCCAGGTAGCCGGCCACCGCGGCCGCCGGGTCGCGCGCCCGCTCGGCTGGCCCAGCCGCGAGCAGCTCGCGTGCCCTGCTGATGGCGCTCGCGCCTGATGGATCCATGGAGACGTCGGGCGTCAATGGGCGGGCGGCGTTCCGGGGCCCACACCGCGTGGGTCCCCCGAGTGGCGGGCGAGCTCGCCCAGCCGCTCGATCTGTCGCTCGCCCTCGAGCCGCGCAGGGTCGTCCTCGGGAAGGCCCTCGATCAGGCGCTGGATCCGGTTGCGAATCTGCAGGGCGAAGTGCGGCGTCGACGGCCCGGCGAGCGCCCGAATGTCCTCCACGGTGATCCGGTGGCCGCCGGCCAAGCGATCCGGCCTCTCGGCCTCGCTCATCGATTCGTGCGCGTGGCGGGGATCATGGCTTGGACGGCTTCGGCGGCTTGTGCTCCGGCGCGCCGGGTGGCCCGGTGAGGCTGCTGCCGGTCCCGGACCTTACCTGTGCGACCTCTACGAGATCGTCGACCTCGGCCTGGAACCCGACCGAGATCGCCTCTTCGTCCCCGATCAGCCAGACGTGGTTGTAGACGGCCCGCGTCGGGTCGCTCACGTAGCCCGGCTTGACGTCGAGCAGATAGCCGCGGAGCGGAGCGGGCACGTTTGCCGCATCGTCGGTGAGCGAGCAGTGGTCCCCAGTCGCCGCTGGCCGACAGCGCCGCCGCCGCCGGCGCGTCCAGCGGACGAGATTCGCTTGCGATCACGAAGCCGTGGCCGGGATCGTTGATGTTCCAGCCGAAGGTTCCGTCGACGTAGCGCGCGAAGTCGATCGCGTTCATCGACCGGATCCTCGTCCCCGATCCGCTTCACGCCGGGGGCGACCTTGGCGACGTCGGTAAGGGTCTCGTCCGAGATCGCCGAGGGTGGCCCCAGCGCGTAAACGGGCACGCCCTCATGTCGGCGAAGGGCTTCGAGCGTGGGCTTGGGGACCGACTCCTTCTCCACGAACAGAACGGGGTCTCCGGAACGGGCCGCCCAGGCGGCCGCGGGCATCGCGAACTGTGGCTTGTCGGAGCTCGTCGAGCAGGATGTGCTGGGGCGGGTCGCCGCTCAGGTCCTCGCGCAGCTTGTCGACGGCGGCGGCGAGCTCGGCCGGGTTGCCCCCGCTCACCCGCTCGGTACGCGCACCCGATGGAGCGGCGGCGGAGCCGATCGCGAAGATCTGATGATCGCCCGTGATCGCGGAACCGCTCGGGCCGAGAGCGCGCAGCGCGTCGGCTGTGAGGCTCGGGGTGGAGTCCGCGTCGGTGATCAGGATCGGCGCTTGGACGGGCGGCGCCATCAGGCTCGCAGCGGCGATCCCAGAGGGCCAGTCGGCGCCGTCCACCAGCGTCACCGCCGCCGGCCCCTCCACGCCTCCGGTCGAGGGGAACACGGAGAGCGCGACCCCGGCGGCGGCGGCGATCGGGTCGGCCCCGGCGACGCGGGTCGTGTTCTTGGTCGCGAACTCGGGAAATCCCAGGTCCTGGGCCGCTTCAGGATGCTCCTCGTGGATCACCACCTTCGGCGCCGGGGCAGGCCCCCCCTCCTCGCCACCGCTCAGCGAGTCGACCAGCAGGTAGACGCCGGCGCCAAGCGCGCCGAGCACGACCAGCGCCCCGCCGACCACGGCGAGGCGGCGTCTCCAATCCAGCCACACGGCGCTGAACATATAGGCGCCTCCCGTCGGGTGTGGCGCGTTCCGCCTTCCCGTCGGTACACTTTGGCGCCTGGTTGACTGACCAGTCAATCGGAACGCGCGGCCGCAACCGAGGGCCCGCTCGACCACAGAACAGATCACGGGAGGCACACAAGAATGGATTTCGGTGTCAGTGACGAGCAGCGGGAGTTCAGGGCACGATGCCGCCGATTCTCCAGCGAGGTGATTCGCCCGGTTGCCGCGAGGCACGACGCCGATGAGTCGACCCCGTGGGAGGTCCTGAAGGCGGCTCGCGATGCCGGGCTCAACGGAATCGACCATCTCCAACGGCTGGCCGGCGATCCCGATGGTCAGTTCGGCGTGATCTATGCCGAGGAGCTCCACTGGGGCTGCGCCGGCATCGCCCTGGCGATCTCGGGATCGTCCCTCGCAGCCGCCGGCCTCGCCGCTTCGGGCACGCCCGAGCAGATCGCCCGGTGGGTGCCCGAGTGCTTCGGCACGGACGAGGAGATGAAGCTCGGCGCCTATGCGGTCACCGAGCCCCAGGCGGGCTCCGACGTCAAGAGCCTCCGCACCACCGCGAAGCTCGACGGGGACGAGTGGGTGCTCAACGGAACCAAGGTCTTCATCACCAACGGCGGGATCGCCGACGTGCACGTGATCGTCGCCACGGTCGACCCCGAGCTCGGCCACCGGGGCCAGGCCTCGTTCGTCGTCCCGAAGGGGTCGCCGGGCATGAGACAGGGCAAGAAGGAGTCGAAGCTGGGCATCCGCGCCTCCCACACGGCCGAGGTGATCCTCGAGGACTGCCGCGTGCCCGTGGAGAACCTCCTGGGCGGGATGGAGAAGCTCGAGCGAAAGCTCGAGCGTGCGCGCTCCGGGGAATCCACCGGAAGGGCCTCCAACGCCCTTGCCACCTTCGAGCTCACGCGACCGATCGTTGGCGCATCCGCGCTGGGCATCGCCCAGGCGGCATACGAGTGGACCCTCGCCCACCTCGACAACGGCGCCGCCTCCGACCCGCTTGGCGACTACCTCGACGAGAGCTCGACCGCGGGACGCCCCCCGCTGCAGCAGCAGGGCGTCCAGCAACGCCTGGCCGACGTCGCCACCGAGATCGAGGCGGGCAGGCTCCTCGTCCAGCGCGCTGCCTGGATGGGGCGCCACGGCGTCCCGATGACCGGCGGACAGGGCTCGATGTCGAAGCTGAAGGGCGGGGACGTCGCCATGTGGGCGACGCGCACCTGCATGGACCTGGTCGGGCCCCTCGCTCAGAGCCGCGACTGCCCGCTCGAGAAGTGGTTCCGTGACGCCAAGATCTACCAGCTGTTCGAGGGCACGGCCGAGATCCAGCGCCTGGTCATCTCGCGGATGCAGGCGGCCGAGTATCGCGAGCGGCTGGCCAACGGTGCGAAGGTCGCTGCGGACGCGATCCAGGCAGGCGCTTCCAGCAATGGGACCCGGGCAGCCGGCGAGCAGAAGTCGGTGCCGGAGTCCGCGAACGGCGCCGCGCATTCCGCGCCGCGCGAGGCAAGCCCGGCCTGATCCGGGTCGGGGCTTGAGCCCGGCTCGTCTTTCCGTCTGCGAGCGCTAAAGCTGGGCGCCTTCGGGGCCGATATCTCAACCGAGCACTTTCGTGCTCCGCTGACCCGAACGGGACCGGGATGTACGGATGTTTACCCCGTTTCACAATCTGAATCCAACGCGTCATCCATACCTCTTCGGAGGCGGGATCTCCGGTGCGCTGATCGCCAGCGCGATCGCCGCCTTCGTCTCGATGACCGCCCTCGTGTCCCAAACGCAGCTTCCGGGCGCAACGTCCACCATCCTCCCGTCCCGCCCCGGGTCACTCACGATCCAGGAGGGCGGCAGTCCCAGCGTCGCTTCGACACCCTCGACGGCCTCCGCCGGCGCAGCCGGTTCGACGATCCCGCCCAGCACGTTGCTGGGCACCGGTCCGCTTTCGGGACTCGCCGTGGGCTCGGCCCCGGCTCCTGGCCTCGGCGGAAGCTCTTCCGCGAATCCGAAGCCCCCGCTCGCCTGACGGAAGCGGACCCGGATCAGGCGGCGGTCCGCGTAATGGCGGCAACGGTGGGCCTGGCCCGCGTGACGAGGGGCCCGCGAACCCAGCCGGTTCGCCCGGCTCCCTGACCCCCGGAGACAGCGTCAACCTCGCCAAGGGCTCCGCGGTTCCGGCCTACCTGTCGGCGAGATCGGATCCCGCGGCGAGCGCCGCCCAGCCCGATCTGACCGACGATCCCAAAGCCGGTGACCCGGCGCCGGCCCCCGTCGACCCACCCCCCGTTGTCGACCCGCCGCCCGACGCCACGCAGCCCGACCCGATAGACGATCCCGACGCCGGCGACCCGGCGCCGGCCCCCGTCGACCCACCCCCCGTCGTCGACCCGCCGCCCGACGCCACCCAGCCCGGCGACGGCGACCTCCCTCCCGCCGATCCGCCCGACCCGATCGACGACCCGGGTAGCGGGGACCCGGCTCCCGCTCCCACCGATCCACCGCCGGCCACCGACCCACCCCCCGACGCCGAGCAGCCCGACCCCGCCACCGAGCCCGAGACGCCGCCCGACCAGGCCGCATCCGACTCGGGGAGCGACGCCGAGGCTCCGGCAGAGCAACCGAGCCCATCGGACGGGCAGTAGGGATGGCGCCCTCCGTGCCCGAGTCTCCGATGTCAACCGTGACGACCCCCAAGGGGAACGGATGCCCTCCCGACGCTGGCTGATCCTCTGCGTGGTCGTGCTGGCCGGGGGCGCGCTCGGCGGGTACCTGGCCGCGGCCGGGGCCACCGGCTCGGGTGCCGCCCGTCCGCAGCCCGGGGCCAAGCCCGTCAAGGTCGCCTCCCGGCCGGCCATCCAGGGCGAGGCGGCGGCGGCCGACTTGGCGAAGCTGGCTCCGAAGGCGCGATCCCGGCGACAGGTCGTCAAGACCCGGATCTCCAGCCGCGCGATCATGACCCGCAAGAATCACGGCGACTTCATCGGCCTCACCTGCCCCCGCGGTTTTACGGCCCTGTCAGGGGGGGCGGTCACCGGGTTCATCAACCTCCTGATCTCGCACTCGGCGCCGATCAAGCCCACCGGGCGCCAGCGCTACACGCCGCGCACGTGGTGGGTGGCGGTGACCAACGTCCCGATCGACGCGGGCGCCGAGGACCCGCTCCCGTGGCACCCGGTCGTCAACTGCGTGAACCGGATCAGGGTCGGCAGTTAGCCCGCCCCGCCCGCGGGTGAGATCCATTCCAGAGGTCGCGCGCACCGCCTAAGCTCGGGGCATGTCCCCGCTCCACCACCACTCCGAGGAGCCGGTCGGGCACCTGCCGTCGGGCGTCGATCAGCTGACGGATCGCCGGCATCAGAACCGGCGGCGGATGGCCATCGCGCTGGCGATCAACCTGGTGATGCTGGTGGCCGCACTCGTCGGAGGCCTGCTCACCGGTTCGCTCGCGCTTCTTGCCGACGCCGGCCATGTGCTCTCCGACGTGGGAGCGATCGTGCTCGCCATGCTCGCCGCCGCGCTGGCCGCTCGAGCCGGCGGGCCGAGGCGAACGTTCGGCTACCACCGAACCGAGGTGATCGCAGCGCTTGCCAACGGCATCACCCTGGTCGCGATCGCGGTCCTGGTCGTCGTCGCCGCCATCAACCGGCTCGGGGATCCACCCGGCGTCGAGGGGGCTGGGGTCTTGGCGCTCGGGGTCGTCGGCCTGGTGGGCAACGCCACCGCCACCTGGGTCCTGGCGCGCGGGCGTCGGGAGGACCTGAACCTGGAGGCGGTGCTGCGTCACTCGGCCGCGGACGCATTGGGGTCGCTCGCGGTCGTCGTCTCGGGGGCGGTCATCCTCGCCACGGGCTGGCGACCGATCGATCCGCTTGCGAGCATCGCGATCGCGGGACTGATCCTGGCCTCGTCGTTCCGGCTGATCCGGGAGCCTCTCGACGTCTTGATGGAGGCGGCGCCTCCGGGCGTCGACGTGAGCGCCGTCGCCCGCGCCGTGGGGTCCGTCCCCGGGGTCCGGGAGGTCCACGAGCTCCACGTCTGGACGGTGACCCCCGGGTTCGAGGCGTTGGCCGCCCACGTCGTGGTCGCGCGGGGTGCGGATCGCGATCAGGCGCGGCGCGAGGTGGAGTTCGTGCTTCGCGACCGCTACGGGATCGAGCACACCACCCTGCAGATGGAGGAGGAGGCCGACGACGACGCCCTCCTCCAGATCCAGACGCGCTCGCGTCGGACCTAGCGGCAGCCCGCGGGCCCGGCACCCTCCCGCGTTTGGACCCGAGACACCAGGGATGGTGGCCGGCGCGGTGACAACGTTGTACAAACTGCTGAAAAGTCGCTTGCAGCAGGCATAACGTGTGTTAACGACTGCTCGTAAACGACCCAGAGACTGCTAGGGTGCCGCGCACGTCGTGCCGAGTCCATCCGGACCTGGGCCGGGTGGAGCGGGGGAACCAACTTTCCCCGGGGCGAAAGGTCTGCGGCCGCATGGGGCCACCGGACCAAGCGCATCCGCAGCGCGAGCCCGACAGCTAACCCCGTAGGCACCCGAGCGAGACATGGATATGCGTAACAGTCGACCGATCGCCCACCGTCGCTTGATGCTGCTCGCGCTGGCCGCGGCAGCCGCGGTCGTCGCCGGCTGGTCGATCGCCGGCGGGGCCCCCGCGCAGGACCTCCAGTCGAAGCTCGACGACAAGAAGGTCACAGCTCGACCACGCGGAGGCCCGCGAGGGCGTGCTGTCGAGCACCATCCAGCGCTACGGCGACGAGCTGGACCAGCTCCGCGGCGAGGTGGCGGCGCTGCGGAACCGCCAGGCGATCGTCCAGGCCCAGCTCGCCAAGACGAAGGCCGAGCTGAAGCAGGCCAAGCGACAGCTCGTGATCCTGCGGGCGCGCCTGCGGCGCGCGCTGAACGTTCTTCGCAAGCGCCTCGTGGCCATCTACGAGTCCAACGAGCCGGATGCCCTGACGGTGATCCTCGACGCGAAGGGATTCGACGACCTGCTGAATCGCTACGAGTACCTGCGACGGGTCCAATCCCAGGACGCGTCGATCGCCGAGCGGGTCCGCGGCCTGCGAAACCAGGCCCAGGACACCGTGCATCGCGTCCGCGCGGCCCGCGACGAGATCGCCGCCAAGCAGGCCGAGCTCGAGCGCATCGAGGCCCAGCTCGAGGCGCGCCAGGGCGAGCTGGCGACCGCACGAACGCGTGATCAGCAGCTGCTGTCGCGGGTGCAGGAGACCCACCAGCGCCTCGAGGGCGACGTCAGCGACATCCAGGGGCAGATCCAGGCACAGCTGCAGGCGGCTCAGGCCGCCGAGGCGGCGCCGGCCGAGAGCTCGACGTCGGGATCGGTTCCGGTCGGCCCGGTACAGGGCGAGAGCTCATCGGGCTTCATCTGGCCCGTCAGCGGTCCGATCACCTCCCCGTTCTGCGAGCCGCGCGCTTGGGAGTCCTGCCATCCGGGCATCGACATCGGCGTCCCCTCGGGCACGCCGATCCAGGCCGTCGCCGACGGCACGGTCGCGATCGCCGGGCCCTCGAGTGGCTACGGGAACTACACGTGCGTCGACCACGGCGGCGGGCTCTCCAGCTGCTACGCGCACCAGACGACGATCTCGGTCTCGGTGGGCGAGCACGTCAGCCAGGGCCAGGTGATCGGGATCAGCGGCTGCACCGGCCTGTGCTTCGGACCGCACCTCCACTTCGAGGTCCGGGTGAACGGCCAGGTCGTCGACCCGATGGGCTACCTCCCGTAGTCAGCGTCCCCGGGCCTCACCTCCATTCCGGCAAGCCACCCGCGCCGCGCACTTCCGGCGCGCGGTCCGCTCTCGATCTCGGCGACATGACCTACCGCATCGTGGTCTGGGGCGGGCGAGCTGCTCCAGGGTTTCGCAAGCCGCTTGCGTAATGGCTATGATCGCCGGATCGCGCGTCCAAGCCACATCCGGCCGGCGATCGTCGAGCTCCTCACCGAGCACTCTCGACACGGGTGGTCCATCGATGAGCTGACGAGCGGCCTGGGCGAGCGGGGGCTGAAGGCGGACTTCTCGTCCGTCTTCCGCGCTCTCGCCCACCTGGAGCGGGAGGGAGCCGTCGAGCGCGTAGAGCTCGATGACGGCAAGACGCGCTACGAGCCGGCGGGGGAGCATCACGAGCACATCCGGTGCGAGACGTGTGGCTCGGTCACCCCGGTTCCCTGCGGCCTGGTCAGCGACGTGCTCCCCGCCGTCCAGCGCCGCACCGGGTATGAGATCCGCAGCCATCGCCTGGTGATGAGCGGTCGCTGCGCCGCCTGCACGAAGGGAGAGGCAGCGTGAGCATCCTCGCTCCGCTCGCGGCGATGGCCACCTTTGTGTCGACGATGGCCGGTGGTTATGCCGCCATCCGATGGCCCGGACGGATCGAGATCCTGATGGCGCTGGCGGGAGGAATCGTGCTCGGGGCGGCGCTTCTGGACCTGCTTCCCGAGGCGGTGGAGCGGGCGGACGAGCTGGGGCTCTCGACTGCGACTGCCCATCGCCGCCATGCTCGCCGGGTACCTCATCTTCTACGGCGCGGAGCGCTTCGTCCACCGTCACGGAGCCACGGAGGGACCCGATCCCGCCGGCCTGGCAGGAGCAAGCGGCTTCGTCGTGCACAGCTTCTTCGACGGCCTGGCGATCGGCCTCGGGTTCAAGATCGACTCGGCCGTGGGGCTGCTTGTGGCCGCCGCCGTCATCGGACATGACTTCTCGGACGGGATGAGCACGGTCTCGTACCTCACGGCACACGGACATCCCGCGAAGCGCTCGTGGCGCTTCCTGCTCGCGGATGCCCTGGCCCCGGTCTGCGGCGCCCTCACCGTGCTGGTGATCCCGGTGCCGGAGGCCGTCTTCCCGGTGGCCCTCGGGTTCTTCTCGGGGCTGTTCGTCTACGCGGCGGCCACCAACCTGCTCCCGGCCGCCCACGACCTTCCGATTCGAAAGGCCCTTCCGGTGACGCTCGCGGGGGCGGGCGTGATGTTCGTCGTCTCCCTGTTTGCCTAAGGAGGCTTTGAGGAGCTTTAGCTCCGAAACAGGCGTGTAAGGGCGCCGCAGGCGCCCGCCACGTGTTCCGCGCGCTAGCCCAGGTTTCGCTCCCAGCCACCGCAGGGCGATCCCGTGGAGCTCGGCGTCATGTTGCGCCGAGCGGTGGTGGCCGCCCGGCAACAGGATCAGCTTGCGCGGCTCGGCAGCCCGCGCGTATAGCTCCTGCGAGCGCTCGGACGGGATCTGATCGTCGCCGCGGGCGTGGATCAGGAGAAGCGGCTTGCGGCCCATCAGCTCGACCGCCTCGCGCAGGTCGTGCTCCGCGAGCCACGCCTCGAGCGATTCCTTGCCCCCCGGGTCGATCCTCATCTCGAGACGGTCGGCGCGCAGCCCACGGGCCAGATGGTCGGCGCCGGCGGGGCAGATGGCGATCGCGCCGGCGATCGGCTCCTGCGTGGCGGCGGCCTCGATCGCCATGAAGCCGCCCAGGCTCGAGCCCCTGACACACACCCTCGCTCCGATCCACGCCGTCGATGTCGCCGAGGAAGCCCACCATCCTGCCGACGTCCCCGAGAGCCGCCGGGCTCATTCCGTCCTCTGAGGCGCCGTGCCCCCGCTGGTCGAAGGCGATCGCCGCCCAGCCGCTGGCCGCGCACGCCCGGGCGAAGTCACCATGGTTCTCCTTGCGCGAGCCCGCCCCGTGCACGATCACCATTCCGGGCCACGGAGGCGCCGATTGTGGGAGCCACAGCATGTAGGGGCGACCCGCGTGAACGCCGGTCCGGCTGGGCGGTGCGATGGTCCGAGCCATCAGTCGCACGCTACCGCGTGGCGATGAGGGGCCTCGTTGCCCGTCCGGACGAGCCGAGTCGTCCGGCGAACACCTCGACGCGCCGGAATAATGGTCCGATGAGCGCCACCAGCGAGAGGTCGATCGTCGAGGGCTCGCCGGTCTATCCGGCGGGAAGCCGCGTAAACGAGCGGGATCACCTGGTGGTCGGGGGGTGCGACGTGGTCGACCTGGTGGCGGAGTTCGGGACCCCGACCTACATCTACGCCGAGGACGACATCCGCGCCAGGGTCCGCGCCTACGTGGAGGCCTTCGAGGCGCGCACGGATGAATTCGAGGTCCTCTACGCGAGCAAGGCCGCTCCGATCACGGCGATCTATCGCCTGTTCGCGGAGCAGGGGCTTTCGGTGGACGTCGCCTCGGGAGGCGAGCTGCACATGGCGCTCGGGGCGGGCTTCGACCCGGCTCGGATCTACCTTCATGGGAACAACAAGACCGAGGCCGAGCTCACTTACGCGGTGAAGGCCGGGGTGGGGCACGTGATCGTCGACTCGTTCGCCGAGATCCGGCGCCTCGACGGCTGCTCGACCAACCGCAGGACGTCCTGATCCGAGTCACGCCGGGGATCCTGCCCGTCCACCCACTCCTACGTCCAGACCGGCGGACTGGACTCGAAGTTCGGCTTCGGCCTCGAGGACGGCCTGGCCGCGCGCGCGATCGCCGAGGTGCTCGGGTCGCGGAACCTTCGCCTGGTCGGGCTGCACGCGCACATCGGCTCCCAGATCTTCGAGCTCGAGCCCTACGCCGCAGCGATCGAGGCGCTCGCCGCGCTCGTCGACGGTGGCTGGGAGTGCCGGATCCTCAACGTCGGTGGGGGCTTGGGGATCGCCTACACGTCGGCCGACGCTCCGCCGTCGATCGACTCGTACGTGGACGTCAAGGTCCGGGGGGTACAGCGCGTCTTCGACCCGGTGCCGCGGATCCTGATCGAGCCCGGCCGCTCGCTGGTCGGCAACGCCGGCGTGACCGCCTACGAGATCGGCACCGTGAAGGAGATCCCGGGGTGCGCACGTACCTGTCCGTCGATGGCGGGATGTCCGACAACCTGCGACCGATGCTCTACGGCTCCCGCTACGAGGCGATCGTGGCCAACCGCGCCGGCGGCGGCCGCCGAGACGCTGGCGACGGTCGCCGGCATGCATTGCGAGTCGGGGGACATCCTGATCACCGACGCGCTGCTCGCCGATCCGCGCCCCGGCGACGTGCTGGTCACCCCGGCGACGGGCGCCTATGGCTACGCGATGGCCAGCAACTACAACGGCGTGCCGCGCCCCCCGGTCGTCCTCTGCCGGGACGGAGACGCCCGGCTGGTCGTGCGTCGAGAGACGTGGGACGACCTGGTGGCGCGGGACGTCCAATAGGTGGCCGAGCCCGCCCGGATCGGACTCCTCGGGCTGGGGCACCGTGGGGGGCGCCTTTCAGCGACCTGGTCGGCGAGCGGGCCGACGCGATCGCGGCCGCCGCGGGGCGGCGGCCGGAGATCGCCGGGACGCTGCGGCGAACCGAGGGTGACTTCGAACGCATCCTGGAGGACTCCGAGATCGTCGTCGAGCTGATCGGCGGCACCGACCCGGCGCGCGACTACGTGCTGCGGGCGCTGCGGGCGGGACGACACGTCGTGAGCGCCAACAAGCAGCTGATCGCCCAGTACGGAGACGAGCTCTTCGAAGCCGCCGCGCGAGGCCGGGGTCCAGCTTCGGTTCGAGGCCGCGGTGGCGGGGGTGGTGCCGGTGATCCGGGTGATCCAGGAGAGCCTCGCGGCGACCGAGATCGCCAAGGTCTTCGGAATCGTCAACGGGACGACGAACTTCATCCTCTCGGAGAT
This sequence comes from uncultured bacterium, assembly GCA_963758865.1. GTDB lineage: Bacteria > Actinomycetota > Thermoleophilia > Solirubrobacterales > 70-9 > AC-56. Next base: position 87,678 of record CAVWWY010000011.1, on the reverse strand, counting down.
GACGAGCACCGGCGCCTCCTATGCGGACGCCCTGAGCCGCGCCCAGGAGCTGGGCTATGCGGAGGCCGATCCCACAGAGGACGTCGACGGGGCCGACGCCGCGGCGAAGATGGCGATCCTGGCTCGGCTTGCGTTCGGCGCCCCCGTCGCGCTCGCCGACGTCTCCTATCAGGGGATCACCGAGATCCAGCCGGACGACATCGCCTACGCGAAGGAGCTCGGCCTGTCGCTGAAGCTGCTGGGGGTCGCCGAGCGCCGCGACGGCGGGCTCAGCGTCCGCGTGTTTCCCTGCTTCCTGTATCCCCATCACCCACTGGCCCCTGTCGAGGGGCCGTTCAACGCGGTCATGGTCGAGGCGCCGACGATCACCGAGATCACCATGTCGGGCCCGGGCGCCGGCGGGGTCGAGACGGCTTCGGCGGTGCTCGGCGACGTCGTCTCGATCCTCTCCGGGAGTGCCCCGGTGCACGCCGCCCGCGAATCGCTCGAGATCGTCCAGCGACATCAGCTCCTCCTTCTACCTCCACCTCGAGGTCGCCGACCGCCCCGGCGTCCTGGCGCGGATCGCCGACGTGCTGGGGCGCAACGAGGTCTCGGTGCGCAGCGTCGTCCAGCGCGGGCTGGGCGACGACGCGCGCCTGGTGATGGTCATGCACGAGGGCCCCGAGACGCGCTTCTTCGACGCGCTCGAGGAGATCGCGACGCTCGATTTCCTGCGCGCCCAGCCGCGCGCGATCCGGGTGATCGAGGAGGAGTTCGTTTAGAATAACTCCGCCGCCTCCTCGTCTCCCGCCCGAATGCCTTGCCCTCGGCCTTCGGCTCGGGCTTTTGCCACCTGCTCCCGACTCCGGGGGCGGCGGGCTTAGGGCTGCTGCCCCAGCCGCTGATCGAGAGGTACAGGGAGCGGCTGCCGCTCGAGCCCGATGATCCGGTTGTCAGCATGAACGAGGGCTCGACGCCGCTGGTCGAGGCGCCCGTGATCTCCGATCGGGTCGAGGCGAGCGTCTACCTGAAGCTCGAGGGCGTCAACCCCACCGGGAGCTTCAAGGACCGGGGGATGACGGTCGCCGTCTCGCGGGCCAAGGCGGCGGGCGCCGAGGCGATCATCTGCGCCTCCACCGGGAACACGGCCGCGAGCTGCGCCGCCTACGCGGCGCGGGCCGGGCTCCGGGGTGCGGTGATCGTCCCGGAGGGCAAGATCGCGATCGGCAAGCTCGCCCAGGCGCTCATGCACGGGGCCCGGGTGATCGCCCTACGTGGGAACTTCGATCAGGCGCTCGAGATCGTCCGCGAGCTCGCCGAGCGGCACCCGGTCGAGCTCGTCAACTCGGTCAACCCCTACCGGATCGAGGGCCAGAAGACGGCGGCGTTCGAGGTCTGCGACGAGCTCGGCGGACCCCCGGACGCGCTGGCGATCCCGGTCGGGAACGCGGGCAACATCACCGCCTGGTGGCGCGGCTTCCAGGAGTACGAGGCGGCGCCGGTCCTCTACGGGTTCCAGGCCGAGGGCGCCGCGCCGCTCGTCCACGGGCGCGCCGGTCGCCAAGCCGGAGACGATCGCCTCGGCGATCAGGATCGGCAACCCCGCGCGATGGGAGGAGGCGATGGATGCCGTCACCGGCTCGCGCGGCCGGATCTCCGCCGTCTCCGACCAGCAGATCCTCGACGCCTACCACCTGCTGGCATCGCGCGAGGGGGTCTTCTGCGAGCCGGCCTCGGCCGCCTCGGTGGCCGGGATCCTCGCTCACGGGCTGCCGGCGCCGGATGGCGGGGCCCCGCCCGCATCGGTCGTCTGCGTGCTCACCGGCCACGGACTGAAGGACCCCGACACGGCCCTCGGCAAGGCGCCGTCGGTGATCGGCTGCGAGGCCGACCTTGCGGCCGTGGAGCGGGCGGTGTTCGAGGACGACTGACCCCGTTGTGAGATCCGAGGCGCCTCGCGCGTCACTGGTCCAACCCGTGAGCGCAGGATGGGAGCATGCTCGCCGAGCTCCTCGCCCTCGTCGCGCCGCCGCGCTGTGCCGCTGTGCGGCGAGGGATGCTCGGCCCGACCCACCTCTGTGAGCGCTGCGAGTCGCGGCTCGGCGACCTGCGCGCCGGTCGGCAACGGTCCCCGGGCTGGACTGCGCTGGTCGGCCGCTCCGTACACGGGGCCGCGCGGGACCTGGTCCTGGCGCTCAAGTTCGGCGCACGGCTGGCGCTCGCGCAGCGGGCGGCCGCGGCGATCGCCGCGCAGGCGCCGGCCGAGCTGCTCGCGCGGCGCGATCGTCCCTGTTCCGCCGGCTCCGTGGCGCCGGCGATGGCGCGGCTTCGACCCTGCGGAGGCGATCGCCGCGGCGCTCGCGACGCATACCGGGCTGGGCGTCTCGCCGCTGCCTGCGCCGCTCGCAGGGCAGGCGCCAGGTCGGGCGACCGCGCGCGAAGCGGCTCGCCTTCCCGCCGCGCGTTCGGGCATCGGGCCCCGTCGCCCGCGGCTGCGATCCTCGTCGACGACGTGGTGACCACCGGGGCGACGCTGGGCGCCTGCGCGCGGGCCCTGCGGTCAGCCGGCTGCGGCCACGTCGTGGCGCTGACCTTCGCCCGCTCCTAGCGCCGCGGCCGGAAGCCGGCGAGCAGGGCTTGCTTTTCGACACCGAGACGCGCGACCCTATTCACGGCAAGCGGCACGAGCATGCCTCTAGGGCACGACGAGAGGAGGAGCATGCGGATCGAGGTCAGGGGACGGAACACGGAGGTGACCGAGGAGCTACGTCGGTCACGTCGAGAAGCGCTTCGCGCGGATCGGCAGGCAGATCTCGGACCTCGCCGTGCTCGAGGTCGAGCTGAGCGAGGAGCGAAACCCCTCGATCGCCGACAGCCAGGTGGCCGAGGCGACGCTGCACCTGAAGCGCGTCACGCTGCGCGCGCGCGAGGCCTCCCCGGAGATGATCCACTCGATCCACGCGATCGCCGAGGACCTGCGCCGCCAGGTCAAGCGCCACCGGGACAAGCGGCGCAAGCGCAGCGAGACCCGTCGCCTGATGGCGCGGCTCCGCGGCCGCGAGGCCTGACGCCCGCCGTCGCTGAGCCGTAGGGCGGCGACGGGCCGATGCCCGGCAGCGCGGACTAGGTTCGTCGACGAGGCCGCTACCCTGAGAGCCTGTGGCCAAGGGACTGATAGATCGCGCCCTGCGCCTGGGCGAGGGGCGCCAGTTCAAGGAGTACGAGCGGCGGGTCGCCGCGATCAACCGGATCGAGCCCGAGATGGAGCTGCTCGAGGACGCGGAGATCCGCTGCGAGGCCGACCAGCTCCGGGAGCGGGCCCGCGACGGCGAGGCGCTCGACGACCTGCTCCCCGAGGCCTTCGCGCTCTGCCGCGAGGCGGCGAGGCGGACCACTCGGGCCAGCGCCACTTCGACGTCCAGCTGATCGGCGGCATGGTGCTGCACGACGGCTCGATCGCCGAGATGAAGACCGGCGAGGGCAAGACGCTGACCGCGACCCTGGCGGTCTTCTTGAACTCGCTCGCGCGGCGACCCCGGTCCACCTGGTCACCGTCAACGACTACCTGGCCCGCCGCGACGCCGAGTGGATGGGCCCGATCTACGACGCGCTCGGGGTCAGCGTCGGCGTGATCCAGTCGCGGCCACGACCCCGACGAGCGCCAGCGCGCATACGCCTGCGACGTCGTCTACGGGACCAACTCCGAGTTCGGCTTCGACTACCTGCGCGACAACATGGCGGCGCGCTCGAGCACTGCGTCCAGCGCGAGCACGCCTACGCGATCGTCGACGAGGTGGACAACATCCTCATCGACGAGGCGCGGACGCCGCTGATCATCTCGGGCGCGCCCGAGGCCGCGGCCGACCTCTACTACACCTTCGCCCGCCTCGCGAAGCAGCTGGTCGGGCGTGCCGGCGAAGGAGAAGCTGAAGTCGCTCGGCGAGGACCGCGACACCAGCAACGTCGACTACGACTACGAGTACGACGAGAAGCACAAGACCGTCGCCCCGACGGAGCCCGGGGTGGCGAAGGCGGAGCGGTTCCTGGGCGTGGACAACCTCTACGTCTCAGAGCACGGGACGCTGGTCAACCACCTGATCCAGTCGCTGAAGGCCGAGTCGCTCTTCCACCGCGACGACGACTACGCGGTGATCGACGGCGAGGTGAAGATCGTCGACGAGTTCACGGGCCGGATCCTCGAGGGGCGGCGCTGGTCGGAGGGGCTTCACCAGGCGATCGAGGCCAAGGAGGGCGTGTCGATCCGCGAGGAGAACCAGACCCTGGCCACGATCACGCTCCAGAACTACTTCCGCCTCTACGACAAGCTCTCCGGGATGACCGGCACGGCGCTGACCGAGGCGCAGGAGTTCATGAAGATCTACGAGATGCCCGTGGTCGACATCCCGACCAACGTGCCGATGGTCCGCGACGACCACAACGACCAGATCTACAAGACCAAGAACGGCAAGTGGAAGGCGGTCGCCGGGGAGATCACCGAGCGCCACGAGCAGGGCCAGCCGATCCTGGTCGGGACGATCTCGGTCGAGGTCTCGGAGATGCTCTCCGACGAGCTGACCCGCCAGGGCATCGAGCACGTGGTCCTGAACGCGAAGCCCGAGCACGCCCAGCGCGAGGGCGAGACGATCGCCCAGGCGGGCCGGATCGGGGCGGTGACGATCGCCACCAACATGGCCGGGCGCGGCGTCGACATCAAGCTCGGTGGCGACCCCGAGCAGCTCGCCAAGGCGGAGCTTCGCAAGCTCGGCGTCACGCCCGAGGACGAGAGCCACGAGCAGGAGCTGGCCGAGATCCTCCCGCGCTTCCAGCAGACCTGCGCCGAGGAGGGCCAGCGGGTGATCGAGCTCGGGGGCCTGTTCATCTGTGGCACGGAGCGCCACGAGTCGAGGCGAATCGACAACCAGCTGCGCGGCCGCTCCGGGCGCCAGGGCGACCCCGGCGAGTCGCGGTTCTTCCTCTCGGCGGAGGACGAGCTGATCCGGCTGTTCGCCGGCGACCGCATCTACAAGATCCTCGACCGGCTCGGGCCCGTCGACGAGCACGGCGAGGAGTACCCGCTCGAGGCGAAGATGCTCAGCCGCACGGTCGAGAACGCCCAGAAGAAGGTCGAGCAGCAGAACTTCCTGATCCGCAAGCGCGTGCTCGAGTACGACGACGTGATGAACGAGCAGCGCCGCGTGATCTACAAGTACCGGCGCGAGATCCTCGAGGGACGCGACATGTCGGAGGTCTCACGGACCGAGATCGGCGAGGTCGTCTAGCGGCTGGTGGAGGAGTACACGGCGGGCGAGGTGTTCGAGGACTGGGACCTCGCCGGCCTGGCGACCCAGGCCGCCCAGCTCTGGCCCTTGGGGGTCGACCTCGGATCGGAGGAGCTGCGGACCTCGGATCGGGAGGAGATCACGCGGATCCTCACCGACGACGCGCTGGGCGCCTACGAGCGCCGCGAGGAGGAGCTGGGCGAGGAGCTGATGCGCTATCTGGAGCGCCAGATCCTGCTCCAGATCATCGACAACCGGTGGCGCGAGCACCTCTACGAGATGGACTACCTGCGCGAGGGCATCCACCTTCGCGGGCTTCGCCCAGATCGACCCGCTGGTCGCCTACAAGAACGAGGGCTTCACGATGTTCCACGAGCTGATGAACTCGATCTGGGAGGAGTTCGCGCGGATCATCTACCACGTGGAGGTGAACGTCGAGCCGGCCGACTTCGAGCCGGCGCCCGAGGCCGAGCCGGACGAGTTCTCCTACGCGGGTGGCGGGCCGGATCAGCCCTCGGCGATCCAGGAGGCCGCGGGCGCGGCGGCGGGAGACCGCCGCGGTCGGCGCGGTGCCGCTGGCCGCGGCGGACCAAGGCGATGATGGCCGGCCGCCGGGCGAGAACCCGACCACCGTGGTCAAGGCCGACCGCGAGAAGATCGGTCGCAACGACCCATGCTGGTGCGGCTCCGGCAAGAAGTACAAGAAGTGCCACGGCGCTTGAGCGCCGGCCGAGGCCTCTAAGCTCTAGCCGAATGGCCGAGGCCGTCTCCAGAGAGAGCGTGTCCGCGCGGCTCGCCGAGGTCCGCGAGGGCCTGACGCTGCTCGCGGACTACCTTTGACCCCGCAAGGCTCGAGGCCGAGATAGAGCGGCTCGAGGCCGAGATGCAGCGCCCGGGCTTTTGGGAGGACTCGGAGCTGGCGGCTCGCACCTCGGCTGCGCACGCCGCCGCGAAGCGGCGCCTGGACACGTTTCGCTCGCTCGAATCGGACGTCGCCGACCTCGAGGAGCTCGCCGAGCTGTCGGCTGAGGACCCCGAGCTCGCCGACGAGCTCGATGGGCAGCTCGGGTCCATCGAGCAGCCGGCTGGAGGTGCTCGAGGAGGCGCGGCTGTTCAGCGGCCGTTACGACGCGGGCGACGCCGTGGTCACGGTGCGCTCTGGCGCCGGCGGCACGGATTCGCAGGACTGGGCCGAGATGCTCCTCCGCATGTACCTGCGCTGGGCGGAGCGGCGAGGCTTCGATGCCGAGATGAAGGAGGCATCGCCCGGCGACGAGGCGGGGCTGAAGTCGGCGACGTTCATCGTCCGGGGTGAGAACGCCTACGGCCTGTTCGCCGCCGAGCGCGGGGTCCACCGCCTCGTGCGCCTGTCGCCCTTCGACGCCGCCCACCGCCGCCACACGAGCTTCGCCGAGGTCGACGTCGGGCCATTGGTCGACGACGAGGTCCAGGTCGAGGTTGACGAGGAGGACCTGAGGGTCGACACGTATCGGGCCTCGGGAGCCGGCGGACAGCACGTCAACAAGACCGACTCCGCGGTGCGAATCACACACGTGCCCACCGGCATCGTCGTCCAGTGCCAGAACGAGCGCTCGCAGGCGCAGAACAAGGCCACGGCGATGCGCCTGCTCCGGGCGCGGCTGCTCGAGCTCGAGGAGCGCAAGCGAGCCGAGGAGCTGGCTGCCGAACGAGGGGAGCAGAAGGACGTGGCCTGGGGCTCGCAGATCCGAAGCTACGTCCTGCATCCCACGCAGAGGGTGAAGGACCATCGCACCGGTCATGAGGCCGGCGATGCGCAGCGCGTCCTCGACGGCGACCTGGACGGCTTCGTGCGCGAGTACCTGTTGAAGAGCGCGTCGGTGGCCTAGCGATGTCCGTTCGGATCGCCGTGGGCATATCGGACGGCATCGACGCCGTGGAGGCCTTCTCGGAGGCGGCCGGCCAGGCAGCCCGCGGGCTCGATGCTCCCTGCGATCTCTGCCTGGTGTTCGCGGGCGCCCCACATCTGGGTCACGGCAAACCGCTCCTCTCGGTCGTCCACGAGCTGCTTGCCCCCCGGCATCTGATCGGCTGCGGGGCGGGCGGCGTGGTGGGCGCCGGTCGCGAGATCGAGGAGGGCCCCGCCGCGGTCGTCTGGGCGGGGTCGATGCCCGGGGTCGAGATCTCCACCCACCACTTCGATGTCGAGCAGGACGACGGCGGCTTTCGGGTGCGGGGCCTCGAGTCGCTTCACCCCGAGCCCTCGAGCCCACGCTCCGACGCGGAGCCGGACCGGATCCCGGCCGATTTCATGATCGCGCTTGCCGACCCGTACAGCTTCGCGACCGAGGCGCTGCTCGAGCGCCTCCGCGAGCTGCGGCCGGGGATGCCGGTGCTCGGTGGGCTGGCGAGCGCCTCCGCTGCGGGCTCCGCCTCGCTGTTTCGCGACGGCGACGTGCTGGCAAACGGCGCCGTGGCCTGCGAGCTCTCCGGCGCACCCGTCCTCAGCTGCGTCTCACAGGGCGCGGCGCCGGTTGGCCCCGAGATGACGATCACGGCGGCCACCGGCAACGTGATCGAGGAATTGGCGTCGAAGCCCGCGATCGAGCGATTGAGGGAGGCGCTTGCCGAGCTCGATCCGCGCCAGCAGCAACTCGCGGGCGCCGGCCTCATGCTGGGCATCGTGATCGACGAGAACAAGCCCGACTACCGCCGTGGCGACTTCCTCGTTCGCCCGATCATCGGGGTCGACGCCGAGGCGGGAACCATCGCCCTCGGCGAGCGGGTGCGGGTCGGACAGACGGTTCGCATGCAGATCCGCGACGCGCAATCGGCCGACGAGGACCTGCGCGCGGCGCTGCGCGCCCAGCTTGAGGAGCTGTCGCCGGCGCGTCCCGCCGGGGCGCTGCTGTTCACCTGCAACGGTCGCGGATCCCACATGTTCGACGCCCCCGACCACGATGCGTCCGCGGTCGAGGACGCGCTCGGCGCTCCCGCGGCCGGCTTCTTCTGCGCCGGCGAGATCGGGCCGGTTGGGGGGCGCAACTTCCTCCATGGCTTCACAGCGACGATGGCCGTGTTCGGCAGCCAGTAGTGGACGATGGCATTCGGGACCTGGTGGCCCGCACGCTGGCCGAGGACCTCGGCGCGGGTGACATCACCTCCCGGGCGACGATCCCGCCGGACGTCCGAGCGTCGGCGCCGGATCCTTCAGAAGCAGCCGGGCGTCGTGTTCGGCCTTCGGGTCGCCGCCGAGGCCTTCTCCCAGGCCGGCGCCGACCGCTTCGAGGGCCTCGAGCCGGAGGGACGGTGGCGCGACTCCGTGCCGACCGAGCTTGCCCTGGTCAGCGGGCCTGCGAGGGCGCTGCTCGCGGCCGAGCGGACGGCGCTGAACCTCCTCTGCCACCTCTCCGGGGTTGCAACGCTGACGGCCCGCTTCGTCGAGGCCGTACGGGGCACCGGCGTCGTGATCCTCGATACCCGCAAGACCACGCCGGGATTGCGGCGCGCTCGAGAAGGCGGCCGTTCTCGCGGGCGGCGGGCGCAACCACCGCATGGGCCTCGACGACGCGGTGCTGATCAAGGAGAACCACATCGCGCTGGCCGGGGGCCTCGCCGAGGCGGTGCGCCGAGCCCGCGAGGCTGAGCCGTCGCCGAGAGCTCGAGGTCGAGTGCCGCGACCTGGACGAGGTCGAGCAGGCGCTCGAGGCCGGGGCCGACCGGCTGCTGCTGGACAACATGAGCGCGACCGGGCTGCGGGCCGCGGTCGCGGCGCGTGACGCGGCGCCGGGCGACGGCACTGCCACGCTGGAGGCCTCCGGCGGGGTCCGCCTGGAGGGGGTCGCCGAGATCGCCGCCACCGGCGTCGACGCGATCTCGGTCGGCGCCCTCACCCACTCGGCGCCGGCGCTCGACCTGAGCCTGCTGTTGGACCCGGCTTGAGGGCCGCGCGGAGTTGACCCCCGAGCCGGAGATCGAGCGGAGCATCGACGCCCTGCGTCCCGTCTACGAGCTCTGGGCACGGGGCGAGGACATTCGCGCGCTGTTCGACCTCTATGCGCCGGGGATGACCTGGGGATGGTCGGAGGAGTTCCCCGACATCCACGGCACCTACGACGACCCGCAGGCGGCGGGGGCCGTGATCGAGGAGTGGTTCGGCCAGTGGGAGAACTGGCGAATTGAAGCCGAGGAGTTCGTTCCGGTGGGCGATCGGGTCGTCGTCCTGGCCCGCTACCGCGGAATCGGCCGAGGCAGCGGGGTCCGAATCGACACCCCGGGGGCCCACGTCTGGACCATGCGCGGAGGGCAGGCCGTCGGGCTGATGGTGTTCAGCGACCGCGTTCGGGCGCTGAGATGGGCGTCGGAGGAAGACCGCCTCGATCAGCCGCGCAGCGAGGGCGCGTAGCGGGCCACCGCCAGCTTCGGATCCGGCATCACGGCTAGCCGGTCGCCCGCGCGGCGGCGGGCGCGCTTCGGGTTGGTGATCACGTAGAGGTTCACGTACAGGGGGATCGGGCGCCCGGACCGGCTTCGCGCGTCGTGCGTCATCCGCAGGACGCCGACCTTGGTTTGGGGACAGGGTGTCTGGACCTTGGTGCAGTTGGACCCGTTGAGCTCGTCGATCTCGCCGTCGAATGAGGCGATCCGCTTGACCCTCGGGCTTGGCCTGGTCGCTCGCGGGCCGCGAGCGAGGACCAGCTGCGAGCTCACCCTCGCGGTGTACGGAAGGTGTGAGACGTTGGTCTTGAACCGGCCCAGCACGGCGAGCTGCTCGTCCTTCCTCAGCCCGGTGAGTCGGACCGACAGGACCACCGTGGGCGTTTCGTCCAGCGGAAGCCGGCGGCGCCGGCGCCGCCGTGAAGTCGCGTGGGGGGGCGAGTGCTGCGAGCCGGGTCGCAGCCGGATGACGTTGATCCTGCCCTTGTCCTGGCCGATCCTCCCGGTCGGGCGGTTGTTCCCGATCACGAGCTTGTTGCCGCGGCGGGCATGGCGGCTGTGCGCGTCGAGGACCAGGTTGACGCGGCAGGACTCGGGGGCGCAGGGCAAGTCCGCCCGTTCGTGGACCGCGAGCGACGGGCGCTTGAAGACGATCACGCAGTGGTGCTGCCTGCTGGACAGGGGCTTGCCGCGGCAGGTGATCCTCTTTCGGGCCGAGATCGGAGTCGCTCGCCGGCCCCCGGTCGCATTGCGGCCCCGGGCGAGCACCAGCTGGGAGCCGACGCGGGCGTTGAAGAGGTACGGACGGCCGGCGCAGGAGCGCGCCCGCCGGGCACAGTCGAGGGTGACCTGGAGCTCGGCGCTCGCAGTCAGCCGGTCCCCGGCCTTGGGGTCCGGGAGATTGCGAGGCCGCATCGACATCACCACCCGCCTGTCGGCTCGGGACCGCCTGGTGATCGGGATCGTCTTGCGGGTCTCCGAGCGGTTGCCGCTCGTCGCCACCAGAACCCGGGGTCGCGGAGCGGCGCTGGTGCGCGTCGGCGGAGTCGACGAGCTGGTCCGATGCGCCCGCCGCCAACGCGGTCGCCGCGAACACCATCCCCGCCCTGCATGCGAATCGCCCTCGCACCCGACCTAAGCCTATGGGTGGCCGGGTGGGGATAGAGTCGGGCCATGGCGGTCAGCGACGGAGCTGCGCCAACAAGCGCGAGGAGCTCGTGATCGAGCACATGGAGTCGGAGAATCGTCACGAGTACGACGCGACGATCGAGACCTTCCACCACCCGCGCTACGAGCTGATCGGCACCGGTGACGTCTACGACGGCCCGGAGGAGGTGGCGCGCTACTTCGAGGAGACGCGCACGGCCTTTCCCGATCAGCGCAACGAGCTGATCGCCCTCCACCACGCCGACGATGCGGTGATCGTCGAGGCCAACCTCTACGGCACCCACGAGGGCCCCCTCCGTGGCCTACCCCCGACCGGCCGCAAGTTCGAGATGCGCTTCTGCGCCGTCTTCGTGTTCGAGGAGGACCGACTGGTCTGCGAGCGCGTCTACTTCGACACGAACACGATCCTGCGCCAGCTCGGCATCGCCCGCGACCCGCTTCGGTCGCCGGAAGGGTGGCGACGGTGCTGAACCACCCGCTGACGGTCGGGCGGGCCTCGTGGGCCAGGTCACCCGGCGGTAGGCCGTCCCTCACGCATCCGACTGGCGCCTAACTCGGCTTCAAGGCGATTAATCCGCCACTCGATGTTGCAGAGCAAGGCGGAACGCGCGACCCGGACGTTTGGCCCGCCGGGTTGGTCAGTCCTGGCAGGTACGAGTCGCGGCAACTACTTCAATAGCCGCGACAGGCGCCGGTCCTTGAGCACCCGGCCGCCGGTCTGCTCCTCGGGGCAGTAGCAGGTGATGTGCTCGGCGAAGTGGACGGCGGCCAGCGTGGCGCCACAGCGAGGGCAGGGCTCGCCCTCGCGCCGGTGGACCCGCAGCGGCATCGGCAGCTTGTCGGGCACCGTCTCGCCGATCGCCTCCTCGTAGTGCTCGATCGCGTCGCCGAGCACGTGGAGCGCGCCGTGGAGGCGCTCGACCTCGTCGGAGTCCAGCTCCGACCCCTGCTTGAAGGGGACAGCGCGGCCTCCCAGAGGATCTCGTCCACCCATGAGCGGCCGATCCCCGCCACCACGCGCTGGTCGCGGAGCATCGGATGCAGGTGGCGCGGCTGGGCGATCCGCCGGGCCAGCTCCTCGAGCGGCGGCGCGGGCCAGGCCTCGGGGCCCGAGCGTGGCGACCATCTCGTCCGCCTCGACCTCGTCCGCCGGCATCAGCTTCGCCCAGGCTCGCTGCTTGGTGCCGAACTCGCGCAGCCGCAGCTCCCGCCCGTCGGCGAGCCTGACCAGCACCCTGGAGGCGCGGTCCCGCAGCGAGGCCCGCTTCTCGAACACCTGGAGGCGGCCGGCCGACATCAGGTGGACGAGCATCGCCAGCGCTCCGGCGCCGTCGCCCCGGCCGGCGTCGAACTCGACCACGGGCATCTTGCCGATCCGCCGCGACGCCCGAGATCCGCCGCCCGGCCAGCGCGCCAGTGGCGGATCCACCGACTTCAGCGCCACCATCCCGGGCGCGAGCGCCGACTCGACCTCGGCTCCCGCCAAGCGCGGCGCTCAGCCGGCGCGCGGTGATCTCGACCTCGGGAAGCTCGGGCATGGCCTAAGCGTAGGGCGGCCGGTCGAGTAGACTTGTAGTCGTCATTCGCCTGGTTCGAGGCTGGTCGAAACCGGCCGAGCCGGCGAACATCGAGAGGAACTTGCATGGCACTCGAGCTGCCGACAGTTGAGCCCACCCTCGTCCCCGAGCACTCCGCGGACGAGGTCCGCGAGCTGAGCGAGGAGGTCCGGGCGCTTGCCGCGCAGCGCAACGCCGTGATCCTGGCGCACAACTACCAGGTGCCGGAGGTCCAGGACGTCGCCGACCTGACCGGCGACTCGCTGCAGCTCTCGCGCGAGGCCGCGAGCACGGGCGCCGACGTGATCGCCTTCTGCGGCGTCCACTTCATGGCCGAGACCGCCTCGGTGCTCTCGCCGGAGAAGACGGTCCTGATCCCCGACCCCGACGCCGGCTGCTCGCTGTCGGAGTCGATCACCGCCGACCAGCTTCGCGCCTGGAAGGCCGAGCACCCCGGCGCGGTGGTGGTCATGTACGTCAACACCTCGGCCGAGGTGAAGGCGGAGACCGACTACTGCTGCACCTCGTCGAACGCCGTCGAGGTCGTGCGAGCACATCTGGGACGAGCACGGGCCCCGAGACGGAGATCCTCTTCGGGCCCGACATGTGGCTGGGCTCGTTCGTGGCCCGCGAGCTCGGGCTCACCGACGACCCCGAGCGCTACAGCCGCTTCCACGTCTGGGACGGCGAATGTCACGTGCACGCCGGGATCCGGCCGGACGACATCGCGGCGATGCGGTCCGAGCATCCCGAGGCCGAGTTCCTGATCCATCCCGAGTGCGGTTGCTCGACCCAGGCGATGGAGTACGTGGCATCCGGCGACCTCGACTCCGAGGGAGTGCAGATGCTCTCGACCTCGGGGATGCTTCGCCACGTGAGCGAGCACCCAGAGGGCGAGTTCATCGTCGCGACCGAGACCGGGATGCTCTATCCGCTCCAGCAGGCAGCGCCGCGGGCCCGGCTGATCGAGGCAAACCGGATGGCCTTCTGCAGGTACATGAAGATGATCACCCTGCCCAAGCTTCGGACTCGCTGCGTGACCTGCGCCACGAGGTGAAGGTCCCGAAGGCGATCGCCGCTCGCGCGCGCCTGCCGATCGAGCGCATGGTCGCGATCGGCTGACACACCGCGTCGCTGGAGTTCCCGGCGGGCGCCTGCAGCGCCCTGACACGCCGGTTTCGGAGCAAGGCTCCTCACTTGCATCACTGCGCCCCCCGCTGCTAGCTTGAGGGCGTGTTCGGGCTGATTGCCCGTTTCGTCTTGGCGCTCGTCCTGGCAGGGTCGGCGGTGCTGAAGCTCGCGAGCCCGAGTTCGAGCCGCGCCGCGCTGGCGACCTTCGAGCTCGAGGGCGAGTGGATGCGCTGGTTCGCCTGGGCCGTCCTCGTCGTCACCGAGCTCGGTCTGGCGGTGGGGGTCGCGGCCGGGAGCGACGAGGCCGCCTGGCTCGCGGCCGCCCTGCTTGGCCCTGTTCGCCGCCGCGCTCGTTGGCGCGATCCTGCGCGGGAGAGCCGGCGCGCCATGCGCCTGCTTCGGCCCCCGCTCCACAGTCGGTTGGGTCTCGGTGCTCCGCAATCTGGGCCTCGCCGCGTGCTTCGCCGTCCTTCCGCTGCTGCCGCAGCGAAGCCTGTCGACCGACGAGTGGCTCGGGGTTGGACTCGGGCTGGCGTTATTGCTCTGCCTCGGACTCGGGGTCGCGGTGCTGGCGCTGGCGCGGGAGGTCGGCATGCTGCGGCTGCGGCTCGGCCCCGCGTCGGCGCTCGAGATCCCGGAGGAGGGCCCCGAGCCCGGCCAGCGGCTGCCGCTGGTCGAGCGCTTCGACGGACTGGCCGACCGCTCCCTCGCACTCGCGGTCTTCACGTCGGAGGGCTGCCGCGTCTGCCGGGGGCTCGAGCCGGCGATCGCCTCCCTTGCCGACCATCCGGCGGTCGCGGTGCAGGTCTTCGACGAGGTCGCGGACCGCGACGTGTGGAACGAGCTCCGGATCCCGGGCAGCCCGTTCTCGATCGCCCTCGACCCGAACGGCACGGTGCTCGCGAAGGGCACGTTCAACAACCTGGCCCAGCTCGAGAGCGTGCTCGCCACCGCCGAGGCGCGCCGCTCGGAGTTGGTCGTGGAGGGCTAGGCGAGATGGCTCGTGATCGGATCGGCGAGGCGCTCGACTCGCTTGCGGCGGACACCTCCCGCCGCGGGTTCTTGGCCCGGGTCGGCGCTGGGCTGCTCGCCGGAACCGTCGGCGGCATCGTCGCCAAGGCGGTGAAGCCCGGCGAGGCCGACGCCTTCCACTTCTGTGGGCACACCTTCACGACCGGGTCCTGCGTCCACCCGCTGGGGCTTCCCCGGGTGGACTCGCGGGGCTTTCCGATTCGCCCCGGCGACGGCCGGCCAGTGGACAACATCGGTCGGCTGGTGAACGACAGGGGGCTGCCGATCCGCGAGGACGGCAGCGCGGCCCGCGATCCCGACGGGCTTCCGCTACCGCCTGCCCCGCGAACCAAGGTCTGCCAGCAGACGGCGAAGGACTACGGGTTCGAGGCCCACCTCCAGGGCGCGTGGTATCGCTGCTGCGGCGGGACGGTGCGAAAGCTCTGGGACTGCTGCGCGAACCACGACCGGCGGATCAACGGCGACGCGGCGCTCCACGGCTACTGCTACCGGAGTCGAAAGGTGTTCTGCGTCACCTACTACCAGACGAACGTCCCATGCTGAGCGAGGAGGCTTCGAGATGATCAAGGTGCCGAGGTGACCGTGGTCGAGCTCAGCCTGGCGCTCGCCGCCCTGCTGATCGGCCTCACAGGGGCCTGGTCCCCATGCGGGTTCTCGATGGTGGAGACGATCGGCCTCTCCGGCGACGGCGCGCGACGCGGGACGACGATCGCGGCCTGCGCCACATTCGCACCGGGGGCGGTTCTCGGCGGGGTGGTCACCTTTGGGCTGCTCGCGCTGCTCGGCGAGGCCATCGGCGGCGCTGGCGGCCGGGCCGCCTACCTGGTTGCGGCCGCGATCGCGGTGGCCGCCGCGGTAGCCGAGGCCCGCGGGGTGCGAATCGTGCCCCAGATCCGCCGCCAGCTCCCCGAGGGGTGGAGATGGACCATGCCGCTGCCGCTGGCGTCGGCCCTCTACGGCATCCTGCTTGGGCTCGGTTTCACCACCTTCGTGCTCAGCTTCGGGGTCTGGGCACTCGCCGGGATCAGCATCGCCCTGGGCGACCCGACGCTGGGTGTCGTCGTCGGCGCCGCCTTCGGGATCGGGAGGGCGCTTCCGGTGATCGCGGTCGCCCCAGCGGTCGACACCCGGTTCGGCGTCTCATTCATAACCCTGATGGCCGAGCGACCGGCCCTCTACCGGGCCGCCAGGTTCGGCGACGGTGTGACCCTGGCCCTGGTCGCCGTTGTCCTGACCGCGACCGCCACAGCGACTGCGGCTCGAGTCGAGGTCCGGAACGGAGCGGACCCCTCGGCCCTCGGCAAGGCGCTTGGCTTCCAGCGCGGAGACCGAAGCGCGTTCCTTCGCTACAAGGGCCGCACCTACAACCTCCCCGGACGCGACCCCGCAGTCGGCGGGCCGTTCGTGGCGGTGATCTCCGGGGGCAACCGGATCAATGTGCTGAACCGCTACACGCGCCGCCCAGAGGGCTCCATGCGCGCGCCCGGCGTCGAGGCGGTGGCGGTCTCCCGTGGCTGGCTTGCGTACCTCACGATCAAGGGAAAGCGCTACCTGCTGCGGGCCCGGCGGATCGAGCATCCTTCACGACCGGGCAAGGTGAAGGGGATCGCCTCGGTCTCACTCCCGTCCCAGATCGGCCACCCCAGCGTCGACGGCGGCAAGGTCTTCTACGCCCTCTCCAGACCCCGTCGCAACTCGATCAAGCGGCGCAACCTGCGCTCCGGCAAGGGGGGGACGATCGTCGACTCGCGAACTGATGCGCTTCTCAACCCTTCCGCTCGCGGGAAGCACCTTGTCTACGTGCGCGTCGATCGCAAGAGGCAGGGTCCTCAGAAGACGAGCCCGCCGCGCCTGCGCCAGAGGCTGATCATCAAGCGGCTCTCGCGCCACCGTTCCGGGCACCGGATCTACTCGCACAACGCGAAACGCAAGCTGTGGACCACGTCGCTGTCGGGTAGGCGCGGCTTCGTCACCCTGCTCGGCAAGCGGGGGCCGAGGATCGTCTCCACCCACCGCTAGCGGGCGGCGATGCGATCGCTCTACGGCGGGGCGAGCGCCTGGGGCGGGATGTCTCCAACGCCGATGGCGCGATAGAGCGTCGCGCTCGGCTTCGCGATCAGCCATCGCCCACCCCGGCTGCGGAGGTAGACCACGTCGTCCTCCACCGACGGCTCGCGGTTGTCGGCGAATCGGGTCACGGTGGTGGCCGTGACGCGCGCCTCGGAGTCGTCGATCGCCACCCCCGGGACGCGCGCCACCCTCGAGGCCGCGTACACCGGGAACCCCCGAGGGTCGCGGTATCCGATCGAGGCCTCAAGGGATGGCGCGCAGGTTCCGCGGTCCCGCGGGAACTCGACCCGCGTCAGCGCACCCGGGACGAAGAGCTGGCAGACGCGGGCGCCATCGCGAGCGTCGAGCGCGGCGACGTATGCCCGGACAACCCCTGCCACACGCCGCTGGGTCTCGTCGAGGCGAGCGGGCTGCGACTGCGCGACCGCTTCGCGCACCTGGCGGCGCGACCCGTCCCGACCGGTGTCATGGGCTTCGTGCCCCTGCAATCCGGACTGGCTCTCCCGGGTCGCCGGGGGAGGCGCGCTCGCCGGTGGTTCGCCACCCCCGCCATCGTCTCTCGAGACCAGCAGCACTCCCGCCGCGGACGCCGCGGCGACGATCGCGAGCACGAGCAGCCCCAGTCCGAACCTCCTCATCCGATCGTTATAGCGAGGGGCGATCACAAGCGCCGCGACTCGTACCCGCCAGGACCCATCGTCCGGCGGGCCAGGCGTCCGAGTCGCGGGTTTTGGGCGCCATGCCGGGACTCGTACCCGTCAGGATCAACCACCCGCCGGGCAAGGCGTCCGAGTCGCGGGTTTGTGGTTGGAGGGAGGGGTTGGCCGTAGTGTGAGCGCTCCTTCACAGTCTTCGCTACCCTTCGGCGGACGCTTCGTCGTGCGAGATGGCCGCAGGGGGGCCGGCGCAGGATTGCGGCGGGCGTCGCAGAAACACGTTTCGCATGCCCTCGCTCAGAACAGGTGCTCGACGGCGGCGCCGCGCCGCGCGTGATGATCCGCGCCATGCGGCGCGTGGCGACCGCGCGCCGGACGCTCCCCGTCAGCGCCGGCCCATCGTCGAGCTGCGGGACGTCAGCGTCGTCTATCCCGGCGGGCATCTTGGCGTCGAGCGAGTGTCGTTTGCCCTCGACCGCGGTGAGTTCGCCTTCGTCGTCGGGCCGACGGGCTGCGGGAAGTCCACCCTGATCAGGGCGCTGATCCGCGAGGTCGAGCCGGCCAGCGGCGAGGTGCTGATCGCCGGGCACGACATCAACCGGATTCGAAAGTCGCGGGTTCCCCATCTGCGCCGCCGCATCGGCACCGTCTTCCAGGACTTCAAGCTGCTCCCCAACCGGACCGTCTACGACAACGTCGCCTACGCGCTGCAGGTGAGGGGCGCAGGCCGGGGCGAGATCCGGAGGAAGGTCCCCGAGATCCTCCGCCTGGTCGGGCTGCAGGGAAAGATCCACAACTTCCCGGACCAGCTCTCGGGCGGCGAGCAGCAACGCGTTTCGATCGCTCGGGCCTTTGTCAATCACCCTCCGCTCCTGCTCGCCGACGAGCCGACCGGGAACCTGGACCCGGAGACCTCGATCGGCATCATGCAGCTGCTGTACAGGATCAACCGCACGGGCACGACGGTGCTCGTCGCGACCCACGACCGCGACATGGTGGACAAGATGCGCCGCCGTGTGCTGGCGCTCGACGAGGGGCGGCTGGTCCGCGACGAGGCGACGGCCGGCTACCACGACGAGTCGACCCGGGAGTTCGCGGTCCGGGTTCGCGCGGAGATGGGCGTCGGCGACGAGGGCCATACGAATGGCGAGCCGAGCGCGTAGAGGGGCGTCATGAGCCGGCTGTTCTTCTTCATCGCCGAGGCCCTGAGGGCGCTGCGCCGCAGCGCCGCCCCCAGCCTCGCCGCGATCGTCACTGTGGTTCTCACCACGCTGCTCCTGGGGGTGTTCGTCCCGGTGATCAAGGCCAGCTCGACGACGAACGAGAACGTTCGCTCCCAGCTCGCGCTCCGGGTGTTCCTGAAGCGGGATGCGAACCAGAAACAGGGCCTCGCGGTGCAGAAGCGGATCGACAAGATCCAGCACGTCGAGCGGACCCAGTACATCTCCAAGGGCGAGGGGCTTAAGACGCTTCGCAGCGAGGTCGGCGAGGGCCCGCTCGGCCGTGGCCTCTCGCAGCTGAAGAGCAACCCACTGCCGCCCTCCATCAACGTCTTTCCCGACGACCCCGACAACCTCGACTCGATCCAGGCCGCGATCGTGCGCCCGACCGCCAAGGGCAAGCCGAAGCCGATCAGCCCCGCGATCGAGCAGGTCAACAACTCCCAGCAGGTGGCAAACAAGATCCGGACGGTGACCAACGCGGTCAAGATCATCCTCTCGGTGATCGCCGTCCTGCTCCTGGTCGCCTCGCTGATGCTGGTCGCCAACACGATCAGGCTCTCGGTCTACGCCCGGCGGCGCGAGGTCGAGGTGATGAGGCTCGTGGGCGCCACGAACTGGTTCATCCGCTGGCCGTTCGTGATCGAGGGCCTGATGGTCGGGCTGCTCGGAGCCGGCCTGGCCGTCGGCCTACTCTGGGTCGGGAAGGTGACGATCATCGACCCGCTGGCGCAGAACTTCGCCCTGATCGACAACTTCTCGACCATCGGCTTCACGCAGCTGATCGCCCTGCTCCTGGGGTCGGCTGTGGTCGTCTCCGCGCTCGGCAGCGGGGTCACGCTGCGCCGCTTCCTCCGCGTTTGAGGCGGATCGCCACCGCACGGGGCTCGCGCCGGTGAGCGACATGGACGGGCGGCGGGGCCTTCTCGTCGGCTTCGCTGCCGGACTGGCCGTGGCGCTCGTGATCGCTGCCGCGGTGGTCGCGATCGAGGGCGGCTTCCGCAGCTCGAACCCCGCCGCTCAGGCCAGCGACGTGATCCAGGACCACTACTTCAAGCCGGTCCGGGAATCGCTGCTGGACAACGGCTCGGTCGACGGGATGGTCGCGTGCGCTTCGGAAGCGCTATGGCGACCGCTTCTCCCACTACTTCGATCCGCAGGAGTTCCAGCAGTTCCAGCAGGCGAACTCCGGACGCTTCTCGGGCGTCGGGCTGACCGTCACCGAGGTGAAGCGCGGTCTGCGGGTGGCGAGCGTGCTTCCGAGCACGCCCGCCGAGCGGGCCGGGATTCGAGCCGGGGGACCTGATCGTCGCCGTCGACGGGCGCTCGATCGCGGGGGTCTCGTCGGAGATCTCCACGGCGCGGATCAAGGGCCCGCCCGGCACGGAGGTGGAGCTGCGAGTCATCTCGAGGCGGGACGCCGCCAGGCTCGCAACGTCCGTCTCGAGCGGGCCACCGTGCAGGTGCCGGTCGCCCAGGGCAAGCTCGAGCGGGCGGGCGGCACGAAGGTCGCCTACGTGCGGTTCACGACCTTCAGCGAGGGCGCTCACGGCGAGCTCTCCTCCACGCTCAAGCGGCTCGAGAAGCGCGGTGCCCAGGGCCTGGTGCTCGACCTTCGCGGAAACGGCGGCGGCCTTCTGAACGAGGCGGTGCTCTGCGCGAGCCTCTTCCTCGACAAGGGGCAGCTGGTCGTCTCGACCAACAGCCGCACGCTGGGCCATCGGGACTACGAGGCCGTCGGAGATCCGCTTCCGACTCGTCCCACCGTGGTCCTGATCAACCACGACACGGCCTCCGCGGCCGAGATCCTGGCGTCGGCGCTGTCCGACCATCACCGGGCGACGATCGTCGGGCACCCGCTCGTTCGGCAAGGGCACCTTCCAGGAGGTGCTCGATCTCGACGACGGGCGGGGCGCTCGACCTGACGGTTGGCGAGTACCTGACGGCCGACGGAACGTCTCTCGCGGGCAAGGGAATACAGCCCGAAGTTCGCGCCGCGGACGATCCGGCGACCGACCGGGACGAGGGACTGGATCAGGCGCTCGCGGTGCTGGCGGAGAAGGCGGCGGTCGAGAACAGGTGAGCCCCCGGCGCGCGGCAGCGCTCGGGCGGAGGGTCGCGAGCGTGGAGCGACGAGGACGCTTCGCGGTGGCCGAGCCGCTGTTCGAGCGGGGGCCGCAGGTGGCCCTCGCCCGCGGCTCGGTGGACGTCGGCCGGGCGAGATCGCACTGGTCGATTTCGGCCCGGGGGAGCCCGCGCGCTTAGAGTGCTGGGCTCGGCGGAGCGCGCCAGGGACGTGGTGGACGCGCTGCTGTCGGACCGCGGCGAGCGGCAGGGGTTTCGCGCCTGCGCTCGAGTCCGAGGCGCGGGAGGCCGCGGACGCGGCGCGCGGGAGCTCGCAGGACCGCCGCGACCTCACCGAGCTCGCGACCTTCACCGTCGATCCGGCGAGCGCTCGCGACTTCGACGACGCGTTGTCCGCCGAGGCAGAGGGAGACGGGATCCGGCTGTGGATCCACATCGCCGATGTGTCGGCCTACGTTCGACCCGGCACGGAACTCGACTCGGAGGCGTTTCGGCGCGGCACCAGCACCTACGTGCCCGGGACGGTCGAGCCGATGCTCCCGGCGGTGCTGAGCGATGAGGAGTGCAGCCTCGCGCCCGGGGATCGATCGCCTGGCGGTGACCGCCGAGATCGTGCTCGGCGGGAATGGCAGCCCACGCTCGGCGAGCTTCTACCGCAGCCGCATCCGCTCTGACGCCCGCCTCGACTACGACCAGCTCGACGAGTTCTTCGGCGGCCGGAGCGCGCCGCCGGCCGAGGTCGCGGAGCCGCTTGCGCTCGCGCGCCGAGCGGCCGCGGCGCTGGCGCGACCGCCGGCCCGCTCGGCTCGCTCGAGATCGAGTCGTTCGAGCCCGAGTTCGACTTCGACGCCGACGGCGCCGTGATCCGCGCCCGGTCGGTGCCGCAGACGGAGGCCCACAAGCTGATCGAGCACCTGATGATCCTCACCAACGAGCGCGTCGCCGAGCTGTTGGAGCGGCGCCGCGTTCCCACCCTCTACCGGGTGCACGAGCAGCCGGATCCACAGCGGATCGAGCGGCTGGTCGAGCAACTCGCCGCCCTCGACGTGCCCACGCCCGCCGCTGCCCGATCGGCCTGTCCGGAGCCGAGGCCGGCGAGTTGGCCGGCGAGATGAGCCGCCTGGTGGCGCGCGAGGCGGAGCGGCGCGGTCATGGCCGCGACGCGTATACATCGCTTGTGCTCCGATCGCTGAAGCAGGCCTACTACTCGGACCGAAACCTCGGCCATGCCGGCCTCGGGAGCCCCGCCTACGCTCACTTCACCTCGCCGATCCGTCGCTACCCGGACCTCGTCGCCCATCGGGCGCTGCTCTCGGCGATCGGGGCGGGGGAGGCCGCGCCCGAGCCCGAGCGTGGTGCGAGGACGCCGGCTGGCACAGCTCCGAGCGCGAGCGCGAGGCGGTGCGCCATCGAGCGCGACGCCGACCGCGTCTGCGCCGCCTTCCTGCTCGGGCGCGAGCTGTTCGAGTCCGGATGGAGGCGAGCCTTCGACGGCGAGGTCTCGGGCGTGATCGGAGCCGGCTCGTTCGTGCGCTTCGGCGGCGAGCTCGGCGACGTCTACGAGGGGCTGCTGCCGGCACGCCTGCTCCGCGGCGAGCGGTTCGACCTCAACGAGACCGAGACCGCGCTGGTCGGCAGGCGCACCGGACGGGCGGTGCGCCTGGGCGACCCGATAGCCGTGCGCGTGGAGGCGATCGACGCGCCACGGGGCCGCGTGGACCTGGCGCCGGCGAACGGGAGCGACGATGGCTAAGGGAAAGAAGCGCGAGCCCGCCTCCGGCGACGTCGCCACCAACCGTCGCGCCCGGCACAAGTTCGAGTTCCTCGATCGGTTCGAGTGCGGAATCGAGCTCGTGGGCACCGAGGTCAAGTCGCTGCAGAGAGGGGAAGGCGCACCTCGGCGACGCGTATGCGGTGATCGACAGAGGCGAGGTCTGGCTTCGCAACGCCCACATCCCGCCGTACCCGCCCGCTGCCGCCCAGAACCACGACCCGGACCGGCCGCGCAAGCTGCTCCTGCATCGCTATGAGATCGAGCGCCTGATCGGTCGCAGCCAGCGTCGCGGCTTGACGCTGATCCCGACCCGGATCTACTTCAAGGGCTCGCGAGCGAAGGTCGAGCTCGCCCTGGCGCGCGGCAAGGAGCAGCGGGACCGCCGCCGCGAGATCCGGGATCGCGACCTCGAGCGCGAGATCGAGAGGGAGCATCGACACCGCTTGCGCTGACCCTCCCGGCGCCATGGCCCGCTGAGTGAGCGTTTTCTGCGCAGGAAAGCGGTCACGATCGGCGGGCCTGGCGACGCGCCGCGGGCGCTCTCGTGCGACGATTAGGGCGATGAGCTTGTTCAGGCTCGGTCGCCGCGGCGACGAAGAGGAGAAGGAGGCGCGACGTGAAGCCGTGCCGGGGGCTCCCCCCGCCGGTTCGCCGCAGTCGATGCCGCCTCCTCCATCCCAGCCGTCGCCGCCCGCACCCCGGCGGCTCCCAGCCTTCGGCGCCGGTGCCGCCCGCCGCGCCGCCGCCATCCCAGCCTGCGGCGCCCGCACCGCCGCCGCCATCCCAGCCGTCGCCGCCGGCAGCCCCAACCGCAGATGCGCCGCCCGCTCAAGCCGAGAGCAGGAGCCAGCGTCGAAAGCGCATTCGCGACGAGCGCCGCCAGCGGGTCGAGCAGGAGAAGCAGCGAAAGCGCGCCCAGCGCGAGCAACAGCGGAATGAGCGCAACAGGCTGAAGGAGGAGAAGCGCGGGACAAGCCAGGAGGCGACGAAGGAGTCCGCCCGCGGTCGCCGCCGTCGCAAGCGGGAGGAACGCCGTGCCGCACGGGCCCAGGAGCGGGAACGGGCCAAGCGCGAGCGCGAGCGAGCGCTGGCGGAACGGCGCCAGGCCCGCGAGGACCGAAAGCGGGCCAAGGATGAGGAGCGTCGCGCGAAGCGGCAGCCGGACCGCCCCCCAGCGACGACCCCCGCAGCCGCCGCCGCTGAGCCCCAGGCCCCTGCTCCCCAGGTCGCTCAAGAGACCCAGGCCGCGCCACAGCCCGCGGTCGCTCGAGCTGAGCCCTCTCCCGCGGCCCAACCGGCTGCCCAGGAGGCCGGGGACGCGGGCATCTCGCCCGCCGAGGCCGGGATCGCCGCCGGCGCCGTCGGCGCCGCGGCCGCGGGCGCAGCGGCACTCGCCGGAGCCGGGCGCGAACACGCGCAGGAGGAGACCCCGATCAAACAGGAACCTGAGCATCCCGAGCCAGTCGCCGGCACAACGTGCCGTCGGGCGAGTCGCCCCAGCCCCCCACGCTGGGCGTCGGGGAGCCGCCCGGCGCCGAGCAGCGCACGATCCGCGAGGCGGCCGAGCGCGAAGCCATGACTCGGCTGGAGGAGGCGGAGCGAGAGGGCGGCGAGAGTGCCGCGATCACGGAGGAGCATCGGATCCTGTCCGAGGCCGAACGCCGAATCCAGATCGCCGAGGAAACGGAGCGCAAGGCGCGCGCGTCCGAGGCCGGGACGGAGGAGGCGGAGCGCGACAGGGAGGCGGCGGAGGCGGCACGGCGTCTTGGGGCGACGCAAGGCCTCGCCGCCGAGGCAGAGAGCCGGGCCACCGAGGAGCCCCCGTCGGCTGTAGGGCCCGGCGTGGCCGGCCCGGCGGTTGAGGCCGAGGGCGCGACCGACCGTGAGCTGGCGGACGAGCTGCAGGAGACCGAGGCGCGCCTCACCGAGGCCCAGCGCAGAACAGCGGAGGCGCTCGAGCGCGCCTCCAAGCGCCTTGAGGAGGTGGAAACGCGGGCCAGGGAGGCAGAGGAGCGGGCCGCAAGGGCGGAGGAGCTCGCCAAGCTGAAGATCGAAGAGAGGGACCGCGAGCAGCGCCTACGCGAGATGCTCGACCGGATCACGGCGGCGGAGCAGCGCGCATCCGAGGCGGAGCACCGAGCTCGCGAGGCCGTTGCCCGCCTGGGCGAGCTCTCGCCGGCACCGTCTCCCGCGACGTCAGAGCGTCAGGCGCTGGCCCGCGAGCCTGCGGCGCCGGCTCCGGATCCGCCGTCGACTCCCCCGAATCCCGCGGCCGCGCCGGCACAAAGTCCGCCGCCCACGCCGCCGGAGCCTCCGGCCCCGCCACCTCCGCCGCCATCGGCACCACCGCGGCCCGCGCCGGCGATGGCGCCGCCCGAGCCCGCGGCGCCGCCACCGCCACCGCCGGCCGAGCCCGCCGCGGCGGTGCAGCCCTCCTCGCCCACGCCCGAGCCGGAGCCCTCCCTCGCGGAGGCGCCGACGGGAGAGGGCGCCGGGTCGTTGCTGAACGTCAACGAGGCTACCTACGAGCAGCTTCGCGAGCTGAACCTCTCCGTCACGCAGACCGGGAGGGTGCTCGCCTACCGGGATCGGGTCGGTGGCTTCACGTCCCTCGACGAGCTCGACAGCATCCCCGGGTTTCCGCAGTCGTTCCTCGCGGAACTGAAGCAGCGGCTGGCCATCCGCTAGGCCTACAGACCGAACTCCTCCATCAGCTTGAGCCAGACCTCGCTGCGCGTGGGGTACGGCGGGACCGCGTGCCACAGGCGCTCGAGCGGCAGCTCCCCGAGGATCGCGATCGTCGCCGCGTGCAGGAACTCCCCGGTCTCCGGCCCGACGAAGGTGGCCCCCACGACGACCCCCCGCTTCTCGTCGACGACCATCCTGCTGGTGCCCGGCGCCTCGCGCCCGTGGAAGCTCGCTCCGGCTGTGCCCGAGGTCGGAACATCGACGGCTCGGGCGTTGATCCCCGCCTCCTCTGCGTCCGCAAGCGTGTAGCCGACGGCCGCAACCTCGGGATCGGTGAAGGTCACCCGCGGGGAGCCGTGTTTGTCGGCCGTTGCCGTGGCCTCCTTGCCGAGGATGTTGTCGGCCGCGATCCGAGCCTGGTACTTGCCCATGTGAGTCAAGAGGGCGCGGCCATTGACGTCCCCTACCCCGTACAGCCAATCCGAGCCGCCGACGCGAAGCCGGTCGTCGACCTCCAGCCACCGTTCGACCTCCACCTCGACCTTTTCCAATCCGATCCCGCCGGTGCGGCCCTGACGGCCGACCGCCACCAACAGCTCGTCGCCGGCGATGCTGTTGCCCCCCTCGACCTCCACCGTCACGCGCTCGCCGTTGCGGTGGACCGCGGTTGCCTGGATGCCCTCATGCATCTCGACGCCGGCCTCGCGCAGCGCGTCGCCCACCTGCTTGCTTGCGAAGGGCTCCTCCGCCGGGAGGATTCGATCCATGGCCTCGATCAGCACCGTCTCGGAGCCGAGGCTGTGCCATGCCTGCGCCATCTCCACGCCGACGGCGCCGCCGCCCAGCACGATCAGGCGCTTGGGGACCCTCTTCGAGGTGGTCGCCTCGCGGTTGTCCCAGGGCTTCGCGCCGGCGAGGCCGTCGATCGGCGGAATTGCCGCACTCGACCCGGTGGCGATCACGATGGCCTTTCGGGCCACGAGGGCATCGTCGCCCACTCGCACCCGCCGCTCGCCGTCCAGCCTTCCTCGTCCCCGAAACACCTCGATTCCCCGCTCCTCGAGCCAGGGCAGCTGCCCCGAGTCGTCGAGGTCGTGGATCACGTCGTCCCGTCGCGCCAGGGCCGCGGCGGCGTCCAGCTCTCCGGTCACCGCCTCGGCTGCGCCCGGCACGCGATTCACCTCCGCGAGCGCCTCCGCGGGTCGCAGCAGCGCCTTGGAGGGCATGCACGCGTAATAGGAGCACTCCCCGCCGATCAAATGATGCTCGACGATCGCGACCTCGAGGCCACCCTCGGCGATCCGACCCGCGCAGACCTCGCCGGGGGCCCCGGCGCCCATCACGACGGCATCGAATTCTCGCTCGCTCATCTGCCCGCAAGTTATTCCTTTGAGGAGCTTTAGCTCCGAAAACAGGCGTGTCAGGGCGCCGTAGGCGCCCGCAAGCATTCCTGGTCAGCGATCACCCGCAAGCTCCTTCGGCTTCACGTACTCAACCGCCTCGGCGCACCCGGGGCGAAGCTCGCTCCAGTCGCCCACGAACAGCAGGGTCGCCAGCGCGGCGGTGGGGAACTTGGCCCTCATGCGCGCCACCTCGGCTCCGTCGCCGGCCAAGTCGAGTGCCAGCCCCTGGAGCGCGGGTTGATGGCCGATCAGGAGCACCGACTCGGTGCCCCCCGGGACCTCTCGCAGCCGAACGAGAAGGTCCTCGGCCGTAGCCCCATACAGCCGATCCTCGATCAGCGTTTGCGGCGCGCCGAGCACGGGCTCGATCCGCTCGAGCGTCTGGCGCGTTCTCGCCGCCGAGGAGCAGAGGACGAGCGTCGGTGTGATCGTGTGGCTGCGCAGGTGCTCGGCGA
The DNA here is from genome assembly GCA_963758865.1 of uncultured bacterium. Taxonomy (GTDB): domain Bacteria; phylum Actinomycetota; class Thermoleophilia; order Solirubrobacterales; family 70-9; genus AC-56. The sequence goes on along the minus strand of CAVWWY010000011.1, from coordinate 60,764 downwards.
TCAGCTTCGACGCACGCCGGCCTCGGGCGGCCAGGGGACGGTCGTGATCCGCGAGGTCGGGGTCATCCCAGCTCGACTTCGCGTGCCGCATGAGGAATAGCCGCCGGGTCCCCGACCCCTTGGCATGCTCGGGCGCTGGGCTCACCAGCCCGAGCATATTTGGGTATGAGGAGCTTTAGCTCCGAAAGAGGCGTGTCAGGGCGCCGTAGGCGCCCGCAAGTAGTGTCCGGAGCCCGGGATCAGCCGATCCCCCTGGCCAGATACGTCTCGGTCGCTCCGACGGCCAGCAGCGCCGCGAGCCCCACGTAGGTCGCTCCGACCAGGGCTCGAGTGCCCGGCCGGATGGCGTGGTACGCGCGGCCCTGCGGCGTCTTTCGAAGCTTCCAGCGCCGCCAGGTCTCGAGCCCTCCGAACAGGATCACCAGGAGCAGGATCGGGTTCGGGAAGAAGAAAGCCAGCGCGATCAGCCCGGCGAAGCCGGCCAGCCACATCCAGGGCGTGAGCGCGGCCATCGCGCGTCCGCCGTCGAGCGGAAGCACGGGCAGCAGGTTGAAGAGGTTGATCAGGAAGCCCACATAGGCGAGCGCGCGCCAGAAGTCGCTCCCGGTGGCCAGCCAGAGAGCGAGTGGCACCAGGGACGCGAGGCTTCCGAGCACCGGCCCGGCGAGGCCCACGCGGGCCTCGGCCGCGGCGTCACGACCCATCGACTTGGCGGAGATCACCGCCCCAAGAAACGGGATGAACATCGGCGCCGAGGCCTTCACGCCCTCGCGGCGGAGCTGGATCACGTGGCCGAGCTCGTGCAGGAAGAGGAGCAGCACGAACCCCGCCGCGAAGGGGAAGCCCCAGATCAGCGCGTAGGCGCCGACCGACACCAGCGCCGAGCCGAAGGTGGTCAGGAGCTTCAGCTTGGGCAGCAGGATCAGCAGCGCCTTCGCCTTCGCCGCGAGCGCGACGACGGCGGCGAGGCCAACGCCCAGGCGCCGGCGCAGGTCGGGCCGGTCCGGACGGCCCGAGCCCGGATGGATCGGCTCGTAGGGAAGCCGCTCAGCGGCGCTCTCGTTCATGACCGTCATCCAGGATCACCTGCCTCAGTAAATGTAGCCTCAGCCGCACGGCGCGAGGAGAATGGAGGCTCGAAGGTGCCCGCCATGCTGGAAAGTAGGTCGTGCCGCGTCTCGATCGCCCTGCTCGTCGTCTTGGTTGCGGGCGCCCTGGGAGGGGCGCAGGGGGCCGACCACAAGGCCTCCCGGCCTCGCCTCGACTGGCGCCCGCACTACGCCTTCGCGAACCGGTACGTGAAGCATCGAGCCGGGACGATCAGCTACGGCGTGGTGAGCCCGAACGGCTTCTACCATGGCCGCCACGCGGCCCGGGCCGTGCCCATGGCGAGCATCTTCAAGGTGATGCTCCTCGCGACCTATCTGCGCCGAGGCGGGGTCAGGCACCGCCGCCTTCATCGGGGGGAGCGCAGGCTGCTGGGGCCGATGATCCGCCGCTCCGACAACATCGCCGCCACTCGGGTCAGGGACATCGTGGGGCGTCGTGCGATCAAGCGATTGGCCCACGCCGCTCGGATGAAGCAATTTCACTACGACTCGATCTGGGGGTTCAGTCGCACCAGCGCCCACGACCAGGCACGCTTCATGTACCACCTCGACCGCTTCGTCCCGAAGCGCCACCGGCGCTACGCCCACCGGCTGCTCGCCAGGATCGTCCCCTCGCAACGCTGGGGCATTGGGCGGGTGCCGCTCCACGGGTGGAGGCTCCACTTCAAGGGAGGCTGGGGAAGCGGAACCGGCGCCGTCGACCATCAGGTCGCGTTCCTCTCGAGGCGGGGGTATCGCGTCGCCGTCGCGATCATGACGACGTCGGATCCGAGCCACGGCTACGGCAAGCGCACGCTGAAGGGGATCGCGCGGAGGCTGTTGTGGGGCCTGCCGCGTCTTCGCCCACGCTGATCCGAGGAGCTACCCTTTGGAGGACATAGCACGGGGACGACAGGCTTCGACGCGGTCGATTCGTGCGAACGGTTGCAGGCCGAGGTTCCCGGAGGCCTCGTTAAACACCGGGAAAAACAAATAAGTGCGGACCATGAGTTCGCCCTCGCCACTTAGCGCAAGCTAAGTAGGTGAGAGTCGGCCCTCCCTCGGCCCGTGGGGAGGGGTCCCGGCTTCAGAAACGGGCTTGACCCGCGCGGTTCGTCCTCGCCGCCGGGTGACCTCGCAGGGGACTGGTCTTCCCGGACTCACCCGCCGGCGCGGACCCGGGAAGACGAGATCAAAGCGCCGGCTATGCCTGTAGAAGCCCTCGCATCGCGACCACGGACGCGGGTTCGATTCCCGCCGTCTCCATCCCGTCGGCTGCGGGAACTCACCCGCGCCACCGCTCGCATCCTGCTCGCTGGGTTCGATTCCCGCCGTCTCCATCCAGCGCTCGCATACCTGCTCAGGACATGCTGGCTTCCGCCTTCACCTCACAGTGGTCGACGGAGGCGCGGGTGCCTGGCGTCTCCGATGGGTCCATCTGCTCGAAGATCGCGCTCGCTTCCCGCATCTTCTCCTCCGTCTCGAAGAAGCCGACGAAGATCGCCGTTCCGTGCTCTTGGTCGACAAGGAGCTGGAATCCGGTCGAGTCGACCCCGGGCGGGGGCCCGTCCGATGCCTCGACGCGCGCGACCACTTCGGAGATTCGCTCCGGGGTCACGTCGGTGAACCTGACGACTCGTGCGTGCATGGGGCCTCCTGGTGATCGGGCGGCGTGGACCCACTGCCCACGCCTCGGCCGCAGCCTAATGGCTGAACCATCATCTGGGACCTGGTTTTCGGGTAGGGTCGATGAGCCGGTTGCCGACAATCCGTCGATCGCCCGGCCGCCACTGCGAAAGGGGCACGGATGTTCAGATTGGGGTCGAGGATGAGCCGCCGTGAGTGGTGGGCGTTCGCATTCAGCGCCGCGCTCCTGGCATCCTTCCTCGTCGGCGCGACGCCCGCCCAAGCCGCGTCGGTGTACGTCACGAACGGGGACTACACCACCGCCTCCCAGTACGGCATCGGGTCGGGAGGGTTCCTGTCGCCGCTCGCGCCCCCAACGGTCGGCGTCGGCGCGAACGCATTCGGCGTGGCGGTGAGCCCAGACGGAAAGAGCGTCTATGTGGCCGTTGACGGCCATGGTGACTACCTTGCGCAATACAACGTCGCCCCGGGTGGGCAGCTCTCGCCCAAGAATCCGCGCTTGGTGCCCGCCAGCGTCTATCCCAGGGGGGTCGCCGTAACCCCCAACGGAAAGTGGGTCTACGCGGGCAGCAGCTACGGGGTCTCCCAGTACAACGTCGGCGCGGGCGGCCAGCTCCAGCCCAAGAACCCGGCCGTCGTCCTCGCCGGGAACTACCCGGGGATGCTCGCCGTGAGCCCGGACGGCGGGAGCGTCTACGTGACGAACGCGGTTGGCCACAGCGTGTCCCAGTTCAACGTCGCGCAGGGCGGAAACCTCACTCCGAAGAACCCGGCAAAGGTGCCCGCCGGCAGTTTGCCGTGGGGCGTGGCGGTCAGCCCCAACGGAAAGAGCGTCTACGTGGCCAACTCAGGCAACAATGACAGCGTCTCCCAGTACGGCGTCAGCCCGGGCGGCAAGCTCTCTCCGAAGAATCCCGCCACGGTCCTCGCGGGAGTCGACCCTGCGGAGTTGGCGGTGAGTCCGGACGGCAAGAGCCTCTACGTCACCAACCGCGGCAGCGACACCCTCTCGCAGTACAACATTGCGCCGGGCGGCAAGCTCACTGCGAAGAACCCCGCGACGGTGGCCACGGGCGACGGCCCGGAGCAGGTCGCGGTGCGGCCGAATGGAAGCAGCGTCTACGTGGCCAACACCAACGGCGGCGACGTCTCTCAGTACACCGTCGGGGCGGGCGGAAAGCTCATTCCAAAGGCGCCGGCCGCGGTGGCCGCGGGTCCAGGCCCGGGCGGAATAGCGACCAATCCCTCGGCCCTCCCCTGAGCACGCGCCCTCAGCGCGGTCGCTCGAAGATCGCGCTCAGGAAGTGGGTGACGATCCAGGTGGCCACCCGAGCGGTGGCACCGGATGGGTCACGTGCCGGGTTCAGCTCGACGACGTCGAGGCCGATCACTCGGCCGCGTCGCGCCACCTCGACCAGGATCGTCCGCAGCTGCCGGTAGCTGAGCCCGCCCGGCTCGGGCAGCGAGTGCCCCGGGGCGATCGAGGAGTCCAGCACGTCGAGGTCGATTGAGACGTACAGCGCATCCGTCTCCGGAACGGTCTCGCGCACCACCTCGCCGGCCCCGCGGTCGATCACATCGAGGCTGGTGGCCCACCGCCCGCCCAGCTCTCGCATCCCATCCACCTCCGCACGCTCCACGTTCCGTATGCCCAGCGCCGTGACCGTGCCGACGTACGGCAGCTCCGCCAGCCGTCGAAGCTGGCTCGCGCCGGTCATCCGCGACCCATCCAGCTCGTCGAGGAAGTCGGTGTGGGCATCGACATGGACGACATCGAATCTGCCCAGCGGCTCCATGCCACGGCCGAGCGGGTAGCTGATCGAGTGGTCGCCACCCATCGCCACCATCAGCGCGCCGCGTTCGGCGATCCCTCGCGCCGCGCCGGTGATCCGCTCGTAGTTCCCCTCCGTGTCGGAGCCCTGGATCACCACGTCGCCGACGTCCGCCATCGTCACGCCGACGAGGTAGTCGCGGTCGGCCTCCACGTCATACCAGCCCTCCGCGCCACGGCCCTCGCCGTCGCCGGCCTGGGTCGGATAGAGGAACTGCGCCTGAGTCGCCTCGCGGGCAGCCGCCGGCCCGGCCCGTTGACCGGTCGGGATCCAAGGCTCCGGGGTGCCGGCGTCGTAGGGGACCCCGACGAAAGCCACCTGCGCGTCGAGCGCCTCGAGGTCTGGGACGCTCGGGACCCCGAAGAACGTCCTCGGCGAGCGGTGAATAGGCGTCGTCGTCGGCTCCACCCGCGAGAAGTATTGCGGGGCGGCGCCTCCCCCCGTTGACCGGGCCCCCGCCCGCGCCCTCGTAGGCGCGGCGCAGGACTTGGGCGCTAGTCCGGCAGCAGCGGAACCGTCAGGCCCGGGTCGCGGCCAAGGAGCACCGCCCGCGTGATGGCCCGCTTTCCGAACCGGTCGCGGATGTCGTCGAGGGCGGCGTCCAGGGCGCTCGAGCGTGCGCATTGGAGAGGGAGCGCGAGCTGGACTGCGCCCTCGTCCTCGAGGTTTGCCAGGGCCACGCCCAGAAGCGTGATCCCCCGCTTCTCGACCATCGGCATGGCGGCGGCGAACAGGCCTCTCGCGGTGACGAGGATGGTCTGCGTCTGGGCGGTCGCCTCCGCCAGCGTGTGCGATCGAGTCGCTCTGGAGAAGTCGCGGAATCGCAACCGAAGGGTGACCGTGCGGCACACTCGACCGGCGGCTCGAAGCCTGCGGCCGAGCCGGTCCACCAACCCGACGATGACCGCGTCGAGGTCCTCCCACGACCTCGGAGTGCGCCCCAGGGCGCGCTGGGCTCCCATGGAGCGACGGCGCCGCCCTTTGCGGACCCGCCGCGGGTCGCGGTTGTGGGCCAGCGCGTGGAGGTGGCGTCCCGCCGCGGGGCCCAGCATGGAAATCAGGGTCGCCGGCGCGAGCCTCGCCACCTCGCCGACGGTGCCGAGCCCCCTCTCGTGCAGCTTTCGCGCCGTCACCGGGCCCACGCCCCAAAGCCGCTCCACGGGCAGCGGGTGGAGGAACTCGAGCTCCGACCCGGGTGGAACCAGCAGCAGGCCGTCGGGCTTGGCCACTCCGCTGGCCACCTTGGCGAGAAACTTTGTGCCGGCAACCCCGACCGTGAGCGGGAGGCCGATCCGGCCTCGGATCTCACGCCGCAGGCGCTCGGCGATCTCGATCGCGGAGCCCGAGATCCGCTCGAGCCCGCGGGCGTCGAGGAACGCCTCGTCGATCGAGAGCCCCTCGACCACCGGCGTGGTCTCGGCGAAGACCTCGAACACGGCTCTGCTGGCCTCGGCGTAGGCCGACATCCGCGGCGAGACGACCACCGCCCGCGGGCACAGCCGGCGTGCTCGCGAGCCGCTCATCGCGGTCCGCACGCCGCAGGCCTTGGCCTCGTAGCTGGCCGCGAGGACGACCCCCGCCCCGACCACTACCGGGCGGCCGAGTAGGCGAGGGTCGTCCCGCTGCTCTACCGAGGCATAGAAGGCGTCCAGATCTGCGTGAAGGATCGTGGCCTCTCGTGCCACGAACACATGTTCGCATCCGGGCGCGACGGAACTGCACGGGGGGCGACCTCGGCCGCCCCCTCGATCAGGCGGCTGTGCGCCAGGCGCCCAGCGACTCGTCGTCGGCCAGCCGCTTGAGGGCCTGCGCCTCGAGCCTGCGAGCCCGCTCCTGGGTCACCCCCAACTGGCGAGCGACATCGCGAAGCGACGTCTCCGGCGCACCTCCGGTGCCGAACCGAAGCTGGATCACGCGCCTCTCGTCATCCGTAAGCGTCTCGAGCGCGGCGCCGACGGCACTCTCCTGCTGGCGCTCAAGGATCTCGTCCTCGACGCTTCTGGCGCTCTCCGCCCGCAGCTCGCCGAGGCTGGTGTCTCCCTCGCCCACGGGGGCGTCGAGGCTGGTCGTCACCCGGGTCAGGTCCCGGATCGCCTTGACCTCGTCGAGGGGAAGCTTGGCCTTGGCCGCGATCTCCTCCTCGGATGGGATCGCGATTCAGCCGGGCGCTCAACTCCGCTTCGACCCGGTGCACCGTTCGCTCGCGCTGCGCGACGTGGGCGGGGATGCGGACCGGTCGGCCGGTGTTGTCGAGGCCTCGCTGAATCGCCTGCTTGATCCACAGCACGGCGTAGGTCGAGAACTTGTATCCCCGGCGCCAGTCGAACTTCTCGGTGGCGCGGATCAGGCCGAGCATCGCCTCCTGCACCAGGTCCTGGAGCTGGAGCCCGTGGCCCTGGTAGCGGCGGGCGAACTTGATCACCAACCGCAGGTTCGAATTGATCAGCAGCTCCTTGGCCTCGAGATCGCCACGCTCGATCCGCTGGGCGAGCTCGACCTCCTGCTCGCGGGTCAGCAGGGGGTAGCGGCTCGCCTGGTTGAAGAGGAGCTGAAGGCTGTCGGTCGTCTCCGGGTTGGCGAGATGAGCGTCGCCACGACGCTCGACGTGCTCGATTGCCGCCGCCGATGCGGCATGCTGTCCGCGCTGGCGGGGGGTTTGGTTACGCTGTCCTGCAGCGCTTCTCGTACGGGGCATCGGTCTCCTCTCGGGTTGAGCCGGGTCCTTGCTATACAAAGTATAGTTGCCTCACTGCACAAAGTAAAGCGCGCTCTGGCCGTGCCTGGGCACGCCTGAGAGCGTCAGCGAGCCCTGACCAGGATGCGGTTCCCCGCCGGATCGGCCGCGTAAACGCCGTCTGTGTCGCGGCTTGCGTCGACCCCCGCGTTGGAGAGCCGGCGCTCGACATCGTCGAGCTCGGCGGGACCGTCGACTGTGAGCTCGAATCGGTTCAGGCCCAACGCCGCCGCCGGGGGCGGCTGGGCGCCCTCGCCGGCCCAGGTATTGAGCCCCAGATCGTGGTGGTAGCCGCCCGTTGAGAGGAACAGGGCGCCCGGATAGCCTCGAACGGTGACCTCGAACCCGAGCGGGCCCCGGTAGAAGGCCCCCGTGCGCGTCGAGGTCGGCGACGTTCAGGTGCACGTGCCCGATCCGGGCCTCCGGCGGCATGCCGTCCCCTTCGAGCTCCTCGCCTCCGGGCTCGGCTGCGAGGCCATCGAGGTCGAGGGGCAGGGTCGACATCTGGAGCTGTCCGTCCTCGTAGCGCCACTCGGAGCGGGGGCGGTCGCGGTAGATCTCGATCCCGTTGCCCTCGGGATCGCTCAGGTAGAGCGCCTCGCTGACCAGGTGATCGGAGGCCCCGCTGAGCGGCCAGCCCGACCGCCCCACCCGGCGCAGGGCGCGGGCGAGCTCCACCCTGCTGGGCAGGAGGATCGCGAGGTGGAAGAGCCCCGTGGTGCCGGGCGGGCGCCGGGGTGCGTCCGGCGACGCCACCAGCTCAACGAGGGCGGGCCCGTCGGCGCCAAGGCGGCGGAGTCCGTTGTCGCCCTCTGAGGCGCGAAGCCCGACCGTCGACTCGTAGAAGGCCTGGGCGCGGTCGAGGTCCGCGACGTTCAGCCGCACGGCCCCCGGCTTCATCTCGCGGCTTGCGCCCGGTCGTAGCGCGACTGTGCCCTCTCGACCTCATGGATGTGCGCCTCGGTCCAGTGGACCACGGAGGAGACGGGCCCCACCAGCGTGCGTCCCATGCTGGTGAGCCGGTACTCGACCCGCGGGGGCACCTCGGGGTACATGGTGCGCTGGACCAGGCCATCCCGCTCGAGGGCGCGGAGCGTCTGGGTGAGCATCTTCTGGGAGATGCCGTCGATCGCCCGTTGCAGCTCCGCGAAGCGCATCGTCCGATCGCGAAGCAGGTGGACGACCAGGACCGACCACTTGCCCCCGATCCGGTGGATGGCTCCGCGTGTCGGGCAGCCGGCGTCGTAGGGATTCGGCTTCACCTCATGCGCACGCTACCGCACACGAAACTTGTGGTTCGGTGCTTGGGAATACCTGCTCACCGATCGGTACCGAAAACCCCGACCGCTAGCGGGCCTTGACCCGGCGAACCCCGAGGCCCGGTGGCGCTCCACTGGCTCGCAGCCGCCTGCTGCGGCCGAGCTCGAAGCTTTCGGCGTCGAGGTGGTCACACGCGGTCTCGGATACAAGGACCTCGCCGGCCTTGGCCGATTCACCGATCCGAGCCGCGATGTTCACGTCGACACCCAGGTAGTCGCCCCCGACTCGTCGCGGCCGGCCGGCGTGGACGCCGGCTCGAAGCTCGGGAGTGTGGTCGCGCACCTCGATCGCGCCGACGCCCGCCTGCGCCTGCAGGGCGGCGCGCACAGCATGGCTCGTCGCGCCCGAACACCGACATCGAGCCGTCGCCGAGCCGCTTGACGAGGGTTCCGCCGTGGGCTGAGATCGCGTCGTCCTCGACCCCGGCGACCCCGCGCAGCAACTCGAGCACCGCCTCGTCGCCGGCCTCGAGTGCCCAGGTCGAGAACTTGACGATGTCCGTGAACAGGATCGCGACCTCCGCCGTCCCCCTGCCCCGCCCCTGCGCCTCGGAGAGCGCCTGCCAGGCCTGCAGGGCCCCCAGCCCCAGCTCGCGCATCGCGCTGGGCCGCTCGGCCTGGACGTCGGACATCAAGCGGCCGAGGCGCTCGGGGGCTCGGGCGCCGGTCGTCGACAGCGCGTCGCCGTAGCTCTCATCCCCGGGCAAGAGGCGCCGCAGGAACCTGGCGGTGGCGATGAGCTGCGGCTTGGAATCGGTGCGGCGAGCGCGCTCCCGCAGGGTGCCTCCGCCGCGGCGCACGGCCGGCGCGTCGGGGCTCGGCTTGCGATCGTCGCGTCATCGGTCGCAATCGTCGTCCATTTCGCTTCGTGGCGCGTCGGCGAGCGTCGCGGAATCAGTCGTCTAGCCTGGTGATCGCCATGACACGCGTGGAGGTCCTCCCGACACCCGCACCGTGACCTCAGTCGATGTCAACGCGGTTCTCGGCAGGGTTGGGCTTCCGGCTTCGCTTCGCGACCTCGCGTCCCGTCACTGGGATGCGATCGTGGTCGGCGGCGGGCACAACGGCCTCACCGCGGCCGCCTACCTCGCCCGCGCCGGACGCTCGGTGCTGGTGCTCGAGCGGCGCGAGCAGCTTGGCGGCGCGTGCACACTCGAGCGCCCGTTTCCCGACTCGCGCTATCTGATCAGCCCGTGCGCGTACGTGGTCGGCCTGCTCGACCACGTGGTCGTCACCGAGTTGGGTCTCGCGGATCACGGCTATCGGGTGATCCCCGCCGATCCGGCCCTGTGGTGTCCATTCTCCGACGGCTCGTCGTTCGCGTCGTTCCAGGACGACGATCGCACCGTCGCCCACATGCGGCGAAATCGGTTCTCGGAGGACGACGTTCGAGGAGTCCTCGGCTATCAGGAGGTGTTCGGCCGCATTCGCGGGCTGCTTCGCGATGGCCCAGCCGGGGACACGTGGATCGGAACGTCCCCCTCCCGTGCCGAGATAGAGGAGATCCTGGAAGACGAGGAGCTGATCTCGATCGTGTTCGAGGAATCGATCGCGACGACGCTCGATCGGTACGTGGGCGATCCGCGGCTCAAAGACGCGCTCATGGGCCAGGGGGTGATCGGCACCAGCGCCGGCCCGCGCGACGCCGGGACGGCCTCGGTGCACCTGATGCATCATCAGGGAAGCCTCGACGGGCTCGGGGGTGCCTGGGGTTACGTGGAGGGCGGCATGGGGCGGATCTCGTTCGCGATCGCCCAGGCCTCGCTGGATTCGGGCGCCACGATCGCCGCGGGCGTTCCGGTCGAACGAATCGTGCCGGGGGAGGGGGTCGAGGTCGAAACCGGCGAGTTGATCCGCTCCCGGGTGGTGATCTCCAACGCGGATCCCAAGCGGACCCTCGCCATGCTCGACCCGGCGGGCGTCCCTTCGGGCTTTCGGGAGCGCCTCGAGGATTGGAGGATCGATTCGCCGGTGGTGAAGCTGAACGCCGCCCTCAGCAGGCTGCCACGGTTCCCGGCAGCGGACGGCGTTGACCCGCATCGCGCCATGGTCACGATCACACCCGGGCTCGACGCCTGTCAGGAGGCCTTCGAGGCCTGCAGGCGGGGGGAGCCTCGGATCGGATTCGCGGAGCTCTACTTCCAGACGGCCTATGACCCCTCCGTGGCGCCCCCCGGGAAGCACCTGATGAGCGTCTTCGCTCACTATGCGCCCTACGCGCCCGCCGATGGCGCCTGGGACTCGGTACGCGCGCGGGTGGGGGACTTGATCCTGGACGCGATCGCGGTCCACGCCCCCGACGTGCGTGAGTGCGTGGAGCACGTGGAGGTGCTCGGCCCGCGGGACATCGAAGAGCGGATCGGCCTCACCGGGGGGCACATTTTCCAGGGGGAGGCGCTGCCGAGCCAGATGTGGGATCGGCGTCTGACCTCCCGGACGCCCGTCGAGGGGCTCTATCTATGCGGGGCGGCAACCCATCCGGGCGGCTCCGTGATCGCCCTCAATGGCCGGAACGCAGCCATGGCCGTGCTCGAGGATGCCGCCACCGCGGGCGCGAGCGCCCGAATCCCCAACTCGCATCCGGGCTCCGCCTTCTAGACGTCGAGCATCGTTCCGGTGGGTCCGAGGTTGATGACTCGCGTTTGGCCGATCTCCGCCTCTTGGCCCCACTGCTCGTGGATGTGGCCGCAGAGCGCGACGCGGGGTCGCTTGGCCTCGATCGCCCGCAGGACCGCTTCGCTTCCGAGGTGCCGGCCGCGGCTCACGTCGACATGCCCGCGCGGTGGCGAGTGAACGGCCAGCACGCAGGCCTCGGGACACGACTCGAGCATCCGCGTCGCCTCGTCCTCGGTGAGGTCGAAGCTCCAATCCCATGGCGTCACCGGGACCCCTGCGCCCAGCCCGAAGAATGGGACCCCGTCGATCTCCGTGCTCCGGCCGTGCAGGACGATCCCTTTGTCCCACCCGCTGCACGCTGCGCGCAGTGCGTCCTCGGTCTCGTTGTTCCCGGGGACGAGCACCACGGGCCCCGCGATCTCGCGCAGGGCGCCGACCGTCTCCTCGAGGCCGGCGTGCACCGAAGCGAAGTCACCGACCCCGACCACGACGTCCGCCGAGTCGCTTTGCTCCACCAGGCGACGGGCCTGGCCGAGGTCGGTGTGCAGGTCGCTGAACGCCAGGAGCTTCACGTCCGATCGATCGTAAGCGCTGAACGCTCGCGCCCGATCGATCGCCCGCACTAGGCGGCGTCGGTGGGGACCGCGTGATCAGGCTCCAGGCGCTCGGCCATCGCCAACGTCTCGTCGTCCGGCTCCCAATCGCTCAGCTCGTAGCGATCGCCGAGCTCCGCAAGGATCGCGTCCTCAACGCGGGCGAGCCCCAGCTTGCCCACCTCATCCTCAAGGCTCCCGGTGGTGCGCGGATCCCATTCCAGGCCGAGGGCCTCGTAGACGGGCACCAGAGCGTCGCGCACTCCCTCGCTCCCCAGGACCACGATCACGCCGCCGCGGTGGGCGGCGCCCGCGATCAGCCGCTGGCCGATGCCGGCGAGCTTGGTGCGACCGCCCGCGTTCACGCTCCAGGCGCCGGGACAGTACTCGCCGGGCACCTCGCCCACCCTGGCGTCGACGCCGAGCCGGCCGAACGCATCGACGAGCAGCGTGGCGAGCTCGCGGAAGCGCTCTTCGGTGCGGGCCGCGGGGCGTCGATCCGGTGCCGCCCACGAACAGGCGAGGGTCCCCGTGTGGTAGACGGCCGCGCGTCCGCCGACGAGTCGCACCACCGGCTCGAAGCCGGCCGCTCGGGCGACGCGAGCGGCGTCCCGAAAGCGGGGCGAGGCGGCGTCCTGCCGCGAGAAGGAGAGGATGGACCCGGGGCGATGCAGCCGGAACGTCGGCGCGAGCTGCCCCCTGGCAACCCGGACCAGGACCGCGCGTGCGACCGCCGTGCCGAAGGCGGGACGATCGGCGAACGATCGGCGTGAGACCCGTAGGTGCGGGTGTTCCAGTCCTACCTGCTGGTGCTCGTCCGACGCAGGGCGGCCCGCTTCAGCGCATCCATCACGACGCTGCGCTTGGGAGCCCCAGCATCGACCGGCTTGCCCTCTTTGGGCTGAGCCTTCTCCTTGCGCCGCTTGGCCATTCGAATGAGCTTAGACGTGGTGCCAGCAGATCGCCCGGTTCCCGGCGGGGCCCTGTCGCCCGTTCTCTCGGCCATCCGAGCATCCTTGAGCATTAGCTCATAAATCGTCCTTCACGCACGATCCCGTTCAGACCATAAAATCGCCTGTAAATGGGGGATTTCGGGCTGGGACCCTATGCGTCGAAGGGGGATGTGTGACCGTCGTCACACACAAACGGATGTTCGCCTGAGACTCTCCGCGCCGCTTCACCCCTCGGGCGCGTGCCGCGGATCGGCGCGCATTGCCTCACCGCCCAGGGAAACGGACGCCCGGCACGCCGGAGCGCTTCGCCAACGGCTGCGCACGCGCGCGGCTTGGCGGCGAGCGCCTGGCACGCGACGAAGCGCGGCTGGGCCACGGAACTGGAGGTGCTTTCTTCGTGTCGTTCGCGAGACAAAAACTGATCGCCGCCGCATGCGCCCTGGGGCTCGGGTTGAGCGTCGTCGCACAAGCCGCGGGGCAGCCCGCCGAAGGGCATGCGGAAAAGCGCGCCGACGCCCGTCACGGGCAGCGCTCCGAGCTGGCGATGCTCGAGCGGCCGCGCAAGCGATTTGCCCAGTCGGTCGAGCTGGCTCGGCGCAAGGCCGAGAGAGCCAGGAAGGCGAGGGCCTCCGACACCGCGCGGCGCGGAGTCGGGCGACTTCCCCTCCCCGGAGTCCTCCGGCGTATCGAGCGCCACGCTCGAGTCGATCGCCGCATGCGAGTCGGGGGGCGACCCGGCAGCGGTCTCGGCTGACGGCACCTATCGCGGCAAGTATCAGTTCGACTACGGGACCTGGGCCTCGGTGGGCGGATCGGGTGATCCCGCAGCCGCCCCGGAGGTGGAGCAGGACTACCGCGCCGCGCTCCTGTACAGCCGCGGCGGCTCGAGTCCCTGGCCGATCTGCGGAGCGTAGGCCGACGCTAGGCGGCTTCGCCGTCCTCCTCGGGCTCGGCGTCGGGCCCGAGGAGAGCGCGCCGAAACACCTCCTGCTCGTCGTCGAACAGGAAGCCCCAGAGGTGGCGGCGCTCCAGCAGGGTGCGGCGCTTGGTCTCGAGCACGGCTCGGCGCGGCAGGCCAGCGATCCGCTGTGCGAGCTCGAGGCCCCGGGCGACGACGTCGCCGGTTGCCACCTCCCGCACGATGCCGAGCTTCTGGGCCTCCTCGGCCTTTACGAGGCGGCCGGTCAGGCAAAGCTCCTGGGCGATCGTCGCCGGAAGCACGGCGCGCGCGGCCGCATAGCTGGGGGGGATCCCGCGCGGCAACTCGGGATACCCGAAGAAAGCGGAGGGCGCGGCGATCCGCAGGTCGCAGAGCAGCGCCAGGGCGAACCCGCCTGCGATCGCCGCACCGTTCACTGCGGCGACGATCGGCCTCCGGCAATTGCCGACGGCCTCGAACGCGAGCGTGCTGGTCTCGACGAGCTGTCGGCGATGCTCGAGGTCACCGCCGAATTGGGTCGTGTCCATCCCGGAGCAGAAGGCAGCGCCGGCGCCGGTCAGGACCACACACCCCACATCCCCCTCCCCCGATAGCGCCTCGAACGCGTCGGCGAGCTCCCGGCGCAGATCGATCGAGAGCGCATTTCGCTTCTCGGGGCGACGCAGGGTGACGAGCGCGACCTCGTTCTGGCGTTCGATCGACAACAGGCCGGCCAAGGGCCGAACTCTATCCCGCCGCCGGCCGCCGCACGGCCCTGAGAGACTTCGCGCGTGACCGCCGGCGAAGCCGAGAGCGCCACCGGCCCGGGCGAACGAGGATTGACACCCGAGGCCGCAGTCGCAGAGGCGCGCGTCCGAGCTCCCACCCGCGGAAATCGCCGGCTCGAGGCGCTGCTGGAGAGGGGCAACGCCGACCTCGAGCTGCGCACGTGGTGGCACATGGCGCAGGTCGCTTCGGAGCGGCTCGGCATGTCCGATCACTCGTGGGTTCACGTCCAAATCGTCCTCAACATCGCGCTACGCGTCCTGCGGCTTCTTGCCAGGGCGGGGATCGAGCCGGTGATGGTCACGGACCATCGGATGGGCAGGCGCGACGCGGAGGTGGTGGTCGCCGCGGGCGCGCTCCTCCACGACGTCGGCATGTCCGTCCATCGTGCCGACCACGAGGCGTACAGCCTCTTCCTCGCCGAGCGCAAGCTCCGCGAGCTGCTCGACGACGTCTACTCGGAGCCGGAGCGCACGGTGGTGGTATCGGAGGCCCTGCACGCGATCATCGGCCATCGCCGTCGCGGAGAGCCGTACACGCTGGAGGCCGGGGTGGTGCGAGTCGCCGACGCGCTCGACATGGCCCAGGGACGCTCCCGCGTGCCCGTCGACGCCGGCCGGGTCGGGATCCACTCCCTGTCCGCGGCGGCGATCGACGAGATCTCAATTGACGCGGGTCGGGAGCTCGCGGTGCGGGTCGAGGTCAAGATGAACAACTCCGCCGGGATCTTCCAGGTCGACGACCTGCTGGCCACCAAGCTTCGGGGCACCCCACTCGAGGGCCACGTCGAGGTCGTGGCGACGATCGAGGGCGAGACCGAGAAGCGGTTGCTGACCGAGTTCCGGCTGCCCGGAACCGGGGACCAGCCCGGCGGCTAGACCCCGGCGCCCTCGGCGCCTCGGCCCTCGCCGGCGGCGAAGCGGGCCGCGCCGCGGGCCCCGGTCTCGATCGAGCCGCGGCCGAGCTCGGCCTCGAGCGCCAGCCCGTCGACGAGCGGGAGCCCGGCGCCCTCGAGCGCCGCCCGGCGATCGGAGAGCATCGTCGTCTGCGGAAAGCGAGCCAGGCCCTCGGCGACCTCGAGAGCGCGTTCGAGGTGCGCGTTCTCGCGAACCACCTCGTTCACGAGGCCCCATGCGAGGGCCTCCTCGGCGTCGACCACCCTGCCCGTGAGGATCATCTCGAGCGCCCGGCCCATGCCGACCACGAGGGGCAGCCGCTGCGTTCCGCCGTCGATCAGCGGCACGCCGAACCGGCGCTCCGTGAACCCAAGGCGGGCCGTCTCCGTGGCGATTCGCAGATCGCACCACAGCGCCAGCTCCAGCCCCCCCGCCAGGCACCAGCCGGAGATCGCGGCGACCGTCGGCTTGGAGGGATGAAGCCGCGTGAACCCCATCGGGCCCTCCAGGGGTGGCGGCGAGCTGCGTCGATCGCCTCGGGTGTCAGATCGGGGGCCGCCTCGGCGACCGCCTTCAGATCGGCGCCGGCGCAGAACGCCTCCGGCCCCTGGCCGGTGAGGACCAGGACCCGGGCCTCGTCGTCCGCCTCGAACCGGCGAAAGCCGTCGAGGAGAAGCTCCGCGGTCTGGGCGTCGACGGCGTTTCGCCGCTCGGGGCGGTCGATGGTCAGCACCGCCGCCGCGCCGGTTCGCTCGTAGCGCACCTTCGCCATAGCGCATTGATAGCCATGGCGCGGAGTTGATTCAGGTCGGCGGGCGCAGGCGCTCCAGCTCCTGGCGCAGGCGCTCCTTGCGGCTCTCGGCCCGAATCTGGATCAGCGACAGGACGACCACGAGGACGGTGAAGAAGATCATCACGCCGAAGCCCCAGTAGGTGACGACCTTGTCGTCGGTGCGGCCCCAGAGGCCAACGCCGTCCGCGGCGAGCGCGGGCGACGCCATGCCCAGGAAGGCCACGAGCGCGACTGCCGCGAAGAAGAGCGATCCGACCAATCGCCGCACGGGCACAACTCTACTCGTCCCCCGCCTTCGGCTCGACGGAACGTACCCCCGTCGAAGCCACTACCCTGACGGCGCCGTGAGCGCCTTCGAGGCCATTGTCCTCGGCCTCGTCCAGGGGCTGACGGAGTTCCTGCCGATCTCCTCCAGCGCGCACCTGCGAATCGTGCCCGCGCTGGTCGGCTGGGACGACCCCGGCGCCGGGTTCACCGCGGTGATCCAGCTCGGGACGATGGCCGCGGTGCTGCTCTACTTCCGCCACGACCTGTGGCGGATCGCGATCGCCTGGCTTCGTGAGCTGCGCGTGCCGTTCCGCCGGCGAAGCCACGACGCGAACCTCGGCTGGTTCATCATCCTCGGCACCATCCCGATCTCGATCTTCGGCGTCGTCTTCAAGGACGAGATCGAATCCGGGGCCCGCGATCTGTACCTGATCGGCTCGGCGCTGATCCTCTTCTCCTTCGTGATGCTGCTCGCCGAGCGCGTCGGAGCGCACCAGCGCCAGCTGGCGGACCTGAACGTGCGGGACGGGATGTTCATTGGCGTGGCGCAGGCGCTCGCCCTGATCCCCGGCATCTCGCGCTCCGGCGCGACGATCTCGGCCGGGCTGTTCAGGAACTTCGATCGCGGCGCCGCCGCCCGGTATTCCTTTCTGCTTTCGGTCCCGGCCGTGGTCCTCAGCGGGCTGTTCGAGCTCCGTGAGATCGGAAACGACGGCGCCTCGGCCGCGGCGACGGCAATCGCCACGGTCGCTGCGTTCGTCTCCGGCTACGCCGCGATTGCCTGGCTCTTGCGCTACCTGGCGGCGCACACGCTGGAGATCTTCGTCGCCTACCGAATCCCGCTCGGGGCGGTGGTGCTTGTCCTCGCGGCGACGGGCACGATCGGCTGAGGCCAGTCTCGGCTGACTCCCGGCCGGGCGGAAAGAGAAGGCGCGCGACCCTGGGGCAGGGAGTGGGTCGCGCGCCGCACGAGAGAGGACTTCTCGCTGCCCCGGCAGTCTCGTGCGAGCGTCGCCTCGGCGGGTGAACATTTCGAGAACCGGGCTGTGAAAGTTCTGTGAACGAGTGGCGGTGACGACCGCGCCCCACTACCATGGTGGCGGCTCAGACAAGCGAGGCGGGGCCGGCGAGTTCGGTCCCAGCCTCGCGGCCAACGCTGATGAGCGCCCAGACCGGAACACTCCGCGTAGCCGTCATCGACGACGACTCGGGATTCGTTCATGTGCTCGACCAGGCGCCTCGAGGGCGCCGGATGCCAGTACCGGATCCTCTCCGGGCCCGGTCCCGGCCGAGGAGCTGGCGGCGATGAAGCTGAACGCGCTGGTGGTCGACCCCGCGCTGCTGGGCCCCCTCGCCTGGGACTTCATCGAGCGGATCTGCGGGATGCTCCCGGACCTGGGCGTGATCGTCTGCACTCAGGGCGCGACGGTCGCCCAGCGGGTCCGCGGGCTTCGGCTCGGGCGCCGACGACTGGGTCGCCAAGCCATGCCATCCCGACGAGGTGATGGCGCGGATCGAGGCGGTGGTTCGCCGCCACCGCCGCGGCCGCACGCGAGAGGACACGGGCCCGCTCGTGGCGGGCGAGCTCGAGGTCCGGCCGGACCGGTTCCAGGCCTACGTCGGGAGGCGAGAGCCTCGAGCTCACCCGGCGCGAGTTCGAGCTCCTCGAGGTCCTCGCCGACGACGGCGGCAAGGTCCTGGAGCGCGACGAGGTCTACCAGCGGGTGTGGGGCTATTCGATGATCCACGGCGATCGCTCGGTCGACGTCTTCGTGCGCAAGCTGCGCCTCGAAGCTCCAGCAGGCGCTCGCCGGGATGGGAGTACATCCACACCCACTTCGGGATCGGCTACCGCTTCGACCCTCAACCGCTTCAGCCAGAGGCGGGAGAGGTGCCGTGGGGGACGCCTCGAGGCGCTGGTCGAGGACCCGGATGGCGACGATGCCCTCGACGCCCCCGACGTGGACGCTGCGGGCGCCTCCGCAGCCTAGACACCGCTCGAGCCGGCTGTCGTCACCGCCGCTGGCCGCTGCGGCAGCGCGCTGGGCGACTCCTGCAGCCGGACGTTCACAGCTTTTTCACAAGCTGGCGACCAGCCCGTAACAGGCACCGGCAGGCCACGCTGACAGGCTGGCGCGCGACAACGCGACGAAGGAGCCAAAACCAAGTGATTTCACGCAAGTCGATACTTGCCGTCTTGTCCTGCGGTGCTGATCGCCGCGGGCGTTGCAGCTTGCGGCTCGAGCGACGACAGCGGAGGGCGGATCGAGCAACCTCTCCGGAGCGATCACGATGGACGGCTCGAGCACCGTCTATCCCGTTCGCCCAGGCGGCGGCCGAGCAGTTCCAGGGGGACAACCCCGACGTCAAGATCAGCGTCGGCGAGGCTGGCACGTCCGGCGGATTCGAGAAGTTCTGCGCCGGCGAGATCGACATCTCGAATGCCTCGCGTCCGATCGAGCCGGAGGAGGTCTCCGCCTGCAAGAAGGGCGGCATCAAGTACTTCGACTTCCAGGTCGCCAACGACGGCATCGCGATCGTCACCAACCCCGCGCTCGACATCAGCTGTCTGACGACCGACCAGCTGAAGCAGCTCTGGGAGAAGGACTCGAAGGTGACGAACTACAGCCAGCTCGGCAAGGACGCGGACACCGGCCAGCCGCTCCCCGACGCGTCGGTGAGCCTGTACGGCCCGGGAACCGACTCCGGCACCTTCGACTACTTCACCGAGGTGATCAACGGCGAGGAGGACAACAGCCGCGACGACTACCAGCCGTCTGAGGACGACAACGTGCTCGTCGAGGGCGTCGCGGGTGACCAGGACGGGCTCGGCTACTTCGGGTTCTCCTACTACGAGCAGAACACCGACAAGCTGAACCTGGTCAGCGTCGACGGCGGCAAGGGCTGCATCGCTCCGAGCAAGGAGACGATCCAGTCCGGCGACTACGCGCCCCTGTCCCGGCCGCTGTTCATGTACCCGAACAGCGATACCGCGCAGCAGGCCAGAGGTCAAGGCGTTCGTGCAGTTCGTCGTCGACAACTACCAGCAGATCGCTGACCAGGCGCTGATCGTCCCGATGGACAGCTCGCAGGCCGCGAAGGCCAAGTCCGACTGTCCAAGCGGCGATCGGCTAGGAGGTCGGTCGGCGCGGGACCGACTCGATGGAGGCCGGGCGCGAAGACCGTGAGCGGCGCGGTGCCGGGGACCCCCGTCCTCGGCACCGCACGTCGTCGCTGGGGCGAGGAGGCGATCAGGGGGCTCCTGTTCCTCGCCGCGGTGATCTCGGTGCTGACGACGCTCGGCATCGTCGCCTCGCTCCTCGGCGAGACGATCAGGTTCTTCCAGGAGGTCGGGGTCGCGGCGTTCATCACCGACGGGGACTGGAAGCCGCTCTTCTCCGATCCCCAGTTCGGCATCTGGCCGCTGATCAACGGGACCCTGCTGGTCACCGGGATCGCGATCGTGGTCGCGGTGCCGGTCGGGCTCGGCAGCGCCGTGTACCTCTCCGAGTACGCCAGCAGACGGGCTCGCAAGGTGATCAAGCCGGTGCTCGAGGTGTTGGTCGGGGTGCCGACCGTCGTGCTCGGCTTCTTCGCGCTCACCTTCGTGACCCCCACGATCCTGCATGACTTCCTGGGCCTCGAGGTGGGGGTCTTCAACGCCCTCGGGGCCGGGCTCGTGATGGGGATCATGATCGTGCCGACGATCGCCTCGGTCTCCGAGGACGCGATGTCCGCGGTGCCCCAGAGCCTGCGCGAGGGCGCCTTCGGCATGGGCGCGTCGAAGCTCCAGGTCTCGACCCGGGTCGTCTTCCCGGCGGCGCTCTCGGGGATCGTGGCGGCGGTCGTCCTCGGCGTCTCACGCGGGATAGGCGAGACGATGATCGCGCTGATCGCAGCCGGGCAGATCCCCAACACGGGCCTCAACGTGACCCAGCCGTTCGAGACGATCACCACCTTCATCGGCGCCACCGCGAAGGGCGACAACCCCGCCGGCACGGTCGGCTACTACGCGATCTTCGCCTGTGGCATGACGCTCTTCGTGCTGACGCTGATCATGAACGCGATCGCGATCCGCTTCGTCCGCAAGTACCGGCAGGAGTACGAGTGAACGCTCCGCCGCCGCGGCTGCATCCGACACGGCGGCGGCTTCGCCTGGACCCGCCGTGGCGATTCCGCGTGCCCCCCGCGGCGCCCGCATCAGGGACCTGGCCTTCAGAGGCGGCCTGCTCGCCTGCCTGGGAGTCGCTCTGATCACCCTCGCAGCCGTCCTGATCCAGATCTTCACCAAGGGCGTCGGCTCGCTCAACCTCGCCTTCATCACCGACCTCGGGTCGTCGTTCCCGGACCAGGCCGGGATCGGGTCTGCCCTCGTCGGGACGCTCTGGGTGATGGCGGTCTGCATCGCGTTCATCGTTCCGGTCGGGGTTGCGAGCGCCGTCTACCTCGAGGAATACGCCGATCGCGACCGCTGGTACAACCGGTTCATCGAGGTGAACATCCAGAACCTCGCGGCGGTTCCCTCGATCGTCTACGGCATTCTCGGCCTGGCCTTCCTCGTCCGTGGCCCGCTCAGCCTCGGCCATGTCGTCCTCGCCGCCGGGCTGACGCTGGGCCTGTTGGTGCTGCCCGTGGTGATCATCGCCGGGCGGGAAGCGATCCGGGCGGTGCCGCCGTCGATCCGTGAAGGCTCGCTGGCCCTTGGCGCCACGAAGTGGCAGACGATCTGGAAACAGGTGCTGCCGGCCTCGGTGCCCGGGTTCGCGACCGGGGTGATCCTCGCCGTCTCCCGGGCGATCGGCGAGGCCGCCCCCCTGATCGTCGTCGGGGGCGCGATCTACCTGAGCTTCTACCCGAGTGGCCTCGGCAGCGACTTCACGGTCCTTCCGCTCCAGATCTTCAACTGGATCTCACAGCCGCAGGAGGAGTTCAAGGACCTCGCCGCGGCGGGAATGATCGTCCTGCTGGCGATCCTCCTGTTGCTGAACGGCGTGGCCATCTGGCTGCGCAACAAGTTCGAAAAGAAGTGGTAGGTGGTCGATAGTGTTGGAAAAGATGACTGATCCCGAGAAGGCCGCGCGCGAGCGGACCACGCCGGAGCATTCAGACGACCGTCGGCACCCGGGCGGCGGAGAGGCCGACCGGCGCGAAGGCCCGGCGCTCTCGCGCCAGCCCGTCTTCAGCCTCAAGGACGTGACCGTCTCCTACGCCGGCGTCCCGGCCGTGGCGGATGTGTCCCTGGACATCTACCGCCACCACATCACGGCCCTGATCGGGCCCTCCGGGTGCGGCAAGAGCACGCTGATCCGCTGCCTCAACCGGATGAACGACCTGATCCCCACGGCGACGGTCGACGGCGAGGTGCTCTACCACGGGCAGGACCTCTACGCGCTCCACGGTGGACGCGGTCGAGGTCCGCAAGCGGATCGGCATGGTGTTCCAGAAGCCGAACCCGTTCCCGAAGTCGATCTACGACAACATCGCCTTCGGCCCCCGGGTGCTGGGCCTGAAGCAGGACCTCGACGGGCGCGTCGAGCGCGCCCTGCGCCGCGCGGCGCTCTGGGACGAGGTCAAGGACCGGCTCCACTCCAACGCCTACGGCATGTCCGGTGGCCAGCAGCAGCGGCTCTGCATCGCTCGCTGCCTCGCGGTCGACCCCGACGTCATCCTCATGGACGAGCCGTGCTCGGCGCTCGACCCGATCTCGACCGGGAAGATCGAGGACCTGATGCTGGAGCTGAAGCAGGGACTACTCGATCGTGATCGTCACCCACAACATGCAGCAGGCCGCGCGCGTGTCCGAGCTGACGGCATTCCTGATCGTCGAGCTGGACTCCGAGCGAGAAGCACCGCACCGGCAGGCTGGTCGAGTACGACGAGACCGAGACGATCTTCACCAACCCGTCGGACCAGCGCACGGAGGACTACGTGACAGGCAAGGTGGGCTGATGAGCCCCGAGGGCGACCCGGTGCGGGTCCACTACCACGAAGAGCTCGAGTCGCTCGAGCATCGCGCTCTCGACGGCCTCGACCTGGTCATCGCCTCGCTCGACCGCACCGTCGAGGCCGTCCAGCATCAGGACATCGAGCTGGCGGAGCTGGTGATCGACGACGACGACGTGATCGACGGCCGCTACCTGGAGATCCACCAGTCGATCCTGACTCTGCTGGCGACCCAGGCTCCGGTGGCGACCGACCTGCGCCTGACGGCGGCCCTCCTGCACGTGATGAAGAACATCGAGCGGATGGGCGACCAGTGCGTCAACATCGCCAAGCTGATCCCGATTGCGGGCCACGAGCCGCCGGCCGACGAGCGCATCCTCGGAAACCTCGTGACCATGGGCAAGTCCGTCCGCGCGCTGATCAAGCAGGCGAAGCAGGCCTTCCTGGGCCGCAACGTCGAGATGGCGCGCGACCTCGTGCGCCAGGACGACGTCGTCGACAACCTGAACAAGGAGTGCTTCCACCTCGCGATCGAGATCGGCGACGAGCACGACAGGCGCGAGTGGGCGATGACCATGATGCTGGTCGCCCGGGCGCTCGGAGCGGATCGGCGACAACGCCGTGGACGTCGGCGAGCAGGTCGCCTTCCTGGTAACCGGGCTTTTCCGCGAGTTCGAGGACGCCTCGCATCCGGGCGAGGACGTCCTGACTCAGCCCTCCTCGGCCTAGCCGACCACGGGCCGTCTCGGTCGCCCGTCAGGAGTGCTTGACGACCAGCCCGTGGAGGATGTCCATCGCCTGCCGGGTGCGGTCGGTCGCATCCTCGAGCCCCTGGTAGATGTCCTTCCAGCGAATCACCAGCATCGGATCGATGGCGCCGTCGAACAGCGAGGCGACGGCCTGCCGGTAGATCCGATCCCCCTCGTGCTCCAGCTCCCGGACCGTGACCGCTTCTCGCTCGATCGAGTCCAGGCGCTCGGAGGGATCCAAAGCGCGCCTCAGCGCGCGGGCCGAGTCTCGGACGATTCGCGGCGAGCTGCTGGGCCTGTTCCATCGGCGCCTCGATGCCATACGCCGCCAGATCCTCCGAGGCCTCCTCGATCTCGTCGACGACGTCGTCGATCGCCTCCGCCAGCGCGTGGATGTCGCCGCGATCGCCGGCCGGGATCCGACTCCGGTGGAGCGTGTGGATGATCTCCTGCGTGATCCGGTCGCCCTCCTTCTCGCATTCCGTGATCTCGCTGGTCAGTCCGTCGTTCTCGGGCCACTGCATGAGCAGCGCGTGGGCGCGCTCTGCGGTCTCCTGCATGTTGGCCCCCGCCCGGGAGAAGAGATCCTGGAATCGGGGCTCAGACAGGAGGGCGCTCGGCGCCCGGCGTCCTCTCGGCGATCCCCTCATCCGGTCGATCAGGCTCACACGCCTACGCTAGCGCGGGCCTGGCTGGGCAGCCGTGCGCTCGCCCCTGATCCCCCGGCCCGTCCCGGAATCGTTGCCCCGGCGATGCCGTCGTCACTGGACACCCCGGTCAGGTCGTATGTCCCATCCTCGTGGATCTGCACCGTCGCGGCGACCGGCTTGCCTACCTCGAGCAGGACAGATCGATGTCCTCTCCGGACCCCGCGACGATGTCCGTGCCCGACTCCCGGATGTCGTCCGCGGAAAGCTCGAGCTCCTGGCCGCCGAGCAGGCGCGCTCGACGATCCCCTCGAGTCCACGGGCCCACCGATGGCCCCTCGACGGCGACGCTCTTCGCTCGAGCACCGAGTCGGCCCGGGCCGGACGGGCTGCTCGGTGCAGGGGTCGATGGCCTTGGCGGCCCGCCGCTTGGCCGCTCGCGCCTTCGATGCCGCGGCCCGGCCCGGTGGCGCGCGCTCGCCGGCCGGAGCTCGAGTGCCGCCGCTTCGCCTTTGCGCCCGGTGGAGGCTCGACCGTCGCGGTCACGCTCACGTCGTTGATCAGGGCGGCAGCTCGCGTCCGAGCCCCGGTGGGGAGGTGGACCGAACCGAGCGCCCTCCACCGAGACGGTGTAGACGCGAGCCACCGGATCGCGGTAGGTGACCGTGCCGGCGAAGTCACCTCGCCGCGCGTTCCCTCTCCCGCGGTCGGTGCGCTCGGCATAGGTCCCGTTGACAGGTCGCGTAGGCCGACGCTCACCTCGGTGCGGGATCCGGCAGGTCGGTGCGTGGACCGCGACCAGCTGCCCGTCGTCCGTGGCCACCGCGTAGCTCTGCGCGACCCATCGTGGCGCGACGACGCCGTTCGCGGTGTACTTGGTGGTGGTGCGGGAGTTGGTGGGGGTCGTCCCGGGCGTCTGCTTGCGTTGTCACTCGGGTCGTCGGCCGGCGGGCGGTGGACGGGCGCCTGCGCGGTCGAGCCCTCCGGGGGTGGCCGCCTGCTCGGGGGTGGCCGGCGCGCTGGCACGTTCCCCCGGCGCGAGCGCGGCGCTCGGGGCTCGCTGGAGGCCTCCGACGCCGTCTCCCCACTGTCACCCGTTCCCGGAAGCTGGACGATCCAGCGGCCCCCCGGCGATCCCCAAACCCGGAACGCCGGCCGAGGCCGAGGCCGACGAGACGCCAAACGCCAGCGACACCCGAGACGGCGGCCGCGGACCGGGGTGGGCACCTTCAGGGTGCCGACGCAGGCTGGCAAGGTCTCCCGAAGACCGTCGCGCGCCGCTTGGTCGGGCTCGCGTCGGCGTCCTTCGCCGCCTTGACGCCAGCGGTGGGTGCCGCAGGCCCCGGGCCGCCCAACGATCCGACGCGCTGACCGCAGTTGATGCAGTAACGCTGGTCGGAGGCCAGCGCTCCGCCGCAGCCGGCGCACCCGTCGCCGGCCCTGGCTCCGGCCTTCGAGTCCTCTCGCTGCCATCAGACCCCTGCGGCGCCCGTTCTGGCCGATGAGGCCGGGGCTCGGAACCGGCGGGGTCGGGTCGGGCTCGGGTGGCACGAAGCGCCGTGTGGGCGCCGCCTCCGCCGCTACAGGCGGCGACGACGCCAGCTGCACCGGCGGCGGCAGCGCCGGCTCCTATTCCCGCGCCGTCCAGCCATCAGGTCGGCGCCGCACTGCCAGCAATAGACGGCCCCGCGGGCGTGCAGCGCGCCACAGGCCGGGCAGCTGCCGCCGGCCCCGGCCCGCTCGAGGTGCAGCAGCCGCTCCACCTCGCCCAGTTCGGCATCCACCTACTGCAGCTTCGCGGCCTGCCGGACGACGACGTCGAGCCGGAAGTGATCCCGCCTCGCCATCTCGTATATGAGCCCGCCGAGGTCCCACTGGAGCTCTGCGAACCGGCCGACGAGCTCGTCGCGCCGCTTCACCAACTCCGCCGGGCCCGACGCGCGCGCTCCTGCCGCAGGCGGCCGCTCCGCGAGGGCCGCGGCGCTACGCGCGCGCCGCGGGCGCCGGCGGAAGTAGTCGGCGAATCTGGTCACTCGATCACCTGCCGAGCGCTGCCGGCCCCCGGCTCCTTGTTGTCCTTCGGCGGCGGCTTGCCCGGCGTCTCGATGTTGTCGGGCAGCTTGCTTCGCCGCGTCAACGTAATCCTCTCCGCTCAGCGTTTCCGAGCTGCTCGCAGGTCCTCCTTGCTCGCCTCGACCGTGGCGTCCTTGTCCGCCTTTCCACTGGTCAGGCCCCCGGTCGCCGTCGGCGCTGACGACCTCGCCGCCCCCGGCGCCGCCCTCCGTCGAGATCTCGACCACCTTCGCGTCCGGGAAGTCCGCCTTCAGCGGCTTCAGCGCCTTCGTCGCGTCCGCCTTCGCGTCGTAAGACGCCCGAGTAGATCACGTAGTTGCCCGCTGGCAGGCTCGCGAACTCATCCGAGTCGAGCGCACCGACGTCGCTCGCGCCCTTGCCGCTCGGCGTCGGCCTTGCGGCCTCGACGTCTGCTCAGCGGTCGTGCCCTGCTTGGCCAGGGTGCCGAGCTCGACCGTCCAGCCCTCCTTGCCCGCCGGCCAATCGCTCTTGAACGACGTGTGGCGCTGGCAGTCTCGCTGCCGTGCCGCTGTCGCGTCCGGTCCCGCCGCGCCGACCTGGACGACGGGCGCCGCCGCCTGCGTCGGAGCCGTCGCCGGCCGCTGCCGATCAGGACGCCGACCAGCGAGCATCACGCCGAGCACCGCGACCAGGCCCGACCAGCGCATAGCGGCGTCCAGTCGCGCCGCCGACCGCGAGGCCGGTGCCGGGCCGTGCCGCCGGCGGCACGGCTGCCGCCGTTTCGCGCCGTTCTTCAGATACTTGCTCGTAGGCGACCCGCGGATCGCCCCGGCGCTTGCCGCAGTTGAGGCAGTAGCGCTGGTCGGCCGCCAGCGGGGCGCCGCACGTCCGCGCACGGCTCGCCCTGGCTCGCCGAGCGCTCGGCATGCTGGATCGTCTCGGTCGTGCCATCGCGTTCCTCCTAGTCTCTGAGTCGGCTCGGGGAGCGCGGTGACGGTCAGCTCGGCGCCCTTCGGATCGCCGATGAAGAAGATGTGGTAATCGGCGCGGTCTTGCCGTCGGCCTTCAGGCTGCTCGATCGCGCCCGCGGCCGGCCGCGACGATCTTGCCGCCCTTGCGGGCGACGCGCGTAGAGCAGACGAGGTCGTTCTGCTCGATCGTCGGATTCGTTGATCGATCGTGCCCGTCGCCTCGAGCCCGGAGACCGGGTCGCTCTTCGAGCTTCGGCTCGGACGACCTCGATCTCGGGCAGGCGCCCGGCGGCAGCGGCTCCTGCGCCGCGCCGACCTTGACCTTCGACCGACTTCGGCGTTGCCGGTCGGCGAAGCACCTGGTCGTTGACCCACGTCGACCGTCCTCGCCGGGCTCCATCACCGGGCATCGCAGACCAGCGTCGGCTCGAGGCCGGCGATCGTCGTTCGTGAACACGCGTCTTGCCCTTCGCGTCCATCACCTCGATCGAGATCGGGACGCTCGACGCAGGCCCGTGCCCGAGTCGTTGCGCAGCTCGACCGACGACCGCGATGCCGTTCGCGTCGGCGAGCACCGTGGTCGCCGAGCGACCTTGACGTCGCGGCTTGTCCTGCTTGATCGTCGAGGCCCTTCTCGGCTTGAGCAGCTCCTCGCGCCTTGCTCTTCCAGCTGCGGCGCTCTTGCTCCTGGGTCGACTGGCAGGCGGCGAGCGCGCGGCGCAGCGCCAGCGGCGACGGCCGGCGAGCGTGACGCAGGCGGCGCGCCTCAACCGAAGCCCCCGCTGACGTACTCGCGCGTGCGCTCGGCCGCGCGGCGCGCCGAAGACCTGCTCGGCCGCGCCGTACTCGACCAGGTCGCCGAGGTACATGAAGGCGACCCGGTCGGCGACCCGTAGGCCTGCTGGAGGTTGTGGGTGACGATCACGATCGCGATCTCGCGAGCGCAGCTCGACGATCAGCTCCTCGATCACCGCCGTCGAGAGCGGGTCGAGCGCCGAGCACGGCTCGTCGAGCAGCAGCACCTCCGGGCGCGACCGCGAGCGAGCGCGCGATGCAGAGCCGCTGCTGCTGGCCGCCCGAGAGCGCCAGCGCCGGGTGGTCGAGGTTGTCCTTGACCTCGTCGTAGAGGCCGGCCCGCTGGAGCGCCTCGACCACCAGCGGCTCCAGCTCGCGCTTGCGCGGGCGCCTCGATGCCGCGCTCGCGCAGCGCCGTAGGCGACGTTGTCGAAGATGCTCATCGGGAACGGGTTCGGCTGCTGGAAGAGCATCCCGACCCGGCGGCGCAGGCTGGGTCACGTCGAAGCGCGTCGATGTCCTCGCCGTCGAGCGTGATGCGGCCGCCGCGGCATGGCGCGTCGGCGGTCAGCTCGACCAGCCGGTTGAGCGAGCGCAGCAGCGTCGTCTTGCCGCAGCCCGAGGGCCCGATCAGCGCCAGCACCTCGCCCTGGTGACCGTGAGCGAGACCTCCTTGACCGCGAGCTTCTGGCCGTAGGCGACGCTGAGCTGCCTCGATCCGCATCCGCTCGATCGCGCTGTGTCGGCACGTGCGCATGCGCTCGCGGCGCTGCGGTGGCGGCCGGCGCCGGCGACCGTGGCCGTTGCCGTCGACGCGGCTGGCGCACGATGGTCGGCCGCCGTCGACCGCGATCCGCCGCACCGGCGGCGGCAGTCGTCGGCGGCGGCGATGCCTCCGCACCGGGATCGCGGCCTCCGTCTGCGGAGGGTCATCGAGTCCATGCTCGGCTCGCCTTCCGCGCGCGATCAGGTCGACGCGCGAAATTGAGCAGGATCACGATCATCAGCAGGACGAAAGCGGCCGCGTAGGCCTTCTCGGGGCGTTGCCCTCGCCGGCGGGCGAGTTGTTGTAGACGTAGCTGGTCAGCGTGCCGCCGGTGCCCTTGCAGGAGTGCCGAGGATCGGGATCTCGCCCTCGGGCTGGAGCTGCAGCGTGGCGCCGAGCAGGATGACGACGATCGCCGTGTCGCCGGCGATGCGGCCCATCCCGAGCGTCGACCCCGGTGGCGATGCCGGGCCGCGCAGCCGGGCAGCAGCACCCGGCGGATCGTCGAGGTCTCGGTCCTTGCCGAGCGCGTAGGAGGCCTCGCGCACGTGGGCGGGGATCGCCTGCAGCGCCTCGCGGGTCGCGCCGACGACCAGCGGCAGCGCGATCAGCGACATCATCGCCCCGGCGGTGAAGAACGAGCGGCCGAACACGGCGCCGCCCTCGGCGGTGAAGGAGAGGAAGCCGAAGATGCCCTGCTGGAAGACCAGCAGGCCGAAGATCGCGAGCACGATGGTCGGCGTCCCGGCGACGATCTCGACCCCCGACTCGACCGCGCGCGCCAGCCACGCGGGCCGCCCGTACTCGCTCAGCCAGACCGCGATCGCGACGCCGATCGGGGTGGCGATCGACGATCCCGAGGATCGGTCAGCGATGAACGTGCCGATGATCGGGTCCAGGAAGCCGCCCGGCTGCGCTCTGGTCGAGGCTCGGCAGCGGGTGCGTGGTGAACAGCGTCGAGGCTGAGGTACTGAAGCCCTTGGACGAGCATGTAGAGCGACGATCGCCGCCGGCGATCACGCACAGCGGATGCCCGACGACCCAGGACAGCAGCGACGCCGATCCGGTCGCAGCGGCTCCAGGCGTCCGTCGCTCGCGCGGCGATCGCTGGACGCGGAGCGCGGGCGGAGGGCGCCGGAGCCGCTTGCGGCGGCGGGTGCGCGTGGCGTGCTCAGGCTCATCGGGCCTGCAGCGTGTACTTGCGCAGTCGTCTGGCGGGCGAACCAGCCGCCGAACGAGAGGAAGACGCTGGAGACCAGGAGGACCGCCGCGAAGGCGTAGATCGTCTGGCCGAACGGCTTCACCGACAGGCCCTCGGCGTTGTCGACGATCGTCGCCGCCAGCGGCCGCGCCGGCTCGAAGAAGAAGGTCAGGCCGTCGAGCGGGTTGGGCGCGAAGCCCGACCGAGCCCGATGACCATCGAGAGCATGATCGCCTCGCCCAGCGCGCGGGCGGTGGCCAGCACGGCGGCGGCGACGATCGCCGGCCGCGCCGCCCGGACGCTGATCGTCCACAGCGCGCGCCAGCGGTTGACGCCGAGCGCGGCCGCCCCCTCCTTCCAGCGCGCGGCACCGCCCGCAGCGCGTCGACGATGATCGCGATCATGATCGGCGTGATCATCACGGTGAGGATCAGGATCCCGACCAGGATCGCTCGTCCCGTCGAGCTGGATCACGTAGCTGGACCGACTCCTTGCGCGCCTCCGATGATCAAGTGGTTGCCGACGAACGGGACCAGCACGAGGATCCCGATCAGCCCGTAGATCACCGAGGGCACCGCGGCCAGCAGGCGCACCACCGGCTCCAGCACCCGCCGGAGCGGCCGGGCGCGAACTCGACGATGAACATCGCCGAGAGCAGCGAGAACGACCGTCGCCGATCAGCGACCGCGACGCCGGTGATCAGGACGGTCGCGTAGATCAGCGGCCAGGCGTGGAGCGTGTAGACGTAGTCGCCGGGTCGGCCGGCGAGTTGAAGATGTTGCTCGAGCTGCTCGTCGACGTTCCCGCCCGGAGCCGAACCAGGCGAGCCCGTTGTGCGGCGAACGACGGCCACGCCTTCGCGAAGACGAAGATGATCATCCCGCGCGATCAGCAGCAGCACCACGGCACGCCAGCGCGCCGAGCATAAGCTCGGCGCGCTGGTCAACCCGGTTCCTGCGGCTCTGCCGGCGGCGGCGGACCGTGCTGGGATGCTCACCTCAGCTTGCAGGGGCACCCACTCCGTGGCGATGATCTCTTCGCGGCCTTCCTGTTGTCTGTGATCCACTTGATGAACTTCGCAGCTGCGCGCCCGGGGCGTCGCCCCGGGTGACCATCTAGAAGTTGCGCAGCGCCGCCGTACTGGCCGGACTTCGCGTTCCGCAGGTTGCACGCCACGCCCTTGTAGGAGACCGGGTTCGTGCCCTTGGTGAAGGCCAGGGACACGTAGCCGATCCGCGTTCGGGTCGCTCGACACGGTCTGCTGGACGAGGCCGTTGGAGGCCTTCTGCCTGGCGCCGCTGAAGACCTTCTTGCTAGCCCATGAAGATCTTCTCGAAGGCGTCCTGGGTGCCCGATGCGGCCGTGCGAACGAACACGTCGATCGTGCCGGTCCGCCGGTGGCGCCCGGCACGTCGTTCCAGTTGCGCACCTCGCCGCCGAAGATCGCCTGGACGCCGGCCTGGTCGAGATTGGCCAGCGGGTTGTCTCTGTTGCGTGACGATGCAGAGCGCGTCCTTGGCGATCTTGTTGAAGACCAGTCCGCCCGGATCGCGTCGGCTTCGGATCGCGCGACGAGTTGCCGATCGTCACGCGGCCGGCGGCGACGTCGGCCACGCCGACGTCCGAGCCGCCCTGCGCGAGCCTGAAACTGACGCAGCGTCGGAGACTCTTCACGTACGTCTTGGCGAGCAGGGCGGCGAGCGGGGCGACCGAGGTCGAACCGCTCATCGTGATGGTCGGCGCCCTCTTGGCGGACGTATTGGCCGGCGCTCCTGGAGCTATCGCTACCAGGACCACCGCCGTCGTCAGCGCCGCGGCGACTCCCACGCGGCGCCAACGCGCGAGGCGCTGTGGCCGCAGTCGACTACGGGACATACTTCCCTCCTTTCGCAATGCGCATGGTTGGCTGGTGAGCTTTGGGCTTTGCGCTCTCAGCCCCGCTCACCGCTTGCAGCCAGGCGGCGATGGGAGCTTGAACGGGTGCGAGGTGACCGTGTACGGGGTTCCGCTGGCGTTCAGCTGAATCGTTTGGACTACGACCCAGGCGCAACCGGCGGGTTACACGGAGGCTGGATCGTTGCGAACGATCCCTTGACCTTGTTGCCCGCAGTCACGTAGCCCGGGCAGCCGAAGCCCCAACCGGGGATGTCGCCCTCGCAGTCGAGGCGCGATCCGTCCTGTGCGGGGGTCCCGTTTGGCGCAAAGATGACCGGGTCGGGCGTGAAGTAGTCGATCTTCTTGTCCACCGTGAGGCTCAAGGACTGGATGTCCTCGTTACATGTGGTGTTCCAGTTGACTCCACGCGGCCCGGCGGGACCGTTCTTGTTCAGGGTGAGCTTCCCGCTACAGGTGACCGAGGCAGCGGAAGCGCCACCGGGAATGGCGAGGAATGCGGCGCAGGCGCCGACGACGGATGCCGCTACCAGCCAGCGCGCTCGGCGCGCGCTGCGCGGGGCTCCTCTCCTTGAATTCACGTCATCTCCTTTTTCGTTGACCCCCCCAACCGATGCGGTTCCCCCCGTCGAAGACGAGTGGGTCAGGTTTTGCGCAGTCTCACCAGGGTTCCTGGGCCGCCGTGTTATCGGCCGGTGGCAGAGATGTGACGCTGCGGTTAACCGAGGCGAAGAGGCCGGAATCTCCGGAAATCGCGCGGGCGGACCTCCGGCGGCCCCCAGCTCCGTTCACATCCGATTAACCCCCCGTGCGCTGTGGGGTCTAGCGTCAGCACGTGCTCGCCCGTGGTCCGAGCTGAGTCGGGTCGCCGTGCACGACCCGTTTGACGAGTTTCTCGGACTCGAGTTGCACCGCGTGGTGATGGCGCCCAAGCAGGAGAGTGCATTCCGTGCGGGTGCTCGCGGTGGAGCTGTACGGGGATGGCGTCATCGCCCGGTTCCTGATCCTCGGGAGAACCGAAGTATCGGATCGGGAGCTGGCCGGAAGCGATCCCAAGGCCCGGGTCTGGTTCGACCTCAGCGATGACCTGGGGACTCTGTATGAGTGGACGAGGACCGGGTCGACGCTCGTCCTGCCGAGGGCAAGGCCGGGCGACCCGTCCCCTCCGAACGCGCCGATCATCCGCGGTGATGCCGCTTTTGTGCCGGCCGTGCCGCCCGACGCCGCCCAACTCACCCTGATCACGGTCGAGGGCGTGGTCGAGATCCGGTTGCGAGAAGATCGGCTCGACCCGAGAAGCTGACCGTTCCTCCATTGCCGCATCCGTTCGGTCTGAAAAGATCGTCTGGATGCTCTGCGCCGCAATCGACGTCGGCTCCAACACGACCCGGGTGCTGGTCGCGGAGCCGCAGGAGGGCCAGCTCCGCAAGGTGATGGAGCAGCGCGCCTACACGCGCATCGGGCGGGCGTCTCAACATGACGGGGCGATCGACGCCGAAAAGGTGGCGGAGGTGGCCGAGGTCGTCGCCACGCAGGTGAGGCTCGCCGAGGAATTGGGGGCGGAAGCCATCCGGACCGTTGCCACGGCGGCGATCAGGGAGGCGGCCAACCGCGAGCGCGTGGTTGCCGAGATCTCCCGGGTTGCGGGAGTCGACGTCGAGGTGCTGAGCGAGCACGAGGAGGGACGGCTTGCATTCATCGGCGCCACCAAGACGCTCGGGCACCCGGTCAAGGGCGAGATCGGGGTGGTCGACGTCGGAGGTGGCTCCTCGGAGGTGGTGATCGGCACGGTCAGCGAGGGGCTTCGCTCCGTGCGGTCGTTCAAGATCGGATCCGGGATGCTCGCGGAGGAGTTCCTCTCCAACGACCCGCCATCCGCTGCCGAATTGCGAGCGGTGCGCGAATACATCGCCGACTTCTTCGACGAGGTGGAGCTGGACCAGCCCGGGCAGGCGGTCGCCGTCGGTGGCAGTGCCACGTCGCTTCGCACCCTGGTCGGGGCGGTGCTCGAGTACGAGACTCTCGAGCGGGCGGTCAGGGTGTTGACCGGCGACCCGATACTTGATGTGGCGAAGCGCTTCGAGCTCGATCCCCGGCGGGTTCGCATCCTGCCGACCGGCGTGCTGCTGCTCGAGAAGCTCTCCGAGCTCCTCGGTCAGCCGCTCCAGATCGGCAAGGGCGGGCTTCGCGAGGGCGTCATCCTCGATCTCTTGAACGGCGCCGCAAACGGCGCGCCACACGCCCTGGCCGCCTGAGAGCCCGCTTCGAACGCCACGGCGCGGAGCACTCGCCGGTATAAGTTCGCTGTGGCCAAGGCTCGACCGATCGAGGGCCTTCAGGCGGAGGAGCCCTATGCCGCGGCGGCGGCGAAGATCGTGGCCGTCCGCGCGCGCGAGGTGTCCGACCATTCGAGGGACGTCCTCGAAGTCGCCGACATCGAGCGCGTCCACGACATGCGGGTCGCCACTCGGCGGCTGCGGGCCGCGCTCGAGATCTTCGAGCCGTGCTTTCCCGCCGATCGGTACGCGGACGCGCTGCGCGAGGTGAAGGCCATCGCCGATGCGTTGGGGGAGCGTCGCGACCGCGACGTCACGATCCTCGCACTCGAGCGGTTCTACGAGGACCTCGCCTCTCCGGATCGTCCCGGCGTCGCCGGCCTGATCGAGCAGGTGCGGACCGAGCAGGCGGATGCCAACACCCAGCTCGAGCCGTTCGTCGACGCGGGCCGGCTCGCCGCTCTCTCGGAGCGGCTATCGGACCTCGTGGCCGAGGCGAACGCGCTCGCCGCAAGCGGGACCGCATGAAGGCCAAACGGGTCAAGAAACTCGATCCCAAGCAGCCGCTCGCCGACAACGCCGCCCGCATCGTCCGGGTTCGCCTCGCCGAGATGCGCTCGTTCGTGCCCGGCGCCCTCCACCCCAAAGGGGTCAAGGACCAGCACGACATGCGCATCGCGGTCAAGCGCCTGCGCTACGTGCTGGAGGCGACCGGGTTCTGCTTCGGCCGGGCGGCGGACGAGGCCCGTCGCCGGGCTCGAGACCTTCAGGACGTCCTCGGCGAGCTCCACGACTGCGACATCATGCTGCCGCGCGTCGAGCGACATGTGGCTGCGTTGCGCGAGGACGACGCGCTCGCGGTCCGCATGTGGGCGGGCGACGGCAACGATCTGGGCCCGGAGCTGGCCGCGCACGCGCCG
Organism: uncultured bacterium; assembly: GCA_963758865.1. Classification (GTDB taxonomy): domain Bacteria; phylum Actinomycetota; class Thermoleophilia; order Solirubrobacterales; family 70-9; genus AC-56. Next base: position 26,126 of record CAVWWY010000011.1, on the reverse strand, counting down.
CATCGGACCTCGTATCGCGGCCTCGAGGTCCTGCTCGTCTATCTGCAGGCCCGCCGTACGCGTGCTCTTCGACCGTTTCTGCGCCGTTTGGGCCAAGCAGGAGCGTGCGGGTACCTGGGACCGGTTGGAACGGGTGGCGGCACGCAGGGTGGGGCTTGCGAGGGAACGCCGCCGCGCCGCCAAGCGGGCCGAGCGAGCGAGGGCCGAGCTGGAGGCGGCTGAGCGCGCGGAGCGGGAGGCCGCATCTCGAGCGGCATCCGCTGCCACCGAGCCCCGAACCGCACGTCGCGAGTCCACCGGGGCGCTGGCCCCGCGACGCAACGGCGGGTAGCGGTCGGAATCGCTCGCTGCGCCCTGGCGCGCGTTAGCCTGTGCGCAGTCGGTGCCTCGCCCAACTGACACCCCCTTGGAGTGTCCCGAGCAGCCCCGGAGGCTGCGCTGATGGAGCTCGGACATTTGGAGAGGCGGGCCGGCTCATCGGGCGGAAGAGTTCGGTGAGCGGTTCATCGACGCGCTGGGCTATGCCGTGCGCGCCCATCGGGGTCAACTGCGGCGGGCCGACGGCCAGCCCTACATCGCGCATCTCCTCCGCGTCAGCGGGCTGGTGATCCAGGAGGACGGCTCGGAGGACGAGGCGATCGCCGCGCTCCTTCACGACGCGGTCGAGGACCAGGGCGGGCTCGAGCGCCTCGAAGACATCCGCCGCCGGTACGGCGACGCGGTGGCGGACATCGTCGACGAATGCTCCGACAGCTATGGGCCCTCCAAGTTCTCGTGGCGGCGCCGAAAGGAGCGGTATCTGGCGGAGCTCGAGCATTCCTCGCCCGGCGCTCTGTTGGTCTCCCTCGCGGACAAGCTCGACAATGCCCGCACGATGCTCCGGGGGTACCGCCTCCACGGGAGGGAGCTATGGGAACGGTCCGGAAAGAACCCCGACGACGTGCGGTGGTACTACGGCGCCGTGGCGTCGCGCTTTGCCGACCTGCGCCCGGGCGTCCTGTCCGATGAGCTGTCGAGCACGGTGGCACAGCTGAACCTGGAGATCGCCGGCTCTGGCGGGGACGGCGCTGCATAGCCGAGGCCGACGGCTTGCAGCGACGCTGGCGATCGCGGGTGCGGTCGTCGCCGGCCCCGCGCAGGCGGGGCAGGCGGGCCTGAGCGGCCCCTTCTCCCACGGGTCGGCCGGGGCCGGCGATCCGTTCTTCCCGCTCGCCGGAAATGGTGGCTACAACGTGTCGCACTACGCGCTCTCCCTGCGCTACGCGCCCTCCAGCAATCGACTTCGGGCGCTGGCCACGGTCAGGGCCACCGCGACACAGGGGTTGAGCCGCTTCGACCTCGACCTGCGGCACCTTCACGTCCTGTCGGTGCGGGTCGACGGCAAGCGCGCCGACTTCGCTCGCCGCGGCCAGGAGCTGGTCGTCACGCCCGCCCGCCCGCTCCCGGACGGAGGCCGGTTCAAGGTCCGGGTTCGCTACCGGGGGAGACCCCACCCGGTGATCGACCCCGATGGATCGCAGGACGGGTGGATCCCGACGCCGGACGGCGCCTTCGTCGCCGACGAGCCACAGGGCGCCCCGACCTGGTTTCCATGCAACGACCACCCGACGGACAAGGCGACCTACGACTTCCGCGTGACGGTCCCCCGAGGGATCACGGCGGTTGCCAACGGAAGGCTCGTGCGCCGGACGCCCCACCGTCGCCACACGACCTTCGTCTGGAGCGAGGGCGCGCCCATGGCGACCTATCTCGCGACCGCGACCATCGGAAGGTTCGAGGTCAGCCGCTCGAGGGCGCACGGCGTGCCCTCCTACGTGGCGGTGGATCCGACGCAGTCGGCGGCGGCCGCGCCGGTCCTCGCCAAGATCCCCGCGATCCTGCGGCTGTACAGCCGCAAGTTCGGTGATTACCCCTTCGGCCAGACGGGGGCGATCGTGGACAACGCGCCATCGGTGGGCTACGCGCTCGAAACACAGACACGGCCGCTGTTCGACCGTGCGCCGGATCGGATCACGCTCGCGCACGAACTGGCGCACCAGTGGTTCGGCGACGACGTCACCCCCCGCAGATGGCGTGACATCTGGCTCAACGAGGGCTTCGCCACCTGGGCGGAGTGGTACTGGGGTCAGCACGCGGGCGGGCGGCGCACCCGAGCCGTGTTCGAGGATCTGTATGCGACCAGCGCGAGCGATACGGAGTTCTGGGACCCGCCCCCGGCCGACCCCGGCGAGCCAGAAAACCTCTTCGACGGCACGATCTACGACCGCGGTGGGATGACGCTGGAGGCGCTGCGAGAGCGGGTCGGCAGCAGGGCGTTCTTCCGGATCCTCCGCCATTGGGTCTCCCGCCATCGGCACGGCAACGCCACCACCGGGCAATTCATCGATCAGGCCGAACAGGACAGTGGGCGCGACGTGAGGGGCTTCCTCCACGCCTGGCTCTTCAGGCCGATCCAGCAGGGCAAGCCGCCGCGTCCCTGACGCGTTCACCGACCGTTCACCGTGTGGTCTTGGCTCGTTAACGGGACCGACGCGGACCGCTCCCGAAGATGACCGTGGAAACGAAGTCAAGACAAGGGAGCAGCGATGATTCCCAGGCATCAGCGTCACGTCGCCGAGCGGTGCGACGTCCAGGACCAAGCGGACCGGTGGCCCACCGGGGCGGCAAACGGTCACGGCCCCGCCGTCTCGAGGGTCGACATGCACTGCCACTCGGCTGCATCAGCAGCGGCCAGGCTCGGGATCCAGCGGAGTCTCGGACTACCGGAGTGCGCCACCTCTCCCGAGGAGGTGTACGAGCTCGCCAAGCGACGGGGGATGGACTTCGTCACGATCACGGACCACGACACGATCGACGGCTGCCTCGAGATCGCGGATCGGCAGGACGTCTTCATCTCCGTCGAGCTGACGGCGTGGTTTTGCGGGCGAGCCGCAGGCGGTCCACGTGCTCTGTTACGGGGTCAGCCCGGAGGATCACGAGTCTCTGCAGCGGCAGGCGGCTGACGTCGAGGAGTGCGCAGCCTTCCTGCACGAGCGTCGGATCGCCTGTGCCCTCGCCCATCCGTTTTTCGCCGTCGCCGCGCCGCTCGGCCCGCGTCACCGGTCGCGCCTGGCCGAGCTGTTCCCGGTGTGGGAGACACGCAATGGTTCTCGCGCTGGGGAGCTGAACATGCCGGCGGCGGTGTACATCGAGACCCGCGGAGGTACAGGCGTAGGAGGGTCCGATGATCACGCCGGCGTCGATGTAGGGCGAACCTGGACCGAGACGCCACCCGCGTCGACGCCGGAAGAGTTTTTGGATCGCGTGCGCGAAGGCTCGACCGCTGCCCGCGGCGAGCAGGGAAGCGCGGCCAAGTGGGCCCACTCGGCCCTGGCGCTCACCGCGCGAGCTCTGGCGTTCGGCGCCGAGCGGGACGGATCGTGAGGCCTGTCCAACGGATCTCTCCCGAGCTGGTGCTTCGCGATCGCCCAGCGGGTCGTCAGCGACGGAGGAGGCAGAGGCGGTGAGGCCTCACCGGACCTCGGCGCGCAGCACGCCCTCGCGCTGCTTGATTCCTGGCAGGAGGCCCTGGGGCTCGGGGACGAGGATGACCCGAGGGAGCTGGTCGAGGCGGATGCAGGACGCAGACTTCAGTCACGCGGAGCTCTATCGCCGGGCGCGCCGGCTGCACGACAAGCGGCTCGCCGAGGCCGTGGCTCGCGTCGAGGAAGCGGCATTGGGGCGAGCCGGCTACGAGGGAGCCATGCAGGATCTGTTCAGCGCCTGCGTCCCGGCTATTCCGTACGTGCCGGCGACCATGTTCCTCGGGCAGGGAGAAGGCGAAGCTCGTCTCCCGCGAGGACGAGTCACCTCGCGCTGCAATCGTGGTCGATGGCGCGGCCTCGATGCATGGCGTCAGCCATACGATCGAGCGCCTCCGGGAGCAAGGAGTGCCGGATTGGGAGGTCGACGTGATCGGGACGGACCGCAGCGTCGATCGGCGACTGCCCGCTGCGGCGGACGTTGACGTTCCGTTCTATGCGGGCCTCGAGGTCGGGGTGCCGAGTCTGCCCGATACCTGCCGGACGCTGGCCGACGGCCAGTATGACCTCGTCCACATCGTTTCGCCTGGGCCGGCGGGGATTGCCGCGGCCGTCTGCGCCGCGATCTCGGGGACGCCGCTCGTCGGCAGCTACCACACGGAGCTTGCGACGTACGCGGGGATTCGAACCGGTGACTCCGCCCTCGAGGCGGGAACCCGCTTGGCGTTGGCCCTCTTCTACGGCCGGTGCGAGCTCGTGCTCTCGCCGAGCGCCGGCGGCTGACGACTCGCTGCGTTCGCTGGGCATCGATCCGGATCGAATCGCCAGGTGGACCCGCGGCGTCGACCTCGTCGCTCCACGATCCGGCCAAGCGGGATCCGGATGCCTTCCCGGGCGAGGTCAAGATCCTCTATGCCGGTCGCCTGGCCAAGGAGAAGGGAGTGGAGCTTCTGGCGGATGCGTTCCTCCGTGCGCGAGAGCGGGATCCACGACTCCACCTCCTGCTCGCCGGCGGCGGCCCCGACGAGGCGTTGCTGCGCGAGCGGCTCGAGGAGGGCGGCCGCTCGGATTCGGGGGCCGATGCCAAACACCCACCCGCCACCTTCCTGGGCTGGCTGGACCGCGAACAGCTGGCCCGAGCGTATGCCAGCTCCGATGTGTTCCTCTTCTGCTCGAGCACGGACACCTATGGACAGGTGATCACGGAGGCGCAGGCCAGCGGGCTCCCGGTGGTCGCGGTCGCACGAGGGAGGCCCCGAATCGCTGATCCGCCACGGCGCAGACGGGCTGGCTGTGTCCGCCAGACGCCGAGTCGCTTGCGGGGGCCGTCTGCCAGCTGGCTGCATCTCAATTCCTGCGCGAGCGAATCGTCTCGTCAGGCGCGGGCAGTCGGCAGCGGACGCACCTGGGAGAAGGCGTTCGAGCAGCTCGCGGCCGGATACAACGGGCCTTGGCGGCGGGAACGCCGCTTCGTCGAATCACCGAGTTGATCGCCGCGTGAGGTGGCCATCGGTACCATGACCTCGGCCACCTCATGGAGCCGACTGAAGCCCACTCTCAAGCGGCAGAGGCAGTAGAGGAGGCCGCTCCGGCACCCGCATCGCCGGCACCCGACCTCCAGGACTCCTCTCTCTACTTCAACCGCGAGCTCTCGTGGCTCGACTTCAACGACCGCGTCCTGCAGCTTGCCGAGGACCCGTCCGTGCCGCTGCTCGAGCGGGTGAAGTTCTGCGCCATCTGGGAATCCAACCTGGACGAGTTCTTCATGGTCAGGGTGGCGAACCTGCACGATCACCTGGAGGCGGGGACGGACGCCCGCGGCGCCGACGGAATAAGCCCATCGGATCAGATCGATGCGATCCGAGAGCGGGTCACAGAGCAGCGGGCGCGTCTGGGCGGCTGCTTCGAGCGCGAGCTCCGCCCGGCGCTCGCCGAGCACGGGATCAGGATCATCTCGCCGGATCGCGCGAACGCGGCCGAGCGCGAGGAGCTCGATCGCGCCTTTGAGAAGAGCATCTTTCCGGCGTTGACGCCGCTGGCGATCGGCCTGGGGCGGCCCTTCCCGTACATCTCGAACCTCTCGCTCAGCCTGGCGGTCACCCTGCGCGACCCCGATCAGGCGACGGAGGTCATCGCGAGGGTCAAGGTGCCGAAGGAGCTGCTCGGGCGGTTCGTCCGGATCGGCGATACACGGACCACGCTGGTGCCGCTCGAGGACCTGATCGCATCCAACCTGGGCTCGCTCTTCCCGGGCATGGAGGTGACCGACTACGCCTTCTTTCGGGTCACGCGGGACACGGACTACGACGTCTCCGACGAGGCGGACGACCTCCTGCAGGCCGTGGAGGAGGAGCTCCGCCGCCGCCGCTTCGGCGAGGTGGTGCGGCTGGAGGTCGGCGCGGCGATGAGCGCCCGACTCCGGGATTGGCTGCGTGACGCCCTCAAGATCGAGCGAGCGCCAGCTCTATGAGGTCGACGGGTTGATCGACATGTCCGACCTCTGGGACGTGGTCGGCGTCAGCGGATTCAGCGAGCTTCGGGATCCCCCGCACGTCGGGGTGACGCCCCCGCGGCTTCGCGGTGAGGACGGCGACGAGGTGAACGTCTTCGCGGAGATGCGCGACGGGGACATCCTCGTGCACCATCCATATGACTCCTTTTCGAGCTCGGTCGAGCGCTTTGTCCGCCAGGCCGTCGAAGACCCGAACGTGCTCGCGATCAAGCAGACCGTGTACCGGACCAGCGCCGACTCCCCCCTGGTGCCGTCGCTGATCGAGGCGGCCGAGCGGGGCAAGCAGGCGGTCTGCATGGTGGAGCTCAAGGCGCGCTTCGACGAGCGGGCGAACATCCGTTGGGCCAAGAAGCTCGAGGAGGCGGGCGTTCACGTCGTCTACGGACTGCCGGCGCTGAAGAGCCATGCCAAATGCATCCTGGTCGTGCGACAGGAGGGCGACGGGGTCCGCCACTACGCCCACATCGGCACCGGCAACTACAACCCGAAGACGGCCCGCCTGTACACGGACATCGGACTGTTCACCGCCGATCCGGAGATCGGCGTCGATCTCGCCGAGATGTTCAACTACCTGACCGGCTACGCCCGGCCGCGTCGCTACCGCAAGGTGCTGGTCGCGCCGTTCAACCTCCAGGAGGGCATCCTGCGCGAGATCGAGCGCACGATCGAGGCCCACACACCCGAGCGGCCGGCGCGCATCCGGATGAAGATGAATGCGTTGCTCGACGCGCCGGCGATACGGGCCCTCTACCGGGCCTCCCAGGCGGGGGTTTCGGTGGAGCTCAACGTGAGGGGCATCTGCGCCCTGCGGCCGGGGATCGCCGGCGTCTCGGAGAACATCGAGGTCGTCTCGGTCGTCGGCCGCTTTCTCGAGCACTCGCGGATCTACTCCTTCGAGCGGCCGGGCGAGACGGAGCGGGTCTTCATCGGCTCGCCCGACCTGATGCCCCGCAACCTCTACAACCGCGTCGAGCTGGTGTCGCCGGTGGACGATCCCACGAGCCGCGCCGACCTCCTCGACGTGCTCGACCGCTCGCTCGCCGACAACACCAACGCCTGGGTCCTCGGCGCCGACGGCGCGTGGGCGCGCCGCAGCCCGGACGGCGAGCCGCGCAACGTCCAGCGCGAGTTGATCGAGCTGCACGAGGCGCGCGCGGCCGAGTCGACCCCCCTGTGACGCGCGCCTGATCGCCCGGATGGCATCCACGCACACGGCCAGGGGCTGGTGGCAGGAGGAGGCCGGCGACGTGGACCCGACCGCGCCGCTCGAAGGCGAGCTCGACGCCGACGTGGCGATCGTCGGCGGTGGCTACACGGGCATGTGGACCGCGTGGTTCGCTCGCAGCCTGGAGCCCGAGGCGCGGGTGGTCCTCCTGGAGGCCGATCGCTGTGGCGCCGGCCCCAGCGGTCGCAACGGAGGCTTCGTGAACGAGATGTGGTACAGCCTGCCGACGCTTCGGCGACGCTTCGGCGATCAGGCGGCCCTCGAGGTCGCCCGGGCCGCCCAAGACGCCGTCACGGGGGTGGGGCGCTGGTGCGAGGAGCAGGGCGTCGATGCCTGGTACAGCCGCGGGGGCTACCTCCAGATCTCGACCGCTCCGGCATACGACGAGATCTCGCGGGCCACGGTCGAGGCGTGCGCGGAGCTGGGGGCGGGGGATGCGTGCCTGCCGCTCACGCAGGAGGAGGTCAGGGCTCGCTGCGACTCACCCCTCTTTCGCGGCCGGGGCCTTCTTTCCGGGGGCGGCCACGGTGCATCCCGCGCGGCTCGCCCTCGGGCTGCGATCGAAGCTCATGGAGCACGGCGTCAAGCTCTTCGAGGGAACGCGCGCGCGGCGCACTCGCCCCCGGGGCGATGGGCTCGTCGTCGAGACGCCGGGCGGCCGCATCCGGGCCCGAACCGTGGTGCTGGCGGCCGGCGCCGGGCTCACCGAGGCCCCCGGCCTGCGGCGCCGCTTGACGCTCACCTCCAGCCACATGGTGATCACGGAGCCGGTCCCGGACGTGCTCGAGGCTCTCGGCTGGACCGGTGGGGAGTGCATCACCGACTCGCGTGCGATGGTCCACTACTTCAGAACGACTCGCGACGGCCGGATCGCGTTCGGCTGGGGGGGTGGTCAGGTCGTGCCGGGCGCCCGCCTCAACGGCCGTGCCGAGCTCGACGCGCGCGTCGTGGGGGAGGTCGAGCGCCACCTGATCCGCTTCTTCCCGGCGCTCGCCGACAGGCGGATCGACCATGCGTGGGGCGGTCCGATCGACGTCTCGCCCACCCATCTTCCCGTGGTCGGCAGCCTGCACGAGGGCCGGGTTCACTATGGCTTCGGCTACACGGGCAACGGCGTCGGCCCCTCGCATCTCGTGGGCCGCATCCTCGCCTCCCTGGCGCTCGATCGCCGCGACGAGCTCTCCCGCCTGGCGATCGTGGACTCCCCGCCGGTGCGCGTTCCCCCCGAGCCGTTTCGCTACGTCGGCGGGAGGCTGGTTCGCAGGGCCCTCCTTCGCCGCGAGCGACTCGACGAGGAGGGCCGGCGCGCGGGTCCGCTGACCCGGTTCGTCGCGGGGCTTCCCGAGCGCGTGGGCATCCACGTCGGGCGCTGAATCGAAACTACTTGCGGGCGCCTGCGGCGCCCTGACATGCCTGTTTCGGAGCTAAAGCTCCTCATCGCCTGAGTTACTTGCGGGCGCCTTCGGCGCCCTTACACGCCCCTTTCGGAGCTAAAGCTCCTCATCGCCGAATTAGGCGCTCAACGCCAGCACCAGCTCGCGGATCGCCATCGGGTAGCGGTAGCCGATGCCGCCGTGCTTGCCGTCGAAGAGCTCCAGGGTGTGGTCGACGCCCAGCTTGTCCAGCTCCCGGGCGAACGCCTGGGCGCCGAGGTCCAGGTACCACTCGTCGCTCTTCCCCGCGTCGAGATAGATCCGTCGCATCGACCGCAGCTCCTCGGCGTGCCTGGGCGCCATCCGCACCGGGTCGAGCTCGAGCCAGCGCTCCCAGACGTCGTCCACGAGCCGTCCGGTTTCGACCTCGAATGGGAGGAGCGGCTTGCCGGGGCGCTCCGGATCCGGCGTGTAGCAGGCCGAGCACGCGTACCACATGAGCGGCTCGCCGACCCGATCAAGGGCGACGTGGTCGGAGGCATCGAGACGCTCGAAGAAGACCTCGTAGGAGGCCTCGAAGTCGTCTCGCAGGATGCGGGCGGATTCGCGGAAGCCGGGCACGTAGGAGACCTCGAACAGGGCGTCGCCCGCGTGCGAGGCGAGCGCCCCGAACACCTCCGGGCGCATCATGGGCACGACCATCGCCCCGTATCCGCCGGAGGACTTGCCGGTGATGCCGCGGCGGTCGCGATCGGCCGCGGTCGGGTAGCGATCGTCGACGAACGGCACGACCTCGTCGCACAGGTAGGACTGATACGGCCCGGTGGCGATCGAGTCGACGAACTGCGAGCCTCCGTACGAGGTCCAGGCGTCGACGAAGACGACGATTGCCTCCGGGCAGCCGTCGCTCGCGAACAGGGCGTCGATGCGCTCGAACATGTTCGGCTCGAAGGCGTTGCGGCCAGCCCACATGTCGAGCTGGCCCGTGTATCCCTGGATCACGTAGATGCTGGGCAGCGGACTCGGATGGTCGAGCGCGACGCCCGGGGGCCGGTAGACGTAGAGCGGCCGTCGCGTCGGGTCGCCGAGCGGGTTCTGGGCGAGGAGCTCCGACTCGACGACCAGCCGGTCCAGGGCGCCCGCCAGGGGCCGCTCCCACGGCGCTCCCGGCGATCCCTGCGCCTCCCGCAGCGCCATCAGCGCTCGGCCCGCTGGCTGTCCCGCGACCCGCTCACCAGCGGGACGTCGTGACCTTCTTGCGGGTGTAGAACTCGACGGCGTCGCGCCCGTTGGCGTGCAGGTCGCCGTCCAGCGAGTCCTTCCAGCCGGAGAACGGGAACCACGCAACGGGCGCGGCCACCCCGACGTTCACCCCGATCATCCCCGCCTCGACGCCGTACCGGTAGCGGCGAGCCGCGTCGCCCGATGAGGTGAAGATCGAGCCGGCGTTGCCGTAGCGCGACCCGTTGACGAACTCCAGGGCCCGATCCAGGTCGGGGGCGCGCACCAGGGTCAGCAGGGGGCCGAACAGCTCCTCGCGCGCCACCTCCGCCTCCGGGTTGGCGGCCTCGACGATCGTCGGCCCGAGCATGGTCTTCGCCGGCCCGGGATCGGCGCCTCGCCCGTCGAGGACCATCTCGACCTCTTTCGCGGTGGCGCGCTCCAGGGCGTCGACGATCCGCGTCCGGGCCTCCGGGCCGACCAGCGGGCAGACGTCGGTCCCGTCGTCAACACCGGGGCCCACGCGGAGCTCCGCGGCGGCGCCGGCGAGCGCGCCGCGCACCTCGTCCTGCCGGGCCCGGTCGCCGACCAGCACGGCCACCGATCCGGCAAGGCACCGTTGGCCGGCGGCGCCGAACGCCGATCCCATGATCGCGGGGACGGTCTTCTCGAGATCCGCATCGGGCATCACGACGAGCGAGTTCTTGGCGCCGCCAAGGGCCTGGCAGCGCTTGCCGGTGGCGGCCGACCGCTCCGACACGTGACGGGCGGTCGAGGCCTGGCCGACGAACGAGACGGCGTCGACGTCCGGGTGGTCGAGCAACGCGTTGACGGCGTCCCGCCCGCCATGGACCAGGTTGCACACCCCGGGCGGGATCTCCTCGATCCCGTCGATCAGCTCGAAGATCGCCTCGGAGGGCCGCGGGTCGCGCTCCGACGGCTTGAGCACGAACGCGTTGCCGCACGCGATCGCGAACGGCAGGAACCAGAGCGGGATCATCGCCGGGAAGTTGAACGGGGTGATCGCCGCGACGACGCCCACCGGCTGTCGGACCAGGTCCACGTCCACGCCCGTCGCGACCCCCTCCAACCCCTCGCCCTTCAGCAGGTGCGGGATCGCGCAGGCGGCCTCGGTCGACTCGATGCCCCGCAGCACCTCGCCGCGCGCGTCGTCGAGCGTCTTCCCCATGTCCTCGGTCACCAGCCGGGCGATCTCCTCGCGCCGCGCCCACAGCCCCTCGCGGAGCGCCATCACCGCACGGGCCCGGCGCTGTGGGGCCACGGTTCGCCAGTCGGGCTGAGCGGCCCTGGCCGCGGCGACGGCGGCATCGACGTCCGCTCGGCCGGACAGCGGCACCAGGCCGAGCAACTCGCCGCTTGCCGGGTCGATGTTCTCGAGCGTCGCGCTCGCGCCCGCCGCCAGCCAACCTCCTCCGACGTAGTTGCGAAGAGCTCGCGCGTCCTGGCGCCCTGGGGTCGCGATCGTTGGCTGAGGGCTTTCGATGGAGCTCATCCCTGGCCTCCTTGCTCTGCGTATGGATACCACCACTCCTTCGGGGCGATCTCCGTCTCGATGTGGACGTGCTTCGTCTCCTGGAAGGCCTCGAGCCCCTCTCGGCCCAGCTCGCGGCCGAGGCCGGATTGCTTGAAGCCTCCGAAGGGCCCGGCGTCGTTGTCGGTCAGCGGATCGTTGAACCACACCGTGCCGGCCTTGATCTCGCGCATGCACCGGACCACGTTCTGCAGGTCGCGCGTATAGACGTTGGCGCCGAGCCCGAAGCGGGTGGAGTTGGCGAGCTCGATCGCCTCGTCGAGCGAGCGGACCGGCACGATCGGAGCCACCGGCCCGAAGGTCTCCTCGCGCAGCAGCTCGGTGTCCGCCGGGGCGCCGGTGATCACCGCCGGCGAGAAGTAGTGCCCGCGCTCGTGCCCCGCCGCGTCGGCGCCCGTCACGACCTCTGCCCCGGCGGCCACCGCGGCCTCGACCTGGTCACGGACCTTCTGGCGCTGCGCCGCGGAGACCATCGGGCCGACGTCGGTTGCGGGGTCGAGCGGATCGCCGATCCGCAGGCCCCCCGTGTAGTCGACGAAGGCCTGCAGGTAGTCGTCGTAGACCTCGTCCATGACGTAGAAGCGCTCCGCCGACGTGCACACCTGCCCCGCGTTGAGAAAAGCAGCCCAGGCGCCGCCCTTGGCGGCCACGTCGACCCTGTCGGCGACGTCCGAGCAGACGATGAACGGGTCCTTGCCGCCCATCTCGAGGTTGATCCGCGCGACCCTCTCGGCGCACGCGGCGGCGATTCGCTTGCCGGTCGGAACCGAGCCCGTGAACGCGACGCAGTCGACGCCCTCGTCGCCCACGATTCGCGCCCCGACCTGTCCGTCGCCGACCAGCAGGTTCACGACCCCGGCGGGAAGGTGGTCGAGGCACGGGGCCAGCGCGAGGGTGGAGAGCGGCGTCAGCTCGGAGGGCTTGCAGACCGTGACGTTGCCGCCGGCCAGCGCCGGCGCGAGCTTCCATGCGAGCAGGAGCAACGGATAGTTCCAGGGGACGATGCAGGCCACCACGCCGACCGGCTCCTTGACCACCAGCGCCAGCTGGGTGGACTCGATCGAGGGAATCACGCGCCCGGCCGAGTCGCGGCCGATCTCCGCGTAGTAGTCGAACGCCGCCGCCGTCCAGCCCACCTCGTCGGAGTTCTCGACCAGCGGCTTGCCGCCCTCGAGCGTCATCAACTCGGCGAGCTCGCCGGCCTGCGCACGAAGCCGTGCGGCCACCTCGTGCAGCGCCTCGGCGCGCTCGACCGCCGGGGTCCGCTCCCAGGACCTCTGGGCGCCGCGCGCGGCCCCGATCGCCGCGGCGATCTGCTGCTTCTGAGGGGGTGCCCACCGCCGTGATCTCCTCCTCGGTGGCGGGATTCTCGACCGCCAGCGGCCCGCCGTCGCCCTCGACCCGCTCGCCGCCGATGAGCAACCGGGTGTCCGGCCGCGTCGCCTTGCCCTCCTCGCCGCTCATCGAGGTGATGCTAGTGGGCGAACTTGGTTGCCGCTCGGGATGCGACACTTCTGCCCATGAGCGACGAATGGCGGGTCGAGGTCGACCTCGACGACGAGCAGCATGGCCTCCGACTGGGCGAGCGGCTGCGCAGCCTCGATCTCGACGACGAGGCACGCAAGCGGCTCGGCGACCGCGTGATCGTCACTCGCGACGGACCGAAGATCTTCCTCTACGCGCAAACAGCGGATCAGGCCCGTGAGGCAGAGCGGGTCGCCCGCGAGCTCGTCGCCTCGGAGGAACTGAGTGCCGAGATCGAGGTCACGCGCTGGCATCCGGACGCGGACGATTGGAAAGACGCCTCGATTCCGATGCCGGAGACCGAGGAGCAGCGGGCTTTGGAGCGCGAGGGCCATGAGGAGGCCGCCGAGCACGAGCCCCCGTCCCGCTGGGAGTACCAGTGGGAGGTGCGGGTCGACCTGCCCAGCGTGCGCGAAACGCGCGACTTCGCTGCCCGCCTGCACGACGAGGGCATCGACACGAGGCGTCACTGGAAGTATTTGCTGGTGGGGGCTGCGAGTGAGGAGGGAGCCAACGAGCTTGCCAAGCGGATCCGGGCCGAGGCGCCCGAGGGCTCCACGGTCCAGGTGGTGACGGCGGGCGCCCCGCACCCCGTGTTCGTCTTCCTCGGTGCCCACACGCCGCGCATCGCCCGCGACCTCGGGCTGTAGCTCAGCTCAGGCCCGCGAGGCGGCCGGATCGGGCAGCAGTTCCGTCTCCTCCTGCTCAGGGCGTACCGAGGCCATACGCTCGGCACGGCGCTGCTGCCAGAGGACCAGCAGGATCGCGGTGACGGTGAGCGTGAACAGCATGGTTGCGAGCACGTTGACCTGCACGGGGATTCCCCTCAGGTGCGCCCCGAAGACGTAGAGCGGGAATGTCTCGGTCGTGCCCTTGTTGAAGTCCGAGACGATGAAGTCGTCGATCGAGAGAGCGAACGCGAGCAGCGCCGCGGCGACGATGCCCGGGGCGAGCAGGGGCAGAGTGACTGTGCGGAACGTCGTCAAGGGGCTGGCGCCCAAATCGGCTGCGGCCTCCTCGATGCTGCGGTCGAATCCGATCAACCGCGAGCGGACGACGACGACGACGAAGCTGATCGAGAACATGATGTGGGCGATCAGCAGGCTGGTGAAGCCGAGGGAGATCCCGTAGATCAGGAACATCGACAGGAGCGAGGCGCCGATGACGATCTCCGGGGTCGCCATGGGCAGAACGATCAGCAGGTTCGCGGCGCGCCGGCCGTGGAACCGATGGCGAACCAGCGCGATCGCCATCAGCGTCCCAATCGCCGTCGAGAGCAGCGTCGCCAGCGCCGCGAGCCGGAACGAGGTCAGGAGCGCCTCGTTCAAGTCGGGCACCGAGAAGGCGTGCTCCCAGTACTTGAGCGTGAAGCCATTGTTGATCGCAAAGGCGAGGACGTCCCGGTTGTCGGAGGCATCGGCGAAGGAGAACACCGCGATCACCGCGATCGGGATCAGCATGTAAGCGACGGCGAACCCGGCATAGATCTTGAAGCCGTTTCGTCTCAGCCACGCCCAGACCGCTCCGATCGGGCCGGCCGAGACCGAGGGTCTCGTTGTCGCAGTCGCCGACTCCATCTCTAGCGCGCCTCCTCCTCGCTGCCGACGAACGCCTCGGTCCCCGCGATTCGGATGTAGACGAGCACGATGATCAGGACCGCCGCCATCATCAGGAAGGACAGCGCGGCGGCCTCCGGGTAGTTGCTCTCCTCCAGATAGGTGGACTGGATCTTGTTGCCGATCATCGTGTTGTTGGCGCCGCCTAGGAACTCCGCGTTGATGTAGTCGCCGGATGCCGGGATGAAGGTGAGCAGGATCCCGGCGACGACGCCGGGCATCGTCAACGGCAGCGTGACGCGAAGGAACGCCTCCCTCGCCGACGCGTAGAGGTCCTTGCCCGCCTCGATCAGACTGGTGTCGATCCGCTCGAGGCTGGCGTAGATCGGCAGGATCATGAACGGCAGGAAGTTGTAGGTGAGGCCGGCGATGACGGCGCCTGAGGTGGCGAGCACCCGGCCGTCCTCGGGGATGAGCTGGAGGGTCTTCAGCACGTCCACGATCGGGCTGTCGTCCGCGAGGATCGTCTCCCAGGCGATCGTCCTGATCAGGTAGGTGGTGAAGAAGGGCGCGATCACCGCGAACAGGAGGGGCAGCCGCCAGCGGGGATTGATCTTGAGCGCGATCGCATAGGCGAGCGGATAGGCGATCAGCAGGGCAATGATCGTCGCCGTTCCCGCGTAGAAGAAGGTCCGCACGATCTGCTCGCCGCGGCCATCGAGCGCCTCCGAGTAGTTGGAGAACTGCCAGCTGAAGGTGAACCCCTCTGGCGTGTTCGGGATGCCCGAGCGCAGCGACATCTCCCCCATGAAGTACATGGGTATGACGAAGAAGAGGACCAGCCAGATTGCGCCCGGGCCGAGCAGGCCGTAGGGGATCAGGCGCCGGCGGAGGTTCCGGGTACCCATCTAGCGCCTCCGCCGGCGTTTTCCTGGGGGTGCGCCGTCCAGGCGCAGCCCTCTTCGTCTTAGTCAGCCGGAGATCACCTCCTGGAAGGCCGCCTCGACGTCCGCGACGTCCTCCGCGCTTCCCGGTGGATCCGGATCCTCCGAACACCCCGCGATGTCCTTCTCCGTCGGGAAGATCTTCGGGTCGTTGGCGAGCTCCGGGGCGCGCTTGGCCAGGATCTCCTTGACCCCGGCGACCGGCGTCACATACTGCACCCACTCCGTGATGTCCGCCGCGTTCTTCGGGGTGTACGCGAAGTTCAGGAAGGCGAACGCGGCCGGCGTGTTCGGCGCACCGACCGGGATCACCGCCTGGTCGAAGAACAGGTCGCAACCGTCCTTGGGCCTGCGCCACTCGACACCCTCCCTGCCGATCAGGGTGATGTCGCCCGACCAGCCAATCGCGGCGACGATGTTGCCACTGGTCAGGTCCTCGGTGTACTCGTTCCCCGTGAATTGGCGGATCTGCCCGGAGTCGCGCGCCTCGCTGAGCTTGTCGATCGCCGCCAGCCAGTCCTCCTTGGTCGCGTCGTCGGGGTTGATCCCCTCGCTCTGCAAGACGAGCGGCACGGTGTCGCGCATCTCGGTCAGCATCGTCACCTTGCCCTTGTACTTCGGGTCGAACAGGTCGGACACCTCGTCGATCTCGGGGGCCTTCGTCGTGTCGACGAAGACTCCGGTCTGGCCGCCCTGCCAGGGGATCGAGAACTTGCGCTCGGGGTCCGACGTGGACTTCTCGAACTGAGGCAGGATGTTCTCGAACACGGTCGGGAGGTCGTCGTGGTTGATCTCCTCCAGGTAGCCGAGGTCGTACATCCGCTTGGCCATCCAATCGGTGACGACGATGAGGCTGCGACCGCCGGAGTCACCCTGATCGAGCACGGGCTTCAGCTTGTTGAAGAAGACGACGTTGTCGTTGATGTCCTGCTTGTATTCGGTCTTGACGCCGCTCTGCTGTTCGAACTGGGCGATGGTGCCGCCGTCGCCGGGCGCGACGTATCCGGGCCAGTTCGAGATCAGGACCTCGCCGCTCGCCTTCCCGCCCTCCGCGACCGTTGCTTCCTCGTTGCTGCCGCTGCCGACCCCACCGTCGCCGCCACACGCGGCGATCCCGAGCGCCGCGACGAGGGCCAGCACGGCGATCGCCGTTCGGACTGCAAACGGAGCCCCGTGACCCGTGTTCCTGTGATCAGTGTGACGCCAATGCATCATCCTCAGCTTCGCCTCCTGTATCCCTTTGGTCCTCATGCCGCCGTTTGGTCGGCAAGCTCGTTCTCCCGCGGTGCCGCATGGCCATCTGCGTCGGCGCTCCCGGCCGACTCGCGCACCACGTGTATGTGCTCGGGTGCCCAGCTCAGCCGAACCGCCGCTCCTCCACCCGGAAGCCTGGCGCGCTCGGCCTCACTGGCATTCGGTACCAGCACCGTCATCGAAACCTCCGCTGGGAGCCGCACGACGATTTGCGTCGAGGTGCCCAGATAGACGGAACTTTCAACCACGCCGTCCACGGCCGGCAGGCGACCGTCGGTGGACTCGCTCGCGTGTTGAATCATGAGCTTCTCCGGTCGCACGACCGCGTGGCACCGGTCGCCCGGCTCGAGCCCATCCACCTGGGCCTCGAGCTCAGGTCCGCTCTCCAGGCGGATTTTCCCCGTGCCGCCGCTCGCCGACGTCACCGTCCCGGGCATCAGGTTGGAGACGCCGATGAAGCCGGCGACGAAGGTGGTTCGGGGACGCTCGTAGACGTTCTCGGGCGTATCCACCTGCTCGACCGCGCCGTTCGACATCACGGCGATCCGGTCGGACATCGTCAGTGCCTCCTCCTGATCGTGGGTGACATAGACGAAGGTGATCCCGACCTCGCGCTGGATCCGCTTGAGCTCGACCTGAAGCCCCTTGCGGAGCTTCAGGTCAAGGGCTCCGAGTGGCTCGTCGAGGAGCAGCACCTTCGGCAGGTTGACGAGCGCTCGTGCCAGGGCGACCCGCTGTTGCTGTCCGCCCGAGAGCTGGTTCGGCCTGCGGTTGCCCTCCGACGCGAGGCCCACACGCTCGAGCTCCGCCGCCACGCGTTCGGTGATCTCGCGCTTTGGGACCTTCTTGCGCCGAAGGCCGAAGGCGACGTTCTTCGCGACGCTCAGGTGGGGGAACAGGGCGTAGCTCTGAAAGACGGTATTCGTCGGCCGCTTGTGGGAGGGGAGCCCGACCACGTCTTGGCCGTCGATCAGCACCCGCCCGGCGGTCGGCTCCTCGAAGCCGGCGACCATGCGGAGCGTGGTGGTCTTGCCGCAGCCGCTGGGCCCGAGCATGGTGAAGAACTCCCCGCGGCCGATCTCGAGCTCCAGATCCCGCACCGCCACGAGGTCGCCGAAGTGCTTGCTGACCCCGTCCAGGCGAACCGTCGGCTGGCCGTCGGCAGGCGACGATTCGGCGCCGCTGAGATCACCGCTCGCGCTGCTGCTTTCTGAAGCTGCGGTCGCCTCTCCGTCTCCTCGCTGGCCCCCGGGAATTTCCCCGCTGTGAATCAACGAACGTAGTCCTCGATTGTCAGCTTAATTATGGCCTACGCGGGCGGCGGGACAAGAGACAGAATCGGCTAAACGGGCGAAGCGGGCTTTGAACGATTCGTACATTGACCAGGCCCCGGATTCGACCGTGATCGCGGCTTCCCTGGGCTGCGTTCGTTGTCCCGAGCGTCGATGGAGGTTGGACAGGGCCTACGAGCGGACCACCAGCACCGGCGTCTCGGACAGGTGGACGAGCCGGTACGCAGTCGAGCCGAGGATCGCTCCCCTGATCGGTCCCTCGCCGTGGCCGCCCACCACGATCATCCGGGCGTCGCGATCCTTGGCCACCGCGATCAGTGCTTCGGATCCCTCCTGGTCCGCCAGCACGGCTTCGGCCTCTGCGCCGCCCGCCCGCGCTCGCTCGACCGCTTCGCCGGTGACCTTCTCCCCCAGTTCCCTGAGGGCCTGGGCGTGATCCTTGACCTCGCCCCCCATCGGGTTCACGCCGTAGCCGAACGCGACGAGAACAGGCTCGCGCGAGATCCTTGCCGAGGCCGACCGCTTGGTCGAGGGCCGCCTTCGAGCTATCGTGCCGTCGTATCCCGACCACGATGCCGGCCATCTCAGCTCCCTCCTGCTGCCGGGAGCCCTCGCGACGAGCTCGGGCGAAACGGTCTCCGGTCGCCTACGGAAGAACTCGGGCTTGGCTCTCCACTGCCAAAGCATCAGGATGATCCCGAGCACAGCGAAGAAGATCGCGATCACCAGCGGCGGACCGAGCCCGAGCCAAGAGTTGCCGGACTCCGAGTTGGCCGGATCGCTGAGGTCGATCGCGTTCTTGATCAGCAGATAGAAGAGAATCGCCCCGCCGGCCGCCGGCCCGACGCCGATGAAGAGGAAGTTCTTGACGCTGTTGAGCAGCTCGCGCCGGTAGAAGATCGCGCAGGCAAATCCGGTGATCCCGAGATAGAAGGAGATCATCAGGCCGAGAGCCGCCAGTGAGTCGAACAGGATGTCCTCGCTCAGAATCGTCAGCGTGACGTACCAGACGATCGACGCGACCCCCATCAGGATCGTCGACACGTGCGGCGTCAGAAAGCGCGGGTGCACCTTGCCCAAGCCGCTTGGCATGGCATTCGACCGGGCCATCGACAGCGTTGTCCGCGCGGTTGGCAGGATCGTGGTCTGCGTCGACGCCGCCGCGGAGGTGAGCACGGCGATGATCAAGATCTTGTCGAGCGGCGAGCCGAACACCTCGGTGCCCAGCGCGCTCAGGACGTCGTCCTTGTTGTGGCGCAGCTCGCCCAGGCCCGGCATAGGCCTCCGCCGCGACCGCGACGATGACGTAGATCCCGAGCAGGATCAGCGTGCTGACGACCGTCGCCTTGCCCGGGGGCCTCGCGTTGAGTCCTCGGTCTCCTCATTGACGGTTGGCCGTCGAATCCCAGCCCCAATAGATGAACACGGCCAGCAACATGCCGGCCGCGATCGCGCTCGTGCTGACCTCGAACGGGTTGATCCAGCTGAAGCTCGGGTGGACCGATGTGGCGGGTGCGCCGCCCGCATAGACCTTGACCAGCGCCACCACCGCGAAGGCCGCGAGCGTGAGGATCTCCGCGCCGAGCAGCCCCACCTGGGTGCGGGCCGAGAGCTCGATCCCGATCGTGACGATCGCCGTCATGATCAGGATCCAGATCACGCCGGCGAAGGTCACCCAGAAGGTCGAGTCGGCCAGCGAGTTGGCGTCGAAGAGCAGGAAGGTGTAGAGGCCGGCGATCTGGGCGAGGTTGGCCATCACGATCACGTCGGCGACCACGATCGCCCAGCCGCGCGAGCCACCCGAGTTGCGGCCCCATTGCCTTCGTGACCCAGCTGAAGGACGTCCCGCAATCGGGGTCCGCGCGGTTCATGTAGTAGTAGCCGCCGGCGACGAGGAACATCGGCACGAAGGCGATCAGCAGGATCGCGGGGGCCTGGAAGCCCACGATGGCGACGATGAACCCGAGCGTCGCCGCGAGGCTGTAGCCGGGTGCCGTCGAGGCAACCCCGATCGACGACGCTCGAGACGAAGCCGATCGCGTTCTTCTTCAGTCCCTTCTCGCCGGGTGCGGCCCCCTCCGGGACCGCGGCTTCCACCGGTACCGCTGTGCTCTCCACTGCCGCTCCTCTCCTCGACCATGGTGGCCCGATGGCGGGCTTCGCGACGCGAGCCTATGGCCCTGACCGGACGGCTGCAAGGTGCGAAAGTCCCAAACCGTCCACCACTGTTTGTACAGATTGCACAATCGATGCGTGCCCAATTCCCCCGAAATCAGGTTGCGCGCCGACCCGTTTGGCTATACCGTTTGTCCAAGCTGTAGCGAGGAGAGGAAGGAGCGGAATGGCCACCACCGGCACCCGGCCCGCGGCGCCCCCCGCGGCGGGCCTCCAAGAGCTCGCCAAGCGCCATCTGTGGATGCACTTCACGCGCCACGGAGCCTACGACGACGGCGAGGTGCCGATCATCGTCCGCGGCGAAGGTCCCTACGTGTGGGACGAGCACGGCACCCGTTATCTAGACGGCCTCTCGGCGCTCTTCTGCGTCAACGCGGGCCACGGCAGGACCGAGCTGGGCGAGGCCGCCGCGCGCCAGGTCGAGGAGCTGGACTTCTTCACGGTGTGGAGCTACGCGCATCCGCGTGCGATCGAGCTGGCAACCCGGATCGCGTCGCTTGCGCCGGGTGACCTGAACCGCGTCTTCTTCACCTCCGGCGGGTCGGAGGCGGTCGAGTCGGCGATCAAGCTGGCACGCGCCTACCACCAGCGGACCGGGAATCCGCGCAAGATCAAGTTCATCAGCCGGGAGATCGCCTACCACGGCACCACCCTGGGCGCGCTGGCCGCGACCGGCATCTCGGATTTGCGGCAGGAGTTCGAGCCCCTCGTGCCCGGGGGGTATCAGGTGCCGAACACCGACAGCTATCGCTGGCCGCCCGATCGCGATCCGCTCTGGGCCGCGGACCAGATCGAGGAGAAGATCCTCTACGAGCATCCCGACACGGTTGCCGCCGTGATCCTCGAGCCGCTCCAGAACGCGGGCGGCTGCATCCCGCCGCAGGACGGCTACTTCCAGCGGGTCCGCGAGATCTGCGACCGCCACAATGTGCTGCTGATCTCCGACGAGGTGATCTGCGCCTGGGGACGGCTCGGCTACTGGTTCGGCTGCGAGCGCTACGGCTACCAGCCCGACATCATGACGGTGGCCAAGGCGCTGACGTCCGCCTACGTGCCGATGGGCGGGCTGATCGCCGCAGACCGCGTCGCGGAGCCGTTCATGCAGGGCGACGAGTCGTTCGCCCATGGCCTCACGTTCGCAGGCCATCCCGTGGCCGCCGCGGTGGCGATGGCCAACCTCGACGTGTTCGAGCGGGAGGACATCTGCGGCCACGTACGGAGCAAGGAGGGCGAGCTCCGGGGGATGCTCGACTCGCTGCGCGACATCCCGATCGTTGGAGACGTGCGTGGCGCGGGGTTCTTCCATGCGATCGAGCTGGTCAAGGACCAGGGGACCAAGGAGGGGTTCACGGACGAAGAGTCCGAGTGGCTCCTGCGCGGCTTCCTGTCGGGGGAGCTCTTCCGCCGTGGTCTGATCTGCAGGGCGGACGACCGCGGCGACCCGGTCGTTCAGCTTGCGCCGACCCTGATCTGCGACACCGAGCAGTTCGAGGAGATCGAGGGCGTGCTGCGCCCGGTGCTCACGGAGGCGGCGAAGCGGGTCAGGAAAGGGAGCAGCTCGGGCAGGCAGGCCGATCCACGCGGTGGCAGTGACTAGATGCTGACGATCGGCAACCTCGTCGCCGACTGTGGCCTCAAGCTCGTCGCCGGGGGCGAGTCCTCGAAGCGGCCGATTCGCTGGGTGCACATCACCGAGCTCGATGACCCGACGCAATGGCTCTCCGGCGGGGAGCTGCTGCTGACCACCGGCATCCAGCTCAACGGCGCGGCCCGGCAGCGTCGCTTCGTCGCCCTGCTAGCCGACAACGACGTCGCCGGGCTGGGTCTCGGCACCGGGTTCGAGCACAAGCGCATCCCGAAGGCGCTCGCCGACGAGGCGGACAAGCGGGGCATGCCGCTGTTCGAGGTCCCGTACGAGATGCCCTTCATCGCGATCACCGAGCGTGCCTTCACGCTGCTGGTCAATGAGCAGTACGCCGTGCTCGAGCGCGGCACCCAGGTTCACGAGCGCCTCGAACGCCTGGTGATCGAGGGCAGCGGACTGGCCTCCGTCCTGGGCTCCCTGGCGTCGGCGATCGGCGGGTCGGCGATCGTGCAGGACGCGACCGGCCGCGAGCTGGCTCGCCACCCGAGCAAGGGCGGCCCCGGCGCCGCGGCGATGAAGGCGCTCGCCGGCGAGCTCGCGACCAGACGGGCCACGGGGACGCTCAGCGCTTTCGACCCGCAGCACGCATCCCTGAGCGACAAGGCACTGGCCGTCCCGGTGCCGGGTCGCAGAGGCGGCGCCCCGGTGGCGTGGCTGATCGTCACCAGCCAGAGCGGGCCGCTCGGCGAGTTCGAGCGTCTCACGGCTCGACAGGGATCGATGGTCGTGGGGCTCGAGCTGATGCGCGAACGCATCGTCCGCGAGACCGAGCGCCGCCTGGCCGGCGACCTCCTGGCCGAGGCGCTCGGGGGTCGCCTCGATTCCGACGAGCTTCGCGGCCGGCTGCGACCGTTCGGGATCGGCGCCGACGCCGCGGTGCTGGTGTTCGAGCTGGAGGACGCGCACGCGGGCGAGCAGGTGGTTGAGCTGGAGCTCGCCGACGCCGGGGTCGGGGCGCTGGTGGCGACCACCGCAGCGGCCGGCCGGCCGCTGCTCTGCGCGGTGATCGACGCCCGCGCCGGGGACCCGGTCACGATCGCCGCGAGCCTGCGCTCCGCGCTCGCCGCCACCCACGGCCAGGTACGCGCGGCCGCAAGCCGGCCCGCGGGCGTCGCCTCGCTTCGGCGCGCCTTCCACGAGGCTCGCTGCGCGCTCGAGGCGACCTCGCTCGCCGATGGCGACGCGCCCGAGGTCGCCAGCCATCAGGACCTCGGCGCGTTCACGCTCCTGCTCTCCCTCCAGGATGAGGATGCGCTGCGCCTGTACAGCGAGGGCCTCTTGGAGCCGATCGAGCGAACCGAGGGCGAATATGGCGGTGAGCTCCTGCGCTCGCTGGAGGCCTACATCGAGCACAACGGCAACTGGGAGCGGGCCGCGCGTCAGCTCTATTGCCACCGCCATACCCTTCGCTACCGGATCCGCAAGATCGAGGAGCTCACCGGCCGAGACCTGTCGCGCGCCACCGACCGGATCGAGCTCTGGCTGGCGCTTCGAGCGAGGGAGCTGGTCGGGTGAAGGATGGACGCGGAATGAACTTCAGCTCCCTCGCTCTCAGCAATAACTCCGCCCGGGTGCATTCGCACCCCGCCGCCCCCGGAGTCGGGAGCACAGGAGAAATGCCCGAGCCGAAGGCGAGGGCAAGGTATTCCGTGCGGGAGACGAGGAGGCGGCGGATTTGTTCATGGGGGCGGCGGGTTTCATGAGGGTCGCGGTGCTTGGTGCGGGGGGGACGATCGCGCCGGCGATCGTCCGGGACCTCGCCTCCTCGGAGGAGGTCGACACTCTGCTGCTCGGAGACCTGGACGAGGCTCGCGCCCGGGAGGTCGCCTCGCGCCACGGCGGGGAGAAGGCACGTGCCGCGCGCATCGACGCCCGGGCCCCCGCCAGCGACCCCGCGTCGCTCGCTCGCGCGCTCACCGAGTGCGACGCCCTCGTCAACTCGGCCAGCTACCGGGTCAACCTGGACGCGATGGCCGCCTGCCTCAACGCCGGCTGCCACTACCTGGACCTTGGCGGCCTCTACTGGATGACCAACCTCCAGCTCGAGCTCCACCCCCACTTTCGCCGTCAGGGCCTGCTCGCGGTGCTCGGGATCGGATCGGCTCCGGGGAAGACCAACCTGATGGCACGGCTGGCGGCCCACGAGCTGACCGGGGTCGACGTCCCGCTGGCGGAGAACGGCGCGGCCCCGAGCGTGGACTCGATACACGTGTCCGCGGCCGGACGCGATCTGAGCCCGCCTTCCGGGTTCAGCCCCCCTTACGCGCTTCGCACGCTGCTCGACGAGCTGGCGATGCGGCCGGTGGTCCTCAAGGACGGAGGGCCGCAGGAGATCGAGCCGCTTGCCGAGGCGGGCGTGATCGAATTCGGCGAGCCGATCGGCGCCGGGCAGGCGATTTACACGCTTCACTCCGAGCTGCTGACGTTCGGCGACAGCTTCGGGTGCCGGGAGGCGAGCTTCAGGCTGTGCCTCTCGCCGGAGCTGCTGACGGAGCTCCGGTCCCTGGCCGATGCTCCGGAGGCCGAGATCGCCCGCAGGGCATCGGAGGCAGTGCCACCGTCAGCGCGCACGGTTTCGGTGCACCTGGTCGAGGCTTCGGCCGGTGGCCGCCGAGTCACGGTGCGGGCGGTCACCCAGCCGATGGAGGCATGGGGGCTGGGCGGCGGCATCGTCTCCACCGCCGCCCCGGCTGCCGCCGCCGTGCGACAGCTCGCGCGCGGCACCATCGACGCGCGCGGAGCCCTTCCCCCCGAGCGCTGCATCGACCCGGAGATCATGTTCGCGGAGCTCGAGCGGCGGGGTTGTCGCATCGAGGTCACGACTGCCGAGGGCGTGAGAGCGTGAAGGTCGGCATCCCGACCGAGGTGAAGTCCGATGAGTATCGAGTGGCGCTGACTCCGGTCGGAGCACGGGAGCTCGCCGAGCACGGGCACGAGGTCTGGGTCCAGAAGGGGGCCGGTGAGGGAAGCGCCATCTCCGATGCCAGCTATGAGGCCCAGGGAGCGCGGATCGTGCCGGGCGCGGAGGACGTCTGGGGCGGGACCGATCTGGTGCTGAAGGTGAAGGAGCCACAGCCCGAGGAGCTCCCGATGATCCGCCGCGAGATCACCCTTTTCACGTACCTCCATCTGGCGCCGGCCCCTGAGCTGACCCGCGGCCTCTGCGACTCAGGCGCCACCTGCGTCGCCTACGAGACGGTCGAGGACCGCGCGGGCCGGCTGCCGCTGCTCGCTCCGATGTCCGAGATCGCCGGCAAGATCGCCACCCAGGCCGGGGCCTTCATGCTCGAGAAGCCGCTTGGCGGCCGGGGCATCCTCCTGGGAGGCGTGCCGGGGGTCGCCCCCGGCGAACGTGATGATCATCGGCGGGGGCGCGGTGGGGATGAACGCCGCCTTCATCGCGATCGGGATGGAGGCGGACGTGTTCGTGTACGACACCTCGATCGATCGGCTCCGCGAGCTCGACGTCGCGTTCGGCGGCCGCGCCTCCACCGTGTTCTCCTCGACGCTCGCGATCGAGGAGCGGCTGCCGACCACGGACCTCGTGATCGGAGCCGTGCTGCTGCACGGCGCGCGAGCCCCGCACGTGATCAAGCGCTCGCAGCTGAAGCTGATGCCGCGGCACGCAGTGCTCGTCGACGTCGCGATCGACCAGGGCGGCTGCTTCGAGACCTCGGCGCCCACCACCCACCGCGAGCCAACGTTCGAGGTGGACGGGGTCATTCACTACTGCGTGACCAACATGCCCGGCGCCGTGCCGATCTCGTCCACGTACGCGCTCACCAACGCAACTTTGCCCTACGTGCTGGCGCTCGCCGATCACGGCGTCGCCGAGGCGGCGCGGCGAGACCCAGGGCTGCGGCTGGGAGTCAACGTGGCCGACGGCCAGGTCACGCACCCCGCGGTCGCGGAGGGTGTGGGCATGGACTACATCCCACCGGACGAGGTCCTCGGCATCGAGTCGCATGATGACCGTGGCCCCAGGGCCGACGGAGCCGGGGCCACGGCGAGTCGTGCTGCCCCCGGGGCCCATTGAGGGTCGAGATGGGCATGCAACAGTGAGAGCCAACGTGAAGAACTGAGGATGGAGGAGAGATGGCAACCGCCACGCGCACAGAGCTGAAGAACTTCATCGACGGGAAGTTCGTCGACCCCGCCGAGGGCAAGACCGAGGAGGTCCTGAACCCCGCCACCGGGGAGGTGATCGCCCAGGCGCCGCTGTCCAGCGCCGAGGACGTCGAACGCGCGGTTGCCGCTGCGCCAAGGCATTCGACGGATGGGCGACGACCATTCCGGGCGAGCGGGCGCTCGCACTCCTGAAGCTGGCCGATG
>CAVWWY010000010.1:0-265806 GCA_963758865.1 uncultured bacterium | reverse complement strand
CGAGAGCTCGACCGCGGGCTCGCGCGCCGCCACCGGCTCCTCTCCGGCCTCCGCCGTCGCCTCGGCCTCGGCGCGGGCGCGCTCCTCGGCCTCGGCCTCCAAGCGGGCGCGCTCCTCGGCGCTCAGCTCCCGCTGGGGCTCGATCGCGATCGGCTCCAGTTCGGCGCCGGGGGGCTTCTTTTCCTCGGAGTCCTCGGCCTTGGCCGCCGCACGCTTTCCACGCCCCTTCGCCTCCGGCTCGCGATCCTCTTCGGGCTCTTCGGAGTCGGCCTGCTCGGAGGAGTCCGGCTCCGCCCCCGTGTCCCCCTCCGGGGCTTGCGACGCTGGGGCGTCCCGTGCCTCGCCCTGCGCGTCCTCCGGCGCCTCGGTCTCCTCGCCCGCCGACACGTCGTCGGCGCCCTCGGGGGCGGCCTGCTCCTCGCCCTGCGGCTGCTCTTCGCGGCGCTCTTCGTCGGCCATCAGGCCTCGACCTCCAGATCCTTGGGCTGCTGGGCGGCGTGGGGATGTTCGGGACCGGCGTAGACCTTCAACTTCCGCAGCTGCTGGCGCGCGAGGCGATTGCGCGGGAGCATGCCCTTCACCGCTCGCCGGACGACCTCCTCCGGTCGCCGCTCCAGCATCTCGGCCAGGGTCCGCGACCGCAGGCCGCCCGGATAGCCGCTGTGCCGGTAATACAGCTTGTCGTTCAGCTTGTTGCCGGTCACGCTGACCTTCGCCGCGTTGACCACCACCACGAAATCCCCCGTGTCGCAGTGCGGCGTGTATTCGGGCTTGTGCTTCCCCCGCAGGAGGTCGGCGATGCGGGTCGCCATCCGGCCCAGGGTCTTGCCCTCGGCATCGATCACGTACCAGTCGCGCTGGCGGTTCTCGGGTGTCGCCACGTAGGTCTTCATCTCGAGCGCGCGGCCGTGCCGGTGCCATCGGCGCGAACCGCGAAAAGCCGCACCCTCCGAAGCGGGCGCGGCCGGCGGATGATAGTTGAGCGCCGTGGGTGGTAGTTCGTCGCCACCCTGCGCAGGGCGCCGTGGCCCGGGCTATACTGCCGCCGCCTGATGAACCTGCCGAATCCGCGGCGGTCAGGCCGCAGCGGAACGGGGGAACCGAAGGGGCGGCGTCGAAAGCCGCCCCGGGGGCGAATTGGACACGTTCGTCCGTAGCGCCGCTCTTTCGGCGCGAGCCCGACAGCTAACCCCGCAGGCCAGAGAAAGAGGGATTTTGAGGCCCAGCGGAACGTCGCCACGAAGGCGCGGATTGCGAACAGTGGTAGCGGTGGCGGTAGCCGCAGCCACCCTGTCCATGGGCGTGGCGGCAGCGTTGGGCGAGGGCGGCGGCGTCAAGCCTCCGACTCCTCCGAAGGCCGGCGATGTTGTCTGCATCGCGACGTGCGGTGGCGTGCACAAGGCGACCACCGCCTCGAAGGTTCAGATCAGCGGCCACCACCTGAAGCACGTCTCGAAGGTGCGGTTCAACGCTCTGGGTAGGGGCAGGATCGACGCCCGCCCGGTCTCGGCGACCAGCCGGACGGTGACCGCCAAGGTGCCGAAGGACGCGGCCACCGGCCGGCCAAAGGTCAAGGACTCCTACGGCAACAGCTCCACGTCGCGGACCACGCTGCGCATCATCCCGGCGGACCAGATCCCGGACTCGAGCAGCTTCAAGCTCAAGGCCGCGACCGCGAAGCCACGCAAGACGTACTACTACGGGATCAAGAAGCCCAAGGCGACGTTCATGTTCGCCAACAGCGAGCCGACCGACGTGCGCATCGATGTCGTCAGGCGGAAGGACGGAACCGTCGTCGACAGCTGGATCAAGCAGGACCAGGAGCCCAACACGGTCCGCACCGCGACCTGGAACGGGCGTCGCAAGGGAGGAAAGCCGGCCTCAAACGGGGGCTATCGCTTCCGCATCGGCCCCGAGAGCGGGACGATGGACTCGACGACCAAGGCCAAGTTCGCCTACCACCGGTTCGTGTTCCCGATCCGCGGCCGACATGGCTACGGTGACGGGATCGGGGCCCCCCGCTCGGGCCACACCCACCAGGGACAGGACGTCTTCGCCCGGTGTGGCACCAAGCTGGTGGCGGCGCGCGGCGGCCGGGTGCAGTGGCGCGCCTACCACGGAAGCGCCGGCAACTACGTCGTCGTCGACGGCAAGCGGACGAGTCACGACTACGTCTACATGCACCTCAAGAAGCCCTCGCCCCTCCGCAAGGGCCAGAAGGTCAGGACCGGACAGAAGATCGGCGCTGTCGGCGAGAGCGGGAACGCGTCCGGCTGCCACCTGCACATGGAGGAGTGGTCGGGCCCTGGCTGGTATCAGGGCGGCCACTTCCTGCGGGCAGTCACCAGGCACCTGAAGAAGTGGGATCGTTGGAGCTAGCCGGCCCGGCGCCCGACTACTCCCCGCTCACCTTCACAGTCTCGGATTGCGCGGCCCGGCACCACCCGACGCTCGGGCGGAGCCGTCGCTTGACGATCGAGTAATAGCGGCCACGCCTGTTGGGAGCCTTGACCTCGTAGTCGTAGTAATCCCCGTAGCCGTAGGAGGCCCTGTCTCTCCCCACCGCGGTCCTGCCATGACGTCCGCTCCTGTAGACGGTGACGTGGGCTCCGCTGATGCAGCGCCTGGCCGAGTTGATGTATCCGGAGTACTCGTCCGTTCCCACCTCGAGCGAGATCGACTGCTCGATGCGAGGGCACCCGTCGTCCGCCGTGCGGGGCGAAGACCTGCGGGCACAGGTCATGCCGATCACGGACCCCGTCCGCGTCGGCATCCGCCGGCCCCTGGCTCAACAGATACCGCGCGATCGCACCGTCTCCCCAGGGCTCTTCTCCCCCCACGTAGTAGGTCGACGTGCCGCCCACGAGGAGCTTGCCGTCCTCCTGAAGCGCGATCGCCGCCGCCGCATCGCCCTGAAACGGACCGAAGTCCGTCCTGAGCTTGCCGTCGCCGGAGAAGTCCGGGTCGAGCCGGCCTCCGAGGCGGTAGCGGGAGAGGGCGAAGTCGCCGTTCGCGCGTCCGGCGGCGAGGAGTCGATCATCGATGAGCGCGAGATCCGAGGCCGCACCGCTCGAGGAACGGCCGTCCCGAGCGGTGAAGGGGGTCGTTACGACGCCATTGTGTCCGAAGCCGGAATCCAGTGTGCCATCGGGATCGAAGCCGACCAGCGCGAACGTGTCGGACCCTCCTCCCGCCGCAACAATCCTGCCGTTTCCTCGAAGGACGAGCGCGCGAGCCCCAGTGCCCCGCCGGTCGCCGAAGCGCACGGTGAGCCTGCCATCGCCCGAGAAGGTGTGGTCGAGCCGCCCACCGGGCCCGTAGCGGGCGAGGGCGAAGTCCCCTTTCGACTCACCGGCCACCAAGATCTTGCCGTCCGGCTGGAGCGCGACGTCGTAGGCGACATCGTCGCCACCGAAGTTGGTGGTTCGCATTCCGTCGCCTGAGAACGTCGAGTCGAGCGTTCCGTCGGCGTTGTAACGGGCGAGCGCGAAGTCCGTTGCGGGGACATCGCCGGAGTCGAGCCCCACCGAATACCCGGCGACGACGATCTTGCCGTCTGGCTGGACGGCCAGAGCCTTGGCCTGGTCCTCGTGGGCCGCGAAGTCGGTCGTCGCCGTGCCGTCGCCTGCGAACGTGGCGTCGGGGGCTCCGTTCGGCCCATAGCGGGCCACGAGGAAGTCCTCCTTCTCCTCGGCGTACGAGTGGCTGGTGTGCCCGGCGGCGAGGAGCCTGCCGTCGTCTTGAACCGTCACGGCCCCCAGCGACGGGGGCTCGAACTCGATCGGGAAGGAGTTGTCGAGAGTTCCATCGGAGTTGAAGCGAACGAGTCCCGAGTCGCCCGCGGTCACGATCCTTCCGGTGGCCTGGACGGTCAGGTCCGAGAAGTCCGGCTCCTCGAGCATCCAACCGTTGTTCGAGCCGCGCTCGACCTTGCCATCGCCGCTGAAGCTCGGGTCGAGGTCCCCGGGTGCCGCGACGGCGGGCCTCGCCACGAGGCCGAGGCAGGCGACGAGCACGGCCAGTGCCGGGACGAGCTGAGCACGCGGCCTGGGCCTGTGCCGGGAGCCGCTCACCGCTTCACCCGCAGGAGCGGCGAGCGAGCCGCCTCGCAGATCCCGAGCAAGTCCGGCCACCAATAGCTGCCGCGGACCTGGGCGTAGTAGCGCCCGGGACGTGGGTGCGCGGGCACCGAGTACCTCGGCGGGTAGCCGGTGCGGCCGATCCTCACGTCACCCGAGCGCTCACGCTTGAAGATCACCACCCTGGTCGGGTAGCGCTTGCACCGGCGCTGGGGAGAGGAAACGCGGCCCTTGAAGGCGCCCTCGCGATCCGAATAGCGGATCGTCACCTCGCGGGCATAGTGCGGGCATCCATCCGGCTCATCGGCCCTGTACCGGCGGGGGCAATGGTCGCGGCCATCGGTGACTCCGTCGGCGTCCGCGTCACTGGGGGTCGAGCGATCGACGAGGTAGCGCGCGACGGCGAAGTCCCCGGGCCCGTCATAGCCGGCCGCGGAGCGTCCCACGACGACGACCTTGCCGTCCTGCTGAATCGCCACTGCCCGGGCTTCGTCGTCGCGAAAGAACCCGAAGTCGGTGACCGCGCCGGCGGCGGAGAAGCTCAAGTACGGCGACCTGACAGCCCCGAAGGCCACGTCGCGTGAGCCGTCCGGGCTCCATCGGCCGACCTGGAAATCGCCGGGTGTCGACCCGGCCGCCACGAGCGCATCATCGGTCTGGACGGCGAGTCCCCGCAGATAGTTCACGTGCGGCCGCGCCCACCCCTCGTCGCCGAAACTCGAGTCCAGCGAGCCACTTGCGTCGAAGCCCACGAGGCCCCAGCGACCGGCTGCGACCAGCCGGCCATTCTGCTGCGCGGCGACCGCATCTGCGGCGCTCGCCAAGATGTCCGTGGTGGCCCGGCCGTCGCCCGCGAAGCTCGAATCGAGATCGCCGTCGGGCTCGTACCGAGCCACGGCGATGACCCGGTTGACGAGGTCGCCCGTGGACTCGGTGGCGTAACCGGACAGCACCGGCTTGCCGTCCGGCTGCAGGGCGAGCGCGTAGGCCCCGTCGCCGAGGCCGGCGAAGTCCGTCCTCACGAGCCCGTCGCCCCCGAAGCTCGAGTCGAGGTCCCCATCGGGCTCGTAGCGGGCCGACGCGAAGTCTCCCTTCGACTCACCGGCCACGAGGATCCTGCCGTCCGGCTGCAGGGCGAGGGCGCTGGCCCCATCCGGGCCGTCGTCGAAGTCGGTGGTCAGGCGACCATCGCCGTCGAACGAGTCGTCCAGGGTGCCGTCGGGCTCATACCGGGCAACGGCAAAGTCCCACCCTCTCTCGGGGTGATTCGCCAGGCCGGCGACGACGATCTTGCCGTCGGGCTGTATCGCCACGGCTTCGGCCGTGCCCTGATCCCCGAGGCGCGTGGTGACGACGCCGTCACTTCCGAACGAGAGGTCGCGGGTACCACCGGGGTCGTAACGGACAAGGGCGAACCTTCGGGCGCCATGCGACGGTGACGAGTAACCCGCGGCGACGATCTTCCCGTCCGCTTGGAGTGCGACGGCGGTCGCCGTGTCGTCGCCGTTCGCGATGTCCGTCAGGACCCGGCCGTCGCGAGAGAAGCTCGGGTCGAGGTCGCCGGGTCCCGCGGACGCCGTCGAGGCGCCAATGAACGCCGATAGGGCCAGGCCGATGAGCGTGACGAGCGATCCGACCGCCCAGCCAGGCCGCCGGCCCTTCCGGTCTTCGCGTCGCTCCCCCAAACTTCTCGTCACTTCCTGCGTAAACGTCCCCGTCGCTCGATCGCCGGACAAGGGTACCGCCGTCGCGCCGGAGCCCGACCAGGCGGCGTCACCGGGCGGGCGCAGCTGACCGCGCGGATAGCCTGCGTCGCCTGGCCTCTCGCATCCCAGCGCTCACCGGCGGCTGCGCCGGGTTCCTCGCCCTGGCGGCGCTCGGCCACGGCATCGCCGGATCGGCGACTCGAGCTCCCGCCGGGAGGTCGATCACGTGCCTGGAGCGCTGCGCCGGGACCCACAAGGCGGCGGTGGGGGCCATGGTCGAGATCACCGGCCGCCGCCTGGGCGGGGTGTCCGCGGTCGAGTTCCGCGGCCGGCCGGGATTTCGTGTCGGCGACGCCGGCCGTGATCGGCAGCAGGCGGATCGTGGTCCGGGTGCCCCGGCACGCTCGGAGCGGGCGTCCGCGGCTCGTGGGCGCAACCGGCCGGCGACACCGCGTTGCCGAGACCCTTCGGATCGTCCCCGCGCGCCGGCTTCCCGCGCCGGGCAACTTCAAGCTCCTCGCCACGGGCGTTCGGCCGCGCAAGGCGTTCGTGGACGCGGCGCCGCGTCACGCTCGCCTACCGCTTTCGCGCCCGAGCCGCGGTGACGTGAGGGTGCAGGTCGCGCGAGCTGGCAGGGTGGTGCGGCGCTGGACGGTGCGCGATGCCCTGCCGTACGCGAAGCACCGCCTGCGCTGGGACGGGATGCGCTCCGCGGGCCACGCCGCCCCGCGAGGCCGCTATCGGTTCCGCGTCAAGCGGCTGGGCCATCGGGCCCACTCGTCTCGATCCTTCCGGCTCTACGACGGCAAGTTCCCGGTCCGGGGGCCGCACGGCTACGGCGGGCCCGTGCAGCGATTCGGCGCCCCACGCAGCGGCGGCCGCGTGCATCAGGGACAGGATGTGTTCGCCGGGTGCGGGACCCGGGTGATCGCGGCGCGAGGGGGAAGGGTGCAGGCGCGCGGCTCGGATCCCGTGCTCTACGGCAACTGGATCGTGATCGACGGCCGGGGCACGAAGGCGGACTACCGATACGCCCACTTCGCGCATCCCGCCTCGGTCCACGACGGCGAGCGCGTGCGCACGGGCGAGCGAATCGGCCGCATCGGCAAGACCGGCAACGCCCGCACGGTCGGCTGCCAGCTCCATTTCGAGGCCTGGCCCTCGGGCTGGAACAAGGCCGGCCCGGTCGACCCGCTGCCGATCCTCGAGCGCTGGGACCGCTGGAGCTGACGGTTGAAGCGTCGAGTGGCGAGTTAGTGCGCATCAAGCAGCACAACTCGACAGTCGATGAGTTGGGGCTGGCTCGCCCTCTCTACCCAGCCTGGTTTCCTGACAACCGGGCGCCTACTCCCACTCGATCGTCGCCGGCGGCTTCGAGCTGATGTCGAGTGCCACGCGGTTGACGCCCGGGACCTCGTTGATGATCCGGCCGGAGACGCGCTCCAGCAGCTCGTACGGGAGCCGAGCCCAGTCGGCGGTCATCGCGTCCGCCGAGGTCACCGCGCGGATCACGATCGGGTAGGCGTAGCTGCGCCCGTCGCCCTGCACGCCGACGGAGCGGACGACCGGCAGGACGCAGAACGATTGCCACAGCTCCCGATAGAGCTCCGCGGCGCGGATCTCCTCCTGGAGGATCGCGTCGGCCTCGCGCAGGATCTCCAAGCGCTCCGCCGTGACCTCGCCACCGACGATCCGGATGCCCAGGCCGGGGCCGGGGAAGGGCTGTCGCCACACGATCCGCTCGGGCAGGCCGAGCTCCGTGGCGACGGCGCGGACCTCGTCCTTGAACAGCATCCTGAGCGGCTCGACGAGCTCGAGCCCGAGATCCTCGGGAAGCCCGCCCACGTTGTGATGCGACTTGATCGTCGCCGCCCCCGCGCGTCCGTCCCCGCCGGACTCGATCACGTCCGAGTACAGGGTCCCCTGCACCAGGAAGCGCACGTCGTCGAGCTTCGCCGCCTGCTCCTCGAACACCCGGATGAACTCCTCGCCGATGATCTTTCGCTTGCGCTCCGGCTCCACCTCGCCGGCGAGCCGTTCGAGGAAGCGCTCCTCGGCCGCTACGTGGATCAGCTTGATCCCGCGGTCGCGGAAGGTCTCCACCACCTGCTCGGCCTCGTTCTTTCGCAACAGGCCGTGGTCGACCAGCACGCATGTGAGCTGATCGCCGACAGCGCGATGCACCAGGGCAGCCGCCGTGGCCGAGTCCACGCCTCCGGAGAGGCCACAGAGCACCCCGCCCTCGCCGACCTCCGCCCGGACGCGCTCGACCTGCTCGCTGATCACCGACGCGGGCGACCACCGTTGCTCCAGGCCGGCGAGGTCGCGAAGGAAGCGATCGAGGATCTGGGTGCCGTAGGGGGTGTGGACGACCTCCGGGTGGAACTGGATCCCGTACAGGCCCCGGTCGGGGCTCTCGCACGCGGCCACCGGCGAAGCGGGGCTGGAGGCGAGGGCGACGAACCCCGGCGGGGGCTCGAACACGGCGTCGCGATGGCTCATCCAGCACTGCTGTTCGTGCGGCAGGCCGGACATCAGGCGGCCACCGCCATCGGCGAGCGAGAGCGGGGTGCGCCCGAACTCGCCGGCGTCGGCGCCCTCGACGCGCCCGCCGAGAGTCTGGACCATCGCCTGCATCCCGTAGCAGATCCCGAGCACCGGAACTCCCAGCTCGAGCAGCTCCTGCCGCAGCTCGGGCGCACCCTCGGAGTAGACGGAGGCGGGGCCGCCGGAAAGAACGAGGGCCGCTGGGCGACGCTCGCGGATCCGGGCGAGCTCCGTGTCGTGGGGCAGAAGCTCCGCGAACACGCCGCAATCGCGGATCCGCCGGGCGATCAGCTGGGAGTACTGGCCCCCGAAGTCGAGGACCAGCACCTCCTCGGCGGCCCCGGCGCCTGGCCGCTCAGTCATCCGAAACGGCAACTCCAGTCGCCACCGCGGCGCTGCCGTTCGACCCCATGCCAACGGACTGCTGGCGCTGGAGCTGCTTGCCCTCCGTCTGCAGCGCGGGCGCAACCATCACTTCGGCGCGCTGGAAGTCGCGGATGTCCTCGTACCCGCAGGTCGCCATCGAGGTGCGCAGGGCGCCCATCAGGTTGAAGGTGCCGTCGTTCTCCTGGGCCGGACCCAGCAGGATCTCCTCCAGGGTCCCATCCTGAGTCGTCGCCACCCGGGTGCCGCGCGGAAGCGACGGATGGAAGGTCGCCATCCCCCAGTGGAATCCCGCGCCCGGGCGCCTCGCTCGCCCGCGCCATGGGCGAGCCGATCATCACGGCGTCGGCTCCACAGGCGATCGCCTTCGAGACGTCTCCGCCGGTGCGCATCCCGCCG
Source organism: uncultured bacterium (assembly GCA_963758865.1). Classification (GTDB taxonomy): domain Bacteria; phylum Actinomycetota; class Thermoleophilia; order Solirubrobacterales; family 70-9; genus AC-56. The sequence goes on along the minus strand of CAVWWY010000010.1, from coordinate 256,691 downwards.
TCGGCGATCACGTTGCAGTACTCCCCGGTCTCCAGCATGTGCTGGGAGCGCGCCGCCGCGACGTCCGCGATCGCGGTGGCCTGCGGGACGCCGATCCCGAGCACGCCTCGCGTGGTGCACGCGGCTCCCGGGCCCACGCCCGCGAGGACCCCGACGGCGCCGGTGCGCATCAGGTGGAGCCCAGTCGAAAACGACGCGCATCCACCGACGATGCAAGGCACCGGGACCTCCGCGATGAACTCCTTGAGGTTCAGCGGCTCGGACTTCGAGGAGACGTGCTCGGCCGAGATCACCGTCCCCTGGATCACGAGGATGTCGAGGCCCGCCTCGAGCGCCAGCTCGTAGTGGGAGGTGACGCGCTGCGGGGTGAGCGACGCCCGCTGCGACCACGCCGTGGGCCTTCACTCTCCTCCACCCGCCGGGCGATCAGCTCCGGCTTCACCGGCTCGCGGTAGATCTCCTGCATTGTCTTCGTCGCCACCTCGGGGGGCGCCGCGGCGATCCGCTCGAGCTGCTCGGCCGCGTTCTCGTAGCGCGACCAGATCCCCTCGAGATTCAGGACGGCGAGCCCGCCCAGCCGACCGACCTCCCCCGCGCTGGCGGGACTGACGACGCCGTCCATCGCCGCCGCCAGCAGCGGCAGCTCGAACCGGTAGGGGCCCAGGGTCCAGCTGACGTCGACATCGTCGGGGTCGCGCGTGCGTCGGGACGGCACGATCGCGATGTCGTCGAACCCGTAGCCCTGCCGCCCCTTCTTCCCACGTCCGATCTCGAGTTCCATCGCCTACTCAGCTCCCCTCTGGCGGTAAAAGAGCCAGGCTATGTTCGGCCGCGGACGAAAAAAGCCCCGTCGAGCGAGGCAAGAAAGCGGCGGATGGGACTCTCGGCCCGGCGTTTTCAAGGCCCCGGCGATGTTAGCAGTGGCTGCATGACGCCCTTCATCGAGAAGGAGCCGCGGCGAAGGCCTCAAAGAGGGGTCCGTGACGAGAGTCCAAGATCCGTGCTCGTACTGGCGCTCGTCGTCGTCGCCGTCGCGGCGGCGGCCGCCGCCGCTCCCGCCCGCGCCGCGGTCCCCCACATCGTCCAGCCGGGCGAGACCCTGTGGTCGATCGCGGCGGCCAACAACTTCACGACCCGGACGATCGCCTCCTACAACGGCCTGGCCGAGGACAGCCCGGTATACGCCGGCGAGACGGTGGAGATCCCGACCGAGGCGGAGGGCGCCACCGCACTGGCGAACTCCGGCGTCGCAACGTCGACCGCCGGCTCAGGCGGCACGACCACGGTGACGACCGCGCCCCCGCCGTCGGCGCCCCCCTACTGGACGTCCCCGGTCTACTGCCCCTCCTGCCCGTCGGGCGCGGCCTACCTGGCGTCGAACGCCGCAGCCAACTGGGACGCGATGCGTCAGGAGTCGCTGCGCGTCTATGGAATCGACCTCTACCCGACGGGCCCGCTGTCGGCCTACCGCTCCTACGGGCAGCAGCTCTACCTCTACAACCTGTACCTGTCGGGCCAGGGCAACCTCGCCGCGGCGCCCGGCACCTCCTCAGCACGAGTACGGGGTCGCGGTGGACCTGGCCGACCCGGCGATGCGCAACGTGATCGATCAGATCGGCGCGCAACTATGGCTGGGCCAAGACCGAGGCCGCCGAGGAGTGGTGGCACGTGACGTACGTGGGCCCGTAGCCCGGCCGCTCAGCCGACGCCGGCGGGAATCTCCAGCTCCTTGACCTGGACCCTCGGCAGGAGCCGATCGACCTCGTGCGGGTTGAGGTTTCCGGCGCCGAAGTGCTGGGTGGACTCGGCGCCGCACGCAACCCCGTAGGCGAGGCAGTCCCGGGGGGTGCCGCCCTCGTAGCGAGCGGCGACGTATCCGGCCAGAAAGCAGTCGCCCGACCCGACCGACGAGACCGGCTCCAGCGACTCGATCTCCACCTCGAAGCGGTGCCGACCGCCGTCCTCGACGATCGCCACGCACCCGGCCTCCCGGGTGATGACCGCCTCCCGGGCGCCCATCTCGAGCAGGCCCGCGAGCCCCAAGACCTGGTCGTCGGCGTCGTTGAACTCGTGGCCGACGGCCTCCTCGGCCTCGTCGACATTCGGGGCCACCACGGCGGGCTCGGCCCGCAGACCGAGCCGCATCGGGTCGCCGTCAGTGTCCAGGACCGTGGGGACGCCCATGCGTTGAAGCTCGCCGATCAACCGGGCGTAGACCGCCGTGTCGACGCCGGGGGGGACGCTGCCGGCCAACACGCACAGGCTGGCGCCCTGGGCCAGGTACAGGAGCTTCTCCAAGAAGCGCTCGACCTCCTCGGGACGCACCTCCGGCCCGCGTTCGTTGATCTCGGTCTGCTGCCCCGACGTTGGATCGACCATGGCGAGGTTGGTCCGCGACTCCCCCTGGATGCGGGTGAAGTCGTTGAGGATCGACGCCTCCGTGAGCTGCTCGATGATGCGTGAGCCGGTCGATCCTCCGGCCAGGCCGGTGACGATCACCGGGCGCCCCAGGAGCTTCAGGGCACGCGCTACGTTGACCCCCTTGCCGCCCGCGACGGTGCGCGACTCGACGGCGCGGTGTCGATGCCCCAGCCGGAAGTTGGGCACGCCCACCGTGCGGTCGACGGCGGCGTTCAGGGTGACGGTGAGTATCACTCTCGCTCCCTCGAACCTCAGACTAGTGGGCACGGCGCCGGGCCACCAGCGCGCCGACCCCCGCCACGAGCGTGGCGGTAACCGCCAGGGCGAGCGCCCAGACCACGGCGCGTGGCCCCGGGAGCGCGTCGTCGAGGCGCGACGGCAGCGAATCGGCGCCCGCGACGCCCACGGAGTAGCGGGCGAGAAGCGGAACCCGGCCGGCCGGCCGGCCGTCGACCGTCAAGGTCGCCTGCCCGATCCGCCTCCCGCGCCTGACCGGCGCTGGAATCGCATCGGGTGCCTCGACCCCCACGTGGACCCGCTGATCCCGTCTGGCCGTGGCGGTGATGTCGTCGCGCGCGACCAATGCCAGCCCCCGCTCGCCGTTCGTGACCTGGGCGTGGGCGAGGGTCTCCCCCCGCTCCACGGGCGTTCGCCGGTGGTAGAGCGAGAAGCCGTATCGGAGCAGCGCGAGGGTGTCGTCGTCGCGGGCGGGGACGCTGGGCGCTCCCATGACGACCGACAGGAGCGTGACCCCCTTGCGCGTGCCGGACCCGACCAGGACGTATCCAGCGTCCGGGGTGTAGCCGGTCTTGACGCCGTTGACCCACGGAACGTCGAGAACGAGATCGTTGCGATTGACGACGGTCCGCGGGTGCGCCCCGGTGCGAAGCGTGGCCCTGGGCGTATCGACGATCCTCCTGAACAGTCGCTCACGCCGGAGGTCCAGGGCGAGCGTCGCCAGGTCCGCCGGGCTCGAGTAGTTGCCGGGCTCGTCCAGGCCGATCGGATTCGCGTAGCTCGTCTGGCTCAACCCGAGCCTCCCCGCGGCGCCATTCATCTCCGAGACGAACGCGGACGTCGAGCCGGCGACCCCTGTCGCGAGGGTGGCGGCCGCATCGTTGCCGCTGGGCAGCAGCAGGCCGTAGAGGAGGTCTCGAACCGACATCCGCTCCCCTGCTTCGAGGCCGACGAGCGACTCGCCGGGGATCGGGTCGTAGGGCGGCGCGACGATGCGCCGGTCGAGCGGCAGCCGCTTCAGGGCGAGATAGGCGGTCATCAGCTTCGTGGTGCTCGCCATGGCGAACGATTCGTCCGGGTTTCGGCCGCCGAGCCGCGCCCGATCACCCGCGTCGACCAGGATCCATGCCCGGGCCGGGATCGGCGGGGGCGCCGGCGACGCAGCCGCGCCGCCCGCCGGCAGTGCCGACGAGAGCACGAGGGCGAGCAGGAGCCAGGCACCGCGCCTCACTCCTGGAGACCCGCGGCTCAGCCCCCGTTCGCCAGCTCCTTGCAGCCCTTGGGAACCAGGTCCACGCAGCCCTTTTCGGGCAGGAGCTGGGTGTCGAGGTTCGGGTTCAACTGCTCGAGCCTCGACACGGCGATGCCCTCCTGGTGGGCGATCCCGGCGAAGGTGTCGCCCGGCTGCACGACGTAGTAGCTGTGATCCGCCTTGGCCTGTCCCCCGCCCGAGCTCCGGCGGGTGGAGGAGCCGTCGCCGGATCCGCCAACCGAGCCGGCCACGATCACGACGACCACGATCGCCGCCACCACCAGGGCGATGACCGCGAGGATCCTCGCGGTGGGACCCGCGCTCGACCTCATCTGGGTGACCTGTGGCTCCATCTTCCCCCGCACGAGGCAGGCCCGGCTGGCGAGTGGTGGTCGGCACCGCAGCCGCGGTCAGGCTCTCGTACGGCGATGGTAGCCCGGCCGGGGGCAAAGGTGACGAAACCGCGCGATTTGGCAATCGCCCGCCCAGGCGGCGCTCATCCCCACACGTCCCAGAGCGCAGCACGAAGGCCGTGAGCGGCTACGGCCGGGTCCGGCGCATCCGCGATCGACCGCGAGGCGGCGACCAGCACCGACGCGGGATGGGAGGCGAACGCGGGCCCCAGATCGGTGACCTGGCCGCCCTGGGCCCCCACCCCAGGAACGAGGAAGATCGAATCCGGCATCAGCTCGCGCAGCCGCGCGAGGTGCCGCGGCTCGGTGGCGCCGACGACGGCCCCGACGCCGGACAGTCCCGACTCGGAGGGCAGGCGCTCCGCGCGCTCGGCCACCAGGGTGGCGAGCCGCTCGAACAGCGGCGCGTCGGGCGCCGGCAGGTCGAGCAGGTCGGCGGCGCCCGGGTTCGACGTGCGCACCAGGCAGAAGAGGGCGGCGCCCGCGTTCCGGGCGGCATCGAGGAACGGCTCCAGGGCGTCGGCGCCCAGGATCGGATTGACCGTTGCGGCGTCCGCCCCCAGGCCCGGCGCCTCCCCCCAAGGGGTGGGCGTCGATCCGAACAGCGCCTGTCCGTAGGCCGCGGCGCTCACCGGGCACGTCGCCGCGCTTGCCATCTGCGATCACCAGCAGGCCGGCGTCGCGCGCGGCGGATGCAGTGCGCTCGAGCGCCTTCCAGCCCGGGGCGCCCCAGCCGCTCGAAGCAGGCGAGCTGGAGCTTCGCCGCGACGCACGCGGGACCCGCCCGCTTGATCAGGGAGCGACACACCTCGAAGATCCCCTCCGCCGCCCGGTGCGCGGCGTCGTCGCCGTTCCTGCCTGCGTCGGCGTCGAGCTTCGAGGGGTCCGGGTCGAGACCCAGGCAGACCTGGCTGTGCCGCTCCTCGACGAGAGCGGCCAGCCGGTCGGCGAACGGGGTCGTCAGGCCACTCAGCCCTTGACCTTGGACTTCAGCCCTGCGCCAGCCGAGAACTTCGGCACGCGGCCTCCGGCGATCGTGATGCGCTCGCCCGTTCGCGGGTTGACGCCCTGGCGGGGTCCGCGCTCGGCGACGCTGAACTTTCCAAAGCCGGTGAAATTGACCGAGTCGCCGCCAGCGAGCGCATCGGCGATGCCGTCGAGCATCGCCTCGACCACCTCGCCCGCTTGCTTCTTGCTGCCGATCCGGCGGTCGCGGGCCAGCCGATCCACAAACTCAGCTTTCGTCAATGTGACCTCCTCGTCGGGGGTGCAAGGGCCGCGGGCAATCTAACAGCGACAAGGCCCGCACCGACTCTCACCGCCGGAGAACGACCGTCCCTACATCCGGTCGGGGGCGCTCACGCCGAGCAGGCCCAGGGTGCGGGCGATCACCCGCTTCGCCCCCACGCAGATCGCGAGCCGGGCCCGCTCGAGGTCCTCGCCGGCCCCAACCACCTGGCAATCGCGGTAGAAGGCGTGAAAGTCGGCCGCGGTCGCGGTCGCGAAGGCCGCCAGCCGGTGCGGGGCACGGCGCTCCGCCGCTCCCGAGACCTCGGCGGGGAGCTCGAGCAGACGTTGGACGAGGGCCCGCTCGGTGGGCTCCGCCGCTCGCCGCGAGAGCTTGCTCCTTCGCGGCCCCCTCGGCCACCTCCGCCTCGTCGATCGCCTCCGGGTCGGCCCTGAGCCGGGGGGCGCTGCCCTCCGCGACCGCCTTGCGGAGGATGCTCGCGATCCGCGCGTGCGCGTACTGCACGTAATAGACCGGGTTGTCCTGCGAGCGTGAGCGCGCCAGCTCCAGGTCGAGGTCGAGGGTCGTGTCGTGGCTGCGCTGGAGCATGAAGAACCGGGCGGCGTCGACGCCGATGTCGTCGACCAGCTCGTCGAGGGAGGCGAATTCGCCCTTGCGCTTGGACATCCGCGCCCGCTCGCCGCCCTCGACGAGGCGGACGAACTGGATGATCGGCGCCTCGTAGAGATCGGGGTCATGGCCCAGAGCCTCGATCGCGGCGCGCATCCGCGGCACGTAGCCGTGGTGATCCGCCCCGACCGGGTCGATCATCCGCTCGGCGCCCCGCTCGAGCTTGTCGCGGTGGTAGGCGATGTCGGCCGCGAAGTAGGTGGGCTCGCCGTCGGAGCGCACGAGCACGCGGTCCTTGTCGTCGCCGAACGTCGGTCGTCCGCAGCCAGACGGCGCCCTCGCTCTCGTACACGTGCCCCCGCTCCCGCAGATTGCTCGACGGCCTGCCCGACCTTCCCCCCTTCGTGCAGGGATCGCTCCGAGAACCAGGTGTCGAAGTGCACGCCGAAGCGGCTCGAGCGTGGCCTCGATGCGCTTGCGCATCGCGCTCGTGCCGGAGGCGGCGAGGCTCTCCAGGTCCGCGGGATCGGCTCCCTCGCCACCGAGCTCGCGGGCCAGCTCGATCACGTAGTCGCCTCGGTAACCGTCCTCGGGAGGCTCGCGTCCCTGCATCCGCGACGCGATCGACTCGGCGAAGCGCCGCACCTGACCGCCGGTGTCGTTCAGCAGGTACTCCCGCTCGACCTGGCTTCCGGCTCGCCTCGAGCAGGCGCGCGAGCGAGTCCCCGAAGGCCGCCCCGCGCCCCGCCGCGACTGTGAGCGGCCCGGTCGGGTTGGCCGACACGAACTCGATCAGCGTCCGCTCGCCCCTCCCCGGCGAGCTCCGCGCGAAGTCGTCGCCAGCCGCGAGCAGGCCCGCGACGCTTCTGCGGTGCCAGTGGTCGGCCAGGAAGACGTTGACGAAGCCTGGACCAGCGACCTCGATCCGCTCCGCGCTCGGCCCCAGGCGGTCACCGAGCTCGTCGCGAAGCTGCTCGGCGATCTCGCGCGCCGGCTGGCCGCGCGCCGGCGCCAGCAGCATCGCCGCGTTCGTGGAGTAGTCGCCGAGCTCCGGCTTCGGCGGGCGCTCGAGCGTCGGGGCGAAGGAGTCGGGCGCCCCGTCGCCGAGGGCGTCCGCGGCGGAGCGGACCGTCGCGTGGAGCTCCGCGAGCGGATCGGGCATCCCGGCGAAGGTACTAGAGGGTCGAGCCATCGCCGCGGCTCGGCGGGGCCATCCGACCTCGAGGGTGGGCGTGCTCGTACGCCAGCGCCGCGCCGATCCGATCAACGGTCGAGGGGTGGGAGCCGAGCAGCGCGGTGACGAGGCCGGGCGGGTCGGGATCCGAGACGCTCGAAAGCGCGAGGCGGCGCTGGACCTCGATCAAGGCCCGCGGATCGTGGGTCAGCCGAAGCGCGAACGTGTCGGCGCTCGCCTCCACCTTGCGGGACAGCTGGTTGCCGGGAACGCTCAACACCAGCGAGGCGACGGCCAGCCCGAGCAGGTACGCGGGCAGCGCCGCCGGGCCGCGCGGGTCCACCCGCGTACGCTCGGCGAGGGCGGCGCCCAGCTCGCCCGGCGAACAGCAGCCCCAGCGGCGCCACCAAGGCCACGAACGCCAGCCCCCGAAGCACGTCGTCGTGCTTCACGTGACCGAGCTCGTGGGCGACGACGCTGCGCAGCTCGGGCCGGTTGGCACGGCGAAGCAGGTTGTCGTAGAGGACGACCCGCCTCGTCGACCCGACCCCCACGACGTAGGCATTCAGGGATCGGACGCGACGGCTCGCGTCCACGCGGTAGACCTCGCCAACGTCCACTCCGGCGCGCCGGGCAAGCGCCAGCACCTGGGCGCGGCTCCGGCTGTCCGCCGGCAGCGCGGTGAACCTGTTGAAGAGCGGGGCGAGCACGACGGGGGCCAGCCAGACGAAGACCGTGGCGATCGCCGCCACGCAGACCGTCCCCGGCACCCACCACCGCCCTCCGAAGCGTCGAAGCAGCGCCATCAGAAGGGCCCCGCCGGCGGCGGCCAGCACCGCGCTGATCGCAGTCGACTTGCCGAGATCGGCAAGCCACGACCCGATGCCCTGCGTGGAGATCCCATAGTCGACCGCCCGCTCGTGTGCAGCGATCGCGCCCGGGAGGGCGGCGATCGCGACCGCCACCGAGACGCCGGCACCGGCGAGCGCGCCCCCCAGCAGGGGCCGCGCCGCGAGCCCCTCCAGCCGGCGGCGGACCGAGGCGGGCCGCCCGAGGGCGAGGGTGACGAGGACCGCGCCCTGGGCGCCGAGGACGGCGACGAACAGCCACACCTGACCGTCGCCGAAGGAGCGGCCCCGCTCGATCTGGTCCTGGGTGAAGTACCTGCTCTCGGAGACCGCGGCGGGCTTGATCGGTCCCTCTCGGGGGCGCAGAAGCCACACCGCCACCTCGGCCACCAGCACCATGGCCACAGCCGCAATGCCAACCCGCAGAGCCCGCCGTGAGCCGTGGGGGTTGGCCATCGCGCCTACGATAGTCCGCTTGCGTCTGGCGATCATCAGCGACATCCACGCGAATCTGCCCGCCCTGGAGGCCGTGCTCGCCGACGTCGAGGGTGCATCCGTCGACGAGCTGTGGTGCCTCGGCGACGTGGTCGGCTACGGCGCTCAGCCCGATGACTGCGCGGCGCTGGTCGCGGAACGATGCGAGCTCTGCCTGGTCGGCAACCACGACCTGGCGGTGCTGGGCGAGCTGGACATCTCCGCCTTCTCGCCGGCCGCCGCGGCCGCCGTGCGCTGGACCCGCGACGTGGCCAAGCCGACCACGCTCGAGTTCCTTCGAGGGCTCGAGCCGGCAGACGAGAGCCACGAGGTGGCGCTCTACCACGCGTCCCCGCGCGACCCGGTCTGGGAGTACGTCCTGTGGCCGGATCAGGCCGCGGAGTGCATCGGCATCCAGGCGGCCCGTGTGAGCCTGATCGGACACTCCCACGTCGCGCTCTTCTTCGTCATGCCCTCCGACCAGAATCGGCCCGAGGGGTCCGGTCGAGCTGCTGGACGCCGCGCGGGGCGCACAGGCTGAAGCAGGGACCCGTCTCGACGTCTCCGAGGGACGCTGGCTGATCAACCCCGGCAGCGTCGGGCAGCCGCGAGACGGCGACCCTCGTGCCGCATGGCTCGAGCTCGACACCGGCTCCTGGCAGGCCACGTACCGCAGGGTCGAATACGAGATCGATCGGGCGGCGCAGGCGATCGAGGCGACCGATCTACCCGAGCACCTGGCCCGTCGCCTGTACGCCGGGCAGTGAGCCGCAGGGTTACTAGACTCGCCGCGATGCCGAGGACGAAGCCACTCGCGGCGCTCCTCGCCCTCCTAGCCATCGTCGCGGCCCTGACCGGATGCGGCTCTGACGACGTCAACGGGACGATCCCGCAGGCGGACGCCCAGGAGCTGATCAGCGACCTGGACGCGGTCGAGACGGCGAGCGCGGATGGCGACTGCGCAACCGCCGAGGCCAGGATCCAGGACTTCGTCGATCACGTGAACGAGCTTCCCGCCCCCTCGGGAACCGCCCTCAAGGATGCGCTTCGAGGCGCCGCCGACAACCTGCAGGAGCTGGTGAACAACCCCTGCGCGACGGGTGCCACGTCTCCCGCCGGTCAGCAGCCGACGAACGACTCGAATACAACCGCCGAGGAGACCACGTCCTCGACCACGACCTCCTCGTCGACCACTACCTCCACGACGGAGGACGAGGGACAGCCGCCAGCCGAACCACCGGCCGACGGAAACCAGAACGGCGGCGCGGGCAACGGCCAACCCGGCGGAGGTGCTCCTCCCGGCGGCGGGCAGAGCGGCGGTGACGGCACGGGCGGGGGCGTCGGCGGCGGAACCGGCGGCACGGGCGCCGGTTGACCATGAGCCCGCCGCTGATCTCCGACCGCTATCAGCTCGCCGACCGGCTCGGCTCGGGCGGGATGTCCAGCGTCTACAAGGCCACCGACAAGGTGCTGGAGCGCACCGTGGCCGTGAAGATCCTGGCCGAGCATCTCTCGGACGACGAGAAGTTCGTCGCCCGCTTTCGCCGGGAGGCCCTCGCGGTGGCGAAGCTGATCCACCCGAACATCGTCCAGGTCTACGACACCGGCGTCGACGAGGCCCGCCACTACATCGTCATGGAGTACGTCGAGGGTCGCTCGGGCGCCCAAATCCTTCAGGCGCTTGGCCCGGTGGGGCCGGAGATCTCAGCGGAGATCGGCGTTCAGGCGTGCGCGGGGCTGGACTACGCGCATCGCCAAAGCATCATCCACCGGGACGTCAAGCCCGGAAACCTGATGGTGATCGGCGGCCCCGCGGGACGGCGCAACTCCGGGGCCACCGCCCACGACCCGCCAACCGGCGAGATGACCGTCAAGCTGACCGACTTCGGCATCGCCCGAGCCGCCGAGCAGACTCGCCTCACGCAGGTTGGCTCCGTGGTCGGGACCGCCGCGTATCTGGCGCCCGAGCAGGCGCGCGGCGAGGAGGCGATTCCCGCATCCGACGTGTACGCGCTGGGCGTCGTCATCTATCAGCTGTTGACCGGGCGCCTGCCATGGGAGGGATCGACCCTCGCCGAGCTCGCGATCCGTCGCGAAAACGAACGGCCCCTCCCGCCGACCTCCTACGACTCGGCGATCCCCGAGACGCTGTCGACGGCCGTCCTGCGCTCCCTGGACGCCGATCCCGCCAGGCGCTACTCGACCGCGCGGCAGCTTGCGGCGGCGCTGCGGGCCGGCCGCGCCGGGCAGCAGCCGCCGCCACCCGACGGCGACGTCACGCAGGCGACCCGCATGATGGCCGGCGAGGGCACCGCGGCGACCCGGCATCTCCCCGCCGAGCCCCCCACGCCCAGGCCGCGCCAAGCCCCGGCCCGCCCGGCACGGCGACCGCGTCCCGCGGCCCGGTCCGGCCGAGCGCAAGCCACGCCGCTCGGGCGCCAGTCGCCTTCGCGGGGCGATCGGCGTCCTCCTGGTGATCGCGATCCTCGCGGCCGTCGTCGCCGCGATCGTCCTGCTGACCACCAACGCCGGCCAGAACACCGACCTGATCAAGCACACGATCCCCGACCAGCTCAGGTCGATCCGGGACTTCATCGAGTCTCATACGCAGTGACCGGCGCCCACGGTGCCGCGCCACCGAGGCTCGCCGCCCGGTAGGCCCCATAGCGCCCGGCGCGGATCGCGTCGCGCGCCCCGGAGACCAGGCACTCCAGGTAGGCGAGGTTGTGGAGCGTGAGCAGCCTGACCCCCGTCAGCTCCTCCGCACGGGACAGGTAGTGGACGTAGGCCAGGCTGTGCGCGGCACAGGTGGCGCAGGGGCAGCCGTCGACCAGCGGGCCGTCGTCGCCGGCGTGCTTCGCGCGCCGGACGTCAAAGCGAAAGCGCGACTCGGGAAGCGGCGCCAGCGCCACGCCGTGGCGCGCAAGCCGGGTGGGCACGGCGCAGTCGAAGAGATCGATGCCCGCGGCGATCCCCTCCACCAGGTCGTCGGGCTCGCCGATCCCGAGCAGATGGCGAGGAGCCTCCGCGGGAAGGTGCGCCACCGTCATCCCGACGACCCCGCGCATCTCCTCCTTGTCGCGGCCCAGCGTTCCGCCGATCGCCAGACCGTCGACGGGCGCGGCCGCGACCCGCTCGCCCGAGAGCCGGCGGAGATCCTCGTGAACGCCTCCTTGAACGATCCCGAACACCGCCTGGCGTCCCGGGCCCTGGCGCTCGTGCCACGCCAGGCACCGGTCCAGCCAGCGGTGCGTGCGCTCCACCGAGCGCGCGGTGTAGTCGCGATCCGCGTGGTAGGGCGTGCACTCGTCGAACGCCAGCGCGATATCGGAGCCGAGCGCCGCCTGCACGCCCATCGACTCCTCCGGGCCCAGGAACCGCTCGGATCCGTCGACGTAGGAGCGAAAGCGCACTCCATGCTCCCCGATCTCGAGCACCGATCCGGTACCCGGCCCTGCGCCCGCGCCGCCCCTTGATCTCGTCGGCGACCGTCCCGTGTGCGAGCGAGAAGACCTGGAATCCGCCCGAATCGGTGATGATCGGCCGCCTCCAGCCCATGAACCGGTGAAGTCCCCCGAGGGCGGCGATGCGATCTGGCCCGGGCGCCAAGAGCAGGTGGAACGTGTTGCCGAGGACCATCCGATAGCCGAGCTCGGAGACCTCGGTGGAGGTCAGTGATCGGACGCTCCCTCGCGTCGCGAGCGGGATGAACGCCGGCGTCTCGACCACGCCGGATGCGAGGTGGAGCCGCCCGGCGCGGGCGGCCCCGTCCCTCGCTGAGACCTCGAATCGAAGGCGTTCCGGGTCGGATCGCACGGCCCGGAAGCCTAGGGGGCCACTCTCTTCCCTACCGGGCCTGGATCAGAGACCGCCCCGTCATCGCCGTGGGCTGCTCAAGCCCCAGCAGCGCGAGCGCGGTCGGAGCGACGTCGGCCAGGACCCCGCCCTCCGCAAGCGAGAGGCCCTCGAGGGTGACGATCAACGGCACCGGGTTGGTCGAGTGGGCGGTGTTGGGCGAGCCGTCGGGCTCCAGCATGTTGTCCGCGTTCCCGTGGTCCGCGGTCACGATGCAAGCCCCGCCGGAGCCATGGACCGCCGAGATCACGTCGCCCAGGCAGCCGTCGACGGTCTCCACCGCGGTCACCGCCGCGGGTATGTCGCCGGTGTGCCCGACCATGTCGGGGTTCGCGAGGTTGATGATCCCGAAGGCATAGCCATCGTCCGTCCATCCCCCTCGAAACGCGTCCGCGGCCTCGCGGGCGCTCATCTCGGGTCGCTGGTCATAGGTGGGGACGTCGCGCACGGACGGCACCAGGCACCGCTCCTCACCCTCCCACTCGTCCTCGCGCCCCCCGTTGAAGAAGTACGTGACGTGGGCGTACTTCTCGGTCTCGGCGACATGGAGCTGACGCCCCCCGCTCTGCGAGATCGTCTCCGCCAGCGTGGCCTCGGGCACCCGCGGGGGGAAGGCGACCGGATACTCCCAGCCCTTCCGGTACTCGGTCAGCGTGGTGAGCGCACCTTCGGCGCCGTCCCGCGGGGAAACTCGTCGAAGTCGGGCTCGCCCACGGCGCTGGTGAGCTGTCGGGCACGGTCGGGCCTGAAGTTGAGATGGAGCATCGCGTCCCCCGTCGCCGACCCCGTCGTAGTCGCCGATCACCGTCGGGCGGATGAACTCGTCCGTCTCACCGCGGGCGTACGACTCGCTCGACGGCCTCCGTGGCGCTCGGCGCCGAGAGCCCCTCCGCGTGGACGATCGCCTCGTAGGCGAGCTTGGTGCGATCCCAGCGCCGGTCGCGGTCCATCGCGTAGTAGCGGCCGCTCACCGTCCCGATCCGGCCGGCGTGGCGAAGCCACCGCTCGAGCTCACGGATGTACCCCGCGCCCGACGGTGGGGAGGGTGTCTCGCCCGTCGGTGAACGCGTGGACGACGAGGTCGGGCACGCCCTCGTGCGCGGCCAGCTCGATGCACGCCTCGATGTGCTCCCAGCCCGAGTGGACTCCCCCGTCGGAGACCAACCCCATCAGGTGCAGCCGGCCTCGAGGCCCCGAGCGCGCCGCCTCGCAGGCCGCCTTCAAGACCGGATTCTCGAACAGGCTGCCGTCGGCGATCGCGTCGTCGATCCGCGTCAGGTCCTGCATCACGATCGACCCCGCGCCCAGGTTCAGGTGGCCGACCTCGGAGTTGCCCATCTGCCCGTCGGGCAGCCCGACGTCGCGCCCGCTGGCCGAGAGGGTCGTGTGCGGGTAGCGAGCCCAGAGCTGGTCGAACACCGGCGTCGCCGCCTGGCTGATCGCGTTGCCCGGGCCCGCAGGCGCCAGCCCCCAGCCGTCGAGCACGATCAAGGCCAGCGACGGGACGGGGATCGCCGCCGCTCCGTCGGGAACGATCATGTGCAGGCGGCGGCGACCGCGGCGAACTGGTCCGGATCGAGGCTGGCCCCCCCGACCAGCGCGCCGTCCACGGTCTCCGCGGCGAGGACCTCGCCGGCGTTGTCGGGCTTCACGGAGCCGCCGTAGAGGATGCGGATCGCCTCCCCGGCGCGCTCGTCACGAGCGGCGATCAGCGAGCGGATGAAGGCGATCGCGTCGGCCGCCTGCTCCGGGGTCGCGTTGCGGCCCGTTCCGATCGCCCAGACCGGCTCGTACGCGATCACGACCTCGGACAGCCGGTCGTCGTCGACCTCGCGCCAGGTCGGCCTCGGCTTGCCGCGTCAGCACCGCCTTGGTCTCGGAAGCGTCGCGCTCGGACTCGGTCTCGCCGATGCAGAGGATCGGCGTCAGCCCGGCATCGAGCGCCGCCGGGACCTTGTCGGCCAGAGCCTCGTCGCTCTCGCCGAACATGGCCCGGCGCTCGGAGTGCCCGAGGATCGACGCCGTCGACGCCGAGGCCGGTGAGCATCGGGGCCGAGACCTCGCCGGTGAATGCTCCCTGTGGCTTCGCGTGCATGTTCTGGGCTGCCACGCGGACGGCCGACCCGCGGCACCGCTCCACCACCGGCGCCAGGGACGGGAACGCAGGGCAGACGACGAGCTCGACGCCCGCGAGTCGCGGCGAGGAGGCCCAGGAAGCGGTCGAGGAATGCGTCGGCCTCGGCCGACCGTCTTGTGCATCTTCCAGTTGGCCGCGACGAGTGGAGAGCGATCTGCCATCGGCGGCCTCCGTCAGCGTCCGGCCGCCGCCGCCTGCTGGCCCATCAGCGCCTCCAACCCTGGGAGCGCCCCGCCCTCCATCAGCTCGAGCGAGGCGCCGCCGCCGGTCGACAGCCAATCGACGCGGTCGGCCAGCCCGAACTCGTGCGAGCGCCGCGATCGAGTCGCCCCCGCCGACGATCGTGTTGGCCGACGTCGAGGCGACCGCTTCGGCGACGGCCCGCGTCCCGCCGGCGAACGGCTCGAGCTCGAACGCCCCCATCGGGCCGTTCCAGAACACGGTTCTCGCCTCGGCCACCCGGCCGCGTAGCGCGAGGCGGTCCGAGGGCCGATGTCGAGGCCCATCCAGCCGTCCGGGACCTCCACCCCGTCGAGCTGACGGACCTCCGTCTCCGCATCGAGCCCCCTGCCCGCGACCAGGTCGACGGGGAGCACCAGGTCGCACGAGGATCCCTCAGCCCGCTCGAGGATCCTCGCCGCCAGCGCGGTGCTCTTCTCATCCCTCAAGGAATCGCCAACGGCGATTCCTTGAGAGCTAAAGAAGCTGAAGCACATCGCGCCCCCGATCAGGATCTCGTCGGCCGTCTCCAGGAAGCGCTCGATCACGCCGACCTTGCCGCTCACCTTGGCCCCCCCTAGGATCACGCACAGCGGGCGCGCCGGATCGTCGCGAACCGCGATCAGCTCGCGCACCTCGCGCTCGAGCAGAAGTCCGGCGTAGGCCGGCAGCAGATGCGCCACGCCCTCGGTGCTGGCATGGGCGCGATGGGCGGCGCCGAAGGCGTCATTCGACGTAGACGTCGGCGAGCGCCGCCAGGCCGCGTGCCAGCTCCGGGTCGTTGGTGGTCTCGCCCGGCTCGAACCGGCTGTTCTCGAGCATCAGCACGTCGCCGGGCGCAAGGCTCCCGGCGAGCTTCTCCACCTCCGGCCCGACCACCGCCGGCGCCATCCGAACGCTGGTTCCGAGCAGCTGCCCGAGCCGGTCGGCGACCGGCGCCATCGACAGCGCCGGGTCGGGGCCCTCGGGCCGATCCAGGTGCGAGACCAGGACGAGCGCCGCACCGCGCTCGCGAAGCAGCTCGACCGTCGGCAGCGCCGCCTCGATCCGCGTGTCGTCGGCGATCTCGCCGTCCGTCGAGGGGGACGTTGAAGTCGACCCGAACGAGCACGCGCCTGCCGTCGACCGGCGCGTCTCGGACGCTCGCCTTGCCGAAGCTCAAGTGGTGCCGACCGCCGCGGGCTTCGGCTCGAGCACCTTCGCCGCCAGCTCGACGCAGCGGTTCGAGTAGCCCCACTCGTTGTCGTACCAGGCGACCACCTTGACCAGGCGGCCGTCGATGACCATCGTCTGCGCGGCGTCGAAGATCGAGGAGTGGGGGTCGGAGACGATGTCGGTGGAGACGATCGGGTCCTCGGTGTAGGCGAGGATCCCCCGAAGCGGCCCCTCGGAGGCCTGCTTCAAGGCCGCGTTCAGTTCGTCGACGCTCGGTCGGGCGCGAGACCTCGCACACGAGGTCGACCACCGAGCCGGTCGCCACCGGGGCGCGAACCGCGATCCCGTTCAGCTTTCCGTTCGAGCTCCGGCAGCACCACGCCGACCGCCCTCGCCGCCCCGGTGGTGGTCGGAATCAGGTTGAGCGCCGCGGCTCGGGCTCGGCGAAGGTCCTTGTGCGGCATGTCCTGGAGGCGCTGGTCGGCGGTGTAGGCGTGGATCGTGGTCATCAGCCCGCGCTCGATCCCGACCGAGTCGTTGATCACCTTGGCCACCGGCGCCAGGCAGTTGGTCGTGCAGGAGGCGTTGGAGATGATCCGGTGGGCCTCCGGGTCGTAGGCCTCGTCGAAGTTGACCCCGAGGCAGACGGTGACGTCGGGATCGGTGGCCGGGGCGGAGATGATCACCTTCTTCGCCCCGGCGTCCAGGTGCTTGGAGGCGCTCTCGCGGTCCGAGAACAGCCCGGTGGACTCGATCACCACCTCGACCCCGAGCTCCGCCCATGGAAGGGCGGCCGGATCGCGCTCGGCGAGCACCCGGAGCTCGGTGCCGTCGACGGCGATCGCCTCCCCGCGGGCCTCGACCGTGCCGGGGAAGCGGCCGAGGATCGAGTCGTACTTCAACAGGTGGGCGAGCGTGTGGGCGTCGGTGATGTCGTTGACGGCCACGAACTCGAGCTCCGAGCCGGCCGCGTTCGCTGCCCGGTAGAGGTTTCGGCCGATCCTCCCGAAGCCGTTGATCCCGACTCTCACTGGCGCCATATGCGTGTCCCCCTCGTCTCGATCCGTGCTCGTCGGTCCGTGCCCACCGCGATCTCCACGCGATGTTCGTCTGGGTTCGATCAGGCAGGCGAAGTAGTGGCCCGGACCATACCGTCCCCAAATCTAACCGCGCCCCGGCCGGTCAGCGACCCCTCGGGGTCCAGACGAACGTCCGCAGCGCGATCAGGAAGCCGGCGGCCCCCCATGCGGCGACCACGGCGAGATCACCCCACTCGAAGCCGGACCCCGTGGTCGCGGGATCCCAGGCGGTGAACAGGGCGGCGAACAAGTGATGGACCGGGAAGGCGTCGGCCACGCGGATCACCCCGTCCGGTATCTCGCTCTCGGGCACGAAGACCCCAGACAGGAAGTACAGCGGGAAGATCGCCACGTTGGTGATCGGCGCCGCCGCGCTCTGTGAGGGGATCGCGGCCGTCAATGCCAGCCCCAGGCAGCAAAACGACGCCGCCCCGATCGCCAGGCTCGTGAACACGGCGGGGAGGTGATCCCAGGGAATCTCCACCCCGTACGCGATCCGCCCGATGCCTGCCAAGAGCACCAGCATCAGCGCCGAGACAACCAGCGAGTTGCCGATCCTGCCGGCGAAGAAAACCCAGTCTGGGAGCGGCGTCCCTCGACCCCGCTTCAGGATCCCGAACTCGCGATCGATCGTCACCGACATCGCCAGGTTCTGAAACGTCGCCGAGATCACCGCCAGGGTGATGATCGCCGGGACGTAATAGGTGCTGACGTCGACCCCGAGGTCTTCGGATCCGATGGCTGCCATCGAAGACGAGGTCGAAGATCACGAGGAACATCACCGGAAACATGACCGTGAAGAAGACCGAGGCTGGATTCCGCCAGAAGGTCTTCTGGTCGAACCGGAACTGATGAACCGCGAGGGCGACCCCGCTCACTCCTCCGCTCCCCCCTTCAGGTCGTCGGCCGTCAACTCGAGGTAGACGTCCTCCAGGTTGCGGTGCGTGACCTCCAGCCCCGACAGCGGGACCCGCCGCTCGATCGCCCACGCCGTGAGTTCATGCAGCAGGGGCACCGGGTCCTCGGCCTGCACGCCGGACCTCGCCGTTGGCGGCGGATGCGCGCGACGCCCTTCGGCAGCTCCGCGGCGGTGATCGCCCGCCGGCAGCCGGAAGCTGATCCTGGCTTTGGGCGCCGCCTCGCCCTGCGAGCTCGCCGGGAGAGCCCTCGGCCACGATCTCGCCATGCGCGATGATCGCCACGCGGTCCGCGAGCGCCTGCGCCTCCTCCATGTAGTGGGTGGTCAAGAAGACCGTCTTTCCAAGCTCACGCAGGTTCGCCACCATCTCCCACGCCCGCCGCCGCGCGGTGGGGTCGAACCCGGTCGTGGGCTCGTCCAGGAAGAGCAGCTCGGGGTCGCCGACCAGGGCGAGGGCAACGTCCAGCCGTCGCTTCTGCCCACCCGAGAGCCGGCCGATCCGGCCGTCCGCCTTGCTCGACAGCCCCACGAGCGAGATCGTCTCGTCCACGCCACGGGGCCGCTGGTAGTAGCCGGCGAAGAGCTCCAGGGCCTCTCGCACGGTCAGCTCGGGGTGCATCTCGCTGTCCTGCAGGACGATCCCGATTCGCCCGCGCCACTGCCGATCCGCTCCCGCGGGGTCCGTTCCGAGCACCGTCACCTCGCCGGAGGTTCGCCGCCGATAGCCCTCCAGGATCTCCACCGTGGTGGTCTTTCCGGCCCCGTTCGGGCCCAGGAAGGCGAACACCTCTCCCCTGTCCACCTCGAGATCGATCCCCCGGACCGCATCGAGCTCGCCGTAGGACTTGTGCAGGCCTCGGGCTCTGATCACGGGCTCGACCACGACCAGCGGATTCTATGGACGCCGGATTTCCGCCCGGGCCCCTTGTCCGGCTCATGGGCGCCGGCCGGATGGGCCGGCCAACGATCGGGCCCATGCACCCTGTAAGGTTTTGCCCGTCCGGCGGTCGAGGGTCGCCGAGGCGGGACCGATTTTCTCAGGGATTGATGCGCCGAGCCTGGACACTCAGCCTGGTCGTTGCCCTGGTCGCCCTGGCGACCTTGGGCGCCTCCTCAGCGACCGCCAAGCAGCCTTTCTACGGAGTCCACTACGCCGCCGGCCCGATCTCGAAGCCGGACCTCAACCGATTGGACCAGGGCCGCGTGGGAACGGTGCGCCGAATGTTCTACTGGCCCGCCCTTCAGCCCAGGAAGGGAGGCAAGCCCAACTGGACGACGGACAAGGTCGTGGGCAACCTCGCGGCCAGGGGCGTCGAGGTGCTGCCCTTCGTCTACGGGTCGCCCCGCTACGTCGCGAAGCACCCCAACGTGCCCCCGGTCAAGACGGCCAAGCGCCGCAAGCTGTTTCGGAAGTTCATGGTCAAGCTCGTGAAGCGCTACGGGAAGGGCGGCGGCTACTGGACGGTGGCCGCCGGGAGCACACTGAGTCCCTATCACCGAGATCATCCCGGGAAGCCAAATCGGCCGATCACCGCCTGGCAGATCTGGAACGAGCCGAACCTGAAGAAGTTCTTCGCGCCGCACCCGTCAGTCGGCCAGTACGCGAAGCTGGTGCGCACCGCTCGCGGCGCGATCCACGGCGTCGACCGGAAGCGCGAACGTGGTCCTCGCCGGGATGTCCGGCAGGGGCCACCCATCCGACAAGAAGTTCCTCAACCGCTTCTACCACGCCCACCGGATCAAGCGCTCCTTCGATGCCGTCTCCGTCAACCCGTATGCGCCCCACGTGCCGCAGGTGCGCAAGAAGATCAAGCGGATCCGGGGGGTCATGAAGCGCCATCAGCGATGGGCGCACCGCCCTCTGGATCACCGAGATCGGCTGGGGATCGCATCGCCCCGGACCGCTTCGGCCTGAACAAGGGCCTGCGAGGGCAGAAGCGGATCCTCCAGAAGTCCTTCCGGATGATCGTCCGGCATCGCCGGGGCTGGCACGTGAAGCGCCTCATCTGGTTCAACTTCCGCGATCCGCCCGCCGGAGCGGGCGGCTGCAGCTTCTGCACCTCCGCCGGGCTGTTGAAGCGCAGCGGCAACCCGAAGCCCGCCTGGCGCGCCTTCAAGCGGTTCACGCACCGCTAGCGTCGAGCCCTCCGGCCACTGGCCGTGCCCGCGAGCCTGCGCTCAGCGCGCTCGCGATCGGGCCGGTCAGTCCAGCTCGACGTCGCGGTGGACGATCCGCAGCGAGACGTCCTCGTGGTCGGTGAGGTGCTCCGCGATCCGCTCCGCGACGGTCAGCGACCGATGGCGGCCGCCGGTGCAGCCGATCGCGAGCGTGAGGTGGGTCTTGCCCTCGGTCACGTAGGCGGGCAAGAGGAAGTCGAGCATCGGGAACAGGCGGGCGTAGAACTCGCTTGCCAGCGCCCCGGCCTCCACGTACTCGACCACCTCCGGGTCGAGCCCGGTGAGGGGGCGAAGGTCCTCGCGGTAGTGCGGATTCGGCAGGAAGCGGACGTCGAGCACCACGTCGGCCTCGCGCGGCGGGCCGTTCTTGAACCCGAAGGTGATGATCGTCGCCGCGAGCTTGCCGCGCGCGCCCTTCGGGCCCAGGAGCTCGGTCACGACACGGCGGCGAAGCATCGTCCCCGTGAGGTCGCTCGTGTCCATGACCACGTCGGCGGCCTCCCGCAGAGGACCCAGGAGCCCGCGCTCCGCCCGGATGCCCTCCAGCACCCGGCCGTTCGGCGCCAGCGGATGTCGCCGGCGGGTCTCCTTGAACCGATCCAGCAAGGTTTCCTCGTCGGCCTCGAGGAAGAGCACCGTCGGGTCGAGCCCCGATTCGGTGAGCTGGCCGAGCACCTCCACCAGCTCGTCGAAGTACTCGCCCCCTCGAACGTCGGAGACGATCGCCGCCCGGCGAACGCCGCTTCCCTCGTGGCGAAACAGCTCGCCCAGCGCGCTCATCATCCGCGGGGGAAGGTTGTCGACGCAGAAGTAGCCACCATCCTCGAAGGCGGCAATCGCCTCGGACTTGCCGGCGCCGGAGTACCCGGTGATCACCACGAGGTCGACGTCGCGTGCCCCGCGGGCCGGTTCGCCGTCGCCCGATGCTCGCTCGCCGCTCATCTGCCCGCCTTGTGGAGCTGCCGGTGGATCTGTCGCGCCAGCTTCCCGGGAATCCCGGGGACGGCCTCGAGCTCCTCGCGGCTGGCGCCCACCAGCCGCTCGGGTGAGCCGAAGTGGCTGAGGAGCGCGCGCTTTCGCACCGGCCCGACGCCGGGCAGCTCGTCCAGGAGCGAACGGGTCATCGCCTGGTCGCGGCGCCGGCGATGGAAGTCGAGGGCGAAGCGATGCGCCTCGTCGCGAACACGCTGCAGCAGCCGCAGCGCCTCGGAGTCCTGGGGGATCGCGAGCGGGGCGGGGCGACCGGGGACGAAGACCTCCTCCAGCCGCTTTGCGAGGCCGATGACGGCGGTGCCCCGCTCGGCGAGCGGCCGCAGGGCGCGCATCCCGGCCGAGAGCTGCCCCTTGCCGCCGTCGATCACGACCAGGTCCGGAAGCGCAGCGAAGCTCTCGTCGCGCTCGGTGTCGTGCGGGGAGCGATCCGCCTGCTCGAGCAGGCTCGCGGCCCGGCGCCCCAGGACCTCCTCCACCGACGAGAAGTCGTCGGGCCCGGCGTCACGCGGCTCCCGCACCTTGAAGCGGCGGTAATCCGCCTTCTTCGGCGCTCCCCCCTCGAACACGACCATCGAGGCCACGGTGTGATCGGGGCCGAGGTTGGAGACGTCGAACCCCTCGATGCGCACGGGCAGCGATTCCAGGTCCAGCGCCTCCTGAAGGGCGGCGAGGGCGTCCACTCGCTGCTGGCGCCGGCCTCTCTGCCCGCAGCTTGTCCTGCGCCAGGGCGAGCCGGGCGTTGCGCTCCGCCAGCTCGCGCAGCCGGCGCTTGTCGCCGCGCTCCGCGACCCGCAACTCGACCCGTCCCCCGCGCCTGGACGACAGCGCCTCGGCCAGCACCCCGGTGCGCTCACGCAGCGCCGAGCCGACGCACGACCAGCGGCGGCACCGCCGGGGCGGCCGAGTAGTACTGGGCGATGAACTCCTCCGTCACCTCGGCCTCCGCGCGCTCTCCCTCGTTGGCGAGGTAGAAGCCGTGACGCTCGGCCAGCACGCCGTCCCGGACCTGGAACACCTGCGCGTTGGCGCCGTTCCCCTCCACCGCCACCGCGATCAGGTCGGCGCTGTCGAATGCATCGCCGGCGACGCTGCGCCGCTCCATCAGCGAGCGGACCGCTTCGAGGCGGTCCCGATAGGCGGCCGCACGCTCGAACTCCTCCCGCGCGGCGGCCTCGTCCATCTTGCGATCCAGATCGCGCTCGACGTCCCGATAGCGGCCCGGAGAGGAAGTCGATGATCGCCTCGATGTTCCGCCTGTACTCCTCGCGGTCGATGTAGCCGACGCATGGCGCCTGGCACCGCTTGATGTAGTAATCGAGGCACGGGACCCCCGATCGGCGTCCCGGCTCGGGCCCTTCGCAGGTCCGGTACTGGAAGAGCTTGCCGAGCAGGTCGAGCGTCTCGCGCACCCTGCGTGCGCTCGGAGAACGGCCCGAAGTAGACCCGGCCCGAGCGGTGGCGCTCGCGGGTGAAGTACACCCGCGGGAACTCCTCGTCGAGGCTGACGCCGATGTAGGGGTAGGACTTGTCGTCCCGGAGCCGGATGTTGAATCGTGGCCGATGGCGCTTGATGAACTGCTGCTCGGCGAGCAGCGCCTCCGCCTCGGTCTCGGTGACCAGGAAGTCGATCGATGCGACGCTGGCCGATGAACGTCGAGCCCGCCCCGATGCGGCCCCGAGAAGTGGGAGGAGACGCGCTTGCGGATCGAGAGCGCCTTGCCCACGTAGAGCACCCGCCCTCGCCGTCCTTGAACAGGTAGACGCCCGGCTGGTCGGGAAGCCGCCGCCGCTGGGCATCAAGGCCCGCCGCCTCTTCGCCACTGTGCGTGGGCACGGTTGGATGATCGCCTGTCCGCTTCTCGCGACATGTAAAGAAGGTTAGGCTGCTGGCCAGCTGGCCAAACGACGAGCAGGAGCACGCATGACCACAGCCACCGTCCCGAGCCCGCCCGACCTGAACACCCTACGCCTCGAGATCGACGGCGAGATCGGCACGTTGACGCTCGACCGACCCGAGGTCCTCAACGCCATGAGCCCGGAGCTGATCGGCGAGCTGGTCACCGCGGCGGCATGGCTGGCCGACCGGGCGCCGCTGCGGGGCCTGATCGTCACCGGGGAAGGCCGCGCCTTCTCGGCCGGGGGCGACGTCAACTGGTTCAAGCGGGGGCTGGAGGAGTCCGGCGCCTACCTGTCCGCCGACGTTCGCCGCGGCGCCGACGTCCTGCACCAGGCGATCGTCGACTTCCGGCGCATCCCCTATCCCGTGATCGCCGCTGTCAACGGCGTCGCCGCCGGGCGCCGGCTTCTCGCTGGCCCTGATGTGCGACACCCGGATCGCCTCGCAGGAGGCGGCGTTCGTCTGCGCCTACGGGCGGATCGGGGCGTCGCCCGACGGTGGCATGACCTACTTCCTCCCCCGGATGGTGGGCCCGGCCCGGGCAATCGAGCTGCTGCTCAACGACCCGTTGCTGAGCGCCGAGCAGGCGCACGAGATGGGCATCGTGGCGGAGGTCGTGCCCGGCCGACGAGCTGATGGACCGCGCGCGGGAGAAGGCGGAGAAGCTGGCCGCGAAGGCGCCCCACTACGTCCGCACGTCGAAGCGCCTGATCGCCTCCAGCCTCGACAACACCCTGGCCGACCACCTGCAGCTCGAGCGCCACGGGATCGCCGACAGCATGGCGACCGAGGACCTGCGCGAGGGCGTCACCGCCTTCCTCGAGGGTCGCGAGGCGACCTTTACTGGCCGTTGAGGCCGACGGTTATAGACTCGCCGGGTACCGCGCACGAAAGGGGACCTCCGATGAGAAAGCTCGTACTTCTGTTGGCGCTCGGCGCCCTCGCCCCCTTCGCGCTGGCGGCCTGCGGCGGCGACGACGACGAGACCACGGCCGCGACCACCACGACCACCAGGCGCCCGGCGGCGGGGGCGGCGGTGGCGGCGGCGGCACGATCAGCCTCTCGGCCGATCCGAACGGCGAGCTCGCCTACGAGCAGACGTCGCTGTCGGCAAGCGCCGGAGCCAACACGATCGACTTCGACAACCCGGCCCCCGTCGGTCATGACGTGTGCGTCGAGGACCCGAGCGGCACGGAGGTCGGATGCAGCGACGTCATCCAGCAGGACAAGACCACGCTGGACGTCGATCTGAAGGCGGGCGACTACACGTTCTTCTGCAGCGTCGACGGCCATCGGGCGGCCGGCATGGAGGGCACGCTCACCGTCAAGTAGGCCGCCGCAAGCGGCGCCCTGCGGCGTCGCTCAGTCGATCAGCGCGCGGCCGACGGCCTCGGCGACGCAGACGGGCTTCTCCTGGCCCTCGCCCTCGACCGTGAAGCTTGGTGACCACGTGCCACCAGCCGTCGCCGAGCTCCTCGACCGAGAGCAGCTCGGCCCGGGCGCGCACCCTGGTTCCGGTGGGCACGGCGGCCGGGAAGCGGACCTTGTTGAACCCGTAGTTGATCCCCATCTTCACGCCGCGGTTCTGGATCAGCTGGGGACGAAAGTGGTCGAGCAGCGACAGGGTCAGGTTCCCGTGCGCCACCGTGGTCCCGTAGGGGCTCTCCGTCGCCGCGCGCTCGCGGTCGACGTGGATCCACTGATGGTCGCGCGAGACGTCGGCGAACTTGTCGACGTCCTCCTGGGTGATCTCCACCCACTCCGTCGGGCCCGAGCTCGCGCCCGACCAGCTCCCGCAGCTGCTCGACTCCCTCGACCTGCACCGGCGCGGTCATCAGGAGGTCAGCTTAGTGACCGACATGCCGCACGGCGCCCTGGCGTCACTCGCAGCTCGGGCCGGAGCAGTTACGCAGGCGTGATAGCCGCGCGGCAAGGCTGTTTTGGCGCCGTCTGTATCCGGCTGAACCCGCCACGTTTCGGAGCTGGCCCGGATCCGCCCTCAGGTCATAGAGCTCGCGCTCGCCGGTTGAGAGGACGTCGTACAGGTAGCGCCGGGTCCGGATCCCCTCGTAGGCGCAGGCGCAATCGGACCTGGCCTCGGTGTTGATCTCCACCAGCGCGCCCCGCCCGGCCGGCCAACGACCCGGCCCACCGAGGAGCGGGACGAGACTATGTCCGTCCGGCTCGGCGGCAGTGGCCGGGTGCCGCGCACGACTCGGCGCTCGCATAGTCGAGGAGGGTGGGCGCGATGTCCTGGTTCGAGGCCACCTCATCCACCACCGGCGGGACTCGCTCCAAGCGCCCGTGGGACGCGGATCGCATATGGGACGCTGAGCGCCTCCTCGTAGGGGAACCCCTTGCCGTTGGGAAGCCGGTGCTCGCCGAAGAAGTAGCCGTTGTCGGAGACGTAGACGATGATCGTGTTCGTCAGCCGTCCCTGGTGACGCAGCTTCGCGACGATCTTGTTCAGGTCCCGGTCCACGACCCTCAGCGTCGCCAGGGTGCATCGCCATCGCCGGCGAATCAGCCCCCGCTGGGCGCGATTCAGGGACGGCAGCGAGCGAATCCGGCGTGGCTTGTCGGAGGTGTCGCGCTCGTTGAACGCCCCCGATTGCCGTAGCGAAGCCTTCGAGAAGCGGCGGTAGAGCGCCGTTGTCGGAGGCGCCGGCATCCGCCCTCGACACGGCCCGCCCCTCCCACGGGTGTGCTGGTAGCGGTGGTTGGCGATGTGCGGAGCGTTGTAGCCGAGCCAGAGGAAGAACGGGTCACGTCCGCGCAGGAACTGGAGCGCGTGACGCGTGAGGACGTCGGTCGAGTAGTCCTGGCGCCGCGTTCCGTAGTGCCGAACCGTGCCGTTATCGCTGACGTTGTAGCCGAAGTAGGTGCCCGTGCCGGCGAACCATTCATCGAAGCCGGGCGCCGGGCGGTCGCTGCGGTATCGGTTGAGGAACTTCCCGATCATCCCCGTGCGGTAGCCGGCGCGATCGAGCCAGACCGGGAGGGTGTTTCCTCGGTCGACCAGCGCCGGGTATCCGGGGCGGTTGGAGAACACACCGTGGTTGTGGGGGTACTGGCCCGTGAGGATGCCGGCCCGGTCGGGACAGCAGTCCGGCGGAGCGGCGAGCCCGTTGGCGAACCGGGTGCCGTGGTCGACCAGGTTCCGGATGGTCCGCGGCATGTATCGGCGCGTGAAGCTGTTCCTTGCCTGGTCGTCGACGATCACCAGGAGGAAGCTCGGGGGCGAGGTGACCTGCGCGTCGCCGGTTGACGGCTCGGCGACGCCCCTCCCGGCGGCGGCAACCAGGACGAGCAGGGGGACCGCCCAGAGCCCCACTCCGACGATCCCAAGCTGCCGCCTCATCGCGCAACTCAGCGTCCCAGGCGATTCCGCCGTCGGCAATCCACCTAGGGCTACGAACGCGACACCCTCAGTGCGCTGACGAGAAGGCGCCTCAGTCGACCAGGCGAACCTCGAGCGCCGGGGCCGACAGCTCCCCGGCGCCCCCGAGCAGGCCGAGGATGCGGGCGACGTAGGCCTGGGTCTCGGGTATCGCGGGAACGCAGTCGCAGGCGGCCACCGGCGCCGGGCCGGCGTTGTAGGCGGCGAGCGCCAGTGGAACGGCGCCGAACTGGCGCAGGAGGTCGGACATCAGGTGGGCCTGGGCGTCGATCGCCGCCGGGGCGTCGAACGGGTCACCCAGGCCGTAGGCGGCCGCCGTCCCGGGCATGAACTGGGCGATCCCCTGAGCGCCGGCGCCGGAGACCGCATAGGGGTTGAAGTTCGACTCCGCCATCAGCTGGGCGGCCAGCAGCCCGGCGGAGACGTTCCAGCGGGACGCTGCCCGCAGGATCGGGGTCCGGAATCGTCCCGGGACGAAGGCCTGGAGCCCGGCGCTCCCCCCGCCGCGGCCGTCGGGGAGTGGGCCGCCCGCGTTCGCCGCCGCGGAGCACGGCGCCGGGCCGCTTGCGTACCCGAAGTGCCACGGTTCCCAGGCGTACCTCCTCACGAAGCTGAACCGGGCGGCGTGGCCGGCGAGCCACCCGTAGGCCGCGGGCGGGCCGAGGTCGAGCTCGGTCGCGCAGCGGTGAAGCGAGGTCCCCGGTGGCGCGACCCAGCGCGGATCCGGGTGCTCGGCGTAGAGCCGGGCCTGCTCGGCGTCGGACCGGTAGGCGGAGTTGACGACCAACCCGATCCCAGCCCGGCGTGCGGCGGAGGCGAGCCGGTCGAATGCCGCCGCGACGTCCGGGCGCATCGGCTTGCCCTGTCGGTAGGCGAGCGGACCCGAATATCCCCCTCCGCTTGCCGTCGCCTGCAGCGCGGCGGATGCCGGTGGCGCCGCCTGGGCCTCCGCCCTCGCCTGGACCCGGACGCCGGCGTGCACCGCCCCACCGACTCGCGCGCCGCCTCGCAGGCCGGGAAGGGCGCGATCGGCGTCGATGGACGCCGTGACCGTCGCGCGAACTCGAACGGGCGCGAACGAGCCGCGGTCCGGGAACCGGACGCGCAGGCTCGAGCGGATCGACCCCGTTTCGCCTTGCCGCCTCCCGGGTGACGGCCGTCGCCCGCGCGAGGTACTCCGCCTTGTCGAGGTGGCGGGGGTTCGGGGTCCCGCTCGCCAGCCGTGCGGGAGAGAAAAGGCGGGGGAAATCGTCGCGCAGCGAGCGGGCTCCGGACAGCGCAGCCAGGTCGGCCGCGCGCTGAACCCGAGCGGCCCCCGTCGCGGCGCCGCCCAGCACCGCGAGGACCGCCGCACAGAAGACGATCGCGAACGCCGCCCCGATCGTGAGCGGCAGCGCCTGACCGCGTTCCTCGCCGAGCGCGCGGCTCCGCCCGAACAACCCTCGCGCCAGGCGCGCCACCCGCCTGGCTGCGCCGCCGCCGATCTCGAGGCCGGCGAGCGCCCGCCGTGAGGCCACCATCCCGAGCGGGCGGGAGGCGACCCGAGCCCGAAGATGCCGCTCGCCGAGCTCGATCACCGCCAACGCCGCGAGCGCGCGGTCGTGGGCCAGATCGGCGCGAAGCAGGCCCGAGCTCAGCGGCACCGCCGCGTCGTCCAGGGCTCGCCGCCACAGATGAGCGGGGGCGTGGACGATCGAGACCGCGGGCTTCGCGGCTTCGAGGGCCGGCCCCAGCTGGTCGATCGCCTCCTCGCCGGACAGGCCAAGCCAGCAGAGCCGGCCCCGGGCCGCGGCCCGCCGGAATCCCCGATCGCGCAGCGCCCGCTCGAGCTCGCGCGCCGACCCCGAGGCGAGCGTGGTGGGCCCGCGGGACCGCTCGGCTTCCAGCTCCGTCAAGAGGACGCCACGGCCGTCGCCCGCAAGGGTCACCCCCACGGCCGCCGCGACGGCGAGCCCGCCGCCCGCGCCCCCGAGGTCCGTGACCAGGAGCGACCTCGGCTTCCGGGCGCCATCGGGGACGTCCTCGGCGCCGTTGGTGCGGCGCTCATCCACTGCGGGGCGGCTTCACCCAGGCCGATGAGCTGACCTCGAGCTGCCGTGCGACCTCCGCGATGGGCGAGGGCGGGCGCAGCGTCACCGTCAGCCTGCCTCCGTGGACGGCGACCTGCACGCGATCGCCTGCCCAGCCGGGCAGCGCCTGGCGAATCGCAGGCGCCACGGGACGATCCGCGGCCAGCGCCATGGCCCCCGCCTCGGCCGCCCCGTCCGCAAGCGTCAACGCGTATCCGGCGGCCAGCAGCTGGAGCGCGACCAGGCCGGTGAGCACCAGCCCCGGAACGCCGGCGAGCACCTCGACGGAGGCCTGGCCGCCCTGATTCCCGGCGCCCGGTCGCCGACTGCTTGATTCGGCCGTGGACGCAGACCGGAGCCCTCTAGCCCGCATCCCCTGCCCCCAGCCCGGCTCGGGCGCTGACGGGGACCCGCGGCACGCCGGGAACGAGCGACGGCGCCCGAACGCGAACCGTCAGGCCGTCGCGCTCACGGATGGAGGCGCCGCGCCGAAGCGTCGCGGGCAGCGACGCGCGGGCGGCTTTTGGCCCGTCGCCCCCCACGTACGCCGCGCGCGCCCCGGCGCGGGCGGCGACGCCCGCGGTCCAGAGGGCGTAACCGGCGACCGCGAATTGGGCCACCAGGAGGGTGGCCAGCACCAGGGCCGCGATCGCCGCGACCAGCTCGGCCGACGCCTGACCGTTCTCGCTGCCTCGGCGAAACACACCCCGAAGCTAGGCGCGACCGGCGCGCGCGTGACGCGCGCATCGTGTCGAAAGCGGCCCGAGTTGGATCCGGTGCTCAGTAGGTGTGGGCCCGGTTCCAGACGCTGATGATCGCGATCACCGCGCAGGCCACCAGCGTCACCCAGAGCACCGCCCCGCCCCCACCCCCGCCGAGCATCTCGTCGGCGCCGGCGACCATCAGCACGATCACGCCGACCGAGCCGAGGAGTACGGCACGCTGGTCGTCGGGCAGGGTGTCGAACGTGAGGCGATTGGCGCGGTAGACCCCCCAGGCGGCGACCACGAGCGTCGCCAGGAAGACCATCGTCAGGGCGGTGATCACGGTGTCGGCTGCCCGGCCCCCGCCCGGCAGGAACGCCACGAGCGCGCCCAGCAGGGCGATGATCGCGATGTTTCGCAGGGTCCTCATTTGGTCGCCATCACGATTATCCCGATCACGACCACCGCCGTGACCGCGGCGAGGGCGATAACGGTCACCGCGCCGAATGCGGCCGCTGCGGCGGGCCGTCCGTCGCGGCTGAGATCGGCGAACCGCGCGGCGCCCAGGATCGCCACCGAGAAGATCAGCGTCAGCCCGACCCCCGAGATGAAGGCGCCCACGATCGTCTTCAGGAGCGCGCTGACGTCCACCACTGTGGCCATCTCCGTCACTCGGCCGCCGCCACCGGGGCGCGCTGTCGCATCCGTCGGACGAAGGCAGCGGCGACGAGCGCCAGGCCGGCGACGGTGACGACTGCCGGTCCCAGCGACCCGGTGCCGAACACGCGCGTGATCCCGTACGCAAGGGCCCCGATCGCCGCAGCCGCGGGCAGCGTGAGCAGCCAGGCCGTGACGATGTTCCCGGCGACTCCCCAGCGAACCGCCGAGACCCGCTTGCCCGCTCCGGCGCCCATCACCCCGCCGCTGATCACCTGGGTGGTCGACAGCGGGTACCCGAAGTGGGTGGAGGCGAGGATCACAGCGGCGCCCGCCCCCTGAGCGGAGAACCCCTGCGCCGGGTCCATCTTGATGATCCGCGTCCCCATGGTCCGGATGATCCGCCAGCCCCCTGAGTAGGTTCCCAAGGAGATCGCGGTCGCGGCCGTGACGATCACCCAGGTCGGCGGGTCCGCGTCCGGGGCCAGGTTCCCGTTGGCGATCAGGGCGAGCGTGATCACACCCATCGTCTTCTGGGCGTCGTTGGTCCCGTGGGCCAGGGCGAGCAGCCCACCGGACACCACCTGCCCAAGGCGGTAGCCGCGGGACACCGGGCCTGGCCGAAGCCTTCCGACCACCCGGTAGCAGACGACGATCCCGATCGCGCCCACGATGAACGCCAACACAGGGGCGATCACCGCCGGGACCAGCACCTTCCCGAGCACACCCTCTCCGATCACGGCGTCGGTGCCCGCGGCGACGAACGCCGCCCCCACCAACCCGCCGATCAGGGCGTGCGAGGAGCTGGAGGGCAGCCCGTAGTACCAGGTCACGAGGTTCCAGGTGATCGCCCCGACCAGGCCGGCGAACACGACCGTGGGGGTGATCGCACCCGCCGCGACCACGTCCTGGGCGATGGTCGTCGCCACGGCGATTGAGATGAAGGCGCCCGCGAAGTTGAGCGCGGCCGCGTAGGCGACCGCGATCCGCGGCGCCATCGCGCGGGTCGAGATGGACGTGGCGACGACGTTCGCGGTGTCGTGGAAGCCGTTCGTGAAGTCGAAGACGAGGGCTGTCCCCACGACGATGACCAGGATGACGTCGTTGTGCATCCGGTCGGGGGGCTAGGCGTTCTTGATCACGATGCCCGGGCCAGGCCGGTGTCATCGGGCCACTTCTGAAGCATCTCCTCGAGCATCCGTGACGCCCGAAGGGTGTTCTGGCCCGCCTGATTGAAGAGGTCGAAGAAGACCCGATCGCGCGGAACGAGGCTGGGAAGCGCCACGTGCCGGAAGCTACCAATCGGCGAGGATCTCGGCGACCCGCTGGGCCGCCTTCCCGTCCCACCGCTCCGGGCGCGCCGGCTCCAAGGCCTGGCCGCGGTTGGCGCCGTCGGCCGATCGAGGCGCCCCCAGGAGGTCCGGGATCTCGGCGATCCGCGCCGGGTCGAGGCCCAGCAGGGTGTTCGTCCCCGCGCGAATGGTCACCGGCCGCTCCGTGTTGTCCCGCAGCGTGAAGCAGGGAACCCCCAGATAGGTCGTCTCCTCCTGGATGCCGCCGGAGTCCGTGAGCACGGCGGCGGCCTCGGCCTCGAGCGAGAGGAAGTCGAGGTAGCCCACCGGGTCGGTCAACGTGACGCCGGGGTATGTGGCGCCATCAAGCATCTTGCGCGTGCGTGGATGGACCGGGAACAGCACGGGCAGCTCGCGGCCGACCTCCGAGAGGCGCTCCATCGTCGGGCCGAGCAGGGGGCCATCCACAAGCGCCGGCCTGTGCAGGGTGACGAGCAGATAGGACCCGGGCTCCAGCCCGAGGGCCTTCGCCGCCCCCCGCTCCCGGATTCGGTCCTCGAGCGCCACGAGGGTGTCGATCATCGTGTTGCCGACGAACTTCATCCGGTCGTCCGGGACCCCCTCCGCGCGAAGGTTCTCGATCGCCTCGTCGCAGTGCAGGAAGCAGACCGCCGACAGGTGATCGGTGGCGATTCGGTTGGTCTCCTCGGGCATCGCCCGGTCGAAGCTGCGCAGCCCGGACTCGAGGTGGGCGACCGCGAAGCCGCGCTTGGTGGCGCAGAGCGCGGCCCCCAGGGTCGAGTTGACGTCGCCGGGCACCACGACCAGGTCGGGGCCTTCTGCCTCGAGCACCGGCTCCAGCCGCTCCAGGACGCGGGCGATCTGCTCCGCGTGGCTGCCGGATCCAACGCCCAGCACGTGATCGGGCTCGGGCACCCCGAGCTCCTCGAGGAAGATCTCGAACATCAGCCGGTCGTAGTGCTGCCCCGTGTGGACGATTGTGGTCGGCCACTCGGGGAAGCGCTCACGCAACCCGCCGATCACGGGCGCCATCTTGACCAGGTTCGGTCGGGTGCCGAGAACGTGGAGGAGCCGCATCGGGGCGGGGAGCGTATTCGAGCAGCCGGCCAACGGCCGCCAGCGCGTCGAAGCCGTCAGGCGAGCCGCGTCGAGGCGCTTCGCGAGCTCGAAGTCGTTCTCGGTCAGCCCACCCGCCGAGTGGGTCGTGATCGAGACGGTGACCTTGTCCCACGAGATGCTCAGGTCGGGGTGGTGACCCATGTCCTCGGCCGGTTCGACCAGCTTTTGCACGAAGCCCACCGAGCCCACGAAATCGGCCAGCTCGAAGGTCTTGACGATCGCGTCGCCCTCCCGCTGCCAGCCCTCGAGCTCGCCGAGGCGGGATTCGATCTCGTTGTCGGGAAGAAGCTCAGCCATCGAAACGCTGCGGGTCAAGCCATGGGGCGTGCCGGTCGAGTCGCGCCGCAGGCCACCAGGTTAGTCGTCGCGGCGCCGCGCGTGCGATAGTCGGGCCATGCGGATCGCCAGTCTCGTGCCGTCGGCGACCGAGGCGCTCTTCGGTCTCGGCTTCGGCGACCAAGTGGTCGCTGTCACGCACGAGTGCGATCACCCGGCCGAGGTGATGCGGCTTCCGAGGCTGACCCGCAGCGTGCTCCCCCCGGATCTCGAGCCCGCGGAGGTCGACGCCCGCGTCCGGGAGATCACCGGGCGTGGGGACGCTCTGTACGAGCTCGACGAGGCGGCGCTGGCCCGCCTGGAGCCTGACCTGATCGTCACCCAGGCGCTGTGCGCGGTGTGCGCAGTCTCCTATGACGACGTCCGCGCCGTGGCGGCGCGCCTCGAGTCGCGACCCGATGTGATCTCGCTCGACCCGAAGCGGCTCGCCGACGTGCTGGACGACCTGGTGCGGCTCGCCGGCGCTTGCGGCGATCCCGGGCGCGGCGAGACCCTGCGAGGGCGGCTCGAGGAGCGCCTGGAGGGCTTGCGCGGCGCCGTTGGGTGCGCCCCGCGGCCCCGCGTCCTCGCCCTCGAGTGGCTCGACCCGCCCTACGTGGGCGGGCACTGGGTCCCGGACATGATCGAGGTCGCGGGTGGCGTCAGCACCGCGGGCGAGCCGGGGCGCGACTCCCGCGTCGCCGGCTGGGAGGAGCTCGCAGCGGCCGAGCCCGAGGTCGTCGTCACCATGCCCTGCGGGCTCTACGCGGACGATGCGGCCGAACAGGCGCTCGCCCGACGAGACCGGCTGGAGGCGCTCGGGGCCGGGCGCGTCTTTGCCGTGGATGCCGCGTCGTCGTTCTCGCGCCCCGGCCCGCGGCTGGTCGAGGGGGCCGAGCTCCTCGGCCACCTCCTGCATCCCGAACGCGTGCCGCAGCCCGCCGGGCTCCGGTTCCACGAGTTAACGCGCGAGGTTGCCTCGGGCGTCACCTAGGCGACCGCGAAGGCACCCGCGACGCTGATCGCCGCCAGGGCCGCCATCCCGAGCACCTCGAGCTCGACCGGGCGACGGGCGCGGCGCTCGGAGAAGACGATCAGCAGCCCGGCGAGCGCCCCACCGACCAATCCGCCGAGATGGCCGCCGACGCTGATCCCGCTGACGCCGAAGGTGAATACGACGTTGAGGATCACGTAGAAGCCGATCTGGGAGGCGAGCTGCTCGATGCCGCGGTGGCGGGCGATGATGAACGCTGCCGACATCAGGCCGAAGATCGCGCCAGAGGCCCCGACCGTCGTCTCGTTTGGGCTCAGGAGCAGGGCGCCGAAGGACCCGGCCAGCAGAGAGACGAAGTAGACCCCGAGGAACCGCGGGGTGCCGATCCCCGGTTCGAGCAGGGTGCCGAGGATGAACAGGGCGAACATGTTGAGCGCGATGTGCAGGAACCCGGCGTGCAGGAACCCGGCGGTGACGATTCGCCACCAGTCACCGTCGGCGACGGCGGGGCCGTTGAGCCCAAAGTCGTGGATGATCGTGCCGCCGGCCTGAAAGCCGGCGGCGCCGCCGCCGGCCAGCTCCGCGACGAACGCGGCGACGTTGATCGCGATCAAGGCGTACGTCGCCGGCGCCGCGCCCGAGCGCAGGCCGGCGCCGATGCGGCGGACCTGGGTTCGCTGGCGTGCGCATTCCGGACAGCGCATCCCCACCGGAGTCACCGTCATGCAATCGGGGCAGATGGGCCGACCGCAATTGGAGCACGAAACGTTCGTCTCCCGGCTCGGGTGGCGGTAGCAGACGGCCATGGCGAGCCGCGGAGCCTACTTATCAGCCAAGGCGAGCCTCGAGCAGGGGCGGCGAGGTCGGCTGGCGGCTGCCGCCGCGCGGCTCCTTGGTGACGAGCACGGCGTCGGCGCCCTCCAGCGGGCCCGGGATCGCGGCGTCGCCACTGCCGTCTCGACCCAGCACGAAGACGCTCGACGGCTCCATCATGTCGCCGCGCTGCACCCAGGCCTCGTACACCTGATCGCGGGCCAGCGCCGGCATCCCCTCCACGTGGAGGATCGCCAAGTCGTCCTGACGGTCCAACGTCCCGCTCGCCGTCGGGGCCGCGTCGTTGACGGGTCGCGCCGCGACCACCGACGATTGGTCGTCGGATTGGTGGAGGAGATAGCCGCCGAGCGCGCCCGCGACCAGTAGCGCCGCCGCCGCGAACGCGGTGGCCGGCCTCAGCAGCAGCGCCGCCCAGTCGCGCAGCCGGCCGCGCGACGCGTCGACCCGGGCCGCTTCACGCGTCTCAGACCTGACCGTCGCCATCAGCCGCTTTCGAAGCCTGGGCGGCGGCTCTACCTGCGTCACCGATCGGGGCAGCAGCTCAACGGCCGGCTGAAGCCATCGCAGGTGCCGTCGGCAGTCGTCGCACTGCTCGATGTGATCGCGAATGCGCGCTGCCTCGCCCTCATCCAATGCGCCGAGCGCGTAGGCGGCGAGGTCGTCGCGGTAGGGCTCGTGCGACTGCGCGTCCGGAATCTCGCTCACAGGAAGGCCCCGGGAACGTCCTCCTCGGGGATCCCCTCGGCGAGCGTCGCCCTGATCTTCTCGAGCCCGAGCCGCATGCGGCCCTTGATCGTGCCGAGCGGCGCGCCGAGCATCTGAGCGATCTCCGAGTGGCTGAAGCCGCCGAAGTACGCGAGCTCGATCACCTGCGACTGCTCGCGCGGCAACAGCCCCAGCGCCTGACGCAGGCGCCCCGCGGTCTCGCGCCGGATCGCCTCGGCCTCCGTGCGCTCCGGCGCCGGCTTCGCATCGATCGCGGAGTCGTCGTCGAGATCGAGCTTCGGCACGGGCCGGGAGGAACGCCGCAGCGCGTCGATCGCCCGGTTGCGAACGATCCCCAGGGCCCACGCCCGGACGCTTCCCCGCGCCGGGTCGAAACGAGCGCTGCTTCTCCAGATCGACAGAAACGCCTCCTGAGTCACATCCTCGGCGAGCCCGGGGTCGCCCACGATCCTGTGCGCCAGCGAGTAGGCGGCGCCGCCGTGACGATCGTAGAAGACCTCGAAGGCATCGGGGTCCTTGCGATCGACGAGGGTCATCAGATCCTCGTCGGCCAGACGCTCCAGAGCGGCGGGGTTTGACTTTGCTCTCATCTCAACGTCGCCTGAGCCAAGGGCTCCGAGGCCGCGCGCATCGCCGTCGGACACACTCGAACCTACGCGGGATGCCGATGGACGGATCAATCGTCCGCGTGCTCGACCATAGTTGCACCGGTCAACCCTGCTCGAGGAGGGCAGCTGGATGGAGGCATCTAGCCCGGCGAGGCTCTACGCGACCGTCGCCGGGCCAGTCCTGACCATCGGCGGCATCGCCGGCTTCTTCTACAGCGCGAGCTTCGGCTCGCCGGGAACGGTCGACGAGCTGCTGGGGGTCTTCGCCGTCAACGGCTGGGCGAACTCCCTTCACCTGGTGACCGGGCTGCTCGGCCTGGTGGCGACTGGATACGCAGCGCGCCCCTACGCGCTCGGGCTCGGCGCCCTCTACCTCGTGATCGCGATCTGGGGGTTCATCGTCGGCGCTGGGGACTCGATCCTGGGGATCGTCCCGGTGAACGCGGGCAACAACCTGCTCCACCTGCTCATCGGGCTCACGGGCCTGGCGGCGGGGGCGGCGACGCGGGCGCGGGTCCCAGGGAAGGCACCGGCGAAATGACGCCCCAAGGGGCCCTAGTCGGGGCGGACGGTCTTGATCAGGTTCTCCGCCGTGGACAGGAGGCCCGCAGACTTGCGCCGGCGCCGCATCCCGACGACGATCAGCGCGCCTCCGGCGAGGGTGCCGGCGGCGACGGCGGCGACCGGCCGGACCCAGTTGCGCGGGTCGCGGAGCGCGTCGAGCTCCCCCTCCGTCAGCTCCTCCGCCCAGCTGGAGAGCTCGGCGGCGGCCTGCTCGGTGATCGCCGTGAGGGTGCTCTCCACCCGCGTCGCCAGGTCGTCCGGCGGCTCGATCGGTCGCAGCGCGTCGGCCAGCAGGCCCTCGACGCGAAGCTGCCTTTCCTCGGTCATCCCCTGCTCCCTTCAGCGGTCCAGGTCACTCCTGCATCTCCTCGTCGAGCTGCTTGATCGAGCGGTGAAGGAGGACCTTGGTGGCTCCGTCGGTGCGCCCGAGTGCCCGGGCGATCTCCCGGTTCGACATCCCGAGGGCGAAGCGCATGATCAGGGCATCGCGACGGTCGTCCGGCAACCGGTCGAGCCTCTCCATCACCAGCCGCAGCTCCTCGCGTCCCTCGACGATCTGCTCGGTGCCGTGAGGATGTGAGGGCGGCTCGACCGCGTCGAGCGCGGTCGAGGGGTGCCGGGCGCGGTCGCGGTGATAGTTGGAGGCGAGGTTGTGGGCGATCCTGATCAGCCAGGGCCGCAGCGGCCGCCCGTTGGACTCTCGCTGGGCCCGCTCGAAGTGCCTGTAGGCCTGCAGGAAGGCCTGCTCGGTGAGATCCTCGGCATCGTGGTGGTTGCCCACCCGGTAGTAGGCGTAGGAGTAGACGTCCCGCAGGTGGGCGCGATAGAGCTCCTCGAACGCGCGGTCGAGCTCCGCCTTCTGGGTCCGTTCGAGATCCGCAGGGTCCTGCTTCGAGGCGCTCACGATTCAAGCGTATTCCCCTCCGTCGAGGGCCAGATGGCCTGCCGAGATCCTGTGGGTGCGGGTTCCCGGCCATCACGCAGCCCACCGGGCTCGCTCCGCGCGTCGCAGGCCCGCCACCCACTCGCCCGGGTCGATCCGTCCCTCGATCAGCGCCGCGAGCCCCTCGAGACCAGGTGCCTCGATGCCCGCCCGCGCGACGGACTCAGCGATCAGAGGCACGGAGTCGAGGCCCTCGGAGGCCTGTCCGATCTTGCCCGGGATCTGGTCGGCCGGCATGCCCCCTCCGAGCAGCTCGCCGGCGCGGCGGTTGCGGCTGCCGGGCGCCATCACGGTGGCCGTCAGGTCGCCCACCCCCGCCAGTCCCGTGAATGTCTCGAGGCGGGCACCGTCGGCCAGGGCGTACTCGACGCATTCCCGCCAGATCGTCGCCGCGGCGATGCCGGCGGCGTTGAGGCCGTGCCCCTCGGCCGCCGCGGCGGCGAGGGCCGCCGCGTTCTTCGCCGCCCCGGCCATCTCCACCCCGACCACGTCCTCGCTTCGCTCACAGACCAGGCCCGATCGATCGAACACCTCGCCGAGCTGCGCGCGAAGGTCGGCGTCGGCGCTGCCGAGCACCAGCGCGGCCATCCCCGCAGCCGCCTCCCGCGCGTGG
The DNA here is from genome assembly GCA_963758865.1 of uncultured bacterium. Lineage (GTDB taxonomy): Bacteria > Actinomycetota > Thermoleophilia > Solirubrobacterales > 70-9 > AC-56. The sequence continues at coordinate 218,723 of CAVWWY010000010.1, read as the reverse complement.
GCGGGGCCGCCGAGGGAGGCGATCGCGCGGCAGCGAATCCGCTCGCCCACGTACTCACTGGGAAGCTGGCCGAGCGGGCGCGTCAGCCCCTTGGTCAGCAGCAGGACGGCGGTGCGTGAGCCGATGCGGTCGCCGAGCGAGCCGACAGCGGCCGGCAGGGCGGCCGACGGCACCGCCAGGCAGACGAGATCCACCCCGGCCAACTCGATGTCCGCCGCGCGCTTGACCGCGATTCCCTCGGGCAGCGTGACGTCCGGGAGGTACCTGGGGTTCTGGCGCCTCTCTCGGATCTCCGCGGCCTTCTCCTCCGAGCGCGTTCCGAGCTGGACGTCCAGTCCCCCACGGGCGAGCAGCACAGCCACCGCCGTCCCCCAGCTCCCCGCGCCGATCACGGCCGCCTTGCGCAGCGGCGGAAGCCCGCCCAGCCATTCCCACTGCAGCTCGACGTTGGGCCAAACCCTGGCGGTCACGGTCGCGGCCAGTCCCGGAGACGGATGCTCGGTCCGTGGGAAGGTCATCGGACGTCCCACCCTCAGCATCACCTTCCGGGGGCGGATCCGCCAACCACGCCGGACCTGCTCGGTTCCGTGGACCGCGAACGGGATCACGGCGGCGCCGGTCTCCAGGGCGAGGCGTCCCACGCCTCGCCTCGGCTGCGCCAGCGAGCCCGATCTGATCCGGGTCCCCTCGGGGAAGATGCAGACCGTTCCGCCCCTCTCCAGCACGAGCCGGGCGGTCTCCATCGCGGTCTCGTCCGACTGGCCGCGCCGGATCGGGAAGGCCCCGACCCTGGAGAGGAGCCACCCCTGCCAGCGGCTCTCGAACAGCTCGACCTTGGCGACGTACTGCATGGGCCGACGCCACGGCAGGGTGGCGCCGATCACGAAGGGGTCGAGGAAGCTGCGGTGGTTCGAGACGACGATCAACCCGCCCTTGATCCCCCGCAGGTGCTCGCGCCCCGTTCGCGAGAGCCGGAGCCAGATCAGGAACGCCGGCGCCAGGATGGCGCGCGCCAAGAGATAGAGAGCTCGGTTGACGCCGTGGCGGCGAGCGTAGGCGTGGTAGCGCTGAAAGCGCTCCTCGCCGATCACCTGATCGATCCGCGGTGGAGCCGAATGCCGGGGGGCCTCGTCCATGTAGATGCCTACACGCGCGCGAGCGCGCCGTTACTCGGCGCCGAGAGCCGAGTTTCGCTGGCATGGCAAAGGAACACGGGGTTCGGCGGGAATCGTTTGCCGGCGGCTCCCTTCTCGCTGCCTTTCAGCCGGGCGGGCTGCCGGCGGCCTACCAGGCTCGTTCGAGTAATGCCCGCACCTCGTCCCGGTCGGGAGGATCGGGGGTGTTGGCGAGGTCCGGGCGCGAGAGGATCGCGTTCAACGCCGTCTCGAGGCGATCGGGGTCCGGATCGAGATCGCGCAGGCGGCGCCGCCCGCCCCCCAGGGACTGGATCCGCGACTGGATCTTGCCCGGGTCGGTCCCCAGCGCCTCGGCCAGCGATGCGATCGCCTCGGGGGCTCGGGAGCGCATCGCGGCCATCGTCCGGGGCAGCATGGTGGCATTGGTCTCCGCATGCGGGATACCGAGCACCACCACCAGCGTCTGGCAGACGACGTGGTGCAGGGCGAAGCCACTCGAGTCGAGCGCGTGGGCGCACAGGAGCGACCCGAGCGCGAGCTCCGCACGGTCGCGCTCGTCGGCGGGCCGGTCGAGCGCGGTCGCGATCAGCTCGGCGCCGCGGAGCGCTGCCAGGGTAGAGACCGGATTGGCGAGCGGCGCGTAGAGCGCCTCGGCCCCGTGGGCAAGGGCGTTCATGGCGCTGGCTCGCAGGCGACGCTCCTCGAGGGTGGTCATCTCCGGCGGATCGGCGACCACAAGAGCCGGGCGCACGAGGTGGGGCGCCTCCGACTCGTGGCCGGCGGGCAGGCGATGGATCGTCGTCATCTCCGCCCCCGAGAGGGTCGTCGGCAGGGCGCAGACACGGCCGCCGCGAACCGCCGCGATCGCCTTGGCGGTGTCGATCACCCGGCCGCCGCCGAGCGCGACGAGGGTCGGGTTGCGGACCGAGTCGATGAGCGCCGCGGCGGCATCGGGGACGGGCCCGCCCGGCACCTGGTGCATGGCGCCGGAGCGCTCGGCCAGCTCGACCGGCGCCGCGCCGAGCGCTCGGGGGGTGGTCAGGAGCTCGAAGCGCTCCCAGATCCCGTTCCCCAGGATCTCCGGCGTCTCCGCGAACGCCCCCGCACGGAAGACGACCGTCCGCTCCCCGTCGCGCCAGGTGAAGTCGTGGGCGCTGGCCACAGAGCCCGCCCCCGGACTCGAACCGGGAACCTCCTGATTACAAATCAGGTGCTCTGCCAGTTGAGCTAGGCGGGCAGGTCAGGGCAGGGTAACCGCCACCCGGGCCCGTGCCTAGAGCTTCACCTCGCGGGAGGCGAGGTGGAGACCGACCTTGCGCTTGACGCGCTGCAGGGCGTTGTCGACGGTCTTCGTGTCGCACTCGAGGCGTCCGCCGATCGCCTCGTAGGAGTGCCCGTCGAGGTAGAGCGAGAGCACGTGGCTCTCCAGGTCCGAGAGGACGCTCGACAGGCACGAGACGAGGCTCTGGAGCTCCTCGGTCGCGATCACCCTCTCCGACGGGTCCTCGCTGCCGGGCCCCGGGAGCACCTCCTCCAGGGTGGTCTCCGAATCGCTGGCGCCGGCCGGCGTCTGGGCGAACGACACGTACTGGTTGAGCGGGGCGTGCTTGTTGCGGCTGGCGGTCTTCACCGCGGTGATGATCTGCCGGGTGATGCACAGCTCCGCGAAGTTGCGAAAGCTGGACTCGCGGTCCGAGCGATAGTCGCGGATCGACTTGTAGAGCCCGAGCAGACCCTCCTGGATCAGGTCGTCGGCGTCTCCGCCGAGCAGGAAGTAGGACGAGGCCTTGAGGCGGACGAAACCGCGATAGCGCTTGACGATCCGGTCGTACGCATCGGAGCTGCCGCGCTTGGCCAGAGCGACCAGGTAGGTATCTTCAAGCTCAGGTTGAGCCTCTGACTTTCGCGCCACCCCGGCGACGGGGCCGGAAGACGCGACAGCGGCGAACTCATGGGTGGGGGTCGGTGCAGCCACAGAATTCCTCCGTTCGGATGGGATACCTGTGGCGCCCGTAACCTCCCCTGGGCGCCTCTCATTTTTTGGGTGCCCAGGGTCCTAGACTCGACCTTTAGTTCACCCTTACTGGCGAAGTGTACGCATATGAGCGTTCTTCTGTCAACTGCGCCGCGGACGCGGCGCAGGATTCGTTGCAGATCGGCGCTGCCGGTTGGCCTCGAACAGGAGCACTGCGGCCGCGGCCGAGACGTTCAGCGACCCGACCCGCCCCCGCACGGGGATCGAGACGCGAAGGTCACAGCTCTCGGCCACCCGCCGCCGAAGCCCCCGGCCCTCGCTTCCCAGCACGAGGACGACCTTGCCGCTCAGATCGACGTCGGTGTAGCCGGGATCCGCGTCCGCCTCGGCCCCGTAGATCCACGCGCCGGCGTCCTTTGCCAGCGCCAGCCAGTCGGCGAGGTTCGAGACGCGCGCCACCGCCAGGTGCTCGACCGCCCCGGCCGATGCCTTGACTGCGGCGGGGGTGACGGCCGCGGCTCGCCGTTCACAGATCACGACGCCGGCGGCCCCGGCGGCGTCCGCCGAACGACACACCGCGCCGAGGTTGTGGGGGTCCTGCACCTGGTCGAGCGCGACGACCAGCGCCTCCGGGGGCTCCAGAAGGGCGACGGGTCCGCGTACGGATACGGATCAACCTCGGCGACGGTGCCCTGATGATCGGGCGATCCCGCCATGCGAGTCAGCTCGGAGGGGCTCAGGTCCGCGGTCGTCCACACTCGGTGCACGCGGCGCCGGCCGCGCATGGCCTCAGCCACGGGCCGCCGGCCATAGACCACGTCTCGCCCTGCCCCGCCTGGAGTGCGCCCGCGATTCATCCGGGCGAACGCTGCACCAACCGGGGGCCTTCCGGCGTGTCCCGGACCTCGAAGCCCAGCGCCGCCAGCTCGTCCCGGATTCGGTCGGCACGCTCGAAGTCACCCGCGACACGAGCGGCCTCGCGCTCCGCCATCAGCGCCCGCGCCTCCGGATCGCCTACCTCCTCCCGCTCGAGCAGCCCCTCGAGCCCCAGCAGGGGCAGGATCTGCTCCATTGCAGCCCTTGTGCCGGCGAGGGGCCTGCGATTGCCCTCGGCGATCAGCTCCGATAGCGCCGCGAGCGCCCTCGGGGTGTTGAAGTCGTCGGCCAGCGCAGCGAGCACCACCTCCCGTCGAGCCGCGACGAACTCGTCCTCGCCCTCGTCGGCCCGCTCCGGGAGCTCGAGGACGAAATTGCGAATCCGCGCCACCCTCGCGCCGGCCGCCTCCAGCGCCTGCTCGGAGAACTCCAGCGGCTGCCGGTAGTGGCCTGAGACGAGGAAGGCGACGACCGTGTCGCCGCCATAGCGATCGAGTGCCGCGGAGAGCTGGAAGATGTTCCCGAGCGACTTGGACATCTTCTCCTCCGACATCCGGACCATGCCGTTGTGCATCCACACACGGGCCAATGGCTCGCCGCGCGCACCCTCCGTCTGGGCGATCTCGTTTTCGTGGTGCGGGAAGACCAGGTCGCTGCCGCCACCGTGGACCGCGAAGTCCACCCCGAGGAGCTTCTCGGCCATCGCAGAGCACTCGATGTGCCAACCGGGACGGCCCTCGCCCCAGGGCGACGGCCAGCCGGTGTCCTCGTCCGGCTTGCGTGACTTCCACAGCGCGAAGTCGAGCGGATCGTCCTTCAGGGACTCGGTGCCGGCCTCCTCCCCCTGATCCATCTCGTCGGGCTCGCGGTTGGAGAGCTTGCCGTAGCCGGGGAAGCTCCGAACGCGAAAGTAGACGTCCCCACCCGACTCATAGGCGTGCCCGCGCTCGATCAGGGCCTCGATCAGAGCCACGATCTCGGGAATCGTCTCGGAGGCCAGGGGCTCGTCGTCCGGACGGCCGAGCCCCAGCCGGCCGGTGTCCTCGACGTACGCGCGGGTCATCCGGTCGGCGAGCTCTTGCGACGGGATCCCGGCCTCGCGCGCTGCGGCGTAGATCTTGTCGTTGATGTCGGTCACGTTGATGACCAGGCGCGGCTCGTAGCCGATCGACGCGAGGAAGCGCCGCAGCAACACGAAGATCACGTACGGGCGAGCGTTGCCGATGTGGATCCGCGAGTAGACGGTCGGGCCGCACGCGTAGATCCCCACGCTCGGCGGCTCCCGCGGATCGAGCCGAAGGAGCTCCCCGCTCAGCGTGTCCCGGATCCGGACCTCACGCATCGTCCGGTTGATGCTATTTGCGGAAAAGGCGGCCTGCCCGTGGCCTCGGCGGCGGTGGCCGCCGCTAACGTGCCGCGTCGATGATCTCGATCTCGCTCGCCGAGCAGCGTCTCCGGCGCGTGGAGGACGCGTTCGCGTCCCTCCCCGGCCGCTATCGCGGCGCCGAGCCGGGCTTCGAAGCCACCTTCCAGGTCCGCCTGGGAGACGTGGGCAGGACCTGGGAGGTGAGGACCACGGGTCAGCGGTGCGAGGTTCGGCCCTCGCCGGTGCGGGATGCCGACGTGATCATCGGCACCGATGCCGGGACCTGGCTCGCGCTTCGCGAGGGGCGGCTTTCCGGGCTCGACGCCTTCGCCCAGCGCCGGCTCTATGCGCGCGGCGACCTGGACCTGGCGCTTGGCTTCGAGGGCCTGTTCCGCCTCCCAGGCGGCCGTCCTCCCCTGCTGCGGGTGATCGAGGTCGGGACTCCGGGCGCGACCGTCTCCAGCCTCGTCTCGGGCGAGGGGTCGGAACAGCTCATCTGCCTTCACGGGCTGGGCTCGAACAAGACGTCGTTCTTCGAAACCGTGGCTGCCCTGAGCCCCGAGTACACGGTCCACGCCATCGACCTCCCCGGCTTCGGCTCCTCGTCGAAGCCGGCGCGCGCCGCCTACGACGCCCGCTTCTTTGCCCGGGCGACGCTCGCCTACATGGAGGCGATGGAGATCGACCGCGCGCATCTGGTGGGCAACTCGATGGGTGGGCGGGTGGCGATCGAGCTCGCCCTCGCGCACCCGGACCGCGTCCAGTCGCTGAGCCTCCTGTGCCCCGCCCTCGCGTTCCGACGCAATCGCGAGCTCGTGCCACTGGTCAGGCTGCTGCGCCCCGAGCTGGCCGCGATTCCACATCCGCTGCGCACGGACCAGGTCCGCGAGCGGTTCTGGAGCCTGTTCGCCCGCCCGGAGCGGCTCGACCCGACCGCCGCGGACATCGCCGCCGACGAGTTCTGCCGCACCTATCGCTCCCGATCGGCTCGGATCGCCTTCTTCGCCGCGGCACGCAACATCTACCTGGACGCCCCGCACGGCAGGCGCGGCATGTGGACCCGGCTGGCGGATCTGGTGCCCCCCACGCTATTCGTATGGGGGGACCGCGACCGGCTGGTCCCCGCCGCCTTCACTCGCCACGTCGCCGACGTCATCCCGCACGCGCAACAGGTCGTGTTGCCCGAATGCGGGCACGTGCCGCAGGTCGAGCTGCCGGAGCGAACCAACGAGCTCATCCGCCTTCAGGCCGAGCGCGCTCTCGCGGCCCACCCGTCACCGGCCCCCAACGTGGCCCAGGCCGTGGGGCCACTGGCCGGCTAGCCGAGGACCATTCGCATGGCTCAGCAGGCAACGGTCGCCGAACATGCCCAGCGCAATGGGGCCGGAGACGGCCGGCCGGATGACGCGAGCGCCCCGCCCGAGGCTCTCGCCGCTTGCCGCCGTGGGGCGCCTCGGCATCGGAGGGGCAAGGCTGGGGCAACGGGCGGCAGCGGCGCTGGGTCAAGCGGCCGGGGCCCGGCTGCGCCACAGCCTGAGCGCCGATCTCGACGACCGCGACCCGGACTACATCCGCGAGAACCTGCCGCTCCTTTGGCTGTTCGCGAGCCTCTGGTTTCGCGGCGAGGTCCGCGGGCTCGGGAATGTCCCCGAGCGGGGGCCCGTGCTCCTCGTCGGCAATCACTCCGGGGGCAACGTCCCCGTTGACACCCTGCTCTTCACGCTCGCCTTCTCCACGTACTTCGGGGTCGAGCGCCGCTTCCACCAGCTCGCCCACAATCTGGTCCTCACCCTGCCCGTCGGCCGGATGCTTCGCCCCTACGGGACCGTCCCGGCCTCGCACCGGCACGCCGAGCGAGCCCTGAACGCCGGCGCGGCGGTGCTGGTCTATCCGGGGGGTGACTGGGAGGTCCACCGTCCGGTCTGGGAGCGGAACATCGTCGATTTCGCCGGTCGCAAGGGATTCATCCAGCTCGCCCTCGACCAGGGGGTGCCGATCGTGCCGGTGGTGGCGATCGGCGGGCAGGAGACGGCTCTCTTCCTCACCCGTGGGAACCGGATCGCCACCGCGCTGGGTGTGGACCGCCTGCTGCGGCTGAAGGTGGTCCCGATCTCGATCGCCCTGCCGTGGGGGCTCAACGTGGGGGATTTCCTGGGTCACATCCCCCTGCCCTCCAAGCTCACCATGGAGGTCCTTCCCCCAATCGACCTGGCGGCCGAGTTCGGAGACGATCCCGACGCGAACGAGGTGTATGACCACGTCGTCGCGTTGATGCAGGAGGCGCTCGACACCCTGGTCGCCGAGCGGCGCCTGCCGGTGATCGGATGACCCGCGATCCGGGGCATGGGTTGCGGTGCGGCGCGACGGAGCCCGGGCGATGAGGCTGAACGAGGCGATCGAGATCGCCGCCCCTCGGCCGCTCGTTTGGGACTACGTCACCGAGCCGTCCAACTGCCTTCACTTCATGTCGGGCGTGACACGCTGGGAGGTGGTCGGCGAGCAGCGAAGCGGGCTCGGGGCCCGCTACCGGATGCTGATCAAGGTGGGCTCGGCGGAGGTCGGCGGCCTGATCGAGGTGGTCGAATGGGACCCTCCGGGCGACATGGCGTGGAGCTCGGTCCTGGGCGTCGACCAACGCGGCCGATGGCGCCTGCGCGAGCTGGAGGATGGCCGCACCCGGGCCGAGTTGCGCTACGCGTACGGGGTCGCGGGAGCGGGGATATCAGGCTGGCTCGCAGAGCTCGTCGCCGCGCCCCAGCTGGGCGGGCACCTGCGTCGCTCGCTCCGCCAGCTGAAACGTCAAGCGGAGCACGAGCGGATGCGGGCCGAGGCGGCGCGGCGGCGGCGTGAGCGCTCCGCCGCCTAACTCAGCCTCGCGCCTAGGAGCCCCGCTTGCGGTTGATCGCGGCCACGAGCTGTTGCTTGTTCATCCGCGAGCGACCCTCGATCCGCAGGCGCTTGGCCTCGTTGTAGAGCTGCTCGCGCGTGCGTCCGCGTTGGCCGGAGCGTCCCGACCGCAGGCCGCCGCGACGGCCGGAGGAGATGTCGCGCGTCGACGTCCGCGAGCGCTGGCGCGACTCGCCGGAACGGGCGCGCTCCTTCTGGACCGTTCGAGCCGCGATCTCCTTCGCGCGTTTGGTCGAGGCGCCGCTGCGTCGCTGGCTCCGCTCGATCTTCTCGTACTGGCGGGCTCGCTTCGTGCCCTTCTTGATGCCGCGCGGCGGCATTGCATACCCCCTCGTTTGGCTGGCTGTCCCCGCACCCCTACCCAAGAGGACGAGGGTCAAACGAGGACCAGAAGGACGGAATCGGTCGGATCAGGCCAGCTCGCGCTTGAGGATCTTGCCCGTGGCGTTTCGCGGCAGCGAGTCGACGAACTCGACCTCGCGGGGGACCTTGTAGCGGGCCAGGCTGGTCTTGACGTGGCCCTTGATCTCGTCGGCGCCCAGGTCAGCGCCCTCGTTCAGGACCACGAAGGCCTTCAGGCGCTGGCCGAACTCCTCGTCGTCCACGCCGATTACGGCGACCTCCTTGATCTCAGCGCGATCGGAGAGCAGGTCCTCGACCTCCCGCGGGAAGACGTTCTCGCCGCCCGAGACGATCATCTCGTCGTCCCGGCCGTCGATGAACAGCCGGCCGTCCGCGTCGAAATGACCGACGTCGCCGGACGAGAGCAGGCCGTCCAGAAGCTCCTTGCCACCGCCGCCCGTGTAACCCTCGAAGGCCATCTCGTTGCCGACGAAGACTCGCCCCGTCCTGCCCGGCTCAACGTCGCAGCCCTCCGGGTCGACGATCCGCACCGCGGTGCCGCGGGGCGGCCGTCCCGCGGTGCCGGGCGCGGCGCGAAGGTCCTCCGGGGTCGCGATCGTCGCCCAGGCGACCTCGGTGGACCCGTAGAGGTTGTAGAGGTTGTCGCCGAAGTGGTTCATCCACCGGGTCGCCAGCTCCCCCGGCAGAGCGGAGCCGCTGGCAGCGGTGACCCGAAGGTCCGGCAGTGCGTACTTGGCGAGCGTCTCCTCTGGCAGCTCGAGAATGCGCTGCATCATCACCGGCACCACGATCAGGGCCGCGGCGCGGCTCTCCTGCGTAACGCGCAGGGTGTCCTCGGGGTCGAAGCGGCGTCTGAGCACGTAGGTCGAGTTGAGGGCGAGGCCGAGGACGAAGTGCGCGAAGCCCCACGAGTGGAACAGCGGCGCCGCGATGACCGTCCGCTCGCCGGCCCGCAGCGGGATCTTCGAGAACAGCGCCGCGAGGGGGCTGAGGGTGTCCGGCTGAGCCCTCTGGGCGCCCTTGGGCGCGCCCGTGGTGCCCGAGGTCAGGATCACGAACCGACTCGAGTCGCTTGGCGGATCGAGGTCCCCGTCGGGGGTCGAGTCGATCAGCTCCGCCAAGGTGGTGTCGGCGGCCCCCTCGCCTTCGCGCCAGGCGACGAAGCGCTTCAGCCCGATCTCCTGCCCCGCCTCGCGCGCATCGCCCAGCAGCCCCGCGAACTCGTCGTCGTAGATCAGGGCGACGGGCTGCTCGCGCTCCACGACGTCCGCCAGCTGGGGGGCCGCGAAGGCCGTGTTCATGTACAGGCCGCTGGCCCCCAGCTTCGAGATCGCCAGCGTCGACTCGATGAAGCCGTGGTGGTTGCGGCACATGATCGCGACGCCGTCCCCCTCGCCAACCCCCTGAGCCGCCAGCGCCCGGGCGAGCGCGTTCGAGCGGCGGTGGACCGCCGCGAAAGTCAGCGTGCCCCCTTCGTCGACGATCATCGGATGGTCCGGCTCGTTGATCGCCGAGGTCGTGACCCCGGCGGCCGGAGAGGCGCCCCACCGCGCCAGGACTCGAAGGGTGAGCGCCAGCTTGTCCGGCCGCAGCGGGCGAAGCACGCCGGCATCCACGAGCGTCCTCACGTTGAACGGAACGTCGCTCAGCGGGCCGAGGGACCCGAGCTTCACCCGGCGGCCGATCTGGCTCATGGGACGGCTCACGATGTCCGAGGAAAGCTTGCCGCTCAGCGCGCGAAGCATCGAGCCGAAGCTTATGCCGTCGCCGGCTAGTCGAGCTCGACGAGCGTCACCGCGACGCACGCGATGCCCTCGCCTCTGCCGATCCATCCCATTCCCTCGTTCGTCGTCGCCTTGACGCTGACCGCGGCCGACAGCGTGTCGGCGAGGTTCCGTTCCATCTGGGCGCGATGGGGGTCGATCTTGGGCTCCTCGCAGATCACGGTGGCATCCACGTTCACCACCCCGCCCCGCAGCTTGCCCAGCGCAACAGTGAGCAGATCGAGCGAGTCCGCATCGCGCCACCGCTCCTGATCCGGAGGAAAGAGCGTTCCGAGGTCGCCCAGGCCTGCGGCCCCGAGGACCGCGTCGATCACGGCGTGGGTGACGACGTCCGCGTCCGAATGCCCCTCGAGGCCGAGGTCGTGTGGTATCTCGACCCCCCCCAACACCAGTCGCCGCCCCCGGGCGAACCGGTGCGCGTCGTAGCCGACGCCGAGTCGGGCGCTCATCGCCGAAGGCCCACGGCTGGGATCACCCCAGGGGCTCCATGGTCAGGCTCGCGACGCTTGAAGGTGGCGATCTCCTCGATGCCCCAATCGCGCATCTGCCTCACCGCGCGTTCGTACTCGTGACCCACGACGGCGGGCGAGTGGGCGTCCGAGGAAAGCGTGAAGTGGGCGCCGGCATCGACGCACATGGCGGCGAACTCGGGCGCCGGGTAGAGCTCCCCGACCGGCTTACGAAGCCCGGCGGTCGACACCTCCACCGCGATGCCGGTTTCCGCGATCGCCTGTACCGCCGGCTCGTAGTAGAAGCGCAGGTCCCCCTGTGGCAGAGGGCGAGCCCGGCCCCAGATCTTCACCAGGTCCGGATGCGCGAGGACGTCGAAGAGCCCGCTGCCTGCCGCCTCGGCCAGGGCCTCGAAGTACCGGCGCCAGATGGTCTCGGGGTCGTCGCCGCCTCCATTCCAGATGTCCCAGCCCTCGTGGTCGACGGCGCGGTCGCCGACGAAGTGAACCGAGCCCAAGCACGTAGTCGAAGTCACGGCTCTCGAGCAGGTTCGCGGTCCTGTCCTCGGCGCCCGGCACGAAGTCGACCTCGAGGCCGAGCTTGAGCGGGGTGCTCCGCACGAACTCGCAATAGGCATCCAGGTCGTCGCGCGCCTGCTCCTCCCAGAACGGATGCCGCCAGATGTCGAGGGCTTCGGCGAACCGGTAGACGTGCTCGGAGCAGCCCAGCTCCGCGATGCCCCGGCCTCCGCGGCGGCGCAGGTAGCGATCGACGTTCTCGGCCGTGAACGCGTCCCGCTCCACCGGCGCGTCGTCCGCGTCCGCACGCAGGTGCACGTGGTAGTCGGTCAGCATCGTGGATGTACGCTAACCGCCGCATGGTCCACACGGTTCGTGGTGCCGAGCCACCAGTCCGAGCACGCGCTCGACCTGCTCGACGCACACCCCATCGGTCATGCAACCTGATCTACCTCGAGCGCGCCGCGCAAGCGGCCCGTGGGCGACGTGATCCTCTGCGACATCGCCCGCGAGGACGCAAGCGTAATCATCTCCGACCTCAAGCGAGCTCGAACATCCACCACGAGGGCTCGATCGCGATGGAGATGATCGACTCGCAGATCTCCGACGCTGCGGTTGCCGCAGAGAAGGCCGCTGCCGGGACTGCCGACCGATGCCGTCGTGTGGGAGGAAGTCGAGTCCCGAACCTCCGAGAACGTCGAGCTCTCCGTCAGCTTCCTGCTCTTCATGGCCCTGGCGATGCTGATCGCGATGGTCGGCATCCTCACCGACCAGCTGATCCTGATCATCGGCGCGATGATCGTCGGGCCGGAGTTCGGCCCCATCGCCGGCCTTTGCGTCGCCGCCGTCCAGAAGCGAAGAGATCTGCTCAAGCGGTCGTTGCTCGCGCTGGCCATCGGCTTCCCGCTCGGGATCAGCGCCACCTTCCTGGCCACCCTGCTGCTCGACGCGGTGGGCTGGTGCCCGAACAACTTCTCCCAAGAGGGTCACCCGTTTACCCAGTTCATCTCGAGCCCGGACCAGTGGAGCTTCATCGTCGCGTGCCTCGCCGGCACCGTGGGCGTCCTCTCACTCACCTCCACGAAGTCCGGCGCGTTGATCGGGGTGCTGATCTCCGTGACCACGATTCCCGCCGCCGCGAACATCGGCGTCGCGGCGGCGCTCGGCGACTGGCACGAGTGGGTCGGCGCCATCGAGCAGCTCTCGCTCAACCTGGCGGTGATCTTCTTGGCCGGGGTCGACCACTCTGTTCATCCAGCGCCGGCTCTACCTGCGACGGCGCGTCGCGCACCTCCACCACGATGCGAGGGAGGCGGCGGGACTTCCGCTCGGCCGAAGCCGGCGGGTGGAGAGCGCTACTTACCAGAGCCCCGGCGGTGTCTAGGACCGCCCAGGACCTGGCGACCATGGTGGCCGCGTTCGCCCTCGCGAGCGCGCTCGCCGCGGCGTTCGGCGCCGCGAACTTCGGCACCGCGCTCACCTTCGGTCAGATCAGCTTCGTCGCAGCGCTGCTGTGGGTGCTGCTGCGCCGGTGAGGGAGTCACCGCGCACAGGCGAGGTGCTGCGTCGCGTACGCTCGGTGCCCCCCGGGTTCGTGACCAGCTACGGGGACCTCTGCCCCGGCGCGCCCAGGTTCGCCGGAATGGTGCTGGCGGCGTGTGAGGATCCGGGCGTGCCCTGGCATCGGGTCGTCCGGGCAGATGGGTCGCTGGCGAAGGGCGAGCGGCAGCGTCGCCTCCTCGAAGGCGAGGGCGTGCCCTTCCGGGGCGCACGCGTCGACATGACGATCGCCTGGGCCGACGTTGATGCGCTGATCAGCAGCTGAGCGGCTCAAGCCCCTCGCGCGCGCAGCAGCAGCTCAGCGACCCGTAGGTCGAGCGGCGTCGTCACCTTCAGGTTCTCGGGCGACGCCGCGTGCAGCAGCACCTTGCCGCCGGCCTTCTCGACCAGCATCGCGTCGTCGGTGGCCGCGGCAACCCGCTGCGGATCTGCCGACATGGCCTCGCGCAGAGCCTCCGTCCTGAACACCTGGGGCGTCTGCGCCGCCCAGAGGTGATCGCGGCTGACCGTCTGGGCGACGGTCGGGCCCCCACGCGGGACATCGCCCTTCGCGGGCCGTGGCTCGCGCGCCCGCTTCACGGTGTCCGTGAGCGGCGCCGCCGCGATCACGGCCGCCGCGTCGGGACGGGATGCGAGCTTGGCCACCAGCTCGTCGATCAGCTCCGCCGTGACCAGAGGCCTGGCTGCGTCGTGCACGGCCACCAGCTCGGTCTCGACTCGGTCGAGCGCGGCAGCCACCGACTGGGAGCGGTGTTCCCCGCCCGTGACGGCAGCCACCCCATCGCCCAGATTCGCATCGTGGCCGGGCGGCAGGGCGACGATGACGGCGCCCACTCGTTGCTGCCGCCGCGAAGGCACGCAGGGACCACTCGACCATCGACCGCCCCGCAAGCTCGACGAAGGCCTTCGCGCCGCCGGCTCTCAGTCGCTCCCCGGAGCCGGCGGCCGCGATGACCGCGGATGCTGCTGGAGGCTCAGGCAGACGCCGTGGCGCCGAAGCGCTCCTCGAGCAGCTCATCCAGGTATGCCTCGGCCCCCTCCTCGTCCTTGCCGAGCGCGTACATGAACTCCGACGCGAGGATCTTCTTCGCTCGCGTGTACATCTGCTTCTCGCCCGTGGAAAGTCCCTTCTCCCACTCGCGAATCGCCAGGTTGCGGACCACCTCGGCCAGCTCGAAGACGTTCCCTGTCTTGATCTTCTCCCGGTTGTGCTTGAACCGGCGGTTCCAGTTCTTCGGCATGTCTGAAACCTCGCCGGTCAGCACCCCGATCACCTTCTCGACATCTTCCCCATCGATTACCCGCCGCAAGCCAGCGCGGTGGGCGTTCTCGCAGGGCACCATCACGGTCATGTCGTTGTGAAGGATCTTGATTGTCAGGTAATCCCGCTTCTCGCCGAGGAGGTCCTTGGTCTCCTTCTTCAGCACCACACCGGCCCCGTGGTGCGGATAGACGACGTTGTCGCCCACCTCATAGGTGCACTCGACGGGGCCGAGCTCGTGCTCGATGTCAGTCGCTTCCTCGATGGCTAGCTCTGGAATTTCGTCCTCCTTAAGTCGAGACGGCCGCGTGGCGGCCGTCTGGTTCACGGATAGCGGTCGACGATGTCGACCTCCTGAAGGGTCCGAAGACCCTCACGGATCTCGCGCGCCCGGGCGGTCCCGATGCCGTCCACCGACTCGAGCTCGTCCTCGCTGGCGTTGACGATCCCGTCGAGGTCACCGAACCGGTGGACGATCTTCTGGACCACCAGGCGCGGCAGCCGCGGGAGCCGGGACAGCGCCCGGTAGCCGCGCGGTGAAACCGCCAAGTCGATCGTGCTCGTCTTGCGGTCGTAGCCGAGGAGCTCGGCGAGGCGGCCGAAGTCGAGCAGCTCCTGGTGAGGGAGGGCGGCGAGCTCCGCCAACGTGCGCTCCAGCTGCTCCTCCGACTCGTGGACGCTGTAGTCGCGAACGAGCGCGGCCCGATCGCTCATCACTCCGACCACGGTCTCCTCGAGCTGCATCTCGATCAGGCGGCCCTCGGTGCCGAGCTCGATGATGTAGCGCTCGACCTCGGTGGCCATCCGGGTGACGAGCTCGGCCCGTTGAATCACCGACAGGACGTCGTGCAGGGTGCAACCGCCCAGGAACTCGACGCTCGTCAAGCGGGCCGAGACCTGATCGAGGCGGGCGCGGTACTTCTCCAGCGTGGCGAGGCCCTGGTTGGCCTTCGAGAGCACCGTCGGGATGTCCTGGAGGATGTACTTCATCCCCTCGACGTACAGGGAGACGACGTCGCGCCGCTCGGAGATCGAGATCACGAGGGCGTTGGTCTGCTTCGAGACACGCTCGGCCGTGCGGTGCCGGGTCCCGGTCTCCATCGACAGGATCGTCGGATCCGGCATCAGCTGGACGTTGGCCCAGCAGATCGTCTCGGCATCGGGGCTGAGCACGATCGCCCCGTCCATCTTCGCCACCTGGTAGAGCAGGCCCGGCGTGTAGTCGATGCCGAGCTTGATGCCACCGCTGAACAGGAACGAAACGTCATCGAGCTCGGCGATCAGAATCAGGCCGCCGGTGCGCGAGTGGATGATGTTGTCGATCCCCTCACGCAGGGCCGTGCCAGGGGCGACGTTGTCGAGCGCTCGCAGCAAGCGGGGATCGAGACGGGCCTCGAGCTCACCTAAATCATCCCCCATGTGCGAAGCCATCCTGAAGGCCATGATCGCAAACGGCCCTGAATCGTGCCGCCCGCCGAATCCTGTGTGGAGAGGTCGGATTGCCGGATGTCAAGCAGCCCGGCGCGGCGGGCCAGGGCCTGCCGGGTGGCTGGTCCCCTCCGAGCAAGGAGTGAGGGCGGCTGCTCTAGGCGGCACGCACCGCGGCTCTGAGGCCGCGACGAAGCGCCTGAGCCAGCGTCGCGCTGCCCTCCAGGCCATCGAGCCGCTCGGCGCCCTCCGGGCCGAGCACGGGGACGAGTCCGAACTTGCGGGCCTCGGCGATTCGCCGCTCGGGATGGGGCACGAATCGCAACTCCCCCGTCAGGCCCACCTCGCCGAAGCAGGCGAGCGGCTGATCGCTGGAGGCGGCGAGCGAATCGCCTCGATGCGCGGACGCGAGGGCCAGGGCAACCGCCAGGTCGGCGCCGGGCTCATCGACCCTGACCCCGCCGGCGACGTTGACGAACACGTCCGCGGCGGCCAGCGACGGCCCGCCGTGGCGGGCGAGGACGGCGATGATCATGGCCAGCCGATTGCGGTCGATGCCGGTTGCGACCCGGCGCGGTGGAACGCTGTCGGTGGGCGCCACGAGGGCCTGGACCTCGACCAGGAGCGGGCGCGTCCCCTCCATCGCACAGAGCACGCAGGAGCCGGGCGCCCGGCTCGCCTCGCCGACGAAGCGTGCCGACGGGTCGGCGACCTCCACCAGGCCACCCGCCCGCATCTCGAACACGCCCACCTCGCTGGTCGCCCCGAAGCGGTTCTTGAGTGCCCGAAGGGTCCGAAAGCTTCGCTCCCGCTCACCCTCGAACAGGAGCACGCAGTCGACCAGGTGCTCCAGCACCCGTGGCCCCGCGACAGCGCCGTCCTTGGTCACGTGCCCAACCAGGACCACGGCGGCTTCCAGGCGCTTTGCGAGCGGCATGATCGCTCCGGCCGCCTCTCGCACCTGTCCGACCGAGCCGGGCGCGCCGCTCATCCCCTCCGCATGAAGGGTCTGGATCGAGTCGATCACACAGACGTCCGGGCGCTCCGCCTCGAGCGTCGCGAGGAGCGCCTCCACCGACGTCTCCGCCAGGGTCGGGACGTCCAGCGCGCCCCCGCCCAGTCGCTCGGCCCGCAATCGAACCTGTGCCGCCGACTCCTCTCCGGACACGTAAAGGACGCGGCGTCCCTCGGCCCCGAGGTTGCCCAGCGCCATCGCCGTCAGGGTGCTCTTCCCGATCCCGGGGGAGCCACCGAGCAGGACGAGCGAACCTGGAACCAGCCCGCCGCCGAGGACTCGGTCGAACTCGGCGATCCCGGTTCGCAGCCGATCGACGTCCGGGGGCTTCACCTCCCGAAGCGGAACGGGTCGGGCCGAAGGGTTCCTCGGCGAGCTCGACCCGCGGCGGCCCGCGCTCGATCCGCGACCGATCGCCTCCACCAGGGTGTTCCACTCGCCGCAGCCGGGACAGCGCCCCGTCCACGCCGGCGCGACGTGGGCGCACTCCTGACAGACGAAATGGGATTCGCGACGCGCCATCATGTGAGGTTAGGAACCCCGGGGGACGAAACCGCGCTCAGGGCTCACGGCGCGCACAATCGGGGAAGATGTGGGCGAGGACTAGCGCCGGTGCTGGACTGCAGCAGCTTTCACCATGTGCGTCGAGCGTCCGATGCACGTGGTTCCTGCTCGCATCTAAAAGACCAACCGGGGTCACGGCGAGGCGTCCAGAACCGAGCGCGCCGCTCTCAGACCCCGTAGATCTCGGCCGCCCGCTCGCGAAGCTGACGAAGGTACGGGCCGACCGAGAGGGGGCCACCCACGGCCCGCTCGACCATCTCCTTCGAGGTGTACTTGCCGCCGTGCCGGTAGAGGCGGTCGGCCAGCCAGTCGCGAAGCGGGGCGAGCTCGCCGCGGCCGATCTGCTCCTCGAGGCCGGGTAGGTCGTGTCCGATCGCATCCCAGATCTGGGCCGCGAGCAGGTTGCCGAGCGAGTAGGTCGGAAAGTAGCCGAACGACCCGCCCGCCCAGTGGACGTCCTGGAGGACCCCGTGGGCGTCATCGGGCACCTCGACGCCCAGGTACTCCGCCATGCGGGCGTTCCAGGCATCCGGGAGGTCGGCGAGCGGCAGATCCCCGCCGAAGATCTCCAGCTCGAGCTCGAACCGCAGCACGACATGGAGGTTGTAGGTGACCTGGTCGGCCTCCACTCGGATCAGCGACGGCTCGACCTTGTTCGCGGCCCGGTAAAGCGTCTCGGCGTCCACCCGCCCGAGCTGATCCGGAAAGAGCTCCACGAGGCGCGGGTGGAGGTGGCTGAGATACGGCCGCCCCCTCCCCACCCAGTTCTCCCACAGGCGGCTCTGGGATTCGTGCAGCCCGAGCGACACGGGGCTTTGGAGCGGCGAGCGCCACAGCTCTGCCGCCGAGCCGTTCTCGTACATGGCGTGGCCCGCCTCGTGGATCACCGACCACAGGGCAGTGCCCAAATAGCCCTCGTCGAAGCGGGTCGTGATCCGGATGTCCGTCGGGGAGATCGCGGACGCGAAGGGGTGCGCGGTGGGATCGATTCGATACGCGTCGCCGGACAGCGGCAGTCCCGCCACGACGTCTCGCGCCAGCCGTTCCTGCGCGCCCAGCGGGAAGCGCCCGTGAAGACAGGAATCGTCGACCGCGTCGCGACGGTCCGCGAGCGACGCGATGAGCGGGCGGATCCCGTCGCGGAGCTCTTCAAGGGTCGCCGAAACCTCGGCCGTCGTCGACCCCGGCTCGAAGTCGTCGAGGAGCGGATCGTACGCCTGCTCGAAGCCCTCGAACCCCTCGAAGCACTCGGCGTAGCGCCTCGCGAGTTCGACGTTTCGCTCGAGGAACGGCAGGAAGGACTCGAAGTCGGAACGCTCCCGCGCCTCGGCCCACGCGTGCTCCCCGCGCGAGGACGCGCGGGTCATCTCGGCACGCAGGTCGGCGGGGACGCGGCGTGCCTTGTCCCACTCGCGCCGGGCGACGCGGACGAGACTCGCCTCGAACGAGTCCGGCGGCGACCCGTCGACCTCGGCTGCGGCCGCCTCCAGCAACCGCCCGAGCTCGTCCGAGATCAGGCGCTCGTGGCGGACGCGAGCGAGCGTCGCAGCCTGGTCGGCTCGGGACTCGGCGCCCGCCGGCGGCATCTGGGTGCGTTCGTCCCAGTCGAGCAGCTCACGAGCCCGGCCGAGGTCGCTGATCTCCGCCAACCGCTCACGCAGCTCGTCGAGCCCGGGCATCCCGCCAACCTACCCTCTCGACGGGCGCTACCGGGCGCGTTGCGAAGATCAGCGGCTTGGGCACGCGCGCCCCCGCTGGCGGCAGCGCATACGATGGTGGTGGGTCATGGAGGCTCGGTCCCTCACCCTCGGCGCGGAGGAGAACGCCTGGCAGCGGCTGAAGGAGGCAGCCAATCGGCGGCCGGCGGTTGCCGCACTGATCATCCTCGGCGCGATCGTCTTGATGATGATCGCCACCAAGGGACTCCATGACGTCGCCCAGACCGGGCTCACCGGCCTCTCGCTCGGCGCGATCTACGCGCTCGGCGCCGTCGGGCTGACGCTCGTCTACGGCATCCTCAAGCTGGTCAACTTCGCCCACGGGGACTTCCTCACCTTCGGCGCCTACATGGCCTACATCGTGAACGTCACCTGGGGGATGCCGCTGGTGCTCGGGATCTTCTTCGCGATGCTGATGACCGCACTGCTCGGCGTCTTCTTCGAGAAGGTGATGTGGGGCCCGATGCGGGCCCGGCATGCCGGTCTCCTCCAGCTCCTCCTGATGTCCATCGGGCTCGCCTTCCTGCTCAGGGCCTTGTTCCAGTACGTCTGGTCCACCGAGATCCGCTTCCTCGACGTGAACGTGATCGACACCGTGGAGGTCTTCGGCCTGCGGATCGGGCGAACGTCGCTGGTGGTCCTGGTCGTCGGAATCGTGGTCATCGTCGGGATCGGCTTGATGCTCCGCTACACGCTGCTGGGTAAGCGGATGCGGGCTCTCTCCGACAACTTGGAGCTGGCGGAGACATCCGGGGTCGACACCTCGCGGGTGATCCTCTACACCTGGTTGTTCTCCGGCGCCCTCGCCGGCCTGGCGGGCGTAATGGCAGCGGCGACGACCGAGCTTCGACCCGAGCTGGGCTTCGAGTTGCTGTTGCCGATCTTCGCCGCCGTGATCCTGGGCGGAATCGGCGACGCCTTCGGCGCCTTGGTCGGCGGCCTCGTCCTGGGACTGGTCATCGAGTGGTCCACCCTGTTCATCGAGGCGCGCTGGAAGGTGTCGATCGGCTTCGTGGCGCTGATCATCGTGCTGATCGTCAGGCCGCAGGGGATCTTCGGGCGAGCGAAAGCCACCTGACAACGGCATGGACGCGCTTCCCGTCGCAATCACCTTCGACTTCCTCACCAGCATCAGTTTCTGGACGAGCGTGGGCGTGCTGGCGGCCACCTATGCACTAGTCGCGTTGGGTTTGCAGCTAAACGTCGGTTTCACCGGGATCGTCAACTTTGGCGCCGCCGGGTTCATGGCTGTAGGGGCTTACACGATGGCGATCGTGACCATCGACACCGGGATCTCATTCTGGCTCGCGCTCCCACTTTCGATCCTGGTAACGATGGCGTTCGGCCTCATCGTGGGCCTCCCTTCGCTGCGCCTGCGAACCGACTATCTGGCGATCGCGACCGTCGCCTTTGCCGAGATCATCCGCCTCATAGCGCAGAACGCCCGCGAGCTGACGGGGGGCAACCAGGGCCTGTTCTGCAGCGACGATCAGAGCGTGTGCTTTGACGACACCTGGCTCAACATCTCCGACACGATTCAAGGCTGGCTTCAAGACCTTGGCTGGGGGGATCCGGAGATTCTCTTCCCGTTGCTGCTGGTCGCGTGGGCGCTGGTGCTCGTCACGACCATTGGCCTGCTGTTCGTGCAGCGCAGCCCGTGGGGCCGGGTGCTCCGCGCAGTGCGCGAGGACGAGGATGCGGCCAGGGCACTGGGCAAGAACGCCGTCGCCTACAAGCTCCAGTCACTCGTCATCTGCGCTGCGATCGCGGCGATCGCCGGCTGGATCCTGGCGCTCAACCTGGCCACCATTCACCCAATCGACTTCGAGCCCTTGGTCACGTTCTTCGCCTACGGAGTGCTGGTTCTGGGCGGGCTCGCGAGCTACTGGGGGGTACTTGCGGGATCGGTGATCTTCTGGACGCTGCTCGAGGCAACCCGCTTCATCGACGTCTTTCAGGACGAGTCGGACCAGGCCGCGCTTCGGTTCGCGATCGTCGGCTTGGTCCTGATCCTCCTGATGGCTTTCCGGCCGCAGGGGATGTTCGGCAACCGGGAGGAGATGGTGCTGGGTGACTGAGGGTTCTTCCGGGGTCGAGACCGAGCAACCGCCCAACAACAGGGAGGCGATCTTCGAGGCGCGCGACGTGGTCAAGCGCTTTGGCGGGATCCGGGCGGTGGATGGAGCGACGCTCGACGTGGCGGAGGGCTCGATCACCGCCCTGATCGGGCCCAACGGCGCGGGCAAGACAACATTCTTCAACGTCATCACCGGCTTCTATCGGCCGGACGGAGGCAGCGCCGCCTTCGAGGGCAGGCGCGTGCTGGGGCGCCCGTCATACGCGATCGCGCGCCTGGGCATGGTGCGCACCTTCCAGATCACCAAGGCTTTGGCCCGGATGCCCGTGATCGACAACATGATGCTCGCTGCCCCCGACCAGCCGGGCGAGCGCCTTCGCAACGTCATCTTCAGTCCGGGGACCGTGCGACGCCGGGAGGCCGCGGTGCGCGAGCAGGCGATGGACGTGCTCGAGCTCTTCAACCTGGACCGGCTCGCCAACGACTACGCGGGCACCCTCTCGGGCGGGCAGCGCAAGTTGCTGGAGCTGGCGCGCGCGCTGATGACCAAACCCCGCCTGCTGCTTCTCGACGAGCCGATGGCGGGCATCAACCCAACTCTCGGGCGACGCCTCCTCGACCACATGCAGCGGTTGCGAGCCGAGGAGGGGGTCACCTTCCTGTTCATCGAGCACGACATGGAGGTGGTGATGAACCACTCCGACCGGGTGATCGTGATGGCCGAGGGCCGCGTGATCGCCGAGGGGGAGCCACACGAGGTTCGCCGGGACAAGGCCGTGATCGATGCCTACCTCGGGACCGGGGCCGATGAGCGCCGAGAGGAGGCGTGATGGCCGACGCCAAGGCCAACGGCGCCCTGCTTCTCACCGAGGACGTCGTTGCCGGGTACGTCTCCGAGGTGGACGTCCTCAGCGGCGTTTCGATCCAGGTCCACGCTGGCGAGATTGCCACGGTGATCGGGCCCAACGGGGCAGGCAAGTCAACGCTGATCAAGGCGATCTTCGGCCTTCTGCGCCCCCGCAGTGGCCGTGTCATCTTCAGCGGGGAGGAGATCACAGGTCACAAGCCGCACACGATCACGCGGCTGGGGCTGAGCTACGTGCCGCAGTTGGACAACGTATTCCCGAGCCTCACCGTGGAGGAGAACCTCGAGATGGGCTCCTTGGACCGGCAGCAGACCGCTGCGCAGATCGAGCGGATGTACGAGCTCTTCCCGCGACTAGGCGAACGCCACCGGCAGACGGCAGGGACGATGAGCGGCGGGGAGCGCCAGATGGTGGCGATGGCGCGCGCGCTCATGCCCGATCCTCGGGTGCTGTTGCTCGACGAGCCCTCGGCGGGCCTCGCGCCGGCGTTCGTCGAGGCGATCTTCCAAAAGATCGAGGACGTCAACCAAGCCGGGGTCACCATAGTGATGGTCGAGCAGAACGCCCGCCGTGCGCTCACGATGTCGGATCGTGGGTACGTGCTCGACCTCGGCGCGAACCGCTTCGAGGGGGCGGGGCGAGAGCTACTCGAAGACCCGAAGGTTGCGGAGCTCTATCTGGGCGGCACGGCGCGGGTGGATCGGCCGGAGCTGGAGCCGGGGGCCGTCGAAGACGAGCGAACGTGAACGGCAACGGCCGGGGCTCGCGCCCCGGCCGTCACCTACATCTTCGGTCGCGCTCGGGAAACCAGCGCGATCAGTGCTACTCCTGGATCTTCGGTACCGGTACCTCGTCGATCTCCTTGAGCTCGCCGTTCTTCTGGAACTCGTTGATGTCGTAGACGCCCGCGGTCGGGTCGCCCGCTTCGTCCATGTCGATCGCGCCGGCGGCTCCCTCGTAGTCGATGTCGTCGCCGTTCTGGAGCGCCTCGACCGCCCCGGAGAGATCCTCGAACGAGAACTTGTCACCTGGCGGGCCGCTGATCTCGCGCACCTGGTCGGCCATCTCCTGACCGTCCGTGGAACCGGCAGCCACGGCTGCCAGGTAGCAGAGGATCACGGCGTCGAAGTTCTGCGCCGCGAATATCGCCTGCTCCACATCGGCCGGGTCGGACTGCGCGAACACCTTCGCGAAGGCCTCCGGCACCTCGCCGGTGTTGGGCGAGCCGGGAGCGGTCGCCTGCATCCCGGCAACGATCTCCGGCGGCTTCACCGGGCCGATCGTGAGACCGTCGGTTCCCCATGCGTTCGCCGGGTCGTAGTCCCCGGTTCGCAGCAGGGCGGGGCCGACGTTCGCGAACGTCTCCGGGAAGTCGATGATCACGATCGTGTCCGGATTGCCGGAAACGATCTGCCGAGCCTCCGAGTCGTAGCTCGGCTGCTCCGGGTCGTAAAGGACCGACTCTCCGATCTTGCCGCCCTTGGCGACCCAGGCCTCGCTGAACGTCCCAGAGAGCCCTTCACCGTAGGAGTCGTTGCGAGCACCGATGTTCACCACCTTGCCCTCGGCCCCACCGAGGTCCTCCTCGATGGCGTTAGCCAGCGTGGGGCCCTGGTACTTGTCCGGGGGCGCGGTCCGGTTGACCAGGCCGTCGTCCTCGAGGGTCGTGATCTCGTCGCTCGTGGACGAGGGCGAGATCTGCAGGACGCCCTCGCGGATCGAGACGGAGCGAGCCGTTGGAATCGTGTCCGCCGAGGCCCACGCGCCCGCGATGCACGAGGCGCCCTGATCGACCATCTGGCGGGCGACGTTGACTGCCGGCGTCGGCAGGGTCTCGTTGTCCTCGTGGATGATCTCGACCTTGTGATCCGTGCCGGCGTCCTTGATCGCGGCGTTGATCTGTTCCACGGCGACATCGGCCGCCTTCTGGCCCGGCGGGCCGTACGGGCTCAGGGCACCGGTCAGGGGCACCGAGTCGCCGATCGTCAAGTCCAGCGTGGCCTCGCCACCGCCGCCTCCGTCGTCGCCGCACGCCGCCAGCGCCAACGAAGCGCCCGCGACGCCCACTGCGACAAGCACAGCCCTGAGCCCTCTCATCAACTCTCCTCTCTCGTACCTGGTCCGCGCATCGACCACTCCCAAGCCGATGCAGGCATAACCTACACCCCTCCTCCGTCCGGGTGTGTGCCGGCCCGGCCGGCGATCCGGCCGAGCCGAGACTCTTCGGTCGCTACAGATGGAAGCGCCGGTGGTGCTGGCGGTGGCGAAGCCCGTCGGGCGTGGGCGGGCCGACGGCCGGATCGGGAGGTGACGGCGGGACGGAGCGCACGAACAGCCACGTGAGCACGGTGCCGACGGCGAGCAGGCCCACCAGGACCCAGCTGGACCGCGCCAGCGCGATCGCAAAGCTGTGCGGTCCGAGAAGGCTCTGAAACACCGCGCCGGTGACGGCCAAGGCGAGTGCTCCCGCGAGTACCCGGTCCATGGCCAGCACCCCTGAGGCGATGCCCGCCTTCTCCGGCGGCATCGCGGCCATGGCGGCGCTCGACATCGGCGCGTACACCAGCCCGAGGGCGACGCCGAACAGCAGGTATCCCGGCAACAAGAGGGCGTAGCCGGAGCTGTTGCTGATCTGGGTCATGAAGCCGAGCCCGGCCAAGCCGCACAGCATCCCCGCGGTCATCAGGCCACGGGCGCCGAAACGGGCGATCAGCCGCCCGGCGAGCGGTGAGATGACGATCATCGGCGCGGTTATCGGCAGGATCAAGAGCCCCGAGACGGTCGCGGAGTGCCCGAGCGAGTCCTGCAGGTACTGGGGCTGGAAGAACATCACGCTCCAATAGGCGCCGACCAGGGCGAACGCGGCGGCGCTCGCGCCCAGGTAGGGGCCGTTCCGAAACAGCGGGAACTCGACGATCGGCTGCTCGACCCGGTGCTCGACGATCCAGAAGGCCCCCATGAGCGCCACGCCCGCACCGAGCAGGAGGAGCGTCCGAGTCGAGCCCAGCCCCCACGCATCCGCCTCCACCAGCGGCAACACCAGGGCCACCAGCCCCGCCGCCAGCACGACCAGGCCGGCGAGGTCGAGCCGGTTGGTCGCGGTCTGATCCCTGGTCTCGGGCACGACGGCGACCATCACGGCGGCGCCGAGGGCCAGGACCGGCACGTTGATCCAGAAGATCAACCGCCAATCGATGTCCACGAGCACGCCACCCACGAGCGGGCCGATGGCCAGCGCGAGAGCGGAGATGGCGGCCCAGATGCCCAGCGCTCTCGGCTGCTGCCCTGCCGGGAAGGCGTCGCAGACGATCGCCAGCGAGAGCGGGAGCATCGCCGCGGCGCCGATCCCCTGCACCAACCTGCCCCCGATCAGCGCATCTTGGCTCGGCGCAGCCCCCGAGAGCACCGAGCCGCAGCCGAAGACCAGGAGACCGAGCGACGAAGATCGACCGCCGTCCGTAGATGTCACCCAGCCGGCCGCCCGTCACCACCAAGGCCGTGATCACCAAGAGGTAACCGTTCATCATCCACTGCAGCCCGCTCGCCGAGGCGTCGAGTTCGCGCTTGATCGCGGGGAGCGCCAGGGTGACGATCGTCGAGTCCAGCATCAGGACGAACAGCCCGGCGCAGGCACCGCCCAGCGTCCACCAGGGCCGGCTCGCATCGGTGACCTGCATCACCCCTGCACGCCGTCGACGTCGATCGCCCCGTCCGCCGCTTCAGCCAAGGAGGGGCACGTTAGCCCTGCCGGTGGGCGGAACCGGCTTTGTCTCTGTCGCGAAGCGGTCGACTACTCGGGCGTTGGCGTCGGCGCGTCGGGCTCTGGCGCGGAGTCTGGCCCGTCGCCGGCGTCCTCGCCCTCGGCCAGGCCCTCCGGCGGGGCCTCGCTGGGTGCCGACGGAGCGTCGTCGCCGTCGCCGGACTTGGCGGCCACGCCAACCGGCTCGCGCTTCTTGGCCGGGCGCTTCTTCGGCTTCACGAGCTTCATCTTCAGGGGACGCTCGTTGTCCTCATCGGAGTGGTCCCGCTCGACCAGCACCGTCGTGCCGGGCACGATGTCCCCTTGCCGCAGCACCTCGTCCGCGAGCGGGTCCTCGATGTAGCGCTGGATCGCGCGGCGAAGCGGCCGCGCTCCCATCGCCGGGATCCCAGCCCCGATCGACCAGCAGCTCCTTGGCCTGATCGTCGAGCTCCAGCTGCAGCTCGTGCTCGGCGACCTGCGCGCTGCACGCGGCCGATCATCAGGTCGATGATCACCTTGATCTCGTCCCGCGTGAGCTTGTGGAACACGATCACCTCGTCGATCCGGTTCAGGAACTCGGGGCGGAACACCTTCTTCAGCTCGCCCATGATCCGGTCCTTCATCTCCTCGTAGGAGGTCCCGGTCTCGTCCGAGGTCGCCGAAGCCGAATGAGACGTTGCGGGCGATGTCCTTGGCGCCGATGTTCGACGTCATGATCACGATCGTGTTGCGGAAGTCCACGGTGCGCCCTTGGGCGTCCGTGAGCCGCCCGTCCTCGAGGATCTGAAGCAGGATGTTGAAGACGTCCGGGTGCGCCTTCTCGATCTCGTCGAGCAGCAGCACGGAGTACGGCTTGCGCCGCACCGCCTCGGTCAGCTGGCCGCCCTCGTCGTAGCCGACGTAGCCGGGCGGCGATCCGACGAGCCGCGAGACGGCGTGCTTCTCCATGTACTCGGACATGTCGATTCGCACCATCGCGTCCTCGTCGCCGAACAGGAACTCGGCGAGAGTCCTGGCCAGCTCCGTCTTCCCGACCCCGGACGGGCCGAGGAAGATGAACGAGCCGGCCGGGCGCTTGGGGTCCTTGATCCCCGCCCGCGAGCGACGGATCGCCTTCGACACGGCTGTGATCGCCACGTCCTGACCGATCACCCGCTTGTGCAGCTCGTCCTCCATGCGCAGGAGCTTCTTGGTCTCGGCCTCGGTGAGCTTGAACACCGGGATCCCGGTCCACATCGAGACGATGTCGGCGATCTCCTCCTCACCGACCTCGGGGCGCTCGCCGCCGTCGCCGGCCGCCCACTGGTCCTCGAGCTCGCGCTTTCGGTTGGTGAGCTGGCGCTCCTTGTCGCGCAGGTTCGCCGCCTTCTCGAACTCCTGGGCCTCGATCGCAGCCTCCTTGGCGCGCCGCGTCTCCTCGATCTCCTCCTCGAGGTCGCGATAGACCGGGGGCTGTGACATCGACTTGATCCGCATCCGCGAGGCGGCCTCGTCGATCAGGTCGATCGCCTTGTCGGGCAGGAAGCGGTCGGAGATGTATCGGTCGGCGAGCTCGGCCGCGGCGCCCAGCGCGTCGTCGCTGATCCGGACGCGGTGGTGCTCCTCGTAGCGCTCCCGCAGGCCTTCGAGGATCGACACCGTGTCCTGTGTCGACGGCTGGTCGACCTTGATCTGCTGGAAGCGCCGCTCGAGCGCCGAGTCGCGCTCGAGGTACTTGCGGTACTCGTCCATCGTCGTCGCGCCGATCGTCTGGATCTCGCCCCGGGCGAGCGCGGGCTTCAGGATCGAGGCGGCGTCGATCGCCCCCTCCGCCGCGCCGGCCCCGACGAGGTTGTGGAGCTCGTCGATGAACAGCACGATGTCGCCCTCGCTGGGTGATCTCCTTCATCACCTTCTTCAGCCGCTCCTCGAACTCCCCGCGATACTTCGAGCCGGCGACCAGCGCGGCCAGGTCCAGCGTGTAGATCTGCTTGTTCCTGAGCAGCTCAGGGACCTCGCCCTTGGTGATGCGCGACGCGAGCCCCTCGACGATCGCGGTCTTGCCGACCCCCGGCTCGCCCACCAGTACGGGATTGTTCTTGGTGCGGCGGGAGAGGATCTGCATGATCCGCTCGATCTCGATCTCGCGGCCGATCACCGGGTCGAGCTTCGACTCGGCGGCGAGCTTGGTCAGGTTGCGACCGAACTGGTCGAGCAGCTTCGAGGACTTCTTGCCCTCGCCGCCCCCGGCGGCCGCGCCCTGGCGGCGCCCGCCCGGGCCGGAGAGCATGCGGATCACCTCGTTGCGGATCTTCTCCGAGTCGGCGTCGAAGTCGAGCAGGATCCGCGCCGCGACGCCCTCGTTCTCGCGCACCAGGCCGAGCAGGATGTGCTCGGTGCCGATGTAGTTGTGGCCGAGCGAGAGCGCCTCGCGCAGCGCCAGCTCGAGGACCTTCTTGGCCCGCGGCGTGAACGGGATCTGGCCGGAGGTGACCTCCTCACCGGAGCCGACGATCCGCACCACCTGGGCGCGGACGCGCTCGACGGTGATGTCGAGTGACTCGAGCACCCGTGCGGCCAGCCCCTCTTCCTCGCGCAGCAGGCCGAGCAGGATGTGCTCGGTACCGATGTAGTTGTGCTTGAGCGTCCTCGCCTCTTCCTGCGCGAGGACCACCACCTGCCGTGCTCGCTCTGTGAATCGCTCGAACAATTACGTCTGCCTTTGCGTCGAAGTGAAACTCATTCCGCCCCCGGGACGACCTCTGCTGCTGCCTTCCCAGTATGGCCTACTCGGTGGTCGCCTCCGGCGGAATTCCGATACGGGAACGCAAGACCGCCGGAGTCTCATCCACGTTTTCGGCTGCAGCGGTGCCGACGGATTAGACCTCCGGTTGTCGTTGACGGCGAGCACCCAGTATATCGGCGGCCGTTCGGCCGCCCGCACGGGCCACGCATGGGCCGGCCGCAACCTGCGCATTGATCGTCCATGCTCCCTATCCTTGCGGCCGAGCATGGGTGAGACCCGCCCCGAGCGGCCGCTCGGGGTCGTGACAATCGATGCAGAGGAGGCAACCTTGAGGAAGCTCGTCGTACTGCCATGCGTCGCGGCTGCACTCGTCGCCGCCGCGCTCAGCCCCGCCGCCGCGTCGGCGTGGGCCCCAGCCGCATCCGCAACGGTTCACCCCGGCGTGATGACGTTCACGAGCGGCGCCCAATGCACATCGAACTTCGTCTTCAGCGACGGCTCGAGCACCTATCTGGGCCAAGCCGCGCACTGCTCCGGCACGGGAGCGGCCACCGACACCGACGGCTGCACCAGCCAATCGCTGCCGGTCGGGACCCCTGTCGAGGTGAACGGCGCGAGCAAGCCCGGAACCCTCGTCTACAACTCCTGGCTCACCATGCAGGCCAAGGGCGAGACGAACGCCGACGCCTGCGCGTATAACGACTTCGCCCTGGTCAAGATCGATCCGGCGGACGTCGGCAAGGTCAATCCCTCGGTGCCGGGATTCGGCGGGCCCACGGGCGCGGGAACCGTCGGCGGCCTCGGGTCCACCGTCTACTCGTACGGCAACTCCAGCCTTCGCGGCGGGGTCACGAAGTTGAGCCCGAAGCAGGGCGTGATCGTCCAGAACCAGGGGAACGGCTGGAGCCACAACGCGTACACGGTCACCCCCGGCATCCCCGGCGACTCGGGCAGCGGATTCATGAACGCGTCCGGGCAGGCGATCGGCGTGCTCTCGACGGTCGAGCTCGCGCCCGCCGCCGGGTCGAACAACTTCGGCGACATCGGCAAGGAGATCGCCTACATGCGGGCGAACAGCTCGTTCTCCGGCGTGCACCTGGTCGCCGGAACCAAGCCGTTCAACCCCAGCCTGGTGGGAGCGATCGCGGGCTCGTAGGGACGGGCGGTCGACGAGAGCGCTGAGAGGGGCGGCTGAGGCCGCCCCTTTCGTCGAGTGGCGGATTAGTCGGCCTCAAGCCGAGTTAGACGCCACTCGATGCAAGTCCGTTCCCCCTACCCAGCCAGAACCCCACCTGGACCGCACGGCCTACGTCCGCATGGCCGGGAACAGGACCACCTCCCGCAGGCTGGGCGCCCCGGTCAGCACCATCACCAGCCGATCGATGCCGAGGCCGACGCCAGCGGTCGGGGGCATCCCGTGCTCGAGCGCCGTGAGGAAGGCCTCGTCGAACGGCTGGGCCTCCTCGTCCCCGCGCTGAAGCTCTTCTCGCTGCTGCTCGAACCGCCGCCGCTGCTCGTCGGGGTCGTTGAGCTCGGTGAACGCATTCCCGATCTCCACGCCCGCCACGATCGGCTCGAAGCGCTCCACCAGCCCCTCGTCCGAGCGGTGGCGCTTGGCGAACGGGGACAGCTCAACCGGGTAATCGAGGACGAACGTGGGCTGCACGAGCTCGGGCTCGATCCGCTTCGAGAACAGCCCGTCGACCAGCTTCCCCCATCCCTCGTTGGGATCGGCCTCGCTTCCCATCGCCCGGGCGAGGTCCTCTCTGGTCGGGCTCTCGGCGAGGTCGAGCCCCGTCCGCTCCAGGATGGCGTCGCGAAGCGTCACCCGGCGCCACGGTGGCGCGAGGTCGATCTCCACTCCACCCCGCTCGATCGTGGTAGTTCCCAGGACGCGCTGGGCTACGTGTGAGACCAGCTGCTCGACCCGGTCCGCCGCGTCCCGGTAGTCGGCGTAGGCCTCGTACCACTCGAGCATCGTGAACTCCGGGTTGTGCTTGTACGAGATGCCCTCGTTGCGGAAGTCCTTGCCCAGCTCATAGACCCGTTCGATTCCCCCGACGATGCACCGCTTGAGGTAGAGCTCGGTTGCGATCCGCAGGTAGAGATCGCGGTCGAGCGCGTTGTGATGGGTGATGAACGGGCGAGCCAGCGCGCCGCCGTAGAGCGGCTGAAGCACCGGGGTCTCGACCTCGAGGAAGCCGCGCTCGTCGAGCCACTCGCGGATCGCGGAGACCACCGCGGCACGCGTACGGAACAGCTCTCGCGTGTCCGGATTGGCGATCAGGTCCAGCTCGCGGTGGCGATGTCGCAACTCGGTGTCCTCGAGCCCGTGGTACTTGTCGGGCGGCGGGCGCACGCTCTTGGCGAGCATGGTCCACGCCGTCGAGGCGGAGGGACAGCTCGCCCCGCTTGGTGGCGAAGACGACCCCCTCGGCTCCGATCAGGTCGCCAAGGTCGAGACCGACCAGGCGCTGGAAGGCCTCGGCCCCGAGGAGGTCCTCGCGAGCGTGGAGCTGAAGCCTGCCCGAGCCGTCGACGAGATCGATGAACGCCGCCTTGCCGTGGCCCCGTCGAGCGGCGATCCTGCCCGCGACCCGACGACGGTCATCTGTTTCGTCGCCGGCACTCAGCCCCTCGTGGGCGGCTCGCACGGCGGCGATCTCGACCCTGTCGGGGAACTCGTGCGGGAAGGGCTCCACCCCCGCCTCCCGCAAGCGATCGAGCTTCTCCCGTCGCTCCGCGATCAGTTGCGACTCGGGACGCTCTCCGTCCGGCTGTGGTTGCTCGGCGTCGCTCATCGCACTGCGTTCGGCGAGCCTATCTGCCTCGCCGTGAGCCGCGCCGGAAGAGCTCAGACGGACTCGATCTTGGTGATCTTGAGCTTGCGCTTGGGGCCGCGGGGGACCTCGACGGTCACCACGTCGCCCCGCTTGTGACCCACGAGTGCGTTGCCGATCGGGGACTCGTTCGACAGCTTGCTCTCCGCGGGGTCCGCCTCCGCGGAGCCGACGATCTGGAACTTCTTGGAGTCGCCGGACTTCTGGTCCTTGACGTGCACGAGGACCCCGACCGAGACGACATCGGTGTTCACGTGGTTTTCGTCGACGACCCTTGCGCGCCTCAGGCGCTCCTCCAGCTGAGCGATCCGCTGCTCGAGCAGCGCCTGCTCGTTCTTCGCATCGTCGTACTCGGAGTTCTCCATGATGTCTCCGAACTCGCGGGCCTCCTTGATCCGCTCGGCAACCTCGCGCCGCTTGGCGGTGGTGAGGTACTCGAGCTCCTCGTGGAGCTTCTCCAGACCCTCCTGGGTGATCAGTGATTCACGAGCCACAGTGCTTCGACCTCGCCTCGTCTCGTGGGTGCATCGCCCTTCCGTGAGCGGTCAGGTGCCCCCTCATTCCCGAAACAAACGCCCGAAGGCGCGGCGCCTGGGACGCTCGCGAACTCGGGCAGGCGGGCGATTATAGCGAGGCGGTTTGGCGGTCAAGAAACCGCCCCGAAGGGCGTCGGAGGGCTCAGCCCGGCCCGGCCATCGCGGGCTCGGCGACGGGCGGCGCGGGCCTTACGAGCCCCGCCGCCATCGCGCGCGCTCGATCGAGGTTGGTCGTGCGCTGATAGGCATGCGCCGCCTGCCCGCGGACGCCGAGCCGCTCCAGGTACCAGGGGTAGAACTTGCGCGCATAGCGCGCCGCGCGCTCGGGGCCCAGATGCTGCTCGGCGCGATCCAGCGTCCAAAGCAGCTCCTCGACGACCTCCGCCGGGCTCGGGGAAGCCACGCGCCGGCCCGCCAACTCTCCGAAGATCCACGGGTTCCCAAGGGCGCCCCGGGCGATCATCACGGCGTCGGCGCCCGACTGCTCGTAGGCCAGGCGCGCGGCCGCCGCGCTAGCCAGCCCGCCGGAGAGGATCACCCGCGCCTCGGTGCCCGCCAGCCGATCCACGAGCCGGCGGGCCAGGCCGTAGTCCGGCCTGCCCCGATGAGCGGCCGCCGCGCATCGTGGATGGAAGGCAATCGCGGCGACCCCAGCCTCCTCCACCAGTCGCACGGCGAGGTCCAGCCCCGAGGCGTCTCCGGGCTCGAGGCCCGAGCGCAGCTTGACGGTCACCGGCCGGCTCGAGCCCTCGATCGCCGCTCGCGCGAGCTCAACCGCCAGCTCCGGCGAGCGGATCAAGGCTGCGCCGGCGCCCGCCTTGCACACCTTTCGCACCGGGCAGCCCATGTTGATGTCGATCAGGTCCGCGCCCGCGGCGGCAGCGATCCCAGCCGCCGATCGCATCACCGCCGGGTCATGCCCGAAGAGCTGGATCGAGACCGGATGCTCGGCGGGATGTATGCGCAGGAGCTCGCGGTGAGTGCGCTCGTTGCGGTGGTGCAGCCCGAAGCTCGAGACCATCTCCGAGACGGCCAGTCCGGCGCCGTGGCGCCGTGCCTGAAGGCGCACGAACCACGTCCCGATCCCGGCCAGGGGAGCGAGCAGGACGCGGTTCGAGATCTCCACGTCGCCGATCCGGAAGGGGGATGTGAGGGGAGGGTGTGTCATGGCGAGGTTGATGATGAGCCACGTCCACCGCGCGGCATGGCGCTCGACCCTACCCGTCGAGTGGCGTCTAAGTGGGCTTCAGACCAAGTGACCCGCCACTCGATACTGCGAACACGACCTTCGTCCCCCAACGCAGCCCTCTTTTCTACCGGTTCCGGTCCCAGATCAGCCGCAGTCCGGTGAGCGTCAGGAAATCGTCGACCTCGTCGATCGTCTCGCAGTGCGGGACGATCGCGGCGGCGTGGCCTCCGGTGGCGACGAACTGCGTCTCGGCACCGAGCTCTCGCTGCACCCGGCGCGCGATCGCGTCGACCGCCCCGGCGAACCCATACACGATTCCCGATTGGAGGCTGGCCTGCGTCGACTTGCCGATCACACCGCCGGGTTCTCCCGGCGGCTCCCCGAGCTCGATCGGGGGCAGCTTCGCGGTACGCGCCGCCAGTGCCTCCATGGAGATCTCGACTCCGGGGCCGATTACGCCGCCCAGGTAGTCGCCCTGGGAGGAGACGACGTCGAAGGTGATCGCCGTGCCGAAGTCCACGACGGCGCACGCTCCGCCGAAGCGGTCGAACGCGGCGACCGCGTTGACCAGGCGATCGGCGCCGAGCTCGCGGGGGTTGTCGAGCTGGATCGACATGCCCGTGCTCAGCCCGGGACCCACGATCAGGCACTCTCCATCGAGGTAGCGATCGCACATTCCCGCGTACTCGGGGGTCAGCTGCGGGACGACCGACGAGACGATCGATCCGTCGATCTCGTCCAGCCGCCAAGCCGTCCAAGGCGATCAGGGCGGAGACCCGAACCGCCAGCTCGTCCGCGGTCTGGTCCGCCGCGGTGGCGAACCGCCAATGCGCGACCAGCTTCTGGGAGTCGAAGACCCCGAGGTGGCTTTGGGTGTTGCCCACGTCGATCGCCAGCAGCATCGGCACCATTATTCGCCGTTCCGCGGCCGACGCGCCGCCAACCGACCTGGTCGAGACGCCGTTCTCTGGCGGTTTGGCGCTCCCCGGCGGCCTGGTGGACGCCCGTTGGAGGCTCGCCGGTGACTTGCGTATGATCGGTGAAGTGGCTTCGGAGGCGATGCGGGACCGCCGATTCGAGCGCGCGCCCACGCGCACAGGCGCTTGGGCGCGTGTTTCCCCACGCCTGATGGCCCTCGTCGCCGGGGGGCTCGTCGCATCGGCCCTCCTGGTCGCAGCCGGGTCGGCCGCCGCCCGCCCGACCTGCCTCGGCCAGCGGGCGACGATCGTCGGCAACGGCAAGTCGAACCACAGTCAAGGGCACTCGCCACAGCGATGTGATCGCCACCCTGGGCGGCAAGGACGTCGTGCACGGCAACGGAGGCCGCGACGTGATCTGCGGCGGAGGCGGGAATGACCGGCTGTACGGCGGGCATCACCCGAACAGGCTCCACCGGGACAAGCCCACCAAGCTGATCGGGGGGCCGGGCAACGACCGGCTAAACGGGGGCTTCAAGAACGACTTCATCGTCGGCGACAACGCCAGCCGCAGGGGCGATGCCAGAGGCCCGGTCGGCAAGGACCAACTCGACGGCGACTTCGGGAACGACTGGATCGTCGGAGACAACTTCTCCAGGTTCGACGCCAAGGGAGGCAAGCACGACTCGCTCCTCGGCCAGAAGGGCGCACGACACGATCATCGGCGACAGCGCGGTCACCGGTAACGGCACAGCGAGGGGGGCGGCAACGACCACTTCGAGTCGATGTCCGAACAAGGACTTCGAGGTCGGCGACAGCTACTCGTCGGCGGGGAAGGCCGCCGGCGGCGGCAACGACGAGCTCAACGCCGGCCCGCAGCGCGACCTGATCGTCGGCGACAGCTTCACGAAGACGGGGGTGGCGGTCGGAGCCGGTCGCGATCAGATCCATTCCCGCCCGGGGCCGGACACGGCCTACGGCGACAATCACGCGGGTCGCCGGGGAAGGACCAGAGGGGGCAAGCACGACTTCATAGGCGGCGCCGGCGGCGTCGATCACCTGTTCGGGGGGCCCGCCCGCGACACGTGCAACGGCGGTCCGGGACGCCGCGACACGGCGCGCCAATGTGAGTTCGTTCTCCGGGTCCCCTAGCGCTGGACGCCACAGCCCGAGGCGGGCCGATTCGCGGATAGGATTGCCGCATGGCGCCCCAAGAGCACCCCACGGAGGCGAAGCTCTACGTGATCCCGGGCTCGCATCCCGCGATGGCCGCGCGGCGGATGCTGGAGCTGAAGGGCATCCCGTACAAGCGGGTCGACCTGATGCCGGTGATCTCGCGGGGTGCGCTGAAGGCCCTTCGCTTTCCCTCCAACACCGTCCCCTCTCTGGCGATCGGCGGACGAAAGCTGACGGGCTCCCGCGCGATCGCGCGGGAGCTGGATCGGCTGCAACCGGACCCACCGCTCTACCCGACCGCCGCGGACGATCGAGTTGCGGTGGAGGAGGCCGAGCGCTGGGGCGAAGAGGTGCTCCAGCCCGCCGTGCGACGGATCAGCTGGAACGTCCTGAAGCGCGACCGCTCGGCGCTCGGCAGCTACGCCGAGGGTGCTCGGCTGGGGGTGCCCATCGGCTTGGCGGTGAAGACCGCCGCGCCGATCGTGGCCGCGGCGAATCGGATCAACAAGGCCGACGACGAGACCGTGCGCGCTGACCTCGCGGCGCTCCCGGGATGGCTTCAGCGGGTCGATGACTGGATCGCCGACGGC
This sequence comes from uncultured bacterium, assembly GCA_963758865.1. GTDB lineage: Bacteria > Actinomycetota > Thermoleophilia > Solirubrobacterales > 70-9 > AC-56. The sequence goes on along the minus strand of CAVWWY010000010.1, from coordinate 183,144 downwards.
GTGCTGGGCTCCGACCCGCCAAACGCAGCGGACCTGCAGATCGCCGCCAGCCTGCGCCTGGCGATGACCTTCGCCGACCTGCGGCCGGAGATCGAGAATCGCCCTTCGGGGCGGATGGCGCTGAAGGCGGTCCCGGACTTTCCCGGCTTGGCGCCCCCGATCCTCCCGCCGGCGTGGCTCGAGCCGCTTCAAGGCTCGGAGCTCACCGCCCGCGCCTGATCGGCTCAACGGGTCCCCGAAGCCAGCCTTCCGAGCCGTTCGAGCCGCTGTCCGGCGAGTCGCTCGCGCGCCTCGGCGAGCCGGGTGCCATCGGGGAGCGAGAGCTCCGGGTCGAGCTCGAGCAGCGGCTCGAGGACGAACCGTCGACTGCTCACCTCGGGGTGGGGAAGCGTCAGCCGCTCCGAGCTCAGCTCGACCTCACCCACGAGCAGCAGGTCCAGGTCCAGCGGTCGCGGCCCATGCCGCGGCCCGCCGAGCATCCGCCCTCGATCGACCTCGATCGCCTTGCACAGGTCGAGCAGCTCCTCCGGAGAGAGCGACGTCCGCACCCGAGCCACGGCGTTCAGGAAGTCCGGCTGGTCGACGACCTCCCCCACCGGCTCGGTCTCGTAAAGCGACGAGAGCGCCTCGACTTCGACCCCGTGCTCGCGAAGGGCCGTGACCGCGGCGCGAAGATGGTCCTCGCGATCGCCGAGGTTGGAGCCCAGGCCCACGTACGCCGTGACGCTCACTCGTCGTCCTCGTCGGGCTCCTCGGTTCCCGGGCGCTCGTGCACGACCTCGACCGCGACCTCCTCGACCGCGAGCGGCAGCGGGGGCTCGGGCTTGGCGGCGCGAACGCGAACCGACTCGCAGGCGAACCGCTGCATCAGCCGCTCGCCGATCACGTTGCAGAGGCGCTCGAGCGTCCGGTAGCTCCGCTCCGTGGCAGCGAGGGCGACGATGTCGCAGACCTCCGAATAGTCGACCGTGTCGTCGAGGCGGTCGGTGAGGACCGCATCGCAGTCGGGAACGTCAAAGGCGACGTCGATCTCGAGCCGCTGCCCGAGCTCGCGCTCGGCCTCGCTCACACCGTGGTGGGTGAAGATCGAGAGGCCTCGAACTTCGACCTCAACGGTCGAATCGGTGCCCTGGCGGTGCGACTCCACGGGCGGGGACGGTACCGCGCCCTGAGCGCGCCCGTGGGTCGGCTAGCCTGCGCGGCCGGGCGCCTCGGCCCCGCGCTCCCGGATCGCCTCCGCCACTATCACGGCCTGGCGCACCTCGGCCACGTCGTGGACGCGCAGCACGTCCGCGCCCGCGCGGAGCGCCAGCACGCTGGAGGCGATCGTCCCGCCGAGTCGGTCCTCCACCTCGCGGCCCGTCAGCCTGCCGATGAAGCTCTTGCGGGACGTGCCCACCACGATCGGCCGGCCGAGCTCACGCAACTCGCCCAGACGACGGAGGAGCTCCAGGTTGTGCTCCGTGGTCTTGCCGAACCCGATTCCGGGATCCACCCAGACCCGCTCCGCATCGATCCCCGCGGCCGACGCGAACTCGATCCGCTCCTCGAGAAACCGCCTCACGTCGTCGACGACGTCCGCGTAGGCGGGGCTCTCCTGCATCGTGCGCGGGGTGCCCTGCATGTGCATCAGCACGACGCCACAGCCTCGCTGCGCGCAGACCGCCGCGAGGTCGGGATCCGAGCGCAGGGCGGTGACGTCGTTGACGATCTCGGCCCCGGAGTCGAGTGCCGATTCGGCGACCTTCGCCTTCGAGGTGTCGATCGAGATCGGGACCTCGGAATCCCGCAACCCCTCGAGAACCGGGGTCACCCGTTCGAGCTCCTCCTCGACCGAGACGGCACGGGCTCCTGGGCGGGTCGACTCGCCTCCGACGTCGAGCAGATCCGCACCGTCGCGGACAAGCCCGAGGGCGTGCTCGATCGCCCGCTCAGGTTCCAGGAAGCGCCCCCCGTCCGAGAACGAGTCGGGGGTCACGTTGACGATTCCCATCAGCTTGGCCATCGGGCTCCCACCGCGGCGACCCTACTCGGCCCGGATCCAGTCGCGGCTCATCGAGTGGCGGGTTAGTGGGTCTGAAGCACAGTAAGACGCCACTCGACCTGGGGCCTCCTCGATGCTGCCCTACCCGGCTTTGACCCGGCTCCGGGCCGAGAGTCGCGCGGGGGTCGCCGGCGCCTACGCGTCGGCGCTGCCGCCGGCGAACCCGGGACGCGGGCGGGGCACGGGACGCGGGCCCTCGCGGCCGGGCTTTCGCTCCGGCTCGGTCTCCGGGCGGTCCGGTACCTGCTCTTCCTCCTCGGGCTCGCCGAAGACCTCGTCCTCGGAGGCGCCCTCCAGGAGCTTCGCGAACTCCTCGGCGTCGATCGTCTCGCGCTCCAGCAGCATCGTCGAGATCCGGTCCATCGCCTCGCGACGCTCGACCAGGATGTCCTTGGCGGTCTGGTGGGCCTCCTCGACGATGCGGCGGATCTCGTCATCGATCTCGCGTGCGATCTCGTCCGAGTAATCGGGCTCGGAGGAGAACTCGCGGCCGAGGAACGGCTGCGAGCGATCGTGGCCGAAGACGCGGGGACCGAGCCGCTCCGACATCCCGAAGCGCATCACCATCTGCTTCGCCGTCTCGGTGACCTTCTCGAGGTCGTTCGAGGCCCCGGTCGTGATCTCAGCGAAGATGATCTCCTCGGCCGCGCGTCCGCCGAGGGTCATCGCCATGGTGTCCGTCAGCTCAGCGCGGGTGGTGAGGAACTTGTCCTCGGTCGGCAGCGAGATCGTGTAGCCGAGCGCCTGGCCGCGGCTGATGATCGAGATCTTGTGAACCGGGTCGCAGTTCGGCAGCACGTGACCGACGATCGCGTGGCCGAGCTCGTGGTAGGCGGTCACCAACCGCTCCTTCTCCGACATCACCCGGCTCTTCTTCTCGGGGCCGGCGATCACGCGCATGATCCCCTCCTCGAGCTCCTCCATGGTGATCTCGCGCTTCGAGGAGCGCGCCGTGAGCAGGGCCGCCTCGTTGATCAGGTTCGCGAGGTCGGCACCGGTGAAGCCCGGGGTCTGGCCGGCGAGCGCGTCGAGGTCGATCTGCTTGGCCAGTGGCTTCCCGCGAGTGTGTACCTCGAGGATCTGCTTGCGGCCCTTGCGATCGGGCCGGTCGACGACGATCTGCCGATCGAAGCGTCCCGGCCGCAGGAGCGCGGGGTCGAGGATGTCGGGTCGGTTGGTGGCGGCGATCAGGATGATGTTGTCCTTCATCTCGAACCCGTCCATCTCGACGAGCAGCTGGTTGAGGGTCTGCTCGCGCTCGTCGTGGCCGCCGCCCATGCCGGCGCCGCGGTGACGTCCGACGGCGTCGATCTCGTCCATGAAGATGATGCACGGCGAGTTCTGCTTCGCCTGCTCGAACAGGTCGCGGACTCGCGAGGCCCCGACCCCGACGAACATCTCGACGAAGTCCGACCCCGAGATCGAGAAGAACGGCACGCCGGCCTCGCCGGCGACCGCTCGGGCGAGCAGCGTCTTCCCGGTGCCGGGTGGCCCGTACAGCAGGACGCCCTTGGGGATCCGCGCCCCGAGCGCCTGGAAGCGCTTGGGGTTCTCGAGGAACTCCTTGATCTCGTGCAGCTCCTGAACTGCCTCGTCGACTCCCGCGACGTCGCGGAAGGTGATCTTGGGCGCGTCGACCGACATCCGCTTCGCGCGCGACTTGCCGAAGCTCATCACCCGCGAGCCACCGCCCTGCATCTGGTTCATCAGGAAGATCCAGAAGCCGAAGAAGAGGAGGAACGGGAGGATGTAGGTGAGGATCGAGAGGAAGCTCGATCCGCCGGTGCCCTCCACCTTGGTCTCCACGTGCTTCTTGGACAGCAGGTCGATCAGCTGGCTCTGGGCGTTGCCGGCGCTGGGATAGCCCGTGGAGTAGCTCTTGCCCCCCGTCTCGGTGACGTTGATCGTGCTCGTCTTCTGATCGAAGGTGACCGAGTCGATCGACGAGGGGCTGTTGTTGACCTGGGAGACGAACTGGTCGTAGGTGGGCGTCTGCTCCTGGTCGGTGCCCTGGATCAGGCGCTGCGCGAAGAACGCCAGCACGATCACGATCAGGATCGGGAAGGCCGCACTGCGGAAGAAGCGCCTCATGTGAAAGTCAACTCCGGTGCCCCGCCGCGCGCCGCCCCGCGAGGCCGATACGGCGAAGTGGCGGGCTCTTGCGCATGGTCAAAAGGAATTCGTTAGCCCCGCTACGACTGAGTTCAGCGTACCAGGGTCCTCCGTGCGCGTTGCATGCCTGGTGGGCCTAATGGTCCAGCTCGTTCAACACCGCGACGTAGTCGAGGTTCCTGTACCTCTGTTCGTAGTCGAGCCCGTATCCGATCACGTATCGGTTGGGAATCTCGAACCCGACGTACCGAATCGGCAGCTCCACCCGACGGCGGTCGGGCTTGGTGAGGAGCGCGCAGACCTCGACCGATGCGGGATTGCGGGCGCGCAGGTTGCGGAGCAGGTACTGCAGGGTGAGGCCCGAGTCGATGATGTCCTCGACGATCAGGACGTCGCGGCCTTCGATCGGGGAGTCGAGGTCCTTGAGGATGCGAACGACGCCCGACGAGTCGGTCTCCGACCCATAGCTGGACACCGCCATGAAGTCGACCTCGCATGGCACGGTCAGGTGACGCATGAGGTCGGCCAGGAACAGCACGGCGCCCTTCAAGATGCCGATCATGACCAGGTCGCGGCCCCCGTAATCACGGCTGATCTCCTCGCCGAGCTCGCCGATCCGGCGCTGAAGCTCGCCGCCGGGCACGAGCACCTCGCCAATCGCCGAATCGTTCACCGTCAGTCGAGGACGCGGGCCGTCAACACCGCCACCTCGCCCGCCTCCGGTCGAAGGCGGAAGTCCTCGGACACTGCCACCCCCGCCACCCACGCCACGCGGCCCGCCGCCGTCACCACCGGGAGGCGATGGCGAAGCGAGCGCGGCACTCCCCGGTCGACGAACAGGTCCTGGAGGGTCTTCGTTCCCTCCATCCCGAGCGGCCGGATGCGGTCGCCCTGACGCCAGGCGCGCACCACGAGCTCATCGCCGACGGCCTCGGCGTCGAGCGTGGCCAGATCCGGGCCCGCCGGCTCGACCGGACTGGCACGAAGGGCTGCGCGCACCTCCCAGCTCCCGAACCGGCAGCTGCCCGGGATCAGCAGCGGGACGGGCTCCGGCGCCGCATCGGCCTCCGAGGTGACCGTGAAGCGGATCAACCCGTGCTCGCAGATCGCCTGGACACCCTGCCCCAGGTCGACCGTCCCGCCCTCGGAGGTCGCTGCGAGCCGCATGATCTGAGCCGCGCGCCGACGCCCCAACGGGACCGCCCGGCCGGTCGCGCGCTCCGCGAGGCCGCGCAGCGCCAGGCGACGCAGCGCCGCCTCCGAGCCGGCGAGCGCCTCGGCGCGGATGGCGACGGCACCCGCCCCCGCGCCGGCCGCGTCGAGCGCCTCGAGCACCACCCGGTCGAGGAGCTCAGCCTCCTCGATCAACTCGGCCTGCGTCTCCGCGATGTTGCGCTCGGCGGCGGGGCTGAGCTCCCGCAGAGCCGGAAGCACCTCGGCGCGCACCCGGTTGCGTGAGAAGCGAGGGTCCAGGTTCGACTCGTCGTCCGCGAACGGCAACTCCCCCTTCGCGGCGAGCCGTCTGGTCTCGGCCCGCTCGAGCTCGAGCAGCGGCCGTGCCACCCGACCGCTGTGGGCCGGGAGCCCGCGGAGGGCGCGCGCCCCTGGAGAGACGGCGAGTCGGTAGACGATCGTCTCGGCCAGATCCGTCCGCGTGTGGCCGGTCGCGATCCAAGTTCCGCCGGTGCGCACGCGCAGTCGCTCCGCCGCCGCGTAGCGAGCCTTCCGAGCCGCCGCCTGGAGGTTCCCGTCGCGGGCGATCTCGCCGGGGCGCTCGATGTGGAGGTCGATCCGCAGCCTGGAGCACAGGTCACGGCAGGTCCGCTCGTCGCGATCGGCCGACTCGCGCAACCCGTAGTTGACGTGCAGGGCATGGACGCTCGTCGGACCGATCGCCTGGGCGAGCCCCGCGGCGAGGCAAGCCGAGTCCGCACCCCCCGACACCAGCACCACGCCCGACGACATCGGGTCGATGAGACCGCTGCGCCGCACGACGTCGGCCAGCGTGTCGAGGGCCTGCTCCCTAGTCATCTCGCCCACGCCGGCGATCTTACGGCGCGCGCCCGCGGATTCTCGGCATCCGAGGCGAAAGCGCGCCCCGGAGCGTTTCCTCAGCCGTAGGTGACGTCGTCGGCCTCGGCCGCTCGCGCCCGGGCGACGAACAGCTCCACCGGCTTGGGGAACCCCCTCAGGTCCACCTCGCCGATCGGGTCGAACTCGAGGTAGTCCGAATGGCCGATTGCGTCGGCGACGGCGGTGGTCACCATCACCTCCCCGCCGAGGGCCCGCGCCACCACTCGGTGCGTCAGGTTGACCTCGCTGCCGAAGTAGTCGCCGTCGCGATAGACGGCCCGCCCGTAGTGAAGCCCCACCCGGGGCTGCGGTCGCTCCTGGAACAGCTCCATGAACCCGACCGCCCACTCGGTGAGCGTCACCGGGTCCGGGGAGACGATCATCACCTCGTCGCCGATCGTCTTCACGATCAGTGCCTCGGCGGGCAGCGTCGCCTCGACGGTCTCGATGAACCGCTCGACGAGGTCGAACGCCTCCTCGTCTCCCTCCTCCTCCGTGTAACGGGTGAACCCGGTCAGATCGACGAAGCAGAACGCCATCTGGACCCGGCTCAGCTGGCGCTGCCCGCCGAGCTCCGCCTCCATGTGCCCGACCACGTCCTGCTCGATGTAGAAGCGCAGATAGCGCTGGTGGACGTACTCCATGAATGGCGAGGTCAGGGGAAGGAGGTCACGAACCAGCCCCTCCATCTCCTCCGCCATCTGCAGTGAATCGACGCCTTGGCGGATCAACGGCTCGTGCACGTAGAGGTGAAAGAGGCGCACCTCAGCCTCCGCGATCTTGCGGATCGACTGGGCGTAAACGCGGATCAGCTGGAGGACCGCGACCAGCGGGAACCCTGCCCGGAGGACTTCGCCGATCTGCTCCATCGCGCCAACGTCCTGCTGGTTCAGCGTCCCCTCGATCGCTGTCGGGGTGCCGAGCAACGACATCATGCGCTCTATCAATGCCTCCTCGAGCGCCGTGCGCTCCGCCGCCTCGCCCCGAGTGAAGTCCCGCTCCCGTCCCGGGAGCAGGTCCTCCACGTAGCCGAATGCCAGCCGGCCTTCCCGGACCGCCCGGCGCAGCTCGTCGAGCGAGTGCCCGCGTTCCCGCATCCTGCGGACGACCCGAGCCTGGGCGGCCGCAGCCGTCGTCCAGCGACCCCGGCGCACCGGGACCACGCCCGCCCGAGCCCAGCGCTTGAGCGTCGAGGGCGCGACCCCCGCGATCCGGGCAGCCTCGCTGACGGAGATCTCGTCTTCAGGCATGGCGCTCGATCCTATTCGGGGCGCGAGGCCCCGATCGGCCCAATGAATTTGATGAGGAGCTTTAGCTCCGAAACAGGCGTGTCAGGGCGCCGAAGGCGCCCGCAAGTAGTTGGAGTGATGAGGAGCTTTAGCTCCGAAACAGGCGTGCAAGGGCGCCGAAGGCGCCCGCAGTAATTCGATCAGGAGCCCAACATGAGAGCGACGGGGGCTCGCGCTTCCCCGTCGCCCTTGCGGGCTTTCGGCCCGCCCCGTGGGCCTGCGGCGCGGTCACGCGCCTTGCGGAGACCCGCCTCGCCCCAGTCGCCGAAGGGCGATCGCGGGGACCACTCCGGCCTATCAATGATCTGTGGGGCGCAGCCTACGCCGACTGCTTCTCGGCGTCAACGCCACCGGACGGCCCGCTGCGGATGCGCCGACGCGCGTCAGATGACGAGCTGGGGAGCGTCCTCGAGCACGGCCCGCCGGTATGCGTCCACCACGACCCGCAACGCCGGCAGGTAGACGAGGGCCCAGCGGGCCTCGCCCTTGCATCGGACCCGGTTGCGAGCCATCCCGATCGCCAGGCTCTCACGCCCCTGTAGGTAGGCATTCGCCGTCTGCGAATCCATGATCAGCTCGAGCTTCGGCTTGCGCCGAAGGGACTCCGAGAACGTCCAGCGCAGCTCGCCGTCGTCCTCCTCGGCCGCCTCAACGTCGAGCACCAGGCCGACGTCCGGGATCCGCAGGCGCGCCCGCAGGCCTGTGGCGCGAAGGAGTGGCCCCGCACCATCGTCGGCGTCGACCTCAGCCAGCGCCCGATCCAGCAGGTGCCGGAGCTGGTCCTCGCTCACCTTCGGAGCCGGTCGTTTGCGCTTGGTGGCTGCGCGCGTGACGGCTCGCCTCTTCAGCGTCGCCTGGACTGTGCCCATGCGCGCTGGAGTCTATTCGCACATTCTCGAGCAGGGCGCAGGTAGCCAATGCGGCCGGCGGAAGGTGCGGAGCCCGCCCGCCACCGAGGCCACCAGCGCCCCTACAGGAAAGCCGACCCGCGCTTGACCAGGTTCTGGTACAGGGCCTCCTGGATCGTGTCCCGCACCTTCTCGGAGATGTCGAACAGCAGGCGGCGATCCTCGGCCGCGTCCGGTCCGTGCTCGGAGAGGTCGATCGGCTCGCAGAACTCGATCCGCCACTTCGCCGGCAGGGGGACGAGCCCGAGCAGGCCGAGCCACGGAAACGTGGGCGTCACGGGGACGAACGGCGCGCCGATCGCCCGCGCCAAGGGCTTCGACTCACCGAGCTTCGGATAGATCTCCTCGGAGCCCACGACCGCGACCGGAACGATTGGCGCGTTCGCTCGCAGCGCCACCTCGACGAAGCCGCCCCGGCCGAAGCGCTGCAGCCGGTAGCGCTCCGAGAACGGCTTTCCGGTCCCCTTCACCCCCTCGGGGAACGCCATCACCAGCTCGTCCTGCTCCAGGAGGCGGGTGGCGTTGAGCGGGCTCGCCGGGACGCCCCCGACCCGGCGCATGAAGGTCGAGATGAAGGGCAGGGCGAATGCCCAGTCGAGGACCATGAACCGCGCCCACCGAGGCAACGGATGCTCCTTCATGATCGCCCCGAGGATCATCGAGGCGTCGAACGGGAAGATCGAGCCGGCGTGGTTCGACACGAGCAGCGCCCGGCCGTGGGCCGGGACGTTTCGAACCCCCTCGGCCTCGACCCTCCACCACACCTCATACAGGAACTCGAACGCGGGGTAGACGGCCTCGGCGAACTCCTCGTCGAAGCCCCACTCGTCCTCGCGGTACTCCCCCTGAAGCCGGAGCGCGATCCGCTCCACGACCTCGCGCAGGGTCTTCGGCAGCTCCCCGGCGGCGCGCTGTGCGGCGTTCATCGGATCGAGGCCATCCTCGATCCCGACCCGCATCCGGCGAAGGAAGTCCGCCACGGCCTCGGCCGTGGGGAGCGCCGATAGCCGGTCTGAGTCGGGGGCCGTGCGGGCCGCTGATGCGCTCAACGCCCCACCCCCGCCAACCGGCCGATCAGGTCGCCTGGATGGAGCGGCAGACCGATGCGGCGGCCGGCGATCTGGGCGGCGAAGTCACGCACAGCCTCCTCGGCGTCGTACCTCGGCTCGAAGCCGATCTCCGTCCGCAGGCGCCGGTTGTCCACGCCGCGCCCGAAGCGAAGGAACCGCACTCCATCCCCGTAGAGCGGCCCCGCTCCGAGCTGGGTGCCGAGGCGCCCCAGCGCCGGGCCGAAGAGCGGATGCGGAATCGGGACCGTCTGGCGACGGGCGAGGCGCAGGACGCGGCTCAGCGAGATCGACCCGGAGGGCGCGACGTTGACGGCGCCCCGGACCGGATCGCGCGCCGCAGCAACCAGGGCGCCGGTGGCGTCGGCGGCATGGAGCAGCTGGAGCCGAGGGTCGAAGCCGAGCTGGGTGGGTACCAGCGGCAGGCCGAGGTACCGGGTCAGCGGCGCGTCCAAGTCCGGCCCGATCTCCGGTTGGTAGCGGAGCGTGCAGCAGACGACGTTCGGGTGCCGCCGCGCAAAGTTGTCGACGTATGCCTCGAGCTCCGAGACGTCGCGCTGGAAGCGGGTCCTGAGCGGAAGCGTCCTGGCCATCTCCTCCGTGAAGAAGGACGGGGATGCCCCCTCGCAACCGTAGATCGCCGCCGATCCGCGGACCACCAGATGCTGCAGCGTGGTGGTTCGCTGGCAGGCGGCGAGGAGCTGCAGCGTTCCGATCACGTTGACGTCGTGCAGGATGCGCGCCGGCTTGCCCGGCTCCGGGTACCAGAGGATCCCGCAGTGGACCACGGTGTCCGGCTCGATCCCGGGGAGGAGCCGGGAGAGGACCGCGCTGCGGATGTCGGCCTCGATGAACTCGGTGCGCTCCAGCTCCACGGAGGGCGGCGCGCTGTCGATCCCCACCAGGAGGTCCACCGAGGGATCTCGCTCCAGGCGGCGCGCGAGCTCCGCGCCCCAATGGCTTCCGACGCCGGTGATCACAACGCGGCGCCCCGGGGTCACTTAATCCTCAGCTTCAGGCTTAGACTTCGTCCGGAGCGCATCCTCGAGGGTCGCAAGCCGGCGCTCGAGGGTCTCGATGCGGTTGGCAAGCTCCTCCCGCGCGTCATGGCGCCGGCGAGTGAGCTCCGCGCCGGCGTCCTGACCTCGCCTGGCGAGCTGCTCGCGCGCCTGGACACCCCGCTTGACGACCTCGTCCAGCAGCTGGGTGGCGCGCTCGCGAGGGAGCGCGGCGGAGCCGGCGCGCGCGGGCCGACCGGCGACCGAGAGCGTGCGCTCGATCGCGGTCCGGAGCGCCTCGGCAACGCCCCTCTCGGGGGATGTGCCGGATCCCTCCGCGACTACTCCTCGGCGCGGTCGGACAGCGAAACGCGGCGGCTCTCCGACGCCTGACGCCGGGGCGTCCTGGGCGGCACGCCTGCGGAGCGCGGCGAGATCGTCGATCACCTCGTCGAGGCGATCCTCGAGCGATTCCAGCCGGTTCGACACGGACCGCAGCCGCTGCTCGAGGCGCTCGACATCGGATGCCGATGGGATGTTGAGCGCGCCCATCGCCGAGCGCTGTGCCTGCGCCGCGCGCTCGCCGGCCCCGACCGCCTTCCCGATCGCCTGGCTGAAGAGCGGGTTGTCCAACAGGGCCTCGGCGAGGTCGCTCAGGGCCTCCTCTCCGCGACCTCGCAAGCCGCCGGCGCCTTCCTCGACGTCGCTCACGTCGGATCGCTTGTGCATGCTCGCCCGCATCTCGGCCGCAGCGTAACGCTTCAAGCGCTGCCTCTCGCCTGCCGATTCACTAGCAGTCAAACCCATTCCAGGCACCGGGCGGACCCCGGCGCTTGGGATACCGTTGTCAGCGCCGACTCCACGTTGCACGCGGCCAGCCGAACAAGTAGCGTTCTTCACGCCCATAGCAGGCGGTATTTGCTTCGGGCTGCCGGGGAATGTCCCCGGGTTGGTACGGAGGTCATGGGTTAGGAGAGCATGGGACGGAAGCTTCTACTGTGCGTTGCGCTTGCCGTCCTCGGGGCAGTGGTTGCCGCCGGGGGTGGCTACGCGAGCGGCGTCAACCCCGGCCAGACCCCCTCAGCATCGGACGCCGCGTGTTCGAACGGCGCTGACGACGACGCCGACGGGCTCGCGGATCTTGCGGACCCCGGCTGCTCCGGACCTGGCGACGGCGACGAGCTGGATCCCGGCGCCGACCGGCAGCACCGGCGTCACCGGGCCCACGGGCACGACCGGCCCGACCGGCCCCACGGGGCCCACGGGACCCACTGGCCCGACGGGACCCACTGGCCCGACGGGCCCCACTGGCCCGACCGGCGGTCAGGCGGGGCCGGGCGGTCCAGCCGGAACCGGCGGGCACACGGGACCCGGCCACCGTGGCGACCACGGCAATGGCGGCACCTCGGCGCCCTCCCACCCTCACGAGAACAAGCCCGCGGCGGCGCCGCCTCCACCCCGTAGCCCCGAGCGGCGTCCCGACCACGTCGAACCCGACGCTGACCCTGGGCACCGCGGGGCCCGCTCCGCTCGGCGTCCCCAACTTCATCATCGGGCAGTTCGAGATCCCGCCGTTCCTGCTCCCCATCTATGAGGCCTGCGGCACCCAGTACGGGATTCCGTGGCAAGTCCTCGCCAGCATCAACAAGATCGAGACGGCGTTCGGCACCAACCTCAACGTCTCAACCGCCGGTGCGGTCGGCTGGATGCAGTTCATCCCCTCCAGCTGGCAGGCCTACGGCGTCGACGCCAACGGCGACGGCCGCAAGGACCCGTACAACCCGGTCGACGCGATCTGCGCAGCGGCCCGCTACCTGAAGGCGGCCGGCGGCACCGCCGACCTGCGCACCGCGATCTTCGCCTACAACCACGCCGACTGGTATGTGGATGAGGTGCTGCTGTACGCGCGGCAATACGGCAACCTCCCGAGCTGACCTGGTGGGCTCGCTCACCGGGCTCACGGAGGGCGACCGGTTCCCCGTCACCGGCACGGTTCGCTACGCCGACGACATCTCGGAGCGCGCCGCGGCCAAGCGCGCCAAGCCCGGCAAGGACTCCTACGGGAATGCCGCCGACGTCATCTCGAGCTCACCCACGCGTCGAGGCGATCAACATCTACTCCCACGAGGGCGCCGCGGTGGTCGCGGTCAACGACGGGACGATCAGCGAGAATCGGCGAAGCAAGAAGCTCGGCAAGTACGTCGTCCTCCAGGACGACTACGGCAACCGCTTCACCTACGCGGAGCTCGGGAAGCTCTCCAAGGTCTACGCGGTGCCGAAACAGCACAAGCTGTCGGCCGCGGACTTCAAGCTCGTCACCCCCGGCAAGGAGAAGCAGCCGAACGAGCCCGCGACCCGCGGCAAGCCGCTGGGGGTCGGCGAACGAACGCTCTCAAGTCGGCCAATGACTCGCAGACCGCCTCGGCGAAGGCCACGAGCGACGCGGCGGTCGCCTCGACGGCCGGCGACGGGCCCGTCAACACCGAGGACATGCGGCCACGGCTCTACGCCTTGCCCGAGCGCCCGCGCAACCTCGAACGCGCCGACATCACGGGCCAGCTCGATCAGCTGCTGACGAAGAGCCTCCCCGGCTACTCGAGCCTGAAGTCCTACTTCGCCGGGATGCTCCACCTCGACAAGGGCTCGATGGAGCTGAAGCCCCTCCGCCAGGGCTCCCACGTGGTCGCCGGCACGGTGCTCGGTCGGATCGGGAAGACCACCGAGCTCTCGCCCCATCTGAACTTCGCCATCCGCCCGGCGGGCGAGGGCGCCCCGCAGATCGACCCGAAGCCGATCCTCGACGGCTGGAAGCTCCTGGAGGCCACCGCCATCTACCGCGCCGCGGGGGAGAACCCGTTCACGGAGACCGCCGGGACCTCGAACGTCACCCAGGACCTCCTGATGGGGAAGAGCGCGCTTCAGCGCAAGGTGCTGGCCGATCCCCGTCTCTCCATCTACTCATGCGGGCGAAGCGACGTCCAGTCGGGGCAGATCGACCAGCGGGTCCTGGCGGCGATGGAGTACCTGGCCGACAACGGGTTCCGACTCACGATCACCTCACTCAAGTGCGGCCACAGCACGTACTCGGCGTCGGGCAACATCTCCGAGCACTCGACCGGCGACGCCATGGACATCGCCGCGATCAACGGAGTTCCCGTGACCGACCACCAGGGCCCGGGGACGCTCGCTGACTCGCTGATCAAGTCCCTGCTGCAGCTTCAGGGGACGATGCAGCCCCACCAGGTGATCTCGCTCGAGGACCTCCCGGGGCCGACCAGCTTCGCGCTGGCCGACCACTGGGACCACGTCCACGTCGGCTTCACCCCGCTCCCGGGCTCGGGCTACGTGAACCCGTTCGTGGATGCCGTGCGGCGCGGGATCGGTCAGGGCGTCGACTACATCGGCACGGGGTCGATCAAGGCGCTCGGCAAGGCCCGCATCATCAAGGCCGGCGAGTCCCGCCGCGGCGGAGCGGGCGTCGTCTACCGCCTCCTCGACGGCTCGCACGCCGGCAAGGCGATCTACGTCTTCGGCGGCATCAGCCCAGCCGTCCACGCCGGGGATCTCGTGCTGGCGGGCGACGACATCGGCACCTTCGTCCCAGACAGCTCGACAGGGATCGAGATCGGGTTCGCCGACGGCAACGGGGCGCCCCCCAGCCACGCGAAGCGCCACCGCGGCCACGCCACCGCCGCCGGCCGCAAGATGGCTTCGTTCCTGTCCAGCATCGGCGCTCCCGGCAAGCTCGACAATCGCTTCAGCAAGCTGATCAAGCCGGGCCAATGGAGCAAGGTGATCAAGCGCCTCGGCGAGATCCCCAACCCGACGGTGCCCACCTCCCCGTCGCGGTTCTCGCTGCCTACGCACAAGCACTCGAACAAGCACAACGGCCACGCCTCGCGCGGCGACTAGCTGCAGCTTCGCCGCACGCCCTGGCCCGCACTAGGCTCCCGGCGGCGTGACCGCCCCCCGCTTTCACTTCGTCCAGCTGGACGTCCCGGGTCGCCTCGGACTGGACGACGGTCGCTATCTCCTGCGTGGCGAGGGTGAGGTCGGGGAGACCGTCGTCGTGGTCCAGACGCTCGGAGCCCCGCCGGCGAGACGCCCGCTCCGCCAGCGCCGCCCGCGTCGCGCCGATCCCGACCCCTTGCCCGAAATTCCACTGACCCGCCTCACGGTGATCGCGGCCGATCAGTCAACGAAGGACACGGCCGCCAAGGAGCTCGAGCGGGAGACGCGCGACAGCGAGGCCGCGGAGGCGACGATCGGTGCCGCATTGCGGAGGGTGAATGCCATCCTGCGAGCGCATCGGATCGCCACCCTCGATCCCTATGGCCACGAGCTCGCGCGCGAGACCGCGCTGGTTTCGCGAATCGGCTATGGAACCGGAGACGGGCTTGCCGAGGGTCGCTGGGACACGGCCTTCGAGGTGGCTCCCCCCGCGCAGCGCCAGCGACGCGCTCAGGCGCTGCGCCCACAGGAGCGCCTGGCCGCGTTGCTCGCGGGCCGCGAGCCGATCGATGCCTGCGAACCGCTCCTGCTGCGCGCCCGCGCCGACCTCGACCAGGGCCACCTGCGCGAGGCGGCGCTTCAGCTTCGCGCCGGCCTCGAGGCGTTGCTCGCGGAGCTGCCCGGAAAAGCCGGCCCCGACCAAGCGGAGGACCTCGCACAGATCGAGGCCCGCAGGGAAGCCACCCTTGGGGCTGCTGACGAGGCACTCCGGGGGACCCTGACGACGGAACGGGCAACCGAGATCGACGAGACGCTCCGGATCTGCGAGCGGGTGCTTCGGCGCCGCCAGATACTTCAGGAGAGGTAGGGCGCTAGAGGGCCGCCATCACGGCCCGGAGCTCCTCGACGACGTCGCCGTCCAGTCGCACCTCCGCCACCGAGTCGTATGGGGTGGCGCTCTTGGTGATGATCGCGAGTCGCCCGCCCCCCTCCAGCGTCAGCTGGGGAAGGCTCGCCACCGGGATGGACCTCCAGCGAGGATCCGATGCAGAGCAGGAGGTCCGCCCCAGCGCAGAGCTCCCGCGCCCGGTCCATCGCCTCCTCGGGCAAGAGCTCTCCGAACAGGACGACGTCCGGCTTCACCTTGCCGGCGCAGCACACACACGTGGCGACTCCCTCGTCGTCGAACAGCGACTCAACCCGATCGAGCTCGAAGCTGGCATCGCAGCTGGTGCAGCTCGCGCTGGCGATCGACCCATGCACCTCGATCACCTGCCCGGACCCAGCGTTGTGATGAAGCCGGTCGATGTTCTGGGTGATCACCGCATCGAGCAACTCGTGCCGCTCGAGCTCGACCAGCGCCTCGTGGGCCGGATTCGGCCGCTTTTCGGCGAGAGATTGGAATCGAGGCCTGTAGAACTCCCAGAATCGCCTGGTGTCGCGATGGAAGGCGTCGATCGTGGCGACGGACATCGGGTCGACCTTCTCCCAGAGCCCCTCCCCGGGCGTGCGGAAGTCGGGAATCCCCGAGGGCACGGAGATCCCGGCCCCGGTCAGAGCGACCGCGCTCCCACTTTCACGAATGAGCTCCGCGAGACGCTCAGACGGCCGCGCGCGAGGGGGCCTGCTTCTGCTCGGAGGGCATCAGAAGAAACGGGCTGGGTAGGGGACCGAGGACGCGGGGCGTCGGGATCCTCGCTTGGCGGACGTCCGCAGCATGGACGCGACGGACGGTGCGTAGCACGGATGCGAAGCGTTCGCCAAGGGAGCGGCCCCGGCGGCCCGCGACGCGCTACTTCCCAGACCACCTGGGCTTGCGCTTGCCGAGGAAGGCGGCGATCCCCTCGCGCGCGTCCTCCGAGCCGAACGCGGCGGCGAAGCCGGCCTTTTCCGCCTCGATCCCGTCATCCAGGTCGCCCTTGGCGGAAACCCTCTTGATCTGCTCGACCGCCACCGGCGCCTGGCCTCCCAGCTTTCGGGCCCACGCCAGCGCCGTGTCGAACAGCTCGTGGTCCGGAACGACCTCGCTCGCCAGCCCCAGCTCGTAGGCCTGCGGGGCCGAGATCGGCTCTCCCAGCAGGTTCAGCTCGAGCGCCGTCGCCTCGCCGACCAGGCGCGGCAGGCGCTGGGTGCCGCCGAAGCCGGGAATGATTCCCAGGTTGATCTCCGGCTGGCCGAAGCTGGCCGACTCGGCCGCGATCCGAAAGTCGCAGGCCATCGCCAGCTCGCACCCACCGCCGAGCGCCAGCGAGTTGACGGCGGCGACCGTCACCCTGCTCGACTGCTCCATGCGGCGCAGCACGCCGTGGCCGCCGTCCAGGAGCTCCTTGCCGGCCGCCGGGTCGGTCATCTTCGTGAACTCCTTGATGTCGGCGCCGGCACAGAAGACCGCGAAGTTCGACGAGGCGACGACCACTGAGCGGATCTCCTCGCGCGACTCGATCTCGTCCCAGAGCGCAGTCAAGTCACGGACGACCTGGGGGGAGATCGGGTTGGTGGGAGGCCGGTTGAGCCACAGGATCGCGACCTCGCCCCGTGTCTCGAGCAGGATGGTCTCCTTTTGATCGAAGCCGTCGTCCGGCTGCGGGTAGAAGAAGAACCCCTGGCCGGTCTTCTTGCCGAGCCGACCCTGGTTGACGAGCCGCTTCAAGAGCTCGGGGGCGGCGAATCCGTCGCCCCACTCCCGCTCGGCGAGCTCGAGGCTCTCGAGCGTCGCATCGAGTCCCGCCTCGTCGGCACGAGCCAGCGGGCCGGGCAGGATCCCGGCGCCCATCATCATCCCCAGGTCGACGTCCTTGGTCGCCGCCACCCCCTCGTCGACCAGCCGCACCGCTTCCGCGAGCGCCTTCAGCTGGAAGCGCTCCACCACGGTGGCCTCTGCCGTCGCCGCCTCCATCAGCCGCCGTGGGCGTAGTAGCCCTGTCCGGTCTTCTGGCCGAGCTTTCCGGCCTCGACCAGCTCCTTCATCCGGGGATGGACGTAGAACCTGTCGCCGTAGCTCTCCTGCAGGTGCTCGGCGACGTGCAGGACCGTGTCGAGCCCGAGGAGGTCGGAGAGGAAGAAGGGCCCCATCGGCGTCACCTTCGCATCGGCGATCTCCTTGTCGATCTCCTCCGGCGAGCGGCCGCTCTCATCCTGGTAGCGCCAGATCTCGGACGCCGCCGAGTTGAGCACCCGGTTGACCACGAACCCGGGCTGCTCGCCGCAGCGAATCGGGTTCTTGCGGACCTGCATCGCGAAGTTGGCAGCAGCCTGAGCGGTCTCCTCGGAGGTGTCCTCACCTTCGACCACCTCGATCAGCCGCATGACGGAGGCGGGATAGAAGAAGTGAAATCCCACCACCTTGTCGGGCCGGGTCGTCGCGGAGCCGATCTCCGAGATCGAGAGCGCGGAGGTGTTGGAGGCGAGCACCGCGTGCCCGGGCGTCCGCACGTCTAGCTCCGCGAACACCGTCTGCTTGATCTCCATCCTCTCGGGCACCGCCTCGACCACGAAGTCGACCTCGCCGAAGCCGTCGTACTCCGTGGTCCCGCGGATCAGGCCGACGATCTCCTCCAGGCGGCGATCGGCCGTCTCGGAATCGATCTTCTCCTTGGCGACCAGGCTGGCGAGCTGGCCCTGGGTCACCTCCCGGGCCTTGTCCAGCCCGGCATCTACCAACTCCTGCTTGACGTCCTTCATCACCACCGGGATGTCGGCGGAGGCGATCACCTGGGCGATCTCCCCTCCCATGGTCCCGGCGCCGACCACCGCAGCCTTGAACACGAACATGGGCGCAAGGCTATACGGCACGGGCTAGGGACGACCTGCCGCCGACCTGCCGCCACGCCTGCCCCGAAACCGGCGGCAGCGGAGTCGGGAGCACAGGAAAAGTCCGCGGCGGAGCCGCGGACAAGTTGTGTTTGCGGGAGACGAGCAGCCGCCGGAGTTATTCGTGAGGAGGCGGCGGAGTTATTCAGCCTCCATCTCGAGCTTGAGGCGCTCCAGGGAGCGACGCATCGAGCCGCGCATCTGCGAGCGGATGAACAGCCGGTCCGTGATCCAAGCGAGCGGCCCGCCGCCTCGCAGCCGGTAGTCGAGTCGCTGCGTGACCAGGGTGCCTTGCCCCTCGATCCCGAACGTCGTGGACAGCTCCCCGGCGCTCTCCGGGATCGCGAAACGCGACGCGGTGAAGGCGCCGAGCGTCGCGCTCGAGAACATGCTCGGTGACCTCGCCCCGGCCGGCGGGTATCGAGCTCCACCGGAGCGAGCCCCCAGCCTCCGGATAGCCGTCGGACGCCTCCAGGCGGCCGAAGCCGTCGACCCACGCGGGCCAGCCCGCCGGGTCGAAGTAGTACGCCCAGACCTCGGCCAGCGAGGCGTCCACGATCACCGACTCCGAAACCGTGCTCAACGGTAGATCTCGCGCTTGATCAGGGTCACGGAGCGGATCACCGAATCGAGAAACGGCTCCAGCTCGGCGACCAGTCGCCGGTACTCCCTCCGACCCGCCGGCGTGATCGAGTAGAAGCGTCGCGTTCGCCGGTCGGGATGCTCCCACTGGCCCTCGATGAAGCCGCGCGCCTCGAGATCGCGCAGCAGCGGGTAGATGGTGTTGGGATTGGCCGAGATCATCCCGTCCGTGATCGCCTCGATCTCCTCGATCAGGCGGTTGCCGTAGGCCGGCTCGCGGGCGATCAGATGGAGCACGAGGAGCGGGAAGACGTCGCGGCGTCGCACCTCGCCGCCGAACACGTCCATGACGCCGCCGCCGCGGCGAGCGCCTCCCCTCGGCGCCTCGGGGGCCGCTCGCGCTCTCGCCGCTCGCGCGGCCTGCGCCAGCCGCCTCGCGCCCTTCTCGGCCTCGCGGGCCATTTGCAGGCGACTATAGGTGTAGCCTGACCCCAACGTCCGACAGGAGGGACCAGATGTCGAACATGACCAGCAGCGACCGTGCCCAGTACGAGCGACCCGACCTGAGCGCGCCGGATCGGACACTCCGCGTCCGCGACCGCCGCCCGATGATCGCCTACACGGTCGTGGCGGCCCTGCTGCTGGCGGTGCTCGGCTACGCGGTCGCCTGGGGAATCGACGGCTGGCCGCAGGCCCTGGTGCTCGGGGTCCTGCTGTTGACGGCCGTCGGGCTGATGATCGCGGTCAGCCCCAAGCGCCGAAGCTAGGGCCCACCCATTTGCATCGAGTGGCGGATTATTCGGCTTGAGGCCGAGTTAGACGCCACTCGATGAAGCCTCAGGCGGCGGCCGGAGCCTGCTCTGCGGCGCGCTCGCTCGCGTCGGTCTCCTCGCGAGTGGTCTCCGGCTCCGGCTCGGAGACCGGTCGCGGCATCAGGATCTCACGGGCGATCACGAGGCGCTGGATCTGCGACGTGCCCTCGTAGAGCTGCATGATCTTCGCGTCTCGCATCAGCTTCTCGACCGGGTACTCCTTGATGAACCCGTAGCCGCCGTAGACCTGTACCGCGTCGACCGTGACCTCCATCGCGGTGTCCGCGGCGAAGCGCTTGGCGTGCGAGGAGACGAGCGTGTTTCGCTTCCCCTGGTCGAGCAGGACCGCCGACTCCCAGACCAGAAGGCGTGACGCCTCGATCTTGGTTGCCATGTCGGCGATCATGAAAGCGACCGCCTGATGCATCGCGATCGGGACGCCGAACTGGACCCGCTCCTTCGAGTACTCGGCGGCAAACTCGAACGCCGCGCGGGCGATTCCGACCGCCATCGAAGAGACGGCGGGACGGGTGCGGTCCAGGGTCGTCATCGCGAGCTTGAACCCATGGTTCTCGTCGCCGAGCATGTTCTCGGCCGGGACCTCGACCTCGTCGAACGAGATCGTCGCCGTGTTCGAGGCGCGCTGGCCGAGCTTGTCCTCCTTCTTGTCGACCGTGACCCCACCGGCGTCGCGATCGACCACGAACGCCGTGATCCCGCGGTGCCCCGCCTCGGGATCGGTCTTCGCGTAGACCGTGAACCAGTCGGCGTAGCCGCCGTTGGTGATGAAGCACTTGGAGCCCGAGATGACGTACTTGTCGCCCTTCTTCACCGCCCGGGTCTTCATCCCGCTCACGTCCGAGCCGGCGTCCGGCTCCGTGAGGCAGAAGGACGCGAGCTTCGGCCCCTCGGTCAGCATCCCGAGGTACCTCTTCTTCGTCTCCTCCGATCCGCCGATCAAGAGCGGCGCCGACGCCAGCCCGTTCGCCATCAGGCTCGTGCCGATCCCGGAGCAGCCCCAGCCGAGCTCCTCCTCGATCAGGCACCCGGACAGGTAGTCGAGCCCCGGCCCCCCGTAGGCCTCCGGGATGTGGACGTTCATCAGACCGACGTCGAAGGCCTTATCGATGATCTCCTGCGGCCACGTGCCGTCGCGGTCGTAGTCCCAGGCCACGGTCCGGATCTCCTTCTCGGCGAAGTCGTGGGCCAGCTCTCGCAGGTCCTTCTGCTCGTCGGTCAGCGTGAAGTCAACCAAGGCTGCGGCGCTCCTTTGCGTTCGGGACGTGTCAATCGGTGACCCGATTGACTGGTCAGTCAACCAAGCTGGCGGCAAGAAGGATACCGAAATCGGCAGCTACCCTAGGCGGGTGGTGGCGCCCGTCGCGATCAGCCTCAGCACGGGAGACGTGATCCTGATCGTCGTCATCGCCGCCATCCCGGTGGCGTTCGCGAGCTTCGTGCTCGGAGCCGGCAACGCCCTGCAGCAGATCGGCAAGGGCCAGTTCGCAGTCGAGTTCGACAGCGACCTGCCCAACCAGGTGTCCGACGACGCGGTCTCGGCCTCGCCGAAGGCGCGCGAGGCCGAGATCCGCCAGCTGCTCGAGGCGAAGGCCTACCGGCAGCGTGCACGCGGAGAGCCCCCGCTCGACGTCGACGCGGAGCTCGCCAAGCTGCTCGTCCAACCGCCGGGGCCCGGCGCTTCGCCGCCGATCCCCAGCTGGCGCGAGGAGGTGCGCCAGCTGGTCGTCGCCCGCAACGAGCGCCGGCTTCGCGCCAGGGCAGGAGCCGCTCGACGTCGACCGCGAGGTCGAGCGCCAGCTCGCGAGCTCGAGAGCCTCGGCCAATAGCGGGCGCACCTGCGCAGTAATAGGATCGGGCGTGGCCATCGACCCGGACACGGAGCATCCGCACGGTGGAGGTCGACGAGATGCTGGTCCGCCCCGGCACCTACTTCAACCCCCAGACCGAGATCGTGGTGATCGTCGACGACTCGACCTCGATCGACCAGGAGATCTTCAACATGGAGGCCTACGAGGGGTCGGACTGGGTGCGCGTCTCCGACGACGCCCCGGTCGACGAGGACAGCCTCGACCAGGCCCTCGAGGAGTTCCAGACCCACTACCACGGGGGCACGGCGGGCATCGGTCTCGGCGACGGCGCTCGAGCAGGGCGACGGGACCGACGACGACGAGGAGGACGGCGAGTCCCAGGACCCGGGGCGCGAGGACTGATGGCGAACTACGCCGTCAGCAAGCGGGAGGAGGCGACCGACTGGATGGCCGACTACCCGGGTTCGGCGAGATGCGCTGGTACTCGGATGCGCTCGGCTGCGAGCAGGTTTCGTTCAGCTGGCGGACGATGCCGCCCGGGACCGGCGGCCGCGGCAGCTATGGCCACCGCCATCCCGGCCAGGAGGAGGTCTACTTCGTCATCGCGCGGCCGGGTCACCTTCAAGATCGACGATGACGTCTTCGAGGCCGGCCCGCAAACCGCGGTGCGGATCGGCGGCGACGCCTTCCGCTCGGTCCACAACGACACCGGCGAGGACGCCCAGCTGCTCTTGTTCTCGAGCCGCGACCCGGACGCCGGCACCGAGAAGACCGAGAACTTCTGGCCCGAGTAGCCGGGCTTCAGGCGAGCGCGACGTAGACGATGAAGGCCGCGAACAGGGCTGATCCAGAGGACGATCGACAGCGGCTCGAATCGCCCGCGCAGCCGCAGCGCCCAGTAGGCGACTCCGCCGCCGGCGAGGCCGAGCGCAGCGGAGACGACGGCGTAGTGGTCGAGGTCCCATTGCGCGAATGCGAGGCCGAAGGCGATCGGGATCGTCGACTGGAAGACCATCGCCCCGGTGATGTTTCCCAACGCCAGGCTGTCCTTGCCCTGGCGCACCCAGAAGAAGCTGTTCGCCTTCTCGGGCAACTCGGTGGCGAGGGGTGCCAGGATCAGTGAGAGCACCAGCGGCTCGGTGCCGAGCTGCTCGGCAACCGTGACGAGCTCCTCGACGAACAGGTGGGCGCCTCCGACCATCGCCCCGAGCCCGAGCAGGAACTGGAGCGCGATCGCTCCGTTGCCGGGTGCGTCGCCGGGGGTCCAGTCGAGCAGCAGCGGCTGCAACGTGTCCGCCTCCTGGGTCGCGCCGCCGCCACGCAGCGTGCGACGAACGTAGACACCGTAGGCGAGGACGAATCCGACGGCACATGGGATCTGCACTTCGTCGGGCACGCCCAAGCCCAGCCCCAGGCCGGCGGCGAAGAAGAGCCCGAAGAAGACGAGGTCGCGGTCGAGCACCTGCGCGTCGGCGCGTAGCCGGGTGCCCTCAGGGCGGCGTCCGCGATAGATGAGCGCCGAGATCCCGACCACGGCCATCGCGATCGTGGCCAGCAGGAAGGGTGCGCCGATGATGGCGCCGATGGCTACGTCATCCGCCCCGGCGGAGCCGCCGACTATGGCGACGATCGGAATCAGCGTCTCCGGCATGGCTGTGCCGACCGCCGCAAGCAGGCTCCCCGTGGCCCCCTCGGCGAGATCGAGCCGGTGGCCCGCCCACTCGACCGCGGTGGTGAACAGCAGCGCGCCGGCGAGGATCACCGCGAAGCTGAGGGCGAGGAGCAGCGCGTCGCCCATCAGGCGCGCCCCACTGGCGAAGCGGGGGGGCACCGTCACGCGTAGTAGAAGGCGATCCCGACGATCGTGTAGACCGCGAGCAGCTGCACGCCCTCGAACCAGTTCGACTCGCCGTCGCTGGTGACCGTGATGGCGATCAGGATCGCAAGCAGGATTGCGCCGAGCTCGAAGCCGTTGAAGACCAATGGCAGCGGCCCGGGGCCGATAAAGAACGACGCGATCACCAGCACGGGGGCGACGAACAGCGCGATCTGGGCGGCCGAGCCGATCGCGATGTTGACCGCCAGGTCCATCTTGTCCTTGTAGGCGACCAGGACCGCGACCCAGTGCTCGGCGGCGTTGCCGACGATCGCGACCACGATCACGCCGATGAAGAACTCGCTCAGGCCCACCGACTCCGAGGCTTCGCTGATAGAGCCGACCAGAATCTCCGACATCAGCCCGACCGCGAGCCCGGCGATGGACAGCATCAGCACCGAGCGCCGCACGCTCCAGCCGAAGCCCTCCTCCTCCTGCTCGGCGTATGGCGGGTTGAAGAGGTCGCGGTGGGTGCGCAGCGAGAAGAAGAGACCGGCGACGTAGGTGCCGATGAGAACGATCGCCACCGCGAGCGAGAGGTTCTCGACCGTGGAGCCGTAGTTCACCAGCTCGGCGGTCGGGCTCGGCAAGCCCTTGCCCTCCACGAGCTCGAAGATCGCCGGCATCATCAGCGCCGCGGCGGCGAGCAGCAGCATCGACGACTGCGCGCTGGCGGCGGTGGCGTTGAACGTCTGGCTCCGGCGGCCGATGCCCCCGACCAGCATCGAGGCGCCGAGCACGAGCAACACGTTGCCGATGATCGAGCCGACTATCGAGGCCTTGACCACCTCGTGCAGCCCCTCGGCGAGGGCGAACAGCGCGATGATCAGCTCGGGCGCGTTGCCGAAGGTGACGTTGAGCAGCCCGCCGATCCCCGGGCCGGAACGCGCTGCAAGCTCCTCGGTCGCTTGGCCCATCAGCGCAGCCGTGGGGACGATCCCCAGCGCCGCCGTGAAGAAGATCGGCTCCGCCGAGGCGTGGGCCAGCTCCAGCGCGACCGCCAGCGGGAATGAAGGGAACCAGGAGGTATGGCCAGCCCTGCGCGGTAAGGAGGAAGCGCGCCCCCCGCACCTCGATTTGATCCGCCACTCGCCATCGCGCCGGCGGAGCCTATTGGGGTCCGCGGGGTCGCTCACCGGACCCGCGGCAGGGCTGATCTAGACTGCCGCCCGGTGAGGACGCGCCGTTTCGGCGACACCGACCTCGAGGCATCGGAGATCGGCTTCGGCACCTGGGCCCTGGGCTCGACCTGGTGGGGCGACGTCAGCGAGCAGTCCGCGGGCGAGCGCCTGTTGCTGGAGGCGCTCGACCTCGGCATCACCTTCTTCGAGACCGGCGACGCCTACGGCCAGGGCGCCAACGAGGAGCTCGTCGGCCGGGTGCTCGCGCCCCATCGCGACCGGATCCAGCTGTCGACCAAGTTCGGCTACGTGCTCGAACGGGGCCGCAGGGAGCACTCCGAGGGCGAGCGTCCTCAGCGCTGGGACGGCGCCTTCATCCGCGAGGCGCTCGAGGCGAGCCTCCGCCGCCTCGGGACGGACCGCATCGACCTCTACCAGCTCCACAACCCACGCATGGACGCGATCCGCTCCGACGACTGCTTCGAGACGCTTGAGACGCTCAAAGCCGAGGGCAAGATCCGCCACTACGGCGTCGCGCTCGGCCCCGCGATCGGCTGGCGCGAAGAGGGCGATCTGGCGATCGAGAGCCGCCACATCGCCTCCCTCCAGACCGTCTACAACCTGCTCGAGCAGGACCCGGGCCGTGCGTTCATGGCCGCGGCCACCGAGCACGGCGTCGGCCTGATGGCCAGGGTCCCGACGTCATCCGGCCTGCTCGACGACAACCTGACCCCGGAAACCACCTTCGGCCAGGGCGACCACCGACGCCATCGCCCCCGCGAGTGGCTGGTCGACGGGCTGCAGAAGATCGATCGCATCCGCTTCCTGTGCGAGCCCGGCACGGGCCGCACGATGGCGCAGGCGGCGCTTCGGTTCATCCTCGCCCAGCCCCAGATGGCGGTGGTGATCCCGACGATCACGAACGAGGCCGAGCTGCGCGAGTATGCGGGGGCCGCCCAGGTCCCCGAGCTCTCGGAGGACGAGCTCGCCCACCTGGCCGAGCTCTACGAGCGGAACTTCGACGTCGAGCCCGTGTCGGCCTAGACGTCGCGCCGGCCTGCCCGACGGCTATCGCGTGGCGGTCAACCGCCCAGCGCGCCCAGCGGCCCCAGCCCGCCGCCCTGGAGCGCCTGGACGAGGTCCCGCAGCGGCTTCGTGTCCGTGGGCGCCGTGATCGTCTGGGGCTCGTTGACGTCGCTCAGGGTGACCGAGAAGTCGACGTCGACGCTCGAAACCGGCGAATTCGCGCTCGCCGGCGGTTCGATCGCCAGGGTGAGCGCCAGCTTGCGCAACACCTTGTCGTCCGTGCCCGAGTAGACGTCGAGGCTCGCGGTCTTGACCGCGGACTCGACCTGGTCGACCTGATCCGGCGTCAGGCCCTGATCGCTCGCCGGCGTTCTGGGCGATCTTCTGGATGTCCGAGAGGATCTGCGGCACGTTCGCGTCGCCGTGGACGTGGATCGTGTCGGTGCCCTCGACGTCCGTGGTGCCCTCGTTGGAGAGATTCGTCAGCCAGGTCGTCGGATCCACCCCGAACCGCTTGAAGATCGTTGAGGCGTTCTGTCCGCCCTCGGCCTGCGCCTTGCTGGCCGACTGCTGGTACGCCTGCGTGAACCGCTTGAAGATCGCCGTGCCCACCTCGTAGGCCTGATCCTGGTACTCGACGTAGGCGTTGTCCTCGGTGGTGATCACGCTGCCGTCGAAGCTGAAGCTCTGGCCGGCGCCCGACGCGCTGAGCTTCGCGGCGAGGTCGAGCTGAGGCAAGGTGTCCGGGCTGGTCTCGTCGCTCTGGAACGGGCCGTCGATGGTCGCCGTCAAGCTGCCGGACTGCGTGCCCTCGGCCGAGCCGCTGAGGCTGATGTTCAGGTGACCGCTGGTGACCTTGGTGGGGTTGTCGAAGGTCTCCTTCAGGACCTGCTGTGGATCCTCGTCATTGCTGCTGCTCTCGCTGCCGCAGGCGGCGACGGCGACTGGGACGGGGATCGCGATCGCCAGCACGGCGATCAGGGTTCGGATGCGGCTCAAGGCGTGCTCCCTCGTGCTCGGGTTCGGGGTCGCGGCAGGGTACAGGAACCTCATGAAGCCACCCTTAGGGCGCCAAGAGGTGGCCGGGCGAGGGGGGCCCTAGGCGAACCCCCGGGCTCAAGTCGCCCTGCGCGGCGTCCGGGCGCCGAGGCCCATAGATGAACTGATCGCGGAACAACGCACCGGTCCGCGCGAGCAGGCGCCATCTGGCACGTCGGCGCCCAACGTGACGCATCCCACATATGCGGCGCGCGCCGAAATACGTATCGTTCGTGACGTGGCTGGAGGGGTCTGCCCGAGTTGCGGCACACAGAACCCCGAACGGGCGCGCTTCTGCATGTCGTGCGGCGCCGGGCTGGCGTCGCGTTGCACGGGCTGCGGAGCAGAGAGCCCGCCGGGGGCGAAGTTCTGCATCGAGTGCGGCGCCGCCTTTGAGGGCGCGGCTCCGCCGCAGGCCACACCGCCCGCGGCTCCGCCGGCTCCGATCGGCTCAACCAGAGCCTGCGCGGCGGGCTGTTCGGAGGCCAGCTCCCCGAGGGGGCCCCGGCGTGGGGCCCGCTCGCCGCCGGCGCCCTGCCCGAGGAGCGCCGCAAGGCCACGGTGCTGTTCGCCGACCTCTCGGGATACACGGCGGTCGCCGAGCGCATGGATCCGGAGGCGGTGAAGTCGTTCATCGACCGGGCGATGCGGCGCCTCGGCCAGGAGGTGGTCCGTTACGGGGGCACCGTCGACAAGTACATCGGCGACAACGTCATGGCGGTCTTCGGAGCCCCAGTTGCCCACGAGGACGACCCCGAGCGCGCCGTGCGCGCCGGCATCGCCATGCAGGCCGCCATGGAGGAGATCAACAACGAGATCGACCTCGATGACGACGTCCGCTTCTCCCTGCGGGTGGGCATCAACTCGGGCGACGTGCTCGCCGGTCAGGTCGGTGACGGCTACACGGTGATCGGCGACGCGGTCAACGTCGCGGCCCGGCTGCAGGGCGCCGGCGCGGCCGGGAAGCGTGACGGTCGGTGAGATCACCCACCGGTTGACCCGCGGCCAGATCGAGTACGACGAGCTCGAGCCGCTGAAGCTCAAGGGCAAGTCGGAACCGGTCGCCGCGTGGGAAGCGGTCCGGCTGCTGGTCTCCGGCACGGGGACTCGCGGCTCGCGCGTCGCCGCGCCGTTGATCGGCCGCGAGGACGAGTCGGCGCTGCTGGTCTCGATGTTCGATCGGGTCGTGCGCGAGGGCCGTCCCCACCTCGTGACGGTGATCGGCCAGGCCGGGGTGGGAAAGTCCCGGCTTTTGCGCGAGCTCTCGATGCAGATCGCCGACCGCGAGCAGAAGGCCGCCTTCAGGGTCGGACGCTGTCCCGCCTACGGGGCCGGGCTCGCCTACTGGGCGCTCGGGGAGATCATCCGTGACCAGTTCGAGATCGTCGACACCGACGACTCCGAGCTGGCTTGGACGAAGCTCCTCAACGGCATCGAGGCCGTCATCTCAAACGACGAGACCGACGAGCCGCCGGCCCGGCTGGCGGCCACGATCGCGCGTCCGCTCGGCATCGAGCCGCCGCCGGAGCACGCGACGACCACCGGAGTCCACGACGCTGAGGACCCTCAGCAGATGCGCGACCGGCTGTTCTCGGCGGTGCGTTCGCTGGTGGAGGCCGCCTCTCACCGCTGGCCCGTCGTGATCGCGATCGAGGACATCCACTGGGCCGACGAGGGGATGCTCGACCTGATCGAGTATCTGGCGCGGTGGGTTCGGGGGCCGGCGCTGATCGCCTGCATGGCTCGCGATGAGCTCCTCGACCGGCGCCCCGGGTGGGGCGGCGGCCGGCGCAACGCCACCACGATCGCCCTCGAACCCCTGACCCAGGACGAGACGCGCGAGTTGGTCTCGGCCCTGCTTCCCGGCGGCAACGGCGCCGGAGCGAACGGCCAAGGAACCGACCTGGTCCCGCAGGTGGCCGCGCGCTCGGCCGGCAACCCGCTGTTCGCGGAGGAGATGGTCAACCGGATCCGAGAGGAGGGCTCGAAGGACGTCCAGACGCTCCCGGAGACCGTGCACGCCGTGCTGGCCGCCCGCCTCGACTCGCTCTCGGCAGAGGAGCGGCGGGTTCTGCAGCACGCGTCGGTCGTCGGGCAGACCTTCTGGGAGGGCTCGCTCGCCGGAGTCGAGGACGAGGAGGGAATCGACCTCGAGCACGCGCTGGCCGCCCTTCAGGAGAAGGACCTGGTGGTCTCCAGCGCCGGCAGCCGGCTCGCCGGGGAGCACGAGTACGCGTTCAAGCACGTGCTGATCCGCGATGTCGCCTACTCGACCCTGCCGAAGTCGGTTCGGGCGCGAAAGCACGCCCAGGTTGGCGCCTTCATCGAGGAGAGGGCCGCTGATCGATCCGAGGGCGTCGTGGCGATGGTTGCGGACCACTACGGCCGCGCCGCGGCGCTCGGCGCCGACGCCGACGTCGGGCAGAGCGAGCTGGAGCAGATCAACCACAAGGCGCTGGCCGCGCTCGAGGCGGCGGGCGACGCGGCCGCCTCCCTCTACTCCAATCTTGGAGGCGCTGAGCCACTACGAGACGGCGCTCTCGCTGCGGCGCGAGCTCGAGCCGGCGACCCGGGCCCGAATCGCCGAGAAGCTGGGCGACGTGGCGCTTCGGCTCGGGCGAGTCGACCAGGCGACCGAGGTCTGGCAGCAGTGCCTGGACTACCACCGGCGCCAGGAGGACCTGGCCCGGGTCGGCGACCTCCACCGCAAGATCGGCGCCGGGCTGTGGCACAAGGGCGACCGCGAGGGCTCGATCGAGCACTACCAGAAGGGGATCGACCTCCTCAAGGACGGCCCGCCCTGCCTGGAGCTGGTCCGTCTGTACGAGGAGGCGGCGTCGCTCTACATGCACACCGGGGACAACATGCTCGCGATCTATGCGTCGGAGAAGGCGTTGCGCCTCGCCGAGCGACTCGGCGAGGCCGCGGCGGCGAGCCGGGCGCACGGGATCTTCGGCCGCGTCTTCG
Organism: uncultured bacterium; assembly: GCA_963758865.1. Lineage (GTDB taxonomy): Bacteria > Actinomycetota > Thermoleophilia > Solirubrobacterales > 70-9 > AC-56. The sequence goes on along the minus strand of CAVWWY010000010.1, from coordinate 153,641 downwards.
GCCGGATCGGCGACTCCGAGCGCGCCCGGCAGAACCTCGAGCGCTCGGTCGAGCTGGCGCGAGAGTCCGACCCCGCCGAGGCGGTGCGGGCCCTGCTCACCCTCGGGTACCACCTGGAGGTCTCCGAGGCCGACTACGAGGGCGCCGGTGCCGCCTATACGGAGGCGCTCGAGCTCGCCGAGCAGACCGGCGACCTGCCGTCGAAGGTGGAGCTGCACGCCGCGCTCGCCCAGCTTGCGGCGCACAGCGGCGACTGGGAGACGGTGTCGACCGAGGCGGAGGCGTCGGGGAGCCTCGCGGAGCGCGAGGGCCTCACCGGAAAGCTCTGCTTCCCCTACATGATGCGCGGCATGTTGCGCTGGCGGGAGGGCGACTTCGACGAGTCGGCCAAGGGCCTGCGGCGCGCGGCCGAGCTGGCGGAGCAGGTGGGTCGCTCCGAGGTCGCCTTCCAGTCGCTCTACTGGCTGGCCGCCTCGCTGCGGCAGCGCGGCGACCACGCGGACGCCGACACCGAGCTCGCCAGGGCCCTGGACCTCTGCGAGCGCGCCGGCCTCGTCGCCCAGTCGGTCGAGGCGATCTCGGCGCGCGCCGTCAACCTGGCGCTGGCGGGACGGAAGGACGCCGCTCGCGAGGCGGCCGACGAGGCGGGGCGGCTCGCCGACCGCCTGCGATACCCGGTCGGGAAGGCGGCCAGCCTAGAGGCCCGTGGAGCGGTGGCCGACGACCCCGCCGAGGCGAGCAGCGCCCTAACCGAGGCCCGCGACGCATGGCAGGCGCTGGGGCGCCCCCTGGACGCCGCTCGCTGTGACTACCTGCGTGGACGGATCCTGGCCGAGTCGGACCCCGCCGAGGCCCGGGAGGCGCTCGAAAGCGCCGCCGCCGGCGCCGACCGCTACGGCGTCCACCACCTGGCGGAGCTCGCCCGCGAACTACATCCCGGCCTGAAAAACCCGTCCCACCAGAAACCCGTCCTCGCCCAAACCCGCCGCCCCCGGAGTCGGGAGCACAAGGGAAGTGCCCGAGCCGCAGGCGAGGGCAGGATGCTCAGTGCCGGGAGACGAGGAGGCGGCGGATTTATTCAGGCGGTAGGCGAGCCGTCAGGCGAGCCCCTCCGCCTCGTACTCGCGCAGGAAGCCCTCGAAGAGGCGCAGGTGGCCCTGCTCGTCGTGGAGGATGGCGATCACCATGTCGTTCGTCACCGGATCGATCTGGTCGGTGACCTCGATGATCCGGCTGTAGTACTCGATCGCGCCCCTCTCGGCCTCGATCACGCCCTTGACCACGTGCACGACGTCGATCTGCTGCGAGGGGGGCTGAAGGTAGGACTGCTCGGCGGCGAACTCCTCCGAGCCCGGCACGACCCCGTAGAGCTCCTTGATGCGCTCGGCGAACTGCTGTGCATGGCCCAGCTCCTCCTGGATGTCCTCCGCCAGCGATTCCTTGATCTCCTGCGCCCGGACGCCGTCGGGGTTGACCGAGTTGGCGATGTAGCTCATCACCGTCTCGATCTCCATCCAGTACGCGCGCTGAAGCATCTCGACGATCCCCTCGCGCTCGGATCGGTTCTGCTCGGCCATGATGTCGCACGTCTGCACCGGCTACCTGGGCCATGGGTCCTCCTTGGATTTCGCTCGATACGGCCACTGTGGCCGCCCATCCTAACAGCTACCCGCCCGAGGCGCGCTCATCCCTTCGAGCTGCGGCGACCGCGATAATTCAGGCCGGTGCCGACGCTCGCGCGAGACAACGGAATCGAGATCCACTGGGAGGAGCGGGGCTCCGGCCCGCTGGTCGTCCTGGCCCCCTACTGCATCTCATACCCGACGGTCTTCGATCCGCTCGATCGCGGAGCTCGAGACCGATCACCGGGTCGTGCGCTACGACGACCGGGGGACCGGGCGCGTCGACCCGCCGCGGGCCCTATGACATGGAGACCGGCGCAGGCGACCTCGAGGCGGTAATCGAGACAGGGGGCGGATCGGCGGTCGTCGTCGCGCTGGCCGACGCCACCAACCGCGCGGTTCGGGTGGCCGCCAAACGGCCCGACCTGGTGCCCACCCTTGTCGTCCCCGGCGGGAACCCCGCAGGGCGCAGGGCGCTGAGGGGCACGGACGCGATGGTCGCCTCGGAGACCGTGGTCGACGCCTTCCTCAGCATGGCCGAGACCGACTACCGCGGCGCGGTGCGCTCGCTCGCCGCCGGAGGGAACCCGCAGATGAGCGAGGACGAGGTGCGGGAGCGAGTTCGCCACCAGGTCGAGTACCAGCCCCAGGACTGCGCAGTGGAACGGTTGCGCGCCTGGGCGGACGACGACGCAAGCGAGTACGGGCGCCGGTGCGGGGACCGGCTCTGGCTCCTCTACGCAGACGAGATGGGCGGAGGGCTGGTTCCCGGTCGGCGACGCAGGGAGTGCGCCTCGCCCGGGCGCCTCTTCCCCGTCCGCCCACGTGGAGAGGATCGAGGACGGCATCATCAGCCGCCCCGACCTGACCGCGGCGGTCGTCCGAGAGGTCACCGTGGCCGCACGCGTCTGCGCGAGCCTGACATGGCCCAGCTCGAACGTCCCGACGGGGTCCGGCTCCAGATCGCAGGAGACGCGGCGAGGGACCGCCGATCGTCATGGCTCCCTATTGGTCGGGCAATCCCTCCGTGTACCGGGATCTGTTCGCAGACCTATCGCACGACCATCGGATCGTGACCTGGGATGCGCGCGGCACCGGAGGGTCCACGCGAAGCGGTCCCTACGACACAGAGACGGACTGTGGGGACTTCGAGGCCGTGCTGGAGCGAGTGGAGCGGCCCGGCGACGATCCTCAGCGTGGTCAACGGCGCCAACGTCGCGGTGCATCTCGCTGCCCGCCGACCGGACCTCGTCGCGGCGGTGGTCGCCTTCGGGGCCGGGCCGCTTGCCCGCGAGCACGTGCTGGGCGGCGAGGGCCTGGTGGCCTCCGAGGCGGTCGTCGACGCCTTCCTGAAGATGCTCGAGAGCGACTATCGAGGAGCCCTGCGCAACCTGCTCACGTCCACCAACCCCCAGATGTCGGAACCCGAGGTGCGAGAGCGGGTCGCGGACCAGGTCGAATACTGCCCCCAGGAGGCGGCCATCGCTCGGGTCCATGCGTGGGTCGAGGACGATCCCACCACCGCGGCCAAGGCGGTCGGGCCGCGCCTGTGGGTGTTCTCCGCCCCGGATGTCGCCGGTCCATGGCTGCCGTCCGCCGAAGCGCGAAGAAAGCTGATCGGGACGCTGATGCCCGAGGCCCGCGTGGAGGAGACCCGCTCCGGGGAGGGACCCATCTCGCGCCCGGACCTGTCGGCGGCGGCCCTTCGCCGGGTCACCGCCCTCGTGCGAACTTGATCCACGAGCGCCACTTCACGGTCGAGGAGGCCAACGCGCTGCTCGAGGGCCTGCGGCCCCTGCTTCGCGAGTTGCGCGAGGCCACCGAGCTGCTGACGGATGCCGAGGCCCACGCCCTGCTCGCCGATGCGGCGCCCGCGAACGGCGGGGGCGCCCTCGGGCGCCAGGTCGGCGAGGCGTTCCTCGAGGTGCGCACCCTGCTGGGAGCCGTGCAGGGATCCGGGATCGTGGTCCGCGACATCGATCGGGGCCTGATCGACTTTCCGGCCCTCCGCGACGGCGAGGAGATCTATCTCTGCTGGGAGCTCGGAGAGGAGCAGGTGTCCTGGTGGCACGAGCTCGAATCCGGGTTCCGCGGACGCCAGCCGCTCGACTGATCATGGAAAGCGAAGCGGGGCGCTCGCCCAGCGCCCCGCTTCTACATGGGAGGTGCCCCGCGAGGGCCTTTTGATGCCCTCGCAGCATGGATGTGCAGACGGTCTATCGGCCGCTGGCGCCGCGGACTTTAATCACGACTGGATCCGGGCTGGACGCTCGTAGGCGGTCCGCCATGCGACGCTCGAGGTAGCGGTAGTCGCGCTCGAGCTGAACGCGCCTCACCTCGGCGGCGCGGACCTGCCGCTCGTGCTCCAGTCGCCTGCTGCCGCGACGCAGACGCAATGGGAGAGTCGCTTGCAGGGGCACCAAGTTCACCGTAACGTCCACCAATCGCCCGTTCCAGGGCCTTGCTGCTGTGCGTTACCGGGTTTCAAGTAGGTCCGCAGCACGTTCCAGGTAAGTAACGTGGAGGAGCGACCGGAACTCGCGGAGCGGGCGTCTAACAGCGGGTCGGGCCGTGGCCCGCCCTCTTTCCGTCGAGTGGCGGGTTAGTTGGCCTGAAGCGCACTAAGGCGCCACTCGATGACTTTCCCTGATGGCGCGGCGAGGAAGGCGGAGGGCCGCGGCTCGAGCAGCCCGAAGGGGGCGCCCGGCGGGAGTCCGGCTAGGCCGCCGCCTTGGCGGCCTGCCGCTCCGGGCTGATCCTGACCACGTCCCACACGAGGCCGAGCCGCTCCAAGACCCAGATCACCGATGCGGACGGATCGAGCTGCCAGCGCCGCATCCCGTGCGCCGCCGAGGTGGGGAAGGCGTGATGGTTGTTGTGCCACGCCTCACCGAAGGTCGGAAGGGCGAGCCAGAAAACGTTTCGGGATTCGTCCGTGGTAGCGAACGGGCGCCGTCCGAACACGTGGCAGATGGAGTTGATGCTGTACGTGACGTGGTGGACGATGAAGACGCGCACCGCCCCACCCCAGAGCAGGGCCGTGAGCCCGGCCACCAGGGTCCCCCCGATCGCATAGCCCACCGCGAAGGGGATCGCGAGGCCCATCACCGCCCAGAGCAGGAAGGTGCGGTCGACGGCCTTGATCACCGGGTCCTCGATCAGGTCGGGCGCGAAGCGCCGCTTGGAGCCGCGCTCCGTGTGAATGAAAAGCCAGCCCATGTGCGCGTGAAAGAGGCCACGGAGCGTCCCGATCCACCCTCCACCGTGCCCGACGTGTGGGCTGTGGGGGTCGCCGTGCTCGTCCGAGAAGGCGTGATGCTTGCGATGGTCGGCCACCCACGAGATCACCGGCCCCTCGATGGCGGAGGAGCCCAGCGCCGCCAGGATGCCCCGCATAGCCGGGCTCGTCTTGAAGCTGCGGTGGGTCAGCAGGCGATGGAATCCGACGGTGACCCCGAGGCCCGTGACGAGGTACGCCGCGCCGAGGATCGCCAGGTCGCGCCAGTGAAGCGCCTCGTCCCACACCTGCCAGGCGGCGACGACCAAGAGCAGGAACGGGATCGCCGTGACCAGCCCCGTGATGATGCGGTCCGCGGTTTCGTGCTCGACGGGCTGCACCAGCGCCGGGGGGCTCCCGACCTGGCCAGCAACAGCCTGCTTTGAGATGGGCACTTGTGTTCTCCTAGGTCCGACCGAGACTCTGGCCGGGCCTGGCCCGCGCTCGGTGTCCCTATGCACACCGTACTGCTTTGGGGCTCAGCTGGGGATTCTGAACATCGACTGGATCTGGGTGGTGAACATGAGATCACCCTCGATCTTCAGCTTGCCGCTCATGAACAGCGTCGGGCCGGCGGCGTTTCCGGTGACCAGCCTCATGAAGTCCACCGCGTCCAAGGTCAGGGTGGCGCGCGCCTCCGCGTGTTGAGGCTCGTTGGTCGTCGTGCACTCGCGATCGCGCATGACGATCTCCCAGTGGTCGTAGCCTCCGTCGGGGCGGCCGGTGATCTTCCAGTGGACCACGGCGTCCACGCCGTGAGCGCTACCGGGCTTGAAGTGCTCCCCCATTCGCGCGAACACCTCGGCGAGGATCGCCTCGCGCTGCGGGCCGCTCAGACCCTCGCGCAGCTGCTCGTCGCTGAGCTGCGCGATCATCCGAGCCGTCTGTTCTGGGTCGACCGACGAAAGATCGACCTGGTCCGTCACCTGTGGCGCATCGCTCACCGTGTCCTCCTCGCTCATTGAATCCGCGCTCCTGAGATCGCTCGGGAGATGACCAGCCGCTGGATCTCCGAGGTGCCCTCGAAGATCGTGTAGATCTTGGCATCGCGGTGCATCCGCTCCACCGGGTACTCGCGCGTGTAGCCGTTCCCGCCCAGGATCTGGATCGCCCGCTCCGTCGCCCAGACGGCGACCTCGCCGGCCTTCAGCTTCGACATCGATCCCTCGGCCGCGTCGAAGTCCTTTCCCGTGCGCCCCATCCAGGCGGCTCGCCAGACGAGCAGCCGAGCCGCATCGATCTCCATCTTCATGTCCGCGAGCGCGAACGCGATTGCCTGGTTCTCGATGATGGGGCGTCCGAACTGAACGCGTTCCTTCGCGTACTCGAGTGCGTACTCGTAGGCGGCCCGGGCGATCCCCACCGCCTGCGAGCCGACGGTCGGACGCGATACCTCGAACGTCTTCATCGCCGCCTGACCGCGGGAGCCCTGGCCCTCCCGGGCCCGGGCGATGCGCTCGTCGAGCTTCTCCTTCCCGCCCAGGAGACAGGCTCCGGGAACGCGGCAGTCATCGAGGTGGACGTCCGCGGTGTGGGATGCGCGCAGGCCATGCTTCTTCACCTTCGCGCCCTGCTCCAGGCCCTTGGCGCCGGGCGGGACGACGAAGGCGGCATGGCCGCGCGAGCCAAGCTCGCGATCGATGCTCGCGATCACCACGTGGACCTCGGCGATCCCGCCGTTGGTCGCCCACGCCTTCTGCCCGTTCAGGACCCATTCGTCGGTCGCCTCGTCGTATCGAGCGGACGTGCGGATAGCCGAGACGTCGGACCCGGCGTCGGGCTCCGAGGAGCAGAAGGCGGCCACCGCGGGCTCGTCGGCCGCGCCGAAGCACTGCGGCACCCACTCGACCAGCTGGTCGGGGGTCCCCGACGAGTAGATCGCCGCGACGGCCAGCGTGGTGCCCATGATCGACATCCCGATGCCGGCGTCTCCCCAGAAGAGCTCCTCGTTGACGATGGGCATCGTGAGGCCGCTCGGGTCCATCCAGAACTGCGCGAGACCCTCGAAGCCGTACAGGCCGATCTTCGCCGCCTCGGAGATCACGGGCCAGGGCGTCTCCTCGCGCTCGTCCCATTCGTGGGCGGCGGGTCGAACAACCTGCTCCGCGAAGCCATGGACCCAGTCCCGTAGGTCGCGCTGGTCCTCGCTCAGCTCGAGGCTGAAAACGGCGTCCTGATCGCCGGCGCCGTTGACGGCGCTCGCGGCCTGCTCTGCCGCCTGCTGGGAGGTCGACGCGTCCATCGGGGACACCATTGTTACACGAATCGATGTTACATGCTTCGGTGTCGGGCGCCCTCCTAGGCTGTGGGGCGATGACCGCGCTTCATGAGATCCGCCGCGGGCTTTGGCGCTGGAGCGTTCCGCACCCCGAGTGGAGCCCCGATGCCCGCTCCGAGAGCGCCGCCGACTGGCCGCGCGAGGTGGGCTGCCTTCTCTGCGAGACGCCCAACGCGACGGTCCTCATCGACCCTCTGATTCCGGATGACGATGGCCGCCTGCTGCGGCGACTCGACCGCCGGGTTCGTGACCGCCGCCTCCCGGTGGCGATCCTGACCACGATCAAGTGGCACCGCCGCAGTCGCGCGATGCTCGCCGACCGCTACGACGCCTCCATTTCGCGCGCCAAGAGCTCGCTGCCCGCCGGCATCGAATCGTTTCCCATCCGGGATGCCGGCGAGACGATCTTCTGGCTCTCCCAGCACCGCGCGCTCGTCCCCGGCGACCGGATCATCGGACGGGCCGGTGGCGGGCTGCGGTTGTGTCCCGAGTCCTGGCTGCGATACCTGCCGAGCGGGATCGGAATCCCGGCGCTCCGCGACCGGCTTCGCCCCCTGCTGGAGCTGCCGATCGAGACCGTGCTCGTCTCGCACGGCGAGCCGGTGTTGCGCAACGGCCACGCCGCCCTCGCCGAGGCGCTCGAGGCCTAATCGAGCGCCGTTGCTGAACCCGAACCGGGGAACCGCCCGTACCATGAGGGAGTGGCGACGCTACCGAAACTTGATCCCCTCGCGGTAGCGGAGGTTGGGGCCAAGCTGCGGGCCAACATCCAGCACGCCGTGAAGGTCCGCGACGAGGTCATCAGGGACCTCCTGGTGGCGCTCCTGGCCGAGGGGCACGTGCTGATTGAGGACTACCCGGGGGTCGGCAAGACGGCGCTCGCTCGTGCGCTCGCCCAGTCGCTGGCCGCCGAATACGCCCGGGTCCAGGGCACCGTCGATCTGCTGCCGGCGGACGTGATCGGCACCAACGTCTTCAATCAGCGGGAGGCGCGGTTCGAATTCCACCCGGGTCCCGTGTTCGCGAACGTGGTCCTCATCGACGAGATCAACCGCACCTCGCCGAAGACCCAGTCGGGCCTGCTCGAGTGCATGCAGGAGCGGCACGTGACCGTCGACAGCCAGGCCCACGAGCTCGCCCGACCATTCCTCGTCATCGCAACCCAGAACCCGATCGAGTACGAGGGCACCTACCCCCTGCCCGAGGCCCAGCTCGACCGCTTCATGGTGCAGCTCGCGCTGGGCTATCCCGACGCCGACGACGAGGCCGACATGCTCGCCGCACACGCTGGGCACGACCTCGTGCTCGACCTCGAGCCGGTCGCCGACACGGGCTCGGTGCTCGCCTCACAGGCCGCGGCCGCGGACGTTCACGGCTCGGAGGCCCTGCGGCGGTACGTGGTGGCGCTATGTGAGGCCACGCGGCGAGACCCCAGGGTGGAGCTCGGCGCGAGCCCTCGCGCAGCGCTCCAGCTGTTCCGCGCGGCCAAGGCGCTGGCCGCGCTCGAGGGCCGCGATCACGCCCTGCCCGATGACGTTCAGGCGCTTGCCCCGTCGATCCTCCGGCATCGACTCCTGCTCGCCCCCGGAGCCACCAAGGAGGATCGGCGGGTGGTGGTCGCCGACGCGCTGCAGCAGGTTCCGGCGCTGTAGTCGATGCTGACGGCCCGCGCAACGCTCGTCCTCGCGGCGACGTTCGTGCTCGCGGGGGCCGCGTTCGATTCGCCATCGCTCTACGTCCCCGGACTTGCGCTCGCGCTGCTCGCGGCGAGCGCTCGAGTTTGGGTGCGCCTCGCGGGGCGGCGTGCCGAGCTCGAGCGGCTTCCCGGCCCGTGGACGATCGTCGAGGGGGATCCCTACCGGCTGGACGTGCAAATTCGCGCCGGCCCGATCCCGCTGCCGGGCGGGCGGGTGGAGCATCCGCTGGCAAACGGCCCTGCGGCGATCGCGGGCTCGCCGATGCGCGCTCGGCTGGAGCTGAGATCGCTGCGGCGCGGCCGGCGGGACGTGGCTCCCGCGACGCTCGTGCTGGCCGATCCGTTGGGACTCCAGACGACCGAGATTCCAGGCAGGCAGGCGAGTCAGGTGCTCGTCCTGCCGCGCATCGAGCCGGTCCGCCTGCGCGAGGACGGCGGAGGCGGAAGGCGGGACGCCATCCTCGACGGCCTCGACGGGCTCGGGGCGGCCGGGATCGGGACACGGCCGATCGACTTCGAGATCGACGGCCTGCGCCCCTACCGTCACGGCAGCCCCGCGTCGCACATCCACTGGCCGACGGTCGCGCGCAGCGGGGAGATGGTCGAGCACCGTCTCGTCGCCGGAGGCGATTCCTCGCCCCTGGTCGTGCTGGACTCGAGCGATGCCACCGACTCCGAGGCGCTCGACCGCGCGGTGCGCGCGACGGCGTCGCTGTGCGTGCACCTGGCGCGGGCGCGTGGTTGCGCGCTTCTGCTGAGTGGCGAGCGTGGCGCGCGGCCGATCGATCCCCAGCTGCACGCCTGGCCGCAGGCGCACGCTCGGCTGGCAATGGTCCAGGGCGGCGGGCCACGGCCCGCTCCGCAGGCGGCCTCGGGCGACCGCCAGGTGATCTTCTGGGTGACCCCCGCCACCGATCCTCCGACGAGGCCGCGTGGGCCGGCGGGGGCGCCGTGCTACCTCGTCGGCCCGTTCCCCGTGCCGGGCGTCGAGACCGCGTTCACCGTGGCGGGTTGCCACGGGCAGCCACTCGGCGCGGTCCGCCGGCGTGCGAGGGCTGTGAAGGCGAGCGCGGCATGAGCGCGGGCGCCGCGGCCCAATCGCTGAAGCGTCCGGTGGGCGGTCGCGGCTCGATCGCGAGGGTCCCAACCCGGCGGACCCTGGCGTCGCGGGCGAGGGACCCGACGACCCTGCGGCTGATCGCGTTCGCGGGGCTGGCGAGCTACGCGGCGACCGGCTGGCTTGGGCTGGTCGCCGATCCGCCGCGCGGTCGGGCCGTCCTCGCCGTACTCATCCTCGTCGCGGGAGCGGCCGCCATGGCGTGGCTCGGTCGGCGCGTCGCCGGAGTCGCCGCCTGGGGTTGGGCGCTGGCGACGGCGATCCTGGCCACGTCCACCGCCGCGGTCGCGATCGGGCTTCCCGCCAAGCTTCTCGTGCCGGGAAACTGGGATGTTCTCGGTGCGCAGCTGGACAGCGGGCTTCAGGGGCTTGGCGGGCTCACCTATCCGTACCGCGGTGCCGGGTGGTCGCGCCTGGTGATTCTTGTCGGCATGCCGCTCGCTGTCGGGCTCGCGGCGGCACTCGCCTTTTGGCCGGCGCGCCGGGCCGGGTCCGTGCTCCGCACGATGGCCCTGATCGCTCTCGTGGCGACCTATGCGGTCGGGGCAACGGTCAGCCCCCCGGGGGCACCGCTTCTCCACGGCCTGGTGCTGCTCATCCTGATCGCGGCATGGCTGTGGCTGCCTGGGCTCGGCCGGCGCGAAGCGCTCGCCTCCGCGGCTCTCATCCTGGCCGCCGGGGCCCTCGCTCTGCCTCTGGCGGGTCAGCTCGACGCCGAGGAACCGTGGCTGGACTATCGCAACTGGGATTGGAGTTGGTCCGCGTCCCGAGGCGAGTCGTTCGACTGGAACCACTCCTATGGCCCACTCGACTGGACCCGGACCGGTCAGACGCTCTTCGAGGTCAAGAGCGACGCCCCTCACTACTGGCGCGCCGTGTCGCTGGACCAGTTCAACGGCTATAGCTGGCTCCAATCCACCACCGACGGCAACGACGCGGTTGAGCTGCCCCGCAGCCCCACGAGCTCGCGCTTCAGCCCGCAGACGATGCCGCTCAACCGCGACTGGATTCACAGCCTCACGTTCAGCATCAAGGGTCTGGACAGCCGGATGGTCGTCGGAGCGGGAACGCCGCTCGGCCTGCAGGGACTCGACGGGGCAGCGCAGATTCAGGGTGGCCTCGCCCTGCCCACCGATGATCCGCTGGGAAGCGGCGACACGTACGCGGTGCGGGCCTACATGCCCCACCCGAGCGTCGACCAGATGCGTCGCGCGCCTCGCAGGTACCCGGGCGCCCTGGCCCCGTACACGCTCGTCACGGTTCCCCTCAGGCCAGGGTTCCCGCCCGGCGACGAGGAGGGCGCCGCGGTCGATCAGGTGGTGCCCTTCTGGCGATCGGGCGGGCCGGGGAAGGCGGACCCGATCCTCGCGGCCTCGCCCTACCGCGGCGTCTACCGGCTGGCCCGCACGGTGACGGCGGGGGCTCGAACGCCGCTCGAGGCAGTTCAGATGCTGGAGAGCCATCTGCGCTCCAACTACACCTACAGCGAGACCCCACCCTCGCGCCAGCTGCCCCTGCGCGCCTTCCTGCTCCGCGACCGGCTCGGCTACTGCCAGCAGTTCTCGGGCGCGATGGCGCTGATGCTGAGGATGGTCGGGATCCCCGCCCGGGTGGCGTCGGGCTTCAGCCCCGGAGCGTCCATTCAGTCCGGCACGTACACGGTGCGCGACTTCGACGCGCACTCATGGGTCGAGGTCTACTTCAACGACATCGGCTGGGTGCCATTCGATCCAACCCCCGCGGCGGCACCGGCCCGCTCTCAGGCGATCGGCCTCGGCCTGGGCCCGCCCCGGGTGAGCGCCGCCCGGGACGGCGGTCCAGGCCCAGACGGGCGACCGGGTGAAGCTGCGGCGCACCGGGCAGCCGACGCAGAGCTCATCCTCCTCCCTCGCGTGGCTCCTGCCGCTGGGGGCGGTGACCCTGCTCGCGCTGGGCGGGGTCTTGATCGCGAGCGCGCGGCTTCGCCGTAATCGGTCGATGCCCCCGACCGAGCTCAACGATGCCCTGCTCGCCGAGCTCGACTCGGCCCTGGCCCGCCTGCGTTCGCACCGCGCTGGCGGGACGACCCTGCTGGCTCTCGAGCAACGGCTTCGGGTGGTCGCGGGGCCAAAATCCTCCGGCTACGCGGCGCGGCTGCGGGCGGCGCGCTACGCCCCCGGCCACCACCGCCCCCCCACCCCGGCGGAGCGACGCTCCCTGCGTCGGGAGCTCACCGCGGGGCTCGGGATCAGTGGGCACCTGCGCGGTCTAGTGGCGATTCCTCCAGGCGGGCCACCGGCGGCCCGCCGCTCGACCTGACGGTTGGTGCCATCCGACCCGCCCCTCGATGCAGCAACAGCCCGCGGCGGCTGCTACGGTGCCGCACCTATGCCAACCGGGACAGTGAAGTGGTTCAGCGACGAGAAGGGCTTCGGGTTCATCACACCCGATGACGGCTCGCAGGATGTCTTCGTCCACCACAGTTCGATAGTCGGCGACGGCTATCGCTCTTTGGACGAGGGCGCCAAGGTCTCTTACGAGACTGAGGCCGGCGAGAAGGGGCCCCGAGCCGCGAACGTCGAGAAGGTCTAGACGACTTCGCGCGGCTGGCTAGCCGCGACTCTGGACGCAATCCGGGCTGAGCTCGGAGGCGCGTGGCACCCCTGAGAGGGCCAGGGCGATGTCGAACTCCGAGGTCAGCAGGTCCAGCACGGCCCGCACCCCGGCTTCGCCGTCGGCCGCGAGGCCCCAGATGACCGGGCGGCCGACCATCACGGCCCGGGCGCCGAGCGCGAGCGCCTTCAGGACGTCCGTCCCCCGGCGGATCCCGCCGTCCACGAGGACGTCGATCCGATCCCCCACGGCCTCGGCGATCGCCGGCAGCGCCTCCGCCCCCGAGGCCACTGTGTCCAGCTGACGGCCGCCGTGGTTGGAGACGACCACGCCCGCGACGCCGTGCTCGGCGGCCAGCAGCGCATCCTCGGGCGTCAGGACGCCCTTTACCAGCACCGGCAGCTCACTGCCATCGGCCAGGCGCGCGATGTCCTTCCAGGTGAGGCTGGGGTCGATCAGCTCCCCGATCTCGAGCATGCTGAATGCGCCCGTCCGTCCCATCGCGTCGATGCTCGGGGCCGCGACCGCGTCCGGGATCGCGTATTGCGTGCGGACGTCGCGATCGCGAATCCCCAACACCGGCAGATCCACCGTGACCACGAGCGCCTCGTATCCGTGCTCGGCCGCGGATCGAACGAGCTCGTCGGAGACGCCGCGATCGCGGAACACGTAGAGCTGCAGCCAGCGCTCTCCCGACGGCGCAGCCTCCGCGACATCCGGCGGGCTCGCCGTGGCCAGGGACGAGAGACAGAAGACGGCCTCGGCCTCGGCCGCGGCGCGCGCGGTGGCCAGCTCGCCGTCCGGGTGGGCGAGCCCGTGGTAGGCGGTCGGGGCGACGAAGATCGGGTGCGGCCGTCGCCGCCCGAGCACGATCGTTCCCGGGTCCCTCTCGGCGACGTCCACCAGGACCCTGGGGCGGATCGAGATCCGCTGCCAAGCCTCGACGTTGGCCCGCAGCGTCAGCTCGTCGCATGCGCCCCCCGCGTAGTAGCCGTGCGGGCCCTCGTCGAGTACCCGCGCTGCGCGTGCCTCGAAGTCGGCGATCGTCCGCGGCCGGTCCATGCCGGGAATCTATTCCGATCTATTCGTTCGCTCGGAAGTCGGGTCAGCGCGGCTCGAGGACCACCAGCGGGATCTTCCTGTCCGTGCGCTCCTGGTAGCCCGCATAGCCGCCGTAGGTCGCAACCGCCTTCGGCCACAGGCGCTGTCGCTCCTTGGCGGTGGCGACCCGAGCCTTCACCGCCCTTCGCTCCGATCCGACCTGGACCGTCGTCTCCGGATAGGCGCGGAGGTTGTGGAACCAGGCCGGGTTGCGGGGGTGACCCCCCTTCGACGCGACCAGGACCAGGTTCCGGCCATCCTCGACGTAGACGAGCGGCGCCGTCCGCACGGTGCCGCTCTTCGCTCCCACGTGGTCGAGCAGCAGCATCGCCGGAGCACCGGGGACCCGGTGGCCGACGAGTCCGCCGGTGGCGCGATAGACGACCGTATGAGCACCCATCAGTCGCCTCAGAACCGGCCAGCTGCGATCCGCGATGCCCATCGGGTCCACGCGGGAAGACTACGGCGGGGGCACCAACGCGCGCCTCCCGATCATCGAGTGGCGTATTACTGCGCTTCAAGCCGACTAAGCCGCCACTCGACGCAAGGGGCTACGCCGCCCTCGCCGGTCGGCGACTGAGCGGGGCACGGAAACCGGTGTACGATCGCCTCGGGAGCGGGGCGAGCCTCCTCTCGGTCAGGAAGACAGGTGTCGATAGCGCAAAGCAGCATCGAGATCAGCGGGGACTTCCTCGGTTCGAACGGCGAGCGCGCCGGGTTCCTGCTCCTGGTGGGCATGCTGGTCTCGTTCGGGTTCATCCGCATGAGCACGCGGCTGATGCGCAGCCCCAAGGTCACGTGGTGGCCGGGCAGCGTCAAGCCCGGCGGCCTCCATATCCACCACCTGGTGTTCGGGATCGTGCTGTTGATGCTCGCCGGCTTCCTGCAGTTCGCGTTTCAGCCCGACAGCCCATGGCTGGAGATCCTCGCGGTCGCGTTCGGCGTCGGGGTTGGCCTGACGCTCGACGAGTTCGCGCTTTGGCTCCACCTCGAGGACGTCTATTGGGCCGAGGAGGGCCGGCGGTCGGTCGACGCGGTGATCGTGGCGACGATCATCGCGGGGGCCATCATCCTGGGCCTTGCGCCCCTTGGCGAGGGCGATACCGGCTCCTTGGTCGGGATCGTGATCGCGATCGCGGAGGTGCTGTTATTCGCTGCGATCACCGCCTTGAAGGGCAAGTACTGGTCGGCCCTGCTGGCGATGTTCATCCCTCTGGTCGGGTGGGTAGCCGCGATCCGGCTGGCGAAGCCCGGCTCGCCGTGGGCCAGCCGCCGCTATGCCGAGGGGAGCCCCAAGCTCGAGAAGGCGAAGCAGAGGGCCGAGCGCAGCAGCAAGCGCTACCGCCGCTGGCAGGACCTCATCGGGGGACGCCCGTCAACCGCGGAATCGTCCGACGAGATCTGAGCCGGCAGCCGGGCCGATGTCCTCCGATCACGAAGCGCAGCTGCGAGTGCTCTACGGCGTGAACGGCGAGGGCATGGGCCACGCGACCCGCTCGGAGGTCGTGATCGGCTCGCTGCTGGGGAGCCACGACGTCCGGGTGGTCGCATCGGGGGCGGCCTTTCGTTACCTCTCTCAGCGGCTCCCACGGGTCGATGAGATCTTCGGCCCCACGTTCGCCCTGGAGGAGGGCGAGATCCGACGCTGGGCGACCGTCCGGCAGAACCTGCGGCTCGCCAGCCACGAGCTGCCCGAGACGATCAGGTCCTGGGTCGACGAGGTCCGCGAGTGGGAGCCCGACGTGGTGATCAGCGACTTCGAGCCGCTGGCCGGCGTCTACGCCCGCCTCACTCGCACCCCTCTGCTGGCGGTCGGCAACATCAACATGCTCGATCGCTGCCGACACGAACACGAGATCATCGGCAAGGAGCGAGAGGACTTCCTGCTGGCCAAGACGGTCGCACACTCGATGGTCCCGGGCGCGATGCACTACATCGTCACCACCTTCTTTCGGCCGCCGATCGCCCGCGGGGGGACCACGCTCGTGCCGCCGATCGTCAGGCCCGAGATCGTCGACGCGCGAAGCGTCCGCGGCGACCACCTCGTCGTCTACTCGAGCGGCGACGATGCGCTGATCGAGGCTCTGCGCTCGGCGGGCATGCGATGCCTCGTCTACGGGATGCGGGGTGGGCCGGAGAAGGCGGTCACCGACGGCAACCTCGAGTTTCGCCCGCAGTCGGGCCAGGACTTCGTCGAGGCGCTGCGGACCGCACGCGGCGTCATCGCGGGTGGAGGCTTCTCCCTGCTCAGCGAGGCCGTGTACCTCGGTAAGCCCATCCTGTCGATCCCGCTGCGGGGTCAATTCGAGCAGGTGCTGAATGCCCGCTACACCGAGGCGCTCGGCTACGGGATGTGCGTTCCACGGGTGACCCCCGAGCTGCTGCGCGAGTTCGTCGATCGGATGCCGGAGTTCGAGGCCGCCCTCGGGACGTACGAGCAGTCCGGCAACGCAGTCGCCCTGCGGACGATCCGCGACCGGGCGGTCGAGGCCGCCGACGCGGCGCCGCGCGAGCGCCGGCACGCCCGTCGCGAGGCGCGGAGGGCGGCGCGATGAACCGTGCCGCCGCCGCCATCGGCGCCGCCATCGGGGTCGGCGGCTTCGCCTTCTACCACGGCCAGTATCCGACCTCGCAGCTCTACGGCCGCACCATCTGCCGCGCGCCCGATGCCGAGCGCATGATCGCCCTGACCTACGACGACGGGCCCAACCCCCGCTACACCGAGGAGCTGATGGAGGTGCTCGACCGCCACGGGGCTCGAGCCACCTTCCTGTTGATCGGGCGTTGGGCGGAGCGCGAGCCGGAGCTGGTGCGAAGTCTCGCGAAGGCCGGCCACGCCCTCGGAAACCACACCTGGTCTCACCCGATCATGCCCCTGCGATCGGCGTCGGCGATCCGCGAGGAGCTTCGGCTGTGTCGCGAGGCGGTGCAGGCCGCCGGGGTCGAGTTCTCCAAGGTGAATGGCGCCGAGCTGATGCGCCCCCCGTACGGTCGGCGACGACCGGGGACCCTGCGGACCCTTAGGGAGACCGGCTACGTGCCGCTGCTGTGGTCCATCACCTGCTACGACTGGCGCCGCACGGCGACCGTGGACAAGCTCGTGGCCCGAGGTGGAAGGGCGCGGGACGGCGACGTGATCCTCCTGCACGATGGCTCGAACGCCGAACCCGCCGCCGACCGCTCGGCCTCGGTGGCGGCGACCGACGAGATCCTGCGTCGCCTCACCGACGAGGGCTATCGATTCGTCACCGTGCCTGAGCTGGTGGGCGAGCCCGACGTGGTGTGAACCCCGCTCAGGTAGGGTCGCCGCAGGTCCACGCGAGAGGAGATGGGATGACGGGAAAGGCTGACTTCACCGACGAGGAGTGGAAGGACGTCCTGCAGGGGCCGCCGACGGCGGGCATGGTCGTCGTCATCGCCCAGCGCGGCGGAACGTTTCGGGAGAGCATCTCGATGGCGAAGACTTATGCCGAGGCACGCGCCGAGCAGGGGGACAGCGAGCTCCTGGACGAGATCGCCTCGACGAAGCCCGAGTTCGACCGAACCCGCTACCACTCCGCCGAGGAGCTGAAGGAGCAGGGACTCCAACACCTTCGCGACGACGATCGGGCTGCTCGAGCGGAAGGCGACGCCCGAGGAGGTGGACGAGTACAAGCGATTCGTCCTCGGCCTGGCGCGGCGCGTGGCGGAGGCGCACAAGGAGGGATTCCTCGGGTTGAGCGGCGAGCGAGTGAGCGACACGGAGGAGAGCGCGATCGCCGAGGTCGCCGAGGCCGTGGGGACACCCGCCGGATAGAGGACGGGCGACGCCCCCCAGGGCGCCGCCCGCACTCAACTCAATCTGTCGCTGGTGAGCGCGGTGGCGGGGCGTGAGCCCCCCACCGGCCCCTTCCTAGTCGTCCGAGTGCTTCACCTTCGAGGAGACGCACTTGCCGAGCGCGTTGCGGCCGTTGTGGTTGCTGCCCCACGCCTGCCGGAACCCCTCGGGGTCGGCCTCGCGGGCGGCCTTGCACTCCTTGGCTGCGTTCTTGAACTCCGCGACCTCCTCGGCGATTGCGTGCTTCACCTTCGAGGAGATGCACTTGCCGAGCGCGTTGCGGCCGTTGTGGTTACTGCCCCACGTCTGCCGGAACCCCACGGGGTCGGCCTCGCGGGCCGCCTTGCACTCCTTGGCTGCGCTCTTGAGCTCCGACTTGGCCTCGTCGGTCGTGCCCTTGATGCAGTTGCGCATAGCGTGCTTGCCGTAGGTGGCGCGGAACGCCGCCTTGTCGGCCTTCTTCAGGGCCTTGCACTGCTTGGCGGCGACATTCTTTGCGTGGCTGTTCTTGGCCGTGTTCCCGGCCGTGGCTACGCCCGCTACCAGTAGCGACGCGCATAGGCATGCGCAGCCAATCGTTATCACTCGTTTCAAGAGCTCAATCTCCTTTGCTGCCCGCGAAGGGCCTCGCTTACAGCTGGTCCCGTTGAGAGAGAGAACGCACCCGCGCACGGGATGTCAGGAGCTATCCCGGTTTTGCGTTGCCGCCCGAGCCGCCGCTCGCCTTGGAAGATGGCGAGTCGCTCTGCCCAGGCGGCGTCTGGCTGCGCCGGGGTGCGGTGCCGCTGTGCCCCGGAGGTGAGCCCGGCTTGCCTCGTGCCTGCGACGGCAGCTTGGGCGCCTTCGATTCGGCCTTGTCGAGGCCAGGCGGCGACGCGGGCTTGCCGTGAGACGCGGCTTTCCCTCCGGCATGCCCATGGGCCTCGGAGTTGCCCCCGGCGGATGAATGCGCCGGCGGGGTGCCGTTCGACGTCCCGGGAAGAGTCCCGGTGGGGACGCTCGATGGCGCCTCGGTCGATGGATTACCGCCGCCCGGGTGGCCCCGGCCACCGGCCGCACCCTGCCCGTGAGAGCGCCCATCGCCTGCGCGGGTCCGGGCGGGCGAGGCCGCTGCCTGAGCGTTCCCGTTCGCCCCTTCGTGGCGGCCGTTTGCGGAGCTGGAGGTCGCGCCACCGAGGTGGCCGGCCCCCTGTGCGGCGGGCTGTGAGCTGTTCGGCGTCGCCTCAGCACCCCGTCCGCCGACCACGGGCAGCTTTGCGACCCCGCTGATTTCGGCGGCTCCGGCGCCGATCACGACGGCGGCGGCTATCGACGCCCCCTTGACGGCAATCGACCCCGTTACGGTCGTGCCGCCCGCGACGCCGGCGCCGCCGGCCAGTGCCCCGGTCGCCGCGCCGACACCGCCGGTTCCGGTCCCGCCGAGGACCGTGGTCAAGAGGCCAGACGCCGACGACCGCCGGCAGGGGCGGGCAGAGCGCCTGCAGATCGGAGCAGCGCTGCGAGATCGCCGCGCCGAAGTCGCTGCACGGCTCGCAGGCCCGCAGGTGGGCGCGTAGGCGGCGACTCCGGAGCATGCGACCGTCGCGCTCGGAGAGAGCGCGGCGAGCGGCATCACACTCCATGGCGCGCCCCAGATCGAGCTCCCGCAGGGCCACGCGTGCCTCGTAGACCGTCTGGCGGGCAGCCGCCTCGGAGGAGTTGAGCGCCGCCCCGATCTCGGCATAGCTCAGTCCGCTCAGCTCGCGCATCACCAGCGCTCCCCGCTGCCGTTCCGGCAGCTCGTCGAGGTCGGCGACGAGAACACGCAGTCGCTCCCGAGCCTCGGCCTCCGAGTCGGCACCGCGCACCGTCAGCTCGGGCAGGCGATCGGACTCGACCATGTTGGCGCGCTGACGGAGGATCGAGATCGCCTCGTTGTGAGCCACCCGGTACAGCCAGGGGCGCAACATGATCCTGCGCTCGTCGCCCGGCAGGGAACGCAGCGCGCTCGCCATCGTGCTCTGGAGAGCGTCCTGGGCGTCGTCGGGATCCCGCAGTACGGCGCGACAGTAGCGATAGAGCTCCTGGTGATAGCGCTCGAAGATCGCCTCGAACGCGCGTTGGTCGCCTCGCCCGGCCAGCCGCGCCAATCGTGCGTCGGACAACAGCCGCCGCGGCATCAACGTGGACGGGGAAGCGACGCCGTGGGCGGTCTCGCTCGCCGACATCCGTTCCAATTATCGACGGTTCGAGGCCGAGACTTCAATTCCGAGTGCATTCAAACCCCCTGCGAGCGTCCTCTTGGGTGTGAAACGAACGAGGCACCCGGATATCAGGGCGCGCGGGGCGAGGTGGAGAGTGCCGAGCCTAGGTGGGCTTCGTCGTCATCGCCCAGATCGCGACCAGATAGGCGATCGAGCAGGAGCGAGACCAGACCGGCGGGCGCCCGGCCGAGGGGGCCGGGGCTCTCGCTGCGACCGATCCGCCGCACGGCGAGGCCGCCGAGCACGGTCGCGATCACGAGCAGGAGAAAGCCGATGTCGGCGGTGTTGTAGCCGATGTCCACCCAGGAGGGGACGTTCGAGCCGGTGAGGTCCTCCTTGGAGGCGATCCACTCCCCGGCACCCCGCATCACGACCCACGCGGGCAGCGCCCCGATCAGCAGCGATCGATAGCCGAGCCGGATCAGCGCGGCGTTGCCGTCGCGCCAGGCGAGGAACAGCGCCGAGGCGGCGAGGACCAGCGCCCCGACCAGGAGCATCGCCCCGAGGACGTGAAGGAGCAGCGGGAAGTTCCAGCTGTCCGGCCGGATGATCGCGACCACGTGTCACGCGCCGGGCTTGTAGATCATCACCACGAGCAGGGCGAGCACGGCCAACGAGCGAAGCCAGTGCATCAGGGCCGCCTGCCGGACCTCGGCGCTGGCCGCCCCACCGACACCCGACCCGGCCGCGGAGGCGTAGCCGACCTGAGCGCGCCGCCCGAGCTCGGTGGCGATCGCCCACAGCACGATCGCGGCGATGATCCATCCGTCCCAGATCTCGTAGCCATCGACGTACAGGGCCAGCCAGATCCCGAAGATGAGCGTGCCCAGGCCGCCGACGTTCCACAGCGCGTTCCCCACGGTGAGCACGCGCGAGTCCGCCGCCGCCCCGAGCGCGAAGGCGCTGAAGATGACCACCGTCGCCGACCAGCGCGAAGGCCGTCAAGACGTGCAGGAACAGGAGGGTGTCGTACACGCGGCGGAAACCTATCTCAGGCGGTCCCCGGAACCGGCGCGGCGAACCTCGCGAGCGATCCGTCAGCCGCCGTCGAGCACGTTTCGCAGGAAGCGCCGGGTGCGCACCGCCGGCGGGCGAGCTGCCGTCGTAGAGATCGGCGACGTGGCCGGCGCCGCGGGCGACGTAGTGGCGAGAGTCGGGGAACTCCTCGGCGACCAGCCGTCCCTCGTACGGCGTGGTCACGTTGTCGAACTCGCCCGAGACGACCAGCACCGGGGCCTTGGTCGGGCTGCTCGCCGGGCCGGATCGGCGCGCTCATACAGCGCGCTCGGGCGCGGCGCCGGAATGCAGTACTGATAGAGCGTCGTGGACGACAGCGCTATCTCGCGCGGCTTGAAGGGAGCCAGCGCGCTGGCCGTATTCATAGGTGCGCACCTTCCGCTCCAGCTGCGGCCCGCCGCTCGCTGCCTCGGTGGCGTCCTTCGGCCACAGCAGCGGATAGTCGTTGCAGCTGACGATCTTCTCGTCCGGAAGCGAGAAGTGGCGCAGGTGACCGTAGCCCAGCTTCGCCTGCGCGATCAGCTCCTTCCAGGGGGTGGCATCGCCGTGGCGCAAGGCAACCCCGGCGCGGTCGATCTGCAGGTACGACTCCGGCGGCGAGTTGCCCGCCACGGCGAGCGCGTCCACCAGCGCGCCCACCCCGCGGTGCCTTGCCCGCAGCCAGACGACCAGCTTGCGGAGCCGCCGGCGAGCGTTCCCGTCGCAGTTCGGCGAGCGCTGGCAGGCGAGCTTCAGCGAGCGAACACCGGTCGAGATCAGGCTCGGGTACCACGGCGCTCTCCCCCCTGACCGGATACGCCGAGTCCAGCACGAGCGCATTCAGCGTGTCGGGATGGCGGAAGGCGTAGGACTGGGCGAGGAAGGTGCCGTAGGAGTCGCCATAGAGGGTGATCCGGCCGAGCCCAAGCGCCTGCCGAACGTCGTCGATGTCGTCGGCGGCCGCGGCGGTTCGATACGAGCTGAACCGCGGCCCGAGGCTTCTCCGCGCACGCCGGGAGCGCGATCCAGTCCGGCGCACGGCCGTACTGGAGGTCGGGGCAATCAAGCGGCCGCGAGCGTCCGGTGCCGCGCATGTCGACCATCACCATGTCGCGCCGCCGAAGGAGCGAGCCGAACAGCCTGACGAAGGAGCGAACGGTCCACGAGCTCGCGTATCCGGGCCCGCCCTCCACCGCGAAGATCGTTCCGCGCGCGGGCTGGTCGCGCTCGGCTCGGGGAAGCACCACAAACCCGATCCTGGTCTTGCCGAGCGAGGGGTCCTGGCGCTCGAAAGGGACCCAGATCTCGCCGCACCGAAGGGACTTCGGCGTCGGGCCGGACTTGCAGCGGTGGAGATCGCCGATGGTCAGCGACGGGGAGGAAGATGCGGGCTGCTCTTCATCGCCCCCGCCTCCGCCGCAGGCGACGAGCACGAACGCAACGAACGCCAACAGGCCGACGGACAGCACACGGAGATTCGCTCGCCTCGAGCGCATCGGATCGATCGTTTCGCCACCCCCCGGCGCCGGGCTCAAGCCGGCGCTGCGGAGAGCTCGTGGTTGGCGCGGATCATCCCATCGGGATCCCAGCGCCGCTTGACCTCGGCGAGGCGGGAGCAGGTCTCCAGCGGCAGGATCGCCTCGACGTCGCATGGGCGCTCGGCGAAGTTGAAGTAGCCGCCATCGCTGGCCCACGGCTGCATGGTGTCGTGGAGGTGATCGAGGCCGCGCACGATCGCCTCGCCCGATTCCGGGGTCATCGGCATGCCGATGCCGAACATCGCGAAGCCCGCGTCCAGCTTGGACAGCGCGCCTCCGTTCTCGGCGGGCTGCCCAAGCGCGCCGCCCAGGTGACGAAGCTCGGCGAGCAGCAGCGGCGAGCCCGCCTCGGGGCCGGCCACCCCGACGAATGCCTCGATCGCTTCATCGGGGAGCTCCTCGATCAGCCCGTGATGGCCGAGGCCGGGCACGGGCGGCTCGGGGTCCATATGGATCCGCAAAATCCCGGCGGCGGGGATCTGCGCGAAGGTGTCCATGATCGGCTCGCCGATCTCGCGAAGCGGCGCGATCATCCTCTCGCCCTCTTCCTGGCTTCCGATGCAGGTCGCGCCGAGGGTCAGCAGCGGGCGGTCGCGGAGCGGCTCCGGGACGTCCGGCACCGGCGGTGGGCGCAGGAAGCGAACGATCGATGTGACCTCGTCGGGGACGGTCGCCGCCCAGTCGCGGTAGGCGCGAACGGCCTCGGCGCCAGCTTCCGCGGGCAGCAGGAGCGCTCCCGCATAGGCCTCGGCGATCGGCAGCAGGCCGAGGTGGAGCGCGGTGACGACCGCGTAGCCGCCGCCCCCGCCCCGAAGGGCCCAGAAGAGATCGGAGTCGTTGTCGGCATCGACCCGCCGGAGCTCGCCGCCGGCGGTCACCAGCTCGATGGCGGTCACCCGGTTGCAGGCAAAGCCATGGCGCCTGCCCAGCCAGCTCAGGCCGCCACCCAGCGTGAAGCCGATCACCCCAACGTTGGGCGAGGAGCCGGGCAGCGAGCAGAGGCCATGCTCCTGGGCGGCCTCGCCCAGCTCGATTGCCAGCACCCCCGCCTCCACCCGCGCCGTTTGGGCGTCGGCGTCGATCTCGACTCCTCGCATCCGCTCCGTCTTGACCAGGATCGCGTCCTCCAGCGAGTCGAGTGGGACCGCGCCGTGCCCGGTGCCCTGGCCGCTGACCTGCAGGCCGTGCTCGGCTGCGAAGCGGATCACTGAGGCAACGTCATCCGGGCTCTCGACGAAGGCGACGGCGGCGGGCCGCTGGTCGGCGGCGAGGTTCCAGGCCTGGCGTGCCTCGTCCCAGTCGGCGTCGTCCGGCGTCGCCACCCGCCCGGCGATCGACAGCTCGCTGATCCTGCTCATCGAGGAGCCCACTCTAGTCAAGGATCACGCTGCGAGTTGTGCCGACACCGCACGCGCAGCGCTCTCGCCCGAGCGCACCGCGCCGTCCATGTAGCCGTTCCACCTGGTCGCCGTCTCGGCGCCCGCCCAATGAAGACGCCCGATCGGCGCGCGCAGTGCCGGTCCCAGCGACACCCAGCCCCCGGGCGGCATCAGGCAGCCGTAGCACCCGCGCGTGTACTCCTCATCCGCCCACACCCGCTCGACGTAGGCCTGCGGGCTGGAGGCGCGCGAGCCGAACAGGCGCGTGAAGCAGTCGATCACCGCGCGCCGCCGAGTCCCTGGGTCCCACTGCGCCAGCTCCCGGGCCTGACGGCCCTCGAGAAAGCCCAACAGGACCCCCGGCGAGCCGTCCGGCGGGGAGTTGTCGAAGATCACCTTGACGGGGCCCTCGGCGCTCGTCGCCTGGCCGCTGAGGCCATCGTCCCGCCAGAACGGGGTGTCGTAGACGGCCATGCACTTGATCACGCTGCCCTGGCCCATGCGCTGGGTGAGCTGGTCGCGAAGCGCGGGCAGCGGCGGGTCGTAGGAGATTCGGGCACACAGCGTCGGCGGGATGGCGACGATTGCCGCCCTGGCGCTCATCTGGCCCCGATCGCCGATGACCGTGACCGCGTCGCCGCGATGCTCGATCCTCCGCACCGGGGTGTCCAGGATGACTCCGTCCTTCAGCCCCGACGCCAGCCGGAACGCAAGCTCCTGGGAGCCGCCCACGAAGCGATCCTGCTGCGCGCCTCCCTCGGTGCCGACCAGGTCGTCGAACCCGCCCGCCGAGCGGGTGTAGAAGAGGACGTGGAGCAACGAGACGTCGGCGGGATGCGCCGCCCAGACGGCCTCAACTGCGAGCTGGAAGAGAACGCGCGCCGCACGGGTGACGGTGTTCCGGCGAATCCATGTCCACATCGTCTGCCCGTCCCACGCGTCGGCGCGCGGGGCGCTCCAGGGCGCGTCCGTGGGCACGTGGCGCGCCATTCGGTCGAGGCGAAGCTGCGCCTGGGCGACGTCGAGGAGCACCGCCGGATTGATCCGCGGGATCGCGCCCCGGTAGCGCCGAAGCCTGCCGTCGAGCTCGAACAGGTTCTCGCCTCGCGAGTGGGTTGGGAAGGTGGAGACGCCCAGCTCGCGCGGCCAGCGCCAGCGCGCGGTCCTGTGTCGGCCCAACCCACTGACCACCCACCTCCACCACTTTGCCGTCGCCGAGGTCCGCGTTCAGCAGCCGCCCGCCGACGCGATCTCGCGCCTCGATCACGACGACCTCTCGCCCTGCGGCCGCGAGCTCGCGGGCGGCGACGAGCCCCGCGAGGCCCGCGCCGATCACGATCACGTCGGCATCTCCACGGAGCTTCGCTGCCATGCCGAGACCCTAGTGCGAGTCACCTCACGTTTTCGGGCCGCCGCCGCGTTCCCTTTGCGTGGACGTGACGATCAAGATCCAAACCCCGGTGGGCCCGCTCGCGCTCGAGGCCCGCGACGGGCGCCTCACGGCTCTGCGATTCGCTACGCGGGCGGCGGGCGGCGCCGGGCCCACTCCCGAGCTGGAAGCGGCAGCGAGGCAACTCCAGGAGTACTTCGCGGGGGAGCGCCGGTCGTTCGAGCTGGCGCTCGCGCGGGCCGAAGCGCCCTTCGATCGCGACGTCCACGCCGCGCTCGACGAGATCCCGTACGGCGAGCGAACGACCTACGGCGCGGTCACAGCACGGCTCGGGCTCGAGCGCGACCAGGTTCGCAAGGTCGCGGCGGCGATCGGGCGAAACCCGCTGCCGATCCTGATCCCCTGCCATCGCGTGGTGGGCGCCGACGGCTCGCTGACCGGCTATGGCGGTGGGCTGGAGCGAAAGGCCCAGCTCTTGGCGCTCGAGGCCGGCCAGTCACCGCTGACCCTCCCTAGGCCGAGCGGCGGCGCAGCGCCTCCAGGTCCAGGACGGTGATCCGGCGGCGCTCGGTCAGCACCCAGCCCAACTTGCGCAGCGTCTGCAGCGCCTTGCTCACCGCCTCCCGCGAGGCGCCCGTCCAGCCCGCGAGCTCCTCCTGGGAGAGCGGCAGGCCGATCCGCAGGCCGACGGCCGCGGGCTCACCGTAGCGCTCGGCGAGCTCGACGAGCCTGGCTGCGACGCGGCCGACGGTGTCGTGGGCGCCGTACTCGACCCGGATGCGGTCGGCGTCCCGCAGCCGGCGGCTGAGCATCTGGAGCAGCAGCACCCCGACCTCCGGATGAGCGATGAGGTAGGAGTGAAAGTCGGGCGCCGCGATGGCAAGCGCCTCCACCGGCTCGATCGCCTCCACGGTGGCGGAGCGCGGCTCACCGTCGATCGCCGCAAGCTCTCCCAGCAGGTCGCCGGGGCCCCGGAAGGCGAGGACGATCTCCTTGCCGTCCTCCGTCACGGTGGCCACCTTGACCCGGCCGCTCAGCAGCACGACCACCCTGTCGGAGGAGCCGCCCTGGTGGAAGAGCGCGTGCCCCTTGCGAAAGCGCCTCGGGACCCCGAGCTGGCGTAGCGCCATCGATTGCTCGCGATCGAGCGCTCCGAGGAAGCCGATCGCCGGATCGTCCGCGCGCCACCCGGCAGCCGATCTCGCGGGCCTCATCGCCGCCCGAGCCTATCCAAGGACGCCTGGCCCCTGCCCACCGTGCGATTCTGCACGTTCGCGACGTGGCCGATTGCGTGGAAGCCAGGTTCACGTCGCGAGAGGCTTTCCTGGTCGAACGCCACCCACGGAGCCAGTCGGCGTGAGAGGCTTGGCTCCGCCCCCCAAAAGGAGTCACCGTGACCGCAACGACCGAGACCGTCGAGCTGGCCCGCCCGGGCGATCCGACCCGAGCGCGCTACCCGGACGTCGAGGGGTACGTCGAGCGGGACGGGGTGCGCACGTTCTACGAGGTCTACGGCGACGGCGAGCCGACGTTCTTCCTCCTCCCGACCTGGTCGCTCGTCCACTCCCGCATCTGGAAGGCCCAGATCGCCTATTTGGCGCGGCACTTCCGGGTGGTCACCTGCGATGGGCGCGGCAACGGCCGCTCCGACCGCCCGCAGGACCCGGCCGCCTATGGGCCCAACGAGTTCGGCGAGGACGCGATCGCCGTGCTCGACGCCACCGACACGAAGACGGCGATCACCGCGTCGATCTCGGCGGGGACCCTGTGGAACCTCTACCTCTGCGCCCAACACCCCGAGCGGGTCTCCGGCGCGGCCTTCGTCGGGCCGGCATTCCCGGTGACCGGCGAGTGGCCGGACTGGACGAAGGCGTCGCTGCTCGAGCGTCGCGACAGCTACGAGGGGGCAGAGCGCTACAACGTCCACTACATCCGCGAGAACCTCGAGGAGTTCGCTCGGTGGTGGGCGGGACGGGTGTCGAACGAGCCGCACTCGACGATGGCGATCGAATACGTCACCGATTGGGCGCTCGAGACCGACGGCGAGACCCTGGCCCACACGCTGGGCCCGGTGGAGGCGATGGGCGCGCAGTCGATGTCGGACGTGTTCGGCGCCGCCCGCGACACCCTGATGGAGATGGCGCAGAGCACTCGCTGTCCGGTGCTCGTGCTGGAGGGCGAGCTCGAGACCATCACCCCCGCAGGGTGGGCAAAGGCGCTGGCGAAGGAGACGGGCGGGCGCTACCAGCCACTCCCCGATACGGGCCACACCCTCAGCCGCAAGCCGGTGCCGATCAACCTCGCCCTGCGGGACTTCGCTCAGCCGGAGGGCGCGGAGCCACAGCTGACCGACCCGACGGTCCATCGACCGGACGACGGGCGAAAGCGGGCGCTGTTCATCTCATCGCCGATCGGGCTCGGCCACGCGCAGCGCGACGTGGCGATCGCCCGGGAGCTCCGAGCGCTGGTGCCCGACCTCGAGATCGACTGGCTCGCCCAGGACCCGGTGACCCGGGTGCTCGACTCCGAGGGCGAGCGGGTCCATCCCGCGTCCGAGCACCTCGCCTCGGAGTCCGGCCACTTCGAGTCCGAGTCCGCCGAGCACGACCTGCACTGCTTTCAGACCTGGCGGCGGATGGACGAGATCCTGGTGGCCAACTTCATGCTCTTCCACGACGTGATCAGCGAGGAGCGTTACGACCTCTGGATCGCCGACGAGGGCTGGGAGATCGACTATTACCTCCACGAGCACCCGGAGCTGAAGCGCACCAACTACGCGTGGCTCACCGACTTCGTGGGCTTCCTGCCGATGCCCGACGGCGGCGAGCGCGAGGCGTTCCTGACCGCCGACTACAACGCCGAGATGGTCGAGCACATCGCGGCCCACCCGCAGGTGCGTGACCGGGCGATCTTCGTCGGCAACCCGGACGACATCGTCGACGAGCGGCTCGGCCCCGACCTGCCCATGATCCGCGAGTGGACTGAGCAGCACTACGACTTCTCCGGGTACGTGTCCGGATTCGATCCAGCGCAGTTCGCGGATCGCGACGCGCTCCGCAACGAGCTCGGTTACGCGCCGGACGAGAGGGTCTGCATCGTCACCGTCGGCGGCTCCGGCGTCGGCGAGAGCCTCCTGCGCAGGGTGATCGCCGCCCACGCCGACGCCAAGCGCGCCGTCCCCGACCTGCGGATGATCGTGGTCGCGGGCCCCAGGATCGACCCCGACTCATTGCCCTACCTCGACGGTCTCGAGGTGAGGCCATACGTCCACAACCTCTACCGCCACCTCGCGGCCTGTGACCTGGCGGTCGCCCAGGGCGGGCTCACCACGGCGATGGAGCTGACGGCGAACCGCCGCCCGTTCATCTACTTCCCGCTCAAGCACCACTTCGAGCAGAGCTTCCACGTCCACAATCGACTGCAGCGCTACGGGGCCGGACGCCGGATGGACTTCGACGACTCGCCGCCCGACGCGATCGCCGAGGCGATCGCCCAGGAGATCGGCCGCGATGTCGACTACCGCCCGGTGGAGACCGACGGCGCCCGCCGCGCCGCCGAACGGCTGGCGGAGATGATCTAGACGTGATCCGGGCCGCCTGACCGCCTTACCCGTCTCCTCCGAGCAGCTTGGCGCCCGCGAGCGTCCGTCCCCAGCCGCTTCGCTCGGCGGCGGCGAGGATCGGCGCCGCGATTGCCTCGGCTCGTTCCGGCTCGCCGGCGTCGCGATGCACCCGTGCCACCGCGAGATAGGAATGGCCCCCGTACAGCCAGGCCTGTCCCGGGGGCGCCGAGACCTGTGACAAGAGCTCTTCCCCGCGCGCGGCGTGCTTCCCGGCCCGGTCGCGCTCGCCCAGGAGCGACAGCGCGCATGCCAAGAGGCACTCGCCGCGCGCCCGCTGCGCCGGCGGGCCGCTCGCCTCGGCGGTTCGCAGACCGCGCGTGAGGCATTCGGCAGCCTCGGCGGGCTTGCCGGCCTCCAGCAGCGTCCAGCCGAGCGAGGCGTCGGCCCAGCAGGCCCACTCCGCGGCACCGAGCTCGTGCGCGAGCTCGGCCGCCGTGTGGCCGTGCTCGATTGCCGCCTCGTAGTCCCCCATCGCTCGATAGAGCCAACAACGGGCCTCGATGAAGATCGGCTCCTGGTAGCGGTAGCCCCGGGTCCTGGTCAGCTCGAGCGCCTCGTCGAGCCGCTCGAGCGCCTCGTCCCAGCGTTCGCGGGCGAGTGGCACGAACGCCGACTCGAGCAGAGCCCACGGCACGTAGTAGTCGTCCTCCGGGCGCTGGCGAAGCGACGGCAGGAGGTCGTCCGTGAGCTCCTTCAGCCGCTCGATGTCCCCGAGCTGCTGGGCGACGAGCTTGAGGGCGTCCTGCGCCCGGTCCAGCGAGGGGCGATCGCCCTCCGCGGAAGCGAGGGCGAGCGCCCGCTCGCCGATGTCCGCGGCCCGGTCGAGGTGAAGCTGCTGCACGTACTGGATCGCAAGGCGGGCCAAGGCGTTGATGCGGGCGACCGGCGCCACGCTCTCGGAGACGGCCACGGTGGCCTCGATCAGCTCGCTGGCCCGAGTGAAGTCGCGCGCGCGCCAGTATCCGACCAGCCCAAGCGAGGCCTCGACCTCGAGCTCGGCATCACCGGCGTCGCGTGCAGCCGCGATCGCCGCCTCGAAGTCGCGTCGCGCCTCCTCGAGCTGGCCCACGGAGAAGCGAAGCGCGCCGCGTGTGAACGTCGTGGCGCGAACGTCGGACTCCGCTTCGCCCAGCCCCAACCGTCCCGCCGCGGCGAGCGCGCGGTCGCAATGGTCGATCGCCTCGTGGACGGAGTACACCCGGGCCGCGGCGTCGGCAGCGCGTCGGTGGTAGTCGAGCGCGCGCCGGTCGTCGCCGGCGACGTCGGCGTGGTGGGCCACCATTCCCGCGAATTCGTCGATCCGGTCCGCATACAGCGACTCGATCGCCTCGATCGCGGCGGCGTGCAACTCGGAGCGGCGGCGCTTCAGGAGCCCTCGGTATGCGGCCTCCTGAATCAGCGTATGGCGGAAGGCGCAAAACGGGACCGGCCAGCGGGCGGCGTCGCGGAGGAGCTCGGCCGCCTGCAGCTCGCGCAGTGCGGCCTCGGCTTCACCGGCTCCGGTCATCGTCTCGAGGAGGTCAACCGGGAACTGCCGGCCAAGGACCGCGGCGATGCCGAGGAGGCCCTGCGCCGAAACGGAGAGGCGGTCGATCCGCGCGAGGATCAGCTTCTCGACCGTCTCCGGGATCTCCACTGGCACCTCCCGGTCGAAGCTCCACCCGTCGCCGCTTCGCCGAAGCGACCCGGAGGCCGCCATCGATCGGACCAGCTCCTCGAGATAGAACGGGTTGCCCTCGGCGCGGGCGAGCAGGCGGCGCTCGAGCTCGTCGGGAAGGGTGCCGGTGCCCACCAGCGCGGTGAGGAGCTCGCGATCGCGATCGCCGCCGAGCCCCTCGAGGGCGGCCTCGCGCGAGCGGTGGGCGAGCTCGCGAAGCCCATGCTCGCGCACCGCCCATACAGGGTGCTCGCGCTCGGGACGAGCGACGAGCACCAGGAGGATCGGCGCGCGCTCAGCCAACAGCAGGAGGCGCTCGACGAGCGCCAGCGAGGAGGCATCGGCCCAGTGCAGGTCGTCGAGGGCGAGCGCCACCGGCCCCTCCGCCGCCATCAGCTCGAAGAGCTCGGCGACAGCGGAGCGAATCCGCTCCTGCATCACCTGGGGCGGAGGATCCGATGGATCGCCGGATCCCGTCGCCGTGGAGGCGAGCACCAATCCGAGCGGCTCGGCGAGCTCGGTCGCACGCTCGCTGGCCAGGCGCTCGAGTTCGCCGGCGAGCACCCCCGCGAGGTCGGCGGACCCGCGCTCGTCGGCGAGCTCCCCCAGCCACTCGCGCAGCAGGCCGCGAAACGGCCAGTAAGGGAGCGCCTCGCCGTAGGAGACGCAGCGACCCTCGAACCAGCGCGGCTCCCCGCCCGGCGATTCGCCCTCCTCGAAGCGGCGGCGAAGCTCGGCGACCAGGCGCGACTTGCCGATCCCGGCCTCCCCGGTCACGAACAGGATTCGCCCGGATCCGGCGAGCACCTGCTCGATCGACTCCACGCCGTGGCGCAGCTCCTCGTCGCGGCCGACAAGGGCGGCACCGACACCCCTGTCCTCGCCACCGGCCGGGCGAGGTCGCCGCACGCGACGGGCGATCACCGGCTCGGCCTTCCCCTTGAGCTCCAGCTCGAGCGGCTCGCCGAACTCGAAGCGCTCCGCCGTCAGTCGATGCGTCCGCGGGCCGACGAGCACCGCGCCCGGCTCGGCCGCCCCCTGCAGGCGCGCGGCGGTGTTGAGCGAGTCGCCGATCGCCCCGTACTCGAGCTTGGCGCCTCCGCCCACCGGGCCCAGGATCGCGAGGCCGGTCTCGATTCCCACCCGCACCGCGAAGCCCTCGATCTCCCACTCCCGGGCGATCTCGTCGCGCTCGGCGGCGATCGACTGGACGATTTCCAAGCCGGCGAGGATGGCGCGCTCGGGATCGTCCTCGTGGGCGATCGGCGCTCCGAAGAGTGCCAGCAGACCGTCGCCTGCGTACTCGAACACCTCGCCGCCGAATCGCTCCACCGCGGAGGCCATGCGGGCGACGGCGCCACCGATCACCCCCTTGAAGTCCTCGGGGTCCATGCGCTCGCCGAGCGACGTGGACCCCACCACGTCGGCGAACAGGGCGCTGACCACCTTGCGGGCCTCGCGCTTCGGGGTCGCCCCCTCGACCGCAGCCCCGCACGCCGAGCAAAAGCGGGCGTCCGCCGCGAGCTCGGCGGCGCAGCTGGCGCAGGCCGGAGTCACCTGGCGAGTCTAGACGCGGCTTTGTGCAGGAAGACACGGAACCTCGCGCCGGGGCTGGGTATCGTCGGCGCCGTCATGACGTCCACCGTGATCCTCTCCCCGCACCAGGACGACGCCGTCCTCTCCCTCTGGCACATCCTGGCCGGGGAGGGCGAGGTGAGCGTCGTCAACGTCTTCGTCGGTGTGCCCGCCACCGAGCGGCTCGGTTGGTGGGACGCCGAGACGGGCGCCTCCGACCCGGCTTCCCGCGCTCAAGAGCGCCGCGAAGAGGACCGCACCGCGCTCGCGCTCGCCGGCCGCTCCGCAACCGATCTCAATTTTCTCGACGCCCAGTACCGCGAGCGGAAGCAGCCCTCGGAACCGATCGCCGCGGCGATTGCGGCGGTGGCTCCGGACGACGCGCTGCTGCTCGCGCCCGCGGCGCTCGGCCCCCACCTCGACCATCGCCTGACCCGCGAGGCGGCGCTCGCGCTACGGGAGCGAGGGCGCCGGGTTGCCCTCTACGCCGACATCCCCCACGCCACCAGGGAAGGCTGGCCCCCGTGGGTGACCGATGGTGCCTCGACTCATGGCGCGAACGAGCCGAGCGAGAGCTGGCGAGCGGCGATGAACGGCTCCGGGATCGAGCTTGGCGAGCTCGATCCCGAGGTCCACGTCCTCGATCCTGACGAGGCTCGAAGCAAGCTGGCGGCCGTCGGCCGCTACCGCACCCAGCTCGCGGCGCTCGAGGCCGAGTACTCGATGCAGGATCGACAAGAGGTGCTGCGATTCGAGGTCATCTGGCCTCTGTCGCCCGGCGACGGCGGGAGATCGCGGTGATGCTCCTCAGGCGAGGAGCTCGTCGATGTTCGACGGATGGAGATGCTCCTTCGCCAGCTCGTCGGGCAGCGCGGACTGCGCGATCTGGATCAGCGTCCCGTGGGCCATGGACGGCCGCAGGAACGCCTCCTTCCAATCAGCGTTGCCGACGTTGACGTCGACCAGCTGATAGCCGCGGCGCTCGAGGTCCTCGATTGCGGAGTGGATGTCCTCGGTCT
The DNA here is from genome assembly GCA_963758865.1 of uncultured bacterium. GTDB lineage: Bacteria > Actinomycetota > Thermoleophilia > Solirubrobacterales > 70-9 > AC-56. Next base: position 120,722 of record CAVWWY010000010.1, on the reverse strand, counting down.
TGAAGGTGATGTGGTGCAGCCGCTCCCCGTAGCGCTCGAGGAAGCGGGTCAGAAAACCCTCTCCCAGCGGCTCCAGGAGCTCGACCTTGCCGCCGCCGGGAAAGCGGAGCTGAACCCAGCGCCAGCTCCCGTCCGCGTCGCCGCCCATCAAATACTCGCCACCGAGGGCGTCGCGGTAGAGCGGCAGGGCCGGTTTGATCGATCGCAGGGCGACCGCGACATGGTCCAGCTGGAGCTCCGGCATCCGCTCCACTCTATGCGCGGGGTCGCGGGGCCCGCGTCTGCGGGCGATCAGGGAGGATTGCCGTCATGGTCGACCTCAATGGCATAGACGCGCCGCGCACTCGAGCGCTTCACGAGGAGGAGAACGCTCGGTTCGCGGCCGCGAGACCCAAGTCGCTGGCGTTGCTCGAGCGCGCCCGGGCGTCCATGCCGCGCGGGGTCCCGATGTCGTGGATGGATGACATGTGGGAGCACCCGCCGGTTTGGGTCTCGCACGGAAAGGGGGCCCGGTTCACCGACGTGGACGGGCACACCTATCTGGACATGTACGTCGCCGACATGAGCGCCTTCTGCGGCCATGCGCCGGATCAGCTCGCAGAGGCCGTAGCTTCTCAGATGGAGCGCGGTACCCAGTATGTCCTGCCCGGCGAGGATTGGATCGCCGTCGCCGAGCATCTGGCGGATCGCTACGGTCAGCCGCAGTGGCAGTTCACGCTCTCGGCGACCCAGGCGAACACCGAGGTCATCCGTCTGGCGCGCGCGATGACGGGACGCGAGGTCGTGCTGCTGTTCGACGGCAAGTACCACGGCGAGGGCGACGCCACCCTCGTGGTCCTGGAGGAAGGCGGGGTCGTCCCCGAGATGCGCGGCCTCCCGAGCTCGGTCTCCGGCCAGGCCCGGATCGTCCAGTTCAACGACGTCGCGGCGCTCCGGGCCGCGCTCGAGCCCCGCGACGTGGCGATCGTCCTCGCGGAGCCGGCGATGACCAACGTCGGGTTCGTGTTGCCCGAAGACGGGTTCCACGAGGCGCTCCGCGCGCTGACGCGGGAGGCGGGAACGCTGCTGGCGATTGACGAGACGCACACGCTGGTGAGCGCCTACGGGGGGCTCGGCGGCGCCTGGGGGCTCAAGTCGGACTTCCTCACCCTGGGCAAGTCGATCGCAGCCGGCGTGCCGCTCGGCGCATACGGGATGAGCGCCGAGGCCGCCTCGCTGATCGCCCCGCCCGAGGAGGCTCGGGTGGTCTCGGGCGAGGTGGTGGGCGAGGTCGCAACAGGGGGAACGCTGTTCGCCAATGCGCTCTCGATGGCGGCGGCGCGGGTCGCCCTGCTGGACATCCTCACCGAGGAGGCCTTCGAGCGAACGGCCGCGCTCGGCGAGCGGATGGCCGGCGGCCTCCGGGCTGCGATCGCCGACGCCGGCCTCCGATGGAGCGTGACCCAGGCCGGCGGGCACGCCTGCTACTTCTTCGTGCAGAGTCCGCCTCGTGACGGCGCCGCCTCCCGCGCGGCCGACGATCCGGACCTCCGCGCCCTGATGCGGGTCTATATGGCCAACCGGGGCGTCTGGGAGTCCGGCTGGTGGCTCGGCCCGACGGTCTCGGTGGCCCACAGCGAGGAGGACGTGGACCGCTACCTGGAGCTCTTCGCCGAGTTCCTCGCTGAGGTCGCGCGGGCGTGAAGCGGTAGGCTCGGCGGGAGCACCTGGATCCCGACCCGGAGATCAAGTGGCGGCCGACGAAACCAAGCTCGAGGAACTGCAGGTCACCGAGCGCGAGCTGTGGCCCGACGGGCCACCTCATTCGCTGTTCAAGCAATTGCGGGAGGAGTGCCCGGTCCACTGGACGGCCGGCATCAGCGAGTTTCCGGAGGAGGCCGGGTACTGGTCGATCACCACGGCTGACGACGTCCACGAGGTGAGCCATGACTGGGAGACGTACTCCTCCGAGCTGGGAGGCGTGACGGCTGTGAGCGCTGCGGTGATGCCGCTCGAGCTGACCCGGGCGATGTTCATCGGCATGGACCCGCCCAAGCACGACCGCCTCAAGATGCTCTTCCAGCGCGGCTTCACCCCGAAGCGGATCGCCGAGCACGAGGACGCGATCCGGGCGATCGTCGTCGGGAATCTGGACGCGGTCGCCGATCGGGACACCTGCGACCTGGTCACCGACGTCGCCCAGCCTGTCGTCTCGCGCGTGATCGGCAGCTTCATGGGCATCCCGCCGGAGGACGACGCGATCTGGGCCCGGCTGATGAACACGACGCTCGGGGCGGGGGACCCGGACGTCAACCCCGAGGGCATCGAGTCCGTGATGCAGCGGGACGTGCCGGAGATCTTCGAGCGCTGCAGGCGGCTGATCGCCGAGCGGCGAGAGCGACCGACCGACGACCTGACGAGCGTCCTGGTCCACGCGGAGGTCGACGGCGAGCGACTCGAGGAGCACGAGATCGTGATGGGCTTCTTCCTGCTCGTCGCCGCCGGCAACGACAGCACCAAGGCGACCTACTGCAGCGGCATGCGCGCCCTGATGGAGAATCCCGACCAGCGCCGGCTCCTCCTGGACGACCCCGCGCTGATCCCGAGCGCCGTGGAGGAGTCGCTGAGGATGTTTCCCGCCTTCGCTCATTTTCGGCGCACGGCGACCCGGGACACGCAGCTCGACGGGCAGTCGATCCGGGAGGGCGACAAGGTCGTCATGTGGTACGTCTCCTCCAACCGCGACGAGTCGCGCTACGAGGAACCCGATCGCTTCGACGTCACTCGAAACCCCGAGCATCAGGCGTTCGGGGCCGGTGGCCGCCACTTCTGCCTCGGCGCGGCGCTCGCCCGCCTGGAGCTGCAGATCCTGTTCGAGGAGACTCTGGCGCGGTTCCCCGCGATGGAGTTCGCGGGGGCGCCCCAGTACGTCGAGTCGCCGTTCATCAACCAGCTGAAGATGTTGCCGGTCCGCCTCAGCTCGTAAACGCCTGCTCCGCCGCATAAGTTGGCGCGTCGCCAGCCCGTTGATTTGGCGAAGGGGGGTCTGGATGATTTCGACGATCACCAGCGCGGTTGAGTACGACTGGCCGCAAAAGCGGATGTACCTATTTGGAAGGCGGGTCCATCACGGCCTGACCGGCGCCGTCTTCGTCGCCGTCGGCCTGGGCCTCATGTGGCACGACCGGGCGGATAGATGGTGGCGGGCGACGATCAGATGAGACGCGTGGGCCGGGCGGACTGATGGACGCCATGCGGTGCGCAAGCACTCGCCTGCCGATTCCCGAATGCTCGTGCAGGTCATGCCTGGAGAGCCAGCTTCGTCGTTACGCGCCGCACCTGATCCGCAACGGCAATCCGAAGACTTCTAGCCCAAACCGGGCGCGGGCGGCCCTGCCGCCCGCGCCCCCGAATTCGCTCGGGCGCTAGTTCGCCCCTTCGTCGGCCGAGCTGCCGTCGGCGGACTGATCGACCAGGTTGAAGTGGCGATCGAGGTGGACGTCCACCTGGCTGCCGTCCGTCTTCTCGACCTCGACCTCGTAGTAGCCCTCCTCGTCACGAACCTCGGTGGCCTTGACCTGGCCGCCGCCGGTCTGCTCGAGCGCCGCCGCCTTGGCCTTGCTGAGCGCGCTCCCGGTGATCGGCGTCCCGCTGCCGTCGTCGCCTACGCCTGTGGCCACGGCGACCGCGGCGCCGCCGCCGCCGATCGCGGCGATCGCGCCCCCTGCGATCAGGGCGCGCTTCAGCCTCTTGTCCATCGGTTGTCCTCCTGTGGTTGGGAACTGATGGTGCCACGGTAGGACGGCGCGATGAGATGGCCATGAGAAGCGGGCGCTCTTTCATCTGGTTGTCATCAGCCCGTCATCTTCGTTTCATCCGCTCCGGATAGACCTGCCCAACCGCGGCCGATGTAGGCCGCGAACAGGACAGGAAGGAGCATCAGATGAACATTCACAAGCGCGTCACCATCGCGCTCGGGTTGATCGGAGCGACGCTCGGGTTGGCGGCCTGCAACGGAGGCGACGAGAGCAGCACGGGCGGAAGCGCGGCAGCGGCCGGGATCGACCCTGCCGCAGGGAAGCGAGCCGGTGAAGCTCGACCCGGCCGGCTTCACGACCAAGATCGACAACCCATACTGGCCCATGAGCCCGGGCAGCAGGTGGGTCTTCCGCGAGACGGACACCCAGGGCACCCGCGAGAAGGCCGTCGTCGAGGTCACCAAGAAGACGAAGACGATCGCCAACGGGATCGAGGCCAGGGTGATCGTCGACACGGTGACCGAGAACGGCACGCCGGTCGAGCTCACCAAGGACTGGTACGCCCAGGACTCGGCCGGGAACATCTGGTATCTGGGCGAGTACGTCACGAACTACACCAACGGCAAGGTCGTCGACCACGGCGGCTCGTTCGAGGCCGGCGTCGACGGAGCTCAGGCCGGGATCGCCATGCCGGCGAACCCCGAGCCGGGGCTCTCTTATCGCCAGGAGTACTACAAGGGAGTGGCGGAGGACAAGGGCGCGGTGATCACCATCGGCGAGGAACAGGTCGAGGTTCCGTTCGGCCACTTCGACACCGGCGTCCTGATGACCCGCGATCTGGTTCCAACGGAGCCGAAGGTCCAGGAGCTGAAGTTCTATGCCCCGATGTCGGCCCGCTGTTGAGCGTGCACACGGACGGCGCCGGCGGCCGCGCGGAGCTGGTCAGCTACACGCCCGGCAAGTAGCCGACCGATCCAACCAGGAGACGATCACGACGAGGGCCGGCGAGCTCGCCGGCCCCCTTCGCTTGCGGGCGCCCAGCCGCCTCGCAGCGCCTGCTCAGCTGACCTTCGGCCCCATCACGTCGTCTGCTTGGCGGCCTCGGTGACCTTCAGCAGCCGCGGAGCCTCGTCGACCGCCGCCTTCGGATCCACATCGACCACGGCCTCCCGGAGGACCTCGAGGTGCGTGTCGATCCTGGTCATGTCGGCCGCATCGATCGTGTCAGCGAAGCGGTCGCGCACCCAGTCCAGGGTCGCGACGTCCCCGTTCACGCCGCCCATGTCGCCGGCGGCCCCGTCAACCAGGATCTGGCGCGCCCAGAGCTCGAAGCGGGCGCGGTCGATCTCGGCCGGCGGCCGGTAGCGCAGCTCGAGGTCGAGCGTCGACTGGGCCACGTCGATCGCCGCCGTGCCCGCTCGAGCTCGATCCTGGGCGCCGATCGCAGCGCCCAGGTTCCTCAGCGCGCGGTCCATCTCGCGCGGCGAGCCGGGGTGGAACCTCGCCCCGTCGGTAGCTGTCCCAGGCCCGCGTCACGGCCTTCTCCGCGGCCGCGGCCGACTTCCAGTTCCCGGCGATGGCCGGGTCGAGGAGGTCGTTGGCGGCGGCCGACAGCGCCTCGCAGCTCGGGCGGCACGGGGCCGCTGGCCGCATCGGTCGGCACGGCGAGCGCCATCGCCTCGACCTCGGTTCCATGGCCGGAGAAGAACTCGCCATAGCCGGGGGCGAAGACCTTGTCGCTGTAGGTCCCGTCGTCGTGGAGCTCACGGGCGATCATCGCGCCCTCGACCGGGCCCGTGGGACCGTTGACGGTCTTGTTGATCCTCTTGATCGTCACCTCCTCGAAGGCGATCCCGGGGATGTTCTCCGGGCCGATGCACGTCGCCGACCTGCGGGTCGGCGGGCATGATCATCTCCGGCGGGCCGTCCCTACCGGCGAGCCAGGTGCCCGCCGTGCCGTCGATCATGCCCGTTGGTGTTGCTGTAGTCGAACACGTCCTCGCCCAGGTACCACACCGACCCGTCGTCGGCCTGGGCGTAGAGGTCGATCGCGACCTCCTCGACCCGCCCGTCGATGTAGGCCATGTACTGCGAGACGCGCGCCTCCACCCACTGACCCGGGCTCCACTCGACCATCCGCGTCTGCGGCAGCAGCGTGGTCTCCGTGTGGAAGCGCTGCTTGTCGATGTGGCCGCTGAAGATCACCGACTGCAGGTCGCTGATCGGAAACAGCGGGTTGGTGATCTCGGTGGGATTCGAGAACGTCGGAGCGGCGATGTCGAGCCGCTTGCTTTCGGCGCCCACCGGCAGCTTGTCCAGCCCGGCCGCCGCCAGCTCGGCCTGGCTCGGCTGCGGGATCGTCTCGGGGAGCGAGTTGGCGCTCGCGCCCCCCCATCGCCGCCGCAGGCCCCCAGCGCCGAGCGCCGCGACAAGCGCCGTCGGCCGCGATGGCGAATCGCCTTCTGAATGACGGAATCTGGCTCTGATTGATCTGCATCGGAATCGACCTCCTGGTCTCGCTTGGCGGGGCCCGTTCTATGGACCGCGGCTGAGAGCCGGCTGAGAGCGGCTGCGCCTACTCGGCGGTGGCGGCAGCGGAAACCGCAGCCGGACCGTGGCGCCGGCGGAGTTGGTGTCGACGATCGTCGCCGTCGCGCCGTGCGCCTCGGCGATCGCCCGCACGATCGCCAGCCCGAGCCCCGCCCCGCCTCGGGTGCGTTCGCCCGTCGCCGCGCGCGAAGCGCTCGAAGGCGCGCGGCGCGAGCTCGGCCGGGAAGCCGGGGCCCTCGTCGCTGACGTCGATCTCGACCGCCTCGCGCCGACCGGCGGGCGGAGAGCCGGATCTCGCCGCCGCCGTGACGCAGGGCGTTGTCGACCAGGTTCCCGAGCGCCTGGCGAGCCCGAAGCGGATCGACCGACACGCTGTCAGCCCTCGGGCGCGTCGACTCGAATCTCGCGGCCCTGCTCGCGCGCGCGATCGGCGAAGCGCTGCCGGGTCCGCTCGAGCAGCTCGCGGACCTCGACCTGCTCGCGCCGCACCGGCAGGCGACCGTCGGCAGCGCGGGCGATCAGCAGCAGGTCCTCGGCGAGCTGGGCGAGGTGGTCGGTCTCCTCGAGGGCGACGGCGAGCGATTCGCGGACCTCGGCGTCGTCGCCCGCCGATGCGAATCGCGGCCTCGAGCTCGGCCTTCAGCACCGCGAGCGGGGTGCGAAGCTCGTGGCTGGCGTCGGCCACGAACCGGCGCTCCCGCTGGAACGACTCCTCCAGCCGGGCGAGCATCTCGTTGAGCGTCTCGCCGAGGCGGCGGATCTCGTCCTGCGCGGCCGGAAGCGGCAGCCGCTCGCCGCCGCGCGCCAGGGAGACCCGCTTCGCCCGCTGGCGCATCGCCTCGACGGGCGCCAGGCCCGCGCGTCGCGAGCCGGTAGCCGATCCCGGAGGCGAGCAGCACGGCGATCGGAACGCCGATCAGGAACGACCTGAGCAGGCTCGAGAGCGTCTCGTCGCGGTCCGCGAGCGAGACGCCGACGACCAGGACGAGCGGGCGTCCCCCGGCGGCCAGCGGGCGGGCGAGCATCCGCGCCGTTCCCTCGATGCCCGGGAGCTCGCGCTCGAGCTCGGTCGGGCCCTGCGACGCCCGCCGCGCCTCCTCGGGGCGGAGCGCCGGAGCGCGCACGCGCCCTGGTCCCGTCCACGCGGCGCCCCTGCGGGCGTGAGCACCTGGACGAAGCTGTCCTCCGGGTCGGTGAGCCGGCCGCCGCCGGCCTCGGCGAGTGCGCGTGCCGGACCGCCGGATGAGCGGCGGCGACGTCGTCCGAGCGGCGCGCGAGCCCGTGGTCGATCGTCTCGGTGAGGTCGGCGCGCTGGCGCAGGTAGACGAACAGCGCCGCGGCCGCGAGCACGAGCAGCATCGCGAGCGGCGAAGGCCGCGGTCAGCCGCACGCGGATCGGCAGCCGGCTCAGGATCAGGCGTCCTTTCGCAGCCGGTACCCGGCGCCTCGAACCGTCTCGATCGACTTCACGCCGAAGGGGCGGTCGATCTTCTCGCGCAGATAGCGGACGTAGACCTCGACCACGTTCGAGCGGTTCTCGTAGTCGTAGTCCCAGGCGCGCTCGAGGAGCTGGAACCGGCTCAGGACCTCGCCCGGACGGCGCATGAACGTCTCCAGCAGGACGAACTCCTTCCGGGAGAGGCTGATCTCCTCGCTCGCCGCGCCAGACCTGCTGGGTGGCGGGGTCCAGGCGCAGGTCGCCCACCTCGAGCACCGGCGGGCGCTCCGCCGGGCCCCGGCGGGCGAGCGCACGCAGCCGGGCGAGCAGCTCGGCCAGCGAGAACGGCTTGACGAGGTAGTCGTCGGCGCCCCGGTCGAGGCCCTGGACGCGATCCTCGATCGCGTCCCGCGCCGTCAACATGATGATCGGCGCCCAGACCCCGTCCTCACGCAGGCGCCGGCAGGTCTCGAACCCGTCGATGCCCGGCAGCATCACGTCGAGGACGACGGCGTCGAACTCCGTCGAGCCCGCCATCCACAGCGCGTCCTCGCCGCGCGTGGCGACGTCGGCGACGACGCCCTCGGCCTGCAGCCCGCGCCGGATCGCCGCCGCCATCCGCACGTCGTCCTCGACGATCAGAACTCGCATGGGCCAATGATGGCGGCGAAGATGAGAGGAAGGTGAGAGCCAGGCCCCCGCGTCCGGCTAAAGGCCGGCGGCGCTAGCCCTGCTCGTAGCTCGGCCGGTATCCGCGCATTCGCCCGAGCGCACCGAGCAGCGGGATCGTGGCCCTCTGGACGCCGATCGGCAGACTCGCAACGTAGCTTTTCGCCCGGGTGGCCCTGAGGATCACCAACAGCTGGAGCGTCGGAAATTCGTCCTGATCGTTCAGCCGGTCGTGGGCAAGCAGGTGCGCGTAGGCGTTCATGAAGCCCTCGACGAACTCGTTGACGGGCTCGATCCGCCACAGGACCGTGAGGCCCTCGCCCGAGTCGTTGTAGGGGTCTTGGTGCTTGGTCTCGGCGTCGACATGGACGCTCTCCCCCGGCCCGAACGTGCGTGACTCACGGTCGACGGCCAGCGTCGCCGTCCCGGAGACGACCTCCCAGCTCTGCGTGAAGTCGAGGTGCAGGTGAGGGTCTGTCTTCCCGGTGGCGGGCGGATAGCGCCGCTCGAAGATCAACCTCGCCGGCGACAGCTCGCGGAACTCCACCCGCGTCCCGGTCCGCGGGTTGGCGTAGACGTCCCCTTGCCGGACCACGGGCCCAACCTACCCCTTTCCGTCAGAGGCCGAGGCCGCGGACGCCCCGCTCGTCCCACCCCAGGTGGTGGGCCACCTCGTGTCGCACCGTGCGCTCCACCTGCGCTCGCAGGAGCCCCGGATCGTGGCCGAAGTCGCGCTCCAGCGTGTCCTGGTAGATGACGATTCGGTCTGGATAGCCGTCGCGCGCGACGGTGCCGCCGAGGTAGTGGCCGTAGGCCTGGTGCTCGTGACCCCTGGTAGAGACGATCACCGGCGTGTGCTCGAGCACCTCTCGGAACGGCTCGGGCAGGTCGTCGAGCGCCCGCATCACCAGCTCGTCGAACTCGCTCGGGGGCTGCTCGGGGGGCGGCAGCGAGGCCAGGAGCTCGCTGCGGTCGACCAGCCGGCGAAACTCGGACTCGGGCATCTCACGGCCGATCACCATCACCGTCGCCCAGGCGGTCAAAAGAACGATCGCCACCGCGCCCACCACCAAGGTCACGAGGCCGCCGAACCCCGACAGCGACGGAGGGTTGAGGAGCAGCAACGCGAGGCCGCCGATGAAGGCGCTGATCGCCGCGGCGCGAAGCGGTTGGCCGAGGGCGTCCCTCATGCGATTCAGGTTAGAGCGGGCGTGGGCTGTGCTCGAGCTCGTCGCACCGTGCCGCCCAGGCATCCATATGAAGCTCGCGATAGGCGCGCCGCGCGTCTTGGAGCAAGGCTTGGGCCCGATCGAGATCCCCGGGTGCGCGTCGCGTAAGCAGCATCGCCGCGAGGTCGTGCTCTGCATGGGCGAGCCACGGTCGGGCGCGCATGCGCCGCTCCGTTTCGATCGCGACCGCGAAGTGCTGCTCGGCTTTGTCGAAGCGGCCCGCGGTGGTCGCCAGCACGCCCAGAGCTCGCGCGACGCAGCCGAAGACGGCTTCGACGGGGGCCTGCGCGTAGAGGTGCTCGTACGGGAGCAGGAGAGCGTGAAGCCGCGCCGCCGCCGCCTCGTCGCCGAGGAAGGCGCAGGGATCCGCCAGGAGGCTGAGGCTGAAGAGCCACTCGGCGTCGCGGTACTCATATTCGAGGCCGCGGGCGATGAGGTCATCGAGGGTCGCGCGCGCGTCCGCAGCGTTCCCGAGCTCGCTCTCGAGGTGCGCGAGCGCACACCCGAACCGCAGGAGGGCCGGGTACTCGTGCACTGAGCGCCGGATCGTGTCCTCGAGCTCGACGAGCCGGCCCTGCTCTCGACGCAGAACGAAGAGTCCGATCCGCTGGGAGACCGCCGCGTTCCAAGTCGCCGCGGGCTCGCCGATCCCGAACGTCTCCGAGATCAGGCGCTCGGCCTCTTCGACCCGGCCCTCCATCAACGCGAGCATGGTGCGCGCCGTCCCAAGCGCCCAGCGCTGAACGGGCTGGCGCAACTCCTCCGCGAGCTGAGCGAGCACCTCCAGCTCGACGTCGACGCCCGCACGGTCGCAATGCCGCCAGAACGAGTTGAGACGATGGTCGTGGGCCGTGAACAGGCGGTCCTTGTCGCCGACCTGCTCCCAGAGCGCAACGAGCTGTTGCGTCATGGCGAGGTCCTCATCGAAGCCGTCGGGTCCCTCGACTGCGTTCCACCGTCCCTCCAGGGCGACAGCGAGCGTCTCGGGGTCGCCGAGCTCCTCCGCGATCTCCACTGCCTGCCGTCCAAGCGCTACCCGGTGATCCCGCCTGCGATCGTCGCGCCGCGCCGCGGCCAGGCGCGCGAGCAGGCGGGCGCGAACGATGCCGTCCGCGTCGCCGATCGCTGCGAGCGCTCGCTCGAGCAGCGGCACGAGCTCGGGATCGGTGCTGGCCCGCGCCCATGAGAACCGTCCCCCGTAGAGGAGGGCGGCGCGTGCGAGCTGGTCTCGCCTGCCCTCCCGTTCGGCCAGCGTCGCGGCGCGCCGCAGCGCCTGCCTCGAGTCGCCCTCGTTGCCGGCTCGGCTCAGAACGTCGCCGAGCGAGAGCAACAGCTCGCAGGCGCGCGCAGGATCACCGGATCCGGAGGCCTCGAGCACCTCGAGCGCGCTCTCGTACTGGCGGGCCGCCTCCTCGTAGGCGAGCAGCGACGCCGCCATGCGCCCGGCCCGGGTTGCGTAGTCGATTGCCTTTGCGGCGCTCTGGCTATCGGCCAGCAGGTAGTGACGTGCGAGCTCGGCCAGGTGCGGATCCGGGTTGCGGGCGTAGACGGCTTCCAACGCGTCGCCGATCTTCAGGTGCAGGCGCATGCGACGCGCGGCCGACAGGTCGTCGTAGACGGTGTCACGGACCAGAACGTGGGAGAAGCGCAAACGGCCGCCGGCTCCGGGCACTGCGCCGATCAAGCGTGAGGTCTCGGCCTCCTCAAGAGCATCGAAGACTTCGTCCTCGGCGAGGCCGCTCGCGCGCCCGAGGGCGTCGATGCCGAACTCGCGGCCGATCACCGCGGCGAGCACGAGCAGGTCGCGGCAGGGCTCGGAGATGGCTTGCAGCCGCGGCGCGATTGCCTCGGCTACGCCTGCGGGGACGGGCAGCCGTCCGTCGCCGCGGGCGCCCTCGGCCGCGAGCAGCCGACCGGTCTCAACGGCGAACAGCGGATTGCCCTCACTCCGCTCGTGCACGCGCTCGACGAGCTCGCGTGAGAGCGTGGTCCCGGTGGTCAGCTCGAGCAGGCGGGCCGTCTCGTCCAGCCCGAGTCCATCCAGCGTGTAGCGCTCTACCGAGCTGTGCCGCGCGAGCTCGGGCAGCGTCGCCGCCAGGGTCTCGTCCACGTCGGAGTCGCGATAGCAGCCCACGATCAGGACCGGGGCCCCAACCAGCTCACCTGCCATGAAGCGCAGCAGGAGCAGTGACGGCGGATCGGCGGCATGCAGATCGTCGAGAAAGAGCGCCAGCGGGCGGGCGCTCGCGGCCCGGCGCAGGAACGCGGCGGCGGCGGCGAACAGGCGGAACCGCTCGCCCTCGCCCTGGCTCGCCTTCGCCGCGGGAACGACCTCCGCCAGCTCTGGCACGATCGCGGCCAGCTCGGAGCCCTCCCGTCCCAGCTGTGACCGCAGAAGTTCCGCGTCGGCGTCACGCGCATAGCCGCCGAGGGCTTGCACCCAGGGCCAGTAGGCGGGGGCGCCGCCCGCCTCCCAACAGCGACCGACCGCCACCGCCGCCCCGCGCGCGTCAGCGTGCCTGGCGAGCTCCTCGGCCAGGCGGCTCTTGCCGATGCCGGGCTCCCCCGACACCAGCACGATCGCACCGTTCCCCGACAGCGCTCGGTCGACCGTGGGCAGCAGCGCGGCCAGCTCTCGCTGGCGACCGACCAGTCCTCCGCCCGCCGGGGTTCCGTCTGAGCGCTCGAGGGCGGGGTCCTGAGCCAGGATCCGCTCCTCCAGCTCGCGCAGATCGCGACCTGGCTCAATTCCCAGCTCATCCACGAGCACGCGTCGTGCGTCGCGATACACGGCGAGCGAGTCGGCCTGACGACCGCTGCGATACAGCGCGAGCATGAGCTGCGCGCGCAGCCCCTCGCTCAGCGGATGCTCCGCGACCAGCGCCTCGAGCTCGGGAATCACGGCAGCGTGATCGCCGAGCTGGAGGTCCGCGCCGATGCGGTCCTCCAGCGCGCGCAGCCGTAACTCCTCGAGACGCGCGATCTCGCCGCGAATGGCATCGCTCGACTCGACATCGGCCAACGCCGGGCCTCGCCACAGCGCCAGCGCTGCCCGCAGGCGCTCGGCGGTCTCACGTGGGTTGCCGGCGCGTTTTCCCTCGCGCACCCCCTGCTCGAAGCGCGCCAAGTCCAGCCGGGAGGCGTCAACACGCAACTCGTAACCAGGTGATCGCGTCACGATCACGGGCTCTCCGCCCTCCTGCCCCAGCAGCTTGCGCACCTGCGAGATGTGCATCTGCAGCGCCTTGCGCGCGGTGTCGGGCGGGCGCTCGCCCCAAATCACGTCGATCAGCGTCTCATTCGAGACCGCCTCGTTGGCATGCAGCAGCAGCATGCTCAGGAGGAGCTTCTGCTTGGCCCCCCGGACTTCCACAACGCGATCGCCCTCCCGGACCTCGAGCGGTCCCAGGACCCGGAACTCCAGACCCATCAGGGCGACCTTACCGCCCCCTTACCGGGCCATGGGCCACCTCGTTGATAGTCACGACCATGCCGACCGAGAGGCCACCCACCGGCGACCAAGAAGCATCCGCCCCTGAGGAAGACTCCGCGCCCCCCCTTCCGCCCGAGCCCGAGGCAGAGGAATCGCCAGAGGACGACGACGGGGATCCACGCGACCGGAAGCCCGAGTCGGAGTGGGGGTTCCTGGCGCGGAGCCTGAGCCCGGCGGCGCTGGTGGCGAGGTTCTCGGTTTCGTCCAATCCAACGAGAGCGAACCCAGGGAGAGCGAACTAATGGAGTCCTCAGTCACCGACACAAGTGTGAATGTCGCAGCGGAGAAGGCGCGTCCGGGGTTGGCCCTGGTCCTCGCGCTGCTCTCGATTCCCGGCTCGACCCTCGCCTGGGAGCTTCCGGCCGGAGGGCTGTGGATCGGCCTTCCGCTCGCCGCCGCGGCGATCGCCCTCGGGGCGCAGGCGCGACGGCGAAGCAGCGCCGGCGCCGGCAAGGCACTGGCCGCGATCGTGATCGCCGGGCTGATGATCACCCAGATGGCGGCCTGGACGATCGTCTCAGCGCTCTGATCGGGGCTCGCCTCTAGACATCCAAGCAAGGGAGGAACCATGGACCGCATCAACAGCCGCCTGACCTACGCCAACCTGATGGCCACGATCGCCGTCTTCATCACTCTCGGCGGCACGACCTATGCCGCGACAGGCGGCAACTTCATCCTCGGTCGGTCGAATTCAGCCAGCTCGACGACCGCGCTCTCGGCCGGCACGACCGGTCCCGCCTTCAGGGTGACAAACACGAGCGGCACGGGTGGGAGCTTCAATGTCGCGCCCGGCCGTCCGCCCTTCACCGTCAACACTGGAGGGAAGGTGACCAACCTGAATGCGGACAAGCTCGATGGGCTCGACTCGAGCTCGTTGATCTCCACCTCGACCTTGCGGCGGTTCAACTTCGAGGCGACGATCCCGCCTCTGTTTGGGAACAGCTGCTCGGACAGCCAGCTCAGCGGCCTCAACCTCCAACGCCACCACCTCGTGCTCACACCAGAGTCGGAGAGCGCACTACCCGAACTCGAATACAGCGTCTTGTACAAGTCCACATCCGGTAACGCGGTACTTCGGACGTGCAACATCACGAGGTTCGCCGTCGAGCAACCCAGCCGCACTCGATTCAACCTGGTGGCGATCGCGCCGTAGGGGAGCGCATGGACCGCGTCACCAGCCGACTGAGCTTCCTAGTGATCGCCGCCCTCCTCGGGGCATGTGGAGGGGGAGGCGATGACGGCGGCTCGGGCCCTTCCGTTCCCGGCACCGCCGAGTACTCGGTCCCCACCGCGACGCTGGATCGCGTACTTGCCTGCAAGGGGGGCAAGGACGAGCTCAGCGGTGAAGGTGAAAACGACCCGGTGCTCCTCGTTCCCGGGACCATCACCCGGGAGCAGGACTGGGGATGGAACTACTGGCACGCCCTTCCCGACTTTGGCTACGAGGTCTGCTGGGTGCAGTTGCCGGACGTCTCGCTTGGCGACATCCAGACCTCGGCGGAGTACGTAGCCCGGGCGGTCGAGGTCATGCACGAGGCGACCGGAGAGCAGATCGACGTGCTGGGACACAGCGTAGGTGGCGTATCGCCACGGTGGGCGATCAAGTGGTTCCCGGCCGGCGCCTTCGTTGACGATCTGATCGCGCTGGCGGCGCCGAATCATGGAGGCGTCGTTGGCGACAGTGAGACAGCCCGGGGAAAGGCCCCTGAGTTCACCTGGCAGCTGCGCACCAATGCAAACTTCATCCGCGCTCTGAACCGCGGCGACGAGTCGCCCGGATCGGTGGATTACACCAGCATCTATTCGAACACCGATCAGCTTCTGCAGTCGACAGAGACGCCACAGGTCGAACAAGGGACGAATGTTCTACTGCAGGACCTCTGCTCCGGACGCCGGGTGAGCCATCTCTCGATCGTCAGGGATGCCGTCACATACCGCCTCGTGGTCGACGCGCTCACCAACACGGGCACGGCGAATCCGGACAGAGCCGGGGTGAAGTGCGCCCGAGATGACTTCCCAGGCGTCGGACGGCCTCAGTTCGGCCCGCCCCCGAAAGGGACCAACCCTCACATCGCGGATCGCGAGCCGCCCCTGCAGCCTTACGCCCGTGGTTGACGCACCATCCAAAGACAAGGGAGGAACCATGCACCGCATCATCAGTCGTTTGACCTACGCCAACGTCATCTCGAGCCTCTGCCTGTTCCTGTTGCTGAGCGGAGGTACCGCTGTCGCCCTGAACGGGGCGAACACGGTGTTCTCCGACGACATCGTGAATCACCAGGTCAAGTCCGACGACCTGGCGAAGCTCACCTTCACGCCGGTGAAGCCGAATCCGCAGCACGGCCCCGATCCCTGCGAAACGGGAGCAGGTCGGCATCTTCTGCGCCACGTGGGCAGCTCGGGCTACCGGGGATGGAAAACCTCGGTCAAGGCTACGCGCAAGTGGCCTATGCCCGCGACGGCCTCGGCATCGTCCACCTCCAGGGAACGATGTGAACCCGAGGCTCCCGCCGCACGGTCCGAGCTTCGTCTTGCCGCCCGGGTACCGCCCCGCCGGACCGCGAGTTCGCCGTCGCCTACGGGCAGACGGGCATCGACCCCGACTACGCCTTCGAAGGTGCAGGTGCTTACGAACGGCGCCGTCGAGTTCGGACCACACTCAGTCGGGCGCCGGCGGTCCGGCCTTGGGGCGTCTCGCTCGACGGGATCGAGTTCAAGGCGAAGTAGGGTCGCTGCGCATCAGGCCGCGAGGCCGGCCTGATCGCAACTGCTAGCGGCAGTATGCGATCGCGCTGAGCTTGCTCGACTGGTTGTTGCCGAACATGTAGTTCTGGCCACCCTTGACGGTGATCTCCCGCTTCGAGGTGAGCGAGAAGCTCATCAGTTGGTCCCCTCCCTAGACAGCAGTTACGGAGACTCTGACAGCGCTGAGGCTCTCAGGCAGTCCCCGCTTTGAGGTAACAACGGCTCAAACCGCAGCAAATGTGCGATTTTTCCTGTGTGCCCGAGCCACAGACGCAGCCTGCGACGCCGAAACGCGTCTTCATCACGGGCGCGCTCGGCCTGATCGGCCGGCGCCTCGCGAGTCGATACCGGGACGCCGGCTCCGAGGTTTCGGGCGTGGACGTTCGCGCCGACCCCGAGCTGGGGGTGGTCGCCGGCGATCTGACCGCCCATGGCCCGTGGGAGGCGGCGGCCGAGGGTGCCGAGCTCGTCATCCACACCGCCGCCCGGCTGGGGATGGAGAACGACCCTCACGGCTTTTGGCGGGTCAACGTGATGGGGACTCGGAACGCGCTCGATGCCGCGATCCGGGGTGGCGCCGGGCGCTTCGTGCACGTCTCCTCGATCGTGGCGTTCGGATTCGACATTCCCGAGGAGGTCGACGAGCGACATCCCGTGCGGCCGAACGGCGTCCCGTACGTCGACACCAAGGTGGCGAGCGAGCAGGTAGTCCTCCAGACGCATGGGGCGCGCGAGGTCGGATGCACGATCATCCGGCCCGGCGACGTCTACGGGCCCGGCTCTCACTTCTGGACGCTCACGCCTGTCCGAGAGATCGCGAGGCGCCGCCTGATCCTGCCCGCGATGGGAAGGGGCACCATGAGCCCGGTTTTCGTCGACGACCTCGTCGAGGGCATCATGCTGGCGGCCGCCGAGGAGCACGCAGTCGGGGAGGTCTTCACCCTGAGCGGCGGGCGCGACGTCGAGGCCCGGGAGTTCTTCGGACACTACGCCCGGATGCTCGGCAAGGAGCGGGTGCCGGTTGCGCCCACGCCGGTGGTCGCCGCCCTCGCGGGCGCGCTCCACCACGCCGGCCGCCTGCGCGGCGCCGCGCCCGAGGTCACCCCCGCCGCGGTTCGCTACCTGGCGCGCTCGGGCACCTACTCGATCGAGAAGGCTCGCTCCGTGCTCGGGTACCAACCCTCGACCGAGCTGGACGAGGGCATGCGTCGCTGCGAGGAGTGGCTGCGCGCCGAGGGCGTGCTAGGGAGCGGCTGAGCACATGGTCACACCGATCACGGCGTGAACGGGTAACTCGGCCGGCGTCTCGCCTCCCTCGACAAGGGCGGCGATCTGCGCCAGCCAGGCGATGCGCTGATCCTCGGGAAGCGCCGCGACGAAGCTCATCGACGCGACCCAGGCGACGATCTTCTCGGGATCGGCGGGCTGGGGAGTCGTCACGCGGATCTCCCTGGGCGCCGTCCATCCCCCGGAGGCCCGCACCGCCTCCCGCCAGGGCGGCCCGTCGAAGTGCGGGTGCTCGGGCCGGACGCGCTCGACCAGCGTCCCCAGCTCGTGGGCCCAGGAGGCCCCGCTCCAGTCCGGGACGGTCGAGATCACGGCCAGCCCGCCGCCGGGCCTCAGCACCCGGCGGACTTCGACCAGCGCCCGTTCCTGGTCGAACCAATGGAAGCCATCCGCCACGGTGACGGCGTCGACCGAGGCGTCCGGAAGGGGAATCGCCTCAGCGAGCCCGTCGCGGACCCGCTGGCTGCCGACCGTGGCGGCCAGGCGCTCGCGCAGCGGCGCCTGCGGCTCGACGGCGACCACATCCAGCCCGGCCGCGACGAGCGCGCGCGTCAGCTTTCCGGTCCCCGCCGCCAGATCCAGCACGGGGGCGCCCGGGGTAAGCCCGAGTTCGGCGGACAGCGCGCCCGCCACCGCGGGTGCGTACTCCGGTCGACCCCGTTCGTAGACATCGGCGACCGAGGCGAACTGCTCGGCGAGGGGGTGCAGGGTCACCCCGCCAGCGTAGAGCGCGGGTCGCCGCCGCTAGGCGACCGGCACCTCGGAAAGCTCCGTGACGTCCTTCGGCTCGATGCCCTGCTCCGTGCAGTAGTCGAGGTAGCGCCGATGCATCGACTGCCAATCCTCGATCCCGATCGGGTTGCCGTCATCGTCCTGGAACTCGAGCGCGCCCTCGACGATCGCGAACACCTCGACCATCTCCTCGCCCTCGGTGACGAAAGTGTGAGAGGAACTCGCCGTCTCGAAGATGAAGTCGCCCTCGCGGGCAACCCAATCGTGCTCGAGGTAGCGCCAGGCGCCCTTGATCGTGTAGAGGGTCACCGAGCCGTAGTGCTTGTGGCGACCGATGCGCGCGCCCGGTGGCCCCTTCAGGATCACGGCGAGCTGCCCGGATGCCCGATCGATTCGAAGCAGCTTGATCGTCACGTGCTCGCTGTAGGGGATGAACGGCACCTCCGGCAGGGTGGAGCTGTCGAGGTGCAAGGTCTCCAGGGCGGTCAGGTCGGTGCTCATCTGTCCTCTCCTTCCGTCGGTTCGGCCAGTCTCGCATCAACGCCCCCGAGTGAGAAGCTGGCGCCTTCGGACCAACGCGACCCCAGGAGGATCGATGAGCTACGAGACGATTCGCTACGAGCTGGACGGGCCCGTCGCGGTTCTGACGCACGACCGGCCCGAGCAGCGAAACGCCGTCAGCCGCCGGATGAACACGGAGCTTCACGACGCCTGGGGTCGCTTTCGCGACGACGAGGACGCCTTCGTCCTCGTGATTACTGGCGAGGGCGAGGCGTTCTGCGCCGGCTGGGACCTCGCGGACGCGGCCGCGACCACGATGGACGACTGGGACGAGTTCCGGGTCCACGTCCACAACTCGCCCGGGGACTGCGGGTACACGCGGCGGACGGACGTCTTCAAGCCGGTGATCGCCGCGGTGAACGGCTGGGCCGTGGCCGCCGGCCTCGAGAACGCGCTACTAGCGGACATCCGGATCGTGGCCGAGAACGCCGTCTTCGGGGCGCTGGAGCGTCGGTGGAACATCGTCGCCGGCGACGGGATGACGGTACGGCTGCCGCTCGTCGTCGGCTACGCCAAGGCGATGGAGATGATCATCACCGGGCGTCCCGTCGACGCGCAGGAGGCGCTTCGAATCGGGCTCGCGAACGAGGTCGTGCCGGCGGGCAACGCCCTCGAGCGGGCGATGGAGCTGGCTCGCGAGATCGCCGCCCTCCCACAGGGGGCGATCCGCTCCGACAAGGAGACGATGGTTCGCAACGTCGGGCGCCCCTACGAGGAGCAGCTGCGAGCCGAGGTCGAGATGTCCCTGTCGATGTTCATGCGACGCGACTCGCACGCGATCGGCGCCCGGGCGTTCAAGGAGGGCAGGACGCCCGAGTGGCCGCACCACGGGCTCTGACCCGTTGCCCGAACCCCTGCGGAGCGTGCCGCCTCGGGGTCTCAGACGGTCCCGCGGCTCAGGCGAGGCGGCGCTCGAACGAAGTCTCGAGCGTGCGCTCCTTGGTGTCACCGGGCTTGGTCTTCTCGAGCTCGATCCGTGCGGCGCGCCCGTCGAGAGTCAGCGTGGCGACCTGGTTGTCGAAGCAGGGGCCCTCCAGGAAGCGCCAGCCGATCTCCGGGTCGGCCACTCCGGCGGCGCGGGCGAGCGCGCGCGTGACCGCCTCCGACCCCCTGCGAAAGAAGAGTCGAATCGCGAAGCGCTCGCGGGCGTCGAGGGGATTTCTGTATGGGCGAGCAGACGGCCTGGTAGACGCGACTCTTGACGCCGCTGCCAGGCGGGAAGCCCACCTCCGCCAGGTAGGCGTGGTGAACGTCTCCGGAGAGGACCACGATCGACGCGGGAGGATCGTGGCGCCCGCGAGGACCCCGCCTCGCGCAGGAGCTCGGAGAGGCGGCGGAACGAGCGCCCGAATGACGCCCAGTGGTCGAAGTCCTCCGCGCGACGGAGCTTTTCGGCCAGCCGAGCGGCGGCGCTCCCCCAGGCCCCGTCGCACACAGCCTCGCTCCACGCCTCGAGATGGTGGAGCCCTCGCGAGAGGAGGAACGGGTCGGAGGTCGCGATCAGGAGGTGATCGAAGTCGCCCTCGGCCTGCCGCCAGACCCAGTCGCGCTCCTCGTCGTCGAAGATCGATCGGCGCCCCGGCTCGAGCACGCGACCGCCGCGCGAGTCCATGACGATCACCCGGGTGCCGCACAGGTCGCGGCAGTAGCTCCAGCGGATTCCCTCGCGATCCTCATAGGCGTGCCTGGCGTATTCGCGAAGCACCGGCCCCGCGTCATCTCGGGACTCCCTGACCGCCGCGTAGGTCTCGTCCTCGGACAGCGCGTGGGGCGAGAGGTTGCCCAGGTGCTGGTAGATCCAGTAGGTCATGAAGCCTGCCTCCACGCGGTGGCGCCACCAGGGCTTTCGGTCCATCTCCTCCTTCCACGATTGCGAGATGTTCCAGTCGTCGCTGATGTCGTGGTCGTCGATCACCATCGCGCTCGGCACCGTTGAGAGCAGCCAGCGGACGTACGGCTCACGCCACGACTCGTGGTAAAGGCGCGTGTACTCCTCGAAGTCGACGACCTCCTCTCCCGGCGGCTCGGAGACGTCGCGGCGCGAGCGGATGAACTCGCGGGTCTCGGGCGATCCCTCGTCGACGTAGACCTGGTCGCCGAGCAGGAGCAGGAGGTCGGGCCAGCGCTCGTCGTGATGGCGCATCAGCTCGTGGGCGTAGACGTGGAGCGCGTCTGCCTCGGCCCCGTCGTCATGCTCGTCCTTCGGGAGCACGAACGGGGGTGCATGGGCAGCGCCATGCGGCAGGAGCCGAACGAGACCCGAAGCGCGCGCCCCCGCTCGAGGGTGCGGATCTCACTCGCCGGAAGCTCGGAGTCCGCCTGGGGCCACCGGCGCTCGCCGTCCAGCGTGACCTCGTACTCGGCCTTCGTGCCCGGCTCGAGCCCCTCGATGCAGACCAGCGCGTAATGGTGTCCGTCGACGCAGAAGGTCAGCTCGCTGTGGCCCAACACCCCGACCTCGCACGGGGCATTCGTCTCCACCCATACGGTGGCGTCACGCTCCCCCACGTGACGCAGGATCGGACCCAGGACCAGCTCAGCCATCGCCTCCATCATTACCCGCCGGGGTGCGCGGCTAACGACCGATGTGCTCCGGGTCGTCGGCGAGCGCCCGCCGAAGCGCCTCCCGGAATGGGATCGGCTCGATGTCGAACAGCTCGGCACCCCGGGGGTCCGTGACGACCGTCGGGGTGGACAGGCCCTCGACCAGCGGGCGGGCCACCCCGGGGTCGACCGGGGTCACGAGGCCTATCCACAGCGAGGAAAGCCACGGCGTGATCAGTGGCACGGGGACCCGGGGGCGGCGATAGACCCCGAGCGCATCGGCCATCAGGTCGAGCATCTCGCCGTAGGAGAGGACGTCCGGTCCGCCGACCTGGATCTCGCGGCCCTTCGATTCGGGTACGTGGGGCGCGTTCGCGAGGTAGGAGACCACGTCGTCGATCCCGATCGGCTGCGTGGGCTTGGCGAGCCACGCCGGACCGATCATGGCCGGAAGCCGCTGGACCAGGTACTTCAGGGTGCGGTACGACTCGCTCTTCGCCCCGACCACCATCCCGGCCCGGAAGTAGGTCAGTGGAGGGCCCACGTCGGCGAGCATCTCCGCCGTTCGTCCGCGACTGCGAAGGTGCTTCGATTGTGGGCTGTCGCCCAGTCCTCCGAGATAGACGACGCGGCCAATACCCTCGCGCTTCGCCATCTCGGCGAAGTTACGGGCGCTCCGTCGCTCTCGCACGTCGAAGTCGCCTGCCGCCCCTCGGCCCATCGAATGGATGAGGTAGTAGCCCACCTCGACGTCCCGACCTGCCCCGCGCAGCGTCTCGGGGTCGAGCACGTCCGCCTCGTGAACCTCGAACCCGTGGTCCACCAGGTGTCGCGCGCGCGAGCGATCGCGCACCAGGCAGACGACGTCCCAGCCGCGCTCCTCGAGGGCGAACGCCAACCGTCCGCCGACGAACCCGGTGGCCCCGGTCACGAGCGCGCGACGGGACACGCTCAGCCACCCACCCTTCGGATCGGCACCGAGGAGCGAGCCCCGCTGGGCGGAAGCTCGAGGGCGATGAGGGAGCGGAGGAACCCCCGCATCACGTGGCGATGGATGCGCGCCTGCGTGTTCGCGTAGAACCAGGTCCTGATCGGGGCAAACCGCCCCTTGCCCCGCAGTCGGGGGTAGTAGCCCTCCACCTCCATGCGAACCAGCACCGGGACGCCCCCACCGTCGCCGGCGGGGCGCTCGCGGCGCCATGTGCGGATCCGAAGCGACCCGCGACCCTGACCGGCCGTGGCCACGAGCAGCCCGCGGTCGATGTCCCACCTGACCTCTGCCCAGTCGAGGCCTTCGCCGTAGACCGGGGCGCGGAGGCGAAGGAGCGACGGCCGAGGCACGATGAACACCACTGACTCATACCCGGGCTCGAGCCGAACCCGCAGCAGGCCCCAGAAGCGCCGGCTGAGGAATCTCCGGTAGGCGGCGGCGACCCGCTCGAGGAAGCTCGCGCTCAGCAGGCACGAGGCGGCTTCGGCCGAGACCCGGAGGTCCGCCTCGTGAATCGAGGCGGTGGGTCCCCTCTGCGGGGTCTCCTCCCGCCCACTGGGCAGAAGCTCCACCCCGATCGTCATCCCCCGGCTCTGGTCGGAATCGAGGTCATGAGCGCTCATGGGAGGACACCGAGAAGGCCGCCCAGCGGGCCGAGTATTCCGCTCGCCTGGTCGAGCAGATCGCCGGCGTTCATGACCGCGGCGATCAGCTGGTCGGCGGGAAGGCTTCGAGCCACCTCTCGCAGGCCGTCGGCGACGATCCCCGAGATCGCGCCGGCTCGCTCGGCGTCGTCAACCGCCCTGATCAGGCCGGCGCGAAGCGCCGCTTCGAGCCGGGGATCGTTGGCGAACTCGGACCGCCCCTCGGGCGTGCCGAGGGCGAGGACGAGAGTCTCTCGCGAGACGTTGAGCTCGCAGGCGGCGCCGTCGAGCGCCGAGAGCGTGAGCTGCTGGGCGAGCTCGTCGACGCTGTCCGGCGAGCGCCAGGGCCGCGGGCTGCACGGATCCTGCACGGGCTTCGGCTCATAGGACGCGCCGCCCAGCGCCAGCGAGGTGGCGATCAGCGCCAGGGAGGCGACCACGGCGCCGACCACGAGGGCGCGCGGCCTCACAGGCTGATCCTCCCGGTTCCGCCCAGGGCCACCGGGACGAGCGCGGCCAGGGCGAAGGCGGCGGCGACAAGAAACGAATCGCTGAACGCGTGGGTCGCGGCCCGGTCGAGCTCGTCCTGGAGCGTGCTCTCGAGCCGCAGCTCCTCGGCGCGTTCGGTCGGGTCCTCGGGAAGCGGGTCGAATGCCGGCTCGATCACCGGTACCTTGCCCCGTTCGGCGGAGAGCCGATCGCCCAGGCGCTGGGCGAGTTCGAGCTTGGTGGTGACCGGAAGCTCCGCGTCGAGCAGGGCGGCGGTCCCCGCCTGCTCCGCGGCATCACGCTGGGTGACCAGGTCGGCGGTGAGGATCGGCGTCAACACCAGAAGCCCCGCCACTACCCCGGCGTGCCGGGCCGCGATCGTCCACCCTCCGTGGATCGCCTGCGGCGCCTTTCCCTCCAGGGCTGTCTCCGTCAGGGCGGAGAGCACGAGCGTCAGGCCGGCGCCGACGAGGATCTGCGAGGGGAACGTCGCGACGATCAACGCCCGCGGCAGCAGGCCAAGGCCGGCGAGCCCGCCGGCCACCAGGATCGCGCCCGCGGCGGCGCGGGCCCGTGGATCGGCGACGGCCCGAGCGAGAGGGCGGGCAGCCAGAGCAGCGAGTGGCATCACCGACACGGCGAGGGCGGCGGCGATCGGCGAGTGCCGCCAGCCTTCGATCAGCAACAGCACGATCAGAAAGAGGGCCGCCGCAAGGGCTGCTGAAACCAGGCCCAGCGCGACGTTGGAGGCGAGATGTGGCCGCCCCGCCTCGCGAATCTCGCGCCGTCGGCTCGCCTCGGTGGATTCTCGGCGGGCGATCGCGAGCACCGGGACGGCGACGGCGATCGCCATCGGCACCTGAACCAGGAAGATCGATTGCCAGGAGACGAGCTCGGTCAACAGCCCGCCCGCGGCCGGCCCCAGCGCCGCCCCGATCGCGCCGGCGGTCGCCCACAGCGGCTGCCGCACGGCGCTCCGAGCCGACGGCGAAAGGCATCAGCTCCAGCGCGCCCGTGACGGCGGCGGCGCCGCCGATGGCCTGCAGACAGCGCGCGGCTATCAACGGCGTGAGCGAGGTCGCGAGGCCACAGAACAGGCCGCCCAGCGCGAACACTCCCAGCCCCGCCGCCGTCACCCGGGCGGGGCCCAGTCGGCGTGCCACCGCCGCCGCCGGGACCGCTGTGGCGGCGAGCACCAGGTTGAAGGCCACGAGGACCCAGATCACCGCGTTCACGGAGACGTCGAAGTCGCGGTAGATCTCGGGGAGCGCGAGCACCACCACCGAGGAGTCGGCGAGGACGAGCCCGACGGCGACCGCGAGCGCCGAAGTGAGGGCCTTGCTGACCTCCGCCGCGCTCAGGGGGCCTGTCGGCGCAGGCGTCGCCGGGGTTGACGGGGCGGTGGCCGAGCTCTGGGGATCGATCAGGATCTTTGCGTGCGTCTCCGGGTCGCCGAGCGCGTCGAATGCGCTCCCGACGCCCGGCAGACCGACGGTCCCGGTGACCAGCGGCCCGGTGTTCACCTCACCCTCGGCCAGCATGTGGAGGGTGTCCCGGTACTCGAGCGGCGAGTACCCGACGACGAAGCGCAGGTCGATCTCCTTGTTGATTCCCATGGCCGGCCGGATCCGGTCGGGCTCCATGCAGACCCCAACCACCATTACGCGCGACAGCAGGGGCGCGCTCGCGATGATCTCGTCCATGATGCCTGGCACGCCGACGCACTCGAAGATGACCGGGCGCTTCGGCCCGGCGCCGAGGCTCTCCGCCACGCGCCAGACGTGATGCCACGGCACCGGCAGGCGCCGGAGCCTCTCCATCGTGCCGACCACGAGTTGGGCGGCTGCGGCGACGGTGGTGAGGTGGCCGCTGTCTTGAGAGCCGGCGTAGGGCGACTCATCGTTCGGATCGACCACGACGTCCGCACCGCATGCCGTGGCGAGCGCCCGCCGGCCCGCAGAGAGGTCACTCGCCACGATGTGGCGAACGCCCCGCGCCTTCAGCATGCAGATCACGGCCAAGCCGATGGGTCCGCAGCCGATCACGATCGCCACGTCTCGCTTCTTGACCTCCGAGCGCCGAACGGCGTGCCAGCCGATCGCCATCGGCTCGGTAAGGACGGCAAGCTCGGGGGTGATGCCGTTCGGGACCGCGAACATCAGCGACTCCTCGACGACGACCTGCTCCGCGTAGGCGCCCGGGCGCCGCCGCTGAAAGGCCGACCGCGTGCATCTCGTCGCCGCGCCTGACCAGGGGCAGCGCCACGACGGCGGTGCCGTTGGCGACCTTCCGCCGGCACCGGGGCCCGTAGTCGGCGATCTCCCCGCAGAACTCGTGTCCGAAGACGACCTGCTGGTGTGAGCGCATGAAGCCGTCGTAGCCGGCCTCGGCGAGCACGTCGGCCGCCAGGTCGGCATGGTGGCGGGCGTGCAGGTCTGACCCGCAGATCCCGCAGCGCTGAACGTCGAGAAGCACCTGGCCCTTTCCGGGCTCAGGCGTCGGCAGCTCCACGACCTCGAGCTTGGCGTTCTCACAGGCGACGGCCTTCATGGCGCTGAGCCTAATGGCGGGGGCCCGGCGACGTTCACGTAGCCTGGCCGTGATGCTGGCCGCGCCGTTGGGACCGGTCACAAGATCGAACGAGAAAGGAGAGAACCATGTCCAGCAAGGACCGGCTTCAGATGGCTCGTGACATCTACGGTGCCTATGCCTCCGGAGATCGCAGCGTTGTCGAGGAAGCCCTGAGTCAGGACTTCAGCTTCTACAGCCCGCCGGATCCGGGGATCGACCGCGCGACCTACTTCGAGCGCTGCTGGCCGAACTCGGAGCTGCTCGAGTCGTTTGAGTTCGTGCGGTTGATCGAGGCCGGCGAGGAAGTGATCGTCACCTACGAGAGCACGAAGACGGACGGCAAGCGGTTCCGCAACACGGAGATCCTCACCTTCGATGGCGACAAGCTCTCGAAGGCGGAGGTCTACTTCGGCTGGGATCTGAACTGACGGCACCGTGCACGGGGCGGCCCCGAGACACGCGCGAGGCCTAACCGCGCGACAAGAGCCAGCGGTCGAGCTGCGTACGGTCGATCCTGTCCTGGGCGGCGAGCACGTCGTCGATGAAGTCCTCCGTGGTTAACGGCTCGAACTCGCGCCGGGCGTGTAGGTCGGCGAGAAACGCCATCATCTCGCGGTCACCGCCCATCCCCCGGGCGATCGCTTCGATGACCCTGGCTCCGGCGCCGTAGGCCGACTCGTCGAAGCCGGGAGCGGCCGCCGGGCGGCCCGCGCCGATCGCGGAGCGGAACCGGGGCCCAACCGGGTCGAGCGAGGCGTGGTCCTCCCACCACACCACCGCCGACTCGTCGAACCAGGTGTCGCGCCAGGTGCGGTTGACCGCGGTGACGCCGAAGTACATGTGAGCCAGCTCGTGCTCCAGTGACCCAAGGCCGGTTCGGGTGGCGCCGTAGTACTCCATGCCGCTCGGCCAGCGCGTCAGCAGGATCTGCACCCTCGGCACCGGAAACGGCCCTAGGTCATCGATCAGCCGCGCGATCGTCCTTCGGGTGATGGCTCGAGCGCGCTCGACCACCGCCGCGCCGGGATTGGAGACGATCTTCACGTCGACGCCGCTCGCCGTGAAGCGATCGGTGCGGACCTGGTCCGAGGGCACCGCCGCGAAGAACACCGTGTGGCTCGCCACGGGCCGCTCGGTGTCGACGTCCCACGTCTGGACGCCGGCCTCCTCCGGGCGCCTCCTCACCAGGCCCGACCCGATCACCGCGTAGGGACTCCTTGAGTGAACCCGGAGGTGGATCGCGTGGTGGATGAGATCCTCGGGCGAGCTGATCGTCGGCCAGAGCGTCTCGGTCTCGTCCTTCGGGCCCTCGGTGTCGTCGAAGTTGGCGAAGAACCAATCGTCGGCATGCGGTGGAACCGGCTTCGGCATCGACCAGGTGACCCGCAGCGTGTGCTCGTCGCCGGAGCTGAGACGACGCTGGATCTCGAACGCCGGCTCGGCCGCGGGCTGCGACCTGATCCGACGGAGGTCGGCGTTGTCGGAGGGGTCGAGCTCCTCGCCATCGAGCTCGAGCTGAGGTGATCATCGACCGCTCCGGTTCGCTCGAGCGGCGAAGCGGATTGAAGTCGAACAGCGGCCGCGTCTGGCCGGGCCGCATCGCGAAGCGCAGCGTGGCCCTTCCCTTCACGCGCGAGGCCCTGGGCCAGAAGTCGTAGGTGATGTCGGCATCGGACACATCGATCCGAAACGCATCGGCGAGCTTCACCGCCAGCGGGTCCTGCGCCGGCGGGGGACTGTCCGCGCCGCCACATCCTCCGACGACCGCCAGCGCCAGTCCCAGCGCGACGGCCAAGCCGCGGCTGAGTAGCCGAGCAGCCTGAGGCGCTCGATGACTCACGGTGGCAAGCTTGGCAAACGCCCCATGGACGCCAATTGGAGCGTGCGCGTGTCGGGTACGCGCCTCGGCTACGGGGGCGGAGGTTCGCTTCGATAGACGCGGCAATTCGAACCGGCGCAGGTCTCGAGCTTGTGAAGCCGGTTTGCGAGGATCGCCCTGACGTTGGCGTAGGCGGGGGAGTCGTGGCGGCTTTGAAGCTCGAACGGGTCCTTCACCAGGTCGTAGAGCTCCTTCCCTCCCCCGCGGTACTCGGCGTACATGTAGCGCTCAGTCCTGATCGCCTCGAAGCCCGGCTCCTCGACCAGGAGCTCGCGATCGTCGGCCACGGCCGGATCCCTTGCGACCGGGAGAAGCGAGCGCCCGTCCAGGGCCAGGCCTGGCTGCGCGTTGGCCGCGTCGACGATCGTCGGCGCGAGGTCGGCGTTGATCGCCAGCTCGCTGACCTTCTCTCCCCGGCGGGATCCCCGGCCCGCGCATCTGGAGCGGCACCCGGATCGACTCCTCATAGATGCGCCTCTTGTCCTTTGGAATCCGATGCTCGCCGTGGAAGTAGCCGTTGTCGGACGTGTAGACGATCAGGGTGCGATCGAGCTCGCCGCTCGCCTCCAGCGCGTCGACGAGCTCCGCGACGCCCTCGTCCACCGACAAGAGCGATTCGAGCTCGCAGCGATACCCGCGCTGGATATTGCCGATCTGACTCGCGGAAAGCAGCGGAAGATCACGAACCTTGGCCGGCTTGTCGGAGACATTCGCCTCGTTGAAGTTCGGGGGCCTGGGCAGCGGCTCGGTGTCAAACGCGTTGGCGTGACGTGGAGCGGGCTTCGCATCTCGCTGGCAGTTGGCCGGCGGGTTCGGGTTCGGCTCGGGACCGCTCCAATGGGGTGCCGTGTAGGTGAGCCAGAGGAAGAACGGCTTCGCGTTCGGCGCCCGGCGGTCGACGAAACCCACGGCCTTCCGGGTGAGCACGTCCTGCTTGAAGTCGGCCGGATCGTGGCCGTAGTGGACGAGGGTGCCGTTCTCGTTCAGCCGGTAGTCATAGACGTTCCCGTCTGGCCATCCGTCCGGCGCCGCGCGCCACTCCGACCAGCCGGGCGGGACGGGCGGGTCGTGCAGGTAACCGTTGAGGTATTTGCCGATCAGGCCGGTGTAGTAGCCCGCACGGCGCAGCCAGACGGCGAGGTTGTTGGTTGCGTGCAGGGCGTGGAACCGAGCGAAGCCGCCCGTCTGAGGGTTGTTGTCGAGCACACGGTGGTTGTGCTCGTACTGGCCGGTGAGGAAGGTGGCGCGCGACGGACAGCAGAGCGAGTAGTTGACGAAGCTCCGCTTGAACGTCACACCTTGGCCACCGATCAGCGAGTTCACGTTGTCCATCACCCGCATCGATTCCAGCGTCTGGTCGTCGGACTCGATCACGACGATGTTCGGCCTCGCCTGCGCAGCGGCCTGTCCCTGCGTCGCCGGGAACGCCACGAAACCGGCGAGCCCGACCGCCCCGGCCACGCCCAACGCGGCGAGGACGAGCATGAGGCCCCGCCTCGGCAACGGAGCGATACGCGTCCTCGGCCCCCCCATGCCGCGACCCTAACAGGCGACCCAAAGCCGTCGCATGCGCCGTGACACGATCCGGGCGTGCGACGGATCACGACTGCGGAGCGTCGAGCCCGGCTGGCCCGTCGCCATCGCCTGGCGCCGGCCGACCGGGCGAGTGACGTCGTGGACGCGGCGAGGAGCATGGTCTGCCTGCACGGCACCGACCCCGCGACGGTCTACCTGTCCGCCTGGGCGCGCGTCGACGGCATGGGGATCGCCGATCTGGAGCGTGCCCTCTACGTCGACCGGTCGCTGGTCAAGCACATGGCGATGCGCCGCACGCTGTTCGTCTTCCCGCGCGAGACCTTGGGCGTGGCCCAGGCGGGGGCCAGCACCCGTGTCGCCGACAGCGAGCGGCGCCGGCTGATCCGCGACGTCGAGAAGGCGGGGCTGCGCCGGAACGGCAAGCGCTGGCTGTCCGAGGCCTCCAAGGCGGTACTGGCGGCGCTGTCCGACGGCCGGGAGGCCACGTCGTCAGAGCTGCGCGACGACATCCCCCTGCTCAAGGGCTCGATCACCTACGGCGCGGGGAAGTCCTGGGGAGGCGAGATGCCGATCGGTCCCCGAGTGCTGACGACGCTGTCGGCGGCGGGGCAGGTCGTGCGCGCGTCGAACGCCGGCCGGTGGACCACGTCCCGACCCCGCTGGACCGCCATGAGGTCCTGGCTGGGCGAGGAGCTCGCCGTCCCACCCGAGGACGGAGGGTGTCGCGGGGCTGGTCGAGCGGTGGCTGCGCGCGTTCGGGCCCGGAACCGCGGCCGACATCAAGTGGTGGCTGGGGTCGACCGTCGCGGCCGTGCGTCGGGCGCTCGCAGATCTCAAGGCGGTGGAGGTCGACCTCGACGGGGAGACTGGATACCTGCTGCCCGACGACCTGGAGGCGATTGATCCGGTCGCGCCCTGGGGCGCGCTCCTGCCGCCGCTCGATCCGACCACGATGGGGTGGTTCGAGCGCGGCTGGTACCTCGGCGCGCACAGGGAGCAGCTGTTCGACACCAGCGGCAATGCGGGGCCCACGGCTTGGTGGGATGGGCGGATCGTCGGCGGTTGGCTTCAGAGCGAGGGCGGCGAGGTTGTCCTTCAGCTCCTCGAGGACATCGGGGCGGAGGGGATGCGGGCCCTCGAGCAGGAATCGCTGCGGCTGACTGAGTGGCTGGCCGGCACCCGGGTGGTGCCGAGATTCCCGACGCCGTTGTCCTCCAAGTAGGCTCACGCAGCGCGGGTCACATGGCGGTTGATTTGGTCATCGACATCGAGAACACGCCCGGGGCGCTGGCGCGGGTGGCGGCCGCAATCAGCGATGCCGGCGTCAACATCGCGGCCGCCACCTGCATCGGACCAGCCGAGCGGGCCGAGCTCCATATCCTCGTCCCGCACGCCGAGGCCGCGAAGCACGCCCTGGCGATTACGCAGGTCGCGGTCACGCGCGAGCGCGAGGTCGTCGTCGTCGAGGTCGAGGACCGCCCGGGCGTGCTGGCGGACCTGACTCGCAAGATCGCCCGTGCTGGGGTGAATCTCGATCTGGTCTATGTGGCCACGCGGAATCGCGTCGTGTTCGGGGCGGCCGACCTCACTGCTCTCCAAGCTGCGCTGGACACCCCGCGCTGACGGCGACCGGACGGGTCCGGCTCAGTCCGGGTACTCGTCCTTGCGGAAGTCGCGAGGCTCCTCGGGCTGGGGCTTCGGTGTCCGATCGAGCAGGAAGCTGGTGTAGGGGGCCACGAACGGGTCGGGCGCCATCACCGTGTAGGTGTGGTAGACGGTGCCGTTGTCGCGCGCGAAAGCGATCCAGCCAGGCCCCTCGCGCAGCCCGTCCTTGAGCTCGGCCCCGACCGAGCGCGACCACTCCTGCAGCCACCCGGGCGGGTTGTCGATCATCTCCTTCACCTCGGGGATCTCCTGCGCCTGCTCCTCGGTCATCGCGAGGCCGAAGTCGAAGGGGAAATCGGTGTTGTAGGTGGAGACATACGGGAACTGCCAGCCCATCCGCTCCCTGTAGGCCGCCAGCCGCTCGATCGGCGCCCGCGAGAAGCAGAGCAGCGTCACGTCACGGTGGTTCATGTGGACGAGCGTGCCGTCGAGCCCGTCAGCCAGGCCCGTGCACCCCGGGCATGCGCCGACCTCGTAGTCGGGCCCGTACATGACGTTGTAGGCCAGAAGCTGCGAGCGGCCTTCGAAGAGCTCCGCGAGCGTCTTCTTCCCGTCCTCGGTGTCGAACTCGTACTCCTTCTCCACCGGGACCCAGGGCAGCTCCAGGCGTTGCTTCTTGATCTCCTGATTTCGCTCCGCCTGCTCGGCCTCGAGCTTTGCCAGCTCGTCCCTGGCCGCCTGCCATTCCTCGCGGGTTCCGATCTTGTGCTCAGGCATCTTCATCTCCCTCTGTCGAGCTCAGCCAGGCCATCCGATTCACCATCGGCCTGGACGCTACCGGGGTCACGAGTTGAGACCAGCGGCGCGGCGGAAACTCATCGCGGCACGCCACCGCGATCCGCTGCGGGCATGCAACAGCCCACTACCCCCTCGACTGGACACGAATCCGTTGACTTCGGTTGGACTGGTGTGAGCACCTCGTGTTTGCCCTCTACCCGGCGGGGTACCAGCGGGAACCCGAGGGGGTGATCTAATGGACGACATCACCGACAAGGAAATCGGCAGGGCCAAGACGGCGGCCGGCGACTTGACCGGGAACTCCTCGCTTCGCCGCGAGGGTTCCAAGGACGAGGAGAAGGGCGACGGGATGGACATCTACCTCAACGACCATCTGGCCGGAGCGATGCTGGGCAGCGGGCTTGCGGAGCAGATTCGCGATCACGCCGAGGGAACCCCGCTCGGCGATGTGATCGCACCGATCGCCACCGAGATCGAGGAGGATCGCCAGACCCTCCTCGACCTCATGGACGCCATGGGCACCCGGCCAAATCCGATCAAGAAGGCGACGGGCTGGTTGGCGGAGAAGGCAAGTCGGGCCAAGTTCAGCGGCGCAACCTCTGGAGAGCCCGATCACGGCCTGTTCATGGCGCTCGAGAGCCTTCGCCTGGGAGTCGCGGGCAAGAAGTGCCTATGGATCGCGCTTCAGCAGGTCCGAGGCGACTACGAGGTTCTAACGAACATGAACCTGGAGCGACTGCTGGAGCGCGCCACGACGCAGGAGCGCACCCTGGAAGAGGAGCGGCTCAAGATCGCGGCCCAGGCCCTCGGTTCGAGCCCATCAGCCGCTGGGTAGCGATCAACGGTGAGTTGGTTGAGGCAAGTTCCGAGAGTGCCTGCCGCGGCAGCACACCTACGGCGGGTGGTCTCCGGCGGCGGCCCGAGGCGACTCCGAGTGCGGGGTCTGGGTCAACCCATCGGCCTGGTCCTCGCAAGCTCGCGACTGAAGCTCGAGATTGAGGCAAGGGATGGGACCAAGACGCGCTGGGAGCCGGAGATACCGATCCCCTTCCCATATGCCTGGGCCTACCGGCTATCGCGCTGGTTCCGCCTGCCGGTGATCTCGAGCCATGACCCCGAGAACTTGACCTTCTCCGTGACTCTTCCCAGCGGCCGAAGCAAAAGCCGGCGCTAACTGCGGTGCGCGACCTCATGACCGGATTCCGTCCTGTTTCCGCACCACGGGCCCGGGGTACCAGTGCGTGATGGCAAGCCCGGAGGAGACCCTCGACGAGAAGCTGGCGCGAGAGCGCCTGAACACCGCACTCTCGCTTCAGTATCGCTCCGCGCTTGGATACACGCTCGCTTCCGGGAGTCTGTTCGGCTTCGAGTACCAGGCGCTCGGGGATCGACTCTGGGAATACGGACAGGCGGAGCTTGCCGATGCGCGACTCTTGGTGGAGAAGATCGTCGCCCTGGAGGGAACACCGAGCACCGAGGTCGCGCCGCTGAGCTGGACTGGCGATCCCGGTGCCGCGGTCGACTGGCTGATCGAGACCGAGACAGAGGCCATCGAAGCCCTCCAGGCGGGAATCGAGCCGACCGGGCGCGAGGGACGCTCCGAAGCACTCGAGCACCTGCTCGAGCACCTGATCATGCGCAAGCAGAACCAGATCGACTTCCTGCTTCGGGCCCGTCGCAGTTCGTAGGGGCGTGACCTCACTAGAGCGCGGTGCCACGGGTAGCAGTGCAATCCGTGGGATGAAGGCATACTCGGGTTGATGCCCGTCCCGCTGATCGAGTTCCCTGCCGACGACGCCGATCGCGCTCGCCGCTTCTGGGGCGGTGTGCTGGGTGCCGAACTCGTGCCGAGACGCCCCGAGGCCGGGTCTGGATGGGAGACCGCGAGCGACAGCCTTCGCCTCGGGGTCCACGAGCGCGGGCCGGGTCCGGGCGACACCGCCTCCCTCCCCTACTTCACCGTCAGCGACCTGGCTGCCGCCCTTGAACGCGTTCAGGAGCTCGGCGGCTCCGTGATCCATCCCGGCGAGCGATGGGCCGTATGCCGGGATTCCGAGGGCAGCCCGTTTGCGCTCGCGGCCCCGCCCCAGCGGTCGCGGTAGCTGCGACAACGGCAAGAGGCTCGCGGCGACCGGATTCCCTCGTTTCGCTGCCAAACTTGAGCGCAGATGGCGAAGCGAAAGCAGCGGCGCCAACCCAGGCAACCTGCGCCGACCTCGGACTACGCCGATGCGGAAGGCAACGTCCTCAGCCTGCGCCAGTCGCTGAGCGCCGGCACGATCGCGAAGATCGGCGAGGCGCCCGCGGGCATGGCCTCCTCCCTCGACGACGCGTGGAAGCGACGCACCGAAATGCTCTTCGAGCGGCTCGCCGTCCGCTGGGAG
Source organism: uncultured bacterium (assembly GCA_963758865.1). GTDB lineage: Bacteria > Actinomycetota > Thermoleophilia > Solirubrobacterales > 70-9 > AC-56. The sequence goes on along the minus strand of CAVWWY010000010.1, from coordinate 86,840 downwards.
ATCGCGGGCCTACCGCTCACCGAGCAAGCGATGCTGTTGGGGCGCTACCGAATGGCCGACGCCGACACGCAGCGCTGGGTTCGCGAGACGATCGCTCTGCACGTGGAGCGCCACCTGCCCGAGCTGTCGGCAGGGTGAGCGCTGCACCGGCTCTCGGGGCTCAGCGCCAAGGGCGTGGGGCAAACCCGAGCCAGGGCGGCAACCCTACGGCGTCATGACGACTCGACCGAAAGCCTGGCGGCTCTCGATGTAGGCGTGTGCGGCGGCGGCATCGGCAAGCGGGAACGTCCGGTCGATCTCGACCCGCAGCTCGCCGCTCGCGACCCGCTCGAACAGCTCGGCGATCATTCCATGGACGCGGGGATACTCGGTCATCAGCGCTCCACCGAGGAAGACGCCACGCAGGGTGTTGTTCTGCGCCCACAGATCCCTCGCCTCAACGCTGGAACCGGCACGGCCCGCCACCCCCACGCTGACGAGCGTCCCGCGGTAGGCGAGCGCGCCGATGCTGTCGACCAAATTCTGACCGCCCACCGAGTCGAGGATCAGGTCAACGCCGCGCCCGTCGGTCAGCTCGCGCGTTCGCTCGACGAAGCTCTCGGCGGCGTAGTTGATCCCGTGGTCGAGCCCGAACTCCCTCAGGCGTTCGAGCTTCTCGTCGCTGGACGCGGTCGAGATCACGGTCGCGCCGGCTTGCTTGGCCAGCTGGATCGCGGCCATCCCGACGCCCCCCGCTCCCGCGTGGATCAGGGCTGACTGCCCGGCCTGGAGGTTCCCTGCAGTGAACAGGCACTCCTGGGCGGTCCCGAACGCGACCGGGACGCACGCCGCGGGAGCGGCATCCAGCCCGTCCGGGATCGGCCACGTGGAGATGGCGGGAACGGCCCGCTTTGATGCGTGTGAGCCCGCCATGCTCAGCGTCACCACCCGGTCGCCGACCGCGCGGTCCTCGACCCCGGCACCCACCTCGGTTACGGTGCCCGCGGCGAGGTACCCGACGACGTGCGGGACCGACGGCGGCGGCGACCCGGCGCGGGCCAGCAGGTCCCCGCCCTCGATGCTGATCGCCTCGACGTCTATCGCCACACAGCCGTCCGGGCACTCGGGATCGGGCACGTCCTCGTAGCGCAATACATCTGGGCCACCGTTCTCGTAGATCACCGCTGCCTTCATCGGAGCCGCGACTCTAACCGCCCCGTCGCATCAGAGCGAGGGCGCACTCGAGGTCGGTGTGGGAAGGTGAACGACAGCATGAGCAGCATCGCCGCTGGAGCCGGGCGTGTGTCGGGGACGAGATGGAACTGACCCGGCGCGCACGGGAGTGGCAGTCGAAGGGCGGGGCGGATCGCTACCGCGGCCATCAAATCCACGTCTTCGAGCGCCACGGCACCGATCCGCTGTTGCTGTTCCTGCACGGGTTCCCGTCCAGCTCCTACGACTGGCGGGCTCTGCTTCAGCATGAGTTCGAGCACGCGGTCCTGGCCCTTGACTTCCTCGGATTCGGACTCTCGTCCAAGCCACGCGATCACGTCTACAGCCTCCTCTGGCAAGCCGACCTGGTCGAGGATCTCTTGAGGCGTCGTTCATCGGCGCGGGCCGTGTTCATCGTCGCCCACGACATGGGCACCTCCGTTGCCACCGAGCTGATGGCGCGCGATCTCGAGGGGCGGCTGGATTTCGAGCTGGCCGGGGCGCTGCTGTTCAACGGCAGCATCGTCCTGGAGCGCGCCAGCCTCACGCCGGCGCAGCGGCTGCTCCGGAGCCGGATGGGCAGGCTCTTCGCCCGGCTCTCAAACGAGCGCGTTTTCCGCCAGCAGTTCGGCGCCCTCTTTTCGACTGAGCACCCGCTCGACTCGCAGGAGGCCGCCGATCAGTGGTCGCTGATCTGTCACAACGGCGGGCGCACCCTGGGGCATCGACTGATCCGTTACCTCGACGAGCGCGAGCGCTACGCCGAGCGCTGGCACGGCGCGGTGCGCGACTGGGAGGGTCCTCTGAGCTTCGCCTGGGGCCTCCAGGATCCGGTGGCCACCACCGCCGTCCTCGACGCGTTGATCGAGCTTCGTCCCGCCGCGCCGGTACACAGGCTTCCGGAGCTCGGGCACTATCCGCAACTCGAGGAGCCGGCCGCGATCGCAGCGGCGCTGCATGGCGCACTCGAGCGGGCGACTGGTCTAGGCGACGACCACCCGGGCGATCGTGGTCAGCGACTGGTAGTAGATGTCCCGCCCGAAGCCCGGGGCAGGGAACAGGTACCCCTGGGTCGGGGAGGGGACGTCCACCCGAGCCTTGTCGGCGCCCGAGTCGAGGTCCAGCACCACCAGCCGATCGCCGGCGAATCGCAGGGCGGCCTCGCGGGCCGCAGCGCGGCCGCCGAGCACGGGCCCGAGCGCTCGACCGACCCGCCGCACCAGCGGGCGCCGCAGTAGCTTCGCGTCGCGCCAGTCGCCGACCACCAGCTCACGGGTATCCGGGTAGACGATCAGGTGGCCGGCGTGGGCTAGCCCGTCGCGCCTCCACAGCGGCTCCAGCTCGTCACCCTGCACGCGCCAGGCGCGGACGACCGCGTTGCCGGCGTCGTAGGCGACCACGATCCTGCGCTCAGGGTCCCACCCCGGCGGGTTCGATTCAGTCCCATAGGGAAGCCCGCTGATCTCCACCGAGCGCACTGCGCCGTCGTCCAGGCGCGCCCACCACAGCCGTACCGGGCTCGACTCCACCCCACTGCCCAGCATCGTGTGATCGGTGTGGTTGCGGCCGTTGTCCATCCAGAAGACGTGGTCGTCGGTGATCACCGGGTCCCAGCCGTAGCCGCGATCCGCAACCGGGCCATAGCGTGGGGCCCAGCGCTCGTCGATCGTGATCCGCCCCGCCGCCGGGTCGAGGCGGAGGCGGAACAGCATCGTGGCCCCCACGGCAATCACGCTCTCGCCGTCGGAGGAAAGGCGGGCGACAACGGGCTCCGGAAGTTGCAGCGGTTCTGCCACCGGCAACAGCGTCTCGGGATCGAGCGCCGATACCGTCGATGGCTCGCGCCCCGCCGGCGCGTCGCAGTCCTTGGTCACCAACTCGCCGCCGTCGAGAATCACGAACGAGTTGTGCGGCCGCGGCACCGGGAGTCGGTGCGAGGCGAGCACGTCGAGATCGGCGCTGAGCCGGTGTGCCCAACGGCCGAACACCATGTGCAGATCACCGCAGGCGTGGGCAGCGATCCCGCCCGGCCAGTACGGGCCACCAGGTAGCCGCGGCGTTGCCGCGGTGACCGTGAGCTCGGTTGAGTCCAGGCGCTCTACCCACGCCTCGACCGGCGTCGACTGCGGTCCACGCAGAGGCATTCCGTGACGCAGGGCGTAGAGCTCGCCGGGTCCGCGCCGCACCAGTGCGTCGGTGGCGAATGCCTGTCGGACGGCCGCCACCTCGAGCCGCTCCTCGGACGCGATCCCCAGCCCCGCCTGTCCCGACGGCGAGCCCCACCGACGTGGGCCGCCATCCTCACAGGTCCACGGTTGCGGCCAGTAGGCGCCGGCCACCGGGCTCAGGGTCCGTCGAGGACCGGTTCGGCAGCAGCGGCGCAGCGGATCAGCGCCGCCCGCTCGAGCCCGGCCGCGCGATCGGCACGCGCCGCAAGGATCTCGGGATCGGTCGCCAGGGCGACGAACGCCGCGACGTTCGGATACCAGACGGCGATCACCTCGTCGTAGGCGTCGCTTTGGTCGCCGATCACGGTCCCCTGGGCTTGCGCGTGCCAGAGGACCCTGCCCCCGACTCGCTCCAGGACCGTGGCCGCGACGGCGGCATAGCGGTAGTACGCCTCGCGGTCCCGGTAGAGGTTCAGGTTCAGCATCACCACCGGGCCGTCCGCGCGGGAGCCCGCCAGGGCGCTGACCTCGGCCAGCTGTTGCTCATCGGGCTCGACCGGCACCTCAGGCCCCTCGCTGGCGGATCACGGCCACCCAGATCTCGCTCAGGGCATCGACCGCGGCGGCAGTCGAGGTTCGCGGTTCTCGCCCGAAGGCGTCCAGCAGGTAGCTCTCGTTCATCCGGTTCAGAGCTCGCGCGATCTCGGCGACGTCCGTGGACGGTGGCGCGCCGGGCTGAAGGAGGTCGCTCAGAGAACGCGCCACCAGCCCGTCGAAGCGACCGCGGATCCGCGCTTGGCCGGCGGCGATCTGGGGGTCGCCGGCGGCTGCCTCAGTGAGGGCTCGCAGGAGGGGCCCGTGACGGCGGTAGGCGGCGACCGCCGGCTCGATCGCCGCCCTGACCACCTCCGGTTCGGCGCCGTCGCGCGCCGCGCTCAGGTCCACCTGGGTCTCATACAGTTCCTCGATCGCCTCCCTGCCACTCTGCATCAACAGGTCTCCGAGGTCGTCGAAATGGCGGTAGAAGATCGTCCGCTCGAGCCCGGCGCGCTCCATGATCCCGCCGACGCTGAGCTCGGGATACGAGAGCTCGCGCACCAGCTCGATCGCCGCGGCGATGATCCGCGCTCGGCTCTGCTCGCGGCTCAGGCGGGCACGCTCCTGTCGGGTGGCGACGCTCATCAGGGCGGGTCGGCGACCATGTTGACACAGTGTGACACATGGTGTAACGTGCCACCGGAGCGGAGGAGTGCGGCGCATGGACATCGATAGGGCTTCGGTCCGCAGGCGGCTGCCGGTCGGGCTGCTCGCCACGGCTGCGCTCCTTGGGGCGATCGCGGCTCCGACGGCCCAGGCGCGCCCCGCGAGCGCCAACGGCGACGGTCGGCCCAACATCCTCGTCGTGATGACCGACGACATGGCGAGCACCGACCTCGAGTTCATGCCGAACGTGGAGCGCCTCCTCGTGAAGCAGGGGACCAAGTTCACCGGCGCGGTCGACTCGTTTCCGCTCTGCTGCCCGGCGCGGGCGACCTTCATCACTGGCCAATACGCGCACAACCACGATGTCGGGGGCAATTTCTATCCGTATGGCTGGTACGGCATGAAGAATCGCGCCAACACCGTCCCCGCCTGGCTTCAGGACGTCGGCTACCGCACGGCCCTGATCGGCAAGTGGCTGAACGGCTACGGGGCGCGCGATGCCCACGGCGAGGTCCCGCGCGGCTTCGACATCTGGCGCGGGCTTCTGGACGTCTCCGCGTACGACTACTTCAACTTCGTGATGAACCGCGACGGCAAGCTGGCGACCTGGGGCGACGCCAAGTTCGCTCGCAAGCTGGTCAAGTTCGCCAATATCGAGGTGATCCCGAACCCGGGTGGCCTTGCGGGAGTACTTGGGAAACGGAATGAGATCTTCGGGCCGCCCCCCTATTCGTACTGGGGCACCCATAAGCCCCTCAACTACTCGCCGGACGTCACCGGCCGAGTCACCAAGCGACTCGTCTACAAGGAGCGCAAGCAGCGAAAGCCCTTCTTCATCTGGTGGGCTCCCGCAGCACCGCACCGAGAGGACGTCGCGACGACCCTCTTGGGGCGGCCCGGCCCCGACCCGCGCCCGGCACCGCGCTACGCGCAGCAGAGCAAGCAATACGTCCTGCCCCGGCCCCCGAGCTTCAACGAGCCCGACATCGCCGACAAGCCGTCGAACATCCAGGACCACGCCCCGACGATGACCCAGGCTCAGATCGATCAGCTCGAGCTCGACTACCAGGGGCGGGCCGGCTCGTTGCGAGCGGTCGACGACGGGGTGGCCCGGCTGGTCGAGACGCTCAAAAACACGCATCAGCTCCAGAACACGCTGATCGTCTTCCTCTCCGACAATGGCTGGCTCCAGGGTCAGCACCGGATCACGGGCGACAAATACCTTCCCTACGACGAGTCCCTGCGGATCCCGTTCATCCTCCGCGGTCCGGGCATACCGGCCGACCGGACGATCCACGGCCAGGTTTCCAACATCGACTTCGCACCGACCCTGATCGACGTCGCCAAGGCCACGGCTGGCCGCGTGATGGACGGGGTCTCCCTGCTGCCGACCGCGCGCCATCCGAACCTGCGGCCCAAGCGGGCGATCGAGATCGAGGCGCTGGCGCCGTTGTTCGAGGGCAACATCCCGATCAACGCGTGGGACAGGCCGTACCACGGAGTGCGCACCGATCGCTACACCTACGTCGCCTACACGGAGACGGGTGACGAGGAGCTCTATGACCGGCGGAGGGATCCGTACCAGCTGCAAAACGTCGCGGACGATCCCGATTACGCCGCGGTCAAGGCCCACCTGGCCGCCAAGCTGACCCAGCTCGACGACTGCAAGGGAAACGCCTGCAACGTGTCGCCATAGCCCCGCGGGCAAGGCCACGCCGCTCGCCGTGAGCCGGCCGACGCCCAACGTCCTGCTGCTGATCACGGACCAGCAGCGCTACCCGCGCCACTGGCCCGAGGACCCTGGTTGGCTTCGTGCCCTGACACCGAATGATCAGCGGTTGGCAGAGACGGGCCTCACCTTCCGTAGGGCGTTCTGCAACTCGTCGATGTGCTCGCCCAGCCGGGCCACGCTCCTGACGGGGCAGTACCCCGCCCAGCACGGCGTGACCCTCACCCACACCCAGGCTGACCTGCGGCCGAACCCACGCAACCTTCCGGCCGTGACGGCCACGCTCTTCGACATCCTTCGTACCCCCGGGGCGCCGCGTCAGCGGGCGATGCTCGGGTTCGGCCGGGGCCTGCTGCAACTCGGCCCGAAGTCCGGCGGCGAACCCGAGCTCCAGCCGCACACTCCCAATCTCGCCCAGACACTTCGTTCGACGGGGTATGAGGTTGCCTACAAGGGCAAGTGGCACCTGACCCACCCGTCGGGCAACGGCTCGTTGCTGGGCGGCTGGGCGCCCTCCGACGCCGATCGGCTGCGGCGAGACTACGGGTTCGCCGACTGGGAGCCCCCCGACGCCGGAGAGAACGCGAAGGCCGAGCACTTCGGGGCGGGCAACGCCGGCCCTCTGGGCCAGGGCTGGGACGAGCACTACACGCGGCAGGTCGAGCGCTGGCTCGGAAGTGCCGACCTGCCGGAGCCCTTCTGCCTCGTCGTGTCGCTGGTCAACCCACACGATGTGCTCGGCTACCCGGCCCAATACGTGGAAGGCGGATACGCGCGATCGGAATTCCGTGACCTGGACGTGAAGCTGCCCCCGACCCTGATCGAGGACATGCGCAACAAGCCGACGGTGCACGAGCTGATGCGGATGGGGATGACGGCCTACCTGGGGCCCCTCAACGGCGAGCGAGCCAAGCTCGACTACGTCAATTTCTACGCCCACCTTCATCGGGTCGTGGACGCCCAGATCGGCCGGCTGCTCGACGCGCTGGGCGACCCGGCTGACCCTCGATCCCTTCGCTCCCGCACGGTCATCTTCCGCTGCTCTGACCATGGCGAGATGGGGCTCTCGCATGGTGGGCTCCGTCAGAAGGCCTTCAATGCCTACGAGGAGACGATCCACATCCCGCTCGTCGTCTCAAACCCCCTCCTCTTCTCGAAGCCCGCCCAGACCGACGCCCTGGCCTCGCTGATCGACCTCGTGCCGACGATCGCCACCATCGCGGGCGCGGACCTCGGCCGTACGGCCGACAACGCGGTTCGCGGCCGCGACCTCTCGTCGATCCTCGCCGAGCGAGGCACCGTTGAGGGAGATCGCGTAAAGGCCGCGGGGATCGATCTCGACCGATTGGTTCACCACTCCGCCCCGACCCAGTCGGTGCAGGAGGAGATCCACTTCACGTATGACGATCACCAAGCGGCAACCGCCCTTCAGAACGTGCCCGGACAGCCGAACCGGATCCGAGCGGTGCGCACGGCGAGGCACAAGTTCGCGATCTACTTCGATCCGGACGGGAAGGCGCCGACCGAGTACGAGATGTATGACCTCGAGCGTGATCCCGAAGAGCGCCACAACCTCGTCGATCGGATCAGCGGCGAACCCCTGACCGGCAGCGATCGCAGGGTCCGCCAGGAGCTCGGCGAGCGGCTCGAGTCGGTGATGGAGGTCAACGGCACCCAACCGCCGGATTCGCCTACCCTCGTTTGAACTCCGTATAGAGGAAGGACTCGAGCAGACCGACGCCTGGTGGCGCCGCCACGACGAAATACGAGACTCGACAGGAGGAGGCAAGCTGATGACGGAGCACAGGATCGGGACGCAGGAGGAGTGGCAGACGCAGCGCGACGAGCTCCTGGCCGAGGAAAAGGAGCTCACCCGCCGCAACGACGAGCTCGCCCGGCAGCGGCGAGAGCTTCCCTGGGTGCCCGTCGAGAAGGACTACAGCTTCGAGACCAGCGACGGGACGAAATCGCTCGCCGACCTCTTCAAAGGCCGCTCGCAGCTGATGGTCTACCACTTCATGTTCGGCCCGAAGTGGGAGGCGGGCTGCCCCGTCTGCTCCTCGATCGCGGACACGCTCAGCCCGCAGGTCGCCCACCTGATGGCTCGCGACGTGACGCTGATCTGCTCCTCCCGGGCGCCGGTGGAGAAGCTGCTCTCCTACAGAGATCGGCTGGCATGGAGCTTCGACTGGGTCTCCACGGTCGGCCCCGACTTCCATCGCGACCTCGGCTTCTTGCACACCGAGGAGGAGCTCAAGCCGTTCCTGGACGGCGAGATCCCGCCCACCGTGACGCAGAACGCGGAGATGTGCGGGACGGACGTGGCCAGCTACGTCGCCGAGGGCCCGGGCATGAGCGTCTACGCGCTGGACGGCGGAACCGTCTATCGGACCTACGTGACCACCGCGCGGGGCCTCGAGCCCGCCATGGCGTTCTACGCCCTGCTCGACCGGAGCCCGGCCGGGCGGACCGAGCCTCCCGACGAGCCGCTCTGGCTGCGCCGTCACGACGAGTACGAGACGACCCAGGAGCTCTGATCCGCACCGCACGGACTCGCCGTTAGAGGGACTTGGTGGTAAATACTGCGGCACTGTCGCTTTCAGTGGCCGCGTCACTGAAATCCATTGAGTCAACCCGACCGTGCCAACCCTGTCGTAACGACCGCCGTCGCCTGCCTGGCGACGGCCATGCTGATGCTCGACATCAGCGTCATCAACACCGCCCTGTCTTCGATCGCCCACGGCCTCGACACCGGTCTCGGCGGGCTTCAGTGGGTGGTGGACGCCTACACCATCCCGCTGGCGGCGACGGTTCTGACCGCCGGGGCGATCGCAGACCGACTCGGTCGACGGCGGCTCTTCATCCTCGGAGTGGCGATCTTCACGGCCAGCTCGGCTCTATGCGGAGCCGCCGGGGGGATCGGCGTACTGGTTGGCGCCCGGGCGGTCCAGGGGCTCGGGGCGTCGATGATGTTCGCAACGGCGCTGGCTCTCATCTCCCAGGTCACGCCGGAGCGTGAGGCTCGGGTGAAGGCGCTGGCTGCTTACGGCGCCGCGATCGGCGCCTCGTTCGCGCTCGGGCCTTTTATCGGCGGAACGCTCACCGACGTGTTCGGCTGGCGGGCGATCTTCCTGGTCAACGTGCCGATTGGCGTCGCCGTCATCTGGATCACCCATCGCTGGGTGGCCGAGGGTCGCGACCCAACGCCCCGACGGATCGACCTGCCCGGGCAGACCACCCTGATCGGCGGGCTGTTTCTGCTGGTGCTGGCGCTGCTGCGCGGAAATGAGGCCGGCTGGGGCAGCACGGGCATCATCGCCACGCTGGTCGGGGCTGCGGTGCTGCTTACTGCGTTCGTGATCGTGGAGGGGCGTTCGCGCGAGCCGATGCTGCCGCTTCGCCTCCTGAGCCAGCGCCGGTTCGCCGGGCCACAGGTGGCGGTGTTCGCCATCGCGTCGTCGTTCTTCGCGGTCTTTCTCTATCTCACCCTCTACCTGCAGACGGTCCTCGGGATGTCACCGATCCAGACGGGGTTGGTCTACCTCCCAGGCACCTTCCTGGTCTTCATCGTTTCGGGGATGACGGCACAGTTCGGGGCGAAATACTCGCCGGCCAAGGTCGCCACCCTGGGTCTGGTGCTGGTCGCCGCCGGGCTGGCGGGGATGCTGTTCATCGGCGTCGACTCCTCGTGGACGGTGCTTCTCCCCGGACTCCTGGTGACGAGCCTGGGCACGGGTCTGTTCAACCCGACGGGGAGCGCACTTGCCCTGAACGCCCTGCCGGATGAGCAGAGCGGTCTGGCCGCGGGAGCCAACGACACGTTTCGCCAGGCGGGCGTGGCGGTGGGAATTGCGGCGCTCGGAACGCTCGTGCCGGCGGATGCGGCGCTCGGGGGAAATCTCCAGTCCTATGTCGATGGGCTGCACCATGCGCTGATCGTGAGCGCCGTGCTGGCGGGTGCAGGGGCCGCGGCGACGGCGTGGCTGCTGGTCCCGGTTGGATCGCGCGCTGAGGCTGAGGCCGCGACGGAGGCCGCATGAGCGTGTGGTTTCGGCCCGCGACTGGGGTGGGATTGACTTGCGGTTCCGCTTCCGCCTGGCTCTTCTAGATGCCGGCTCTCTCTGAGCCGGCGCCGGCTGGTCGCGCACCCGTCACAATCGCGGCGTGGGTTGTGGGAGGAGGCGCTATATGGCTCGTGCGAGACCGCGATGGCTCGGGATATCGCTGGCCCTCGTAGGGGCGCTGTGGCTTTGCACACCAGCGCAGGCGACCCAGCCGCTCGGGCTGACCGACTGCGGACCGGCGCGAGGGGTCTATCAGTGCTCCGGACTGGTTGAGACCTGGGACGGCGTGCCGCTCGACACCACGGTCACGCTGCCGGCGAAGAGCTCCAGGCACCTGCCGGTGGTCGCCGAGATCCACGGCTTCGGCAACTCGAAGTACGAGTACCTCGATCCCAGCTCGACGGCCTACACGGACAACGCGTTCGCGTGGGCAAAGGATGGTTTTGCCGTACTCACCTACACCGCGCGAGGGCTATGGGGGTCTTGCGGGACGCCCGAGTCGCGGGCGGTGAATCCGCAAGCCTGCGCCGATGGCTACCTCCACCTGGCCGACGTCCGCTACGAGGTGCGCGACACCCAGGTACTGCTCGGCCGGCTGGTTGATCAGGGCTACGCCGCCCCGAGGATCGGCGTCACCGGTGACTCCTATGGAGGCGGACAGTCGCTGATGCTGGCGGCACTCCGCGACCGGATGATGCGCCCCGACGGACGGCTCGTCCCGTGGCGAAGCCCCAACGGGCGCCGCCTTCAAATCGACGCGGCCGCGCCCGTGATTCCGTGGAGCGACCTGGTCTCGGCGGCGGCGCCGAACGGCCGGGTCAAGGCGAACGGCATCACGAGCCGGCGCGAGGCCCACACACCGGTGGGAGTGCAGAAGGCGTCGCTCGTGAATGCGATCGCCGCCGCGGCACAGTTCGCCACCGGTCCCGGGCAGCCGGTCGGCGAGCCGTTCGTTCCCGGAAGGCCGATGGGCTACCTCGCCCCCCCGGGTACCAACCCCCAAGCCGACGTTCTCTCCTGGGTGGCGCGCACCAACGCAGGCGAGCCCTACACGGACCCCGAGGCCCAGACGATCGTCAGCCTCCTGACCCGCTACCACTCGGCCCACTACATCGACTCCAGCCGCGCGCCGGCGCCCCTCTTCATCGCCTCCGGATTCACGGACGACCTGTTCCCGGTCGACGAGGCGCTGCGGTTCGCGAACCGAACCCGCAGCCTCTACCCGCGGAGCCCGCTGTCGCTGTTCTTCGGCGACTTCGGGCACCAGAGGGCCGCGAACAAGCCCGCCGAGCGCTCCCAGCTCCTCGGTCGGATCCATGGCTGGTTCAACCGCTACCTGCGCGGCCGCGGCTCACCCCGACAGGGGGTCACCGCCTACGTGCAGACCTGCCCCCGCTCACGGCCCTCCGGCGGACCGTTTCACGCTCCGACCTTCGCCAAGCTGGCGCAGCGTCAGGTGAGCTTCGCGGCCGACCGACCGCAGACGGTCTCATCGGCGGGTGGAAACCCAGCGGTCGCCGCGGCGATCGATCCGGTCACCGGCGGTGGCGACAGCTGCGTTTCGACCTCGGCCGCCGCTGCCCCGGGGACCGCCCGATACACCTTGAAGCGCAAAGGCGCTCGTCCGTTCACCCTGATCGGAGCCCCCCGGCTTCGCGCCGGCCTCGCGGTGAACGGCGTCGCGCCCGAGAACGCCCAGCTCGACGCCCGGCTCTGGGACGTGGCACCCGGCGGCGGTTCGCAACGGCTGGTCGCGCGCGGCACCTATCGTCCCCGCCCCGATAACAGCTGGCAGCTTCATCCGGGAGCGTGGCGGTTCGGGCGCGACCATGCCGCGGTGCTCGAGTTGGTCGGCTCCGACGCTCCCTACGCGCGTCCATCCAATGGTGCCTTCCAGATCGAGGTGCGGAACCTCCGGGCGATCCTTCCGGCGCAGTAGCGACACCCGGCGCTAGCCCCAATGGCCTGCCGGGACAATGGCCAGCCACTGGCCGCAGCGGGGGCAGTTGGCGCTGCGACGAAGGCGGAATCCCTCAGCTGACGCCTGCTCTCGCAGCGCGAGCTTCGAAAGCGCGGCTAGACGCGTTCCGCCACAGCGCGGACATGAGTTCAGCTCGGGGCCGACCGGACTGTAGAAATCCGCGACGACCACGCTGACGAGCTCACGGCAGTCGCGACAGATCATCGGTTCCAGGAATTCTCCGATCTGCCCGGCCCCGTCCTGCAGGCCGTCTGCTCGATAACCGCAACCGGAGCAAGCCGCTTGGTACAGATCCCCCATCGTCTTGACCAATCTCTCCTTCCGAGGATCGACTGCGACAATCGAACGCGTGAGCGTCGGCGCCCGGAAGTGGACGGGCCTTGACTCTCGCCTCCGCGGAGACGTCAGGGATTCAGCTGTGCAGGCCCTCATCCGGAGTCGAGAACAGTCGCGCGATCGTTAAGGTCCCGCGGGTGCGCGACCTCGATCTCGTCCTCTTCGGCGCGACGGGGTTCGTCGGCAAGCTCACGGCGGGGTATCTAGCGGCCGCCGCGCCCGACGGGGCGCGCATCGGACTCGCCGGTCGTTCACAGGAGAGGCTGGAGCGCGTACGCGAGGAGCTCGGCGCCCGGGCCGCGGATTGGCCGCTGATCGTCGCCGACTCAGAGGACGGCGCCGCACTGGCCGATCTTGCGGCGCGGACGACCGCGGTCGCGACCACCGTCGGCCCGTACCGCCGCTACGGCATGCCGCTGGTCGAGGCGTGCGCCGCGGCCGGCACCCACTACGCCGACCTCACCGGGGAGACGCTGTTCATGCGAGAGACGATCCAGCGGTTTGACGCGCCGGCGAAGGAGAGCGGCGCGCGCATCGTCCACAGCTGCGGCTTTGACTCGATCCCCTCGGACATCGGGCTCCTCGTCCTCCACGAGGCGGCCGGCGAGCTGACCGAGACCACGCTCGTCCTGCGCCGGGTCCGGGGCGGGATCAGCGGCGGCACAGTCGCCTCGCTGACGGGGACGATCGACGACGTGAAGCGGGACCGCTCGCTGGTCAAGGTGATCGGCGATCCGCACGCGCTCTCGCCTGACCGCGACGCCGAGCCCGAGCTCGGCGACGAGTCCGATCTGCGCGGCGCCGAGTACTCCGAGGAGCTCGGCACCTGGTTCGGCATGTTCGTGATGGCGCCGGTCAACACCCGGGTCGTGCGGCGCTCGAACGCGCTCCAGGGCTGGGCTTACGGGCGGCGGTTCCGCTACCGCGAGGTGATGGAGTTCGGTCCCGGGCTCACGGGTCGGGCGAAGGCGCTCGGCCTCGGAGGCGGTATGGCCGCGCTCACCGCCGGGCTCGCCCTGCCGCCGTCGCGATTGGTTCTCGATCGCGTCCTGCCGGATCCGGGCGAGGGGCCGAAGGAGGAACTCGTCCAGAAGGGATTCTTCGTGATCGAGATCCACGCGCGTTCCGCGGCCGACGAGCGCTGGGTCTGCCGGGTCGAAGCGCAGGGGGACCCGGGCTACGGGGCGACCCGGGTGATGCTCGGCGAGAGCGGCTTGGCGCTCGGGCTCGACGGCGACAAGCTGCCCGACCGGGCCGGTGTGCTCACCCCGGCAACCGGAATCGGCCTCCCCCTGGCCGATCGCCTGCGAGCCGCTGGGCAGACGTTCGAGGCCACCCGTGCGGGCGCCGCCTGAGCGGCGACAGCGGGCACCGTCCGACTGTATCTGGCGTCACTACCCGTGCGTCACCGAACCAACCGCTTTTCCGTCTTGTTTCTTGCCCCGACCTCCCAGACCTCGCGCTCCACGTACTCATAGCCGGCCTCGGCGGCGGCGACATTGCCGTCGTCCGTCGGGGCGGGGAAGTGCTCCCGGATCGCGCTCGCCAGAGAGTCCATCGAGACCATCCCGCTGAGCGCGCAGAACCCTCCCAACAAGACGGCGTTGGGAAGCGGGCGCTCCAGATGCTCCCGCGCCAGATCGCTCGCTGGAATCGTCAGCCGCCGCTCGCGGCGCAGGGTAGCGGCGAGCTCGGCGAGCCCGAGCTCCTCGAACTCGCGCCTGGAGTTGACCAACAGGTAGCCGGCCGGCCCCAGCCACTCAACAAGCTCGATCTGGTCGAGCAGCGTCGCATCGTGGATGATCAGACCGTCCGGGGGGCCGATCGGCTCCCGGGCACGGATCCGACGATCGCCGATCCGACAAAACGACATCACCGCCCCGCTTCGCTGCGAGCCGAAGATCGGGAAGTCCTGGGCGTGACGGCCCTCGACATGTGCGGCGTCCGAGAGCAGCTCAGACGCGGTGACGACGCCCTGGTCGACGCGACCGAGGATCCTGACCTGAAACAGGGCTGGTTCCTGCTCGCGCCTCTCGGTGCGCCCTCTCCGCTTGGCGCGACGCCTTCTGCGGCCAGGCACGAAGGCGGCGGTGCAGAGCAACAGCCCCGCGATCGCCAGCGCGAGCCAACTCGCGAGCTCAAACCCAGAGACACCTGGATTTGCTCTCGGCTCTGGCTTCGGGCTTGCGTTCCCGCTCGCGGCGGGTTCGGGCTTTGGCTTCGGGTTTGCGTTCTGGGTCGGCGCGGGTTGAGGTTCAGGGTTCGCCTGGGGTTTCGGGTTCGGCTTGGTCGCCGACTTGGCACCCACTTGGTGCCCCTCGCTTCGCGGGTTCGCGGCGGGCTGATTTGAGGCCAATGTGGCAAAGCGCTCAAGCGTTTCGCCGGTCGCCTTGCCGACGATCCCGTCGACAAGGAGCCCGTGTTCTGCCTGAAAGCGCTCCACGGCGGCCGCGGTCAGGGGTCCGAAGCGCCCGTCGATCGGTCCCGGGTGCTCGCCCACCCGAAGCAGCCGATGTTGAAGCGTCTTGACGCGTGCTGAGCCTTGGGGCTCGTTGAAGCCGGCTCCGGGGGCGACCAGAGCCGCCTCTTGGCGTAGCTCGGCGGTGGTGACCGGGCCGACGATCCCGTCGACGGCCAGCCCCTCGCGCGCCTGGAAGCGCTCGGTGGCTGCCTCGGTCAGGGGTCCAAAGCGCCCGTCGATCGGTCCCGGGTGCTCGCCCACCCGAAGCAGCCGATGTTGAAGCGTCTTAACGCGTGCTGAGCCGTGAGGCCCTGTGTAGCCGGATCCGGCGGCGATCAGGCTGGCTTCGGGCTGCGTTGCCCCTTGTCCACCCTCTGCCTCGGCGAGTGCCGGGGCGGCGAACAAGAGGAAGGCTCCGATCAGCGCCACCAATACGCCGCGGGCGGCTATCGCATCGATCCTCTTTTTCATCGTTCTCTCCGTTTCTTGAGCAGCTACGCCGCCGAGCACCAACGGGGTGCTCGACGCTCTGACTGGGCCCGGGAGCCCTAGCCAGGTCGCTCAAGAACGGCGAGGATGGCCACCGACCGCGAGGCGCCGGGGGCCAGTGCGAAGCGCTCGAACAGAAGGGCGGCGAGGCCCGCGAGCGCGAACAAGATGGCAAGCCATGTAAAGGAGAGGCCTCCGGAGGGCGAGGCGGCGCCCGCCAGCCCGCCCGGGGCTCCGGGGGCGCTCGGCAGCACGGGCGCCCGCGGTGAGGGGCTCGAGTGCGAGGCGGTGGTGGGCGTTGCGGGCCGGGCCCCCCCTGAGGAGATGGCGGGGGCGAGAGCGGAAAGGAGACCCGAGGCCCGGGGATTGAGGAGCGAAAGGAGCGCGAGACCCAGGGCCCGGGGCTTGAGGGTCCGCGGGGCGCCGGAGGAATCGAGGTGGGCCGGATTGACGAGCATCGCGCCCGGCGCCTCGGTGGCGATGGGCGGCGCCGGGGCGGCCGGCGGGGCCAACGGTGTGGCTGCGGGGGGCGGGGTGAGCGCCGGCGATGGCTCGGTCGGCGTGGGGAGCGGCCCGGCGACGGGGGGCGTCAGCGTCCTGACCGGCGTTGTGACCGGATCGGTGATCGGGGTCAGCACGTCTGTGACCGGATCGGTGATCGGGGTCAGCACGTCTGTGACCGGGTCGGTGATCGGGGTCAGCACGTCGGTGACCGGGTCGGTGATCGGGGTGAGCACGTCGGTGACCGGATCGGTGATCGGGGTGAGCACGTCGGTGACCGGGTCGGTGATCGGGGTGAGCACGTCGGTGACCGGGTCGGTGATCGGGGTGAGCACGTCGGTGACCGGGTCGGTGATCGGGGTGAGCACGTCGGTGACCGGATCGGTGATCGGTCAGACTGACCGGATCGGTGATCGGGGTCGCACGGTGACGGGTCGGTGATCGGGGTCGCACGTCGGTGACCGGGTCGGTGATCGGGGTGAGCACATCTGTGACCGGGTCGGTGATCGGGGTCAGCACGTCGGTGACGGGGTCGGTGACGGCCGGGTCCGTGATCGGGTCGATGACCTCATCGACCGGGCCTGAGACGGGGTCGGTGACGGCCGGGTCTGTAACTCGGTCGGTGACCTCATCGACCGGGCCTGAGACGGGGTCGGTGACGGCCGGGTCTGTAACTCGGTCGGTGACCTCATCGACCGGGCCGGTGACGGGATCGGTGACGGCGTCGGTGACCTCATCGACCGGGCCTGTGACGGGATCGGTGACGGCGTCGGTGACTTCATCGATCGGGCCTGTGACGGGGTCGGTGGCCCCTTCGACCGGGGCTGTGACGGGATTGCTCGGCAGATTGACGGACGGGGTCGGCTGGGGTGCGGGATCGCTCGGCGAGTTGACGGGCGGGGCGGGAGTGCTCGGCGGATCGATCGCCTGGGTCGCGGTGGAGGTCGCCTCGGTGACGGCCTGGGTGGCGCTTGGGGCGGTGGGAAGCTCGGCGAAGGCGGCCGGGCAAGAGAGGGCGAAGGTCCCCATGAGCGCCGCGACGATCGCGAGCGCCCAGGGGTGCCTGGAACGTGACAGGCGGCTAGATGCGCTCCGCGGCAAGCTTCCTCCCCCGATCGATGGCACGCCGGATGCCGGCGAAAGCCACATGAGCTCGTGGAGCGCGCGGGAAAGTAGTTCCTCGAGCGGTCGGATACTGCAACGCGGAAGGCCTCCTCTGCGTAGCTTGGGATCGTGGTCCCTCGCTGGTGGCGCGACTTTACCCTCGCGGAGGATCTCGAAACCCCAGTCAACGCCGATCCTGGTGGGTTCGTACCCAAACTCAGTAATCCGCACCCCCCAAAGCTAGGTACTTGCGGTCATAAGGCAGCCCACCGGTCGGCGCTGGGAGACGAACAGCTCGTCCTGCCGACCACCGGCGCCTCGGCTACGGAGTCTTGACCGGGCGGTATCCGCTTGAACCTGCGGAACCCAGTTTCGTGCCGAATTGGTCCCTAGGCTTGCCCGGTGGCGGAGATCGAACAGGCCCAGGCGACGCTCGCTCTCCAAGGGCTGGAGGGATTCGAGGGCCCCGACGCCGCCGAGCGCATCTATGAGGGGCCGCGAAACCCGGACGCGCTGCTCGCACACGTCGGCCACGAGGTCTTCCGGCCAGGGCAGCGCGAGGGCGTCCAGGCGGCGCTTGAGGGCCGCGACGCGCTGATTGTCATGCCCACGGGTGGGGGCAAGAGCCTCTGCTACCAGCTGCCCGGGCTCGCCTCACCCCAGCTCACCATCGTGGTCAGCCCCCTGATCGCGCTGATGGCCGACCAAGTCCGCGCCCTGACCGCGGCGGCCCATCCGGCGGTGATGGTCGCCTCGGGATTGAGCGCGGAGCGAAACCGCGATGCCCTCGCACGGATGCGTGATGGCCGGGCGCGGATCGCCTACTGCTCGCCGGAGCGCTTCGGCTCGACCGCGTTCCTCGACGCGGTGAGCAGCCGCGAGGTCGACCTGATGGCCATCGACGAGGCGCACTGCGTTTCGGAATGGGGACACGACTTCCGCCCTGACTACCTGCGGCTGCCGAAGGCGATCGAGCGGCTCGGCCGGCCGGCGGTTTTGGCCTGCACGGCGACCGCCACGCCGGAGGTGGCCGGCGAGATCGAGCGCCGCCTCGGCCTGCACGACCCGCTCCTTGTGCGCTCCGGCTTCGACCGCCCCAACCTCTCCTTCGACATCGTCACCCTCGAGGGCAAGGGTTCCAAGGCACGAAAGCTGGCGCTGCTCGAGCACGGCCTGGGCGATGTCCAGAACCGGCCGGCGATCGTCTACTGCGGCACGCGCCGAGACAGCGAGGAGGTCGCGGAGTCGCTGCGCGCGGCCGACCTGCTCGCCGCCGCCTATCACGCGGGCATGGCGCCCGATGAGCGTGCCGCCGTCCAGCACGGCTTCATGTCCGGAGACGTCGAGGTGATCGTCGCCACCAACGCCTTCGGCATGGGAGTGGACAAGGCAAATGTTCGCTCGGTTTGGCACTGGGCGATCCCCACCAGCGTCGAGGCCTATTACCAGGAGGCCGGGCGAGCGGGGCGGGACGGCCGGCCCGCCCGAGCGGTGCTGCTCGCCGGACGCTCCGATCTGGGGCGCCTGGTGCGATTCATCCAGCAACGCAACGTGGACGAGCAGGCGGTCGCCGCCTATGTGGAAGGCCTGCGCCGTACGGCCGACTCCGATGGGTCACTGCTGATCGAAAATCCCCGCTCCGATGAGGAGCGGATCCGGCTCGCGATCGCCGAGCGGGCAGGCGCCTGCACCATCGACCCGGCCCCCGGAGGACGGCTCAGCGTCAGCCTCCAGGGCAAGCTCGACGCCCGCCGAGCCCGCGCGGCCTGCCGCGTTGCGCAGGACCGCGGCTGGCGCGCCTACCACGCGGTCGAGGCCTTCAGCTTTTCCGCGACCTGCCGCCGCCGCAGCCTGCTCGACCACTTCGGCGACGGGCGGGTCGCCGATCCCGAGGGCCGATGTTGCGACGTCTGCGACCCCCTCGAGTGGCTGCCCTCCCCCGAGACGATCGAGATCCGGCCCGCGCGCTCGCGGCGGCACTCACCGTCCCCGGCCCCGGAGCTCTCGGCTCAGGATCAGGGCCTATTCGAGGCGCTGAGGGCCTGGCGCCTGGATGCGGCCGCCGGCAAGCCCGCCTACACGGTGGCCCACAACCGCACCTTGGAGGCGATCGCGGCATCGCGCCCGGGCGGGGTCGGCGACCTCGCCGCGATCCACGGCATCGGGCCGGCGTTCGTCTCGCGCCACGGCGACGAGGTGCTTCGGATCGTGCAGGGCCATCCCGGAGGCTAGCCTCTGGCGGTGGGCCCGAAAGCGGGTGCGGATGGAACGAACGAAGGGACCGGTTGATGCTGTACGGCAAGGAACACGTGGACCGCTATCGCGAGACCGATGGCGAAGAGGGGCATGACTGGAACGGGGCGCATACCCTGCTCCTGACCACGACGGGGCGGAAGTCCGGGAAGCAGCGCACGACGCCGCTGATCTACGCGCCCCACGACGGCGCCTACACCGTCGTCGCCTCGCAGGGCGGGTCCCCCGATTCGCCGGCCTGGTATCTGAACCTCAGCGAGAACCCCGAGGTCGAGGTTCAGGTGAAAGGCGACCGCTTCAAAGGGAAGGCCCGCACAGCCACCCCGGATGAGAAACCCGAGATGTGGCGGACGATGGTCGGCGAGTGGCCCGCTTATGACGAATACCAGCAGAAGACCGACCGGGAGATCCCGGTGGTCGTGCTGGAGCGAGCCTGACGGCTGGCCGCACACTCAGCCGAGCTCACGGTCGACAAGCCTCCTGCACCCAGAGGCTTCAAGGTGTGGGGTGATCGTCTTCGGAAGCGCCGGCTCCGCTGCCGCTATGGCGGCGCTCGCGCAGGGCGGTGCGCCGTTCCGCCTCGGTTCCGATGCCTGAGAGCGACTCCGCCACGGCGCGCTCCCACGGCCGCGCGACAAGCTCGCCCCACCAGCTCCCAACGCGCCACAGGTCGGTGCCCAGCTCGCCTCGGTACTCGAGCTCCGTCCCGCCATCCATCTCCCGCAGTTCGAAGGTCTCGAGCACATGCGGCACCGGGCCGCGCACCAGCCGAAAGGCCACGCGCTCCGGTCGCTCGAATCGGACGGTCTCCACGGTCGTGGCCGTCAAACCGGCGCTGAGGGGCGTGAAGTGCCTCGCGAGGACCATGTCGGAGCCGTGCTCCAGCACGTCGAGCTTGGCGCCCAACGCCCGCGGCGTCCTCCCCAGGTAGGGCGCGGCAATGACGTCGAACACGGTCTCGCGCGGCGCGGCGATGCTCACGCGCAGCGGTCCTAGCGGGCGGAGGCGACGGCCGAGTCCGAGATCGAGCGTTAGAGCGCCCCGCACGACTAGCACGTAGCCGACCGCCGCGCCGCCGACGCACGAACCGACACTCATGACTCGGCGCATGACACGGAGCCTAATGCCGCCGGACCGCGACCCGTTCGCGATCGGCCCGCCCTGGTACCCGGGGGCGAACGGTTGGCGCGACGAGCGCCCATACACTCGGCCCGGTGCCCCAGACCTATCGCCAGCGCCTGCGCATCGAGGGGCTAGGGCTCGCGCTGTGCGGCGTCATCGGCACGATCGTGCTGCTCGCGGTCAGCGCCCAAGCCCAGCGCGATCCGCTGAACACCGCCGGCCAACTCGCTGTGGTGGCGCTGCTGCTTGCGTGGCTCGGCCCGCGCTCGGTCCGCCGCGCGATTGCCGCCAGCGAGTTACGTTCTGAGCGCGACCTCGGCTCGGGCGAGCCCACCCCCGTGTGGTGGCTGCCGCTGATTGTCGTCGCGCTGGCGGGCGCGGCAGGGTGGGTTGCGGGCTGGGATGCGGGGGTGCGCGTCACCGGCGGCTGTGCGCTGGTGGGGCTGGCCCAGGCACTGGTGCTCGAGCGGATCGTCGCGGCAGACGAGCACGAGACCGGGCGAAAGTACTTCCGGATCGCGGGCTCGCGCATCCTGCGCGGAACGCGCCTCGGGCACATCGGAACTGACCGCCGACGAAATCAGGCCTAGCGGCGAGCCGAGCGCCGAGCCGCCAATGCGGTGAGCGCGACGCTGCAGGCTGACCCCGAGATGAGCAGCGCGCCCCCGACCCGGCGCCGCCCTGCGGCGGCGGCGAGGACGCCCGCGAAGCGCACCGCGCTCGTCGAGCGCGCGGCGTGAACGATGGGCGCCTCGGGGCCCCGCGCGCGGCCGAGGTACGCGAACGTGGCGTAGCCCATCCCTGCAATTAGCCTGCCTGCCTCGGCGAGCGCGGCGGCCTGGCCCAAGCGACCAGCGCGCGTCAGGCCGCGCAACGCCGCGAACGCGAAGCACGCGTCGACCAGCCCTTCGAGGTCTCGCCCGGCACGCGTCGGCTCGCCGCGCCGCGCCAGCGCACCGTCGAGGACGTCGCGCCCCGGCGGCGAGGCCGCACACGAGCACCGTAGGTGAATCCGCGACGACCGGCACGAGCCACGCGCGCGCCAGCGTGAGCGCGTCGGCCGCGCCGAGTTGTCGGGGGCGTCCGTCCTCGGTCTCGAACATCCCCAGGTGCCAGTCGAGCATCATGGAGGTCGACCCCCACCACGCGAGGCCGACGCCCAGGCGCCGACGAAACGGCTGCATTCCCGACGCCGCCAGCACCAGCCACGCCGCGGCGCCGAGGGCCAGCCAGGCATGGGCGCGGCGCGCGAGCGCGGGGCGCGCAGCGCGGGTGGTGGCGCTGCGGCGCCACGAGGCAGCAAGAAAGCGCGCCGTCGCGCCAGGATAAAAGCGCGCCGCCCGCAGCAACTCGAGCTGCTCGCGCGCCCACGCCTCGCCGCCAGTCAATGCACGTGACTCGCCATCGACCGGGGATCCTCCAGCCGCAGTCGGTTGCGCCATCCGGTCGAGTCTCGCGGATCAGCCCCACCAATCCGTGCGTGGCAGGTAAAGCCGATAGGTGGCAGGATTTGAACCTGCGGGGTGCGCCGGCTCGGCGCCGTAGAACTCAACGCGAAGAATGACGACCGACTACGCACCGACTCCGGTAGAGGACTTCCTGGATCCCGACGATCCGACGCTCTTCCCCCGGCTCACGCCGGAGCAGATCGGATACCTCGGCGAGATCGGCACCCATCAGACGTTCGCGAGAGGGGACCTCGTCTTCGAGCACGGCCAGCGCGAGACCCCGCTGTACGTGGTCCTCAGTGGAGCCCTGGACATCATCGACCAAGCGCCGGAGGGTGACCGCTACTTCACCCAGTGCAGGGAGGGCACCTTCGCCGCCGATATCTCCATGTTCACCGGCGAGCCGACGCTGGCCGCCGGGTTCGCGGCCGAACCGACATCGCTCGTGGCGCTCCCGCCAGAAGACGTGCGCCGGGTCGTTGCGACCGCGGCCGAGCTCGGCGACCTCCTCCTTCGGACGATGGTCACGCGCCGGGAGTGGCTGCAGGGTCGCGGCTTGGGTCAGCAGCGCCTGATCGGCTCACGATGGTCGGGCGAGGCGTTCGCCGTGAGGGAGCTGCTGGAGCGCAATCTCGTCCCCTTCACCTGGCACGACCTCGCCACCGACGAGGAGAGCCGGGTCTTGCTCGACGGGCTCGGCATCGAGGACGCCGAGTGTCCGGTCCTGGTCCGATCCGACAGCGTCATCCGGCAAGCGACCGTGACCTCGGTCGCCGATGAGCTGGCTCTGCGAGCGGAGGTCGACGGTCAGAGCTTCGACGTCGTCGTGCTCGGCGGCGGTCCGGCCGGTTTGGCCGCAGCGGTCTACGCCTCCTCCGAGGGTCTCAGCACCCTTGTGGTCGAACGCTTCGCCCCGGGCGGTCAGGCGGGGACCAGCGCTCGCATCGAGAACTATCTCGGTTTCCCTACGGGCCTGACCGGCGCGGATCTCGCCCGACGGGCGACGCTCCAGGCCCGAAAGTTCGGCGCCGTGATCTCCAGCGTCCATGAGGCCTCTCGCGTGTCCGAACCGGAGGCCGGGGGATTGCGCGAGATCGAGCTTGCCGACGGGCAGCGCGTGCGGGGGCGATGCGTCGTCCTGGCCCCCGGCGCAGACTACCGTCGACTACCGGCCGAGAACGCGGATCGGTTCGAGGGCTTGGGCCTCTACTACGCGGCGACGCACATCGAGGCCCAGCAATGCTCAGAGGAGGACGTCGTCGTGGTCGGCGGAGGAAACTCGGCGGGCCAGGCCGTGGTCAAGCTGGCCGACCACGCGCGCGAGGTACACATCGTGGCCCGGCGAGCGCTCGAGGCGGCGATGTCGCGCTACCTGGTCGATCAGATCGAGGCCAAGTCAAACGTCCGCGTCTGGTCCGGGTGTGAGGTGCGATCGCTCGAGGGGGACGACAAGCTCGAAGCCGTGGTGATCTCCGGAGCGGGTCCCGATCGCCGGGTCGAGACCTCGGCGCTGTTCGCCATGATCGGCGCCTCGCCGCGATCGGAAGGGCTGGTGGATTTCATCGGCCAGGACGACAAGGGCTTCGTGGTCACCGGCGAGGAGGCGAGCCGCCACCCCGACTTCTCTCGACACTGGGACGGGGAGGACCGAGGGCCACTGTTGCTCGAGTGCACGCGTCGCGGCGTCTTTGCCATCGGCGACGTCCGCAGAGGCTCGACCAAGCGGGTGGCGGCGGCCGTGGGGGACGGCGCGCTGGTAGTCCGCTCCATTCACGCCTCGCTCGATCCGCGCCAAACCTAGCTGAGCAGCAGACGGCGCCGATTTCGCAGTTTTTTCTCATGGCCAGCACCGCGGCGGTCATCAGGCACGGGGTCGGCTCCGACCACCCTCCCCCTTCCCGCGAGATACTGCGCGGGCGATGCCAGCGCCAATACACCACGTCGATCTCGCGGTCGCCGACGTTGAGCGGTCGCTCGCCTTCTACCTCGACCTGCTCGGGCCGCTCGGATGGGCCGAGGAGATCAGGTATCCGTCCTACAGAGGCACCGAGGAGGTCGTGTACCTCCAGGACGCAGCGAGTGGCTCGATGCTCGGAATCCGACCGGCCGATGGGGGCACCCATCGTTACTACGAGGTAGGAATCGAGCATCTCGCCTTCAGAGTGGAGCGGCGAGACGAGGTGGATGAAGCCCACGCAAGGTGCGTTTCGCGTGGGGCACGAATCCACTTCCCGCCCGAGGAGGATCGCGATGAGCCGAGTTATTGGGCCTTCTTCGCGTTCGATCCCGATGGGATTCGGGTCGAACTGTTCTACTGGCCCGGCTGAACGCCCGCCCTCAAAGCCGCCGGCTGCGGGAGTAGGCGAGGTCGCACCAAGGGGCAGCGGAGGTGTCGCCGGTCCACCCCCAGGGGTATCCCCGACGAAGCGAAGCCAGGCCGGGCCGCTAGTCGCCGCGCGTATTGACGGCGATCACGGCGCCGAGCGCCGTGAAGCAGATCCCCCCTAACACGACCCACTCCGCCCACGAATTCAGATCGAATGCCGCGGCATAGGCCAGCATCAGCAGCACCAGGACCAGCACGGTGGACAGAACCGTGATGTGCAACCGCTGCCGGGCCAGCTTCCGCTCATGGCTCAGCTCGTCGCTGGGCGTACGGACGTGGTGCTCGTGATGGCGGGGGGCGGATGGATCAGTGAACTGGCGCGCACCCTCGTCGGACATGACTCGCTCTCCTTGCCGTCGCGCTGAGCCTACCAGCCCGTGTCAGCGCCCCTTCGCGGCTTGGCAGGGGCTACAAAGCCAGCGCTTCCCCGCATGAATTGGTGCCCGATTGGTGCCGGCCTCGTGGCGTGGTGAACGATGCAACCATGACCACCGCAAGTCAGAGCACCGGACGCCGCTTCGACAAGGAGGTAACCGTGACCGAGCACGCGCCTGACATCGACTTGGAAAACCTGCCCGCGCCGAGCGAGGGCTTCCTCGTCACGCTGTTCCTCACGGTACGAAGCGTGGCTCGGTCGCGCGCCTTCTACTCCGAGGTCCTTGGCGGCCAGGTCGTGCTGGAGGAGAACCCGTGCATGGTCAAGCTCTCCAACTCGTGGCTGATCATGAACCCGGGCGGTGGCCCCACCCCCGACAAGCCCGACATCTCGGTCGTCGACTACGAGTTTGACAACACGGTCTCCACGTTCATGAACCTGCGGGTCGCCGACATCCAGGCGTGCTACGAGGAGTGGAGCTCAAAGGGGGCCGAGTTCGTGACGCCGCCGATCGATCGCGGTGCTGAGATCCGCTGTTACATGCGGGACCCCGACGGCTACCTGATCGAGGTCGGCCAGTCCACGGGACTGCTCGCGGGCAAACTCGCCAAGAAGCGGCCCGAGGATCTGCCGGGCTAGGACGCCGTGGCGAGAACCGGGGCTAGGTGGGGCTGCCCCACCGGCTGTCGCCGTGGTCACGCGAGCGCTCGTCCTCTATCGCCGGCGCGTCCGCCGCCGCCAGCCCGGCTGAACCCAGCATCCGCCGCAAGTCGACAACCATCTGCACGTCGATGTCCTTGCCTTGGGGCCGCTCGAAGACCTCAGTCTCGGGGCCCAGGGTGACCTTGAACTTGCCATTGTGCTGCTCATCCACGGTCCCGACAGCCTTCAGTAGGTCGAGGACCCGACGCCACTCGATGTTGCCGCTCGCGGGATGGCTGAGGATCTTTTGGAGCGTGTCGCGATGATGCCGGTTGAGATCGCGTTCCATGACCATGCCCCTCGTGGAGACGTCGATAGTACTGCCTGGTCCTCGGGTGATCGCTTGGGGCGCTCGTCACACTGCAAGCCGACCGAAGGGCAACATGACCCGCGCCGTCGAAGAGTCGAACCGTCACATGCTGCGCGCGCGCGACGCGATGGACCGCGACTACGCGAAGCCGCTTGACATCCCGACCCTGGCGCAGATCGCCTACGTCTCGGAGGCGCACTTCATCCGGGTCTTTCGCGCGACCTTCGGCGAGACACCGCATCGCTACCTACAGCGCCGCCGGGTCGAGCGAGCGATGTTTCTACTCAGGGAGACCGACCACAGCGTGACCGAGATCTGCTTCGACGTGGGCTTCACGAGTCTTGGCACGTTCAGCCGGACCTTCACCGCCATCGTCGGCGAGCCGCCGACCACCTATCGGTGGCGGGCCGCGGACCTCAGGGCCGTCCCGGCCTGCTTCGCAAAGGCATGGACGAGACCGAGCAGTTTTGGAGAAGCGCGGGCACGGCGCGAGCATTAGCCTCGCCCTCATGCCAAACACGATCACTCACACACAGGTTTACGTGCTCGACCAGGACGAGGCGCTCGACTTCTACGTCGGGAAGCTGGGGTTCGAGCTGAACACCGACGCCGATCTCGGCTTCATGCGCTGGCTGACGGTTAACTTCCCTGGTCAGCCCGACCGGCAGCTGCTGCTGGAGCGGCCCGGCCCGCCGGCGCACGACGAGGCGACGGCCGAGCAGATCCGCGATCTGGTGACCAAGGGCGCGATGGGCATGGCGGCGATCATCGCGGTGGACGACATCCGCAAGACCTACGACGAGCTCGTGGCCAAAGGCGTCGAGTTCACCGAGGAGCCGACCGAGCGCTTTTACGGCACCGACTGCGGCTTGCGCGACCCGTTCGGCAACTACCTGCGGATCGGCACGCCTAAGGAGGGGCCAATCGAGGTGCCGGACCCAGACGAGCTCACCGCTGAGCAGACGCCCTGATCCGAGACCGTGTCGGCCCGCGCCCCCGCCGGCCGCCCTCACAGACTCAGCACCAGGTCGCGGACGGCGGCCGGCTGCGACAGGAAGGGATGGTGGCCGGCGTCGAGTTCCACGACGTTGGCTGCCCGACCGGCGAACTCGCGTTGCAGGTCGGCCGGGGTGCCGCGGTCCCCGGCGCAGACGAGGTACGTCGAGGCCAGGTGCTGCCAGGCCGCTGCCCGCACCGGCTGCTCAAGGACCGCCAGGCTCTGCCGGGCCGTTTTGTCCGTGGCCTGTCGCTGGGTATCGGGATCGCAGTCTTGGAGGAACGTCTCGGCTAGGGCGTCCACCCGGACGGTGAAGGTGCCGCCCTCGGGATCGATGTCGAGGAACGGGGCGGGCTCCTCGCCGCCGAACGAGGAGAGGCTCTGCCCGACCTCGGGCAGGTAGCTGGACACGAGCAGCAGATGGCGCACGGCGTCGACACCCGCAGCTGCCTCCGCGGTGACGATGCCGCCGTAGCTGTGAGCGACCACGACGGTCGGCTCATCGCCCGCCGTCAGCAATTCCCGGACCGCGGCGACGTCCTCAACCAGCCCCGGGCCCTGAGCATCAGTTGGCGCACCGGTCTCCCCGCAGCTCGGCAGGGCGGGCGCCTCGCTGGCGACGCCCCTCTCCGCCAGCAGCTCGGCGGTCCGGTGCCACCACCACGATCCGTCCTTGACACATGCCCCGTGAACGAAAACGACTCTCATACGACCTCCTCGTCTGTTCCTACCTGCTGTCGTGCAACGTTAGACGTAGAGGTCGTTACGTGAAAAGATGGCCCCGTGGGCAGGCAGCGCCAGCCACAGATCAGGCAGCGGCTCCTCGACGCCTGCACCGACTACTCACTCGAGAACGGGCTCCCCGACCGTCTCGGGCCACTTGCCACTGCCGCCGGAACCTCGAGCCGGATGCTGATCTACCACTTCGGAACCCGTGACGGGCTACTCCGCGAGGTCCTTGGACAGGCCCGACAGCGCCAGGTGGAGGCCTTCACCGACCTCCTGCGCGTCCGACCTGACGAGCCCTACCCGGCGACCTTGGGTCATGCATGGTCCGCGATGACCGGACCCGACGGCCTGCCTTACCTCCGCATGTTCGGCAGGCTGCACGACACTGCGGGCGAGCCACTGTGGCCGGACTTCCGGCGCACCGCGACCACCGACTGGCTCGCACCCCTCGAGGAAGGCATGCGCAGTCTCGGCCGACCCGAGCTGGCGACCGTCGTGCTTGCCGTCATCCGCGGCCTGCTCATGGACCTGGATGCAACCGGCGATTCCAAGCGCACTCACCAGGCGTTCCAGGACTTTTTGACCACGATCGAGAGCCCCTGAGAACCGGTTTTATGAGCCTGTGTCGCTAGGTCCCGCGCTTGAGCTCCTGCACCGACCAGCCGTTGCCGTCGGGGTCGTTGAAGAAACAGAAGCGTGAGCCTGGCGCTCCTTCGGGCCCCAGCTGTTGCACGTCGCCGACCGCCACGCCGCGCCCGAGCAGCGCCTCGCGAACCCCCTCGATGTCCTCGACCACGAGCTGGACGCCCTTCACCGAACCGGGCTGGCCCAGCGGCAGGCCCTCTCCGATCACTACCGAGCACTCCGAGCCAGGCGGCGTCATCTGTACCACTCGCATGGTCTCGTTGGGACGCGCGTCGTGGTCGAGGTTGAAACCGACCTGCTCGGTGTAGAACGCCTTTGCCGCGTCGACGTTTGAGACAGGTATCGGGACGACTTCGAGCTTCAGGTCCATGCCGTGCTCCTTTGGTTCGATCTCGGGTCCGGTACGGAGCAAGTTAGGCGAAGACCGCCACAGGGGTTTTGAACCCTCTCCCCTGACGGCTCAACCCGATTGCCATCGCATCGGGGAGGCGCGCGGTCTGCGTTGAGCTGATCAGCTCTCCACCGGGCGCAGCGGTTCCGAACCATCCCAACCCTCGGCGCCGCCTCTCACCATCTCGAAGAAGTCGCGCAGACCCTCGCAGTCGACATGGATCTCGATGTCGTGGCCCAAGACTGCGGAGGCGTCGTGGAAAGTCGTGTCGACTTCACCGAGCTGAGCGCTCAGGTACTGCGACAGACCTCGCTCGTCGAGCGAGCTTCGCAAATCGGCTACCTCCGTCGACGGCACGGCGTAGGCGACGTGGTGGATTCCCGGCCGGGGACCGGAGAAGCCCTTCTCGACGCGTTCGGGCGCCAGTCTGATGACTTCCATCAGCTCCATCGTGCCGCCGCCGCAGGAGCCAAAGGCAGAATTGTGAACGAACTCCGCCGGCTCACCGCGCGAGAGAACGTTTTCCAGCGGCACCCTCTCGACGAGGAAGAACGGCCCGGCGCCGAGTTGGTCGACCATGCGATCCACGGTCGCCCCGATGTCCTCGACGACGTAGGCGTAATGGTGCGGCTCGCCGAGCTGCGGTCTAAACAGGTCCTCCGGCACGGTCTCTCCTTTCGGCAGCTGTTTACGCTCCGGGGTTGAGCGACGCCGCTATACCAGTGCCCAGGATTGGATCAGGCTAAGGCTCGGCCGTCAGCGGGGCGAAGGCCTGGGCGCGGGCGTAGAGCTTGTAGAGGCGAATGTCGGCGGCGAACTCGTTTGCGCAGACGTGCTGGAACACCTGGTAGGCCGCGTCGTCGCCGAGGTCCGATTCGGCGGTCTCCGAGCTCTGCGGGGTGAGTTGGCCGCGGATGTCCTCGATCGTTGCGTAGCGTTCCTCGACCGTTCCGCGGCCCCAGTTCCGGCAGTTCGCGAACTGGGCGGTTGAGCCCGCCCTGACGATCCCGACGCCCGCCACCTCGGCCCTAGTGCTGCCACCCTCCCCGTTCGAGTGACCACAGCCCGCGAGTCCGACCAGGGCCGCAAGGGCCGCTAGGACGGCCGGCCCGGCGCGTCCCGCCACCATCAGCCGGTTAGGGCCGCGACCCGTCGCCTCAGCTCCCTCGCCTCCGGCGACCGTCTCAGCTTGCGCGCCGCCGCTGCATTGCGCTTCCGTTCCCGCGCGGCGCTCTTGCTGCCCGGTGAGGCGGGCACGGTCCACCAGTCGCAGTCGGTCGGCCCGGTGTCGTCATCGGGGCCGTTCCCACACTCGATCAGGTAGAGGAGCTTGGCCAGGTCTAGATTGCCAACGCTCGTGGCGCAGTCCGACGGCAGGACCTGCGGCGGGTCGGCGGGGAGGCGGCCCGCCTCGCCGGGGCCGGTGACGCTCGCGGCGGTGCGGTCGGTGCCCGTGTTCGCGAACCAGCAATTGCCGATGTTGGAGGGGAAGAACTCGCCCCACCAGAAGTCGTTCCCGTTGGGCTTCTTCGGCCGCGCGTCGTCTCGCGCGTGCACGTTGCCGAACATGTCGATCGCGTCGGGGAACCGGAACCCGTTCGGAGCCCGCCCGACGTGGTTCTCGAAGAACCGGTTGCCGCATGAAGTCGACAGCCCGTTCGCGGGGGCCCCCGGGCAGGAGACGCCGGGGAAGATGTCACCCTCGGCGCCGCCGCCGTTCGTGAGCGAGTCCGGCACCGCGAACAGCATCGCGCCATCACGCCGGTTGTCGAAGATCCAGTTGTCGTGGACGGCGGCGTCGTTCATGCCCGGGTAGATGATCCCGGTGCCGATGGGCACCGAGACCAGGATGTCCACGGGTGCGTCGTCTCGGTAGAGGTCGAGGTTGTTCGAGTAGATGTAGTTGTTGTCGATCTCTGAACTGTCGGCCGGGAACCCTGGATGCCCGGCCGCCGAGAGCGTGTCGCTCGAGATCCCGGTGCTGTTCCCGTAGATGTGGTTGCCGGTGATCCTCACGGCGTTGCCCATCGAGCCTGAGTAGCCCAGTGCCGACCCGTGGAGGTCGCAGTTCGTGATCACGGCGTTGGCGCGCGGCGCGTCGGGGTAGAAGTCGGTCGCCTGGGAGCCGGTTTCCGGCGCGGCGCCCGGGTAGACGACCGCGTCGCCGGCGCCGAAGCCCTCGCAGTTCTGCACCCGATTGTGATCCGAGGTGAAGCTGAGGTGGCCGTAGTCGGCGGCCCAGAAGAACTTCACGCGGTCGAGAAGGATGCCGTCCAGCTCCTCGTTGTAGAACCCGTGCTCCTGCGCGCCTCGGACGAGGAAGTTGCGGCCGACGAACCCGTCGGCGCGATCGACCCGCAGCACTACGTCCTTGGCGTAGCCGCCGGGCTGCGCCCGTGGCCCTGGCCCCGAGTAGTTCGTGCCGGCATCGAGGAGCACGTCCTCAGGCTTGGCTCCGGTGCCCTCGATCTGGAGGTTGCAGCGCAGACAGGGGCCAAGCTCCTGTGCCGGGATCCCGCGCCGATCGCTAAGCGGCGGCTCAGGGGGATCGCCGACCACGGCGCGGCCCTGCACGTAGATCAGGTTCTGGTCGTTCGGGCAAGTGACCTGGTACTCGTAGCTCGGCGCGAGGTCGCCGCTCGCGTCCTCCTGCAGCAGGCTCGGGTTGCAGGTCGGGTCGTTCTCGGGCGCGCTTCGCGAGTCCGGCTCCCGGTAGCGGCCGGGCATGATCGCGATCCGGTCGTTGTTCCCGGCGTCGAAGGCCGCCTGCTGGACCGAGTGGTAGGCGCATTGCTCGGCCAGCGCGTCATTGACGTCGAGGAGCTGGTCCGCCTCCTTCTTCGAGAGCTTCGTCCTCCTCTGGCTCGGGCGCAGCCGGAAGCCCCTCTTCCGGGCCTGGTTCACAGAGGTCTCGAGGGCCGCCAGCGACGCGGTCCCGCCGCTGCCCCTGCAGACGACCAGGACATCCCCGGGCCCGGCGCCGGTAACCAACGAGTCGAATGGGCGAGCGGTTGGCACCTCACCCCCAGCCGGCGGACTTACGGTGGTGTCAGGCGCGGGATCGGGCCAGTAGGAGGGGCGCTCAAGATGAGCGAAGGCTGCGGCGGGAAGCGCCAGCAACACGGCTCCGGCGGCCACCGCCAGTGCCATGGGACGCATCCACGAACCCCACTTCGGCACCTCGACCTCCTTGCTCACCCTCATCCTGGCCCGGGCCTCGTGCGCAGGCCTTAAGGCTCAGGCTAACACGAGGCGCACGACTGGGCACAGCTGATTTGAGTTGCGCCGGACCCGCCGCTGCACTTGTGCCGCATTGGCTCCTAGGATGTGCCCGGCTCATGATGGCGCCAACTCAGGAAGGATCCGTGAAGCGGACCGACTCGCACTCCTTTCGTCTGAAGATCGCAGCCGCTGCCTTCGCGACGGCCATGCTCACCCTCGGAGTCACCGCTTGCGGCGGCTCCGACGACTCCCCGGCCGACAGCTGGCGAATCGGCCTGGAGGCGCCCCTATCGGGTGATTTGCAAACCCTGGGCGAGGGGATGCTGAACGGTGCCGAGCTGGCCGCCGATCAGATCAACGCCGACGGCGGCCTAGAGGGCAAGGACATCCAGATCGTCCCGATCGACGACGGCGGTGATCCCAAGATCGGCGTCCCAGCGGCGGAGAAGGCGATCGAGGAGGGCCTCGACGGTGTGGTCGGTCCCTACAACTCCGGCGTCGGGGTCGAAACACTTCCGCTTTATCAACGCGCGGACCTGGTCCCGATCAGGCTCACCTCGGACAACGACACCGAGGGTTTCGGGTTCACGTTGCAGCCGATGGGCTCGCAGATCGCTCCGGTGACCGCCGAGGCGCTGACGGACTTCATCGACGCCTCGAAGGTCGCGATCGCGTATGACGACACCGAGGAGTACACGAAGGGCATCGCGGGCGAGGTCCGGAGCCAGCTCGAGGGCCGTGGCGTCGAGGTGACGGCGTTTCAGCAGCTTCAGCCCGGCCAGGAGGACTACTCCGGCGTCGTCAACAAGCTCGCCGCCGGCAAGCCCGATGCGATCTACGCCGCCGTCTACTTCCCGGAGGGCGCCCGGATCGCCAAGGCGATCTCCCCGGGCTCGAGCCCCACCTGCCTACTCGACTACGGCGCCTACGACACCGGCTACGTGGAGGATGCCGGCGAGGCGGCGCCCAACTGCGACGTGGTCGGAGTGCCCGCGCCCGACGATTTCGCGGGCTCGGAAACCTTCGTCTCCGAGTACGAGGACCAGTTCGACGAGGCGCCGGGCACTTGGAGCCCCTACACCTATGACTCGCTGAACGTGCTCGCCCAGGCAGTCGAGCAGGCCGGCGGCTTCGACGCCAAGGCGCTGACCGCCGCGCTCAACGAGGTCAAGGGCTTCGAGGGCTGGACCGGCTCGACCACGCTCGTGCCCGGCAGCGGCAATCGCGAGCCGGCTACGGTCACGCTCGACAAGGTCAACGACAAAGGGGCGTTCAACGTCGATCCCGCCTGGGCGAAGAAGGTCGGCGCCCCCTACTAGGACAGAGCCCTCACACGGATAGGCCCCTCCGGGTCATGGGAAGCCCTCAGCTCGTTCTGCCGGCTCTTCTCGCGCTCGCTCAGGCGCGCTGAGCTGCTCTCAGATCAGCTGAGCACGATGGGCGTATGCTCCTCGGTCGTGCGGCGAGGGTCGGCGCCACAAGGACGTGGTCCCGTACCTCCGGCCGAATTCGGGAAAGGGCCGGGGGTGCTGGTGCTAGTCGTGCTCGTGGCATTCCTCGCGCTCACGGACTCCACCGCGGCGAAGCCCCGCCCAGCCGTCCCACCATTGGTCCATCTCCGCGGGACCGCGTATACGTTCGACAACCAGCGGCCGATCTCCGGAGCGACGATCCGCGTCGCAGAGCTCCCGGGCGTCTCTACGACATCGCACCCCGACGGCTCCTACGAGCTCGTGGTCCCGGATGGAACGAAGGTCACTCCGTACGTGGACGCAGCGGGCCATCACCGTATCTACGTGCAGACGTTCGTCACGGCCGGCGAGGACCTCGAACGGGTCAACTTCCAGGTCCCGACCGAACCCACCTATTTCGCCCTCGCCGCGCTGCTCGGGGTGGAGCTCGACGCCAGCGGCGACCTGGTCCGCTGTGCGATCGTCTCCACCTTCGTCAACGAGGCCGTCCGCGAGCTCAGCTTCCCCGAGTTCGTCGCCTTCGGAGCGCACGGCGTCGCTGGAGCCACCGCCACCACCACCCCGGCGCTGCCCGACCCAACCTACTTCAACGAGTCGGTGATCCCGGATTCCGCTCTCACTGAGTCGACCATCGACGGCGGCGTGATCTGGATCGAGGTACCCGCGGACGTCTACAGGGTCCAGGGTCAACACCCGACCGAGCGGTTCGCCGACTTCATCGCCACCTGTGAGCCCGGCCGCATCGTGAACGCCAACCCGCCTCAGGGGCTCTATCAGCTGCGAGCCGGCGAGAGCGCCGACCGCGAGGTCGAGGCCGACGTCAGGGCCGCCAAACTCAAGCGAACCGGCAGTCGCGGCGACGAGCTGCGCATCCGCGTGGACGCGGAGGAGTACGTGGCACTCGGCGCGGAACTGACGCAGGAGGGGGAACGGCTGTTCGGGACGGTCGCGGGGGAGGGCGCCGGCGCATTCGCCCCCGGGCGTCGGACGCTGGTGATCCCTGTTGCTCCCGAGATCCCGTCGGGAGGGATCGAGCTTCGGATCACGCTCGAGGATGCCGCTCAAAACCAGGAGACCGTCATCCGGCAGGTCCGGATGCCGCAGGCCCGAAGAGGGCACGTGAAATAGGACGGTTGGGGATCGGCGGGATCGCAGCCCGCAGCGGTCCCCTCGGACGCCACGGGCGGGGACGCGAAGGATGGGTCGATCGCTAGGCTCCCACCGATGGGGCCCATGGAAGGGAGGTTTGGCGGATTCTTCCGTTTGGTCGGCATGGCCATGCTGGCGGCGGCGCTAGTGCCCGCGCTGGCGTCCGCGAAGCCGAAGGCCCAAGCCTCCTTCTCAACGCACGGAAGCGCCGAGCAGGTCTACGTGACCGGGGCCGATCCCGGCGAGCAACTCGTGCTCCTCCATGGCCACAAGCCCGTGGCCACCCGTGCTGCGGGATCCCTCGGCGGGGCCCTCTTCCGCAACGTCAAGCCCGGCGGCGGCTACCGCGTGAAGGCGCCAGGCGGAGGCGAGTCGCCGCCGCTGAAGGTGTTCTCGCACCGATCCGCCCCGCCCAGCACGAAGATCTACAACCAAACGCTTCCGGCCGGCTACGGATACCTGACGACGCGCGACGGGACGAAGCTCGCGATCAACGTTCACCTGCCCGGTCCCGCCGACGAAGGGCCGTACCCGACGCTCGTCGAGTATTCGGGATACGGCTATGCCAATCCGGCTGGCCCCCAGAGCGGCATCCAGCCGATCGCGGGGCTCCTCGGCTTCGCGGTGGTGGACGTCAACATGCGCGGCACCGGATGCTCCGGCGGGGCCTTCGACTACTTCGAGCCGCTCCAGTCGCTAGACGGCTACGACATCATCGAGACGGTCGCGCGCCAACCCTGGGCCCTCCACCACAAGGTGGGGATGCTAGGCATCTCCTACGGGGGCATCAGCCAGCTCTTCGTCGCCCAAACCCAGCCGCCGAACCTCGCCGCGATCACGCCTCTTTCGGTCATCGACAACACCCAGACGACGCTGTACCCAGGCGGCATCCTCAACACCGGCTTCGCAGTTCAGTGGGCGGAGGACCGCGTGCACGACGCGCAGCCGGCCTCGCCGACGGGGGGGCAGCCGTGGGCCTACGAGCGCATCCAGGACGGGGATGCGACCTGCAAGTCCAA
Organism: uncultured bacterium; assembly: GCA_963758865.1. Taxonomy (GTDB): domain Bacteria; phylum Actinomycetota; class Thermoleophilia; order Solirubrobacterales; family 70-9; genus AC-56. The sequence continues at coordinate 51,392 of CAVWWY010000010.1, read as the reverse complement.
CCAGGACCTGCATACCGAGGCGGTCAACCTGATCCAGAAGATCCGTGAGAACGACTCCTACGTGCCGGAGGTGGCCGATCCGCTCTCGCCGATCACCTTCGTCAACAAGATCAAGGTGCCGGTGTTCCTCGCGTGCCAATGGGAGGACGAACAGACGGGCGGCCACTGCCCGTCCCTGCCTTCGCACTTCACAGGGACCGACCGCAAGTGGTTCACCTTCACGAATGGCACGCACGCGGACTCACTCGACCCCCAGACGTTCAACCGCTGGTACGACTTCCTTCAGCTCTTCGTCGCTCACAGAAGACCGGATATTCCGGCCTCGGTAAAGGGCGCCGCGCCGCTCATATACGCCGCGCTCATGGGCGTACCCGGCGTCACCCTTCCCAACGACCCGATCCAGCAGAAACCGGACTTCGTCGCCGCGCTCGCGGCCTTCGAGAACCTGCCGTCCGTTCGGGTCCTATTCGACAACGGCGGCGGCTCCCCAGCCGCGGGAGCGCCCTACCCGGCGTTCGAGCGGTCTTTCGACCGGTTCCCCGTGGAGGGCACGCAGGCGAAGTCGCTCTACCTGGCGAGCGGCGGCGCACTGAAGCACACTCAGGGCTCCCCCGCCGGCTCCGAGCAGTTCACCTGGGATCCCGACGCGCGGCCGCCGACCGATTTCACCGGGCCCGGTAACGGCAATCCCGGCGGGCTCTGGACGGCGACCCCGCCGTACAAGTGGCAGCAGCTTCCGGCCGGGCACGGGCTCTCGTACCTGAGCGCGCCGCTCGGCTCCGACATCACCGCGATCGGGGCGGGTGCCCTGGAGGCATGGATCAAGGCGTCCGCGCCGAGCGTGGACCTTCAGGTGACTGTCTCGGAAGTGAGGCCGGACGACAAGGAGACGTACGTGCAGAGCGGCTGGCTGCGCGCAGCGAGGCGCAAGCTCGATCCGGCCAAGAGCACCCAGCTGGAGCCAGTTCTGAGCCTCCGCGAGTCCGACGCCGCGCCTCTTCCCCCCAACCGGTGGTCGAAGGTCACGGTCCCCCTCTACTACGAGGGCCACGTTTACCGCGCCGGCTCGCGCATCCGGGTGACGATTTCCGCCCCCGGCGGCGACCAGCCGGTGTGGGCGTTCAGCGAGACCCAGCCGACCAGCACGGCGACTGTGAAGCTGGCCCACTCGAACAGCATGGCTTCGCGCGTACTCCTCCCAGTCGCGCCTCAGGTCACGGCGCCGACGGGGCTGCCTCCCTGTCCCGGCCTGCGCGGCGAGCCGTGCCGGAACTACGTGCCGCTCTCGAACCAGGAGATTGGCGCGCCGTAGCCCGGTGCCATGGGCCCACGCAGACTCGAGTTGCGTGCGGCGACAGATCGCGATGCCGAGGATGTCGCCGCGCTCGTCGACGCGGCCTACGAGCACTACATCGAGCGGATCGGGCGGACGCCGCTGCCGATGACCCTGGACTATGGCGATGAGATCAGGCACAAGGGGGTGGCCGTCGCCGAGGACGGCAAAGAGCTGGCCGGGGTGCTCGTCCTCGACACGACCGACGAGGGGTTCCTGGTCTTCAACGTGGCAGTCCTTCCCGCGCAACAGGGCACGGGCGTAGGGCGGGCGCTGCTCCAGTTCGCCGAATCAGAGGCTCGCCGGGCGGGGTTTGACTCGATCTACTTGTTCACACACGAGAAGATGACTGAGAACCAGGAGCTGTATGCGCGGATCGGCTACGTCGAGTACGACCGGCGTCTCATCGAGGACTTCCACATCGTCTTCATGCGAAAGCAGCTTGGGGGCGAATAGGTGGGCCCGCGGGGGCTAGAGCCGCCCCGTCCGCAGCGGGCGGGGCCCAGGGCTCGGCCGGCGCCGATGAGTTTCGTGCGATGGTGAGGTCTTAGGGCTCGACCGCCAATGAGCGCGGCGGAGCCAAGCGACAACGGCGACTGGAGGCAACATGCCAGGTGAGATCGTTCACATCGAGATTCCGGCGGATGACACCGGGAAGGCTCAGGAGTTCTGGGGCTCCCTGCTCGGCTGGGAGTTCCAGGCCTTTCCCGGCCCGTTCGAATACCACATGGCCCGACTCAGCGAGCAGCAAGGGGCCGCGATCACCAACATGGAGCCGGGCAAGAAGGGCATGCGCGCCTACTTCCTGGTGGACGAAATCAACGCGGGAGCCGCGCGCGTGACGGAGCTCGGCGGCGAAGCCAACGACCCGAGCCCGGTCCCGCAGATGGGATGGTTCTCAACCTGCAAGGACCCCCACGGAAACGAGTTCGGACTCTGGCAGAACGACACGTCCGCACCGACTCCAGAGGGGTAGGTGGCAGGATTGCCGATCTGACGTGGTGTTGATGTCTTTGCCGTAGAACTACGGCATGCCCGCGGCCGAGGCCACAATCGTCGATGCCGGTGGGCGCGATTTGCGCGTGTCCAACCCCAGTCGGGAGATCTTCCCGGCGACCGACCGCTCGGGCCTGGTCACGAAGCTCGACATCGTCGAGTACTACCTCGCGGTCGAGAACGGCATCATGCGCGCGCTCAAGCAGCGGCCGACGACGCTCGAGCGCTGGCCGAAGGGCGTCCACCCGGGCATCGTGCTCTCGACGCGCGAGAAGGGTGGCGGCGACGCCTTCTTTCAGAAGCGGATCCCACGTGGCGCTCCGGACTACGTGCAGACCGCGCGGATCGAGTTCCCATCGGGCCGTCACGCGGATGAGATCTGTCCCACGGAGGTGGCCGTCGCCGCCTGGGCGGCCCAGATGGGCACGATCACGTTTCACCCGTGGCCGGTTCGCAGCGACGACGTGGACCATCCGGACGAGCTGCGCATCGACCTCGACCCGCAGCCGGGCACGGACTTCGCGGATGCGGTGCGCGTCGCTGGTGAGGCGCGCGTCCTCTTGGACGAGCTCAGCTACACCGGCTTTCCGAAGACCTCGGGAGGCCGAGGGGTCCACATCTACCTCCGGATCGCGCCACGCTGGACCTTCACCGACGTTCGCCACGCCGCGATCGCCTTCGGGCGGGAACTGGAGCGGCGGCTACCGGGGAAGGTGACGACCAAGTGGTGGAAGGAGGAGCGCGGCGAGCGCATCTTCGTCGACTACAACCAAAACGCCCGCGATCGCACGATCGCCTCGGCATACAGCGTGCGGCCGAAGCCCGGGGCGCCGGTGTCGGCGCCGCTCACGTGGGACGAGCTTCCCGAGGTCGCCCCCGAGGACTTCACGGTCGAGACCATGCCCGCCCGCTTCGCCGAGGTCGGCGACCGTCACGCGGCGATCGACGACGTTGCGCACTCGCTGCAGCCGCTGCTGGACATGTACGAGAACGACGTTGCCCAGGGTGGGGGCGACATGCCGTACCCGCCGGACTATCCGAAGATGCCGGGAGAGCCGAAGCGCGTTCAGCCCTCGCGCGATCGCGACCGCCGGCGAACATGATCTCGGTCGGTTAGGGCGACTGCGGCAGCTTGGCCGCGCCCCGGGTGGTCAGCGGGGCGGATGGAGGCGGCTCGACCGGCCCGATGTCCCCGTCCGGCGCCTCGTCCAAGTCGACGATCACCGGCGCGTGATCGCTCGGGCCGCTTCCCTTCCGCGCTTGCCGGTCCACCCATGCCGCTCGAACGCGGCCGGCGACCGGCGCGCTGGCCAACACCAGGTCAATCCGCATGCCCAGGTCCTGATGGAACATTCCCGCCCGGTAGTCCCAGTAGGTGAAAACCCGCTCGTTGGGCCAGCGATCACGCACGACATCGCGGAGCCCAAGCCCCTGAAGCTCCGCCAACGCCGTCCGCTCGGGAGCGGTTACGTGCGTTTGGCCGATGTATGCGTCCGGATCGAACACGTCGTCGTCGGTCGGCGCGATGTTCATGTCGCCACAGACGATCGTCGCCTCTGGGCCACCGGCGACCACCTTTCGCAGCGAGGCGAGCCACGCGAGCTTGTACTCATAGTGCTCCGAGCCCGGCTCGCGCCCGTTCGGTACGTACACCGAGACCACTCGTATCCCGCCACATGTGGCGGATACCGCCCGTGCCTCCGGGTGCGGGAAGCCCGGCCCGTCGGCGAGACCCGGCACGGCGTCCTCCACCCCCACTCGCGAAAGGATCGCCACCCCATTCCACGTCGCTTCGCCGTGAAGCGCGACGGCGTAGCCACGGTCGGCGAGCTCGTCGCCGAGCAATTCGACGAACGCTTCGTTCGCGAGCTTGGTCTCCTGGAGACAGACCACATCCGGTCGCCGCTCGTCCAGCCACGGCAGAAGCCGGGGCACTCGCTGCTTGACCGAGTTCACGTTCCACGTCGCTATTCGCACGGGACCCACGCTATCGGCCTCGCCCGCCCACGCGGCTCGCCCGATGGATGGCCACGAGGTATCGCTCCTTGGCCTTCTCCATGGCGCGCTCCCAGTTGCGCTGTCGTTCCGGGGCCTGCCGTTCGGCTTCCCGTCGGGCCTCCTCTGCCTCGGCCGCCCGGATCTCGATCTCCCGACGCCGTGCGGGCGTGCCGCCGGACGGGTGTTCGATGCCGGAAGGATTCAGCGTGATCTTCGTGCCCGGGCCGGGTCTATACGTACAGGTGCGGCGACCCATATCAGAGAAGGGGCCCGACCGAGGTTGCAAGTCGGAGAACGAACGAAAGGACTTCATGCACTACGAGGACTCCTACAACGAGAGCCCGCTGTGGAACCGGATCGCGATCGTCGCCCTCACTCTGATGGCGGCCGCGTATCTGTTCGCGGTGATCAGCCCGGCTGTCTCGTCGGCGGGCGCTGATGACCAAGTCGCCCTGCGCGAGGATGGGTCAGGCGACATGGTCGCGAGCCATGACGATGATGATGACGACGACGACAGCGGCCCGGGCAGCGACGACAGCGGCCCGGGCAGCGACGGCACCGGCCAGCGCAGCATCGGCAGTGAGAGCGCCAACACCCACACCGGCACCACCCGTGGCACCGGCGTCTCGCACAGCGTCTCCGATAGCGGCAACAGCGCAAGCGCCAACACGGGCACCGGGACCACGCATGGAACGGGGCAGTCCCACAGCGTCTCGAACAGCTCCTAACAAGGTCTCGGTTCCTCCAACGAAAAGCCGAAAGTGAAGTGGCCACGAGTGGCGCCCATCGGGCGCCACTCGTTCGCTTACCCTCATTCGTTAAACCACTGAGCCCCATGCCCCCCTCTTCGAAAGAGCCTGATGTAGCTGACCGCTCCGCGATTGCCGGTCAGTCTTCGAATCCGGAGGAATCTCGCTGGGAGCTGCATCAGGGCGATGAGATCGTGCCGGGGCGAACCGCGATCAAACGCCTCGGAGGCGGACTGCGCTACGAGGCATACCTGGCCTGGGATGACCATCTCCGCTCCCTGGTCGTTATCAAGGTCCTTCGGCCGGGGCTGGTCGAGGACCGCCGAACTCTCGAGGGCCTTCGCTCCGAGGTCGAGTTTCTCGGTCGCCTCAACCATCCTGTGGTCGTGCGCAGCTTCGGCGCCGATCTCGATGGCCCGCGACCGCATGTGGTCTTGGAACACCTCGAGGGGCCTCGCCTCTCCTCATTGCGGCGAAAGTACGGCCCGCTTCTGCCCGAGCAGCTCGTCTCGCTGGCCATCCAGCTCTGCGCGGCCATTCACTATCTCGCTGCGGAGAACGTGATCCACCTCGACGTAAAGCCGTCGAACGTGATCATGGGAGGCCCGCCGCGACTGATCGACCTCAGCGTTGCCCGGACGATCGACCAGTGCGCCCAGCTCCGGTCCCCGGTTGGAACGGATGCCTACATGGCACCCGAGCAGGCCCGGCCCGAAAATGGCGTGCCGATCGGCCCCCCGGCGGACGTGTGGGGGGTGGGCGTGACCCTGTTCGAGGCGCTGCTCGGCGAGCGCCCATTCTCGAGGGGGGATCGAGATTCGGAGGTTCCCACCGAGCGCTTTCCCCAGCTCGTCGAGCAGCCGCGGGAGCTGATGGGCAAGGTGCCCTCCCCCTTGCCGACCCGATCATGGCTTGCCTGGCTCGCGACCCGGCTGGACGGCCGACCGCCGGTGCGCTTGCGGATCGGCTCGAACTCGTATTGGACCGGCTGCCAAAACCCCAGCTCTCGAAGCTCAAGCCCCGGGTTCAGCGTTGAAGGCGCCTACCAATGAGCGCGTGCGCCGGCTGACAGGCGGAACGCAGCAAAGTCCGCGCGATTGATCCCCGATTGATGCCCACTCGCTCAGGGCGATCATCCTCGAGACAGCACGAAGCCCCCGCGCCAGCCGGGGCTTCGTTGAATAGCGGGGGCAGGATTTGAACCTGCGACCTCCGGGTTATGAGATGCCCTGAGGTCGTTCTGCCGAGTCCTTTCGCCTTCGCTCAGGCACGCTGAGTTGCTCTAGGATCAGCTGAGGTTCGCTCAGTTCGGTACCACGGCTGGTACCACGACCGTTCGGTTTTGCAGGCGCTCCCCGAGGTAGCCTCGTGCAACGACGATGCCCCGCCCCGAGTCCATAGAGGACAACAGATGACGAACCCTGTTGAGCTGAACCGACGGGACACGGGTCGCCCCCCACGTGGATCGGAATTGAGTGAATTGAAGCGCCTGTTTCTGACGGCGGTTTTCGCCGCCGCCCTCGCCCTCCCCACCATGCCCGGGAGTGCCCTGGCTGCAAGCGCACAGCCTCTCTCCCCGACCGCGCTCGCCTTTCCGGCGGCCTTCACCGTGGCGCCGGACGGCGGCCGCATCCTCTACGGCGAGCACTACACCGGCCGCATCGTCAGCCTCAACGTCGTCACAGGCGCGAGGACGCCGTTCTTCACGATCCCGAACGAGCGGGGGCTGCTGGGCGTGGCCCTAAGTCCAAACTACCCCAGCGACGGTCGCGTGTGGGCATACGCAACCCGCACCGTCTCGGGAACGGCGAAGAACCAGCTCCTGCGAATCCGTGAGGACGGCACCGGCTTCGCGGTCCTCCGCACCTTCCCGACCGGCCTCCACAACGGCGGCCGCATCATGTTCGGGCCCGACGGCAAGCTCTACGTCGTCCTTGGGGAGAACGGTGTTCCGTCCCGTGCTCAGAGCCTGGACATCCTGGCCGGGAAGATGCTGCGGCTGAACCCGGATGGCACCGTGCCCTCCGCCAACCCCCGCGCGGGCAGTCCGATCATCGGCTACGGCATCCGCAACTCGTTCGGGTTCACCTTCGATCCGGAGACGGGGCGCCTATGGGAGACCGAGAACGGCCCTGAGTGCAACGACGAGATCAACCTCGTCGCCCGCCTGACGCTCAGGAACTATGGCTGGGGCCCGTCGCAGACCTGCAGCTCGCCGCCCCCCGCGCCGCGCAACACGAACCGGGACGGCCCCAACCCGGTGTTGCCGAAGCTCTTCTTCGCCAGCCCGCCGGCGCTGACCGGGGCCGCTTTTTGCCGGGCATGTGGGCTCTCGAGCGCCGGCCAGCTCTTCTTCGGCGACTACAACACCGGGACCATCCGCCGCGCCAGGCTGACCTCCACGCGCACCGACATCGCCTCGCGGGCACCGTTCTATGTCCATTCCGGCGGCGTGCTCTCGCTTGAGACGCCCGTCGAGGGCGGCCCGATCTACTTCAGCACCGAGACGAACATCTTCCGACTGAACCCCTGACCTGCGGCCGCCCGCCGCTGCGGTCGCGTACCGCGCTAACGGCCAGCACGATCGGGCGCGAGATGGCTTTGGCGATGCCGTCACGAGCCGCTCGCGGTTCGCATGCAAGACGGCACTCCTCCCTTGCGCGAGGCGCGAGAGCCTGCCCGGTGTCCCTCTTGTGCCCCTCCCCGAAGCTGTCCAGGTCTCGCACAAATGACGAAACCCCCGCGCCAGCAGGGGCTTCGTTGAGTAGCGGGGGCAGGATTTGAACCTGCGACCTCCGGGTTATGAGCCCGGCGAGCTACCTGACTGCTCCACCCCGCGGCGGTTAACGAATGTTAGCGCCGGTGGCTCGGTGGAAGCGCCGATGGCGGGCCGGCGGGCGGGCTTGCGCATTCCTCGAATCGCGCAATGATGTGGGGGATGTCGCTGGTGGCTCAGCCAGGCACGCCGCTCTCGATCCCGTTCTTCGTCCACCTGATCCTCTGGCCGGTCCTGCTCGTGTGGACCGCGTTCCTGTTTCGCCGGCGCCGCACACGCGCGTGGCCGTGCTCGTGGCGGTTCGGCGTCGCCCTGGCCCCGGCCTGCTTCCTCGCCGACGGGGCGGCGCTGCTGGCGGCCGTCAAGTGGCCCAGCCACGAGTCGACCTCGTTCGTCCTCACCCTGCTGTGGCTCGCCGCGCTCTTCAGCCTCACCTGCTACTTCGCCCTCCGCACCCCCGACGACGGGGGCGGCGGTGGGGACGAGTCCGGCGAGGATCTCCCGGAGCCGCCCTGGTGGCCCGACTTCGAGCGCGAGCTGCGCGACTACGTCCGACGCGGTCCGAAGCCCCCGCGGAGGCCGCCTCGGATCCCGACCGGCGCGCGGTAGGAGCGGCGCGCGGCTGGAGCGCCGAAGTCCCCTCCCCCACCTCCGAACTCGAAACTACGGGTGGGGTCCGGGCAACAGCGGCGTGTCGTTGGCGGAGGAGAGGATGAACGCGATCAGGATCCCCGCGCTGGCGAGCCCGACGACGCCCGTGATCAGGCCGGCCAGCGCGATCGCCCATCCGCTGCGGCGGCCGTTCGAGCCCCGGATCTCCTTCATCCCGGCGTAGCCGAGCACGATTGCCAGCACCGACCCGATCCCGAACAGCCAGATGATCCCGCAGAACAGGGAGGCGATCGCGAGCCCGCTCGTCTCGGCGGCCTCCTCCCCGGGACCGGCCGCCGGGTGGTACTGGCTCATGACAGAAGCGTCGCAGACGCCGGCTCCGGACAGGGCACGGGAGGCGGCCCATCTAGATTTCAGAGAGAGGGATGCGGGTCGCCGTCGTCGACATCGGAACGAACTCGACCAGGCTGCTGGTCGCGGAGGTTGAGGACGGGAGGGTCTCCGAGCTCGAGCGTCGCTCCACCGTGACCCGGCTCGGACGAGGCGTCGACACCTCCGGCCAGCTCGCCCCCGACGCGATCGAGGACGTCTGCAGGACGGTCGGCGAGTACATCGCCATCTACGAGCCACTCGAGCCGGAGGCGGTGACGGCGATCGCGACCAGCGCGGTCAGAGACGCCGAGAACTCCGGCGCCTTCCTGGCCGAGCTCCGCGAGCGCTTCGCGCTCAATGCCCGGATGCTGGAGGGCGCCGAGGAAGCCGGGCTTACCTACTTGGGCGCGACGGCGGATCGCCCGCCCGCGGACGGCACCCTCGTGATCGACATCGGCGGCGGGTCTACCGAGCTGGTCTTCGGCTCCGGGCCTTCGGTGGGCTTCTACGCCTCGCTTCAGGCAGGAACCGTCCGTCACACGGAGCGCTATCTGAACACCGACCCGCCCGCGGCGGACGACCTCGAGGTGCTTGCCGACGACGTTCGCGAGCTGATCTACGCCGAGCTCGCCACCGACGACTTCTTCACCGTCGGCAAGGGGATCGCGGTCGCGGGCACTCCCACATCGCTCGCCGCAATCGAACAGGAGCTCGACCCCTACGACCCCGAGCGCGTCCACGGGTTCGATCTCTCGCTCGACTCGATCCAGCGGATGCTCTCGATGCTCGCCTCGATGACGCTCGAGGAGCGCCTCAAGGTCACCGGGCTTCACCCCGGACGCGCCCCGACGATCGTCGCCGGCGTGGTGATCCTGATCCAGGTGATGCGCACCTTCGGGCTGCAGCAGGTCGAGGTCTCCGAGCACGACATCCTCTACGGCGCTGCGCTCGAGGCGGCGCAGCACGCCTGAGCGAGTCAGCCCTCCGTCACCGGTCGGCCGGGCGGCGAGCTAGCCATCGAGAGGCGCCGGCCTGTAGGTGCCGAAGCTCCACAGGTTCCCCTCCAGGTCGCGGACCGAGAAGTCGCGCGAGCCGTAGTCGGTGTCCGTCAACCCCATCACGACCTGCACCCCCGTTGACCTGGCGCGCTGAAACAGCGCATCGGGGTCGTCCACCGCGACGTAGATCCAGCCCTGCCCCGCGTGGCTGCCGAAGCGGTCGTCGCCCGGGCGCTCGGCGCCGAGCATGATGATCCCCGGCCCGAGGCGCAGCTCGGCATGGTGGATCGTGCCGTCGTCGCCCTCGATCACGGTCACCTCCTCGAACCCGAAGGCTTGCTTGAGCCACTCGATCGCGGCCTTCGCATCGCGGTAGCGAAGCGACGGGAAGAGGTTCTGGGTGGTCGGCGCTGCCTCCTCCGCCATGGTTCTCCTCTCGCCCTCAGCCCTTCCCCGAGATCCGGTCCCAGGCTCGGCGAAGCTTGTCGTGAAGCTCGTCGGGCACGACGTCGTCGGGGCCGACCTCGATCTCGCCGGGGTTGGCGCTTGGCTTCGGCAGCGTCTCGGCGGCCGCGGCGTCGACGGTGAGAACGACGCCGCGCTCGAAGATCTCGTCCACCTGGGTGGCATCGACGAAGCGGTGACCCCCGGGCAACATGGTCGTGTCGATCACGAAGCCGTCGAACAGGTCGGCGTCGGGGTCGGCGAGCACATGCTGGACCCGCCCAAGCTCGCGTCCGTCGCTCGAGAGCACCGGACACCCCTCCGCGAGGGTCAGATAGGAAGCCGGCGGGCCCAGGTCAGGCACCCGCTACTCGGGGAACAGGGTGTGGGCGGGAAACCAGGTGTGCTCGGCGTTCGGCAACTGGTCGGCGGGCATTCCGCTCACCTCGGCGATCGCTGGAGTGAGCGCCTCTTTTTCGAACTTCTCGAACTGGTCGCGCGACTCCCACGCCTCGATGATCCGCCAGCGGCCGTCCTCGCTCGGCCCGGCGGCGTGGAAGATCAAGCCCGGCGGCCGGTCGCCCATGGCGCCCAGCTTCTCGTTCACAGCCTCGTATTGCTCCTGGCCAATGCCCTCCGGGAGCACGTGGATAACCGCATCCGCCATCTCTTTGCCTCCTTCGTGTCGAAGACGATCGCACCGCATCCTACGCGGCGCTCGACCGCCGGCGATCGGAGGCTCGGCTAACCGAGGTCGACGGCGATCGGCAGCGAGGTTTCCCGCCACTCCGAGAGGTCGCCTCCATAGCCCGGCGCGTACTTGTCGAACACGAGCCGGCGAGCGTGCCCGTCCTCCTCGGGCGAGCTGACGATCCGCGCCCTGCCGGCGAAGGCGCGGTCGGCGATTCGCAACGTGACGCGGGGCTCGCGGATCAAGTTCTTCACCCAGTCGGAGCGCTCGCGACCTCCGGAGAGCATGTAGAGGGTGTCGCCGTCGAGACCGAACCAGATCTCGATCTCGCGCGGCTGCCCGCTCACCCGCCCCGTTGTGGTCAGGTAGCAGTAGCTCTCGGCCGCGAGTACGCCATCGGCCTCCATGAACCGAGGCTAGCGGGGGCGGCTGGCTTCGACGGAGGTCAGGAATCGTACGAGGGACGACTCGAGAGGATTCGGAGGACGCTTTTCGGGGTATGCCAGGCGTTGGAGAGATGAAGCGTTGTTGCCCCCAAGGGCAGGGATGCAATGCACCCCCGGGATGGGACGAGCCATGTTTCCTGCTGAAGTGCCGCCGGTCGCACTCCACGCAGGCTGACGACGCGGTGGCTCTATGGGACTCGTTCATCCAGGCAAGGCGCGAGCATCGCCCCCGCCGGCAGCGACGGTTCCTGCACCGGGCTTACGCCCGCGCTCGCGATCGCGCCGTCCCCTGGCGCCCGACGCTGTCCTGACCGAGTCCCCTCAACTGATAAGCATCCGTCCATGGACGTAGCGGTAGCCGGAGGCCACGGGAAGATCGGCCTGCGCCTGCTTCGGCTGCTGGCCGAGCGCGGTGATCGGGCCCGCGGCCTGATCCGAAACGCCGACCACGCTGCCGATTTGGAGGCGGTCGGTGCGACGCCCGTTGGCGCCGACCTCGAGAACCTCGACGCTGACGCGATCGCCCGCAGCATCGCCGGCGTCGACGCGGTCGTGTTCAGCGCCGGAGCCGGCCCGGGGAGCGGCCCGGCGAGAAAGCGCACCGTGGACTACGGCGCCGCGGTGAAGCTGATCGACGCGTGCAAGATGAACGACATCTCGCGCTACCTGATGGTGAGCGCGATGGGCGTCCACGACCCCGGCGCCCGAGGGGCCGAGATGAGCCCCTACTACGAGGCAAAGCTCGAGGCCGACCAGGCGCTCGTTGCCAGCGGCCTGGATCACACGATCGTTCGCCCCGGCCGCCTTACCGACGATCCGGGCACCGGCCTGGTGGAGGCCGCCCCCCGGCTTGAGCGCGGCGGGGAGATCCCCCGCGACGACGTCGCCGCCACCCTGCTGGCGTGCCTCGACGATCCCGGCACGATCGGCAAGGAGTTCGACCTGCTGTCCGGCGAGACCCCGATCGCCGAGGCGCTCGCTGCGTTATAGGCGCGGACCGATCACCTTCAAGGACGATCGAGGGCCGGAACACGGGGAGCCAGCCGCCCGCGAGCGGCCGCCGATCCCGGATAACGCTGCGCGAAGCATGGATTTGCTCGTCTACCTGCTCGTGCTCTCGCTCAGCGGATTGGTGATCGGGGCGCTCGGCCGCCTGGCGATCCCGGGCCCGGACCCGATGTCGATCTGGATGACGATCCTGATCGGGATCGCCGGCTCGCTCGTCGGCGGGCTCGTCTGGTGGCTCGATCTTCGGCCGTGACGGCGGCGGCATCCTGATCTCGGTGATCTTCGCGGCGCTGATCGTCTACCTGATCCGGCGCAGTCGCGGCGGGACGCTGACCACGCCGAGCGGCTAGCTCGCCCTCACCGCCCGCTGAGCAACACCGCTGGCCGCATCTGCGACTCACAGGTGGAGCGCAATTCGGCCATCGCGAACGCGCGGCCCATCGTGGCGCCAGACGGCTTGACGGCGCCGGGCCCCTAGCGGCAGATCCCGCAGGCCTTGGTGAAGGCGCCGGCGGGGGCGAGCGGCAGCTCCAGGGAGGAGCGCGCCGCGGAGTGGTGCTGGATGTCGTAGACGCCGCCCGCGAGGTTCGCGATCTGTGGCGGCGAGGGGACGATGTGCGGCACGTCCGAGGTCGTGATCGTCACCCGCAGGCTGTGCCCGGCGGCGAGCTTGGCGAAGGTCGGGCGCACCTCGATGTCGAAGCGGGTCGTCTTGCCCGTCGGCACGGGCTGCTTCGACGTCCGGGTGTAGGGGTGGTAGGGCAACAGCGGCTTGCCGTCGCCCGCCCACCACGTTCTCGCCCGATCGAGCTTTCGGAACGAGCCGAGGAAGGCTCCCGTGGTCAGCGGCCTGGAGCCGCCGCCTGGGCCGACGTCCTCCATGGTGACCACGAACTCGGTGTCCGGGCGGTTCGAGTTCGCATACAGGGTCGCGGCGATCGGGCCGGCGAGGACCTGCGCCTTGGAGAACGGCGCGGTCGTGTAGGTGACGGAGCCGGGGCCGACCTGGGTCGTGGTGTCATCGCCCGCGCACGGGTCGGAGCCGCCCGCCTGCTCGAGGACCAGCTGCAAGAGGCCGGCGCCCCACTGCTCGGTCGAGAGGCCGCACGGGCTCGAGAGGCCGGTCCACACGACCCGGTCGGAGCCGCCCGCCGCGCCGGGCGCGGTCCGCCCGAGCGACTTGCCGGCACGGAGGTAGTAGGTCTTCGGCGTCGACGCCCTCGAGCGGGTAGCGCGAGGCATCGAGCCACTTGCCCGAGCCGAGCTGGTAGAGGTGAAGCGGCGTCTTCGTCTGGTCGATCCCGGTGGCCCGGCCCTTGAGCCAGCGGTCGAACCAGGCGAGCTCGAGGCGGTTCATGTCGATCCCCTCGCCCGCGGTGACGTGGTACCAGGGGCCCATCATCAGCTGGTAGCGGCCGCTCGCCTCCTGGCCCGGCTTCATCGGCAGGCCGACGCGGCGCCCCGCCTCCAGGTTCTGAAGGTCGGAGTAGTTGAGCGGCTCGCCGCGCTGGAAGAGGTCGAACCAGCCGCCGACCAGGAAGGCCGGGACGCGGTTCTTGACGATCGTGTCGAGGATGCGACTGGGGCCGCCGCGCCCTCCAGAAGGCCTCGTCGTAGGCCTTGTCGCCGTCCGTCTCCACGTCGGCGACCAGCGATGGCGTGGAAGGTGAGCAGGCCCGCCGATGTGCTGGGCGAGCACCTGGAGGACGTTGGGATTCGACGGCTGCTGGATGAAGCTCTCCAGGATCGGGTTCGCCAGGTTCAGCCCCGCGGTCAGGCCGAGGAAGATGCCGCCGAACTCGGTGTCGAGGAGCCCCCCGTCGAAGGCGGTGTCGCGGTAGACGTCGTTGGCGGAGATGATCGGGAACATCGCCTTGAGCGGTGAGCCGGGCCCGAGCTGGCCGGCGGTGAACAGCTGGTTGATCCCCAGGTAGGAGGCACCGAGCGTCCCCACCTTGCCGCTCGAATGGGCGAGCTTCGCTGCCCAGCGCACGAGCTCCGCGCCGTCCTCGCCCTGGACCGGGTCGAAGATGCTCCACGAGCCCTCCGAGGCACCCGTCCCGCGGACGTCGGCGACCACGTCGATGTAGCCGCGCTTGACGAGGTAGGGGTTGTAGCCGGAGAGGCCGGCGAGCTGCTCGCCGCCGGGGAAGCTCGCCGCCGATCCCGAGCCCTTGCCGTAGGGCGTCTGGGTGAGGAGCACCGGGAAGGGGCCGGTGGCCGGCGCGCTCGTCTGCGTGTTGGTCGGGAAGTAGACGTCGGCGCGCAGGACGGTGCCGTCGTCCATCGTCACCGGCACGTTCAGGCGCTGGCCCACGCCGTACTTCGCGGGCCCCGGCTGCCAGGACGCGGCCGGCGCCGTGGCGGCGCCGACGCTCAGGGCGAGCGCGCTCGCCGCAGCCAAAACCCCGATCAGTCCGCGCGGCCCGTGACCCCATCCGGGCGAGATTCATACCAGTCACGCTCCCCCGACGCGCCGGTCGCCCTCGGCATCCCGACCCGCAGCCGAGAGGCGGCGGGCGGCGGCGCACGACCCCGCCGACCGCGTCATCCTTCGTCCGCCGCCGCAGCGATCGAGGAGGAACAGATGCCCGACCAGACGCTCAGCCGACGCCGCCTGATCGGGACCTCCGCCGCGGCCGGGCTGGGCGCGATGCTCAAGGGAGTGCCCGCCTTCGGCGCGGGCCGCTCACAGCGAACCGCCGACGTGGTCGTGGTGGGCGCCGGCTTCGCCGGGCTCACCGCCGCCCTCAGGGTGCGTCAGGCCGGCCATTCGGTGCTCGTGGTCGAGGCTCGAAACCGGGTCGGCGGCAGGGCGCTCAACCAGCCGATCGGCGGCGGCGAGATCTCCGAGCGCGGTGCCACCTTCGTCGGGCCCGACCCAGAACCACATCCTCTCCCTCGCCAAGCAGCTCAAGGTGGGCAAGTTCCCCACCTTCGTCAACGGCGACAACGTCTACGTCAACTCGACCGGCCAGCGCAGCACCTACAGCGACACGGGGACCACCGGCTCCGCGCCCCCCGACCCGGCGATCCTCGCCGACCTGATCCAGAGCATCGTCCGGCTCGACCAGATGTCGACGGAGGTGCCGGTCGACGCGCCGTGGACCTCGTCGAGCGCCTCGGACTGGGACAACCAGACCCTCGACACCTGGATCCGGGACAACAGCGCCAACCAGCAGTTCCGCGACCTGGTGCCGATCGCCACCCGGCGCGATCTTCGGCGCCGAGCCACGTGACCTGTCGCTGCTCTTCACCCTCTTCTACATCGCGGCCTCCGGCAACGAGCAGAACGCCGGCACCTTCGAGCGCAACTTCAACACCCGCGACGGCGCCCAGATGTGGCGCTTTCATGGCGGCACCCAGCTGCTGACGCTGAAGATGGCCAAGCAGCTCGGCGACCGCGTCGTCCTCAACTCGCCCGTCGAGCGGATCGTGCAGGGGCAGGGCCACGTCACGGTCCAGCTGCCGCGCGCTCGACGTGCGCGCCAAGCGTGCGATCGTCGCCATCCCCCCCACCCTCGCCGGCCGGATCGAGTACTCGCCGCGGCTGCCGACCGCCCGCGACCAGCTCACCCAGCGGCTGCCGCAGGGGACGCTGATCAAGGCCACCGCGGTCTACAACAGGCCGTTCTGGCGCGACGACGGGCTGAACGGCTCGACCGTCTCCTACAAGGGGCCGGCGAACACGACCTTCGACGACTCGCCGCCGGACGCCTCCAAGGGAGTCGTGTTCGGGTTCGTCGGAGGAGACGAGGCGCGACGGTTCATGGCGATGACCAAGGCCAGCCGCAGGGCGAAGGTGCTGTCCAACTTCAAGCTCTACTTCGGCGCCAAGGCGGGCCACCCCACCGACTACTTCGAGACCAACTGGTCGCGCGAGATCTGGACGCGGGGCTGTCCGGTCGCGATCGCCGGGCCCGGCACCCTGATCGGCTACGGGCCGGCGCTGCGGCGCCCGGTGGGCCGGATCCACTGGGCGGGCACCGAGACGTCCACCTACTGGAACGGCTACATGGACGGCGCCGTTCGCTCCGGCAACCGGGCGGCCAAGGAAGTCGTCGCCGAGCTCTAGGGACGCGCCCGGTCGGGCCCCGCAGCGCATCCCCACGCCTGCCGGACATCACCGTTCGCCGCGCCTCGGTCGAGGACGCGCCGGAGGTCGCGCGCCTGCTTCACGACTTCAACACCGAGTACTCGGAGCCGGTGCCGGAGGTGTCGGTGCTGGCCGAGCGGGTGGCGCGGTTCATCGAGCGCGGGGAGGCGCTCTTCCTGCTGGTCGGGGATGGCCCGGACGGGATGGCCGAGGTCCGGTTTCGCCCCACGGTGATGAGCGAGGGGCTCGACGCCTACCTGGAGGAGCTCTACGTCGCGCCCGCAAAGCGGGGCCAGGGGATGGGCCGGGCGCTGCTTGACACGGCGATGGAGCAGGCCCGCGAGGAGGGCGCGACCAGGATGGAGCTCGGGACGAGCGAGGAGGACGTCGCCGCCCGCGGCCTGTACGAGGCCCTCGGCTTCTCCAACCGCGAGGGAAAGCCCGAGGGTCCGGTGATGCTCTTCTACGAGCGCGATCTCTAGGGCCGTTCCGGCGGCTACAGCGAGATGACGTGGGCCGTCTTCGGGAGAGACCCGGCCCTCGAGCACGTCGAGGTAGGCGCTCTCGACCGCCTCGAAGCCGTCGCCATGGATCGTCTCGAGCCAGCCGCCGATCCACTCGCAGAAGGGGTGCCAGGCGTCGGCCACCCGCGTCTCGAGGCCGGCCTGCGCCCCAGTCCTCGGAGCGCTTCACGACCCGGTCGGGCGCGAAGAAGAGGGTCGGCGTCGGGCCGGGCAGCTCGTCGTCGCCACCGGCGCCGAGCTCCTCCCAGTGGGTGAGGCCGACGGCCATGCTGTGGGCGAGCGCGTCGCCGAAGTGCTGAGTGGACCGCGCGGCGCACCTCGCCGTCGCCCGAGACGTCGACGTAGGTGGCGGGCCCGGCCTCGAGCGAGTCGATCGCGTCGTAGGTGACGGTGCGCCCGTAGATCGCCGAGGCCCTCGACGAACTCGGCGCTCTCGCGGCGAGGTGAGGGCGACGAGCTCCACCCCGTCGCGCTGGGCGAGCAGGAACGCCGCGGCGATCGCCGTCTTGCTCGAGGCGCTCGAGATCAGGATCGGCCCTCGAGTCGCAAGGCCGTCGTCGGCGAGCTGGTCGTCGATCAGGAACGAGGTGAAGAAGAGCGGCCGCAGGAGCATCTGCATCTCCTCGGTCTCGGCCCGGTAGAACGGGTCGGTGGCGCTCGCCAGGTAGCGGTGGTAGGCCGAGGGGAGGGCGGCCCGGTGCGGCGAGGCGTCCACGAAGCCGCGCTCATCGGCGTCGGCGGCCGTCACGACCAGGTGCGAGGACGGGGGCAGGTAGCCGTAGAGGCGCGTGCCGGGCTCGACCGCCTCGGCCTCGCTTCGCTCGACCTCGGCGAACCCCCACATCGGCACCCGGCCCCAGCCGTCGGGCGCGGGGAAGAAGTTCCAGTACGACATCGCCTCGCCCATCACCGCGTAGGTGACGTTGTTCGCGGTCAGCCCGAAGGTGTCCACGCGAAGGAGCGCCTCGCCGGGCTCGATCTCCGGCGCCTCGGACTCGGCGATCCGGCACTCGCGCAGGTCGTCCCGCTTGACCAGGAAGTCGGTCATCGGCGGGATCCTCTCACGAACGGGCCGGCTAGCGGGCGCCCGACCGCGTCGCCGGCGCGCGCTTCGCCGATTGCGAGAGGCCGACCGAGACCAGGCCCGAGATGCCGTAGTCGGGGCCGTTGCGGGCGATCGCGCGGAAGCGGCCGGGGCGCTCGAGGGTGACGTCGACCGTCGCCATTCCGCGGTTGCCGGTGCGCGCCGCGCCGCCGGCGAACGTCACCCGCGTGTTCTCGCAGCGGCTGGCCCTGGAACGTCACCCGAACCGTCGCCTTCACCTCGCCCGGGATCGACGGCGCGTCGACGTCGGTGACCGCGACCCGGTAGCGCTCGTTCGCCGGGGCGCGGATGAAGTGGAGCAGGGCGCTCGTCGGCCCGAAGGTGAGCTGACAGCCGCCACCGGCGGGTGCGATCAGCCAGTGGAGCGAGCCGCCGAGCGTCGGGATCAGGTCGAGGCCCTCGGACTCGCCGCAGATCCGCATCTCGATCGCCAGGCGCCGCTCGCCCGTTCGCGTGTTGACGCTCCACACCTGGTAGACGCCGTCGTCCGAGCCGGCGAGCAGGAGCTGCCCCTTCCAGAACACCGCGCCGGTGATCCCGGTGGGCGGCACCGCGCCCGGTAGCCGGCGCACCGCGTGGATCGAGGTGGCCCCCGCCCCCGCTGTTGGCCGGGGAGACGTCGCTCGAGCGATAGGCGAGCAGGTCGTCGCCGCTGCTGGTCCAGATCAGCGAGCTGTCGGGCGAGGTCTCGGCCCACATCGCCTTCGGGATCTCCGCCGGGTCGAGCTTCACGTAGTAGCGGAAGGCGAGGCTCCTGGGATCGGCGACGCCGAAGGCCCCGGTGCCGCAGGTGTTGCCGACCCCGGGCTGGAAGCACTCCATCGGCAGGATCACCCGCCCGCCCCCGAGCCGGTTCCAGGTCGGGTCGCCGATGTGGTTGTAGCCCTCCCGCTCGGCGACGCGCTCGGGAATCGCGGTGGGCACGCCGCCCGTCTGGGCGAGTTGCGGGGTGGTTCGCCACAGGCCCTGGAAGATCCCGATGAAGAAGACGTTCGAGTCCGAGCGGGTCGGTGGTGAGCCCCTGCCAGTATGGTGACCGGGATCGAGCTCGCCCCCGTGAGGAGCCAGCGCCCGGGGTCCTGCGCGCCCGCCGCCGGAGCGGTGCTCATGGCGAGCGCGAAGATCGCGATCAGCGCGGCCGCCGCCGCTCGTGCGCGAGTCACGGTCCGAACCCGTTCAACCGCCCGGCGCCACTCACGCTACGGCCCGGTCCAGCCGCCGGCGCGGCACGCCTCGCCGCCGCAGACGTCGGTGATCACGCCGCTCGGCCGCAGGAAGCCGGAGATCAGCTTCAGCGCCAGCGGGGCGCCGCGCGGCGCGCCGTGCGGATCCTCGCCCTCGCGGTTGGGCACGTTCTCGAGCGGCGGCGGCGGGACCCCGATCGTCTCGCCGGGGTTGTTCGGGTCGGGCCGCACCGGCCCGGTGTCCCAGTAGAAGATCGCCGAGGAGCCCGCGAACGGATAGCTCCGGATCGGCGGAACGCCGAACAGGACGTCCACGTTGGGCCAGCGCCCCGGGTCGAGGATCGGGACGTGCGCGGAGGCGCCGATCGTGCGCGCCTCGACGTCGGAGGCGAAGTTCGACACCTGATGGTCGCCGAGGGCGACGTTGATCAGCACCTTGTGCGGCGGGGTGTCGGCGAGCGGGTTGGTCGTCATCCGATGCGCGTAGCCGTTCGGCTCGCCGCGATCCCAGAGCATCTGGATCAGCGACAGGATCAGCGGGCGGGACAGCTCGTCCGGGTAGCTCGGGTAGAGCAGGGCCGCGAACTGGTCGAAGTCGACCGACCGCGGCAGGAGCAGCGAGTACCTCATCGCCGCCACGCCCAGCGCCGCCCGCGTGAAGTCCGGCGAGAGCGCGGTGAGCGCGCCGCCCATGATCCCGCCCTGGCTGTTGCCGTCGTAGTAGAGGTGGCTGGTGTTGATCACCGAGCGCGATCCGGGCGTCCCGTTGACGTGGAAGGCGGGGGCGCTGCTGAACCCGCGCGGGTGGATCATCGCCCGCCCCAGGTAGAGCTCGTTCAGGAGGCCCTGCTGCAGGCGGTCCGCCAGCTTCGGGAAGTTGCTGACGTCCTGGGTGATCGCCGCCGCCGTGCCCAGGTCGCTGTTCGACATCCCGATCTCGTCGGTGGCGCAGAGGACGAAGTTGTAGGTGTTGGCGAGCTCCGCCTGGCCGCTCGAGCCCACCTCGGAGGCGCTGCCGAAGAGGCCGTGCCCGTAGAGCGACGGGCGCGCCGCCTTCGCCGGCTGGCGTCACGGCCGAGCGCGGGATGATGCAGTCGAAGTTGGCGTTCCAGGTGCCGTTTCGGGTCGGCAGGCCGTTGGCGTCGAGCGCGAACTTGCCCCCGGGCGCGCAGCTCGGATCGAGGTAGCAGGGCACGGTCACCGTTCCCTTCACCCGGCGCGCGATCTGCGCGTTCTCCGCGGGGGTGAAGTTCTGGACGTCGGCAACGTGGAAGCGCGGGCGAGCCGCCGTCGACCTTGCGGTCGGCGAGGCCGGGTGTCGCCGAGCGAGGCGAAGGCGTCGTTCGCGCATGTGGAGCGCCCGCCGGGCGATGTTCCAGTCGCTGGCGACGGTGAAGTCCCAGGCGAGGTAGAGGCTGTGGCGCTGCGATCCCCGCCTTCCGCAGGGTCTGGAAGATGCGCTTGAAGTGCCCGCGCCGCTTGTTGATCGCCGGCTGCGTCGGACGGCATGCGGTCGCGGTAGTAGCGGAATCCCGCGGGCGCCTCGATCGTGTCCCCCGCGGCCGTCTTCAGGTTGCGAAGCGCGACGATGTAGCGGTGGCCCGAGGCGAGGTTCTTCGCCGGGTTGATCAGCAGCGCCGTGCTCTGCGGGGCTGGTCGCGTTGGAGTCGATCTCCGCCCAGATCGGCGAGCGCTTCGCCCGTCTTGGCGTCGATCAGGACGATCGGCGCGTCCGGCGCCCGGAAGCGGCCGATGTGGTTGATCGGCGCGGCCCCCGTCTCCTTCAGCGCGGCCGGGGTGTCCAGGCCAGGGACCTTGAGGACGATCGCCTGGCCGGGGCTGAACCCGTCGCTGGCGTTGTAGGGAACGGCGTTGATGTGGGCGCCGTTCACGTTCGCCGGCATCGCGGCGGTCTGCAGGTTCACCCGGCGGCCCGTCGCCGTGCTCGGGTCGCGGACGGTGTAGTAGTCGTCGGGGAACGGGAGCAGGCAGCGGGACCCGGCCTGCTGGCCGATGAAGTCGCAGCGGTGGGCGGCGCTCAGGTCGACGCTCGGCGCCCTGCGCTCCTTCGCCGGCGCCATCGCCGGGCCGATCAGCATGCCCGTGGCCGTCGCCAGACAGGCTGCGGCGGCGGTCGCTGTGGCGATCGGTCCACCTCTCCTCATCGGATCACCTCCATCCGCCGGGCGACGGGCGGGCGAACCCCCGTGCCGAGCCCTTGACTCCCTCGCAAGACTGTAGTCCCCCGAGCGAGGCTTCGCATCTCGCGCCCGGGCAGCGAGCTGACCGGTGACCCGGGCGGCGGCCCGCGATGAGTTGTGGGAGGCGGCCGGGTCTCATAGGCAAGCAACGAGAATCCAGGCGATTACGACCACGAGGAGGCGCGTCATGGGAAAGCTGCGGTACGAGACCTCGATGTCGCTGGACGGCTTCACCACCGGCCCCAAGCCGGGGCTCGAGCATCCGCTCGGGATCGGCGGCGAGCGGCTTCACGAGTGGGTGGTCCGGCTCGCGAGTTGGCGCGAGAGCCACGGCAAGTCCGGCGGCGAGACGGGGCCCGACGACGACCTTCTGAAGGAGTCCGTCGAGGCCAGCGGCGCGGTGATCATGGGCCGCAGGATGTTCAGCGGCGGCTCGGGGCCGTGGGAGGAGGACCCGAACGCCGACGCCTGGTGGGGAGACGAGCCGCCCTTCCGGGTGCCGGTCTTCATCCTCACCCACCACCCGCGCGAACCGGAGGAGAAGCAGGGCGGCACCACGTTCATCTTCGTCACCGACGGGATCGAGGCCGCGCTGGAGCAGGCCACGGCCGCGGCGGGCGAGAAGGACGTCGGCATCGCCGGGGGCGCGAGCGTCGCCCAGCAGTACCTGAAGGCCGGGCTGCTCGACGAGCTGCTCCTCCACGTCGCCCCCCTGCTGCTGGGCGGTGGGGTTCGCACGTTCGAAGACCACCTGGCCGACGGCGAGCTCGAGCTCGAGTGCACCCAGGCGATCGCCTCCCCCGACGTCACCCACCTGAGGTACAGCGTCGTTCGGTGAGCCTCAGGGGCGCTTCGCGGTCTCCTCGTCCTCGACGGGCTCCGCGGTGGGCCGGGGGGGCTCCCTGCCGGCCTCGATCTCCTCGTCGTCGGGCGAGTCGCGGTCGACCTGTCCGCGAAGCTCGCGCCACCCGGTGCCGAGCGCCTGCGCGACCTTTGGAATCCGCGAGCCGCCGAAGATCACCAGCAGGATCACGAGAATGATGAGGACCTCGGTCAGTCCGATGCTCATGCCCACACGGTAGTGGCAACGCCCGACCGGAAAGGACTCCTGGCGAACGGAGCACGACCGATGAGCGCTCTGAGGCCCGTAAGGAACCTGCTTACCGAGACTCGGTAGACGCTTGTCTCTCGGGGTGCAGGGCACGTACGCTCGGCGTCCGGGTCTGACCGCCCAGGTGGGAGGAAGGCGTGTTCCAAGAGTTCGAAAAGCGTTGTGCGGGGATGCGGCCGCTGGCCGCGCGCCTGCTGCTCGCGGCACCGCTCGCGCTTGTCGCGCTTGTCCTCCACCCCGGCGCAGCCGTGGCGGCCCCGTGCGACCCGCCGATCCAGAACCCGGTCGTCTGCGAGAACTCCAAGCCCGGGACACCGCCGAGCGACCTGGGACGTCAGCGGCGCGGGCGCCGCCAGCATCCAGGGCTTCGCCACCGAACATCAGCGTCAACCGCGGCCAGACCGTCCACTTCAAGGTCGACACCGACGCCACCGACTACCGCCTGGACATCTACCGGATGGGCTACTACGGGGGCGACGGCGCCCGCAAGATCGCGACGGTCCAGCCCTCGGCGAGCCTGCCCCAAAGCCAGCCCGCCTGCCTGAACGCAGGCCCGCCACGGGCCTCGTCGACTGCGGCAACTGGGCCGAGTCCGCCTCCTGGGCGGTGCCAGTCGAGCGCCGTATCGGGGATCTACTTCGCCAAGCTCGTGCGCGAGGACGGCACGCCCGGCGCAAGCCACGTCTACTTCGTCGTCCGCGACGACGGCGGCGACTCGGACCTCCTCTTCCAGACCTCCGACACGACCTGGCAGGCCTACAACCAGTACGGCGGCAACAGCCTCTACACCGGCGGGCCCGGAACCAATCCGGGCCGCGCCTACAAGGTGAGCTACAACCGCCCCTTCACGACGCGCGGCGACACCCCCGAGGACTCGCCCTTCAACGCCGAGTATCCGATGGTGCGCTGGCTCGAGCGAAACGGATACGACGTCAGCTACTTCACCGGCGTGGACGCCCACCGCCGAGGGTCCGAGATCCTCGATCACGCGACCTACCTGTCGGTGGGGCACGACGAGTACTGGTCCGGCGGGCAGCGCACGAACGTCGAGGCCGCCCGCGACGCCGGCGTCAACCTCGCCTTCTTCAGCGGCAACGAGAGCTTCTGGAAGACCCGCTGGGAGAAGAGCATCGACGGGTCCGGCACCGACAACCGGACCCTCGTCTCCTACAAGGAGACCCACGCCAACGCCAAGATCGACCCCACCTCGACCTGGACGGGGACCTGGCGCGACCCGCGTCCGTTCAACCCGCAGGGCGGCCGCCCCGAGAACGCCCTGTCCGGGACGATCTTCACGGTCAACGCCGGCACCTCGGCGATCCAGGTGCCGGCGGCCGAAGGCAAGCTGCGCCTGTGGCGGAACACCAGCGTCGCCTCGCTGGCCCCCGGTCAGACCGCGACCCTGGCCGACAGCACCCTCGGCTACGAGTGGGACGAGGACCTCGACAACGGCGCTCGGCCCGCCGGCCTGATCGACCTCTCCTCCACCACCCTCGACGTCCCGCAGCGGATCCTGGACTACGGCTCGACCTACGGCCCCGGCACCGCCACCCACAACCTCACCCAGTACCGCGCCCCGAGCGGCGCGCTGGTGTTCGGGGCGGGGACGATCCAGTGGTCGTGGGGACTCGACGGCAACCACGACCGCGGCGGCTCCACCCCGGACCCGCGCATGCAGCAGGCGACCGTGAACCTGCTCGCCGACATGGGCGCCCAACCCGACACGCTTCAGGGCGCGCTCACCGCCGCCACCGCCTCGACCGACACCGCCGCGCCGAGCTCCGAGATCGACTCCCCGAGCGCGCGGCGCCGACGTAGAGAGCGGCGAGGCGACGACGATCAGCGGCACCGCCGACCGACGCCGCGAGGCGGCCAGGTCGGGCGGCGTGGAGGTCTCGGTGGACGGCGGCGCCACCTGGCACCCGGCGACGGGGCGCGAGAGCTGGACCTACGCCTGGACGCCGGGCGCGCCCGGCGCGGCGACGATCAAGGCGCGCGCGGCCGACGACAGCGGCAACCTCGAGGCGCCAGGAGCGGGGGTGACGGTCGACGTCACGCCGCGGACCTGCCCGTGCTCGATCTGGAACGACAGCTTCACTCCCACCGAGCGACGGCGACCCCAGCGCCGTCGAGGTCGGAGTCAAGTTCCGCTCCGACGAAGGCGGGTTCGTCACCGGACTTCGCTTCTACAAGACGGCCGCCAACACCGGCACCCACATCGGCCGGCTGTGGACCGCGGACGGAACCCAGTTGGCCGCAGGCCACCTTCACCGGCGAGACGGCCTCCGGATGGCAGGACGTCGAGCTTCGCGAGCCCGGTGGCGATCGACGCCAACACCACCTACGTCGCCTCCTACCACGCCCCCAACGGCAACTACGCCGCCACCAACGGCTACTTCGCGGGCGGCGGCTTCGACAGCCCGCCGCTGCACGCGCTGGGCGACGGCGTCGACGGGCCGAACGGCATCTACAAGTACGGGCCCTCGGGAGGGCTGTTCTCCGGCGGAGGCCCGGACACCTTCCAATCGACCAACTACTGGGTGGACGTCGACTTCGAGACCGACACGGTCCCCGACACCGAGATCACCTCCGGTCCCTCGGGCGCCACCCACGACCCAACCCCGACCTTCGGGTTCTCCTCGTCGCAGCCGGGCTCGACCTTCGCGTGCAAGGTCGACTCGGGCGCCTACGCGAGCTGCACCTCGCCGAAAACGGTCGCGCATCTCGCCGACGGTCCTCACACCTTCTTCGTCCGGGCGACGGACGCCGACGGAGATCTCGACCCGACTCCGGCCTCGCGCTCCTTCACGGTCAAGACCGCCGAGGTCCACATCTCGGGCTCGACCCTGCTGGTCACGGCGGCGCCGGCGGCCAAGGACAACATCACCATCACCCGTCCCTCGGCCTCCGTCCTGCGGATCACCGACTCCCCGGGCGGGGCGTACACCGGCTCGGGCATCCACGCCTGGGCGGGATGCACCCGAACGGGCGACTATGCGGCGAACTGCAACGCCGCCGGGATCACCCTGGTCCAGGTCTTCTCCGGTGATCTGGCCGACCAGGTGGTCAATTCGACCGCGACCAAGAGCTCGCTGAACGGCGCGGCGGCCGCCGACCTCCTCACCGGCGGCTCCGGCGCGGACACCCTGACCGGCGGGGGTGGCGTCGACGCGCTCAGGGGAATGAACGGAAACGATCGGCTGCTCGGCCGCGACCTGACCTCCGACGCGACGATCGACTGCGACGGCGGAACCTCCCCTGGTGCCGCCGACCAAGCCGACCTCGACACCCTCCCACGCGATTCCTCGCCCGTCGGCTGCGAGACGGTGACCCGGCACTGAGGACTAGGTCGGCGAGTCACCTCGCTGACCCGCGCTCGCCCAGGCCAAACTTCCCTTACCTAAGCCCATTAGTCGGGTTTGCAGGGCCTCCTTGACACGGTCTGTCCGACCTGCCTAGGGTCGATTCGCTAGGGCTTTTTGCCGCTGCGCACACACACTGGCTGCGCGGCCGCCTCGGACGGAACCAGGCGACTCACGGGAAGGCTTTCCCGGGAGTGACGGAGACGCCGAAGATGACCACGATGGACCCAACGGCTCCGTTGGACGAGGGAGGTAGGCGCGGTGCTTCGCCGCACCCATAGCCCAAGATCGACTCTCCGATTTGGTGTCGGTTTCCTCTTGCTGCTCGCCGTCCTCCTGCAGCCGGCCACCAGCGCCGCCGCGCCGGAGGACGGTCCGGGCGGGCCGATCCTGGTGATCTCCCGTGCCGCCAACCCGTTCAGCGACTACTACGCGGAGATCCTGCGCGCCGAGGGGCTGAACGAGTTCAGCAACACGGTGATCGCGGACGTGACGCCCGCCGTGCTCGACTCCCACGACGTGGCGATCCTGGCGGACGGCCCACCGCTCACCGCCGCCAAGGCGCAGATGCTTCGCGACTGGGTGCAGGCGGGCGGAAACCTGATCGCGATGCGCCCCGACCCGAAGCTCGCCGGCCTGCTCGGCCTCGGCGACACGCCCGGCACGCTCGCGAACGGCTACCTGCAGGTGGACACGGGCTCCGGCCCCGGCACCGGGATCGTCGACCAGACGATCCAGTACCACGGCACCGCCGATCGCTACACGACCGGCGCCGGCACCCAGACGATCGCAACGCTGTTCTCGGACGCGACCACCTCCACCCCCAACCCGGCGGTCACCCTGCGAAGCGTCGGGCCGAACGGCGGCCAGGCCGCCGCCTTCACCTATGACCTCGCGCGTTCGATCGTCTACACGCGACAGGGCAATCCGGCCTGGTCGGGGGACGAGCGCGACAGCGATGCCGGCGGCGGCGAGCTGATCCGCGCCGACGACCTCTTCTACGGGGCCAAGGCGGGAGACGTCCAGCCCGACTGGGTGAACCTCGACAAGGTGGCGATCCCGCAGGCCGACGAGCAGCAGCACCTGCTCGCCAACCTGATCGGCCAGATCAATCAGGACCGAAAGCCCGCTGCCGCGGTTCTGGTTCCTGCCGCACGACAAGAAGGCGGCGGTCGTGATGACCGGCGACGACCACGGCAACGGTGGAACGGAGGGGCGCTTCAACCAGTACGACGCGCTCAGCTCGAGCGGCTGCTCGATCGCCGACTGGGAGTGCGTGCGGGGGACCTCGTACATCTACCCGAGCACCCCGTCGCTCACCGACTCCGAGGCCGCCGCGTTCGAGGGCGACGGGTTCGAGATCGCCCTGCACGTCAACACGGGCTGCTCCAATTGGGCCTCGAGGGCCGAGCTCGAGTCCTTCTACACCGATCAGCTCGCGGACTTCGCAACTGCGTATCCCTCGCTCTCGGCGCCGGCCACCAACCGCACCCACTGCATCGCCTGGAGCGACTGGGCGACGCAGCCGAAGGTCGAGCTGGAAAACGGCATCCGCCTCGACACGAACTACTACTACTGGCCGCCCTGCCTGGATCCAGGACCGTCCGGGCATGTTCACGGGCTCCGGCATGCCGATGCGCTTCGCCGACCTCGACGGCTCGATGATCGACGTCTATCAGGCGACCACCCAGCTGACCGACGAGTCCGGCCAGTCGGAGCCCTTCAACATCGACTCGCTGCTCGACAACGCGCTCGGCCCCGAGGGCTACTACGGCGTGTTCACGGCCAACATGCACACCGACAACGCCTCGCACCCGGGCTCGGACGCGATCGTCGCCTCGGCCCTGTCCCGGGACGTGCCGATCGTCTCCGCCCGCCAGATGCTCGAGTGGCTCGACGCCCGCAACGGGTCCTCGTTCAACTCCCTCTCCTGGGACGGGAACAACCTCGACTTCACGATCGACGCGGCCGCCGGGGCCACCGGGCTTCGGGCGATGGTGCCGACGAGCTCCTCGGCGGGTTCGCTCACCGGGGTCGAGCGCGACGCCTCCGCGGTCCCCACGACCACGCAGACGATCAAGGGCGTCGAGTACGCGTTCTTCGACGCGACCGCCGGAAGCTACGAGGCGACCTACGCCGTCGACGACACCCCGCCGGTGATCTCCGACGTCGCCGAGACGGTGGGGAGCGGACGGCACGGCGACGATCACCTGGGACACCGACGAGGCGTCGGACTCCCGGGTGGACTTCGGCACCAGCCCCGGCTCCCTGACCTCGACCGAGCAGAGCTCCGCCCTGGTCACCTCGCACAGCGTCCAGCTCGACGGCCTCGACCCGAACACGACCTACTACTACCGGGTCACGTCGAGCGACGCGGCGTCCAATTCCTCCACGGAGCCGCCCGGCGCTCAAGCCGCCGCGAAGCTTCACCACCCCGTCCGCGAGCCTCATCGACACCACCGTGGCCGACTTCGGCTCCGGGACCACCGGCGCGAACACGTACGTCTCCGAGACCGGGAACGGCGAGGTCACCCTGGCCCCGACCGTGGGCGCTGAGTTCTCCGGCGGGCCCGGCCTGCCCGTCCGGCTGGCAGAGCTCGACCTGGGAGTCGCAGGGCGGCGGCGCCGGTGGCAGCGCGAGCGTGTCCGGGGGCGAGCTGCACGTGAACGGCGCATTCGCCAGCACCGACCAGAGCTTCGGCCCGGGGCGCTCACTGGAGTTCGCGGCCACCTTCAACGGCGCGGCGTTCCAGCACGCGGGGCTCTCCGACAACTTCGAGAGCGCCTGGGCGATCTTCAGCACCAGGGACACCACCAACCAGCTCTATGCGCGAACCAACTTCGGCTCCGGCTCGCCGACCGACACCCTGCTCCCCGGTTCGCTGATCGGCACCGAGCACCTCTATCGGATCGAGTGGGACGCGGACGAGGTGAGGTTCTACGTCGACGGCAGCCTGGTGGCCACCCATTCGGGCACCTTCGGCACGGCGCTTCGGCCGGCCTTCAGCGACTTCAACGCCGGCGGCGCCGAGCTCTCGGTCGACTGGGCGCGCCTGAGCCCGTATCCGTCCGCGGGCACGTTCGACTCGCGGGTCCTCGACGCCGGTCAGCCGGCCGACTGGGGGCCGCTCAGCTGGACTGCCGACACCCCCGCCGGCACCGGAGTCGCCCTGAGCGTGCGCACCGGCAACACGCCGACGCCCGACGGGAGCTGGACCGGCTTCACCCCGATCTCCGCCAGCGGCGCCGACATCCCGGGCAACTCGCGCTACATCCAGTACCGCGCCGAGCTGACCACGAGCGACGCCGCCAACGCGCCGAGCCTGAGGGAGGTGGCGATCGGCTACACGGCGGCCGCCGACACGACGCCACCTGTGATCGTCGAGCGAAGCCCAGCACCGGATGCCACCGGCGTCGCCGTCGGCACCGACGTCACGGTTCGGTTCAGCGAGCCGATGGACCCGAGCACGATCGACTCCACGAGCTTCCGCCTGCGCGTCGAGGGCTCCGGCACCAACGTCCCCGCGGACCTGACCTACTCCGGCACCACGGCGACCCTCGACCCCGACGCCGACCTCGAGCCCGGGACCGTCTATCGCGTCCGGGTCGCCGGCTCGGTCGAGGACGCCAACGGCAACGCGCTCGGCGGCGATCACGCCTGGGGCTTTGAGACCGAGCTCGCCTCGCTCACCGACACGACTTCCGCCGACTTCGGCGCCGGGTCCACGGGCGCGGACACCTACGTCTCCGAGACCGCGAACGG
Source organism: uncultured bacterium (assembly GCA_963758865.1). Classification (GTDB taxonomy): domain Bacteria; phylum Actinomycetota; class Thermoleophilia; order Solirubrobacterales; family 70-9; genus AC-56. Next base: position 21,623 of record CAVWWY010000010.1, on the reverse strand, counting down.
CGAGGTCACCCTGTCGCCGACCGTGGGCGCGGAGTTCTCGGGCGGGCCCGGCCTGCCGGCCGGCTGGCAGAGCCAGCCCTGGAACCTGCCCGCGGGGAGCGCGACGGTGTCGAACGGCAAGCTCGTGGTCGACGGCGCCAGCGCCGGGACCGTCCAGACCTACGGGTCGGGCCGCGCGCTCGAGTTCAACGCCACGTTCGGCGGGGGCAATTTCGCGCACGTCGGCTTCGGTGTGGACTTCAACGAGGACCCGCACTGGGCGATGTTCAGCGTCAAGGGCGACGGCACGTTCAACGCCCGCACCAACACCGGCGCCGCCCAGACCGAGACGCAGCTTCCCGCGAGCCTGGTCGGCAGCTCGCACCGCTTCCGGATCGAGTGGGACGCGACCGAGGTCCGCTACCTCGTCGACGGAAGCCTCGTGGCGACGCATGCCGCCGACTTCGGGACCACCGAGATGCGGCCCCTCGCCAGCGACCTGAACAGCGGCGGGCCCGACGTCTCGGTCGACTGGCTTCGCCTGACTCCCTACTCCGCCTCCGGCACCTTCGACTCGCGCGTATTGGACGCGGGAGAGGCGGTCCAGTGGGACGCCCTCTCGTGGAGCGCCGACATCCCCGCCGGCACGGGCGTCGCGCTCAGCGTGCGCACCGGCGACACGCCGACGCCAGACGCATCCTGGAGTGCCTTCGCCCCGGTCGCCTCGCCCGGCGACCCGATCGGCGCCAGCTCCCGCTACCTCCAGTACCGCGCCGAGCTGAGCTCGAGCGACCAGGACGCGACGCCCGTCCTTGGCGAGGTGAGCGCGACCTACGCGACCGACTCGAGCGCGCCCGACACCGAGATCACCGACGGCCCGTCGGGCACCACCAACGACCCGACGCCGACCTTCGCGTTCTCCTCGCCGGAGTCCGACGCGGCCTTCTCGTGCAGGCTCGACTCCGGCGCCTGGGGGCCGTGCTCCTCCCCCTGGACCACGCCGCGTCTCTCGGATGGCGCCCATACCTTCTACGTCCGGGCCAAGGACGCGGCCGGAAACGTCGACCTGACGCCCGCCTCGCGCTCGTTCACGGTGGCGACGGCCGAGATCCACATCTCGGGCTCCACCCTCCTGGTGCAGGCGGCGCCCGGGGCCACGGACAACTTCTCCATCACCCGGCCCACCACCTCCGTCCTGCGGATCACCGACCTGCCGGGCGGCGGCTACGCGGGCTCCGACGTCCACGCCTACGGCGGGTGCACCCGAAGCGGTCCGGGCGCCGCGAACTGCAGCGCCACGGGGGTCAACCTGATCCGGGTCTTCTCCGCGGACGGGGGCGACCAGGTGGTCAACTCGACCGGCGTCCCGAGCGCCCTCAACGGCGCGGTCGGGGACGACACGCTGATCGGGCGGCCCCGGCCGGGACACCCTGACCGGTGGGCCGGGCGCCGACGTGCTGCGGGGGATGGACGGAAACGATCAGCTCTTCGGTCGCGACCTGACCTCTGATGCGACGATCGACTGCGACGGCGGCAGCGCCCCCGGCGCCGCCGACAAGGCCGACCTCGACACGCTCCCGCGCGATCCGTCGCCCTCAGGCTGCGAGACGGTGACGCGGCACTGAGGGTGGTGGCAAGCGGGATCGAGAACCTGCGGGACGGCTCGGCCAGGCCGCCTCGCGCCCGCAGGTTCGGATGGGCGTTTGCGCTCCTGGTCGCACTCTCCGGTGCTGGCCGTCGTCCTCACCGGCTGCTCCGGGAAGACGACCGGGGCGAACAAGATCACCGCCAACTCGGCGGTGCTCAACGCCGTCGGCACCTGCGACACGTCGTGCTCGGCCTACATGCGCTGGCGCAAGACGGGGACGGGGAGCTGGACCAATGCCCCCGCGCTCAACGTCCCCGAGCCCGCCACCGACCAGCCCTTCTCCCAGCAGGCGAAGGGCCTGACCCCGAACACGTCCTACCAGTACCAGGTCTGCGGGAAGGAGGACTCCCAAAGCGACTACGTCTGCGTCGGGCCGGACGGCAACGGGAACACGGTGGACACGTTCACGACCAAGGTCCAGCGCCAGCCCACGGGGTTCTCGCAGTCGATCGTCTTCGAGGGCCTGACCCAGCCCACGAACCTGGCGTTCTCGCCCGACGGGCGCGTGTTCGTCGCCGAGAAGAGCGGCGTGATCAAGGTCTTCGACAGCCTCAACGACACCACCCCGACGGAGTTCGCGGACCTTCGCACGGAGGTCAACAACTTCTGGGACCGGGGCCTGCTGGGCCTGGCGCTCGACCCGAAGTTCCCGCAGCAGCCCTACGTGTACGTCCTCTACACCTATGACGCGCCGATCGGGGGAACGGCGCCCACCTGGGGGGCCTCGGACGAGACGAGCGACCCCTGTCCCAGCCCGCCGGGGCCGACCACAGACGGGTGCCTGGTCAGCGGCCGGCTCTCGCAGCTGACCGCCAGCGGCGACACGATGACCGGCCCGGAAAAGGTCCTGATCAACGACTGGTGCGGGCAGTTCCCGGGCCACACGGTGGGCGACCTCAAGTTCGGCAGCGGCGGGGCGCTATACGTGAGCGGCGGTGAGGCCGCCGGGGCGACCTCCGCGATCGACTACGGGCAGCACAAGAACGCCTGCGGCGACCCGCCGGTCCCGGTGGGCGGCAACCAGAGGCCGCCGACGGCCGAGGGCGGCGCGCTGCGCGCCCAGAGCCTGCGGCGCCCGGCGGGCGAGCCGAGGACGCTCGACGGCACGATCGTGCGCGTCGACCCCAAGACCGGCAAAGGCCTGCCGAGCAATCCGCTGGCTTCGAGCCCTGACGCAAACGAGCGCCGCGTCGTCGCCTACGGCCTTCGCAACCCGTTCCGCTTCGCCACCAGGCCCAACAGCAAGGAGCTTTGGATCGGCGACGTCGGGTGGACGAGCGTCGAGGAGGTCAACCGCCTGCCCGACCCGACCGCCGGCGTCACCAACTTCGGCTGGCCGTGTTACGAGGGCGACGACCCCCAGCCGTCCTACCAGGCCGCCGGGCTGGACATCTGCGAGGGCCTCTACTCGGAGCCGGGAGCGGTCACCCCGCCGTACTTCAGCTACCACCACAACACGAAGGTGATCTCGAACGAGACCTGCCCCGCCGGCACCTCGTCGATCAGCGGGATGGCCTTCTACACCCGCGGCCCCTATCCACCCCGCTACAACGGAGCGCTCTTCTTCGCCGACTACTCGCGCGACTGCATCTGGGCGATGCAGCGGGGGAACACGGGCGACCCGAGCCCGAACCGCGTCGGGACGTTCCTCGCGGGGGCGGCGAACCCGGTCGACCTGCAGGTGGGCCCGGGCGGGGACCTCTACTACGTCGACCTGATCGGAGGCACGATCAGGCGGATCCCCTTCACCAACGGGAACCGGCCTCCGAACGCGCTCGCCAAGGCCTCGCGAACCTGGGGCAACCTCCCGCTGTCCGTCGACTTCGACGCCACCGGCTCCACCGACCCAGAGGGCGACAACATGAGCTATGCGTGGGACCTCGACGGGGACGGCGCGTTCGACGACTCGACCGACAGCCATCCGAGCTTCACGTACACGAGCGCGGGCGTCTATCACGTCGCCCTCAGGGTCAGGGACTCCCTCGGCAACACCGCCACCGACACGATCGACATCTCGGCGGGCAACACCCCACCCTCGGTGACGATCGACGCCCCGACGTCGAGCCTCACCTGGGCGGTCGGCGATCAGATCGACTTCAGCGGCTCCGCGACCGACGCCCAGGACGGCACCCTTCCCGACTCGGCGCTCTCCTGGTCGCTGATCATCCACCACTGCCCCTCCAACTGCCACACCCACACGCTTGAGAGCTTCACCGGGCCGAGCGGCTCGTTCAGCGGACCGGACCACGAGTACCCCGCGTACCTCGAGCTGCGCGTAAAGGCGATCGACTCCGGCGGGCTCACGCGGGCTCGGAGCGTCAAGCTCGATCCGAAGACGGTCGACCTGACGCTCGCCTCCGTGCCGGCCGGGCTGACCCTGACGCTCGATGACGTCACGGGGCCCGCGCCGATCACCCGCACGGTGATTCAGGGATCCGCCAACACGGTCACCGCCCCCGACTCCCAGACGCTCGACGGGACGACGTACGACTTCCGCTCCTGGTCCGACGGCCGGGCGCGGACCCACTCGATCAAGGCAAACGCCTCCAACACCTATACGGCGACGTACGACCCGCGCTAGAGCGCCAGACTTAAGCTCCAGGTCGACCGCGATCGGAAGCGCGGAGTCCCGCCACTCGGCGAGGTCGCCCGAGTAGCCGGGCGAGTACTTGTCGAACAGGAGCCGGCGAGCGCGAGCGTCCTCATCGCCATCGGTCACCGTCCGGGCGTTCCCCTCGAAGGTCCGATCCCCGATCCGCAGCTGAACGGCGGGCATCGTGTGCAGATTCTTGACCCAATCGGAGCGATCACGCCCACCGGAGAGCATGTAGAGCGTCTCGCCCTGAAGCCCGAACCAGATCTCGATCTCCCGTGGCTCCCCGCTCACCCGCCCAGTCGTGGTCAGGTAGCAGTAGCTCTGATCGGCAAGGGAGTTTTCGACCATCCTCGGAGTATGGAGATGGGGCGAACGAGATACGAACCCGGCACGATCAGCGCATCCTTGAGTGCAACACCGGTGTTACACTCTTCCCGTGCCCACGACGCGCCCCCGCACGCGATCACCGAAACGCCGCCCGTGAAGGAGGCGCTCGATGAGCTGCGCGACGCCCTCGGCGGCGAGCGGGTCCAGTTCGGCGAGCTCGTGATCCTGGGCGCGCGCGAGAAGCTCGCGCGGGTGCGCGCCGAGCAAGCAGGGCTCGCGGGCCGCCGGAGCAGGCTCGCCGAGCGGGTGCGCTCGCGTGCCCTGCCGGTGGATCCCGATGCGGCCGATCGGGTGCGCCGCTCCGGCTGGACGCGAGATTGAACGGCCCGCTGCTGCTCGACAACTCCGCGTGGGCGCGCCTCGCGGATCCCGCGCTGCCGGACGCCCGTGTGCGCGAGATCGCCGACGCTCTCGAGTCGGGGCGCCTGATCACCTCACTTCCGTTCCTGCTCGAAGCGGGCTATTCCGCGGTCAACGCGGCGGCCCACCGGGAACTCCTCGAGGAGCTCCTGGCGCTCCCGCGGGTGAGCATCGATGAAGAGACCGAGCGGCGCGCCCTGAAGCGCAAGGTCAGCTCGCTCGCGCCGGACACCATCGGCTTCCCCCGATCGACCTGATCGTGGCCGCGCTCGCCGACCGGCGCGAGCTCGGAATCCTCCACTACGACGCGGACTACGAGCTGATCCGCGAGCGAACGGACCTGCGATTCCAAAGTGTCTGGCTCGCAGAGCGGGGAACGCTTTGAGAAAGGAGTTCGGTCGCTCTTCAAGTGTGATGCCATACAGGGGCATGTCTCGCCGAGGGCAGGTCTTCGACAACCCCGTGACCGGGGAGCGATCGGTGATCCTCACCGATCCAGCGGATCATCCGGATCGCGTGCTGGTCGTCCACCTCTACGTCAAGCCGGGCGGACGGGTGGCCGCCGAGCACTACCACCCCACGCTGACCGAGCGCTTCCACATCCTCAGCGGGCAGGTCGGCTTCCTGATCGACGGCCGCGAGCAGGTCCTGGGCGCCGGCGAGTCCGCCCGCGTTCCGGCCGGTGCCCGCCACGACTGGTGGCAGGTGGGCGACCAGGAGGCGCAGGCCATCGTCGAGGTCGACCCGGGCGATCGATTCATTCAGATGGCGGGCACCATGTTCGGCCTCGCGCGCGACGGCAAGACGAACTCCAAGGGGCTCCCGGATCCGCTTCAGCTCGCGGTCACCGGTAGCGCCTATCGCGACGTGATCGTCTTCACGTCGCCGCCGCCGGCGCTGCAGCGCCTGCTGTTCGCGGCCATGGCCCCGCTCGGCCGGGCGCTCGGCCACAAGCCCTTCTACCCCGAGTACATGCACTCCGACCAGGTGGTGGAGCCGGATCCGGCGGCGCTGGCGCTACTTGGCGACGACGGGCGCCTTCGCGGGCCCTGACGTCGTCGCGGCCGCATCGGCCGCTGCCGAGTCAGGACGGAAGCGGCGAAGCAGCGACCGGTCGAAATCGGTCGACGAGCGCCCAGGAGGCAAAGCAGAGCGCGCCGACCGCCGCGGTGGCCGTCAGCAGAGCCCCGGCGGCCGCGGTCGCCGCCACACCGTCCGCCCCCAGGATGAGCACCGCGGCGGCCGCCCCCAGGCTCGGGCCGACCGGGAGCAGGCCGATCACCGCGATCGCGATCAACAGCGCGGTCGCGTCGAACACGGAGCCATCCACGCCGATTCCCTGAAGGACCAGCCAGTTGCGGGCGATCTGTGCGCAGACGGCGAACACGACGAGGGCGATGATGCTGGTGCGGCCCTGGAGGCCGCGCATCACCGCGAATCCCTTCCAGAATCCCTCGCGGCGATCACGGGCGACCCTGGTCAGCACGGCGATCACCGTGAGCCCGAACGCGAAGCAGATCAGGGGCACCCACCAGGGGACCCCGAGCGGCGCGACCAGCGTGAACGAGGTCAGGGCGGCGAGGCAGACCTCGACGACCACGATCGGCAGCTCGGCCGCGATCAGGACGGAGGGCTTCGGGCTGTCGACGGGCGCGGAACGGCGCAGGGCCGCGATCCGCACCCCGAGGCCGAACTGGCCGTTGAAGATGTTGCCGAGGTAGCCGAGGCTGGCCGCCCGGTAGAGCCGTCGCCGGCTGACATGGCCTCCGGCCGCGCCAACGCAAACGTGCCACGCCTCGCTGCGGGCGATCAGCCAGACGACGTGGAGGAGGATCGCGGCGGCGAGGATCCATAGCGGCGCGAGCCCGAGGGCCGCTGCGAAGTCGCCCCGCTTGCCCCAGAGCCCGAACACGAGCGCGCCGCCCACCAGCAGGCTGCCGGCGATCGTCACCATCGTGGGGTGGGCCCGAAGCCAGCGGCGCAATGACGTCAAGGCGGTCACCCTGAGATCTCGGCGAGCCTCAGAATCGCGACGTGGGCGGGGTTGATCCCGATCGAGCTGTCGGTGCTGCGCTCCTGGAACCAGGCCAGACGCCCTTGACCCGACCGGGCCGCATCCGAGAGGCCCTTCTCGACCTCCTGCAGCGTGCCCTCCACCGTGAAGACCTCACCGTTCAAGAGCCTGATCTGCGTGTAATTGGCTGGACCAGCCATTCGGATCCCGGGTACCCCCGCCGTTCATCCCGGGTACCCCGCCGTGAACGGGGACCCCGAAGTCAGGGAACTGTTAGAAACGCCTCGGCAGCGTTTCGAGCAGGAAGATCTGCGTGGAGATCTCCGTCTGCTTGTCGCGCTTGGGGATGAAGGCGACCACGCGCCGTCCGGTGATCCGCGTGACCGCCGCCGTGGCGTTCTGCTTCAGGCCGGCCGGCGACAACTTGGTCTCGCCGTTCTCCGCGTCGTCCTCATCCGCCTCGGCGTCGGGCCCACCCTCTTCGATCACGCATCTGACGGAGTCATTGCGGATCTCGACGCTGGTGGACTTGGGTCGCTGGCCCGAGAAGTTCCGCCACACCGTCCCAAGGGACCTGGCGATCTCGCCAGAGGTCCGATCGACGCCCGACTCATCCTGATCAGGCACCTGCTCCTGAAGGTCTTGCATCACCGATACCCCTCTCCAACTCCTCGCGTGGAACCGGGTCATAAAGGGCGGAGGAGGAGGAAGAGAGCCCAGCCGGCGTGTGAAACGAGTGTATCGGCCACGACCGAATCGCACGCCAGACGGGGCGGGCGCCGGCGCCCAGCCCAGGGCCGAATCGAGGGTCCCTCCCCCGCCCCTGCTACCGTGAGCGAGTCGATCGCCACCAGGGCGGTCGAGGAGTTCAGTCCTTCCGTGCACTCCAGAGTGCGTCCGGGTTTCAGGATTCCCACCACTCGTTTAAGGAGTTGCACAACATGTCTTTTGCCGATCTCGGCATCTCGCGTCCGATCACGGACGCCCTAAAGAAGCGCGGCATCGTCGCGCCATTCGCAGTCCAGGAGCTGGTGATCGCCGACGTCCTCGCCGGGCGCGACGTTCTCGTCCAGTCCCCGACCGGCTCGGGCAAGACCCTGGCCTTCGGCCTGCCGATCGCCGACCTGCTCGATCCCAGCGGCCGTAAGCCGGTCGCGCTGGTGCTCGCGCCAACCCGCGAGCTCGCCACTCAGATCGTCGATGAGCTTCACGACGTCGCTCGGGTCCGGGGGCTCACGATCGCCCCGGTCTACGGCGGGGTCGGGCTCCAGAAGCAGGCCAAGCTCGCAGCCCGGGCCAACATCGTGGTCGCCACGCCGGGCCGGCTCGAGGACCTCCTCCAGCGCCGGGCGCTGAGCCTCGAGCACGATACGGATCCTGGTCATCGACGAGGCCGACCGGATGCTCGACATGGGCTTCAAGCCGGCCGTCGACCGGATCGTCGCCTGCACGCCGCGCGATCGCCAGACGCTCTTCTTCTCCGCGACCCTGGAGGCCGCGGCCGGCAAGGTGGCGCGCGCCTACACGCGCGATGCCCGCCGCCACGTCCACGAGCCCCAAACCGAGGACGTGGGCAAGCTCTCCCACCGATTCGTCCACCTCCCCCACCAGGAGAAGGTGGACGCGCTGGTCGATGCGCTTCGCGACTCGGAGCGGGGGCGGACCCTCGTCTTCGTGCGCACCAAGCGCGGCGCCGACCGGCTGGTCAAGCGCCTCGGCAAGCATCGCCTCCACGCCGCTCGCGATGCACGGCAACAAGTCACAGCCCCAGCGACAGAAGGCGCTCGACCGCTTCGCCAAGGGCGACATCGACACCCTGGTCGCCACCGACGTCGCCGCCCGAGGGATCGACGTCGACGACATCACCCACGTGGTCAACTTCGACTCGCCCGGCGACCGCGACGCCTACGTCCACCGCACCGGGCGCACCGCCCGGGCGGGTCGCGAGGGGACCAGCATCAGCTTCGTCCTCCCGGACCAGGCGGGCGACATGCGGCGGATCGCCGCCAGCCTCGGCCTCTCCCGCGAGTTCGACCACGAGCGTCGCGGGCACGTCGACGGCGGCGCGGTGCGTCCTGCGCAGACGCAGCGACGCCGGCCCAACCGTCACAACGGCCGCCATTCGAACGGCCGAACGAGACGCGGATAGCGCCCTACCGATTCAGCCGCCGTGAGGCGGCGGTTTCTTCCAGCACATGGACTGACTCGTCGACCGACGGGAGGGCGCGCATGGCATGCGCGATGCGACCGGCGTCGCGTCGGTACGCGGCATCGGCCAAGACCGAACTGACCGCGGCGGGGAGCTCATCTACCGTCTCGGCTGGGGGCAGGTCCAGCACGTTGCGGGCGCTTCGGTCATCCGCGATCGTTGTGCCCGCACCGGTGCGGGAAACGGCATCCCCGTTCGCCCATTGATCGCCGCTGAAGAGGGGAAGGACAACAAGCGGCGTGCCGTGGGCGAGCGCGCCGAGCGTGCTCCCGAAGCCGCCGTGACAGACGATCGCGTCCGCGCGCCGTGCAACATCGTCATGAGCGACCCAGGTCTCGACGTGGACGTTGGGAGGAACCGCACCGAGCTCCCCGATCTCGCGGGCGGCGTCGCCCACCGTCACCAGCACCCGAACAGGGAGCGACGAGAGCGCCTCGATCGCTGAGCGGTAGAGCGCGGGGTAGTAAGGCAGATGCGCGCCGGCGGCGACTGAGCCGAACGTGAGGTAGACGAGTGGATCCTCGTTGCCCGGCCACCAGTCCGGCAGCTCCTCAGCGCCGGCCCCGACCTCGAAGCGGAAGCGGCTTGTTCGCGCGGGCACTGTGGCGACCGGATCTTCCAGCTCCTTCGGCATCATCGTGAGGAACGGCGCGGCAGCGAGCCGCTCGCCGCCGGGGTCGGACGGCAGGCCCAGTTCTGCGCGAGCCCTGTCGACCTCTGGCGCGGCCAGCGTGATCGACGAATCCTCGATCTCCGACGAGCCCCAGGCCGACGCGCGCGATTGGAATCCCGTGGAGCTCCGCAACGAGCGTCGAGCCGAATTCCCAGCTCTCTCGCACGATGACGTCAGGGCGCCAGCTGTCGACGATCGTTCGCAGGGCGGGAAGCTCGGCTCGAAGATCGAGGCCCGCGAAGAACTCGCTGATCATCACTTCGTGGGCGGTGTCCAAGTCCAGCTCTGCGAACTGCCCCATCAAGGGCATCCACTCATCGCGCGAGGGCTCGTCGACGGGCGAGAACGGGAGCCCGGCACGCTGGATGTTCGCCCCGAACTGACGCTGCGCCGCAACCAGGACTTCGTGTTCAGCACGAAGGCAGGCGTGGGCGAACGGAGCCAGTGGTCCGACGTGGCCCGAACTTCCGCGCGTGGTGAAGAGGACACGCATGAGCTAGTCGTACCGGTTTGAGCCGACAGCCCGACGCTTCCCAGCGCGCCTCAGTCGGCCGCGCCGCGGATGAACTCCCCGAAGCCGCCGTCGGGAGCGTGGATGTTGAGGACGCGGGCCCTGCCATCGTGGACGTGGCGGAACGTGTGACGCACCCCGCGCGGGATCGACGCGAGCGTCCCGGGGCCCCCGGGGTGCACCGAGTCCCCCACCGTGAACTCGATCTCGCCCTCCAGGACGTAGAAGGAATCCACCTGATCGTCGTGGTCGTGCACGGGCGGGCCGTCGCGCGGCCCGTCGTAGGCGAACTCCAAAAAGCAGATGTGCGGGAGCACCGCCTTCACCACAGCGATCCGGTTGCCCGCCTCGACCCGCTCCCCCTCATCGGGGCCGACGACGATCGCCTCGGACGCCGGCCTGCCCCCGTCGGCGGGCGGGTCGAAGCTGTCGAACCCGACGTCCGCGCCGTCGCGGGCGCCGCGCATGAACCCGGCGAAGCCGCCGTCCGGCGTGTGGAAATTGAGGAAGTGGGCGTCCGCCCTGCCCTCGTTTCGGAACGAGTGCGACACGTTGGGAGGCACCGCGACGAACCCGCCGGCCGGCACCATCACCCGCTCGCCGCCGGGCCCGAGCGCGAATGTCAGCTCCCCGTCGAGGACGTAGAAGGAGTCCGTGTGCTCGTGGTGGACGTGCGGGTCGGGGCCCCGCTCCCCCGGCCCGTAGCGCGAGCGCGTCATCGTGACGTCGTCGCGGACCGCGATCAGCGCGACCTCGCGGTTCTCCCGGTCGGTGATCATCTCTCCCTCGCCGGGTGCGACGAGGATGTCCTGCTCCGAGAGCGCGTGTGGCTCGATCAGCACCGCCCCCGCGATTCAGGCAGCCCGCTCGTAGGTCAGCACGAGGACGCCGTCGCCGACGACCTTCGAGTCCTTGAGCCCCAGGCCGCGGCGCTCGGGCGTCTCCTCGAACGCCTTCTTGCCGGTCCCGAGGATCACCGGAAAGACCATCAGGTTGATCTGGTCGACCAGGTCACTCTCGATCAGCTCCTGGACCAGCCGGTGGCTGCCCGGCACCTGCAGCTCGCCGTCGAATTCCTCCTTGAGCTTGCGCACCTGGGCCGTCGCGTCGCCGCCGTCGAGGACCGTCGTGTTGTTCCACTCCGGGTCCTTGAGCGTCGTCGAGACGACGAACTTCGGCATCGAGTTGAACTTGTCGGCGAACTCGCCCTCACGCTCTGGCCAGGCGCCGGCGAAGCTCTCATAGGTGCGACGGCCGATCAGCAGAGCCGTCGGCCTGTCGGGTCTCATCGAGCTTGAACTGGTTCCCGTCGTCGCCGCGATCGAACTCGAAGGACCAACCCGGGTACTTGAAATCCGGCTCGCCCCCCGGCGCCTCCATCACGCCGTCGAGCGAGACGAACTCCGTCACCACGATTCGCGCTGCCATCTGTCTGTCTCCTTTCCTGGTCTGCGGTGCGGCGAGGTCAGTACTCGACCGCGGGTCTATCAGCGTCAGCGAACCTCGACGATCATCAGCGTGTTGCGCTCCGGGTCCCGCAGCCAGAACAGCGGCGGCACGGGGTCGCCCATACGACTGACCTCAGGGTCGACGTCGACGCCGCGGTCCCGCAGCTGCGCGTGGAAGGCGTCGATGTCGTCGGTCTGCAGGGTGATCCCAGTGTCCTTGCTGCCGGCCTCTCCGTTCGGGCCCGGGGGGCACAGCGCAATCGGGGTCTCCGCGCCGCTCGGCGCGACCTCAATCCAGCGGTTGCCCTCGTCGTCGCCGAAAGGGACGTCCGCGCGCTTCTCGAGTCCGAGTTTCTCGGTGTAGAACGCCAGCATCCCGTCCTGGTCGTCGACCGGCAGGATCACGTTCGCGACCTTGCTCACGCTGGTCGTCTTGGTGTCGCTGGTACTCATGACTCCTCCTTCAGTTGCCCGTTTGATCAATAGACCGGCGCCCGCGGCGGGACTCATCGCTCTCACGCATCAGGTCGTCGCCGCCCGCCGCTTCCCAGCCCGCGCCAGCTTCACCCGCTCCACCGCCGGCAGCACCACCTTGCGCAGCCGGACCGCCTCGGGGGTGACCTCGACGCATTCGTCGTCGCGGATGAACTCCAGCGCCTGGTCCAGCGAGAGGCGGTGGTGCGGGACGAGGCGGACGGCCTCGTCGGAGCCGGCGGCGCGGATGTTGGTCTGCTGCTTTTCCTTCGTCGGGTTGACGTCGAGGTCCTCGGCGCGGGCGTTCTCGCCGACCACCATGCCCTCGTAGACCTGCTCGCCCGGGCCGACGAAGAGCTGGCCGCGCTCCTGGAGGTTCATCAGCGCGAACGACGCGGTGGTGCCGCGCCGGTCGGCGACCAGCGAGCCCGTCGCCCTGGTGGTGATCTCGCCGTGCCACGGCTCGTAGGTCTCGAAGACCGAGTGCAGGATTCCCGTCCCGCGGGTCTCGGTCAGGAACTCGTTTCGCACCCCGATCAACCCGCGGGCGGGGACCAGGTATTCGAGGCGCATCCAGCCGGTGCCGTGGTTGACCATGCCCTCCATCCGGCCCTTGCGGAGCGCCAGGAGCTGGGTCACGACGCCCATGTAGTCCTCCGGGATGTCGATCGAGAGCCGCTCGACCGGCTCCTGAAGCTTGCCGTCGATCTCGCGCGTCATCGCCTGCGGCTTGCCCACCGTCAGCTCGAAGCCCTCGCGACGCATCGTCTCGACCAGCACCGCCAGCTGGAGCTCTCCCCGGCCCTGCACCTCCCACGCGTCGGTGCTCTCGGTCGGGCGCACCTCGATCGAGACGTTGCCGACCAGCTCGGCCCGCAGGCGCTCGTCGAGCTGTCGCCCGGTGAGCCTGTCCCCCGACCCGCCGGCGAGCGGCGAGGTGTTGACGCCGATCGTCATCGCGAGGGCGGGCTCGTCCACCGCGAGCAGGGGCAGCGCCTCGGGTTGGTCGAGCGCCGCGATCGTCTCGCCGATCGTCACCTCCGGAAGGCCCGCGACGACGACGATCTCGCCGGCGCCGGCGGCCTCGACCTCGGTGCGCTCGAGCCCCTCGGTCACGTAGAGGGCCGCGAGGCGAGCGCGCTCGACGCTGCCGTCGCGACGACACCAGGAGATCTCCTCGCCGCGCCGGATCGTTCCGCGGTGGACGCGGCAGACGGCGAGCCGGCCGTGGTAGGGAGAGGCGTCGAGGTTGGTCACCAGCGCCTGAAGGGGCGCCTCGGAATCGCCGCTCGGCGCCGGGATCCGCTCGATGAGGGTGGAGAAGAGCGGCGAGAGGTCCTCGCCGCGCGCCTCGGGGTCGAGCGTCGCCCAGCCCTCTCGGGCGGAGGCATAGACGATCGGGAACTCGATCTGCTCCTCGTCGGCGTCCAGGTCGAGGAAGAGCGCGTAGACGGCGTCGACTACCTCGGTCAGCCGCGCGTCGGTCCTGTCGACCTTGTTGACGACGAGGATCAGCGGCAGCCGCCGCTCGAGCGCCTTGCGGAGCACGAAGCGCGTCTGCGGGAGCGGCCCCTCGGAGGCGTCGACCAGAAGCAGCACCCCGTCGACCATCGAGAGCCCGCGCTCGACCTCGCCACCGAAGTCGGCGTGCCCGGGGGTGTCGACGATGTTGATCTTGACCTCGCCGCCGTTCGCCCCCGGGAGGGTGAGCGAGGCGTTCTTGGCGAGGATCGTGATCCCGCGCTCGCGCTCCTGCTCGCCCGAGTCCATGACCCGCTCGACGACCTGCTCGTGCGCGGCGAAGGTGCCGGCCTGGCGCAGCATCGCGTCGACCAGGGTGGTCTTCCCGTGGTCGACGTGCGAGATGATCGCGATGTTCCGAAGCTCCGCCAGGGCAGACACGGTAGGCGTCGCGAGCCGCATGTGCGCGGCCAGGCGGTGTTGCTACGCTAAGACCGCCTTGCGTGGGTAGACGACCTCGGGGGCCGGAGGGAGCGCGCTGCCCTACTCGGCGGCGACGGTGAGAGCCAGGCCGCTTGAAACCGCGGCGCTGAATCGGCGGATGGTGTCGGCCCCCTCCTCGACGTGATCGGGGTTGAGCTCGGTGATGGTCAGGGCGGCGACCCTCGGCGATGTGAGGAGTCGCTCGAGTGCACCCATCGCCTGGTCGTAGGCAAGTCCCGCGTTGCGCCCCCAATTCTCGGACATGGGAACGTCCGTGAAGTCGATTACGTCGACGTCGAAGTGGATGAGCACTCGATCGCACCTGCCCTCCATGACCCTGAGCGCCCGAGCTGCTGCGCCCTCCGGGTCCGCCGCCACTTCATCGACCGACAGCCGCTCGATCCCGTGACGGTCGATTGCCTCTCGCTCAAACGGCGTCGCCTGCTCAGGGTCCCAGGCGAACAGGAGCACCTGCTCGGGGGTAAGCAACGGAACTCGCGGACCGGCCTCAACCAACTCGGGGTTCGCTTCGCGATCGCCGAGCATGTGGGCAAGTCCCATCCAGTCAAGTGCCCCTTCCCGGACGCTGCTCGGCACGTTGAGATCGGCGTGACTGTCGAAATAGATCAATCCGACACGCTCGCCCGAGCTCACATGGCCGCCGACAGTTCCGATCCCCACCGTGCAATCGCCGCCAAGCACCAATGTGACCTCGCCGGTGTCGGCCGCGCTGGCCACGCGCTGCGCTGTCTCGCGCACGATCTGGACGACCTGCCCCACGTGCTGTGCTCGTCGATGCTCGCGGTCGGGGCGCCACCGCCACCGCTCGCGATCGCCGTGGTCACGGACTTCGGCACCGGCGTCACGCAACATCTCGATTAGGCCCGCGTCGCGGAGCGCACGAGGCGCCTGCTCTTGCCCGGGCGCAAAGGCGCCGGCGCTCGTCGGTACGCCGATCACGCCGACTGGACGGGTCAACGAAACGCCCTCACCATCCCGATGCTATGGCTCCCGGCGGGATCGGGACCAGCTCGTTTGGGGTTGTCGGCCGAGCCTAGGTCAGCGTCCGATCGGAGTCAACCCGGCCGCGATTCGTCGCGGCCTAGGCTCAGATCGACCGCGATCGGAAGCGCCGTGTCCCGCCACTCGGAGAGGTCGCCGGAGTAGCCGGACGAGTACTTGTCGAACAGGAGACGGCGGGCGCGGGCGTCCTCGTCTCCATCGGTGACCGTCCGGCTGCTCCCCTGGAAGGTCCGATCCCCGATTCGCACCTGAACGGCGGGCGTCTTGCGCAGATTCTTGACCCAGTCCGACCGGTCACGCCCGCCCGAGAGCATGTAGAGCGTCGAATCCTCGACCGCGAACCAGATCTCGATCTCCCGCGGCTCCCCGCTCACCCGCCCGGTCGTCGTCAGATAGCAGTAGCTCTCCTCGGCGATGGAATCAATCGCGTTCACTCGCCTTCCGGTGGATAGCAGTTTCCGTTCGGCGCAAGGCCCAGCGGGGCGGGGCAACCGCTGCCAGACGGTGGGATCCCGTTGGGAAGCTGCCGGTAGAACTCCTCCGTATTCAGAGGGGAAGGCTGGAGCTGTGACAGGAGCAGGGGTGACCGCCGCCCGCTTCGCCGCATCAGACTTTCCCACGCCTCGCACCAGCACGGGTCCCAGCGGTCCGCCCTCCCTTACGCCCGTCTGTGATGCCTTCTCGCTCTGCTCTCGCGCGGGCGCGTTTTCGTCCGGTCGCGAACGCAGCCGGGAACGCTTGTCGATAAGCATCGACGCGAGTCCTCTCTGCATCGGAACGATCCGTAGCTGATGCGGCGCCAAAAACATGGCCGGCGACACCAATCGCGATGACGACAATCACCACTGCGATCCCCACGTCTAGGCGCGCCATGGTTGTCTCGACACCCTCCCGCGAGTCATGTCACGAATTTCGCTCAGCTGCCAGGCAATGAGCCTCAGTCCCCTACGCATTGCCCGGTTTCTGCGTCATAGCCCACACAACCCAGCGTCCGCTGCTCCAGGGGCAGGGCATATCCGGGGCGGCCGTTGGGCAACTCCGGAACGTACGTCAGTCCGGATGGAGGAGTCGAGGATGGTTGAGCCTCGGCCAATTGGTTGCTGGCGTCCGTTTGGCCAGCCTTAGCTCCGTCCCTGGTACCCGCTCGACCTCCATCTCGATGACCTCGAGACCGGCCTTCTGCCGTTCCTCGCTCAGCGGACCGGGCGTATGCGTGAGTCCGAGCCGATGCATATGCGTCCTTATAAGCCGCGTGGCGACTTGCGCGCGCATCTGCCGTATTGGGCGCTGATGACGACCGATCGCGTATCCAACAGCGCCGAGCCCAACCGCCAAGATGGAGGCAGCGAGCACTCCGATGACCGCCCCTCGGTTCAAGGCCGGTCGGGCACCGATACCTTCTCCGCGAATGGCGAGCCCAGCATCCCCGAAGGCGTTGCGGTAAGCGGTCTTGTACGCCTCGGGATACGTCCTTTCGTAGCCCTCCTTGCGGCCCTCCCTGTACCCCTCGGCGTAACCCTGCTTCGCTCCCTTCGCCGCGCCCCTTTTTTTGTCCGGCAGCTGCGCCTTCGGCTCGCGCGGCACTCAGGTCCTCACCGGTCGATCGCCCGACGAAATAGGCGCCAACTCCGGTTCCGGCAGCGAGCACGAGGACCGTCAGCGCGACTGCAATTCCCCTTCCTCGTCCGGCCGGCTCACGGCTGTGACCCCCTCCTCGCCACCGCGGGCGATAGGTGCAAACTGGTCAGTCCAGACCGTCCCATCCCAATACCGCTGCCAACTTGGCTGCTGTGGGTCGGGATACCAGCCCGGTGGCGCATTCGTGGTCACCGCTTGGGTCCTGACTTCTGTGCGCCGCTCATTTGCTCGGAAAGGCAGGTGCCACGGTAATCCGCCTCGTCTCCGATGGCGGTGTCGTACTGGATGCAAGGGCCGAGCTCAGCCACCGGTCCTCCGACGCGATCCTAACCTGCATTAGGGTTGTCTTGCTGAGCTCAGCCTGTGAGGGAGGTACGGATGGCGCAAGCGCGAGTTGCTGTACGCGGCGGCTTTTCGGGGAGTGATCGAAACCTTCCCCAGGATCTGCGTCTCGGCGGGAACGGGGACTCGGAGCTGGCTCGGCGGTGACTGACCAGAGGGCACCTGCTGGCTGGTATCCGGATCCATACGGCCGGCCGGACCGGGAGCAGTACCTGGGACGGCGAACGATGGACAGACCAGCATCGCTCGCTGTCCGCGGGCCATTCGTCCGAAGCGGGGCAGACCGGGGAGATCGGCGGCTTCGTATCGAGGCCGAAATTGGGCGCGGCGGGATGGGCATCGTGTACCTCGCGGAACAGCTGAGTCTAGGGAGAAAGGTGGCGCTTGAGCTATCGCGCCGGCGCTTGCCCAAGATCCTGACTTCGAGCCCGCTTCGAGCACGAGGCCCACACTGCAGCGTCGATCGACCACCCGAATGTCGTTCCGGTCTATCGAGGCAGGTGCGGCGGATGGCGTGCTCTACATTGCGATGCGCTACGTCCCGGGGACCGACCTGAAAACCCTTCTGGTGACCGTGGGCCGCTCGAGTCCTCGACGCTGCCGCGAGCATGGCGGCCATGTGGCGCAGCGCTCGACGCCGCGCATAGGATGGGTTGATCCATCGTGACGTAAAGCCAGGGAAATCCTCTTTGCCGGGAGGATGCCGCCAGCCATGTTTACTTGACCGATTTCGGACTCACCAAGGCATCCTCGGCCGTGAGCGGGCTGACGCACTACCGGAGAGTGGGTAGGCACCGTCGACTACGTGGCGCCCGAACAGCTCGACCGCCGACGATGGATGCACGGACCGATGTCTACGCGCTTGGATGCGTCTTGTTCCATGCGCTCACAAGAAGGTCGCCTTTCAGCGGGGGCGACGTCCAGAAGATGTGGGCACATATGCATACGGAGCCGCCGACATTGACTGGATACTCCCCCGAACTGGCGCAACGGTTCGACCCCGTGATCGCGCGGGCCATGGCGAAGGACCCTGATGACCGGTTTCAATCAGCGGGCGATCTGGGTCGCGCTGCCGAGGCGGCCGCACGCGGAGCGCAGGTTCCCCAACTGAGAGGGGCGCCGCGAGCGGCGCACCCACTTCAGCTGCCACTGCCCAGCCGGTGCATACCCCCATCGAAACCGGTGCCCTGTCAGGTGCCTCGACACGCCCCCGACCGGCCCCGGCTCCACAGCAACGCCTGCCGATCCCCCGACCCAGGTGCTCGACAAGCCTCGCCGCAGCTACGCCGGCGTCGTCGCCGCCGTTTGCGGAGTGCTGGTGCTGGCGGCGGGAGTGGCCGTCGGCGCTGTGCTCGCAACTCGCTCGGGTTCCGATGGATCGAATCGAGCCGGCGACCAGTCCCAGCGGCCGCACTCCCGACCGAAGGCGAAGGAGCGCCAGTCACCATCTGAGGACTGTGCCTTCCAATCCGAGTCAAGGGCCCTCGGCCTACGCTCACTATGGCGCTTCGCCTCCGGCGGCTATTCGGCTCGTCTGCCGGCGGATGCCGGATGGGCAGTTCAGCCGGAACAGAACCAGAACAGCCCCGGCGATTCCCCCCTGTGGCGAACGATCGTCACAGGCCCGTCCGGAGACCCAGATCTGGATCGACTACACCTCGGATCAACCGGCGGGCGATCCGGGGGGAACGGCGACCGACACGGTGGCCGTGCCGGGGTTGGGAAGTTGCCCATGGGCACCAATTGAGCAGCTGCGCAGACTTCGGCTCACCCGGGCCATGCATTGATTACATCACGCAAATCCACGGCGATACGCAGGGATCGCCGTGTTGGGCTTCGGCGAAAATCTGAAGCTCGCGACTACGGTGGCCAAGCGGATTGCCTCGTCTCTGAGTCCAGGCGGGTAGCCGCGACCGCGAGGATGCTTGAGATCAAAAACACCGGCGGTGTGGCAAGGGACGAAGCTGCTAGCTCCGCGAGCACCCTGACGGAGAGCACTGCCATTCGACGGATCCCCGCGGATCTCGACACGGCGCGGGTCGTCGGCGTAATGCGGATCACCTCACCCGAATCCCATAACGTTGCATAGAGGCTCTGATCCGGGCCAACGGCGAGGGCCGAGGATCGGGATGGTGAAAGCCGCTTGCGAACACCGTTGCTGTCGGACTTGCCGGTACGCGCCCGCCGGGGAGCGGCACCCGGACGATCTGCGCACCCGTGGGACGCGTGCCGAATCCCGGGCTCGATCCATACTCGGCGACGAACGCGCTGGGACCGAGCCGGCCGAACCCCGGCGAAACCGCCACCCCCCCGGCGGCTGAGTGGGGATCCAGTCGAACCAGTGGCTCGGCCTTTCCCTCACACGCGGGTCCTCCCTGGCCGTAGCACCGAGGAAAGCCGAAGTCCGGCGGAGCATCCGAGACGACGAAGGAGTTGAGCTCATCAGGTGGTCGATCACCCGTGAAGTCGACGCCTTTGTCGCTGACCGCAGAGTGGGGAGGTGCCCGGAATGAATCCCAGCCGTACGGGTTTTCAGCCCCGACGCCTCATTTGCACGTCCCGCCTGTCGCTCGAAAGCTGATTACCGCGGCCGAGAGTGGGGCGGTGGGCGCCAGCGCGATCCATCTGGCTCCCGACCCCGAGATAAAGACGGTTGTCCGTGCCCACCGCGAGGAGTCGACTCGGTGTTGGCCGACCGGAATTCCGTCCACGACCACTTGGGAGTGCTCAAACCGTGAACCCGTGAATCCCCAATAGGCGGTCACGCGTCCCGCATAGGTGTCACCCGATACAGGGACGACGCTGCTGACGTACAGCCTCTGGTGTAGCCACGCGAGACCGAGCGCGGAATTCAGCGGCCCGACGATCCGCTCCGGCGTGGCCCCCGGCTCCTTCACGTACCAGACCCAGCCCTCGGATGCGAGGTCGTTCGCGGCCGAGCTCACCCAGTCCGCCTTGGTGGTCGAAGGCGACGTTCGAGGCGTAAGGGATTCCGGAGGCAACGATCGAAACGCGATGGCCGCTGGGGACGCGGATGCCATCCGCCGCAGTGGACTCCGTTACGTGGGCACCCGAAGAAGCAAGCAGCGCGAACAGCGCCCCGAGTCCGGTAGCGAGGATCGCGCGTCTCATCGCACCCGTTTCAGCAGTGCCCAGGTAAGTCCAACGCTCCCACCAGAAATGCCGCCAGGATCACCTCCGTGCTGGCCAGCGGCACGGTGAAGAAGTCGTCCCCGTACTGGCTGATCCGCGAGAATCCGCGATCCTCCGCGATCCGCGAGTTCATATCCAGCTGTGTGCCGATCCCTGCGTACGACCAGCGGGCGAAGAGAACGTCGGAGATCCACCCGGCCACCCGACCCATTTGTGCGATAGGCACGATTGCACCGGCAAAGAGCAGCTGGGGAAGCAGCGCCAGCGGGATGAAGCTTGTCGCCTGATCCTCGGTCTTCACGGAGGCCGAGATCGCTAGTCCCGTCCCCACGGCGACCCAGCTGGTCGTCACCAACATCGCGAGCAGACCAAGAACAGTGACGGTGTCGACCCCCAGCGGTCGAACGGCGAACACGATGACCGCCATCACAAGCGTCTGCAGCCCGCTCACCGTGAAGAGCACGAGAGCCTTGGACAACAGATACGCGTCCAGGCGCAGCCCCACCGCCCTCTCCCTGTCGAGAACGCCGCGTTCCTTGATCACCTCGCGCGCCCCATCGATCGCACCGAACCAGATCGCTGTCGTCATGACCAAGAAGAGGAGCTGAGCGGCCTGCTGGGCGCCATCAGATCTGGTGAAGGGGCTCGACGAATACAGGCTCCGATTGCCAGGGCCAAGAGTGGAACCTGGGCGGCGAGGATGAACTTGTTGCGTCGATCCCTCCAGAGGAGCCGCACATATCGGTTGGTGAGAACCCCAACTTGGGGGAAGAGGTGACGGGTTCGCCGAGCCGAGCGCGGCTTGGTGCCACGGGTTCCGCCTTCGTCGGGTGTTCGGCCTCGATCGACTCTGCGAAGTAGCTGCTCCACTCGATCGAGGTGTGCTCGATACGCGAGTAGATCTCGTCGTAATGGTCGACGCCGAAGAACTCCAACGCACCCCGTGGGGTGCCGTCAAAGCACAGCAATCCTCCGCTCCCCATGACCACGACGCGATCGCACATCTCGAGACTTCGCGTGGCATGCGTGACCAGGATCACCCGCGCCCTCCACTGCACAGCCCGTGAAAGAGCTCCATCGAACGACGCTCGAGTCCGGGGTCCAACCCGGTCGTGGGCTCGTCAAGAAACAGGAGTCCCGGTCGGTTCAGCAGCTCGCTCGCAACGCCCACTCGCTTGCGTTCGCCACCGGATAGCCGGTCGATGCGCTGGTTGACGATGCGTC
>CAVWWY010000009.1:0-174108 GCA_963758865.1 uncultured bacterium | reverse complement strand
TCGTTCATCGTGCTCCACCTCCAGGCGCAGGGCGACTCGCATGGGGCGATCGCCTTCACGGTGTTCGCTGCCACCGTCGTCCTCACCCGGCTGCTCGCCGGCGATCTGCCCGACCGGATCGGCCCGCTGCGCTGTGCGGCGGGAGCGGCGGCGGTCGAGTCGCTCGGCCTCGCGCTGATAGCTCTGGCGACGAGCCTGCCCTGGCGATCGTCGGGGCAGCGGCGCTGGGTACCGCCTTCTCGCTGCTCTATCCGTCGCTCTCGCTGGTGGTCGTGAACCGGGTGCCGGAGGCCCGACGGGGCGCCGCATTGGGCACCTTCACCGGCTTCTTCGACCTCGGCGTCGGCTTGGGCGCCCCATCTGGCGGGCGCGGCCGCGGCGCTCGGCGGCTATCCGCGGCGTTCTGGCTCGCGTCGGCCTGCGCCTCGGCACCCTCGGCGTCGCGACGGCGCTCAGAAGAGCGGCGGCTGCTGCGCCGGCGGTGAGCTGACCGTTTTCGTTGGCCTCGGGATCGGCCTTCGCGCGCCGGCGGATGCTGCGTCCCGACCCCCTCGCCGGGGCGTCGCACCAGCGCGGCGAGGCGGTCGGCCTCGTCCCGTTTCATGTAGGCGCCGCGCTCGTAGAGCTCCTCGTAGCGCGGGATCAGGTCCGGGTGATGCTCCCGCAGCCAGTCGAACCAGATCTCGCGCACCTCGCCGCGGAGGTGCAGCGCCGACGCCGCCGATCGAGTCCGGGGCCCGGCCTCGTCCAGCAGCTCCAGCAGGGGCTCCACCTGCTGCGGTGAGTCGTTGACGCCCGGGATCAGCGGCGCGATCAGGACCCCGGTGCGGATCCCCGCGCGCTTCAGCTCGGCCACCGCCTCGATCCGCTTGCGTGGGTGTGGCGTGTGGGGCTCGGTCTCTCGCCAGGCCCCCTCGTCCAGGGTCGGGATCGAGAGGTTGGCGGTGAACTCGGTGCGCTCCGCGATCTCCTTCATCAGCTCGAGGTCGCGCAAGAGGAGCGGCGACTTGGTCAGCACCGAGCACGGGTTGGCGAAGTCGCGCATCGCCTCCCAGATCCCCTCCATCAGCCCGTATCGCCCCTCGACCCACTGGTACGGGTCGGTGTTGGTGCCCAGCGCGACGTGCTCACCCTTCCACGACGGCCGCGCCAGCTCGGCTCGCACCAGCTCCGGCGCGTTGACCTTGACGACTATCTGGCGCTCGAAGTCCTCGCGGGCGTTGAAGTCGAGGTATGTGTGGGTGGGGCGGGCGAAGCAATAGGCAGAGCAGGCGTGGCTGCATCCGCGATATGGATTGATCGTGCACCGGAACGGCATCCGCGAGCGCTTCGGGACCTCGTTGATCGCCGAGCGGGCGTGGACCTCGTAGAAGCGAGTCCCCAGCGCCTCCGGCGCCTCGAAGGTCCGCACCACGGCCGGCTCGCTGAAGCCGGGCAGGCTCGCCCCGCGCTCCTTTCGACGACTTCAAGTTCTCCCACCGCACGCGAACACATGTTCGCACTCGCTCCGGACGCACCCGGGGTGGGCCGTCGCTTAGCCGCCGGGTGGCACCGGGCCCCTGCCTACAATCAGGTGCAGGCGCGGACGCCAATCGACTTGACGAAGGCCACGGAAGAGAAGGAGCGCGTCGTCGTCCGGTTTGCCGGCGACTCGGGCGACGGGATACAGCTCGCCGGCGACCGCTTCGCGGCAGCCACGGCCCTGGTCGGGAACGACCTCGCCACGCTGCCGGACTTCCCGGCCGAGATCCGGGCGCCGGCCGGCACGCTGGCCGGGGTCTCCGCCTTCCAGATCCACTTCGCGTCGCGCGACATCCAGACCCCGGGCGGCCAGCCGAACGTGCTCGTGGCCATGAACCCGGCGGCGCTGAAGGCGAACCTCGCCGAGCTCGAGCGGGGCGGCATCGTGATCGCGAACGAGGACGGGTTCAGCGATCACAACCTCCGCAAGGCCGGCTACGACGCCAACCCGCTCGAGGACGGGACGCTCGACGACTACCAGGTCTTCCGCGTCCCGATGACGTCGATGACCGTGCGGGCCACCGAGGGGATCGACGGGATCACCGCCCGCGACGCGGCGCGCTCCAAGAACCTCTTCGCGCTCGGGCTGGTCTCGTGGATGTACAGCCGGCCCACCGATGCCACGGTTCGCTGGATCGAGCAGAAGTTCGCCTCCAAGCCGCCGATCATGGAGGCCAACCGGGCCGCCTTCCGGGCCGGCTACAACTTCGGCGAGACCGCCGAGCTGCTCCACGTCCACTACGAGGTCAAGGCGGCCCCGGCCGAGCCGGGCACCTACCGCGGGCGTCAACGGCACCACCGCCGCGGCCTTCGGGCTGATCGCGGCCAGCGTTCGCAGCGGCCTGCCGCTGTTCCTCGCCAGCTACCCGATCACCCCGGCGTCCGAGCTCCTGCACGAGCTCTCTCGCCACAAGCGCTTCGGGGTCCGAACCGTCCAGGCCGAGGACGAGATCGCGGCCGCCAACATGGCGCTGGGCGCGTCCTTCGGCGGCCATCTGGGGGTCACCGCCTCGAGCGGCCCCGGCATGGACCTGAAGCAGGAGACGATCGGGCTCGCCGCCGCTCTCGAGCTCCCCCTGCTCGTGATCGACGTCCAGCGAGCGGGGCCCTCGACCGGAATGCCGACCAAGACCGAGGCGGCCGACCTCCTGATGGCGCTCCACGGCCGCCACGGCGAGTCGCCGCTCCCGATCGTCGCGGCGTCGACGCCGGCCCAGTGCTTCGACGCGGTGCTCGAGGCGGCGCGCATCGCGGTGACCTACCGCACGCCGGTGATCCTGCTCTCCGACACCTTCCTCGCCAACTCGTCCGAGCCGTGGCGAGTGCCGGACGCCGCCGACCTCCCCGAGATCGACCCGGGGTTCGCCACCGCGGCCGAACCGGCGACGGCGACTTCCAGCCCTACCTGCGCGACGAGCGCCGCGCTCGGCCGTGGGCGCCGCCCGGCACCGAAGGGGCTCCAGCACGTGATCGGGGGGCTCGAGAAGGAGGACGGGACCGGCCACATCAGCTACGAGCCCGACAACCACGCGCTGATGACCCGGCTGCGGGCCGAGAAGATCGCCGGGATCGCCGCGGACGTCGGCGAGCTGGAGGTGGACCATGTCGACGGCGCCGAGATGCTGGTCCTCGGCTGGGGCTCCACCTTCGGGGCGATCAAGGGAGCGGTGAGGCGAGTGCGCCTGCGCGGCGAGAAGGTCGACTTCGCCGCACCTCCATCACCTGAACCCGCTGCCGCGCAACACCGGCGAGGTCGTTCGCTCCTACCGCAAGGTCCTGATCCCGGAGATGAACACCGGACAGCTCGTGAAGATCATCCGCGGCGAGTTCCTCGTCGACGCGCTCAGCTACGCCAAGGTGGAGGGGCTTCCGATCTTCGCCGAGGAGCTGGACGACGTGATCACGGAGCGGCTATGAGCGACACCAACGGCGCCAACGGGGGCGCGCCCGGCGGCCTGACCAAGAAGGACTTCGCCTCCGACCAGGAGACGCGCTGGTGCCCCGGATGCGGCGACTACGCGATCCTCGCCACCGTGCAGCAGTTCCTGCCCGAGCTGGGGCTGCCGCCGGAGCGGATCGTGTTCGTGGCGGGAATCGGCTGCGCCGGCCGCTTCGCCTACTACATGAACACCTACGGGGTCCACGGCATCCACGGCCGCGCCCCGGCGCTGGCCACCGGGTTGGCGCTGGCGCGCTCGGACCTCTCGATCTGGGTGGTGAGCGGCGACGGCGACGCGCTCTCGATCGGCGGCAACCACCTGATCCACGCGCTGCGACGCAACGTGCCGATCAAGATCCTGCTCTTCAACAACCAGATCTACGGCCTGACCAAGGGCCAGTACTCGCCCACCAGCGAGGAGGGCAAGGTCACCAAGTCGACCCCGTTCGGATCACTCGACCACCCGTTCAACCCGGTCGCCCTCGCCCTCGGCGCCGAGGCCACCTTCGTGGCCCGCACGGTCGACACCGACCGCGAGCACCAGGCCGAGGTGCTCCGCGCAGCGGCCGACCACCAGGGCTCGGCCCTGATCGAGATCTACCAGAACTGCAACGTGTTCAACGACGGGGCGTTCGAGGCCGTGCGGGGCAAGGGCCGGCAGGAGAACCAGATCCGGCTCGAGCACTCGAAGCCGATCCGGTTCGGGCTCGAGGGCGAGCGCGGCGTCGTCCGCGGACCCGACGGCCGCCTGCGCGTGGAGAGCCGTCTCGGACGTCGACCAGGCGGCGCTCGTCGTCCACGATGCCCACGATCCGAACCCCAGCCAGGCCTTCGCCCTCGCCCATCTCGAGCGCAGCGGCCCACCGGCGCCCACGCCGATCGGCGTCTTCCGAGCGGTCGAGCGGCCGATCTTCGCCGAGTCGATGACCCCGGAGCTCGAGGCCGCGCGCGAGGGCGTCGGCACCGCGGAGCTCGGACGCCCTGCTGCGCTCCGGCGACACCTGGACGGTCGACTAGCGCCGCGGTCAGCTCGCTTCTCACTCGCCTGCGGCACGCCGCCGCGGCAGCGAGGGCTCGACCCGCAGAACCCGCGCCGGCCACTCGGGCAGCCACCAGTTCCAGCGCCCGAACAGCGAGATCAACGCGGGGACGATCAAGGCCCGGATCACCGTCGCGTCGAGCAGGATGCCGGCGGCCAGCCCGGTGGCGAACATCTTCAGGTCGGTGCCCGGGCCCGAGGCCATCGAGATGAAGGCCAGGAAGAGGATCAGCGCGGCGCTGGTCACCAGCCGCCCGGTCCGGCCGATTCCCTGCACGACCGCGGTCGAGGTCGACCCGGTGCGGTCGTACTCCTCCCGCATCCGCGAGAGGATGAACACCTCGTAGTCCATCGAGAGGCCGAACAGGAAGGCGAACACGATCAGCGGCATCCAGGAGGGGATCGAGCCGGTCGCCTCGATCCCGAAGATCGCTCCGAGCCGTAGCCGTGCTGCCAGACCAAGCACCAGGACGCCCCAGGCCGCGGCGACGCTGAGAACGTTGAGCACGATCGCCTTCAGCGGGCAGGAGCAGCGAGCGGAAAGCCCGCGCCAGCAGGATGAAGGTGGTGATCGTGATCAGGGCGATCATCAGCGGGAAGCTGCCGTAGACGGCGTCGATGAAGTCGTCGTTGGCGGCCGGCTGGCCCCCGACCCGGACGTCGGGCCCGGCGGAGTGGGCGGCCTCGCGGACGCCCTCGAGCGTCGCGTAGCCCGCGGGGGTGCCGCTGTCGGGGATCGGGATCGCCTCGACCAGCGCGGTCCCGTCGCGGCGCCACCCGTCCGTGGGGGCGACGGCGCCGTGGATCCCCTCGACCCTGCCAACTCGGCGGCCACCCGCTCGGGATTGGTGTTGCCCTCGATCAGGATCTCGTGGGGGAGCAGCGATCCCTCGCCGATCCCGGCCTTCTCCAGCGCCACCAGCCCCTGCTTGGCGTCGCCCGACTTGGCGATCGTGTCGGCGTCGGAGGTGCCGAGCTGCAGGTCGGTGGCGGCGAAGGCGAGGGCGAGGATCACCGCCATCCCGGCGCCGGCGGCGAGCCAGCGCCGCCGCGAGACCGCCTCCGCCCAGCGGGTCCAGGCGCGGCTCGCCTTGTCGTCGGTGCGCCGGTGCGGCCAGTCCAGGCGCGGCCCGAGCTTTGCCAGCACGACCGGCAAGCAGGGTGATCGCGGCCAGGGTGGAGACCAGCGGGATCAGCATCCCGCCGTAGCCCATCGAGCGAAGGAAGGGAAGCGGCAGGGCGATCAGCGCCAAGAGGCCGATCGCCACCGTGATCCCGCTGAAGACGACCGCCCGCCCGCGGTCTCCATCGCCCGCTGCACTGCCTCGTCGCCGCTTTTGCCGTGGGAGCGCTCCTCGCGCCACCGCGAGACGACGATCAGCGAGTAGTCGATCGCGACGCCCAAGCCCGATCAGCGCGATCAGGAACTGGACGATCGGCGAGACGTCGGTCAGCTCGGTCAGCCCGAGCAGGAGCAGGAAGGTGGTCATGATCGAGACGATCGCCATGACGATCGGGACCAGAGCGAGGAAGGAGGCGAAGACGAAGGCCAGCACGATCAGCGCTCCGAAGCCGCCCAAGAGCGCTTCGAGCAGCACCCCGGGCCCGTCGCTTCCGGCGCCCGAGTCCTCGGCCAGGGCGTCAAAGCCAGTCAGGTGGACGGGAGCGCCGCCGACCGTCGACGCCCCGAAGGGCGGCCGAGGCGGCCTTCTCGGCCTTGGCGTTCTCGCCGAACTGGGCTTCGGGGTCGGCCGGCGGGTAGACGACCGCGAAGGCGGTTCGGCCGTCGTCGGAGACGAAGGTCCGATCGCCGGTCGAGGCATAGGAGGCGATCCGGGCGTCGGGGACGGCCCGCTCAAGCCGCCGGTCGACCGCCGCCAGCTCGGTGCGCACCCCGGGGCTTTCCACCGTCTCGCCCTCCGGCAGGGTGACGACCGGGATCAAGGGCGCCGAGTCGCCACCGGTGTCGCCATAGCGCTCGGCGATCGCGACGTTGGTCTCCCAGCCCTCCTTGTCGGGGACCGAGAACTTCTGATCGAGCGCGTCGGTGGCCGGGCCGGCGGCCATCATCCCGGCGATCGTGGCCACGATCCAGAAGATGACGACGATGCGCTTGTGGGCGAGGACCCAGCGGGTCAGTGCGGACACGGTCTCCCTCCTCCGCAGTCGTTTGGGAACTGAATGGTTTGTAGCATAAATAGTCGAGGCGCCGTAGAATGAACGCGAGGCCCTGCTATCAAGACCCGCCCCTGCCCCGCAACTCATCGCATGAAACACGTCGACTTGGTGAGCGTCCGTGAGCTGCGTCACGCTCGTGCCGGATGGCCATGGCACGCCGCCGGACGCGGTCAGCAATCGACTTAGGATGAGCGCCCGCGATGCGCTTTGATCGACCGCCGCCAGAGCCGCTCGCGAGCGCCCCGGGTTTCCTTCTGTCCTGGAACGGCCAGCGCACCGCCCACATGTTCGCGGAGACCATGAAGCCGTTCGGGCTTCGGCCGCCCCACTTCGGGGTCCTCACCCTGATCGACGCCGAACCCGGGGGGACGCAGCAGGAGCTCGTCGAGCGCTCGATGATCGATCCCAGCTCGATGGTGGCGGTGATCGACGAGCTCGAGGCGCTCGGCCTCGCCGAGCGCCGGCCTCATCCGCGAGACCGCCGCAAGCATGCCGTCTATCTCTCCGACGAGGGCGGAGCCACCCTCGAACGCGCCCGCGGTGCAGCTGCCGAGCTCGCGAAGGAGCTCTTCGCGCCACTCGACGCCGGCGAACGCGAGACGCTCCGCAGGCTGCTCCGAAAGCTCGCGGGCGTCGAGCGCTAGGCGCGGATCAGGCGGCGGCCGAGGCCTGGCGCGGGTTGACGATCGGGCGCAGGTTCGGCTCGATCTCGGCGCGCAGGTGCTCGATGAACGGGGGGAGCGAGAGCTTTTCGCCCAGGCTCTCCAGGGGCTCGTCGACGGCGAATCCGGGTCCCCCCAGCGTCGCGATCTCGAACAGGACGCCGCTCGGCTCGCGGAAATACACCGAACGGAAGTAGAAGCGGTCGATCACCGGGGTCGGCCTCATCCCGGCGGCGGCAACGCGGTCGCGCCAGGCCTCGTGCTGGTCGGCGGGCGACGCCCAGGCGACGTGGTGGACGGTCCCCGCACCCTGGACGCCCGGGTCGGAGGGAGGCTCGTGGTAGGCGTAGGTCGACCCGCGCCCCCCTCCCCTCCTCTCCCACGAAGCGCCCCCATCCGATCGATCGCGCGGCGAGAAGCCGAGCGTCTCCTCCAGCAGCGCGCGGCTCCTCTCCGGATCGGAGGTATAGGCGCACACGCCGTCGAAGCCCTGGAGCGCAAGCTCGGCCGGGATCTCGGGGTGCTCGGCGATCAGCGGGTCGTCGGCGACATCGGAGACCAGGAGCTCGTGCTCGAGGCCCTCCGGATCGTTGAAGCGAAGCGCGTCGCGTCCCTCCACCCGCCTTGCCTCGACGTCGCTGGCGGCGAGCCGCTCGCTCCAGAAGTCCAGCGCCTCCGCGGAGCCGACCCGCCACACGATCCGGTGGACCATCCCGTCGCCGGCGCGGCCGGGGGCTGCTCCCGGGTA
Source organism: uncultured bacterium (assembly GCA_963758865.1). Classification (GTDB taxonomy): domain Bacteria; phylum Actinomycetota; class Thermoleophilia; order Solirubrobacterales; family 70-9; genus AC-56. The sequence goes on along the minus strand of CAVWWY010000009.1, from coordinate 166,021 downwards.
CTCGAAGAAGGTGATGTCGGAGCCCGCGTCTCCCTTCTCGTCGGCGTAGAAGAGGTGGTAGACGCTGGGGTTGTCCTGGTTGACCGTCTTCTTGACCATCCGCAGGCCGAGCGCGCCCGCGTAGAAGTCCACGTTTCGCTGCGCGTCCGCCGTGATCGCCGTGACGTGGTGAATGCCGTCGAGCTCCACTCGCCCTGACGATAGCGACAGTCCGCTGCGGCCAACTTCGACGGGCGACCTTGTACACAGGAGTGGCCCACGGATCGCTACCCTCGCGGCTCCGGGTACGCCTACCAAGGGGGAAGTCGATGAGCGTCGAGACCACCGCCGATCAGTTCGCGATCGATCGCAAGCGGATCGCGCAGCTGACCGAGCGCGAGATGGCCAAGCTCAGCGAGCGGACCCCCCACTCCAGGGAGCGCTACGAGCGCGCCGTCAAGGTGATGCCTGGCGGGGTGCCGTCGTCCTTCCAGGAGAACGACCCGTGGCCGGTCTACATCGAGCGCGGTAGCGGCACGGAGGTGACGGACGTCGACGGCCACTAGTACGTGGACTTCCACAACGGCTTCGGCGTCATGTGCATCGGGCACGCCAACCCGACGGTCGGGGCGGCGGTCAAGGCGCGGGTGGATCTTGGCACGCACTTCGCGGCGCCCACCGACGGATCGATCGTCGTCGCCGAGGAGCTGACCCGCAGGTTCGGGCTGCCCCAGTGGCGGTTCGAGAACTCGGGGACCGAGTCGACCATGGACGCGGTCCACCTGGCCCGCGGCGCCACGGGCCGCGACGTGATCCTCAAGATCGAGGGCTCATACCACGGCCACCACGATGCCGTGATGGTGTCCGTCTACCCCGAGCTCGCCGAGCTCGGGGACCGCGACGACCCCGACTCCGTGCCGTACGGGGCGGGCTATCCGCGCGCGCTCACCGAGCTCACTCGCGCGGTTCCATTCAACGACGCGGACGCGCTCGAGTCCGTCTTGAACAAGCTCGAAGGCCAGGTCGCCGGGCTGATCATGGAGCCCGCGATGATGAACATCAACATCATCCCGCCCGTCGACGGATATCTGGAACGGGTGCGGGAGCTGACCGCCGCGCACGGCGTGAAGCTGATCTTCGACGAGGTGAAGACCGGGGCCACGATCGCGTACGGCGGAGCCACTCAGCGGTTCGGGGTCAAGCCGGACATGATCACCCTCGCCAAGGCGATCTGCGGCGGGTACCCGGGCGGGGCCATCGGGATGACCGAGGAGATCGCCGAGCTCGTCTCGAGCGGCAAGGTCCACCAATACGGCACCTTCAACGGCAACCCCCTGGTGATGGCGGCCGCCGAGGCGACGCTCACCGAGGTCCTGACGGAGGATGTCTATCCGCGGCTCGAGCAGACCAACGAGCGCCTGAAGGCCGCCTGCCAGGAGATCGTCGACCGTTACGGGCTCCCCGCCTACACGGAGGGCATGGGCGCCAAGGGGTGCGTGATCTTCGCCGGTGAGCCGCTGCGGGAGTATCGCGACTACCTGACCAAGGTCGACGCGGAGCTGGCGACACTCGCCTGGCTCTACCACATGAACCACGGGATCTTCATGACCCCGGGCGTCGAGGAGGAGTGGACCCTTTCGATCGCCCACTCCGGCGAGGACATCGAGCGCTACGTCGCCGCCTTCGAGGAGTTCGCTCGCGACGTCTCGGGCGCGGACTGAGCTCAGGCGAGCGCCGCGCGGGCGCTGTCGAGGTCGTCCGTCGCGACCACCAGCCTGACGCCGCCGAACGTCGTGTAGGCGAGCTCGATGTTGACGTTCGCCTCAGCGAGGGTCCTCGCCAGCTCGCCGAGGGTCCCGGGCCGATCGTCGATGTCGATCACAAGGACCTCGCGTTCGTCGGCGACCCCCATGCCGGCGTCCTCCAGTGCCTGGCGGGCTGACTTTCCCGTCGCATCGTCGACCAGGACGTGAATCACACCCCGGCCCTCGCCGGTGAACGCGCACATCCCCTGGATGTTCACCCCGGCCGAACCGGTCGCCTGGCCGAGCCGGGCCAGCTCGCCGGGTCGGTCCTGGAGGATTACCGTCAGATCCTTGGGCATCGCGCTTCGCCGGGGTATATCAACACTCACACGCGGCCGTCAAAGCCCGCGAAGCGGCGCTCGCTAGCCTCAGCGGCGATGGCCAACCGCCTCGCACAGGAGACCAGTCCCTACCTGCTCCAGCACAAGGACAACCCGGTGGACTGGTACCCATGGGGCGCGGAGGCGCTCGAGCGCGCCAAACGCGAGGATCGTCCGATCCTGCTCTCGATCGGCTACGCGGCCTGTCACTGGTGCCACGTGATGGAGCGCGAGTCGTTCGAGGACCCCGACACGGCCGCCTACATGAACGAGCACTTCGTGTGCGTCAAGGTCGACCGCGAGGAGCGGCCCGAGATCGACTCGATCTACATGGAGGCGGTCCAGGGGATGACTGGCCACGGCGGCTGGCCCCTGACGGCCTTCCTCGACCCGGACGGGGTCCCCTTCTACGGTGGCACCTACTTTCCGCCCGAGCAGCGCCAGGGCATGCCCAGCCTGCGGATGGTGATGGAGGCGGTGATCGAGTCGTGGAGCAGTCAGCGAGAGCGGATCCGCGCCTCAGCGGAACGGATCCGCGAGCAGCTCGGCGCGATCGGCCGGCTGCAGCCCTCGGCTGAGCCGCTCAACGGAGCGGCGCTCGACGATGCCGCCCGACTGCTGCGGACGTCGGCCGACCTGCAACACGGCGGATTCGGAGGCGCGCCCAAGTTCCCGCCCTCGTCGGCGCTCGAGCTCCTGCTCGCCCGGGGCCACACCGACGTGGTCGAGGTGACTCTCGACGCGATGGCCCACGGCGGCATCTACGACCAGGTCGGCGGCGGGTTCGCGCGCTATTCCGTCGACGACGTCTGGCTGGTCCCCCACTTCGAGAAGATGCTCTACGACAACGCGCTGCTGGCCCGGACGTACCTCCACGGCTGGCAGGCGCTGGGGCACGATCGTTGGCGGCGTGTCTGCGAGGAGACCCTGAGTTGGGCGCTTCGCGAGATGCGTGGCCCGGAGGGCGGGTTCCACTCCTCGCTCGACGCCGACTCCGACGGCGAGGAGGGTCGGTTCTACGTCTGGACACCCGATGAGATCCGGGAGGCGCTCGAGGCCGCCGGACTGAGCGCGACCACGGAGGCCGTGCTGGCCCACTACGGGGTCACCCCCGAAGGAAACTTCGAGGGCCGGAGCATCCTGCACCTGCCGGGGGGCCCGCACGCCGAGCCGCCGACGGGCCTCGACGACGCCCGGCGTGCCCTCTACACGCACCGATCACGGCGTGTGTGGCCCGGCAAGGACGACAAGCGGCTGACCTCGTGGAACGCGCTGATGATCGCGGCCCTGGCCGACGCGGGCGCCGCCCTGCCCTGCGGCGACTACCTGGACGCCGCGATCGGCGTGCGCCGAGTTCGTCTGGCGCGACCTTCGCGACGAGCGCGGGCGCCTGCTGCGCACCTATCGCGATGGCGAGGCCCGGCTCGATGCCTACCTCGAGGACTACGCCTACCTCACCGACGCGCTCCTGACGCTCTATGAGGCGACCTTCGACGTGCGGTGGTTCGACGCCGCGCGCCAGACGGCCGACCTGATGATCGAGCTGTTCGCCGACCCCGAGCGAGGTGGGTTCTTCACCACCTCCCACGACCACGAGCGGCTCATCGCCCGCCGCAAGGACGTCGACGACCACCCGATCCCGTCCGGGAACTCAGCGGCGGCCCATGGCCTGCTGCGGCTGGCGGCGCTCACCGGCGAGCACGAATACGAGCGTCATGCAGTCGGCGTGCTCCGGCTCCTCCACCATGCCGCCGAGCGCCACCCGCACGCGCTCGCCCACCTGCTGCTCGCGATGGACTTTCACCTCGCCTCCGTCAAGGAGGTGGCGCTCGTAGCCCCGACCGGCAGCGACGGCCTCGGCGAGCTGGCCGCGGTCGTGCGCTCCGGCTTCCGTCCCCATGTGGTGCTCGCCGGCGGCCCCGAGGGGACGGACCGCCCGGAGCTGATGCGCGAGCGCTCGGTGGTCGAGGGGCGGGCGGCGGCCTACGTGTGCGAGCAATTCGCCTGCCAGCGGCCCCTGACCGCGCCGGCGGAGCTGGCCGCCGCGCTCGACTGACCGCGCGGGGCACGCCACGGGCCCGCGGGGTTCACCCGTCGGTTTCGATCGAGGAGGTCGACGGATGGGTGATGAATTCGTGCGAGGCGACCGGGTGGAGTGGAGCTTCCGAGGCCGCCGCGTGGCCGGCAAGGTCCGAAGGACGCTCAGGTCGCGGACGATCGTCGGCGGCCGGGTGGTCGCCGCGTCCAAGGACGATCCCCGCTACGTGGTCAGGAGCGAGAAGACCGGGAGGGAGACGACGCGTAGCGCTCGGGCGCTTCGACGACTTCCCCAGGCTTCCGCGTCAGGACGAGCAGCGCGAGGGCAAGCGCCATCGTGAGCACGAATCCGCCGAGGCTGCCGAGGTTGTCCCCGGTCGAGTAGTGATCCGTGGTGGTCACGTGGTAGGCGAAGTGCGGGATCGAATAGGCGACGAAGGCGATCAAGGCGACCTGGATCAGACGGCGCTCGAGGAAAATCGCGGCGCCCACCAGGAAGACGACGATCGCGAGCGAGGCCGCGCTGAAGTCCCGCATCAGATGCTCGTTGTAGGGCGGTAGGGCCGAGACCCAGTGCCTTCCCCCGCCGGGGAAGGTGTCGTAGAAGGAGTGCGGCGCGGTCAGTCCCCAGGCGGCGATCACCGCCGACGGGAGCGCCAGCAGCGCCAGGCCCGCGCGCATGATCCACGGCGGCGTAGGACCTCGCCAGGTCATCGGCGCGATTATCTCGCCCTCAGAGCACCGGCAGGAACTTCTCGATCTCCCACGGGGTCACCTGAACCCGGTAGTCGGCCCATTCGGAGCGCTTGATCTCGATGAAGCGCTTGAAGGTGTGCTCTCCGAGGATGCGCAGGACGAGCTCGGAGTGGGCCGCGATCTCGATCGCCTCCCCAAGCGTCTCGGGCAGCTCCTCGATGCCCCTCTTCTCCCGTTCCTCGGGCGTCAGGTGGTAGAGGTTCTGCTCCATCGGCTCGGGGAGCTCGTAGCCCTTCTCGATCCCCTCCAGCCCGGCGTGCAGCATGCCGGCGAAGCAGAGGTATGGGTTGCAGGCCGGATCGGGGCAACGAAGCTCGGCGCGCGTCGCGCCCTCCTTGCCCGGGTGATAGAGGGGCACCCGGATCAGGGCAGAGCGGTTTCGCCGCGACCAGGCAAGGTAGGTGGGCGCCTCGTAACCGGGGACCAGGCGCTTGTAGGAGTTGACCCACTGCGCAAACAGCGGCGCGATCTCGCGGGCGTGCTTCAGCTGGCCGGCGATGAACGCCTTCGCGGTCGGTGACAGGAAGTACTGGTCGTCGGGGTCGTAGAACGCGTTCTTGCCGTCCGCGCTCAGCGACTGGTGCACGTGCATGCCGGACCCGTTCTCGGCGAACAGCGGCTTGGGCATGAAGGTCGCGTGCCAGCCGTACTTCATCGCGTACTCCTTGACCACGATGCGGTAGGTCATGCAGTCGTCGGACATCGAGAGCGCGTCCTTGTAGCGCATGTCGACCTCGTGCTGAGAAGGGCCGACCTCGTGGTGCGCGTACTCCACGTGGATGCCGAGCTGCTCCAGCGCCAGAATCGTCTCTCGCCGCACGTCCGACCCGGCGTCGAGCGTCGTCAGGTCGAAGTAGCCGCCCTCGTCGAGGATCTCCGGTGGTCCGTCCTCCGGCTTCGCAGATCGAAAGTAGAAGTACTCGAGCTCGGGGCCGATGTTGTAGGTCTGGAATCCCATCTCCTCGGCCCGCTTCAGGGCGCGGCGAAGGATCCACCGCGGATCGCCCTCGTAGGGATCGCCCCCGGGTACCCGGACGTCGCAGAACATCCGCCCGGTCGCCTTCTCGGCCGGCCGCCAGGGGAGGACGGCGAAGGTCGTCGGGTCGGGCATGGCGATCATGTCGGACTCCTCGATCGGGTTGAAGCCCGTGATCGAGGAGCCGTCGAAGCCCATCCCGCCCTCGAATGCGTCGTCGAGCTCCGCGGCGTTGATCGAGAAGCTCTTCAGCTGGCCGAGAACGTCCGTGAACCAGAGCCTGATGAAGCGCACGTCACGATCCTGGACGACCTTCATCACGTCGTCGGAAGTCTCGGTTCGCACGGCTTCGGTGTCGGCCATCTGTCCTCCAGTGGTTCGGCGTCGTTTGCGGTGCGGCCCGTCGCCATCGCCGGCGAGGGACCCTGGCGAGGGCGACACGATATTCGGCGGCGCGACACAGTGAACCGCGGCGGGCATACCGAGCGTAATCAGGAGGGAAAAGGCGGCCACGCGGGATTGCGCGAGCGCGCCTCCTCCGCTATAACTTACGGAGGGTAAGTAACTAGCTAAAAGTAAAGTAAAGACGGCCCCACCTGCAAGGGATCGATGACCGTGAAGACAGACATCAGCCGCTTCGACATCCACGACGAACTGACCGCCCCGGACGAGAGCGCGAGGCTGCTCGCGGGCATGTCGAGCGCCGGCGGCGAGGTTGCCAAGTTCATCGGGGTCCTCGCGGGGTCCCCGGCGGCGCTGCGCGCTTTCGCGCGCATGCGCCACGAGCTTCGCGCCGGCGCCCTCCCCCGCCCCACCCGGGAGCGGATCGCCCTGGCCGTGGCCGAGAGCCGTGGCGACACCTACTCGGTCGCCCAGCACGCCAGGACCGCCCGCGCGGTGGGCCTGGGCCTGGACGAGATCTCCCAGGCCCGAAGCTGGACGTCGAGCGTCCCCCGGGAGGCGGCCCTGCTCGCCTTCCTCAAGGGCCTTTACGAGGCCGACGATCGACCCTCCGTGCACCTGCTCGAGGAGGCGCGCGAGGTCGACTGGAGCGACGAGGAGCTGCTCGAGGCCGTCGCCGAGGTGGCGCTGAGCGAGTTTCAGAGCCTGATGGCCAACGCAGCCGCGCTGCCTCAGGACCAGTCCGACCCCTCGATCCTTCCCTCCGCCGACCGCTGCCTGACGCAGCGGAAGGCGGGCGGCCGGGGTAGCCGCCGCGCCTTCGCTGCCATGCGTCACCGCGCAGCCCCAGCGGGGGGGCTCGCTATCTGATCGGGGCGGCGCGGATCTTCGCCGTGGCGGTGAAGTGAAGCTTTCGCGCGGTCTTCTGAGTGAGGTCCCATCGGGCGCCGTTCGCATACGGGCCCCGATCGATCACCTTCGCCCTCACGTAGCGACCCCGGTACTTGAGCGTCACCTTCGTCCCGCAGGGAAGCCGACGATGGGCGACCCCGACGGTGGAGCGGCGAAGCGTCTTGCCGCATGCCGTCCGGTGGCCGAAGAAGCCCGGCCCGTACCAGGTGGCGACGCTTCGCGGCATCGTGTGGACGATCTTCTTCCGGGTCCGACCCGCCACCACGCCGTTCTTGCGCAGATGGTGGCGCCGCTGAAACGAGCGCACCGAGTGGCTCGTGTGGCCGTCGAAGGCCTTGTCCAGGGAGACCCCGTAGGACTTGGCCCGAAGCAGCCAGTGGAGGGTCTTTACGTCATTCCCGCAATCTCCGAGCTTCAAGGCGCGGGCGCCAAACCGCGCGTCAGGGCAGCGTGCCGACGTGCCGGTGCCCCCTCCGCGGGCACTCGTCCCACCCTCGGCGGCGTGCGCGGTCGTGGCCGCGGCGATCATGCCGATCACGGCCATCACGACCGCCCATAGCGCGATCCGGTCGGGGTGCCGGATAACCGGCGGGTCCGATCTGCGCCTGCGGTATTCGGTTCCCGCCCGTGGACGGGTAGTGCCTTCGTACATGTGCTCTTTCGTCGCTTACGGGGTTAGCTGACGGGCTCGCGCCGAAAGAGATGGCGCTACGCGGCAGTTGCCTGCGATTCGCCCCAGTAACTGGGTCCCCCGATTCCCGCGAGTATGTGGCGGGAACTCAGCCGGAAGGTCGCGGCATGCTAACAGAGCATCTGACGGAAGTGTGCATTTGATGAGCGTCCGCTCAAACGAACTTCATCCCCTGGGGCGGGGGCGCTCAGTCGAGACGACGAGGCGCTCAGCCGCCCAGATAGCGGGCGAGCGCGAAGTCGCCGGTCTGGCTCGCGCCGATGGCCCCTCCGACCGTGACGATCTTGCCGTTGCCCTGAAGCGCCACCCCGGTCGGCGCGAAGTCGGCCGCCTGAGTGCCGTCGCCGGCGAAGGTCCTGTCGAGCGAGCCGTCGGGGTTGTAGCGGGCTACCCCGAAGTTCTCGCCGTAGCCGACCGCCACGATCTTGCCATCGGGCTGGATCGCCACCCCGAGCGCCAGGCCCCCGGAGCCGGTCGTCTCAACTCGTGTCGAGCGACCCGTCGGGGTTGAAGCGGGCGAGCGCGAAGTCGCTGACCTCGCCGCCGCCGCCAACCGCGACGATCTTGCCGTCGCCCTGGAGCGCCACCCCTGTCGCCCCGCCGCCGTAGATGTTGAATGCGATCCCCGACTTGCCGTCGCCGGAGAAGCTCGTGTCGAGCGACCCGTTGAGCCTGTAGCGGGCAAGCACGAGGCGGCCGTAGTAGCGATCATACGCGGCACCGACCGCGACGATCTTGCCGTCGCCCTGTAGCGCCATTCCGGTCGCGCTCTCGCTGTAGGTCTCGTAGAAGTCGGTCGTCTGCATGCCGTCGCCGGAAAAGCTCGTGTCGAGCGAGCCGTTGGGCTTGTAGCGAGCGAGCGCAAATTCGCCGTTACCGGCGGCCCCGACCACCACGATCTTGCCGTTGCCCTGGATCGCCACCCCGGTCGCCTCGCTGCCGAAGGGGAATTGGGTCCTCTTCTTGCCGTCGCCGGAGAAGCTCCTGTCGAGCGAGCCGTCGGGCTTGTAGCGGGCGAGCGCGAAGTCGGCGTCGTTGTCGGTGCCGGCGGAGCCGACCGCGACGATCTTGCCGGGCGTGAACGCCACCCCGTTCGCCCGCGAGGCGAGGCCCCCGAAGTCGGTTGTCTGCCTGCCACCGCCGGAGAAGGTGGTGTCGAGCGACCCGTCGTGGTTGTAGCGAGCCAACGCGAAGCGACTTCCCTGGCCGCCGCGAGCGTGACCGACCGCGACGATCTTGCCGTTACCCTGGAGCGCCACGCCGGTCGCCCCGTCGTCGCCGGAACCAGCGAAGCTGGTCGTCTGCTGGCCGTCGCCAGAGAACGTCAGGTCGAGGTCCCCTGGGGCGGCTTGCGCCCCAGCTGAGAAGACGACGCCGACCACCATGGCAGCGACCAGGACGGCGGCGCCTCTTGCGGTCCTTGGCGCCCTCATCGGTGGCCTGGTCACTCCTTCCCCCCTACCTTCCGGGGATTCCGGGCGAACCTACCACCGGCGCCGCGGGCGGTCAAGCCAGCACTAAGTAGTAGAGAGCCCCCGCGTCACGCGGGGGCTCTCCGTAGCAGGCCTGTAAGCCGGATTCTGTCGTGTGCCGTCATCTGTCTCGCCGGGGCCTGGGCCCCGGCGGGATCCCGTTCACCGGGATCCTGCGGCCCACCTGGACCTCTCCGGGCCGGGTCATCGGTCCTGCTCGGCCTTGCACCGGACGGGGTTTGCCCTGACGCGCCACGTCACCGCGGCGCCGGTGCGCTCTTACCGCACCATTTCACCTTTGCCTGTGCGCGGCTCACGTGTGGCCGCGCCATTGGCCGTGTGTTTTCTGTGGCACTTTCCCGCGGCTTTCGCCGGGTCGGGGTTACCGACCGTCCTTGCCCTGTGGTGTCCGGACTTTCCTCGAGGGATCACCTCCCCCGCGACTGCATGGCCTACGCCGTCAAGTGTAGGCCCCGTCCGTAGACAATTGGTGCCGAACTGGTCAATTTGCGCGGCTCCGACGGAGCCGCGCCCTGCTCAACTGAGCTCGGAGCCGCAGGTGTCGCAACCGCCGGCCGTAGCCAGCGAGCCACCGCAGACGGGGCACTCGGCGCGGCCGCGCGCGGCCAGGTCCTCCCACACGCCGAGGACGACGTCCTCGAGCGTCAACCCACCAGGCTCGAAGAGCTTGGGCACCGGGGCCTCCGTCGGCGGTCGCTCCGCGAGGGCGCGCTCGCCGGTTGCGACAGCCGTCACGCTCACAACCTCCTGAGCACTCCGACCACCCGGCCGAGCACCTTCGCATCGCGGGTACGGATCGGCTTGTAGGCCTTGTTCGCGGGCTGCAGCCGCACGCGGTCCTTCTCGCGGTAAAAACGCTTCACCGTCGCCTCGTCCTCGATCATGGCGACGACAACCGTGCCGTTGGTCGCATCCTCGGCCCGCTGCACCACGACGTAGTCGCCCTCGAGGATTCCCGCGTCCTTCATCGAGTCGCCCTTGACCTGCAGCACGTAGTCGCCCTCCGCGCCACCGATCGCCGAGGGCACCTCGAGGTACTCCTGGACGTTCTCCTCGGCCAGCACCGGCTCGCCCGCCGCAACCTCGCCCACGAGCGGCAGGCCCGAACGGCCCATGGCTCGCTTCGCTCGATCGACCAGAAGCTCGATCGCGCGCGGCTTGGTCGGATCACGGCGCAGGAGACCGACCTTCTCCAGGTTCGCGAGGTGGGCGTGGACGGTGGAGGACGAATGGAGGCCGACCGCCTTGCCGATCTCCCTGACCGTCGGCGGATACCCGTACTTCGAGGCGTAGCGGCGGATGTAGTCGAAGATCTCCTTCTGGCGCTTGGTCAGGTCCACTGTCTCGGTCACCTCCGCCGGTGGCTATCGCCGGTTGGTCATCGTCTTCTCACGGGAACACATGTTCGTAGCCTAGACCCTCTCACGGACGGAAGCAAGGGGTTCGCGGCCCAGTCTAGAATCGTGCTCTCACCGGCGCCTGTGGCGGAACTGGTAGACGCGCAAGGTTGAGGGCCTTGTGGCCCTAACGGGCCGTGGAGGTTCGACTCCTCTCAGGCGCATTGAGAAAGCCCCGCTTCGGCGGGGTTTTCGTCATTTCAGCCGGCCATGGCACCCGTGCTCCATCCGCTGGGTGGGCCGCAGGGCCGCGAATCCGGCTGCTGCTCGCCCTCGGGTGCGTCCCTAGCGGTTCTTCACGACTCTCGACCACTCCATGCGAATCGCACTCAGGTCGTCGCCGTTGGTGATACAGAACTGGACCCAGCCCCAGCCCTTCTTGAGCTGTCCGCGGCTGCCCTGTTCGACCGTGTCGACCGTGAACCACGCCACATGCCGCTTGCCATCGCAGGTGAAGGAGCCGCGATGGCTCTGCCACCAGGCACTGGCCGCGCCACCGAATCCCGAGCCCTCCGCCGAAACGGACGGATCGATGTCAGCCGCTGCGTTTTGCTTCACGGACACCCAGATGTGGTCGCCGACATCGCACGAGTACCGCGCATGCACCTTCGCAACGTCGCCGCGGATGTGCACCGGTCCGATCACGTTCGCGTCGCCCAACGTGAACGACTCATTCTTCGTCTTGGCGCCTGCAGGGGCGGCCGCAATAAGTCCCACCGCCGCGATCGCGACGAGCGTGAGGAAAGCTCTCATGGGTGCCTCGCTTCGTGGAAGTTCACGGGCGCGACACCCTATCCCCTCCCGTTTATCCCCACCGCCTAGCGGCTGCGAGGGACTAAGTCCTCAGTTGGATTGAGCGCCCCGACCCCCCGCGCGGACCTTCAATCAGTCCACGGAGCGCGAGGGTTGGCCCCTGCGCCGAAAGCTTCGCTTCACGTCACCTCTGAACACAAAGACGACCGCGCCGACCACTACCCCAGCGATCACGAGCGGCCCAGCTACATCCCTAGCGGCCTGCACAAACGCCGAGTGGTGGGCGGGATGTTGAATCTCGGAGAAGGGCCGACTGACATCCACGATCCAGACTGCGATGCCGAAGAGGACGAAGCCGATGAAGGCCAACACCAAGATCACGAGGGCGATCATCGCTGCGAGCACGAGGCGGCGTTCCGGCATGGCGCGAGCCTAGCTGTAATGGGTCCACGCGGGCACCAATACCGGTACCAATCTGGCCCTCAACTGAGACCAAGGCGGACCAGGAGGCCACGCCTAGTCAGGCGACGGAGCAGCCCGAGACCACTGCCTAGGTGGGATTGAGGCCTTGTGGTCCTAACGGGCCGTGGAGGTTCGACTCCTCTCGGGCGCATGGGGAAGCCCCAGCTAACGCTGGGGTTTCGTCGTTTCGGCGGCCGTGGCGATCCAAGGCTTACCGTGGCTCGTGGTCCCAACAGGCCGGGCTCAAGAAAAACCGGCGGTCGCTACTCCCGCAGCCCGGCGGCTTCGAGGGCCTCGGCCCGGTCCAAGGGGGCGTCGGGCCTCGTGGCGTCAACGAGGAAGTGGTAGTTCGGCGGCAGGCCGTCGGGGCTCATGCTCGGACAGCCGGCGCGCATGTTCGCGCAGCTCTTGCGCCCCATCCCGGGCACCCGGAGGTCGTATCGAGAGCGGTGATAGAAGGAGTAGAGGTTGGAGTCGCCATTGGGGTCGACTTCCCCGCCTCGTGCGTCGTGACGCCAGCGGTCACTGAGTAGGCGGGCGTCGGCGCGGCGTTCACAGCCCTGATCGTCCCCGCACTTGACGTAACGGTCGAACCATGCGGTCGTGTACCACGCCACCATGTCCATGCCGCGCAGCGTCGCGGTCCCCAGCGGGTACGGCAGGGTGTTGCCGGGGAGGAAGGAGAACTCGTAATGGGTTCCGCCGCGGATCGTCGCCTCCATCGAATCCACGCCCGCCCGCTCATAGGCCAGGAAGCCCTGGTTCTTCGCCTGCGGATCGGGGTCCGATGTGTAGGGCTCCGGGACCAGGAAGTAGTCGCCCGAAACGCCGAGCGCCGGCTTCGTGATCGCCGGGTTGTCGGGACGCGGCGAGGAGTGCGACGGACAGGCGGGATGGGTGTCCGGCGGGCTGAGGTTGTCCCAGGCGACGATCGCGTCCACGCGGGGGTCCAGCTGCCCGATGTAGGAGACGGCGCCCGCGCCGAGCGAATGCCCGGCGATCCCGATGCGCGAGCGGTCGACCTTCCTCCAGAACGGGTTGTAGGGGGCGTTCAGGCCCGCCTCGACGCGGCGCTTTTGCTTGCCGAAGTGACTCTTTGGCACTCCGCCGTTCGCGTTGCCGCAGCTTGGCTGCGGCTTAAACCGACGCTTCGGGCTCGAGAGCAGGAAGTCGAGGGCGTCCTCCGTGCCGTCGTAGAACGGCTGGCCGGCCTGAGCAGGCACGCCCTCCTGCTGGTCCGGGCCCTGGCCGAACGTGTCGGAGCGACCCTGACCCTGAACGTCGTAGGTCAGGACGACGTAGCCGTGCTTGGCGAGGGTCGCAGCGAGCCCCCAGTAGAGCGTCTCAGGAGCCTGCACCGAGCCCGTCGTGATCACGATGCCGGGGCGGTTCGGGGGTCCCGCGCGCGTTGCCCAGACCGTCCCGGAGATCGTGGCGCCGTCGCGGGCCGTGAACAAAACGGGGTGCTTCAGCCCGAAGCCGTTCTTCTGCCACCCGTAAAGGCGAACATCGCCGGCGCACTCGTTCTTCCGGTGCGCGCAGATGTTGGCGGCGAAGTTGCGCTCCGGGTCGTTGGCGGCGATCAGCGGGTAGTCGACCGCGTCCTGTGCGTTCTGCTGCTGAAGCCTGGTCTGAAACCCGGGCGTCAGGGTGATGTAACGCTCGCGCTCGTTGATCTTCGAGAAGTTGTCCGCCTCCCGGGCGGCGTTGAACGCGTGAACCGGCGACGCCACGACCAGCAGCGCGGCCACACATCCCAGGATCGCGAGCCAGTGCCTCCTCCGCATCGTCGGGCAAGCTACCTTGCGACGGATGGCGGATGCGCCGGTCATCCTGACGTCCCTCCGGATCAACGACGATTTCTGCCGACTACGCTGCACGCATGGCCACCTTCGCCCTGATCCACGGCGCCGGTGACAGCGCCTGGTACTGGCATCTGCTTGCCGCGGAGCTCGAGGAGCGGGGCCACCGGACGGTGGCGGTGGACCTGCCCTGCGACGACGAGTTGGCCGGGCTGTCGGCCTACGCGGACACGGTGGTGGCCGCGATCGGCGAGCGCACCGACGTCGTGGTGGTGGCGCAGTCGCTGGGCGCCTTCACCGCTCCGCTCGTCTGCGATCGGATACCCGTGGATCTGCTGGTGCTGGTGGCGGGAATGGTCCCGTCCCCGGGCGAGACCGGCGAGCAGTGGTGGGTGAACACCGGCTACGAGGAAGCCATCGCCGACCGGGAGCACTTCGATGACGAGATCGCCGTCTTCATGCACGACGTTTCACCGGAGCTCGCGGCGGAGGCGCTCAAGCGGGGAAGGGCTCAATCCGACACCCCGATGCTGGAGCGGTGGCCGCTCGATGCCTGGCCGGCGGTGCAGACGAGGTACGTGCTCTGCCGCGAGGATCGCTTCTTCCCGGCCGACTGGGCTCGCCGGATGGTCCGCGAGCGCCTTGGGATCACCCCTGACGAGATCGACGGCGGCCACACGCCCGCGCTCAGCCGCCCGCGAGAGCTCGCGGATCGCCTCGAGTCCTACCTGTCCGCCGCCTAGAGGTCGGCCTCATCGTAGGTCGATGCGGCGGAGGGCGGCCACGGTCGCGTCGCGGGACACGGCCGCCACCTCGTCGGGTACCGCGTCGAGGTTCACCCGCCGGACCAGCTTCGGCGCCGCCCCCAGCGGCGCGAAGAAGTCGTCGTAGTGGGTGGGCACCACCACCCTCGGATCCAGCCGCGGCAGGACGCGCTCCCAGTAGCGCGGCGTGACGCTGCGCCCCGCAACGCCGGCCAGGAAGACGTCCACCGGCGCGCTGCCGAGCGCCTCGTCGTCGAGATCGGCGCTGCCCTGGTGGTAGAGGCTCACGCCGGCGACCTCGATCCGAATCCCCCACACCTGGCCGCACTTGTAGGCGCTCGGACAGAGCCCGTCGAGGTGGTCGCAGGTCAACTCGCCGTCGAACGGGACCCTCCGCCCGAACAGGAGCTTCGAATGGCGGCTGCGGACGAAGCGACACGACGAACGGGCCGAGCTCGTACGGCCGGTCGGGCACCACCTCCACAGCCCGCTCACCCATGCCGTGGAGTCGCATCAGGTGATTCAGGGAGGCGGATCCGTAGGCCTTCGAGTCGAAGCGCCGAACGAGCGCCGGAACGTCGATCACGTGATCGAAGTGGGTGTGGCCGACCAGCACCCCCGCGACCGGCCCCGGCGCCGATACGTAGCGGTCGAGCATCGCCGGGTCCGGCAACGCGGGCCGGCGGAGAAGCAGGGCGCGCAGCGGAACGCGTGACACATAGGGATCGACGAACAGCGACACGCCCTCATAGGAGAGGCGGTACCCGGAGACCCCGAGCCACTGCACCTCGAGCCCGGGGGGCAGGCCGACCGGGATCGACTCGAGCTCGCGGGCGAGGGCCGGCGGGGCCATGCGCTCACCGTACTCCCGGCGCGGAATCCGAGGCGGCCGCGTGTGCCCAAGGGTTGACACGTCCGGTGAGCGAGTGAGATAGTCGGAGCGTGGTGTGGAAGCCGCTGATGCGGCTGGTATGGAAGCTGAGACTCCCCTTGGTGGTCGTCTCCACTGTGGGACTGGTGTTCGCCACCACGGCGCTCGCCGCCCCCACCGCGACCCAGATCAAGGACATCAATCCCGGCAGCGGGGGCTCGCTCCCCCGGGTGCTCACGGACGTCGGCGGCACGCTCCTGTTCGCGGCCAAGGACGACGCGCGGGGCGTCGAGCTATGGAAGTCCGACGGCACCGATGCCAGCACGACGTTGGTCGAGGACATCAACCCGGGGAGCGCGGGGTCATACCCCGGAAGCGTGAACTCGGCCGGACCCCTGCAGTCCGTGAACGTCGCCGGCACGTTCTTCTTCAGCGCCGACGACGGCACCCACGGCTTCGAGCTATGGCGGTCAGACGGCACCGCCGCCGGAACCGAGCTCGTCGAGGACTTGAACCCCGGCAGTGCCGGCTCGTTCCCCCAGATCCTCACCAACGTCGGGGGCACCCTCTTCTTTAGTGCCTTCGACAATGCTCACGGACAGGAGCTCTGGCGGTCCGACGGCACGGCCGCCGGGACGAGCATGGTCAAGGACATCCGCTCGGGCGTGAACAGCTCGGCGCCCTACGGGCTCACGAACATCGGCGGCACGCTCCTCTTCGCGGCCGGCGACGGAAGCAACGGCTTCGAGCTGTGGAGGTCCGACGGTAGCGGTGCCGGGACGACGCTCGTCAAGGACATTCGCTCGGGAGCCCCCAGCTCGAACCCCACCTGGCTCACGAACGTCGGCGGCACGCTCCTCTTCGACGCCGACGACGGCAGCCACGGCTTCGAGCTGTGGCGGTCCGACGGCAGCGGGCCCGGGACGACGCTGGTGAAGGACATCAACATCGGCGCTGGAGACGGCTCGCCGGTGCAGCTCCTCAACGTCGGCGGCACGGCCCTGTTCAGGGCACGCGACCCAGCCCACGGCCTTGAGCTGTGGAAGTCCAACGGCACAGGCGCCGGCACGGCGCTGGTCAAGGACATCGACCCGACCGGCGACTCGAGTCCCGATCCGCTGACCAGCTCGGGCGGCAGCCTCTTCTTCTCGGCCACCGAATCGACTCATGGCCGAGAGCTCTGGGTATCAAACGGTACGTCCGCGGCGACGAAGCTGGTCGAGGACATCCGCCCCGGCTTCCGCGGCTCCTCCCCCCGCACGAAGCGAAGGCTCCGAGGAGTCGCCGGCACCATCTTCCTCTCGGCCGACGACGGCCCGGACGGCCGCGAGCTCTGGAGCTCGGACGGCACCGCGGCCGGGACCGGCCTTGTGCAGGACATCGATCCGGGGCACGCGAGCTCCTACCCCGATGCGTTCGTGAACTTCGCCGGCAGCGTCTACTTCCGGGCTCGCGAGCCGACACATGGCTTCGAGCTGTGGAAAGCCGCGCCCTGAGTGCAGCGGGCAATCGAGTTCAAGAAGCCCGCGAACCTGGCGGCCCGGATGGGGCGCCGTAGCGCACAGCATCGAAAGAAGGCTTTTTGGTCGGCGCTTCGTGACGGGCTTCAGGCCTGATGGGCGCCCGGCTCCGGCTCGGGCCCCCTTCGAGGCGGCTCTTCCTCGTCCGCTTCGACCGGCTCCAGCTCGGGCTCGTGGGTGACGTGGGGCAGCCACTCCAGCCACCTCGGCAGGTACCAGTTCCAGTCGCCCAGCAGCTTCATCGTCGCCGGCAGCAGCACCGCCGCGGATGATCGTCGCGTCGATCAGCACCGCCACCGCCAGCCCGACGCCCAGCTGCTTGAAGATGATCAGCGAGAGGGTGGCGAAGATCGCGAACACCGCGATCATCACGACCGCGGCGCTGGTCACGACGCCCGGCGGTGGTCTTGATCCCGTGCGCCACCGCCTCGTCGGTCGGCCATGCCGCGGTCGAACGCCTCGCGGATCCGCGTGAGGATGAACACGTGGTAGTCCATCGAGAGCCCGAACAGGACCACGAACAGGAACAGCGGCATCCAGGACGACGATCGCGCCGTTCGACTTGAAGTCGAGCACCGACTCCAGGTGTCCCTCCTGGAAGATCCAGACGAGGACCCCGTAGGCCGCGCCGACCGAGAGCAGGTTGAGCACGATCGCCTTGAGCGGGATCACGATCGAGCGGAACGTGAACAGCAGCAGCAGGAACGCCGCCGTCAGCACGAAGCCGAACACGAGCGGCACGTGCGACTTCAGCGTGTCGTTGAAGTCCTTCGAGTCGGCCGTGTAGCCGGTCACGTCGGCCGTCGCGCCCGGGACCGCGCCGATCGTGGCCGGGATGAGCGTTGTCGCGGAGCTCCGCCAGCGCCGCCGTTCGACTGCGAGTTGCTGCCGTCTCCGGCCAGCGGGATGCTGACCTGGGCGACGGTGCGATCGGGGCTGATGTCGGTCGTGATCGGCTGCTGGAAGTTCGGGTTCGCGGCGGCCTGGCTTGCGCAGCTCGGCGATCGCGGCCTTCACCTCGGGCGAGGTCACGTCGTCGGCGCTGACCGCGACCACCGCCGGGATCGGGCCGCCCGGGAAGGCCTCCTGGATCTTGTTGTAGGTCTTGATCACGCGAGAGTCCTGCGGCAGCGACTCGACGCCCGGGTTCGCCGTGTGGAGGCTGAAGGCGGGAATCGCGAGGACGACCAGCAAGACCGCCGGCAGCCAGGGTCGAGACCACCGGGTGGCGCAGGACCGGGTTCAGGATCCGCGACCACAGTGCCGCTCTCGCCGGCGTTCCACGGCTGGTCCTTGATGATCGGGACGCCGCCCTTCTCGACCCGGTCGCCGAGCCAGGCGAGGATCGCGGGCAGGACGGTGAGCGAGCCCACCACCGCCACCGCCACGACGATGATCGTGCCGGTGGCGAACGACGTGAAGGTCGGTGCCCCGGCCAGGTACATCCCCGCCATCGCGACCATCACCGTGAGGCCGGAGATCAGCACCGCGCGGCCCGAGGTCGCCGCCGCGGCCGCCAGCGAGGCCTCCTCGCTGCGGCCCGATTCGCGCTCCTCGCGCTCGCGGCGCAGGTAGAACATCGAGTAGTCGACGCCCACCGCGAGGCCGATCAGCAGGATCACCTCGTTGATCGACTCGTCCACCGGCGCGATGTGGCTGATCGGGCCCATCAGGCCGATCGTCGCCAGCACCGCGGTGAGCGCCAGCAGGAGCGGCACGCCCGCCGCGACCAGGGCGCCGAAGGCGATCAGCAGGATCAGCAGGGTGATCGGCAGCGACGTGACGAGCGCCTGCTTGAAGTCGTCGCTGATCGAGTCTCCGAGCTGCTTCTCGACGCTGGCGTCGCCGAACTCGCTCGATCGTGAACTCCGGATTGGCGGCCTGCGCCGCGCTGACGGCCGCCAGCGCCGCACCGACGCGATCCTGCGACTCGGTGTCGTCGCCGGCGATCTCGAAGCGGAGCAGGGCGGAGCGCCCGTCCGCGGAGATCTGCCCGCGATTGCCCGGCGCGTAGGGGCTCTCGAAGGCCTTGGTGTAGGGCACCTTCGCCAGGCGGCGCTGCACGTCGGCCACCACCGCGCGGAAGCTCGGGTCGGTCGCCGTTCGCGTGTCGCTCTGGATCAGGACGAGCTCCTCGGCGCTCCTTCGGGAACGCCTCGTCGATCGTCCGGTCGGCGCGCCCGGACTCGCCGACCCCAGCTCGTCGCGACTGGAGCGTCTCCGTGCCGACCGCGCCGCCGATCGCAAACGCGACGAACACGAACGCGAGCCAACCCCAGATCGCCTTCTTGCGATGGGTCGCGCTCCAGCGCCCTGCCCGAGCAGCGAGGCTCCGCGTCTGCTTCATGAAGCTTCAGCTCCTTTCGATGCTGGTCCGGTTCCACCGTCCGAAACCGACCGGCGCTGGGGCAACCTATCGTCGGACCGGCTGGTGTGCAAGGGGCGGCAAACGACCGCTAGGCCCGGGCCTGCCCGGCTCAGATCTTCAGCAGGACGAGGGTGTTGATCACGAACAGGATCCCGAAGAAGATGGTCCAGCGGTCGAGGTTGCGCTCGACCAGCGAGCCCCCTCCGAAGGCGCTCCCCGACTGGCCGATCCCGAAGGCGCCGGACAGGCCCGCGTCCTTCCCCGAGTGCAGGAGCACGAGGAAGATCAGGACCACGGAGATGATCACCTGGACTACGCCGAGCACGGTCTCCATCGCTCGGGGAGTCTAGGGAAGAGCGCGAGCTGACCGCCGGGGTCAGGAGGCCTGGGACTTGACGGCCGACCGGCGAGCCTCGTCCAGGGCCTTGAGGATCTCGATCGCGTCGCGCCGGAGCTCGCCGTCCTGGCGCCTCCAGTCGGCCTCCGAGAGCTTGCCCTGCTCGCGGTCGAGCTCGGCGTCACGGATCTCGCGGTACTTGGCCTCCTTTCGCGCCTCGAGCTCGGCGATTGCCGGGTCCTCGCTCCGCGCCCCCGCCGCCTCGGCCTCCTCGTCCGTTCGCCGCAGCGGAGCGGTCACGAACCAGGCGAGGACGGCGACGATCACCAGCGCGAGGAGGAGCTCCACCGGCTGAAGGCTACGACCGAGCCGTGCGGCTCGACCTAGGCGCGGCCCAGGTCGCGCGCAAGACGCGCCGCATAGACGTCCGAGACGCGCCGCCGCCCGGCAGCCGCGGTGGGCCAGATGGCGACCAGCCCCCCGATCACCGCGATCCCCCCGCCGACCCAGATCCAGCTGACCAGCGGGTTCACGTTGACACGGAAGGTCGCCGGCGGCGTTTGCTCCAGGTAGCGCTTCTCGATCGCCCTCACCGCAAGCCCCTGGAGGTAGCCGAGCGCCTGGCCCGCCCGGGCGTTGGTCGGCGAGACGCCGCGGGCGACCTTCCTCAAACGGCGGTCGGCGCCGTTGATGATCGGGTCGAACTCCGTCAAATCGGGCTGCATCGCAGTCCACACGTCGCCCCCGACGGTTGTCTTTCGCCCCACCTCGCTCGTCGCCTGACCCTCGAAGAAGCTCCGCACCGGGCCTCCACCGGTCCCTGCCGCCCCCGCGTAGTAGTTGCGCGAGGGGTAGAGGGTCGTGTACGGCCGGCCGTCCTTGGTGACCGTGAGCACCGACCCGAAGGTGAGCCGCTGCTCCGCCGGGTCGATCTCGGCCGTCGGCTTGTCATACGTGAACCGGTAGTCGTCCACGGTGGCCGACTGGCCCGGGCGCAGCCGCAGGTCGCGGCTGGTCTGGAAGCTCGACGACGCGGCCACGGCGATCAGGAGCACGGCCAGGCCGGCGTGGACCACGTAACCGCCGTAGCGCCGCCGGTTGCGCGCGAACAGGGCGACGAGCGCGCGCGCGTACGAGCCGCCGGCAAGTGACCGGTAGGCGCCGGCTCCACGGGCGAACTCCTGGACCAGGGCGGCCAGCGCGAAGGCGGCGAGTGCGAACAGGAGCAGCGCCAGCGGCTTCGAGCGCGCATCGGTGAACGCGAACAGCCCCACCGCGGCCACGAGGGCGACCATTGTGGGTCGGGCAACCAGCCGCCTCGCGGCGCCCATGCTGACGCGCCGCCAGGCGAAGAGCGGCCCGATCCCGGTGAACAGGACGAGCAGGATCGCCAGCGGCGTCGTGTAGCGGTCGAACCAGGGAGCGGCGAGCGACGCCTTCTGTCCAGTGAAGAGCTCCGAGATCAAGGGGAAGAACGTGCCCCAGAAGATCACCGCCGCGAGCCCGACGAGCAGCAGGTTGTTGACCAGGAAGATCGCCTCGCGTGAGAGAAGCGAGTCGATCCGCTTCTCGGAGCGAAGGTCGTCGAGGCGCGAGACGATCAATAGCGCGGACCCGACGACGACCACCGCGATCAGCGCCAGGAGCGGCCCGCCGACCGTGGAGGCGCCGAAGGCGTGGATCGACTGCAGGATGCCCGAGCGGACCAGGAAGGTGCCGAGGAGCGCGAGCGCGAAGGTGCCGCAGACAAGGCTCACGTTCCATACCCGGAGGATGCCGCGGCGCTCCTGGACCATCACCGAGTGCAGTAACGCGGTGCCCGCCAGCCACGGCATCAGCGAGGCATTCTCCACCGGGTCCCACCCCCAGTAGCCGCCCCAGCCGAGCTCCGAGTACGACCACCGCGCGCCGAGCAGGATCCCGACACCCAACAGGAGCCACGCGATCAGCGCGAAGCGCCGGGTGGCCCGGATCCAGCTCGCGTCCAGGCGTCGGGTGACGAGCGCCCCGATCGCGAACGCGAACGGGATCGAGAAGAAGACGTAGCCCGAGTAGAGCATCGGCGGGTGGATCGCCATCGCCGGATGGCGGAGGAGCGGCTCGAGGCCCGCGCCCTCGGGCGGCGCGGGATCGAGACGCGCGAACGGGTTGGCGTCGAACAGCATCAGGCTGACGAAGAACGCGCCGAGGCCCATCAGGACAGCGGTCGCCCATGGTGCGATCTCGCGATGCTTGTTACGGGTCGTGAACAGCACCGCCGACGAGGTCAGCGAGAGCACCCAGGCCCAGAGGAGCAGCGACCCCTCCTGGCTCGACCACATCGCGGTCAGCTTGTAGAAGTCGGGCGTCGTGGTCGAGGAGTGGTCCGCCACCACCTTCAGCGAGAGGTCGGTGCGGACGAAGGCCGCCTCGATCACCACGACGCAGAGCGTCAGCAGAGCGGCGAGCGCATACGTCGCCCGGCGAGCCGAGTCGGTGAAGCGGCGCTCGCCCCTCGTTCCGGCCAGCGCGGCGACGATCCCGTAGACGGCCACCGCGAGGGCCAGGACGAGGCACGCGGCGCCGAGGGTGATCACTTGGTGATGATCACGTGCTGGGGGTCCTGCTTGGCCTCGGTCGCGTACTTCGACGGGCACTTGGTGATCAGGCTGTCCCGCTCGGCCATGAAGGTGCCATCCGCCACCTTTCCGCTCACGATCACCTCGCGGCCGTCGGCGAACGGATCCGGGACCTCGCCGGTGTAGCGCACGGGGATCGAAACCTTGGAGTCGTCGCGGTCGGCGACCCTGAAGCCGAGCACGGAGCCATGGCGTTCGATGGAGCCCGGGACGACCACCCCGGTCATCTCGTAGGAGCTGTCGGACGACGCGTGCAGGAGCTCCGAGGGCTCCTTGGCCTGGGTGGAGGCGTTGAACGACGTGTAGACGAGCGCAACGGCCAGGAGCACCGCGGCGCCGAGGGCGACGATCAGCCGGATCTTCCGTTTGAGCGCGGGATCCATCGGGGAGGCGCTGCGATTATGGCAGCGTAGACTCGGCCGCCGTGACGGATGACCCAGTCCTCCTGATCACCGGCGCCTCGAGCGGCATCGGTGCCGCCACCGCGCGGCTGGCGGCCTCGGCCGGCTACCGGCTGGCCCTGGGCGCTCGGCGAGAGGACCGGCTCGAGAAACTCGCAGCGGAGCTGGGAGGGCCGGGCCGCGCGATCGCGGTGCGCTGCGACGTGTCTGAATGGGACGACGTCCAGGCGCTCGCGCAGGCGACGCTCGACGGGCTGGGGCGGATCGACGCCGTGTTCGCCAACGCCGGCTTCGGCGCCTCGCGGGGCTTCCTGGAGGAGTCGCCCGAGCATTGGCGCTCGATGGTGCTGACCAACGTGCTCGGGGTCGCCTTGACGATCCGCGCGACCCTCCCCCACCTGCTCGAGCGCGGTACGGGCCACTACGTGCTCACCAGCTCGGTCGCAGGGCGCCGCGTCTTGCCGGGCTCGCTCTACTCGGCGACCAAATGGGCCGTGGGCGCGATCGGGGAGGCACTTCGCTCCGAGCTTCGCCAGATGCACGACAACTCGGGCATCCGGGTGACGGTGGTCGAGCCCGGCATGACCGATACCGAGTTCTTCGACCAGCGCCCCCAGAACGCGCTCGAGGACGACGACCTCGCCCGCGCCGTCCTCTACGCCCTCTCGGAGCCGCAGCACGTGGACGTGAACGAGATCCTGGTCCGCCCGGCGACTCAGCCGATCTGATCGCTCAGACCGCGAGCGCGCCGATCACCTCCTGCCACCAGGCGCGCTCCGTCTCGTCGTCCGTCTGGCGCATGCACTTGAGCGCCTGGCGGCGCACCTGCCTCGCGCTGCCCACGATCAGAAGCGAGCCGGTGACCCCGTAGCGGCCGTCCTCCAGGGCAACAACCGAGCCGGGCTGGTCGTGGCGGCTTCGCAGGTGTTCGACCACCACCTTTCCGCCCACCGCCTTGGGACGGGCGGGATCGCCGTCGGCCGCGCTCCACGGCCGCACGCTGAACACGGGTGGGTGGCCGGGAAACCTCGTGCGCGGCTTCGCGGTCGATCCCCTCGGGCCAGTTCGCCAGCGCTCGATCAGGTCCGAGAACTCGGGAGCCACCTCCTTGCGAACAAGCACGTGCAGGCGGTCCTCGGCCTCGATGCGCGTTGAGCCGCGCGGGGGGATCGCCTCGCCGTCGCGCACGATCACGTTGACCAGCGCCTCGCGCGGGAGCCCGAGCTCGCGGACCCGGCGGCCGGCGATCGAATCGCGCTCGCCGACCGCGTACTCGACCACCTCGGCCCCGAGCGCGCGAACCGTCCCCGTCTCGGCGAGGGGCCTGGGCAGGGCGGGCTCCGCGCTGGTCGTTCCGAGCGCCGCGGCGAGGGGCTCGAACGTGGTCCCCTGGAGGACGGTGGAGATCACCACCGCGAAGAAGACGATGTTGAAGAACTCCAGGCTGTGCGGGATCCCGCTGATCAGGGGAAAGGTCGCGAGCACCACCGGCACTGCTCCGCGGAGGCCCGCCCAGCCGAGGACGAAGCGCTCA
This sequence comes from uncultured bacterium, assembly GCA_963758865.1. Lineage (GTDB taxonomy): Bacteria > Actinomycetota > Thermoleophilia > Solirubrobacterales > 70-9 > AC-56. The sequence continues at coordinate 141,823 of CAVWWY010000009.1, read as the reverse complement.
CGGTTCGTGTAGCGCTCGAAGGCGGTCGCCAGGACGGTGGCCAGGGGTCGGGCGACGAGCAGGACGACCAATGCCACCAGCGTCCCCTCGAGGAGCACGTCGCCGAGCTGGCTCGGGAAGACGAGGAGCCCCAGCGTCAGGAAGAGGGCGATCTGCGCCACCCAGGCGAGACCCTCGTGAAAGGCGGTGATCGTGCGCTTGGCGGGTATGTGGGCGGTGCCGAGCGCCAGCCCCACCAGATAGACGGACAGAAAGCCCGATCCGTGGAGGACTGCGGCCCCGCCGTAGGCGAGGGCGGCGGTGGCGATCGAGGCCACGGGATAGAGGCCCGAGGTCGCCAGGTTCAGGCGCCTGAACATCCACACGGCGGCGGCGCCCAGGGCGAGCCCGACCGCCAAGCCGATGCCGAGCTCGCGCGCGAACAGCCAGGCCATGTTCGCGATGCCGTAGTCGGGCTTTTGGATCCAATCGATGAACCCCAGCACCAGCAGCACCGCAACCGGGTCGTTCAGCCCGGACTCGGCCTCGAGCGTCCGCGCCAGCTTCCGTTTCAACGTCGAGCCGCGCAGCAACGCGAAGATCGCCGCCCCGTCGGTCGCGGCGAGGATCGAGCCCAGCAACAGCCCCTCGAGCGTGGAGAAGTCGAGCAGCCAGGCCGCCGCCAGGCCGGTGATCAGCGCGGTGACGATCGTCCCCAGGACCGCCAGCGTGATCGCGGGCCGCAGCACCGGGCGAATCTCGTGGAAGCCAGAGGTGAGACCGCCCTCGAACAGGATCAGCGCAAGGGCGATCACGCCGATCGTTCGAGCGAGCTCGTAGTCGCTGAGCTCGATCCACCCGGCCCCGTCCGAGCCGATCGCCATCCCCAAGCCCAGGAAGAGGACGAGCCCCGGCAGCCGAAGGCGGCCCGCGAGCAACGCGGCGCAGATCCCCGCAGCGAGCAGGGCGCCCGCGACCAGGATCAGTTGGGCGTCGCTCATCGCCACAGCCTTTCATCGCGCCGGCGCACCGTGCCCTGACGTGGCACGCGAGCGGCTGGACTCCGTCGGGGCCACAGGCGCCGAATCGATCGAGGCCGGCTGCTGATTCCGCCTGCCGGCGGCGGATAGAGTCCGCGTCCGTGGAGGGCACGGAGGTCGCGTTCGCGGGGGTGGCCCGCCAGGCCGAGCTGGTGCGCGCCGGCGAGGTCTCCCCGCAGGAGTTGGTCGACCTCTATCTCGAGCGGATCGAGCGACTCGACCCGCAAGCTGAACGCGTTCCGCGTGGTGCTGGCGGATCGAGCGCGAACGGAGGCGGAGGAGGCCGCGAGCCGGCGGGCCAAGGGCGAAGAGGCGCCGCTGCTCGGGGTGCCGATCGCGGTCAAGGACTCGGTGAACGTCGCGGGCGAGCTGACCACCCACGGCACCGGCTGCGTGGATGAGCCCGCACGCGAGGACTCGGAGATGATCAAGCGCCTCCGGGGCGCCGGCGCGATCGTGATCGGCAAGACCAACCTCCCGGAGCTCGCCTTCGCGCTGCTGACCGAGTCGCCGGCCTGGGGCATCACGCGCAACCCGTGGAACCCGCAACGGACCCCCGGAGGGTCCTCGGGAGGCAGCGGAGCGGCGGTCGCCGCCGGCCTGGCCGCGGCCGCGACCGCCTCGGACGGCGCCGGGTCGATTCGCTATCCCGCCGCCTACTGCTCCCTCTTCGGGCTGAAGCCCCAGCGTGGGCGGATTCCGCTGGACCCCGACGTCGAGCATTGGCACGGGCTGTCCGTCAACGGATACCTGACCCGCACCGTGCGCGACACGGGCCTGCTGCTGGACGCAACCGCCGGGGGCGGCCTGGCGCTCGACAAGCCGCCGCCGTCCGAGGTCTCCTTCGCCGAGGCCGCCGGCACGCACCCGGGGAAGCTTCGAATTGCCGTCTCGCTCAAGGGAACGCGCGCTCTGGCGCCGCCGATGCTGGACGATGCCTGCGGGGCCGCCGTCGAGGACACGGCCGAGCTCCTGGGCTCGCTCGGCCACCGGATCAGCCGGCGTGACCCGAGCTGGGGCACCGTGGGCAACGGCGTCTCGGTCCTGTACCTGCGCGGGGTGGCCGACGACGCCCGCCGCCTGCCCCATCCCGAACGCCTCGGTCGCCAGGTGGGCGGGCTCGCCAAGCTCGGAGCCTTGATCCCGGACTCGCTCCTGCGGCGGGCCAGGGCGGCGATCCCCAGGCACGCCAAGCGCATCAACGCCATCTTCGACGACGCCGACGTGCTCATGCTCCCCGTCATCGGCGAGCCGCCCGTCCCGATCGGCAAGTGGGACTCCCACAGCGGCGTGTGGATGCTCACCGGGATGACCCGCAGGACGGGCTTCGGGCCTCCCTGGAATTACGTCGGCAACCCGGCCGCAGCCGTACCGGCCGGGTTCACGAGCGACGGCCTGCCCCTCTCGGTGCAGCTCGTGGGCAGGCCCAACGACGAGGCGACCCTGCTCTCGCTCGCCGCCCAGCTCGAGGCCGAGCGTCCCTGGGCTGAGCGCCGCCCCGTCATCTCGTGACAAACTCGATGTAGATTCAGGCGGAAAGCGGCGGACGGAACCAGCTTGGCCCAGGACAACCGCTCTCGATCCCTACGGATCGGCTCCACCGCGCTCGGCGTCCTCGCCGCCGTTGGCGCTCCTCTTGGCGCTGGTCGCCGGCTACGCGTCCAGCGTGTTCTTCGACTCGAACCAGTTCGCGAACCACGCCACGGCGGCGCTCGAAAAGCCCGAGGTAAAGGCGGAGGTGGGCCGCCGGGTCACGGATCAAGTCGTCAAGGCGCAACCCGACCTGATCGCCGCCCGCCCGGTGATCGAGGGCGCCGCATCGGGCGTGATCGGCAGCGGCGCCTTCAACAGCCTTTTCCGCCTCGGCGTTCGCGATGCCCACCGGGCGATCTTCAACCGCGACCAGAACACGGTGGTGCTCACAGTCGCCGACATCGGGGCGGTGCTGAACTCGGTCATCCAGCGTCTGGCGCCGAAGGGCTCGGTGAAGGTCAAGGGCACCGACAACGTCCCGATCCTCAACGGCCACCTCCCCGGCGTCTTCGCCACCCTGGCCCGGGTCGCCGACAACACGCGCGGCGCGACGCTCATCCTGATCGCCATCGCGATCGTCGCCGGCGGGCTGGGCCTGTGGTTGGCGCCGGACCGCCGCCGCTACGTCTCGCTGTTCGCGATCACGGTCGTGGTCGGCGCGGTGGTGCTGATCTTCGCCTACCAGATCGGCCGCTCGGTGGTCTTGAGCAACGTCGCGGAGCCCGGCCCCAAGGCCGCCGCCGGGGCCGTTTGGGACACCTTCCTCCAAGACCTGCGGACGATGCTCCTGATCGTCGCCGGCGCAGCGGTGATCCTGCTCGCGGCGCTGAACTCGGTCTACAAGCCGGTGGGCCTCGAGGACCGGGTCGCCAGGGTGTGGCGATGGGCGACCGACCGTCCCCGAGACCACGCGCGGCCGCGTCGTGCGGGCGCTGGTGTTGATCGTGGTGGGGCTGTTCATCGCCCTCGACCGCGACGCGGCGCTCAGCCTGGTCGCCCTCGCGGTGGGCCTCTACGTCATCTACAAGGGGGTCGAGGAGCTGCTTCGCCTGATCGCTCCACCACCCGAGGTGGCGGAGGCGACCGAGGCCGGGATCGCCGCCGGGCGGCGCCGCCGAATCGCCCTGGCGACCGCGGCGGCCGTCTGCGTCGGGGTGGCCGCGATCGGGCTCACGGTGGCGTTTAACAGGACCAGCAGCGAGGCCGCTTCGATCGGCAAGGGCTGCAACGGCAGCGAAAAGCTCTGCGACCGGCCGCTGGCGGACGTCGTCCTGCCCGCCGCCCACAACGCGATGTCGGCCGCCGACCAGCCCGGCTGGCTCATTCCAAACCAGGAGCACGGCATCCCGCAGCAGCTCGACGACGGCGTCCGCGGGCTCCTGATCGACACCCACTACGGGTTCCCCGCCAGCGGCGGCAAGGTCAAGACCGACCTCGGCGACCTCACCAACGTGGAGCGAAAGAAGTACGTCGAGGAGCTGGGCCCGACCGCGGTCGACGCGGCGCTTCGGATCCGCGACCGGCTGGTCACCGGCGGCGATGAGAGCGAGCGCCAGGTCTACCTCTGCCATCGCTTCTGCGAGCTGGGCGCGATCCCGCTCAGCGAGGGACTCGACGAGATCCGTAACTTCGTCGTCCAGCATCCCGACCAGGTGCTGGTGATCGTCAACGAGAGCTACGTGAGCCCGAAGGACTTCGTGGCGGCGGTCGAGGAGAGTGGCCTCGACGAGTACGCCTACAAGGGCCCGATCACGAGCTCCGAGCCCACCCTCGGCCAGATGGTCTCGACCGGCCACCGCGTGGTGCTGATGGCCGAGGAGCAGGGCGGCGTGGAGACCTGGTACCGAAGCGGGTACGCCGACGTGCTCAAGGAGACGCCGTACGCCTTCAAGGAGGCCAAGCCGCTGACCAAGAAGAAGCAGCTCGCCCGATCGTGCGAGCCGAACCGGGGCTCCAAGTCGAACCCCTTGTTCCTCGTCAACCACTTCGTGACCACGACCCCGGCGCCGAAGCCCAGCGTCGCCGAGCAGGTCAACGCCTACGAGGCGCTGCTCGCCCGAGCGCGCAAGTGCGAGAAGGTCCGGGGCCAGATCCCCACCCTGCTCGCCGTGGACTTCTACAGCTTCGGCGACCTGATGCGGGTGGTGGACAAGCTGAACGGCGTCCCGGAGGGCGCGCGTAACCGGGCTCGGGTGTAGGCGCGCCGCGCGCATGGGCGCCAAGCCGTGAGCCGGGAAAGATCGCGAAGCTGCCGATCGCCGTCGCCAGCAGACGGCCGTCCTCGTGGCGCACCTCGCTCTGGATGATCGCGACCCGGTCGTTTCGTCGATCGAGTCGCGACGTGCAGATCACATCCCCCTCGCGCGCCGTCTGCACGTAGTTGATCGAGATCCCGATCGTCGCCATCCGCCTCGTCGCCCGTCCGCGCTCCGCCACAGCGTCGAGCCCATCGAGTAGTCGACCATCGCGTAGGCCACCGGGCCCGGCGAGCAACCCGGCGGGGTTGATGAGCTCGGGCCGGATCGTCAGACGGACCCGCTCGTGCGCCTCCCAGCGCAGCCCGAGCCAGCGGGTGAGGTCGTCGATGCCATCCGATCCGGTCGCCACGGACGGCGGAGCCTACCTCCGCGGTGCCTCGGCAGCCCGAGGCGATGCCGTCCGAATCGAATGAAAGGGTGATCCGGAGGCGTCAGGGACTTGATCGAGGAGGTGGAGGCTTGCGCAAGCTTGTAGCGCTGATCGCGTTGGCGGCCGTGGCCGGGGTGATCCTGGGCACGGTTGTGGCCAGCGGGGCCGGCACGGGCTCCCGGCCCGAGACCCTGCACCTCAAGCTGATCAGCTCGGGGGGCTACTTCGTCGACAACAACTCATCCGGAACCTCGGGCGGCGACCTGTTCGGGGGCGCCGGGCCGGTGAAGCGCGACGGCAAGCAGGTCGGCCGCTTCGCCAGCAGTTGCACGGCGGCCGCGACCGAGGCCTTCAAGGGCCAGTGCACGGCGACCGTGAGCCTGACCTCGCAGGGCGGCCTCGCGCTCTCCGGCGTGATCGCTCCGAACAAGCCGGGCAAGATGGCGATCGTCGGTGGCACTGGGAGGTTCAAGCGGGCCGCCGGCGAGGCCAAGCTGACCCCGATCGGCGACGGCTCGCGCGTGCGGGCGACGCTGACCATCCTTCGCGGCTAGCCGAGAGGCCAGGAGGCGCCCGTGACCAGCAATCACAGATCCCGATCCAGAGCTCGCGCCGCGGGCTGGCTGGCGCTCCTCGCCGCAACCTTCGTCCTGGGCGGCACGGCGATCGCAGCCACGGTCTCCAGAACCCACACCCGGGTCGAAGGGGGCGCGGTCGGATCGGCGAAGGCCACGTGCAAGGGCGGGCGGAGCGCCCTGTCGGGCGGATTTGCCGCCCCGGGATTCAACCCGGACAGCGACGCCGCCACCGTGGCGCGCCTAACCTCCAAGCGCGTCGGCAAGCGGGGCATCAAGACCCGGGCGTTCAACTTCGGCAGCGAGGCGGGTGACATCGTCTCGTTCGCCTACTGCGGGAAACCGGCTCGCCCACTGAGCGTCCGCTCAAAGAGCGTCAAGGTACCCCCCGCCGGCCAACGCTCGACGATCGCCAAGTGCGCCCACGGCCGCGAGGCGATCGGCGGTGGCTTCGCCACCAGCGACTTCTCGCAAAGCAGTCCCTCCCTGGTCCTGACCCTGACCTCGAGGCGAAGGGGCACGCGGGGCTGGAAGGTGACCGGCTTCAACATCAACGACAGCTCGGGTGCGGCGGGGCGTCTGACCGCCTACGCCTACTGCAAGCGGCCGAAGCCGAACCTGCGCAAGAAGTCGAAAACGGTCACGACGCAGATCGGAAGCCTGCGAACGGTCAAGGTCAAGTGCCCCCATGGGTTCCGAGCCCTGTCCGGCGGCTTCGACGGCGAATTCGCCGGCAGCCCGATGAACAGCGCGGCCGCGCCCGCGATCACCTCCAAGCGCGGCTCCGGCGGGCGGGCCTGGTTCACCTCCGCGCTCGGCGTGGTCTCTTCGGAACCCGCCACGCTCACCGCGTACGCATACTGCCACCGCCGCTGAGGGCAGACCCGCTTCACTGGACACCCGGCGCGCCACGAAGGCCGTGGCCGACGGGGCGCGCCATCCTGAGCGCCGATCCCCGACCCGGATTCACAGCCGATGCGAGTTCGGTCGCCGGCTGGGTTCGTTCCATAGCATCGCGCGGGTGGCCTCGCGGATCACGCTGGACTTCTACGACGCCGAGCTGCGGGCTCATCACGAGCACCTTCGCGCCGCCTACGAGATCAGCCCCGGTGACGAGGTCGTCGACATCGGCTGCGGAACCGGGCAAACGACTCGTGAGGCGGCGCGCGCCGCCGCGCCCGCCCGCGTGGTCGGCGTCGATATCTCGGAGCGAATGCTCGACCGCGCGCGCCAACTCACCGAGGCCGAGCGGCTCGACAACGTGACCTACGAGCTCGGCGACGCCCAGGTTCATCGCCTCGACCCCGAGCGCTATCAGCTCGCGATCAGCCGGTTCGGGACGATGTTCTTCTCCGATCCGCCTGCAGCGTTCGCCAATATCGCCTCCGCCCTCAGCCCCCAGGGACGTCTCGCGCTGCTGGTCTGGCAATGCCGCGAGCGCAACGAATGGGCGCTGACGATCGACGCCGCCGTAGGCGAACGGGCGCAGCTGCCGCCGCCACCGGGCGCGGACCCGTTCTCGCTCGGCGACGCCGAAGCCACCACGGCCATCCTCGAGCGCGCCGGTTTCGATGAGCTGCGATTCGAGGACGTCCACGAGCCGGTCCTCTACGGGCACGACATACCAGCCGCACTCGAGTTCGTGCGCGGCTTTCAGAACGTGAGCGCCGCGCTCGTGAGCATGAGCCGCAGCGACGCCACCCTGGCCGTGGAGCGCCTGCGAGAGACGCTCGCGGCCCACTACAGCGACGCCCGGGGCGTGGTCTTCGCTTCGCGCGCCTGGTTGATCACCGCGCGACGGCCCTGACACCGTGGCGTCTCCCTCACTCAAGCCGCAGCAGGAGGTGTGACTCCGCAGGGCGCCCCCCCCGCTGCCGAGCGCACAAGATCTTGTAGCGTGAAGGCGGTGAGCGCGAAGCGCGGAATCTTCGTCGCTCCGTTCGACGAGCTGGTCGATCCGAGGACGTTGGCGAGGCTCGCCGCGAGCGCCGAGGAGCACGGCTGGGACGGGTTCTTTGTGTGGGACCACGTGCGTTACCGACCGCCGGTGCGGGCGGTCGCCGATCCCTGGGTCGCGCTCGCCGCGGTGGCCTCCGACACCGAGCGGATTCGCCTCGGCCCGCTGGTCACCCCGCTCTCGCGGCGTCGCGTCCATAAGCTCGCGCGCGAGACAGTCACGCTCGACGTGCTCAGCCGCGGCCGCCTCACCCTCGGCGTTGGCCTTGGCAGCGATCGGAACGACGAGCTGGAGCCCTTCGGCGAGGTCGTGGATCCGCGCGAGAGGGCGCGCCTGCTCGACGAGGGACTCGACCGGCTCAGCGCCTACTGGGGCGGCGAGTTCGAGCCACCGCCCCTACAGTCGCCCCGGATCCCCGTGTGGGTAGCGGCCCGCTGGCCCAACCGCCGGCCGCTGCGCCGGGCGGCCCGGTGGGACGGACTTTTCCCGATCGAGCTGCCCGGCCCCGAGGCGCTAACGGAACTCCGTCAGGAGATTCGCGGGCTTCGGACCGAGGCCCGGCGGGACGGACCGTTCGATTTCGTTGTCGATCTTCCCGCCGGGTCGGCGATTGGGCCATGGGAGGAGGCCGGCGCGACCTGGATCCTCGCGGACTTCGGGCTCCAGCCCCGAGAGCGCGAGGTGCGCGAGACGATCGAGGCCGGCCCGCGCTAAGCGTCCGCGACGCGGACGGTGAGGCGATCACGGGGCGCTGAGTAAAGCGAACCATCCCGGTGACACCCCACCGGGCATCGGGAACCGCCCCCGCGCGGCGATCATCGGCACCCGCCACGCAGACGTGATTACCGGCACCCGCGCTGCCGAGTGGATCGTCGGCAACGGTGGCGCAGACGTCATCTGCGCCCGCGCGGGGAGGGATGTGGTGTTCGTCGGCTGGGGGGACCACCGCGACGACAAGCGTGGGCACGTCGACACGAGCCGCGGATCTGACTACGTTGAGGGCAGCTCCAAGGCCGACGTGATTGATCTCGGCGCGGGAGACGACATGGTCGACGGCGAATTCGGAGATGACGCCGTGACCACCGGGCGCGGGGATGACTTTATCCGAGCGCAGGATGGCGAAGACCGAGTGTTCGCTGGGTTGGGCGCTGACCATATCGAGGTGTCCAGCGGAGGCGACTTCGTGGACGGGGGAGCGGGGAATGATCACATCAGCACCGGCAGTGGGCGAGATGTCGCGCGAGGCGGCGCGGGCGATGACAGGGTGCATCTGCTGGCCGCACGCGACCGCGGCTACGGCGGCTTGGGGAACGACTTCGTCGGAGGCTTCGACGGCCGGGACGCATTGCATGGCGGGCCGGAGACCGACGTCTGCTCCGGCGGCCATGACCGTGACCAGTTCTTCGCATGCGAGCGACGAAAGGAACGGGGTGGACCGAAGCCGCCGCCACCGCCCCATGTCAAGCTCCGGCCTTACCGCGGCACCCACCCCGAGGAGGACCTGCTGGCCTTCCGTCGATTCCTGCACCGACTTGGCATGGTTGAGACGAACCGGCAGCTCGGCCGGTTCATCGCCCGCTTTCGGCAACTCCGGCGCGCCGCAAATGACGCCGTGGAGGCGCATTGGAGGAGGGCTAGGAAGGACGGCGTCGGCCCAAAGACGGCTGCGTTACGGCGCTCGTGGAGTACCTAGACGTGCGGCGGGCCCAGACCGCGATCTCTGACGAGATCGATCGCCTTCGAATCGCCTTCCATCAGCAGCGACCCCCCGATACGACGATCAACTCGGATTCCAAGGACGACGGGACTTGAACCCGCTACCTCGAGCTTGGGAAGCTCGCGCTCTACCAGGTGAGCTACGTCCGCGAACGACCCCGTCATTCTAGGCGGGACTCGGTGGCGCATCTCTACCCTTCGTCTCCGTGAGCGCGCGCGCCTTCGCGGTCTTCGTCGCCGTCCTCGCCGTGATCGGCCTGCTCGGCTATGGACTGCTGAAGAAGTCGAATGACTCGCTGGCGATCGGCGACCCGATCCCGGACGCGGCCGCCGAGCTTCCCCGACTCGACGGCGACGGGACCGCATCGCTCGCCGACTACCGGGGGCGCTGGGTACTGGTCAACGTCTGGGCATCCTGGTGCGTCCCGTGCCGCGCCGAGTCGCCCGCGCTCGAACGCTTCTACGAGGCCCGGCGCGGGCGGGACTTCACGATCCTCGGGATCGACTCGAACGACCTGAGCGATGACGCGCTGGCCTTCGTCCGCCGCTATCGGATCACCTATCCCCAGCTTCGCGACGGAAGCGGCGACTTCTCGCAGGATGAGCTGCGGACCACCGGCGTCCCCGAGTCCTTCCTGGTCGACCCGGACGGCCGGCTCGTCGTCCACAGCCTCGGCCCGGTGAGCGACGACTACCTGCGCGCGAACATCGTCCCCTACCTGACCGGCGAGGCCAAGCGATGAGCCCGAGACGCTCGGGCCTCGCCGCGCTGGCCATCGTTGCGCTCGTGCTGATGCCCGCCGGCGCGTTTGCGGACGGCGCCGTCGAGAGCCGGAGCGCCCAGCCGAAGGCGAGCCTGCCCGATGTCGAGGACGAGGTGATGTGCCCGATCTGCGGCACCGCCCTCAATCTCTCCTTTTCGCCGCAGGCCGACCGCGAACGGGCCTTCATCCGCAGGGAGATCGCCGCGGGCAAGACCAAGGAGCAGATCAAGGACGAACTCGTCGCCCAGTACGGAACCGAGGTTCTGGCCGAGCCGCCGAAGTCGGGCTTCGACCTCATGGCCTGGCTCGTCCCCGTCCTCGCGATCGCCGTGGCGGCGATCGCGATCGCCATCGGCCTGCGGCGGTGGCGCCGCGCCGGCGGCCGAGGAGGAGGGCCTCCACCCGGAAGGGGCGATCCCCCGCTCGACCCGGCGGACGCGGAGCGCCTCAACACGGACCTGGCTCGTTACGACCTCTGAGGCGCTGGCTGCTGATAGATTAGGCGCCCCTAATTAGGGGACCCTAACTCCCCCGTCCCGTGGAGGCGCCCGCGAAGTGATCCCAACCCTGGTCATCGCGCTGCGAGAAGGCGTTGAGGCCGCGCTGATCGTCGGCATCGTCGCCGCCTTCCTGGTCCGGGAGGGGCGTCGCGACGCCCTGCGCTGGATGTGGCTCGGGGTCGCGATCGCGATCGTCCTCTGCACCGCGATCGCGATCGTCCTGCGCGTCATCGGGGAGGAGCTCCCGCAGCGCCAACAGGAGGGTCTGGAGACGGTGGTAGGGCTGATCGCCGTGGCGATGATCACCTACATGGTCGTCTGGATGCGCCGCCACTCCAAGGGACTGCGAGCGGCGCTCGAGGGAAGCGCCGCGCATGCGCTGGCGGTGGGCTCCACGGCGGCCCTCGTGGCAATGGCCTTCCTGGCAGTGCTTCGAGAGGGCTTCGAGACATCGGTCTTCATGCTGGCCGCCTTCCAGGACTCGACCGACACCTCCGCGGCCGGCGCGGGGGCGGTGATCGGGCTCGTGGCGGCGATCCTCCTCGGCATCGCGCTCTACGGGGGCGGGGTCCGGATCAACCTGTCGAAGTTCTTCCGCGCCACCGGGCTGGTGCTGGTGCTGGTTGCGGCGGGTCTCCTCGCAACGTCGATCCACACCGCCCACGAGGCCGGCTGGCTCAATGCGCTGCAGGCGCAGGCGATCGACCTGACCTGGCTCGTGAAGCCGGGGACCGTCAGCGGCTCGCTCCTCACCGGCATGCTCGGCCTGCAGCCGAGTCCGACCGTCGGAGAGGCGGCCGCCTACCTCCTCTACGCGGTGCCGATGGGCCTGTACGTGATCTGGCCCGATCGCTGGCGTCGGCGCCCCGCAGAGGCGCCCGTCCGCCCCACCGGCCACACGGTCCCGACGCCCTCGCCGGCCCCGGCTTCGGGGCGCATCGCGACGGCGGCGCGAATGTCGCTGACCGTCGCGGCCGCGGTCGCCGCCGCGGCGCTGGCCGCGGGGTGTGGATCCGACCACAGCGCTGCCGCGGGCGGCACGAAGCTCTCCTTCACGCTCACCGACGCCGGCTGCGATCCGGCCGAGGCCAAGGCACCCGCCGGCCCGGTCACCTTCGACGTCACCAACGACGGCAGCGCTAGCGTGACCGAGCTCGAGGTCCTCGACGGCGACAGCATCCTGGGCGAGCGAGAGAACATCACCGAGGGATTGTCGGGCAGCTTCTCGCTCACCCTCGAGAAGGGCACATACGCCCTCTACTGTCCCAACGGGACGGATACGGAGCGCGGAACCCTGACGGTGGCCGGCAACGCGAAGGGCTGAGCGCCGAACCTACGGCCCGATGAAGTAGTAGGGGTTCGGGAGCTTGAAGGCCCGGTCGGCGCGGCCGCCCTGGAGGTCGCTCTCCTGGTCGCCGACATTGGCGATGATCCGGTACCCCTGGCTCTGGATCTTGGCGCGCTGGCCGCTCTTGAAGTCGACCGTCGCGGCGCTGCTCGGCTTGAGCGCCAGGCCGGCCCAGTGCTTGTAGCCGGCACTCTGGAGGTTGGCGACCGTCTGGGAGCGCACGAACGGCACGTTGTCCGGGCGCCCGGTGATGAAGAACACCGCCACCCCCTGGTAGCGGGCCAGGTGGTAAAGCCTCAGGGTGGGCGCGACGGGCGGGTCGTCGGCGTTTACGACCGCCAGGGCCAGCGCCCCCACCGTGTTGGTGAAGTTGGTGTCCTCGAGGTACTTGTAGTTGGAGAGCGAGGTCTCGTCGATGTCGAGCACGAGGGCCAGCTTGGGCGCGCGGCAGGCGACCCGGCGAGTCTTGCCCGAGGCGCCGGCGGCCGGGGCCCGGGCGCATCGGCGCGCAGCGTTGCCGCGCAGCACCCCGACGCGCTGCTTGAGGAACGCGCGCGCCGCGTCGTCGACCGCCTGCTGGTCCCGCCTGTAGTCGCCCGAGTCGTGGTAGTCCTTCAACGGCGTGGCGTAGTCGCCGGCCCCCACGGTGCCGTGCGCCCCAACGAGCGGCAGGCCGACGCCGGTCGGCCGCTCTGAGTAGACGGGGGTTCCCTTGGTGGTCGAGGTCTGGACCAGGCGCGCGCCGGCGAAGGCCGCGGCACCCAGGACGATGCCGGCCGCGAACACCAGCGCGTAGCGGGTGACCCGGCGGGCGCTTTTCAGGCGCTTCCTCACCGCGAGGGCGTCGACCGGCGAAGCGCCTGGCGGACGGTGTCGGGCTGGCGGAAGATCTGGTCGAAGCTCGGCGTGAGCTTCTCGAAGCCGTAGCGGTCCAAGAGGCCGGACGTCTCGAGCTTCGCCATGTCGTGGGGCTTCGGCCGCACGGCCTTCGCCCCGGCGGCGGCTGGCGCGCACGGCGTCCCCGCGATCGTCGGCGGGTCGGGGAGCGTCGGCAGCTCGCGGTCAGGGTGCTCGAAGTTGAGGCTGCGGCCGATGTTCGTGGCGTAGCGGTGGCGCTTGTTCAGGTGGCCCAGCTTCCAGCGGTAGGAGATCAGCTTCAGGATCGACTCGTGCGTCAGGTTCATGTGGTTGACGCCTGCGCGACGGCTGAACGGCGACACGCACACCCCGGGGATCCGGAAGCCGGTGAGGCCGTAGTCGGTGGCGTTGTTGCCGGGGGTCGCGCGCGCGTCGGGGACGTGGCGGGGCTTTACGTGCTCGAAAAAGCCGCCCCACTCGTCGTAGTCGATGAACAGCACGCCCCGCTTGTACTGCCGCGACTCCATGAACGCGTGAACGACGTCCGACATGAACGCCTGGCCGACGCGGATGTCGCCGTGGGGGTGCTCGTCGCCGGAGGTCCCCTGCGCCTCGCCGACGAACGAGGGATCGACGAAGGCGATGTTCGGTAGCCGCCCGGCGGCCGCGTCCGTGTAGAACTGGCTCACCGGGTGGACCCAGGAGCTGGCGCGGCTGCCGTAGAGCGCGGCGAAGGGGAGGTCGGAGTAGTAGTAGCGGGCCGTCAGGCCGCGGGCGATCGCCCGGTCGAAGATGGTCTCCCACTGAAAGCCCGCGCCCGATGGAAACTGGTTACCCCTCGTGCCACCGTCCTGGGCGCCCCACTGGTAGTGGCGGTTGGGGTAGGTCGAGTCCATGATCGAGCAGAACCAGCGGTCATAGAGCTTGTAGGCCTGCGCCGCGTAGGGGATGAACGGCAGGTCCCGCCTCTGGTAGTAGCCGGCCGCGTACGCATCGCTCCCGGTGCCGGCGGCGTTCCCCTTGACGAACCCGTCCATGCGCCCGCGGTGGTACTGGAACCGCCCGCCGTCCCAGGAGTGGTCGGGGTCCCTGAAGTCGCACCCCTGGAAGTCGGAGCTCAGGTGGTGGGTCGCGACCTGGTTGCCGTCCGCGTCCGGATAGGAGAGGCCGGCGTTGATCCCATCGGCGTGCGGGAACCAGCCGAAGTAGTGGTCGAAGGAGCGGTTCTCCATCATCAGCACGACCACGGTGTCGATCGGGATGTTCCGGGGGCTGGGGAGCGGCCGCCCCCCGCGCTTGGCCGCCTCGGCGACCAGCGCCTCGGCAGGCAGCAGCGTGGCGAGGCTGGCGGCCCCCGCCAAGGTGGCGGTTCGCGCCAGGAAGTCGCGCCGGCGCATGTGGGCTTCGGGGTGCTCAGCCTCGAGGCGCTCGGCTCGCTCCGGGTCGGACAGCTCGCCCCGCGCGAGCTTCGAGGAGTGATCCGCCGGACGTTCGATCATCGCCCGGTCCGGCGGCGAACTTGCCGGATTGCCTCCATGTGATGCCTGTTATATCCCGATCCGGGGCCGCCGTGTTGCACTTCTTGTGAACGACGGCGGGCGCCGGGCGGCGGGAACGGCCGGGACTACGTGATTTCGGCTACTCGCCCGCGCCGAGCTCCACCGGCCGGTAGCCCTTGGCACGCCCCATGGCGCCGAGCACGCCGAGGATGCCGGCCACCAAGGGCTTGGGGCCGGTGGCGAGCCGAATGACGTCGCGGTACTCGGTCAGCATCGCGCCGAACGCGAGCGGGCCGGGCAGCCCGTTCTTGGCCACCCGCCCTTGGCGCTGAAGGGTGTCCAGCGCCGTGAACCACTGCTCCGTGCGCCCGCGGGGGCGGGTCTGCCAGGCGACCCGCGCGGGCTCCGCGCTCGGGTTCCACATCTGGTGCGGGACGCCGCGCGGGATGTCCAGGGTGTCCCCCGGGCCCAGGCTGCGCTCCTCGTCGCCCACCAGGGCTTTGACCGACCCGGCGAGGACCTCGAAGTGCTCCTCCTGGCTCGGGTGGAAGTGCTTCGGCGGCGGCGCGGCCCCCGGAGCGTAGGTCGCCTCCACCTCGAACACCTCGGGCGTGCTGCTTCGAACTTCGAGCGACTCCGTCGGCGTGAGCTTGAGGGTGCGAGGCATGCTTCCTCCTCCGCAGTCTCCGTTGTCCAGCGGCCGGCTCCGCATGTCCAGCGACCGCCTCGGCGCGCATCGAGCGACCGCCCCGCCATCGAGTGGCGGATTACTGAGCCTCAAGCCAACTAAAACGCCACTCGACGCGGCAGCATCCGAGCGACCGCCCCGCCATCGAGTGGCGGATTAGTGAGCCTCAAGCCAACTAAAACGCCACTCGACGCGGCAGCACCCGGATTCTCACACGGGAGCGGCGGTCCCGCGTCGTGGGCAAGCTCAGGCCGTCGGTGCTGTTCCGGCTCAGCCGGCGGGGCTGGGGCCGCGCGCGGAGTGCTGCATCAGCCCGCTCAGGCCACCGAGCTCGAGCGCTCGCCGGGCAACCGGCGACCAGGCGACGGCCTCAGCCTTGCCGCCCTTCTTCTGGGCCAGCATCAGCAGGAAGTTGATCCCGGCCTCGTCGATGAAGTCGAGTTGGCTCAGGTCGAGGTCGATGTCGGCCCGCCTGGGCAGGAACAACCGCCGATCGAGCTGCTTCACCGAGTCGATGTCGAGGCGTCCACCCAACTCGATCAGGAGCCGGTTCCTGGCGACCCGCACGACCGTCGCAGTGAGCGGACCGCACCGGAGAACGGCCGTTGGCCGTTGAGATGGATCGATGAGTCCCATGGCGCCTCGTCCCCAATTCGCGGCCAGGGTGATGTTCCCTTCTCGGACCTCTCTCGCCCGTTGCGGCCCGTGCACCCCCCAAACGAATGGGTCGGGCGCGAGTTTACTCGGCCCGGATCACCGGTACTTGGAAACGTGAGGCCACGGCCCGACTCCCCGCAATTTCCGAGAATTCGGCCTACCGGGTTCTGCGAGTTGAGGAACGCGGCCGCACCCCGGCCCGCCCCCGCGCGCTGGTCGTCGGCTAGCGCGTGCCGATCGCGATACTGGTCGGACGGGAGCGAGAGCCCAGGAACTCGCTGCCTAGGGCACCGCGTTCGTGGGCCTTGTGTAGCCGAGCAGATACAGGTGGGCTTTGACCGAGGTGGGGCCGGCGCGCGCCGTCAAGCCGCCGCCCGACCTAGTTGGGACGCCCGGCTCAAACGGGATCGTCGTCGTGCCGTAGGTAGTCGGCGTCACGCTGCCGATCGGAGCGCTGCAGGTCTTGTTCGCGTACACGGTGATGAAGTCAGCGCCGCCAGAGGGCGATTGATAAACGTCGATGACGGCCTGCTTCAGCATGAACGAGTAGGAGGCCGGCGCGTCGAAGCTCGTGCACGCGTTGGACGGGCCTACGTTCGCGGTGAATCTGCGGATGCGGGCGGGGTTTGTCTCAGCGGCGAGCAGCTGGTTGGCCGGAGTGACCTGGGCCGGCGGCGAGCCGCCTATACCAACGATCCGGATGTCGCTGAAAGCCGCTAGCGCAACACCAGGGGCGATGATCGCTCCCACCACGACGCCGACGGTGATCCAGCCGCCCCAAGAGACGTGCTTGAGCCGAGAAATCTACTTACCCCCCTCGCTATTCGGTCTAGTCGAACCCGAGGCCCGACTAAGTGCCGGAGTTCCCGCAGCCGACCCGGGGCAACCAATACGCCCGGGTCGCCAGCACGCCGCACGAGCAGTTCTGGTCAGCTCGCCCAGGTCCGCCTGAGCTCGCCTGGCCCGAGGCGTCGACACCCCTCTACTCCCAGCGTTGCGCCGATCCTATGAGCACCCCGTTTTCGCGTGCGCCACTCGCGTCCGCAAATTGCGGATAAACGGGCCGAAAATATCCGGAATTTGCGGAAAATCGGAGCCGACCGAAGCCGCTCTGGGGGGCTGCTGATCGACACCACGGCCGGGAGCCCCCGGCGATCGCCCTCATCGAGTTGTCATCGAACGTTCATCACGCCCGCGTAGAAGTGGCCGACGTCAGGCAACCGAACGGAGAGAACCATGACCTGGTCACCGAAGCACCTGATCGCCGGCTCGCTCCTGGGCCTCGTGCTGTTCGCCGGCTGCGGCGGGAACGGCGGGTCGGATTCCGCCACCACCACTGCCGCGGGCGTCTCGGGGAACTCGAAGCTCCCGCAAGGAAGCGAGCCGGCCAACCTCGATCCGGCCGAGTTCACGACCAAGATCGACAACCCCTACTGGCCGATGGCGCCCGGTGCCCGCTGGGTCTCCCGCGAGGTGGAGAACGGGGTCGTCCAGCGAGTGGTGGTCACCGTCACCAACCGCACGAAGGTCGTCGACGGCGTCACCGCGCGGGTCATCCACGACGTGGTCAGCGCGAGCGGGCAGCCGATCGAGAAGACCTACGACTGGTACGCCCAGGACTCCTCCGGGAACGTCTGGTACCTCGGCGAGGACACCAAGGAATACGACCACGGCAAGGTCGTGTCCGCCCAGGGCTCCTGGGAGGCCGGCGTGGGCGGGGCCGAGGCCGGGGTGATCATGCCCGCCGACCCAACCGTCGGCCAGGCCTACCGCCAGGAATACGACAAGGGAAACGCCGAGGACAACGCCAGCGTGACGAGCGTCGACGCGAAGGCCAAGGTGCCTTTCGGCAGCTTCGACCACGTGCTCCAGACCAGGGACGTCAACCCGCTCGAGACGAACTTCGTCGAGCACAAGTCCTTCGCCCGCGGCGTGGGTCCGATCGAGACGATCCAGGTCTCAGGCGGAAGCGCGCACGAGGAGCTGCTCAGCTACCGACGCTGACACCCGCCTACCTCTGGATCAGCACCGAGGCCGTCTGGTCCGTGTAGTCGGTGGTCGCGACGTCGTCGCGGCCGTCGTGGTTGAAGCGGCCGCGGGCGATCCCGTATGGGTCCTGGCCGACGTCGAAGCTGCGCACCGTCTTGAACCTGCCCCGGCTCCTTCCCTTCAGGATCCTCACCTTGTCGGGACTGCTGTCGGCGATCGCCAAGTCCAGGCGCTGGTCGTCGTTGTACCTCAGGGTCGCGACGCCCGCCGGGCTCGTGCCCGCCGCGAAGCTCTTCGGCTGGCGGAACTTGCCGTCCCCCTTGCCGAGCAGGACGGAGAGCTTGTCGCTCGAGTAGTCCGCCACCGCCAGGTCGAGCTTTCCGTCGCCGTTGAAGCGGCCAACCGCGATGTCGTTCGGCCCGTCGCCGGCCGGGGAGTCGAGCCGCGGCCTGAAGGTGCCATCGCCCCTCCCCCGCAGGATCGAGACGTCGTCGTCGTCGGAGTTTCCGACCGCGAGATCGAGCTTTCCGTCCCGGTTGAAGTCCCCCTTGACCAGCGCGAACGGGTCGTTGCCCACGCTGACGTTGGGCAGCGCCGTGAACTGGCCTCCGGGCCGACCCCGAAGGAGCGTGATGCTCGCATCGTCGAGGTTTGAGACCGCGAGGTCGAGCCTGCGGTCGCCCGTGAACTGTCCGGTGACGACGTAGGAGGCGCGGGCTCCGGCTGACGTAGGTGGGCGCCGGGGCGAAGCCGTTCGCGGTGGCCAGGGCGATCGACACCCCGCCCGTGTCGGTCTGGGCGGCGAACGCGAGGTCGAGCCTGCCGTCGCGGTTGAAGTCCCCCTTGGCGATCCCCAGCGGGTCGGGGCCGGCGTCGTAGTCGACGGCGTCGCGGAACGTGCCGTCGAGGCGCCCGCGAAGCAGCGAGAAGTCGTCATCGCCGCGGTTCGAGACCACCAGGTCGGTCTTGCCGTCGCGATTGAAGTCGCCGGTGATCACCTCCAGCGTCTCGGATCCGACGGCGTATTGGCGCGCAGGCTTGAACCCGGCGAGGGCGACCGCGGTCGAAATGGCGAGGACCCCGATCGCGACAGCGGCGACGGATAGCCGAGCCCGGCGCTTCCTCCTTGACCCCGCCCTCATTAGGCGCGACGCGTACACGATCGGTTGGCGCTCGGCGCGGCCGTGCCGCTTATGCTTAATTGCCTCGAGCGTCCGTCAGCGCCTCCATGAACGCATCGGGCCGCTCCATGTGCGGGGCGTGGCCGGCGTCCTCGATCACGTGCAGCGGCCAGCCGAGCCGGCTGCTCGTCCCCTCCGCCAGGCCGAGCGGAACGAAGCGGTCGTGCCTGCCCCAGAGCAGGCTCGTCGGGACGTCGATCCGGCCGAGCTCCGAGTCGGGAACCCGCTTGGTGCAGCTCGCGACCAGCCGCCGCATCGTCCGCTTGACGTGTGGCACGGTCGAGCGGGACAGATCGTAGGCGCTGAACGCCTCGAGCCAGGCTCCGTTCCACTGAAGCGCCCGGTCGAAGTCGAGGAAGGCCCAGCGCGCGAACCGCTCCATGTTGGCCTCGGTCGGCCGGAGCGCGAACCGAATCACCATCACGCCGAAGACCCAGCGACATGCGAAAGGGCCCGACCCCGGGCGTGCCGTAGATGACCAGCCGGCGCAACAGATTCGCCGTGACGGGCAGCGAACCGGGCGGCGAGGCTGCCGAGCAGCGAGTGCGCGACCAGCGCCGGCCTGCCATCGCAGGTGAGGCGAATCAGGTCCGAGATCCAGGCAGCGAACACCTCCTCGTCGAGCCGCGCCACCGGCTCGGACTCCCCCAGGCCGGGCACGTCTGGGACGACGAGCCGGTGGCGCTCGCGCAAGCGCGGACAGCACCGGCGTCCAGTAGACGCCGCCGCACTCGATCCCGCCATGCAGCAGGACCAGCGGCGGGCCGTCGCCGCCCTCGAGCACGGCGGTCGAGATTCCAGCCACGTCGCGCCGTCGCTCGGTCACCGGGACCCCGTCCAGGAGGCGCTCACGGGCGCCGGCGCCGGACGGGACGGGCTCTTGCCGTCCCAGCAGCTCGTGTCATGCGCCAACCTCGCTCGTGGACAGGTTCCCCATCACGACCTCGATCGTCTCGCCGAGGACGTCCGTGGGGCTGAACTCGACGATCTCGGCTCCCGCGTAGTGGACGGGGGTGTGACCGGGCGGCACGTAGTAGGCGTCGCCCGCCTCATAGGTCTCCTCGCGGTCCGCGAACCGGAAGCTCACCCTGCCCTTGACGACGTATCCCCAGCGCGGCAACTGGCAGCGGTCCTCGGGGAGCCCGCGGAAGAGGTCCGCGAGGTCGGCGTCGGCGGTGTGGGACTCGAAGCAGACCGAGTAGCCGCCATCGAAGTGCTCGAGTCGAACGTCGAGGCCCTCGAGCTCGACCTTCTCGGATGCGGTCTCCTCTGGATGCCTTCGGCATATCGCGTCTCCTTTGACCGGTTGACGATCGGATCGCCCGTCAACTCGGGCGATGCCGAGGCTAGGTCCGCGGGACCGGCCGCGCATCGGCTGAACCACCCAACTTCCGCGCCCCAGGCGGGATGGGTGATTTCACCCATGGAGGTGGCTCAGACCAGCCGGTGCTCGTACGCGTAGGCCGTTGCCGCGGCGCGTGAGGAGACGCCCGAGCTTGGCGAAGATGTTGCTCACGTGCCGGTCGACCGTCCGCTCGCTGAGCACCAGCTCGGCGGCGATCGCCTTGTTCGTCTCGCCGGCCGCGACCATGCCGCAGCACCTCGACCTCGCGCTTCGTCAGCCCGTGGCTTTCGCCCATCGTCGCGGCGCCCGACGCAGCGCGTCGACACGGGCGACGTCCGGCGCCGCTCCCAGCTCGGCGAAGGCCTCGCGAGCCGCCTCGAGCTCGAGCGCCGCCCCCTCCTCGTCGCCCAACGCGCGGCAGGCGAGGCCGAGCAGCGCGCCGCGCGCTCGCGGCCTCGTAGGGTGCCTCGAGCTCCTGCCACGCCTCGCTGCGCCCGGCGCAACGCGGCGAGCGCCCCCCGGGCATCGCCCGCGGCCAGATCCACCGCCCCCGGCGCTGCGCGACGATCGCCGCGCAGCATGGCCGTTCTCCTTGCCCCGCGGCGAGCTCCTCGAGCTCGCGGCAGGCGCGGCGCGCCGCCTCGGGATCGCCGACCGCGAGCATGATCTCCACGTAGGCGGGCAGCAGGCCGACCCGCTCGGAGCGCTCCGCCGCCTCCTCCGACCGCGCGGCGGATCGCGGCCGCGGCGTCCTCGTCCCTGCCCTGCGCCAGGCGCAGCAGCGCGAGGCCGGGCTGCGGCTCCCACCCGCGCCGGCTGGCCTCCCGATAGGCCTCCTCGGCCGTCGCCGAACTCGTCCGAGCAGGCGGTGGACCTCTCCCTGCCGGTAGGAGGCCTCGCCGGCGGCGATCCCGTTGTCGCCTGCTGCGCGAACCGCTCGCCGGCCCGCCGCGCCTCCTCGAGCGCCTCGCCCCACGCGCCGCGCAGCTGCATGATCTCGGCGCGATGGGTCAGGCAGCGGCCGGTGAAGCTGACCATGTCCGGCTGGCTGCTCGCACCACCCGGTCAGGGCGGTGGTCCATTCCTGGGCGCGGCGTGGCTCGTATGCCCTCTGGCAGGCGAGGATGACGCCGCAGTAGACGAGGCCGGTGACGATCGGCGACAGCTCACCCGCGGTGACCGCCACCATCGCCTCGTCGAGGAGCGCCAGATCCCTCGCTCGACCCGCCCGTCCTCGATCAGAACGTGGCCCTGCTCGTGGACCGCGAGGGCGAACAGGTCCCGGTCCCCGAAGCGCTCGCCGACGCTCGCCGACCTCCGCCAGGGTGGCTGTCGCAGCCTCCCACTCGCCGCCCGCCTCCTGTTGAAAGGCGCCCGGCAGCCGAAGGTAGCCTCGCTCGACGCAGTCGCGCCCCTCGCGCTCGACGAGCCGCTGCGCCCGCCCCAGCCAGCCGCCCGCGCGGCCCATGTCTCCGCGGCGCGCGAAGTTGACGCCCACCCAGATCGCGCAACGTGCGGCCGCGCACGGGTTCGGCCGGCGTCCAGATAGCGCCTGGTGGCCGCGCTCCAAGCGCCCTGAAGTACTCCTCCTCGTCGCCAACCATGTAGGCCGAGGTCGCCAGCAGCTCCAGGTCCTCCGCCCCGAGCGGCTGCGGCCGATCGGCGCTCGAGAGCGCCTCGTAGGCGTCCACCCAAGCCCTGCGTTCGTAGGACTCGCGGCCCCGCTCGAGCTCGTTGCTAGCGTGCGGCACCGGGCGATTATCGGAGGCCGTTGCTCGTCGGGGTCGGGCGGGTCACCCACCGATGAGTTCCACCAGCTCGGAGCGTCTCAAGAGCAGCGTTCGAGAAAGGAGATTTCTCATGGCCGACTACGTCGATGGATTCGTTGTCGCTGTTCCAAAGAGCAAACTGGATGCCTACCGACGGCTGGCGCGAAAGGCGGGCAAGATCTGGCGGGAGCACGGCGCGCTCGATACCGGGAATGCGTCGCCGACGACGTGCCGATGGGAAAGCTGACGTCGTTCCCGCGCAGCGTGAAGCGCAAGCCCAACGAGACCGTGGTGTTCTCGTGGATCGTCTACAAGTCGCGCGCGCACCGCGACCGCGTCAACGCCAAGGTGATGAAGGACCCGCGCTTTACCGGCATGGACGAGAAGGAGATGCCCTTCGACGGCAAGCGCATGATCTACGGCGGCTTCAAGGTCGTCGTGGACGTCTGAGCTAGGACCCGCCGATCGCCATCTCGCCGATCAGAAGCGCGGGCGTCGATACCGAGCCGCCGAACGGGACCCAGCGGGCCTCCGACCCGGCGTCGGCGATCGCCTTCAACATCGACTGCAGGTCGGAGGCGATCGTGAACTCATCGGCGGGGGCGGCCAGCCGGCCGCCCTCGATCAGCCGCCCGGTCGCGCCCACCGAGAAGGTGCCGGAGACGATGTTGACCCCCGAGTGCAGGCCGGCGACATCGGTCACGTACACGCCCTCCCCGGCCGCTGCAAGAAGCTCGTCGAAGCTCTTCGTCCCCGGGGTGACCACGAGGTTGGAGGTCGAGACCGAGGGCGGCGAGCGGTACCCGGCGCGCGAGGCGTTCGCCGTCGTCCGCGTGCCCTCGCCCTCGCGGCGAGCGGTGTAGGAATCGTGGAGATAGGCGGCCAGCCGGCCACCGTCGATCAGCGGCGTGCGGTCCGTGGGCGAGCCCTCGGCGTCCAGGGGCGCGGAGTTGAGCCCCGCGGGGTCCGTGGCGTCGTCGGTGAGGTTGAGGGCGGCCGAGGCGACCTCTTCGCCGAGGCGGCCCGCGAAGGGCGAGCGGCCGCGCTGCACGGCGTCCGCGCACAGCGTGCCGCCGATGAACCCGACGAAGCTCGCGGCCACGATCGGATCGAGCACGACGGGGCAGGTTCGCGAGGCCGGCTTGGCGGCGCCGAGAAGCGACGTGGCACGCGCGGCGCCCTCGTCGCCGATCCGCCGCGGGTCGAGCGTCTCCGGCGAGCGGCCCATGCCGAAGCCGAGTCCCGTCTGCTTGTCGCCGTCGCCCGCGGCGATCGCCTGCAGGTAGGCGTAGGCGGTGGTCGCCTCGTACTCGCCGGCGAGGCCAATGGAGGAGGCGAGCGCGACTCGCTGCTCCTCGTCCGCGTAGACGGCGGTCTCGACGCCGACGACGCGCTCGTCCGCGTCGCGGGCGGCCCGCTCGATCTCCTTCGCGATCTCGATCTTGCGCGCCGTATTCCACTTGGCGAGCCCGGGGTCGGATAGGCCCGCGATCTCGGGCGGCATGGCTTCGGACGCCTCGGGAGGCGCCGCGAACTCGTCCGGGTCGGCGGCGCGCGCCGCCTCGACCGCGCCCTCGGCGATCTCCCGCAGCCCGGCGTCGCCGAGATCCGTGCCGTACGCGTACCCGACGCGATGGTCGATCCAGCACCGGACCCCGAGGCCCCGCTCCCCGGCCTCTGTCAGGCTCTCCACCTCGCCGTCGAAGATCCGGATCTCGCGTCCCACCGAGTCCTGGGCGTAGGCCTCGGCCGCCGCCGCTCCGGCCCCGAGCGCGGCCTCGACGGAGCGCTTCGCGACCGCGTCGAGCCCTGCGGCCATCAGACCGAGGTCCCCCCCACCGTCAGCTCCCGGATTCGGACGTGCCCCTGGCCCGTCCCGACCGGAACCCGCTGCCCGCCCTTGCCGCAGAAGCCGGTCTTCATCTCGAAGTCGGAGGCGACCGCGTCGATCCGCGAGAGCGCGTCCAGGCAGTTGCCGATCAGGGTCGCGCCGCGGCACGGCCTGGTCGCCTTGCCCCCTTCGATCAGATACCCCTCGGAGACGCCGAAGACGAAGTCGCCGGTCGTCGGGTCTACCTGGCCGCCGGCGAACGAGACCGCGTAGAAGCCTCGCTCGACGTCGGCGATCAGCTCCTCCGGGCGCGCGTCGCCGGGGGCGATGTAGGTGTTGGTCATCCGCGGGATCGGCAGGTGGCGAAAGCTCTCGCGGCGTCCGTTGCCGGTCGAGTCCACCCCGTCCTTTCGCGCTCGAATCAGGTCGTACAGGTAGGAGGTGATGCGGCCCTCGTGAATCACTGGCGTCCGCTGGCACGGGGTGCCCTCGTCGTCGATCGCATCGGTCCCCCACTCGTTGGGCAAACGGCCGTCGTCGAACGCGTCCAGCCCCGCCTCCGCGACCTGCTCGCCGAGCTTGCCGACATACACGGAGGCGCCCTTTTGGATGTGGTCGGCCTCCAGGCCGTGCCCGGTCATCTCGTGGAACAGGACGCCGCCGAATCCTCCCCCCACGACCACCGGCATCGCCCCCGCCGGCGCCGGGTCGGCGTCCAGGAGGGTGAGCGCCACCCGCGCGGCACGCTCGGCGATCGGCTCGGCGGCGCCGTCGCCCACCAGCTCGAAGCCCCTGTGGCCGCCGAGCGTCTCGAATCCCGTCTCGACCGTGGAGTCTCGCTTGGCGACCGCCTGCACGCCCAGCCGCACGCGGGTGCGATCGTCGGCGGCGAAGCGCCCCTCGGAGTTGGCGACCGTCACCCGGCGCCGGCCCTCCGCGTAGCTCGCCTGCACCTGGACGACCTCGGCACCGGCGCCGCGGGCGGTCTCGTCGCAGGCGCGCAGCAGCTCCGCCTTTCGCTCGGCCGGGACGTCGGCGGGGGCGATGGCGATCTCCTGCAGCGGGGGCGCGTCCACGGCGCCAAGGGCCCTGGCTTCGGCGCGCTCCCCCCCGGCTGCGGCGGCGACGGCGTCCGCGGCCCGCTCGAGGTCGCGCTCCCCGAGCCCGTCCACATGGGCGAAATAGCTCGTCTCGCCACCGATGACGCGCACCCCGGCGCCGCGCTCGGCGCCGCGCTGGACCCGCTCGATGCGGGACTCGTCGATCGACAGCCCGAAGCTCGAGCGCTCCTCGCAGAAGAGCTCGGCGAAGTCGCCGCCGTGGGCGAGCGCCCGCTCCACCACCTGTGCGGCGAGGCCCGCCTCGATCAACGGCTTTGCGCCCTCTGCCATCAGAGGACCCTCATCGCCGCGGGGCCGTCTCGATCAGCTCGGCAGCCGCGAGGAAGAGCTTGCGACCGGCCTCGGTCTCGGACTCGAACGAAGCGATCCGCCCGCCCGAGTAGTGGACCCTCGCGAACGGCTTGCGGGTCATCTTGCGCCGGCGCAGGAAGCCGGTGGCCTCGTCCGCGTAGGCGGATACCCGGCCGAGGATGGTTCGCTGCGGCTTTTGCATCAGCCGACCCCCCGAACCAGATCGCGGAGCACGGCGCGCATGTCGAAGATCATCAACGAGGCGAGCGTGAAGCGATCCGCGACCGCCACCATCGCGAGTCCCTCGTGGCGAAGCGCGAACGCTTCGCCGTCCTCGGTCGCCACGTGGGCGAAGTCCGCCCGCTCCTCGCCGGCCGCGTCGGCCGCTGCGAGCAGCGCCGCGCCGGCGCGCCCCCATGCATCCCGGTCGCCGCTGGCGGCGAGCGCCCGGCCCTCCGGGTCGAGGATCGCGCAGCCCCGGAGGTCGGGGGACATCTCGCCCAATCGGGCGACGGCGTCCTGCATCGAGGCGGCGGAGGCACGTTTCGCGGTGGCGTCGGCCATCTCGGCAAACATATAGACCGTGTCACTCGAGCGAGCGTCCTGGCTGGCCGTCGTCATCGCATGCGGAATCGGAGCATTGATCCTGGCGGTGAACGGCTACGTCGGCTACCCCATCGTCCTCGGGGCCGTGGGCCTGTCGGCAGCCGTCAACTTATTCTGACGGAGCTCGCGCTGCTCGCGTCAGCCGGCGCGGTACGGGGTGGCGTCGCGCGAGGGGGATTCGAGAACCGCGCCCTCGGGCTCCACGTGGATCAAGACGTCGGCGTCCCGGATCTCGGCCTCGATCGCCGATCGAAGGCGGTGGGCGAGCGCGTGCGCGTCCTCGAGCGTCGTCCCGGAGCGAAACTGCACGTGGAGGTCGACGTAGCGCCGAGTGCCCGCCCGCCGCGCGCGCAACTTGTGGTAGCCGACCATCTCGGGCGGCCGGGCGGCCTCGATCGCGGCCTCGATCCGGTCGAGCTCCTCTGGCGGCGGCGCCTCGTCCACCAGCACCCGGGAGGAGCGGCTGAGGATCCGCAGGCCGGCGAACACGATTGCCGCCGCGACCATGAGCGCCGCGATCGAGTCGAAGACCGCGTTGCCCGTCAGCTCGACCAGCGCGAGCCCGGCGAATACGCCGAGCGAGGTGAGGGCATCGGCGCGCAGGTGGGCGGCGTCGCCCTCCAGCGCAGCAGAGCCGAACTCACGCGCGCGTCGCCCCAGAAAGGTGGAGACGGCGAAGTTCGCCACGGCGGAGACGGCAATCACCGCGAGCCCAACCCCGAGGTCCTCGATGTGGGCCCCGACCACGAGGCGGCGGGTCGCCTCATAGACGATGATCCCGGCGCCGACCAGGATCAGCATGCCCTCGATCGCCGCCGCGAGGTTCTCCACCTTCTCGTGACCGTACGGGTGCTCCCGGTCTGGGGGCTCGTCGGCCTTGCGGACCGAGACCAGGGCGATCACCGAGGCGATCAGGTCGATCGATGAGTGGACGGCCTCGGTGATGATCGCGATGGAGCCGGTGATCGCCCCGGCGGCGATCTTGAGCGCGATCAGCAGCGAGTTGGAGGCTATGGAGAGCGTCGCTGCGCCGCTCTTCGTGCGGATCATCGCGCACCCTCCAACCAGCTCGCGAGGCGGCGCGCGGCGCGCCCCCGGTGGCTGATCGCGTGTTTCTCGTCCGCGGTCAGCTCGGCCATCGTGCGGGCATCGTCGGGGCCGGTGTCTGCGGGCACGAAGGCCGGGTCGTAGCCGAAGCCCCCGGAACCGCGCGGCTCCCTCGCCAGCTCGCCGTCGCAGCGGCCCTCGAACAGGTGCTCTGCGCCACTCGCGTCGACGTAGGCGAGAGCGCACACGTAGGCGACCCCGCGATCATCGGCGCCGTCGAGCTCGCGAAGCAGGCGGCCCAGGTTCTCCTCGTCGCCGGCGTCCAGACCCGCGTAGCGGGCGGAGCGAACCCCCGGACGACCGCCCAGGGCGCGGGCCTCGATCCCGGAGTCGTCGGCGACCGCGGCCATCCCGGTCGCCTCGTGAGCGGCGCGCGCCTTCACGAGGGCGTTGTCGGCGAACGTCTCTCCCTCTTCCGGCGGCAGCTCCACCTCGGGCGCCAACGGGACGAGCTCCACCGAGCCGAGGATGTCCCGCAGCTCGCGCAGCTTGTGCTCGTTGCGCGTCGCGACCACGGCTCGCCCTCGCCGCGTCACCCGGCTGCGACTGTGCCGACGGCTCCCTCCTGCACCTCGGCCAAGCGTGCGATCGCCGGCTCCGCCAGGGCCAGCAGGTCGTCGAGCGAGGCGCGCGAGACCGGCATCCTCTCGGCGGTCGCCTGCACCTCGACCAGGCCGCCGTCGCCGCTCATCACCACGTTCGCGTCGACCTCGGCGCGCGAATCCTCGGCGTAGTCGAGGTCGCAGAGCGGCTCGCCATCGACGATCCCGCAGCTGATCGCCGCGATTGAGCCCGACAGCGGCTCGCGCTCCAGATCCCCCGCATCGAGCAGCTTGGCCAGGGCGAGCCTCAGGGCAATGAACCCACCGGTGATCGAGGCGCAGCGGGTCCCGCCGTCGGCCTGCAGCACGTCGCAGTCCACGTAGACGCTTCGCTCGCCGAGCGCCTCCAGGTCGACGACCGCGCGCAGCGAGCGCCCGATCAGGCGCTGGATCTCGACCCCGCGGCCGTCCTGCCTGCCGCGCTTGGTGTCGCGCTCCTTCCGCTCGCCGGTGGAAGCCGGCAGCATCGCGTACTCCGCCGTGACCCAGCCGCGACCGGACCCCTCGAGGAAGCGCGGCACGGAGCCAGTGACCGAGGCGGTGCAGATGACGCGCGTCTCGCCCTGCGAGTAGAGCGCCGAGCCGTCCGCGGTCCGCACAAAACCCGGCTCGATCTCGACCGGGCGCACGTCGGAGGCGGAGCGATCGTAGCTGCGTGCGGCCACCGGGCCAGTCTCTCAGACGCCGCGCGGCCCGACGAGTGATCCGGGTGTTGCATGGCGCGGCAAGGGACCGTCCCGGTGACTCCGCGGCCCTCGATCGCCCGGTGTCGAACGAGCCGTCGGCCGCGACGGCAGTGTGCTTAGCGCACTCGCCCGTGGCGCAGATCGCCCGGTCCGCCAATCGAGGATCATTCGGCCCCGTGAGTAAGGAGCCACCGCCGGCGGCCCGACTGGAGCAGGCGCTCCGCGGCAAGGTGCACCTCGGAGGTCGCTACCGGCCGTTCGCGGACCTGAGCCCCAGGGACGCACATGCCCGAGCCACCGAGCTCAAGGAGGTCGGGAGCTGGGGGCCCATGCAACGGATAGTCCCCGTCGCCCGGGCCTGGTCGGAGCTCGCGAAGCTGCTGGAGGAACGTGACGCGGCCACGGTCGGCGAGCTGGACGACGACACCGTCGTCTCCTACGCGGAGAAGCTCTGGGTGATCCCGCCGGCGGAGGGCCTGATCTGAGTCAGGCGCCCCGGAGCCGCGCAGCCGCCACGGCCACCTGTCCGTAGGCGATGGCACCGTCATTGGGCGGCAGCGCCAAGGGCACTACCACCCGCATCCCGGCCCGGTCCAGGAGGGCGGCGGTTCGCTCGAGGAGAAGGCGGTTTTGGAACACGCCGCCCGACAGGACCACCAGGTCCGTCCCGGTTCGCTCCGCCAGGCGCTCGCATGCGGAGGCGGTCGCGCGCGAGACCGACTCGTGAAACCCGCCCCCCACTCGTTGTGGAGGCTCGCCACGGGCCAGGTCGTCCGCGATCGCGCGCACGGTGTCGCGGGCGTCGAGGATCAACGGACCCGGGCCCGTCCTCTCGGGGGAGGCCTCATCCCCGGCGTCGATCAGCGGCAGCGGGTAGGGCCTCCGCTCGGCGGGATCCGAGAGCCCCTCCAGCTCGGCAGCCGCCTGCCCCTCGTAGTTGACCTGCAGGCGGATTCCACAGAGCGCGGCCACGGCGTCGAAGAGCCGGCCCATGCTGGTAGTCGGGGGTGAGTTGAGTCCGCTCGAGAGGAGCTCGCACACGGCCTGCCAGCTCCCCTCGTCCACGTCACCCCGGATCGATGCGGGCATCGGGGGCACCTTCTCGCCGCTGGCCGCCGCCAGCCACGCGCAGGCCATCCGCCAGGGCTCGCGGATCGCTGCGTCGCCGCCCGGGAGCCTGACGGGGAAGAGCATCCCCACGCGCTCATAGCCGGAGAGCCCTCCCACCAGGAGCTCCCCGCCCCAGACCGTGCCGTCGGGCCCGTATCCCGTGCCGTCGTAGATCGCTCCGACCGCCTGGCGATCCATGCCGTGCTCGGCGAGGACGGCAGCGAGGTGAGCGTGATGGTGCTGCACCCCGACCAGCTCCACCCCCTCGCGCTCCAGCGCGTAGCCCGTGGAGAGGTAGTCCGGGTGGAGGTCGTGCGCCACCACCTTCGGCTCCACGGCGAAGAGGCGCTGGAAATGCTCGATCCCCTCCGTGAACGACTTCAGGGTCTCGTAGTTCTTCAGGTCCCCGACGTGATGTCCCAGCCAGGCGCGTCGGCCCTTCGCGATGCAGAAGGTGTTCTTGAGCTCCGCGCCGCAGCCGAGCAGCGGCCTCGGGGCATCGAACGGCAGGTCCACGCTGCGAGGGACGAAGCCACGTGAGCGACGCAAGAGCAACGGCTGTCGGCGAAGGGCGGTGTCGACGGATCGCAGCACCGAATCGTCGGTCCGCACGTGGATCGGACGGTCGTGAAGCACGAAGAGGTCCGCGATCTCGGCCAGCCTGCGTTGCGCGTCCTCGTCCTCGTAGGCGATCGGCTCGTCCGAAACGTTGCCCGAGGTCATGACCAACGTGGTGCCGACGTCCGACAGCAACACGTGATGAAGCGGGGTATAGGGCAACATCAGGCCGAGGTCTCGCGAGTGGGGCGCGACCTGCGTCGCAACCGAGGCGGAGGTACGCCGCCGGGCGATGACGATCGGCCGCTCCCGGCCGACGAGGAGCTCCTCCTCGTTCTCCGTCAGCTCGACCAGCTCGTTCGCCGCGTCCAGGCTCGCCGGCATCAGCGCAAAGGGCTTGTCCTCACGGTGCTTGCGCGATCTGAGCCTCGCTACGGCCGCCTCGTCGTCGGCGCGACAGGCGAGATGAAAGCCGCCCAGCCCCTTGATCGCCACGATCCGCCCGCCGGCGAGCTCGGCGGCGGCCGCCTCGATCGGGTCGCGTCGTTCACGATCCTGGATCTCGTCCCCGCGGGCGTCGACCAGGCGGACCCGCGGCCCGCAGGCGGGGCAGGCGTTGGGCTGGGCGTGGAAGCGGCGGTTTCGGGGATCCTCGTATTCGGAGCGACACTCGCTGCACATCTCGAACGAGGCCATCGTGGTCATCGGGCGGTCATACGGAATGCCGCGCACGATCGTGAACCGAGGCCCGCAGTTGGTGCAGTTCGTGAACGGGTACCGGAAACGGCGGTCCGCTGGGTCCATGAGCTCGGCGAGGCAATCGGCGCACGTCGCAACGTCGGCCGACACCTGGGCCTGTGGCTCGCCCCCGTGGCCCGATTCGACGATCCGAAACTCGCGCTCGCCGGTGGCGGGCGTGTCCGCGGTCGAGAGTCCCTCCACGAGGGCCAGCGGCGGGGCGTCATCCGGCAGGCGAACGAGGAAATGATCGACGTGCCCGGGCGGTCCCTCGACCTCCAGGAGCACCCCGCGCTCGTCGTTGAGGATGTACCCGCCGAGCTCAAGCTCGGTCGCCAGCCGGAACACGTAGGGGCGAAACCCGACCCCCTGGACGGTTCCGGTGACCCGCACCCGCACCCGCCGGCGGCTCGCCGGGGACGCGGTCCCGGCCCTGGGACTCATTCCAGGGCCGACTCGGCCAACTCGACCAGCTCGCGCAGCACGTGGTAGCCACTCGCCTGCGCCTCCTGGATCCGGGGGATGTGTTGCGAGCGCGTGATCACCAGGTGATCCGCGAGGGCCTCCTCGGCAACCCGTCCACCGTCGTAGCCAACGAACGCGATCGTCGCGAGCTCTCGCTTTCGCGCCTCTACGAGCGCCTCGATGATGTTGACCGAGTTACCGCTCGTGGAGAGGGCCATCGCGACGTCGCCGCCACGGCCGTAGGCGATCACCTGGCGCTGGAAGATCTCCTCGACGCCGATGTCATTGGCGATCGCGGTCAGGATCGACGCGTCCTCGGTGAGGTCGATGGCGCGGCGAGCCGGCCATCCCTGCGGCGCGGATCGAAAGTCGGCCACCGCGTCCATCGCGTCGGTCGCCGAGCCGCCGTTGCCGAACGCCAAGAGCTTCCCGCCGCTATCGAATCGCGCCCGAAGCGCCGCGGCGGCGGCCAGGAGCGCCTCGCGGTTCTCGGTCAATGTCTGCTCCCTGAGCGATCCGACCTCCTCGGACTTGAGCAGGATCGAGCGACGCACGTCGTCGACCACGGCCTCGAGGTCCTGCTCTCCCTCGGACAGGAACGGGTAGAGGAAGTTCGACGCCCCCGTGTCGTGGACGGGGCCCACCTCGCGGCCCCCGAGCAGGCCGCGGTGATCGAAGAACACGTGGACCAGCTCCCACAGCACGTGGTAGAGCGTCTCGACGAGCTCCTGACGGATGAAGGGGTCGCCGGCGGGCGGTTCGAACACCCATTCGGCGCCGCTCGGGGCGAAGGCGATCGTCAGACAGCCACGGTCCCGCGCCAGCTCCAGGGCCTCTCTGACTTCGGCCGACTCCTCGTCCTCGATCCCATAGGCGATCGCGATGTCATCCGGCTCGGCGACCAGGTCGACCTGGAGGCCCAGGGCTCCGCCCTCAGGCCCCAGACCGATGGCCGGCAGGGCCCGCTTGCCGACGATCACAGGGTGGACGAACTCAACCGCGACGTGGCGCGCGTCCGAACGCGCGATCGCGGAGCGCCCGAGGGCGACCAGCCTGCCGCCCCTCGCGAAGCGCTCGGCCATCCGATGGCAGCAGCGCGCAAGGCGCTCGGCCTCCGCCGCGAAGAACTCGCGGTTCGTTTCGGTGCGCGCGGCGAGGAGCTCGTCGATCCGCCGCGACGCGACCTCGGCGATCACCTCGACGTCCGTTCGGCCCCCGGCGTATGGGGCCTGCTAGGCGAGGGCACCCGTCCGGGCCGGGACCCGCTCCAGCCAGGCGCGCCACTCGTCGACTCCCTCGCCGGTCCGAGCGCTCACCTGAAGGCGATCGACGTCGGGATTCACCGCGTCGAGGTTGTAGAGGAAGCGATCCAGGTCGAAGTCGAGGTGGGGCAGCAGGTCGATCTTGTTGACAAGGACCAGCTCGCAGGTTCGAAACATCAACGGGTACTTGAGGGGCTTGTCCTCGCCCTCCGCGACCGACGCCACCATCACCCGGGCGTCCTCCCCGACCTTGAACTCCGCAGGGCAGACGAGGTTTCCCACGTTCTCGATCACCAGCAGGTCGATCTCGTCGAGCGGCAGGGATGGGATCGCCGAGCGCACCATGTTGGCGTCCAGGTGGCACTCGCCGCCGAAGCTCGGGTCGGTGTTCAGCTGGGTCACCGGCACGTGCAGGCCGGCAATCCGGTCGGCGTCCATGCTGCCCTGGACGTCGCCCTCGAGCACGCCGGCGCGGATCCCGTCGAGGCCCGAGAGCCCGCGCTCGAGCAGCGATGTCTTACCGGCTCCCGGGGCGCTCATCAGGTTGACGACGCTGACCGATGAGCGGTCGAAGTCGTCGCGATTGGCCCGGGCAATGGTCTCGTTGGCGTCGAGGGCGTCCTCGGCAACCTTCACCTTGGTGCGGTGCATCGCTCCTCCTCCGTGTCGCTGGTCTCCACGTCGATCGACTCGACCTCGAACTCTCCTCCACTCAGCACCTCTGCTCCACCACCACCGCACCCCAGGCAGCGGAAGGTCGGCAGGCCCGGCATCCCGTCCAGCGGCCCGCCGTGGGTGGCGATCGGCGAGGGAGCGGGGTCCCACTCACGATCGCATCCGGGGCAACGCAGCATGGCTCCCACGGGCTCGTGCTCGAGGCGGGCCCCCTCGCAAACCGTCCCCCGGGCGACGATCTCGAAGTAGAAGGCGAGCGACTCGGGTACGACCTGGCGCAGGGCGCCAATCCGCATCGAGACGACCGTCACCCGCCGCCCTTTCGCATGGCGCTCGACCGTGTTGACAATCGCGCTCGATAGCGAGAGCTCGTGCATCGATCAGGCCTCCTCGTAGGCCGACTCGGATCGAAGGCCCTCGGCTGTCTCGAGGACCAGCGCCACCGCCCCGTCCACCGCATCGGCGACCCGGGGCGAGAGGCCCAGGCCCATCTCCTCTGTCTCGGCGGGCTCGCACGCGATCACGACGACCTTCCCGGGCCACCCCCCGACCGTCTTGATGAACCGGAGGACGGTCTGGGGGTCCATCCCGTGTGGATTAATGACCTGGCCATCCTCGATCGGCCGCGTGTCCTCGGGGTCCGGCTCCATCACGTAGAGCGTTCCCGGCTCACCGCCCTGACGGCTGATGTCGACCAGGATCAGGGCGTCGTACCCGCGCATCACCTCGTAGGCGAGGTCCAGCCCGCCGGTCCCGAAGTCGAGCACGGTGACGCCATCCGGCAGATCACCCTCCGTCAGGCTCGCCGCGACCATGCCGCCGAAGCCGTCGTCCTTCATCCACGCGTTGCCGATGCCGGCGACCAGGATCTGCTTGGTGCGCTCCTTCATCAGCTCGGGCTCTCCACCTCGTGAGGCTTGAAGAACAGGTACCGGCCCGTCTCGCGAAACAGGTCCTGAGCCGGGTCGTCGTCGACCGTGACGCCAAGGTGCGTCTCGCCGTCGTAATCGACGTAGATCCGCTCCACGGTCGCGGTGCGCCCTTCGAGCATCCGGTCGTACACGTCGCGCTCCGTGCCCGGGCGAAGCAGCACCTTCTCGCCCTTTCGGAAGGTGATCCCGCCGACGGTCGCCTGCCGCTCACCCGGGTTGGGGTGTCCGGGCTCGGGGTCGCGAAGCTCCAGGCGACCGTGGAGGGCGACGATCTCCTCGGGGCCCGCCGCGTCCGCGGCCTCGATCATCTCCCGCACGGCAGGGTCCTGATCGGCGATCTCGTGTCGCTCGCCGTCGCTCAGCGCCTTGACGTGCAACAGGAGGGCCTCCTCGATCTCGGTGTTGTCGAACAGATTTCCGAGGCTCTCCGGGGCCATCCGTGGATGATCCGGAAGGACGATCGAGGCGCCAAGGACCGCGCTGTCGCGCTCGGACGCGAGGACGGGGAACGTGTTCACGTTGCGGCAGCCATTCACGATCTCTCCCGCGGGCCCCTGGCGCTCGAGGGGTGAGACGAACCGCCCGTTCTCGGCCTCGAGCACGACGTGGGTGGACAGCAGGCTGGCCCGGAGCGCCTCTGAGCGCTCCATCTGCCGCGGGTCCTTGCTCAATTCCGTCGTGTTGTGGACGCACATCGCAACCCGTGCAAGCCCGGGCTCGCCAGAGTGCTCGGCCCGGAGGCGAGCCCGGCCCTCGAGGGAGGGGTCTCCCTCGAATCGGAACTCCTGGCCCGTGCCCTGGTCGATCAGCTCGGCGAGCGGGGTGGAGGTGATCTCGATCTGCCGCTCGGTCCCCTGGTGGCGCTCGCCCGCCGCCTGAAGGAAGAGGGCGGTGGCGCTGACCCGCGCGTCCGGCCCGGCCTCGAGGACGCACTCGATCCGCAGGTGGTCGAAGGTGCTCGGGTTGCCTTTCGCGTAGGCCGGCGGATAGACGATCCCGAACGGGGTCGGGGTAGCGTTCTTGGTGGCTCCCGGCGTGTAGGGATAGAGCGCGTACCCCTCGAACAGGAGCGTCGAGACGAGCTGGGAGAGCGACTTCTCCACGCTAGTCGCCCTCTTCGTCCAGCAGCTTGGTGGCGGTGGCATCGAAGGTGGGCAGACCCAGGGCCGCCTTTCGTCGAGCCAGCCTCGCGAGGGTTTCGGTGTGAACCGGGATCCAGGCGCGATACGGATAGTGGGCCGCGATCATCTCGTCCCAGGCAGAGACCGGCATCGAATAGCGCACCGAGCGGTCCCAGGGGATCCGCAGCTGCTGCATCGAGGTGTCCTCGGCTTCGTAGAACACGGTGCCGCTGAAGTGAAAGCGAAGCGGCGCCTCGCCGCCCGCCACGCCGTGCAAATACTTGCTCGCCGCGACCTCGAGGTCGTAGGTGCACGCCACCGGAATCGCAAACCTGGTGGCCCCGGCGAAGCTCGGCACGAATACGTCGGTCTGGGTCCAGCGAAAGCTCGTCGTCGTGGTCGCCCAGCGCTCGGGCTCGCCAAACAGCTCGACCAGCCGTTCGCGGGTCGGT
This sequence comes from uncultured bacterium, assembly GCA_963758865.1. GTDB lineage: Bacteria > Actinomycetota > Thermoleophilia > Solirubrobacterales > 70-9 > AC-56. The sequence goes on along the minus strand of CAVWWY010000009.1, from coordinate 106,240 downwards.
CCGTCGTATGAGCGCTTCGCGGGCTCGATCGTGATCAGGACGGAGAGGGCGATCATGTAAACGGGCAGCCCCGATCGGTCGGTGGCGCGAACCTCGAACCGAAGCGTCGGAGCAGCCGCCCGCTCGACAGCCTCGACGCCCACCACCTCGAACTCCGGCAGCGAGCGGTCGGTCGGCTCCTCGCCGGCCTCATCCGTTGAGGCGGCCGCGGCGCTCTCGCCCTCGAGCGTGGTCAAGCGGCGGCGCCCCTGGCCTCGAGCTGGTCAAAGAAGGAGTCGATCGCCTCTTGCGGCCCTTCGCCCCCCGAGATCCCCTCCCAGCTCACCTTGATCATCCCGACCAGCCGGTAGCACTCGTCGATCGGCGCGACCGCGTGCCTCGGTGGGTCCGACATCCGGTTGACGATCAGCGCCTCGGCATCGGCCTCGAGGGTCATGAGCGCCGGGTTGGCGGTCACGAGCTCCTTCCACGCGTCCAGGTCCAGTTCGGACTCGGTCGCCCCGGCGGGGCTCGGGTAGAGGGCGACGACGCCGCCCGCCGCGCTGTCGCGCAAGAAGAAGGCAAGGCCGATCGGGATCGCGAACCGCGCCCACAGCTCGTCTGAGAGCTCGAGGTCGTCGAGCCAGAGGACGCGGGTGCCCGTCGGGCGAAGCTCGGGGTCACCGGAGCGGAGCGCCATGCAGCTCTCGCACACGCAGAGGATCCGGCGCTCGGTCAGATGGAGGACGTGGCGATGGTCGGCGTCGATCCTGTTGCCGCACAGATCGCAGCTCTCCTCGCCGGCGACCGAGCCATTGGTCTCCGGTGCTTGGCCGTTCGCCAGGTCGGGGGGACTTCCGAGCTGGCGCAGGCTCGAGACCAGCTCGGCACGCCGCCGGGCGACGAGGCGCCGTTCCACCGAGTCGCTCATGCGGCCAGGGCCACTCGGACGCCCGCGCCCTTGGCGAGCAGCGGCACCGGCTCGAGCTGAAGGCGATCGTCGTCCAGCGAGCGCCCGGCGCGAGGCAGGTAGTAGCGACGCGCGCAGGACGGACAGGACAGCACGCCCTCGCTCAACTCGCCGCCGGCGAGCGGGTCGGCGCACCCGGGGCACCTATCGCGGTAGGCGAGCAGGCTGCCCTCGACGCGGGCCACGATCAGGCCGATCCCGGCGATCTCCGATCCGGTCACCTCACCCTCGGCGAGCCCGTCGAGCCCCCCGAGGTCGAACCAGGACGGCTCCGCCTCGGCGTGGCCGGGAGCCACCTGAACCATCGGCAGCTCCATCGCCCCGTCGCCGATCGGCGAGCCGGATTCGAGTGCGCCCTCGACGAGCAGGCCCTCGAGGTCGGGAGCCGCCTCGTCGAGCGCCTGCTTGATGGCGAGCTCGAGCGTGGACGCCGAGGCGGGGCAGCCCTCGCAGCTTCCCTCGAGGCGGATGCGCGCCACACCGTCCTCGATCCCGAGCAGGTCGACGTTGCCGCCGTGGGACTCCATGTAGGGGCGGACGCTGTCCAGTGCCTCGACGACGCGCTCGGAGAGGCTCACGGGATAGAGGTCGTGGATCAGCATCAGGCTGGCGACAACCCCATCGTCGGCCAGCCGGGACCGCAGCGCCGCCCCGGGCTCGCCGGCCGCGTCGACGGCCTCGAAGATGCGCGCCAACCCCTCGCCGTAGAGCTCGATCACGGCGCTGACCAGCTCCTCGGCTCCCGCCCGCGCAGCCGGATCGCCGAGCTCGCCGATCCGGGCGGTCAGCTCGGAGACTCGCGCGATCAGGGCCTCGGCTGCCGCCCCGTTGCCCGACGCTGGATCGCCGTGCGGCGGGCCCCCCGGCCCCCGGCCCGCCGCGCCGTTTGGTGTGGCGTCTTCCGCCGCCATGTCGCCTAACCCGGGGCCCTCAGCACATGCCGGTGGGCGTGTGCACCACCTTCCGCACCTCGCCGCCGCCGCTGTACATGTGGACGCCGCACGGCAGGCACGGATCGAAGCTCCGCACCGCCCGCATGATGTCCACGCCCTTGAAATTGTCGGGCCCGTTCTCCTCGAAGATCGGTGTGTTCTGCACTGCGTCCTCGTAGGGGCCCGGGGTTCCGTACATGTCCCGCACGCTCGCGTTCCAGGGGGTCGGCGGGTAGGGCTGGTAGTTCGCGATCTTCCCGTCCCGAATCACCATGTGATGGGAGAGCACGCCGCGCGCCGCCTCGTGGAAGCCAACGCTGACCGCCTCCTGCGGGACCCGGAAGTTGTTCCAGCTCTTGGTCCTTCCGGCTCGCACCTCCGTGAAGGCGCGTTCCAGGCAGTGCAGACCGATCAGGGCCGAGTACGCCTGGTGGTATGTCCGGGCTCGATCGCGTTCGATCGCGTTCGACTTCTCGGGGATCTTCCACTCGAGCTCCATCTCCGGCGTGCCGCCGGTCCTCGGCAGAACCATCTGGATGCTCTCCCCGGTCGCCTTCGCGTACCCGAAGTCGACCAGCCCGGCCTTCGCCGTGCACCACTGGCGGGCGAACGGGCCGCCTCCGGTGTCGCAGCAAACGTGGGTGTCGGTACGGGCGTCATAGATCCTCGGCGAGACGACCCAGCTGTACTTGTCCGCGAAATCGCGCTTCTGCGGACGCGGGATCGTGACCTTGTTCCACGGGTGGTGCGCGTCGACCGGGTTCCCCAGCGGGTCCTTGGTCACGAACGGCTGCTCGGTCTCCGTCCAGTCGTCGAAGTACGAGCTCCCGAGCAGGATCCTGATCATCAGGTTGATCTCCACCAGGTCGGTCGAGATCAGCTCGCCGTTGATCACCACGCCGGGCGTGATGTAGCGCTTGCGGCCCCACTCGGTCATGTTCCGGTAGTCGTAGTCGACGTAGTCGGGGTCGTCGAACGAGCCCCAGTTGACCAGGTTCGTATCCCGGTAGCCGACCATGTCGTATCCCGGCAACGCCCTCAGGAAGAAGTCGTAGAGGTCGTCGTGCATCGGGACGCTGCGCTTCACATACTCGAAGTAGCGCATCAAGCGCACGTAGTAATCGGTCAGCGTCTGGTGGGTGATGTGGGCACTGCACCCGCCCGGCATGATCGTCGAGGGGTGGGTGTGCCGTCCGCCGAACAGGCAGTACATCTCGCGCGTGTAGCGCGCCACCTGGAGGGTCTCCAGATAGAAGTCGCCGGTGAACGGGTTCAGCGCACGCATGATGTCGGCGATCGTCCGGTAGCCGTGGATGTCGGAGTGGGGCGCCATCTCCTGCTCCGCCTTCGCCAGCACCGACGGGTTCGTCTCCTTGACCATCTGCTCGCAGAAGTCCACGTTCGCCATGCAGTCGTTGAAGATCGCATGGTCGAACATGTAGTCGGCGGTCTCCGCGAGGTTGAAGGCGAGGTCGCCGAGCGGCGGCGGCTTCACCCCATAGGCCATGTTCTGATTCAGGCACGAGCAGGTGCAGTGGTTGTCACCACAGATGCCGCAGATCCGGCTGGTGATGAAGTGCGCGTCGCGGGGGTCGATCCCCTTCATGAAGATGTCGAACCCGCGGAAGATCATCGAGGTGCTGTAGCACTTGTTGACCTGCTGGTTCGTGAAGTCGATCTCCGTGTGGATGCCGAGGCTGCCGACGATCCGCGTGATGGGGTCCCACGACATCTCCTTGACCATGACCTTCTGGTCGCCGCGCGGGGTCTCTGTGGTCGCCATGTCATCTCCTCCTGTCGCTAAGGGATCTGGGCCGTGGGTCAGCTACGCGCATAGTTCCGCGGCTTGTACCCCGTCAGCAGCTCGTTGCCGGGCTTACGCCACTCGGGCTCCTTGTCGTACTTGTTCTTGATGTTGCGGTTGCGGAAGTACTTCAGGATCGGTCCGTACGTGAATCGCGCCATGTTGGCCGCGACCCGTCCGTACGAATCCTCGTCCATGAACGGCATGTACTTGTCGGGGAAGCCGGGCATCGTGCATGCCATGCAGATCCCGCCCACATTCGGGCAGCCGCCGTAGCCGTCGACCCAGCCGCGAACCGGGACGTTGCACTTCACCACTGGCCCCTTGCAGCCGAGCTTGACGAGGCACCGGGGGTCGTCGCCATACTCGGTCGCGAAGTTGCCCTGCTCGGTGTACCCGGCGCGGTTGCACCCCTCGCGCACGGTTCGCCCGAACAGCCATTTCGGGCGAAGCGCATCGTCGAGGTCCGGCACCGGTGCCCGCCCGGCCAGGTGCATCGCCAGGTAGAGCAGCGTCTCGGTGGTGTTGTCAGGCTGGGCGGGGCAGCCGGGAATGTTGACCACCGGCAGGCCGGCGCTCGACTTCCAGTTCCAGCCCAGGTGGTCGGCGACGCCCATCGCTCCGGTCGGGTTGTTCTTCATCGCCGGGATGCCGCCGTAGGTCGCACATGTGCCCAGAGCCACCACCGCGGCGGCCTTCGGCGCCAGGCGGTCGAGCCATTCGCTGGTCGTGATCGGCTGGCCGCTCGTGGGGTCCACGCCCATCGCCGCCCAGTGGCCTTCGCCGCTCAGGTTCTCGTTCGGGATCGAGCCCTCGACGATCAGCACGAAGGGATCGAGCTTGCCCGCCTCGGCGTCCCACCACGCCTGCATGAACTCCTCGCCGTTCTCGTAGGCCAGCACCGGCGTGTGGACCACCACCTTCGGCATTCCCGGGATCGCCTGGGTGATGATGTCCTCGAGGCTCGGGTTGGTCGCCGACGTCATCGCCACCGAGTCCCCGTCGCAGCCGAGTCCCGTGGTCATCCAGATGATGTGCGCCGTGATCCCTTCGGTCTTCGCCTGATCGGGAACGAATTCGGTGCTCAGCTCGGCCATGTCACCTCTCCTCGGTGTGGGGGGCAAAACGACGAATGCAGCTTGCGGTCTGTCGATAACGCGCTCTCAAGTTCCGGAACTCCATGCTCAGCAGATCCTCGGCAGCGGATCGCCTGCCAGCAGATCCATCACGCGGCGGCCGCCGAACGCGGTGTCGACCAGCACCATCCCGGGCGGCTCCGTCTTCACCTCGCCGATCACGGCGGCCGCCTCGAACCCAGTGGCCGAGCGAAGCGCCTCGAGCGCCGCCTCGGCGGACTCGGGTGCGACGAAGGCGACGAATACCCCTTCGTTGGCGACGTACATCGGGTCGATGCCCAAGAGCTCGGCCGCCCCCCCGACCTCCGGGAGGACCGGGACGTCCGCTTCTGCGACCTGGATCGACACCTGGGAGGCGCGGGCGAGCTCGTTGAGAGCCGATGCGACCCCGCCCCGGGTGGCGTCGCGCATGCAGCGAAGATCCGGGCCGACGGCATCTAGCAGCGCGTCGACGGCGGGCCAAAGCGGGCGGGTGTCGGATTCGATCTCGGCGTCCAGCCCGAGCTCGCCGCGGGCCAGCATGATCGCGGTGCCGTGCTCGCCGATCGTGCCCGAGACGAGCACCCGGTCGCCCGGCCGGATGGCCGTCGGGCTGATCGCGGCCCGCGGATCGATTCGGCCGAGCCCGGTGGTGCAGACGTACATCGAGTCGCAATGCCCGCGCTCGACCACCTTGGTGTCGCCGGTCACGATCTCCACCTCCGCCGCGCGTGCAGCCTCCGCCATCGCCGCGACCTCGGCGCGGAGGTCCTCGGCCGCGAGGCCCTCCTCGAGCACCAGCGAGACGGTGAGCGCCTGCGGACGGGCGCCGGCTACCGCGAGGTCGTTGACGGTCCCGTTCACGGCCAGCTCTCCGATCGAGCCGCCGGGGAAGCGGATCGGCTTGACCACGAAGCTGTCGGTGGTCAGAGCGAGGCCGAGTCCGTCGATCGAGACCACCCCCGCGTCGCCGAGCTCCGCGAGCGCCTCCGAGCCGAAGGCCGGGACGAGCAGGCCCTCGATCAGCGTCTGCGTGGCCTTGCCGCCGGCCCCATGGGCCATGGTGAGCCGCTCGTCCTTGAACTTGGGCCGCTTTGAGCGGGTGGTCTCGATGATCTCGAGGATGCGCTGCTCGCGATCCTCTTCGGTGCGGCGTCCCCTGACGGTGGCGTCGGCGCTCACACGAGCTCCTTCTCGCGGGCGAACCGCCCGTAGTTGTAGTAGGCAGCGCAGGCACCCTCCGGGGAAACCATGCAGGTCCCGATAGCGTGCTCCGGCGTGCACGCCGTGCCGAAGACCTTGCACTCCCACGGCTTGATCACGCCCTTCAGCACCTCTCCGCACTGGCAGGCCTTGGGGTCGGCGACGCGCACCCCGGGCACCTCGTAGCGGAGCTCGGCGTCGAAGTCGGCGTAGGCGTCGGTGAGCTTCAGGGCGCTTTGAGAGATGAAGCCGAGCCCGCGCCACTCGAAGTGCGGCCGGAGCTCGAACACCTCGGCCATCACCTCGAGTGCGGCCCTGTTGCCCTCATACGGGACGACCCGCTTGTACTGGTTCTCGACCTCGGCGCGACCCTCCGCGAGCTGCTTGAGGATCATCTGGATTCCCTGGAGGATGTCCAGAGGCTCGAACCCGGACGTGACCAGGGGCTTGCCGTAGTCGGCTGGGATGAACTCGAACGGGCGCGCGCCGACGATCGTCGACACGTGACCGGGGCCGATGAACCCGTCGAGGCGCAGGTCGGGGGACTCGAGCAGCGCGCGCAGGGGCGGGACGATCGTCACGTGGTTGCACATGCAGCTGAAGTTCGTCACCCCCTCCGCCTTTGCCCGTTTGAGCGTCAACGCGGTGGACGGTGCCGTGGTCTCGAACCCGATCGCGAAGAAGACGACATCGCGATCCGGGTTGGCCTTCGCGATTCGGAGCGCGTCGAGCGGCGAGTAGACCATGCGGATGTCCGCCCCGTCGGCCTTCGCCTCGAGGAAGGTCCGCTCCGACCCCGGGACACGCATCATGTCGCCGAAGCAGGTGAAGATCACGCCGTCCTCGTGGGCGATGGCCATCCCGTCGTCGACGCGGCCCATCGGGATCACGCACACCGGACAGCCCGGCCCGTGAACCAGCTCGACGTTTTCGGGCAGCAGGTCGTCGACGCCGTACTTGTAGATCGAGTGCGTGTGCCCTCCGCAGACCTCCATCAGCTTGTAGTGGGTGCCGGGCGACACCAGGGTGAGGATCTCCCCCGCGAGCGCCCGGCCGAGCTCGGCGTCTCGGAACTCGTCGACAAACCTCATGCCGGCCGGGCCTCCCGCTCCAGGGCGGCGATCGCGGTGCCGGCGTGGACCAGGAGTCGATCGCCCACCGCGACCGGCTCGACCAGGGCGATCTCGACCGTCTCCCGGCGATCGGCCTCGTCGGCGCAGAGCGCCAGTCCGCGGCCGGTGTCGATCCGGGCCACCCGCATCTCGACCGCTACGTCGCCGCAGGTGATGCAGCCAAGCTCCGGGGTGCAGTGCATCTCGCGAGAAGTCCGGAGCTGTGGCTGCGCACCGGTCACCTACATCCGCCCCGGCTTGCTCCCGGCCCAGGCGAAGAGCATCCGCGCGCTCACTCGATCACGCTCGCTCTCAGCTCCTCGAGCTCCTGCTCGTAGTCCGATCCCATCCCTTCGAGGAGCTTGCGCGTGGCCTCCGCCTCCTCCTCGTCCACCTTCGAGATCGCGAATCCGACGTGGATGAGCACCCAGTCGCCGGGCGCCGCCCCATCGCCCTCGGCATCGAGGAGGCCGATGTTGACGTTCCGCCGCACCCCGGCGACGTCAACCTTGGCGAGCCGGTTCGATTCATCGACGACCTCGATGATCTGGCCTGGGATGGCCAAGCACACGGCCTCTACCTCCTCTCGCTCGTACCGGACCGCGACGCTAGCACTCGGGTAGGGGGGTTTCAAGCCCGTCCAAAAGAGTCGGAAATAGCGCCGGGAGTACGTGCAAGCGGGTCGCAATAAGCGATAAGGTGCCGATCGCACGCCGTTCGGCGAGGGCCGAAGGCGTTGGGCGAAAGGAGGACGATGGAGGCGACCGCGGTACCCGTGGGCCGGGCCTCACGTTGGCGCCGAGTCAAGAGTGGCTTGACCCCCGCGCAGTGGAGGACCGTGGCCGGGATGGGAGCGGTCGTCCTCGGGCTTCACTTCGTCGGGTTTTTCCTGCTGTTCGCGTTCGTGGCGCCAAACCACCTCAGTCTGGGCGGCGCCGGGCTGTTCACGGTCGGGGTCGGGATCACGGCATACACGCTCGGCCTGCGCCACGCATTCGATGCGGACCACATCGGTGCGATCGACAACACCACCCGCAAGCTGATGAGCGACGGGCAAAGACCGATCAGCGTCGGCTTCTTCTTCTCGCTCGGGCATTCGACCGTCGTCTTTCTGCTGGCGCTGGCGTTCACGATCGGGATCCGGGGTCTGAGCGGCGCCGTCAGCAACGACGACTCGTGGCTTCACCAAGCCACCGGCCTCATCGGGCCCACCGTGTCCGGGACCTTCCTGATGATCATCGGGATCCTCAACCTGCTCGTCCTGATCAACATCGCGAAAATCTTCCGGCGCTTGCGGGACGGCCGCTACACCGAGGCGGAGCTCGAGGAGCAGCTCGACAGCCGCGGGTTCATGAACCGCTTCTACAAGCGCGCCACGAATGCGGTCAAGAAGCCCTGGCAGATGTACCCGGTCGGGCTCCTGTTCGGCCTCGGCTTCGATACAGCAACCGAGATCGCGCTCCTGGCCACCGCCGGCGCGGCTGCGGGTGCGGGGCTCCCGATCTACGCGATCCTCTGTCTGCCGATCCTGTTCGCCGCCGGGATGTCGCTGCTCGATACCGCCGACGGCGCGTTCATGAACTTCGCCTACGGCTGGGCCTTCGCGAAGCCGGTCCGAAAGCTCTTCTACAACCTGACCATCACGTGGCTCTCGGTCGTCGTCGCCCTGCTGATCGGAGCGATCGAGCTGACGTCGGTGCTCGCCGACAAGCTCGGCCTCGCAGGGCAACCTTGGGACTTCGTTTCCAATCTGGACCTCAACTACGTCGGCTACGCGATCGTCGCGATGTTCGTCCTCACCTGGGTCGTCGCATGGCTGATCTGGCACTTCGGCCGGATCGAAGAGCGGTGGTCGGGGGGCGTATCGTCCACCGAGTCGACCGGAGCGCGGCGGGACGGCGTCGCATCCGGAGCGAGCGTATGACCGAGTCACCGCAATCCGAGCCCCTCGAGTTCAAGACGATCGACGACGTGCTGCGGATCCTGCGTGAGCGGGGCCACCGGATCTCGACCGCCTGCAGGCTGGTGCTCGAAGCGCTGTTCGACGCCGACGGGCCGGCGTCCGCGCAGTTCATCGTGGATCGGCTCGCCGAGCGCGCCCCCGCCCCCGATCAGGCCTCGGTCTACCGAAACCTGGAGCGCCTCGAGCGGCTGGGGGTCGTCAAGCACGTCCACCTCGGGCACGGCCCCGGGCTCTACATGCTGGTGGGGTCCGGCAGCCGGGAGTTCCTGGCCTGCGAGCGGTGCGGGCGGGTCCGAAGCCTCGATCCGAAGGAGCTCGAGCCAACGCGCCGCCAGATCAGAAAGCGGTTCGGATACGTGGCCCGCTTCGACCACTTCCCCATCATCGGGCTGTGCCCCGATTGCGCCGCCGCCGGCGATCCCGAAGCTCGTGACTCAGGCCATCACGCGCGCCACGAGCACGAGCACAGTCACGGCGACTACGTCCACTCGCACCCCCACGTCCACGGCGAGGGAGGCGGGCACTCTCACCGGCACTGATCTCGCCGTCACGCCAGGCTCAATGAAGTCCCCACTTGGGGCCCGTGGAGCGGGCCCGACGGCGAGCCTTAGCGGCGTCGTCGGCCGCGAGGCTCGGGTAGGTCTTCATCGACCAGGGGTGCGGACCAATCGTCCCGTAGTGCGTGCGCACGAACGCCTTCAGGTCGCCGCGATGCGCCCCGCACGCGTATAGCGTGCGGCCGTAGAGCCCTCGCCCATGCCAGACCAGCCACCCGCCGGGGCCGGCATCGACGTATTCGCCGAAGCGGTAGTGGAGAAGCTGGCGCTCGAGGCTCGCCTGGGTGAGCGGGTCCGGCGTCGTCGAGCAGATCTCGCATCGGAAGACCAACCGGACGGACATCGGCAGCCAGCGTAGCGCTCGAGACTACGGCCCCACCTCCGCACACCGCTGTCCGGGAATCGAGCTCAGGCGCCGCCGCCCGCTCTGCTCGCCCGCTCGGCGCGGGCGATCGTGGCGGGCGACGGAACCGGCCTGAGCGCTCAGCGGAAGGTGACCGCGTTCACCGCCTGCTTGATCTTGTTGACGATCACGTCGGCGAGCTCGGTTCCCTGCTTGCCGTTGAACCCCTTCATCGCCGCGACCATGCCGACCATCAGCAGTGAGACCAAGAGGATCAGGCCAACGTACTCGACGCGTGCCCTGGGCGCGCTCACCCTCGAGCGCGGCGACGATCGCGCTTCGCTCGACGGGCGAACGACGCCTGTATGTACGCGGCGAGTCTGTAGAGCATCGGACCTCCTCGTTCGGTTTCGGCCGATGCTGGCCGACGCGCGGGGCACGACTCCAGACCCAGGTCCTCCGACTCCGCGCCGCAACCGTCAAGCAAGACGCGACGGCCGCCGCTCCGGTCAGGGGACGTACGTGATCGCCAGCTGGGCGAGGTCGTGCTGGCTGCCGCTGAGGCCTGAGGAGTTGCGAACGTAGAGCTTGATCGCGAGGCCGTTGGCGATCGCGGCCGTGTTCACCTCCGGCAGCGAGAACGTGTTCGTCACGTAGGTCGAGGCCGAGCCGTTGCAGGAAGCCGGGCTCCCGGCGCTTCCGTGCGTGCCGATCACCGTGGACCCCGAGCAGGACCTCGAAGTAGAAGCAGGTCGTGCCGAGGAGCGCCGAGCGGTAGGAGTGCTCGAAGGTGACGCCGTTCACCGGCGCCCCGGCCGGGACGTAGGACGGGAAGGTGAGCTTCAGATAGCGAGAGGCGCTGAACGCGGCCGGCCAGTTGGCGGTGCTCTGGTAGGCGGCCCCGTCGCCGGCCGTGGCCAGGCCCCACGGCGCGGTGTTCGGGATCAGCCCGGTCGCGTCGGTGATCGTCGTCTCGTGGAGCGTGAACGGCGTGCCTGCGGCGCTGCCCGAGACGGTCGCCAGGTCGCGGGTGATCCCGCCGAGCAGCGAGTTGTTGACGAACACCCGCACGCGAAGGTCGTTGGCGATTGCGCTGCTCGCCACCTCGGGCAGCGAGGTCGTGGTCGCCTTCAAGGCGGTCGCCGGTCTGGCAGTCCACCGGGCTCCCGGCGCTGCCGTGGGTCCCGATCACGTTGCCGGTCGAGATGCGACGGACCTCGAAGTAGAAGCAGGCGGTCTGGCCGGCGCCCGCCGCGGCGAAGTTGAAGTTGAAAGTCGCACCGGACACGTTCAAGCCGGCCTGGAGCGGCGAGTTGAGGCCGAACTGGAGGTATCGCGAGCTGCTGAACCCGCTCAGCAGGCTGCCGCTGGTCGCGGTCCTGCCGTCGTTGGCGAATGAGTGAGGCTCGGACTGATTCGACTCCGTCCCGGACGAGGCGTCGCGGACGTCCCAGGCGGAGGTCGAGATCGTGGTCGGCACGGCGACGGTCACCGGCGCGCCCGCCGAGTCGCCCTGGTCGCCCACGGCGTAGATGGTGTGCGAGCCGTTCGCGGTGCCGGCGGGGACCGTGACCGAGACGCTCGCGCTCCCGTCGCCCGGCACGGGGCTGGGGGTGATGCTCCCGGACAGGGCCGGCCCGGTGCTCGGGTCGTCGAGCCGGAAGCTCACCGCCTGACCCGTCTTGAAGCCGGTGATCTGCCCGGTGAGCGTGCTCGGGAGGCTGGCGACGGACGAGGAATCGAGGGCCAGCTCGGGACGCGTCGACCGTCACCGCGTCGCTCTTCGGGCTCTCGGCGCCGCGCCAGTTGATGCGGGCCGGGGTGATCGTGTACCTCCAGTCGCCCGGGTCCACGCCGTGCTCGATGCAGCTCGTCCCCGAGACGGTCCCGGAGCAGTCAGCGCCGACCGAGTGCTCGGTGTCGCCCGTGTCGTAGCGCTTGACGACATACCCGTCGACCGGGACCGAGCCGCTCGAAGCCGTCCAGCTGAGGCTCACGTCTCGACCGGACACGGTCGCCGTGGGGACGTTGCCCGCCGGCATCGTCTTGGCGCCCGCATAGCCGGATCCCGAGCCGTCACCCGGCCAGCTCGCGGCCGCGCTCGCGCAGGCCCACAGCACGATGGCCACGATCGCCGCTATCGGGGTCCAGCGCCTCATCGCCTCTGCCAGACCTTGACCTTGATCCGGAACCGCAAGGGGAAGGTGGCTCCCTGGCACGCGTCGGGCGCTCGCGCGCGCATCCTCGCTCGCACCCGCACTCGCCGCCACTGGCGCCCCGGGATCAGGACGTGGCGCCATTTGCCGCTCTTCAGCTGACGAAGCCCCCTGCTGCGCTTCGGGACGAGGTTGTCGCTCGAGCAGCCGGCCCCGGGTCCCGCACCCAGGGTTGGATCCAGCGCACGCGAGCGCGGTGGTGGAACGGGTTTCGCACCCGGACCCAGACCGGCTGTGGCTACCCGGATAGAAGCCGCTCGCCTGCCCGTACCCGCGCAGCCCGGCGGTACTCGCTGGACGGCGGCCGGCGCCGCGAGCCGCCGCCTCGCTCTGCCCGTAGCTCGGCGTAGGCGACGACCGCCACCGCCAGCGTGACCGCCAGTGACAGCACAGTGCCTTGACCCTCATCTTCCCTCGTCCGGACCCTCCACCCCGGCGCCCCGCGCCGCCGGATCGAAGTCCGACCTCGTCGCAGCATCACTCGACCGCCAGGGGCGGACCTTCCCGCCCCTCAGCGCCTAGCTGCTGTGCCCCGAGAGGCTGACCGGGATCGTGAACGTCGCACCCTGGCAGCTGTCATCGGACGCGTTCGACATGTGAGCCGCGTTCGTGAGCGTGGTCTGGGTGCTCCCGCTTGCGGCGACGTTGATCGTCTGGCCCGTCTGGTCCGTGAAGGTGACACCGGTCGGATGGCCCCCGTCGGAGCCGCAGGTCGAATGCCCGGCGTCCGCCGTGATCGTCCCATCCCCGGACACGTCAGTCACCTGAACGGGATAGGGGTTTGGGTTGCTGATCCGGATCAGCACGTCTCCGTCGGCCCCCGGATACAGGGTCGCGGTCGTGCTCGCCGAGACGTCGACGGTCGTCAGCGCCTGGGCGCTGGTCGCCTTCGCGTAGCCGGACCCGCCGCCGGTTGCCGTCCAGGCCGCGTAAACGAGCCCCGCGACGCACAGCACAACCAGCGTGATCGCCGCTCCCACGAGGCGTCGTCTCCGAGACAGGTTGTGCATTTGTGACTCCTTCCTGAAGCCGCGACGCTCGCTCCGGGACCAGCCAGGCGCGGCTTTCTGACGGTTCTCATCTCCATCGCCAGTTCGAGGCTGCGCCCATTAGCGCCGTCGGGTCACGTTTTGAACAACGCAACTTCTGTACCCGCCGTGGGTTCGCTGGATTGGAGGTTGTCGAGTCCCAGGAGGGCGTCATGGGGAGCAGGCGGGGCAGGTCGTTGCGACGGACCGCTTCTCGGCGGGCGATTCGCAGGTCGGCCGCCGTCGCGCTTGCGCTCTGCGCCCTCCTGCTACTCGCCGCCGAGACGGTGCCGCGGCCGCCGGGGCCTGCGCCCCTGCGCTACCGGGACGTTGTCTTCCCCTCGGTCACCGTCTCGCGCGATCTGACCTACGGCAGCGCGCCCGACAACCAGGGCGACCCGGTGTCGCTGAAGCTCGACCTCTACCGGCCGGCCGGAGACCAGGTCGCCCGTCGCCCTGCCGTCGTCTACGTCCACGGAGGGGGCTTCTCCCACGGCGACAAGAGCGCCGGCGCGAACTTCGCCACCTATTTCGCGCAGCGCGGCTACGTGGCGGCGTCGATCAACTACCGGCTGCTTGCGCCGCCGGGCTGCGGCGGTCAGCCCGACCCGTCCCCGGAGTGCGAGGCGGCCGCCGGGCGCCGCCCAGCACGACGCGCAGGCTCCGTGCGCTGGCTGCGCAAGAACTCCTCCCGGTACCGCATCGATCGTGGGCGGATCGCGATGGCCGGATCGTCCGCGGGAGCGATCACCTCGCTGCTCACGTCGTGGCGGCCCGACGACCCGGGCACGAGCGGCAACCCCGGGTACTCCTCCGCCATCCGCGCCGCCGTCTCGATCTCAGGCGGCACCCCGACGAACGAGTACATCGCCAGGGCGACGCCCCGGTGATCTTCTTCCACGGCACCGAGGACCACACGGTGCCCTACCGTGGGCGGTGTCCAACTCTCGGCCATGCGCAACCGGGGCATCCACGTGGTCTTCGGGCCTTCGAGGGCGCCGGGCACGGCCTCGTTCAGGCGGGATACCGAGACGTCATCTACCGCCAGTCCGCTACTTCCTCTATCGAGCTCGACCTGGCCCACGCCGCCGGGCACTGAGGCTGCGGACGGGGCCGGGCGCCCCCCGACGGTGAGAGGCCACCCCGATCCGCCTTTCCCGCCGGGGCTAGCCGTCTTCGATCCGCTTGAGGAACGGGACCAGATGGTTCAGGAAGGCGTTGTTTGGGAAGGCGCCGGCGGGGTCGTTGTGCGCGTAGGTGTCCTGGCGGTTCATGAGCGTCAGCTTGCTGGCGGGGAGATCGGACTGCTCGGCCAACGCCCGCGCATCGTCGAGGACTCCCTCGCCCCCGGCCGCACCGAAGGCGTAGATCGGGACCTTGACCTCGTCGCCATGGATCGCCCGAACGCCGAGGACGTCCTGCGCCGGGTTGGCGTTCCCGGCGGCGACCGCGCCGGCGTCGATCGTCAGGCGCCTCGGGTGATACCAGGCGACGCCGTCGACGTCATCCAGCCACCAGCCCGAGAACATCCTGGCGTAGCGCGTGATCGGGGTGATCTCCCCCGCCTGGTTCCAGCCGCGCGGATCCCCGCTCGCGGCAAGGCGCCCGACGTGCGCCTGGAACGCGAACAGGCTGGACGGCGAGGTCTCGGTGTCCGCCGCGTAGCCCCACTGGGCGAGGTTCGTCGCCGGGACCGGCGGCTTCAGGTTCGCGGGCAGCAGGGGGAACGCCTGGCCGAGCGACGGCGAATTGGGATCGATGATCGCCAGCGTCGCCCCGCCCTCGGCGAACAGGCCTGCGAACGGGGCCGGGATCCCCCCGAAGGCCAGCCAGGGGGTGCTGCCCTCCAGGTCCTCGAGCGACTGCTCCGCCTCGGCCTCGGTGATCGGCGTCCGGGTCACTCCCGCCATCGTCGTACACCAGCCCGGCCAGGCCCTTCACCCCAGGCCTTCCGCCGAAGTCCCAGGTGGCATAGGCGGTGGTGATCGAGCCTCCCAGCGAGTGGCCCGCCATGACTACGCGCTCGCCTTGCTCCCTGGCGGCCAGGACGACCTTCCTGAGGTCGCCGATCTCGACCCGCATCCCCCACTGGCGGGCGAAGGCGACCTCCGAATCCGGGATCAGCTGGAAGTGCGACTGGATGCTGGAGTCGGTCAGCCAGCCGAGGTAGTAGTCGAAGAGCCGTTGGGGGGTGACTTCCCTCCGTTTGGCCTGGTCCGCGACCGACTGGTCCTCGAGCAGGTTCTCCCGCCGCTCCACCGACCACACCTGCCAGCCCTCGGCCTCCTTGACCAGGGCCCTGGCGAATGGAGCGATGTATGCGGACCCAGCCGAGGTGCCGGGGTTGAAGACGAGGATGTTCGGGGCGTGGTCGGGACCGATCTGGAGCACCCCGACCTTGTTGAAGCGCTTCGGGGTGTCGGGGGCCCGGTAGCCGTGCATCCACTGCACCGCCCCAGCCGGCGAGGCGGCGCCGAGCCAAGCCATCGCGAGCGTGACGATCCCGATCGCCAGCGCGTAACGCCTCGTCCTCGAAAACCCCATCGTTCCAACCTCCCAAATCCGCCGTTGACCCCTCCGCGAAAAGCGTAGCCGGGCCGCACCATATCCGGAGCGCATACGCTGCCGCCCGCTGATCCGATGCGGGTCCTCGTGGTGACCAACATGACGCCGGACGCCGCCGCCCCGGCCCGCGGCCGGTTCGTACGCGACCAGGTCGATGCCCTGCGACGCTGCGGGGCGGAGGTCGAGCTCTACTCGTTCCCGGTCGGCTCGCGGGAGTATCCGAGGGCAACGGGGGCGCTTCGCCGGCTGCTGCGCGCCGAGAGCTTCGACCTCGTGCACGCCCATTACGGGCTCGCGGGTTGGTGCGCGTCACTCGCCGGCGCGCGCCCGCTGGTGGTCACCTTCCACGGCACCGACGTCCGCCACCCGATCGTCGGCCGCCTCTCGCGCCGCCTGGCGCCGCGCCTCGACCTCGTCGCCGGCGCCTCGCGGGCCCTGTTCTCGGCGGAGGCCGGCCGGGCCGGTCTGCCGTGGGCCGCCGGCGCGAGCGCCGTCCTTCCCTGCGGCGCGGACCTCGACGGATTCGCGCCGCGCTCCCGCCTCGAGGCACGCCGGCGGCTGGGCCTCGAGCCGGACGGGCGATACCTGCTGTTTCCGGCCTCGATCTCGCGGCCCGTCAAGCGCCACGACCGCGCGGCCCAGCTCGCCCGACTCGCCGACGCTGAGCTCCTCTCGGGTGGCGGGATCGAAGCCGATCGCATGGTGGACTGGTTCAACGCCGCCAATGCCGTGCTCGTGACCTCGGAGAACGAGGGCTTCGGGCTGGTCGCCGTCGAGGCGCTGGCCTGCGACGTGCCGGTGCTCTCGACGCCGGTTGGCGTGGCTCCAACCCTTCTGCGCGGTATCGACGGCTGCCTGGTGGAGCCGTTCGAGGCCAGTCGGTGGGCCCGCGTCGCGCGCGTCCACCTGGACGCCTCCGACCCCCGCGTCGCCGGCCGAGAGCGGGCCGGGTGGTTCTCGGCCGCGCTGATGGCGGAGCGCGTCCTGGTCACCTACCGCGAGCTGCTCGACCGCGGCGCTTGAGGCTCGGGACCGGGGTGAGGGGCGCTCGACAGGATCAGCCGCAGGCGCGAAGGTGGCGGCCGAGGGTCAGGCGGCGGCCGTCGAGCATGGTCACCCGGGCGCCGAGCCTCGTTCTGCCGTGGACCGCCGGCATCACCAGCTTGAACGGCTTCCCGCTGTCCTCGCCGACCAGCTCGTGGCCAACGTAGAACTCGGTCTTGACCGCGTCGCCCTTTTGGGTGCCCTCCAGCCGTGCCCGGATCCGATTGGTGGCGCAGCGCCTGCCATCCTCGCGCCGAGTCCGGTAGTGGAGCCGGAGCTCGACCCGCGGGCGAAGACGGCACGCCTGGCCGCTGCAGCCCGCCAGCTTGTGCAGCCGGCGAGCGAGGACCGCCTTCACCTGCCGGTAAGCCGGGTCGGTGACGTCGTTCTGAAGCTCGTACGGGTCCTGGGCCAGGTCGTAGAGCTCCTTCTCCCCATTCCTGTACTCGCCGTAGACGTAGCGCTGAGTACGAATCGCGGTGAAGTCGGTCGACTCGACCGACAGCTCCCGGCCCCGCTCCGCCCGCGGATGCCGTGCGGCGGACACGAGCGACCTGCCGTCCATCGCCAGGTTCGCCTTCGCGCCGGTGAGCTTGACGATCGTTGGCGCGAGGTCGGCGTTGGTCGCCAGGTCGTTCACGGTGCGGCCTCGCGGGATCGTCGGGCCGCGGATCAGCAGCGGGACGCGGATCGACTCCTCATAGAGATTCGTCTTGCCTTCCTTGATGCGGTGCTCGCCGTTGAAGTACCCGTTGTCGGACGTGTAGATCACGTACGTATTGGCGAGCTCGCCCGTTTGCTGAAGCTCGTCCAGCACGTGCCCCACCCCGTCGTCGACCGAGAGCAGCGACTCGAGCGCGCACCGGTACTTTCGCGTGATCTCGGCGATCTCCGGGTCCGTGAGAAGGGGCAGACGCCGAATCGGCCGCGGCTTGTCGGAGACATCACTCTCGTTGAAGCTGGGCGGCAGCGGCAGCGGCTCGGATGCGAAGGCGTCGGCGTCGCGCGCGGCGGGCTTCGCCGCCCCATCGCAATCGAAGGGCGGCTGAGGGTTCGGGTCGGGTGCGCTCGTGTGCGGCGCGCTGTAGGTGAGCCAGAGGAAGAAGGGCCTCTGTCGCTGGGCGCTGCCCTCGATGAAGTGGCGCGCCCGCCGGGTCAGCACGTCCTGCTTGAAGTCGGCCCGGTCGGTGCCGTAGTGCACGATCTTGCCGTTCTGGTTCACGTCGTAGTCGTAAACCGCGCCGCCCAGCCCCCCGTCCCACACCGACCAACCGGGCGGGACGATCGGGTGGGACAGGTAGCCGTTCAGGTACTTGCCGATCAACGCGGTCCTGTACCCGGCGCGCTGAAGCCACACCGCGAGGTTGTTATGCCCGTGCAGTCGCTGAAACTTCTCGAACCCGCCCTGGGGCGCCAGGTTGTCTCGGATGCGATGGTTGTGCGCGTACTCGCCCGTGAGGAAGGTCGCCCTCGAGGGGCAGCAGCGCGAGAAGTTGACGAAGCTGTCCGGGAACGTGACGCCCTTGTCGGCGATCTGGGCGTTCACCCTGCTCATCACCTTCATCGACTCCGCCGTCTGGTCGTCCGTCTCGATCACGACCACGTTCGGACGCGAGGGCAGGCTCGTAGCCGTGGCGCCGGGCACGCCTCGCGACAGCATCCCCGTGGCCCCGATCGTCGCCGAGAGCAAGAGCGCCACCGCAAGGGCCATGCGGCGCGGCCCGGCCGATCGTGGCCGGCTTGGGTCGAGGGGAACTCATGCTCTCGCACCCAACGATGGACGCCCCGCCCCACTGTCGCGGGGCTGGGCTCGCCGCCGGCGTTGCCATCGAAAGGTGCTGCATGTTCCATAAAATGGGCCGGGTGCTGACACGACCCCGGTTGAGGACCTCGAGGCGGGACAAGGGAGAGCACGGTAGTGGTCGCCGACCCCCGTCGCGTCCGCCGGCCCGGGAGCGGGGGCCCATCCTGCGGTTCCTGGCGTGGCTTGGGTTCGGCCCTGAGGCCGAGCTCTCCGAGCGAGAGGACGCGGAGGCGCGACGTCGCCGCCGCGCCGAGAAAGCGGAGCGAAGGGCGAGGCGGACGGCGGAGCGCCGGCGGAGGCGGGAGGTTGGGCGACGGGGCGAGGACGCGGAGCGCCTCGGCCCAATGCCTCGCCCGGCACCAGACGGAGGGTGGCATCAGGGCGTGGGCGCCGATGCCACAGCGCACGCGGACATCGAGGAGCGGATCCGCGTCGCCCAGGCGAATGCGGCCACTGCAGCCGCCCGGGTCGGCGAGGACGAGATCGTCACCCTGAAGGAGGATCTGGACCGCGCAAC
This sequence comes from uncultured bacterium, assembly GCA_963758865.1. Taxonomy (GTDB): domain Bacteria; phylum Actinomycetota; class Thermoleophilia; order Solirubrobacterales; family 70-9; genus AC-56. Next base: position 87,088 of record CAVWWY010000009.1, on the reverse strand, counting down.
GCGAGACGCGTCGGCGAGGCTCGAGGAGCTCGAGTCCTGCCTGACGGAGCTTGAGACCACCGCAAACGCTGAAACGCGAGCACCCGCTGACGCGCGGACACAGCTCACCCAGGTGGAGGAGCGCGCCGCGAGGGCGCGCCGCGAGGCGCGGGAGGCCTGGCGCAGCGTGGGCGCGATCTCCTCGTGCCAGGCTCAGGTCCGAGCCGAACGCAGGCGTCATGAGGAGGCCGAGCGGCGATCCGAGGCCCAGTGCGTCGAGCTGCGGCTCGAGATCGACGCACTTCATGACCGCGCCGCCGAGCAAGGGGGCGCGGTCGACGAGCGTTTCGTCGCCGAGCTGCGGCGGGGCGCCGAGGAGCTCGAGCATCAGCGTCAGGAGATGAAGCGGGTCACGGAGCGCTCGGACCGGTTGCTCCAGGAGATCGAGGAGCGAGCGATCACCGCGGCACAGCGGGTGGCCGCAGCTGAGCTCGAGCTAGTCCGGAGGGCGGAGCGGCTGCGACAGGGCAACGAGGAGGAGGAGGACGGCGAGCGTCGCAGCTCGTGGCCCCGCTGTGACCATTGCCGTGCCACGAGGGTCGACGGCGGGATTCGAGGAGCTGCGCGCCCTGGGGCTGTCGGTGACCCGGGCCAGGCGCGTGCTCGACGCGCGCCGCCGTCGCGAGGGCCTCCAATCACTCCAGGAGCTCGAGAATCTGCCGAGGATTCCGAGCTCCGGTCCCAACGAGATCAAGACCGGTTGACGCTGTAAGGTCCGCCCGGATGGGCACCCGCCTCACCGAGTTGCCGTCACTCGCGCCGGACCCGCTCGAGCCACGTGGCGAAGGACGTGGCACGATACGTCGAGGCCCTCCAGGGACTGAGCAAGGCGAATGCCGACCTCGCCCGCCGGGCGGCCTGGACCCAGATCCGCCTCGCGGGCGCTCGCGCAGGAAAGCGCCCGGACGAGGCCAGAGACACCCTCAACGGGATCTTTCGGCTCGGCACTCCGCCAAAGCCTCACCTCGATGGGCCGATGCGCGGAATGATGGTCACGCCCACCGTGCCGAGGCCGTTCGACATCGGGCTTCGCGCCCTGGCCTCGGCCTGGATGCCGTGGAGCGGCAAGCGCTTCGATGCCACGGCCGATGCCGGCGACAACGTGCTAACCGAGAGCGCCCGCTTGCCGACTCGGATCCTGTGGCCCTCGTATCGACCCGATCCCATCGAGGCCGGGTTCGCGGCGTTTCGCTTTCAGACCTACGTCAGCCCCGGGGCGGTGGACCCCGACATCGAGACGCTGAAGATCGACTACGACTCGACCGAGAACCCGAGCTTCCTGATCCGCGACATCCTCGACGAGGTCGTGCAGGTGGTCCGAGGCGCCTACCTGGGCAAGGTGCTGCTTCGTCGCCGGGGCGAGTGGCGGCTGTTGGGGTACTTCGCCCTCGAGCCGGTCGTTGCGGGGGCCGACGCGCCCACCGTAGCGGCGCAGGCCGAGGCGGCGACCGCGGCGGCCTAGACCTACCTAGCCGCCTCCGGCCTCGACCGCGGCGCCGGCACCGCCACCTTGATAGCGGGCGAGCGCGAAATCGCTGCTTCCGTCGGTGCCCCGACCGACCCCGACCGCGATGACCCCGCCGTCGCCCTGGAGCGCCACGTCGCGCGCGCCGTCGGCGTCGCCTCCGAAGTCCGTCGTTTGCTTGCCGTCGCCGGAGAACGCCGGATCCAGCGAGCCACTGAGGTTGTAGCGGGCGAGCACGAAGTCGCCGTTGGCCCCCCCGCCGACCGCGACGATCTTGCCGTTCGGCTGGAACGCCACCCCGGCCGCCACGTCGAAGCCACCGAAGTCGGTCGTCTGCTTGCCGTCACCCGAGAAGGTCGCATCGAGTGCCCCGCCCGGGTTGTAGCGGGCGAGGGCGAAGTTCGCACCAGCGGCTCCCGCGCGGGCCCCGGCGGCGACGAGCCTGCCGTCACCCTGGAGCGCCACCCCGCTCGCAAAGTCTGGGGAGCCCCCGAAGTCCGTCGTCCGCTTGCCGTCCCCGGAGAAGCTCGCATCCAGCGAGCCGTTGGGGTTGTAGCGGGCGAGGGCGAAGTTCTCGCCGCCCCCACCCCCGCCGACCGCGACGATCTTGCCGTCGGCCTGGCGCGCCACCCCGGCCGCCCCGTCGAAGCCACCGAAATCGGTCGTCTGCTTGCCGTCGCCGGAGAAGCTCGGATCGAGCGCCCCGCCCGGGCGGTAGCGGGCGAGCGCAAAGTTTTCGCCGCCTCCACCCGAGCCGACCGTGACGATCTTGCCGTTCGGCTGGAGTGCCACGCCGGCCGCCTCGTCGAAGCCACCGAACTCGGTCGTCTGCTTGCCGTCTTCGGAGAAGCTCGTATCGAGCGTGCCGTTGGGGTTGTAGCGGGCGAGCGCGAAGTCGCCCTCGGTCCTCAGGTCGGGTTGGGTGGAGCCGACCACGACGATCTTGCCGTTCGGCTGAACCGCCACCCCGGACGCCCGCTCGAGGAATCCGCCGAAGTCCGTCGTCCGCCTCCCGTCTCCGGAGAAGCTCCCATCCAGCGACCCGTTCGGCTTGTAGCGGGCCAGTGCGAAGTCGCTCTCGGTGGCGCCGGGGATCGCGCCGGCGCTACCGACCGCGACGATCTTGCCATCGGCTTGTAGCGCGACGCCACCCGCTTGGTCCTCGCCCGCGAAGTCAGTCGTCTGCTTGCCGTTGCCCGAGAAGCTCGAATCCAACGTGCCGCTGGGGTTGTAGCGGGCGAGCGCGAAGTCGGCGAGGCCCGCATTGCCGACCGCGACGATCTTGCCACTCCTGAGCGCCAGCCCGCTTGCGCCGTCGGAGCCAGCGAAGTCGGTCGTCTGCTTGCCGTCGCCAGAGAAGCTCGGATCCAGCGCTCCGTTGGGGTTGAAGCGAGCGAGCGCGAAGTCCTTTCCGAAGATGTCGCCGCCCCCGCCATCGCCGACTACGACGATCTTGCCATCCCCCTGAACCGCCACCCCATTCGCGCCTTCCCCGAATGACGCCCCGAAATCGGTTGTCTGCCTGCCGTCGCCCGAGAAGCTCGAATCGAGCGAGCCGTTGGGGTTGTAGCGGGCGAGCGCGAAATCACTGTCCGGGGTCCCGAACTCGTCAGCGAATCCGACCGCGACGATCTTGCCATCGCCCTGGAGCGCCACCCCGGTGGCTCGGTCGGAACCGCCGAAGTCGGTCGTCTGCTTGCCGTCGCCCGAGAAGCCCGCATCCAGCGAGCCGTTCGGGTTGTAGCGGGCGAGCGCGAAGTCGTCACCGCCACCGCCGACGGCAACGATCTTGCCGTCGCCCCGGAGTGCGACTCCTGTCGCCCCGCCCAAGCCGACCGTCGTCTGCTTGCCGTCGCCGGAGAAGCTCGGATCGAGCGAGCCGTTCGGGTTGTAGCGGGCGAGCGCGAAGTTCCCACCCACAACGCCCACCGCGACGATCTTGCCGTTGCCCTGGACGGCCACCCCATTCGCCCCTTCCTCGAATGCTCCGAAATCGGTCGTCCGCTTGCCGTCGCCCGAGAAGCTCGCATCGAGCGAGCCGTTGCGGTTGTAGCGGGCGAGCGCGAAGGTCTGATGGAAGTCCGCGAAGCCGACCACGATGATCTTGCCGTCGTCCTGGAGCGCGACCCCGGCCGCGGCGGAGGTGGAGTCGCCGAACTCGGTGGTCTGCCTACCGTCGCCCGAGAAGCTCGAATCGAGCGAGCCGTTGGGGTTGTAGCGGGCGAGCGCGAAGTCGAAGTGAGCGTCGTCGCTGCCGACCGCGATGATCTTGCCGTCCGGCTGGTGGACGACCGCAGCCGCGCTGCTGAGGCCGAAGCGGAAATCGGTCGTCTGCTTGCCGTCGCCCGAGAACGTCTGGTCTAGATCCCCCGGCGCTGCCGGTGCCCGCGTTGGGACGAGCGAGCCGACCAGGACGGCGACCAGGATGGCGGCGCCCCAGAGGCCGAGCCGACCGAGTCCGGTGGCCTGCGTCGTCTCCATATGGCTCCTCTCCCCCGCCGCCCGAGGTTCTCGCACGAACGTACACCCTCAGGCGGGCGCGGTCAACGTCCGTCGGATGCCGGGGTCCCGCTCAGATCTGTGGCCAGTGCTCGCGCTGGCGCTCGACGTACGCCCGCGCGGGTTCGACCGGGGCCCGGCGGGGCTCGGTCACCTGCCGTAGGGCCTCGATCGTGGTCAGGACCGAGGCCGCGAGCGCGCCGCGGTCATATCCACCCTCGAGGCAGACGAGGAGCGGCACCCCCAGCTCCGAGGCGAAGGCGCGCATCGTCGCCGCCATCTCGCCGTACGCCTCGGTCTCGACCGTGCAGTCGGCCAGTGGGTCGTCCCGGTGGGCGTCGTAGCCCGCCGATATCGCCACCAGCCCCGGCTCGAACGCACGGGCGATGGGCACCACCACGTGCTGAACGAGGGCGAGGAACTCGTCGGACCCCGAGCCGGCCGGCACCGGGAGGTTCACCGTGAACCCTTCACCCTCTCCCTCGCCCGAGTAGTCAGCGGCACCCGTGCCCGGGTAGAGCGGCGACTGATGGATGCTCGCGTACAGGATCCGGTTCGAGCGAGCGAATATCGCCTCCGTCCCGTTGCCGTGATGGACGTCCCAGTCGAGGACCAGGACGCGTTCGACACCGCCGTCGACGAGCGCGTGCGCGGCCGCGACGGCGACGTTGTTGAACAGGCAGAAGCCCATCGCCCGGCCTTCCTCGGCGTGATGGCCGGGCGGCCGCAGACCGCAGAAGGCGAACTCCGCCTCGCCCGCCAGGAGGCGCTCCACGGCGTTCGCCGCGCCACCCGCGGCGTGGAGCGCGGCCTCGAAGGAGCCCTCGCTGGCCACCGTGTCGGCGTCGATCAGCCCGCCCCCCTCCGCGCAGAACGCCTCCATGGCATCGATGTGTGAGTCCGAGTGGACGCGAGCCAGCTGCTCGCGGGTGGCGGCGGGAGCCTCCACTCGCTCAAGGCCCGGCCAGCCCGCATCATCCAGGGTCGCCTCGATCGCGCGCACGCGAGCCGCGTTCTCGGGATGGGCGCCCGTCTCGTGCCCGAAGGACGACGGGTGAGCGACGTACAGCCCCATCGTCTTACCGTACCCGCGGTGAGCACCTCGCCGAAGATCGACCGGACGGCGACCGACGTGGCGGTGGTTGGAGGCGGGGCCGCCGGACTCTACGTCGCGTTGCGCGCCGCGGAGGAGGGAGCCGGCGTGACGCTCGTCTCCCGCAAGCCGCTCTCGGAGAGTGCCAGCTTCTGGGCGCAGGGCGGGCTCGCCGCGGCGCTGGCGCCCGACGACTCGCCGGCTCGTCACGCGGACGACACGCTGAACGCGGGGCGCGGCCTCTGCCGAGCGGCCGCCGTGGAGGTCCTGACGCAGGGGGCCCCGGGCGCGGTGGCGGAGCTGCGCCGGCGCGGGGTGGGCTTTGACACCGAGCCGGCCGGCGAGGGGCACGCGGAGGCGCGGCTCAGCCTCGGCCTCGAGGGGGGCCACTCGGCCAGGCGCATCGTGCACGCAGGGGGCGCCCAAACGGGCCAGGCGATCACCAGCCGCCTGGCCGAGCTGGTCGCCGGCAACGACCGGATCCAGGTGCTCGAAGAGACCTCCGCGGTTGCGCTGTGGAGCGACGGCACCCGCTGCGCCGGAGTGGTGACAGAGACGGGCGCGATCGAAGCTCGCGGAACGGTGCTCGCCACCGGGGGTGGGGCAGCGCTTTGGCAGCGCACCACCAATCCCTGGGGCGCGATCGGGGCCGGGGCGGTCCTGGCCCACGCGGCGGGCGCCCTGCTCGCGGACCTCGAGTTCTGCCAGTTCCACCCCACCGCTCTGCATGCGCCCGGCGACCAGCGCGATGGGACCCTCCTGACCGAGGCCCTGCGGGGGGAGGGCGCCACCCTGCTCGACGCGGGGGGTCACCGGTTCACCGACGAACTCGCTCCACGCGACCAGGTGACCGCCGCGGTCATCGACCGCATCGCGGCCGACCGCACCGACCACGTCCGGCTCGACCTGACGTCGATCCCCGCCGAGCGATTCCCCAACCTCTTCGCAGCCTGCCGTGACGCGGGACTCGATCCCGAGCGCGAGCCGGTGCCGGTCGCCCCGGCAGCCCACTACCTGATGGGGGGCATCGTCTGCGACCTCGACGCCGCGACCACGCTGCCGGGGCTCTACGCGGTCGGCGAGTGCGCCTGCAGCGGAGTCCACGGCGCGAACCGGCTCGCCTCCAACTCGCTGAGCGAGTGCTTCGTATTCGGCGCCAGAGCGGCCAGGGCGGCGGCGGCCAGTGACCCGAACGGCTCCGTGGCGTTGCCCGAGTGGCGGTTCGAGCCGCCGACCACGTCGACCCGGGAGGCCGTCTGGCGTCATGCCGGGCCGCGACGCGACGCGACCGGGCTGGAGGCACTCACCGACGACCCCTACCCGCTCGCCCGGCTGATCGCCCGGGCGGCGCTCGCCCGACGGGAATCCCGCGGGCCGCACCGCCGCTCCGACTGCCCGCTCCGCGATCCAGACCTCGACGGAGCGCACCTGGTGGTCGAGCCCGATGGGCGGCTGCGGCGCGAGCGTTGGACATAGTGGACAACTCGATCGGCCGCCAGGGTCCACTACGGCGTTCTTAACATCGCCTTAATCCAGGGCTCTTTGCGCTTAAACCCTGATTGGAATAGTCGCGAAGCTCCTCCAGCACGCAAGCAGAGCACGGAGTGCTCGGAGGGATAGGGAAAGGACAACCAAGGGGGTTCAGGAAGATGTATCGCTTCAGCCGCTCGATCTACCGAGAGCTGGCCCCGCGAGTCACTGAGGACGAGTGGGATTCGACGGGATGTCGGAACAAGCAGAAGGTCTTGGACGCTTGCGAGGAAGCGATCCGCCGCCTGACCTGCGACCGGCGCTACTTCGCCAGGCCCGCGCGCTCGCTCTTCAACGAGATCCGACCCAACTTCTCGGTCAACGACCAGCTGTTCGTGTGGCGGGTGGTCGAGACCAACATCAGCCTCGCACTCGAGTTTCTCTCGAGGCTCCCCGAGGACGTCGGCCTGGACGGCCAGCCGCCGCAGTGCAATGCGCACACCCGGAAGGGAACCCCCTGCCAGCGAACCCCCCTGCCCGGCAGGGACTACTGCCCTTCCCACAAGCACCTCGAGGAGATTTTCGAGAGCGTGGAGCTTCCGGCCGCGAATGCGCGACGAGGAGTTCGAGCTGCTGGCGGCCTGAGTTAGAGGAGGCGAAGAGGAGGCATAGAGGAGGCTCGAAAGGCCCCGGCCCAGCCGGGGCCTTTCGCATTCCACCGGAATGCCCTGGTCCCGGACGGGGGGCATTCGTGTTTAGCTGCCCGCATGCTGCTCGGCGTCGACGTGGGCGGGACGTTCACGGACGCCGTGCTGTTCGACGGCCGCACGGCCCACACCGCGAAAACCCCCACCACCCCCGACGATCAGTCGCTGGGGGTGCTCGCGGCGGTCGACGCGGCACTCGAGCGCGCCGGCGCTGAGCCGCGATCGGATCGAGGTCTTCGCCCACGGGATGACCGTTGGAACCAACGCGCTGCTCGAGGAGCGAGGCGCGCGACCGCGCTGGTCGCCACCGACGGGCTTCGAGGACCTGCTCGACATCGCTCGCCAGAACCGGCCCGATCTCTACCGCCTCTGCGCACCGAAGCCGAGACCGCTGGTAGCCGAGGAGCTTCGCTTCGGCGCCCGGGAGCGAACCGCCCCCGAGGGAGTGATCGAGCCGCTCGGCGGCGACGAGCTCGACCGGTTGGTGGAGGCGGTGCGGCACAGCGGCGCCGAGTCGGTCGCCGTGTGCCTGCTGTTCGCCTATCTCGATCCGGCTCACGAGCGGGCGATCGCCGATCGCCTCCGCAGGGAGCTCCCGGAGGTCCACGTCTCCCCGTCGCACGAGGTCCTGCCGCAGTTTCGAGAGTACGAGCGCTGCTCGACCACCGTCATCGACGCCTACCTGTCCCCGCTGCTCGGGCGCTACCTGACCCGGCTCGGCGCCGCGGCCACCGAGCGGGGGCTCCCGGAGCCGCTGGTGATGAAGTCGTCGGGCGGGGTGGCGCCCGCCGGCGAAGCGGCCCGGGCGGGCGCCTGGAGCGTCCTCTCGGGGCCGGCGGGCGGCGCGGTGGGCGCCGGGCTGCGTGGCGACCCTGTCGGGAGACGGGAACGCGGTCGGGCTCGACATGGGAGGGACCTCGTGCGACGTCTGCGTGGTGGAGGACGGCCGAGTTCGGCGCACGGACTCGCGCGAGATCGGCGGCCGGGTGATCCAGCTGCCCATGGTCGACGTCCACACCGTCGGCGCGGGTGGCGGCTCGATCGGATGGCGCGACGCCGGCGGGGCCCTTCGCGCCGGACCCCACTCGGCCGGCGCCGACCCGGGGCCCGCCTGCTACGGGCGAGGCGGCACCGAGCCGACGGTGACCGACGCCAACCTCCTGCTCGGCTACCTGGACGCCTCATCCACGCTGGCCGGCGGGGTGTCGCTCGACCCAGAAGCGGCGAGCGACGCCGTCGCTCGCCTGGGCGAGGAGCTGGGGCTCGACCAGCTCGAGACCGCCGAGGGGATCATCCGGGTCGCCAACCAGGAGATGGTGCGGGCCCTTCGGGTGGTGACCGTGGAGCGTGGCGTCGACCCTCGGCGGTTCGCCCTGATGCCGTTCGGGGGCGCGGGGCCGATGCACGCAGCCGCCCTGGCCGATGAGCTCGGCATGGATCGGATCCTCTGTCCACGAGCCAGCGGGGTGCTGTCGGCCCTGGGGCTGATCGCCTCCGAGCGCCGCCGCGACACCGCCCGAACCGTGCTCCTGAGCGGCGGAGCGCTGACCGGCGAGCGGATCGCGGCCGAGGTCTCAGAGCTCCGCGAATCGCATCGGCGCGGGGCTCGACCGGGCGAAGGCCGAGGCGACCTACGAGCTGCGCTACCGGGGCCAGGCGTTCGAGCTCGCGATCCCGAGCGACCTGGCTCCTGATCCCGGCCGAGCTGGCCGAGCGAGTTCGCCGCTGAGCACGAGCGCCGCTACGGCTACCGGGACCCCGACGCCGAGATCGAGCTGGTCAACATCCGCCTGGCGCTCGTCGTGCAGGCCCCCGCCCCGCAGCCCGAGGCGGCGGCGCCCGGCCGGCTCGAGCGGTCCACCCGCCGGGCCCGCTTCGCCGGCCGATTGGCTGGAGACCGAAGTGCTCCGTGGGGAGCCGCCGTCCGGGACCGCGACGGCCGGCCCCTGCGTGTTCGAGCTCCCGGAGGCGACCCTCGTCCTGCCGCCGGGATGGGGAGCGAGCGTCGACGACCGCGGCACGATCACGGCGGCGCGCGAGACATGACGTCGCACTCGATCCCGTCACCCTCCAGGTGCTGGTCGGCGCGCTTCGCGCGGCGTGCGAGGAGATGGGCGCGGTGCTCGTGCGCGCTGCGCACTCGGCGAACATCAAGGAGCGCCGCGACTGCTCCACGGCGCTCTTCGACGCGGCCGGCGAGCTGGTCATGCAGGCCGAGCACATTCCGGTGCACCTGGGCTCGATGCCGGATGCCGTCGCGGCGGTGATCGCCTCGGAGCAGCGACCGGGCGACCTCTGGGTCCTCAACGATCCCTACCGGGGCGGCACGCATCTGCCCGACATCACCTTGATCTCGCCGATCTTCACCGGCGAGGAGCTGCTCGGCTTCGCCGCCAGCCGGGCTCACCACGCCGACGTCGGGGGCCCGACCCCCGCGGGGATGCCGGTCGGGTCGACCCGGCTCGAGGAGGAGGGAGTGGTGATCCCGCCGACCCGGGCCAGCGACGAGGTGCTGGCTCGCCTGGCCGGCCAGATGCGCAACCCCCGCTCAGCGGCTTGCGGACCTTCGCGCTCAGCGCGCTGCGAACCTGAGCGGCGAGCGGCGCCTGCTCGAGCTCGCTTCCACGCACGGCGTCGACACCCTGCGGACCGGAATGTCGGAGATCCTCGACTACGCGGAGCGCCGCACCCGTGCCAGGCTCGCGGAGCTTCCGGACGGCGAGCACGAGGCCGTGGACGTGATGGAGGACGACGCGCGGGGCGAGGGGCGCGACGTCACCCTGCGGGTCGTGGCGCGGATCGAGGGCGACCGGATGACGCTCGACTTCACCGGCACGGACCCGCAGGTCGAGGGGAACCTCAACTGCCCCCTCCCGGTGACCAAGTCGGCCGCCTACTTCGCCGTTCGGGTGCTGACCGACCCCGACGCGCCGCCCTCGGCGGGCGCCTTTCGCCCGGTGGAGGTGATCGCCCCCGCCGGTTGCCTCGTGAACGCCCGCCCGCCGGCGGCGGTGGCCGCCGGCAACGTGGAGACCTCGAGCCGGGTCGCCGATCTGGTGACCTGTGCGCTCTCCGGCGCCACCGCCGTGCCCGCCCAGGGCCAGGGGACGATGAACAACCTGACCTTGGCCGGGGGGGGTCGGATGCGGCGAGCAGCGCCCCGGCGACGGGGGAAGCCCTCAGGCGGTTGGACCTACTACGAGACGCTCGGCGGCGGCCAGGGCGCCTGCCCCGACGCCGACGGGCCGAGCGCCATCCACGTCGCGATGTCGAACACGCTCAACACGCCGGTCGAGGCGCTGGAGACCGAGTTCCCGCTCCGGGTCCGCGAGCTGTCGCTGCGCCGCGGCAGCGGCGGGAGCGGCGCCCGCCGCGGCGGCGACGGCATCGTTCGCGAGCTCGAGGCCCTGGCGCCGATGAGCTTCACGCTGATCACCGAGCGCCGCCGCCACGCCCCGCGGGGACGCGAGGGCGGCGGCGACGGCCAGCCTGGGCGCAACCTGCTGAACGGCGAGCCGCTGCCCTCGAAGACGGCCGGAGAGCTTCGCGCGGGCGACCGGCTGCGGATCGAGACGCCCGGCGGCGGCGGACACGGCCGGGCGTAAAGGTCCTCCTCTTGGGACTCCCGCTAGGCTGAACACGGTGTCGAAGCGGATCGAGCTCAACGGGATCAAGCTCGCCTACGAGGAGCGGGGCGAAGTTCAGCCCGACGGGACCACGGTCGTGTTCGTCCACGGCCTCGGTGGCTCCACCTACTCGTGGTGGGCACAGCTTGCGGCCTGCGAGGCGCGGGGAATCCGGGCGATCGCCTACGACCAGCGCGGCGCCGGAAGGAGCGCCAAGCCACCCGGCCCGTACTCGGTCGAGCTGTGGGCGGAGGACCTCGAGCGGGTGCTCGACCGGCTCGAGGTCGAGCGGCCGATCCTCGTCGGCCATTCGGTGGGCTGCATGATCGCCGAGCAGGCCGACGGTGCGCGCTCGGCGATCGGGTTCGGGGGCTGATCGTCGTGGGCGGGGCCCTTCGCTGGCGCCCCGAGGCGGGGCCGGTGTTCGAGGAGCGCGTCAAGCTCGCGCGGGCCGGCAGGATGGACGAGGTCGCTGCGGCGGTCCTCCAGACCGGGCTCAGCGAGCGCTGCCGGGAGGCGAATCCGGCTCTTTGCGGGCCTGTTCGCGGAGCTGATCGCCTCGAGCGAGCCGCTCGCCTATGCGGATTGGTCGGCCGCGACCGCGCGCGCCGCGATGATCGATCCGCAGCGGGTCGGCTGTCCCGCCCTCGCCGTCTGCGGCGAGCTCGACCCGGTCACGCCGCCCTCATTTGCCGAGGCGATCGCGGCCGCGATGCCGAACGCGCGGACGGCCGTGATCGAGGGCGCCGCACACTGGTGTCATCTGGAGGACCCCGCAGCGGTCAGCGACACCGTGCTGCGCTTCCTTGACGAAATCGCAACATGACGCACAAACTTGGCGAAACGGCGTCCCTCCTCTAGAATTCCCCCGCTCTGAGCCGGTACGAAGCGCCTCTAGGGCACTGCCGGCGTCCCAAGTTCGTTGAGACGATCCGACTGAATCACGCGATGCCGATTGCCTTCAAAGAGTGGGCTGTGACCGTCCGCGCCCTCGCGGAGGGCGAGCAGCTCGTGACCCTCAGGAAGGGCGGGATCCGCGAGGAGAACAAGCACTTCGAGGTCGAGTACGACCGGTTCTTCCTCTATCCGACCTTCGATCATCAGCGAAACGACCTGGTGCGCGACTCCCACCACCCCGAGCTTCGGCGCGCGCTCGAGGAGGGCGTGTGGCCCGACGAGGAGCCGCCGCCGCGAGCGCTGCTGCAGGAAGGCGGCATCGCGCAGCCCGATCGCGTGCGGATCCGCTCTTGGGCCGAGGTCGCCCACCACTTCGAGACCAGCGACCCCCGTATCGTCGACAGTCTCTCGCCGTTTCACGTCTGGACTCAGGACTACGCGCACAAGCGCCTGAGCTGGAAGCGTCGCCATCCACTTCACGTCCTGTTGCTGCGGGTTCACCGCATCCCCCGCCCGGTCACGGTGCGAGTCCGCGACGAGTACCACGGCTGCCGCTCGTGGGTCGAGATCGACCGCGACCTGCCCTTCGAGGGAACGCCCGTGATGGCCGACGAGGAGTTCGAGCGGGCCGCCGCCGAGATTCGCTCGATCTGCAGCGAGGCCGAGGACGCACCCGTCCCGGCCTGAGGAATAACTCCGCCACCTCCTCGTCTCCCGCCTTGAACAACTTGCCCTCGCCTGCGGCTCGGGCATTCCCCATCTGCTCCCGGCTCCGGGGGCGGCGCGTGGCAGTGGGATGACCCTGCTGGAAGCCGTTCGCGGCGCGCGGAGGGCGCTCGTGCTCGGGATCGGCGGTGGTGGCGACGTCGTCGGGGCACTCGCCCTCGCCCGGATGTGCGAGGCGCTCGGCACCCCGTTCGTGCTCGGCGGGGTCGCCTGGGAGCGGATCGCCGTCGATCCGCGCCCTGGGCCCCGCTCCATGGCCGAGATTCAGCACGCGCGGCGGCTCGGCGACTCGGCCGTGCTGGCGGGACCGAAGACCTCGACGCCGGAGGGGATCGCGTTCGCCGAGGCGGGAATGGCCGCCCACCTCGGGGTCGACACCGTCCTCGTCGACGTCACCTCCGGCGCCGTCGGGGCGGCGAGCGGCATCGCCGCCGCGATCGACGCCCTCGACTGCGACCTCCTCGTGGGCGTGGACGTGGGCGGCGACGTGCTGGCCCGTGGCGACGAGCCCGGCTTGGCGAGCCCGCTCTGCGACGCGATCATGGTTGCGGCCGCGCTGCGCGCCTCCGACCGCGTAGCGCCCCTCCTGGCGGTTCTCGGCCCAGGCTGCGACGGCGAGCTCACGGCTTCCGAGGTGCTCGAGCGCACCGCCGCGCTTGGCAGGGCGGGAGCATGGCTCGGCACATGGGGCGTGACGCCAGCGATCGCGGGCGAGCTGGCCGCGGCGGCGGCGAGCGTGCCGACCGAGGCGAGCCTTCAGGTGGCACGCTGCGCGCGTGGAGAGCTCGGAGAAACCCTCATCCGCGGGGGCCGGCGGCGGGTGGAGCTGGGACCCGTGGGTGCTTTGGCGTTCGTCTTCGACCCCGCCGTCGTCCCCCGCGGTGCGCTCCCCCTCGTCGACGCGGTGGCTGACAGCCACAGCATCGAGGAGGGCCGGGCGGCGCTCGCCGCGCTCGGCGTCAGCACGGAGCTCGACTACGAGCGCGCTCGAGCCGGGGAGGGCCCGTAAGGGGGGAACCGGCGCACGGGCCTCGCGAAGCGGCTAGATTCGCCGCCCGTGAGGAGACTGGAGGAGGCTTTCCTCGCGACTGGCGGCCGCCGCGCATATGCGCGGCGGCTGGCGTTTTGGGGCTCGACCCACCAGAGCAGGGGACATCGAGGGGGGCCCCGGGAAGGCGGCTCAAGATCCCGCATCCACCGGGGTCCGCCGGCGGCATCGCCCGGGAGGTCAACTAACCTCGTCGGGGGATGGCGTGGATCGAGACAGAGTCGCTCAGCTTCGTCGCCCGCCACGAGGCCGAGGACACCGATTGCGCCCAGCGCACGCTCGACGCGCTTGAGGACCTTCGCCTCGTCTTGGAGGAGCGCTTCGACGAGGCACCGGCCGGGATCACCGTGGTCATGCACCCCACCCCAGGATGGCTGGCCGCGGCGCATCCGTTCCTCCCGGCCGCCAGGCTGGCCGCAGCTCCCGCAGGGCGCCGCTATCTGGCGGGCTGGGCGATGGCCAGCGAGCTCCATGTCCTCAATGACGACTACCTCGGCCGTCGCGCTGCGGGCGACGACTCGATGGCCGCGCTTCGCGGAACAGCGGAGCGTCTGTACGTGCAGGTCGTGGTCGGCGCCAACAACGACCGGCTGCCTCCTCCGTGGGGACCGCGCCGCTTCATCCGCTACCTGCGGTGGACCTGGCTGATCGAGGGCGCGGCGCAGTACTACTCCGGTCAGGTGCCGCTGTTCCGCGCCGCCGTCAGCACCCGCCTTCGGGAGCGAAAGCCCCCCGCCTTCCCCCCGGCGGCTCGCGACGCGATCATCCTCGGGGGGACGATCTTCGACCTACTCGAGCGTGAACGCGGGCCCGATGCTTGCGACGTGCTCGCATCCCGCCTTCGCCGCGATGGCCCGCGAGCCGCCCTGGAGCTTGCCTTCGACGCCCGGTCCCGGGAGATCGAGCGCGAGTGGCGAGGCTACCTGCGGAGGCTCAGCGAGCGGCGCCTGAACGACGACGGCCTCGGGACCCTGGAGCTTCGCAACGAGCTGTCCTCGAGCGCCTAACCGTCACGCAGGGTGACGATGCCGCCCGTGGTCCCGAGGTACAGGCGACCGGTCTGGCCGATCGCCAGCCCCGCGTAGTTGTTGTTGTACGCGAGGCCCGAGCCGGCATAGCGCTGCCAGATCGTCCTTCCGGTGTGGAAGCCGATCGCGGTCCAGTAGTAGCCCTCGGAGCCGCTCGGGTCCGGTGGCCGGGCATACGCGTAGATCAGCCCGGTCTTGGTGGACAGCTTGGGCACCACCGTCGGAGCCCGAACCTGGCGATTGGTCCACACCTTGTGGCAGCCGTTCCCGTCGCGATTGATGTCGACCCGAGCAATTCCGGGCTCGGTGACCGCTCCGGTGTTCGGCCCGAATGGGTCCTGGTAGCCGTAGTTGTTCTCGACGATCAGCGAGCGCCCGGCCGTCAGCAGCGAGTTCTCGGTGGCGCTGGCGCCGGGTTTGAAGACGGGGACCTTGCACACCATGCGGCCCTGCCCCGGCTTGAGGCTTCGAGCCATGCGATAGACGACGACGTCCATGGGGTCGGCGTTGTCAGTGATCGCGACGTAGCCGCCGCTCATGATCGTCGGCGTCGTCCCCGAGCCCGCATCCACCTGGCCGGGCTTGACGATCCCCGAGTTCGGATATCCCGCCTTCCAGACGATCCGCGGTACCCCGTTGGCGCCCGCCTCAAACCGGTACATCCGCTTGTCCGAGACGATGTAGGTGCCGTTCCTGCCCACGGCGAATGAGTTCTCGATCTCCTCGCCGAGCCGCTTGACGTGAATCTCCCCGGTGTCGCGGTCGACGGTGCCGACGACGCCGCCCTGCTTAGACACGAACCAGATCCGCCCTGAGAAGTCGGGCAGCGCCGAGGTGATCCGCTGGGTCGACTCGTTCAGCACCCCGGTCAGGTCGTAGTCGCGCTTCTTCACCAGGCTTCCCCCGTCCGGCGACTCGGCGATCACGAAGATGTGGTCCGTCTTTGTGGGCACCCAGATCCTGTCCCTGCCGTCCAGGAAGAAGTAGCCCCCGCCACTGAAGTTCTGATACAGCTTGGTGCCCGGCGGGTCGGGGGCGTTCGGCAGGGTGTAGGTGGCGATGACCGCGAGCGTCTTCGGGTTGATGATCCTGGCCTGTGGCGCCGCTACGAGCGAGGGGCACACGGCCACGATCCGGCCTCGACTGTCGAAGGTCAGGGAACCGCACAAGGCCGGCGACATGCCTCCGGAGGTGGCGTTGAGCGACTCGCCCAGCGGACCACGGCGCTGGTAGGCGTCGGTCATCCAGGTGTCGTTGTGGATGTTGCTGTTCGGGTTCGTCGCCAGGAACGGGTTCTGAGGCGCGATCGTCGCCTGGGGCACCGGAATCCCCTTCGAGGCGTGACCCTGGAAGGCCGGCAACGACGGCGGGGGCCCGGTGGAGGGAATCGGGGCCGCCGAGGCGGAGGTGGCCTGGAAGAGGAGCCACACGAGCACCGCGGCGCAGACCAGCGCGACGAGGATCCCGGCCAGGAGGCGAATCGGGCGCTGCGGGCCGGCTTGGGCGGTGGGGTCGCCATCCTCGGGCCGAAGGTCGGCCAGCAGGTCGCGGGCGGCGTCGACCCCGGCCTCGGGAACCAGGACGTCCCGCGGCCCGGCCGCCAGGAAGTCGGGCACGTCGAAGCCGCGCATTCGTCGCTGAACGCTCGGGATCCCCTCCTCCAGCAGGATGCCCTGGATCAGCTCCGCCTCGGCCAGGTTTCCGGCGCTGGCGACGCGCACCTGCTGGCCGCCGGTGTACTGGGGCTTGACCTTGCGGGCGCGCTCGTGGGTCTCGGTGATCGGCTGCTCCTCGCCGCGCCCCACGTATACGAGCGGCATCCCGCAGTCCGCACAGAAGCGCTCGTCGAGCGCGTACTTGCGAGCACAACGAGGGCAGGCGAGGGGTCGGACCTCTGGGCTCATCGTCTGCATCGTCCCGGGGAAAACCTACTCGACATGGAGCTCCACCTCCGCCACCTGGCCGTCGCTGATGTCGAATGCCCTGACCGCTGGCTCCTCGCCCTCGAGCGAGCAGATCAAGTGAGCGGCTCCCGGCCAGTTGTCCGCCCAGTTGATGTCGGTCTGGGAAGGCCGCGGTGGCGCCTTGACGTGCGAGTGGTAGAAGGCGATCAGCTGCTCACCGGCCTCCTCGATCTGCGTCCAGATGCGATACAGGTCGCTCGCCTCGATCTCGTACCGAACCGGGCTGGCCAGAGCATTGCTGGCGCGGTGAAGCGAGGTCGCTCGCCCGTCCTCCCCCCCGATGATCCCGCAGCACTCGTTCGGGACCTCCTCGCGCGCGTGGGAGACGATCTCGTCGAGTAGCTTTCGGGCGATCCGCATGCTCGGCTGAGGCTAGCAACGCCGCGCGTGCCTGAGCTCGGATGGATGACGCCTGGCCGGGCCGATGCCCGTTGACTCCTGTCGGGCAATAGTGCTAGTGTGCTAGCGCAATGGCACAGTCTTCACCGGCAAGCGCCCTCGCCCCCGGCCTCGCCCGCGCGGACGATCTGCCGGTCGGGGCGCAGCTCGCATGGCGACTGCGGGTGCTGATCGCCAGCGGGCAGCTTCGGGCGGGCGACCGGCTGCCGGGCGTGCGGGAGCTCGCCGGTGGCGCGGACGTCAACGTCAACACCGCCCGGGCCGTCTACCGCAGGCTCGAGGAGGACGGCCTGATCGTCTCCCGTCACGGCCACGGGACGTTCGTCGCCGAGGACGTTCCGGTCTCCACGGAGCTCGAACGGCTGGCGGCCGACGCGGCCGAGAGCGCGCAGGCCAACGGCGTCGATCCACGCGATCTGGCGCGGGCCATCTACGCGGGCAGCGGCGCCGGGCTTGCGGCGCCCCTCCCCTCGGGGCCGGAAACCGCCGAGCTCGAGGAGCGGAGCGGAGCGGAGCTCCCGCCCGCGGAGGGCGACGAGCGACTCGGGCGAAAAGAACTGCGACGCCAGATCGGGCGCCTGGAGGCCGAGCTCGCCTCCTATCCCGAGGCCAGGAAGCCGGGTGAGCCCACGCATCCCCTGCTGCGGCCGAAGGGCCATATCGCCGACCTGGGCGAGCTCGAGCGAACCCGCGACGAGCTGATCGAGCGGTTGAAGGGCGCCCGTGCCGAGGCGGGGCGCCGCGGCCGAAGCCAGGACCAGGCGCGCGCTCGGCTCGAGGGGATGGCGACAGATCCCGCCGCTCACAAGTGGGAGACGGTCTCCAAGAAGGAGCTGGGCGAGCCGGGCTGCGCTACATGGGAGGCGATGCCCAGGTGGGGCCCGGTCGGCGCGCTGATGAACTGGTGGCGGGTGAAGGTCTCGTCCGGATGTCCGTTATTCGGGCCGCGTGAGGCGGCGAGAGGAGGGCACGAGTAATGGTTCGAACCGTCGCGGATAGGGCTTTTCTTCCCGCCAGGAGCCTGTTTGAGCAGGTGGGGAACATGATGGTCCTGACCGGGAAGACGATCACGGCTGCGGTGAAACCCCCGTATCCGTATGGGGGCGAGTTCGTCTCGCAGTTCATCTTCGCCCTGCAGCTGTGCTGGTTTCCGATGCTGATCAGCACGGTCGCCTTCGGGTTCGGCGCCCCGGGGCTTCAGGCGGCCAACTTCCTGACCCTGTTCGGGGCGCTTGACCGGCTGGGAGGGTTCGTGGTCCTGACCTCGATCCGCGAGTTCGCGCCGTTCGTGACCGCGGTCGTGGTCGCCGGGGTCGCCGGGACCGCGATCACCGCCGATCTCGGGGCCAGAAAGATCCGCGAGGAGCTCGACGCCCTGCAGGTCCTGGGGGTCGACCCGATCAAGAACCTGGTCGTGCCGAGGTTCCTCTCCCTGATGCTGATCGCCGGATTGCTCGACATCTACGCGCTCCTGTTCGGGATCGCCGGCGGCGTGTTCGCGACGGTCCTCTATGGCGCCCCCATCGGCGGCTTCTTCGCCACCCTGCTGACCAACGCCTCGACCACCGACCTCTGGGCCTCGATCCTGAAGACGACCCTGTTCGGGGCGATCATCGCGATCGTCTGCTGCTACAAGGGGATGAACGCCTCCGGCGGCGCCGAGGGGGTGGGCAGGGCGGTCAACGAGGCGGTGGTCCTGTCCTTTCTGGGGTTCTTCGCCTTCAACTACGTCTTCACCCAGACGCTGCTCGCCACCCATCCCGAGCTGCAGACGATTCGCTGATGCCCGGCTGGTTGGCGGTCCCCCGCGACTGGATCACCTCGCTGGGGGAGATCGCCCGCTTCTGCGGCCGGGTGATGGGGCTCGTCTACTCGGGGCGGGTGCTGACCTTCTTCGGCGAGGCGCTTCGCCAGGCGGGGATCCTGATCCTGGGCTCGACGATCGTCATCTGGGGCCTGGTCTTCGTCCTCGGCCTCCAATGCGGGATCGAGGGCGCCTACCTGCTCCGCGCCCAGGGGGCCCCCGCCTACGCCGGGGTGTTCGCCGCCTGGTGTGACCTGCGCGAGATCATGCCCTACGCCTTCGGCTACATGCTGGCGGCCAAGGTCGGCACCGGGATCGTCGCCGAGCTCGGGGCGATGCGGATCTCCGACGAGATCGACGCGCTCGAGGTGATGGGCGTTCCCCCGATGACCTTCCTCGCCGCGACCCGCCTGTTGGCCGCCTGGATGGTGTTCCCGTTCATGTACCTGGCCGGGATCGGGGTGATGTACTTCGCCAGCTGGCTGGCGGTCGTCAAGCAGATCGGCGACGTTAGCTCGGGCGGCTACTTCCTGATCTTCTGGATGTTCCAAAACCCCCCCGACCTCTTATTCAGCCTGATCAAGGGGATGGTGATGGCGACCGCGATCGTGCTGGTCGGCTGCTACTACGGCTACACCGCCTCCGGCGGCCCGGTCGGGGTCGGGACGGCGACCGCCAAGTCGATGGTCTTGAACATCGTCTTGGTGCACATCATCGGGATGATGGGGACCCTGGTCTTCTGGGGCGCCAATCCGAGGGCGCCGATCGGGGGCTGATGTGAACCCGGGTGCCGAGATCGCCGCAGGGGCCCGCGAGCGACGGTCCCTGGATCGGTTGGCGGCCGCGTTCGTCCTCGTGATTCTGGGCCTCGCGACCCTCGTATTCTGGATCGGCATCCCCGTCGGGGGCCTGTGGCTCATCTCCAAGGCGACCGACTCCTGGAACGGGCACTTCCTGCTGAGCCTGGTGCTGATCCCGACCGCGATGGCGCTGTTCTCGCCCGCTCTCTTCTGGCTCAACGGGCTCTATCTGCAGGTCACCGGCGCCCTGCCCCGCGGAGAGGTCGAAGCCGGGCGACGGTGGCGCGTTCCCGGGCCGCTCGAGCTGTTCCTCGGCTGGGGAATGGCGGTCGCGACCGTGGCGTTGTTCGTTTGGTTCTTCTTCTTCGCCAAGTACCCGCCGCTGGTGGTCTGGTAGCCACCGGCCAGAGCTCAATACCAGGAGACATCCGGTTCCCGGGGCGGCTCGCGCAGGTCCCCGCCCTCGCTTCCGAGCAGATCCGGGTCGCTTCGACCCCGCTCCCAGAGGAGGTCGTCGAGGACCGGCGGTGAGATGCCCGCCCGGCGAGCCACCTGCTTGAACGCCGCGAGGGTCCCTGAGCGCACCTCCTCGAGCGACCCCGGATGGATCAGGCCAGAGCGCAGGGCCACGCGCATCAGCACGTTGTCGGCGCAGACCTCCCAGGACTCCGGGTCACCCACCTCGAGCCAGCCCCGGCGCTCGCAGATCTTGGCGAACAGGAAGGACTTCTTGTGGAGCGGGTCGCCATAGGCCCGATGAGCCCCGAGCAGCGCGAGGAGGCCCTGGGTGCCGGCCAATCTGCCGCCGGCGGCGCCGAGGAGCGCCTTCGCCTCCCCCCCGTGCTCTCGAAGGAGCCCCGCGGCGAGGTCGCGCCACAGGGCCGCGCGACCCTCGGCATCGGCGACCGTCTCACCACCGATCCCAAACATCTCGCCGACCCGCTCGGCGTCGACCGCGGCCAGCGAGGCGGCGGTCAGCCGCTCGGCGGCTCGCAGGCCGAGCGCCCACAAGAGCGCGCTGCCCTCGAACGGCCCCTCCCCACCGACCATGTACGCGGCCCGATACCCGGTCCGGTGGTCGATTGCGCAAAGGAAGATCGCCGCATCGGGGTCGGGAACATGCGAGAAGGTCGGCGGCTCGTAGTCCGCCGCCAGCTCACGCACCCGCTCCGACACGCGCGCCAGCGGCTCGGCGTGCACCCGCCCAGCCGGGGCCGCGCCGGTCACGCCGTGCCCGTCACACGTCGTAGGTGGTCAGCTCGAT
The DNA here is from genome assembly GCA_963758865.1 of uncultured bacterium. Taxonomy (GTDB): domain Bacteria; phylum Actinomycetota; class Thermoleophilia; order Solirubrobacterales; family 70-9; genus AC-56. Next base: position 66,259 of record CAVWWY010000009.1, on the reverse strand, counting down.
CTGATGGCGGTCGGGGTCGTCGAAGTAGATCGAGTGGCAGCTGCCGTGGTCGGAGAACCGAAAGTCGATGCCCTTTCGGTCTAGCGTCGCCTGAGCCGTCTGGAATGCCTCACGGTCCACCCTGAACGCGACGTGGAGGAAGCGGGGACTCGGATCCTGATGGCTGCCCTGCGTAAAGAGGGCGAGGCCGGTGCCCTCCGAGACCATGAACTTCGGCTCGTGCCACTCCTCGTGCTCGCGATCGAGGCCCAGGAGCTCGCTATAGAAGCTCTCCGAGCGCTCCAGGTCGCTCACCGAGAGGGCAACGTGGTCGAGCCCCTGGGTCACGAAGTCAGCCATAGCTGACCTCCGTCGTCGGTGCGCGGTGTGGGGTCGCTACCACCAGACGACCGAATCGATCTCCTCGAGCTCGTCGATCGGCTTCGTGTAGACCCCCGAGGAGAGGTACTTCCAGCCGTCGTCGGGCGCGATGAAGACGACGTTGCCCTGCTCCAACTCGGCGGCGATCCGAACAGCGATCGCGGCGATCGCTCCGGTGGAGACCCCGGCGAAGAGGCCCTCGTCCTCCAGCAGCCGCTTGGTCCAGAGGATCGCATCGCGGTTGGAGACCATGATCTTCCGGTCGAGCACGGAGAGATCGATGATCGGCGGGATGAAGCCGTCGTCGAGCGAGCGCAGCCCCTGGACGAGCTCGCCCTGCATCGGCTCGGCGGCAACGATCTTCGTCTCTGAATCGTGCTCCTTCAGCCGGCGCCCGACCCCCATCAGCGTGCCGCCCGTCCCGAGGCCGCCCACGAACGCAGCAACCTGGTCGAGCTCCTCGAGGATCTCGGGAGCGGTGCCGTCGTAGTGCGCTCGCGGGTTCGCCTCGTTGCCGTACTGGTACGGCATGTAGTACGAGGCGTCCCGCTCGGCCATCTCGAGCGCGAGCTCGACCGCGCCGTTCGAGCCCTTGGCGCCCTCCGAGTAGACGATCTCCGCCCCGTACATGCCCAAAAGCTGGGCGCGCTCCTCGGTGACGTTGTCCGGCATCACCACCTTGAGCGGGTAGCCCTTGCGCCGGCAGATCATCGCCAGCGAGATGCCGGTGTTTCCCGAGGTCGGCTCGAGGATCGTCTGGCCCGGGCGGATCGCCCCCTCCTCCTCGGCCCCGTCGATCATCGCCTTCGCGACCCGGTCCTTGACCGATCCGGTCGGGTTGCGGCCCTCGAGCTTGGCGAAGAGGTGAACCCCGGGCTTCGGCGAGATTCTCGGCAGCTCGACCATCGGCGTGTTGCCGACCGCCTCGAGGACGTTGGCATAGCGGCCCCCACAGGGCCGGTTGACGGCCTCCTCGAGCATTGCTTCAGGAAGTGTAGTGCCGCCAGGGAGTATGTTCCGCACCTGACCATTCCCAGCACGAGGAGAGGATTCGCAGCATGATCAGGGGCACCAGGAGCAGGATTGCGATCGCCGTCGTCACGGCGCTGGCGACGGCCGGCATCGCCGCCGGCTGCGGCGACGACGACGGAGGCGGCGGCAACGAGCTCGGGCTGATCACGGAGGGCACGCTGTTCGTCGGCGTCGACACCCCCTATCCGCCCTTCGAACAGGGTCAGCCCCCCAACGTCTCCGGCTACGACATCGACGTGCTGGACACGATCGCCGAGAACCTCGGACTCGAGGTCGAGTACCAGGACACCGGATTCGCGACGATCTTCCGCGACGTGGCGGCCGGGCAGTTCGACACCGCCGCGGCGGCATCGACGATCAAGCCGGGGCGCGAGAAGGAGGTTGACTTCACCGACCCCTATTACGCGAGCGCGACTGCGCTCGTGGTGGCGGAGGGCTCGGACATCCGCTCTGTGGACGACCTGAGCGGCAAGATCGTGGGGACCCAGGACGGGACCATCCAGGAGGACTACGCCAACGAGGAGACCGATGCCTCGGAGGTCCGGGCATTCCCGGAGGGCACGAACGCCCTCTCCTCGCTCCTCACTGGAGCGGTGGACGCGGCGCTGATCGACGAGGCCGTCGCCGCCGACGCGGTCGAGAAGCAGGGCGGAATGGAGATCGCCGAAAGCTTCGCCGCGATCACTCCGGACCTGTTCGGCTTCGCGGTCGCGCCACAGAATGACGCCCTGCGCGAGGCGATGAACGAGCAGCTGGCGGCGATGAAGGAGGACGGCACGCTGGCTGAGCTGTACAAGAAGACGTTCGGCAGCGAGCCTTCCGCCAAGCTCCTCAAGAGCAAGAACGAGCTGCTCACGGACGACTAAACGACGAGCCGCTACGTGGGCTCAGCGGAGGGGCGCCGACGGCGCCCCTTCTCATTGCTCGAAGGACTAGCCTCGCCGCCGGACCACGAGCGGAGGTGACCGATGGACTTCATCACCCACTACTACTTCGACCTCAACGTCATGGGCAACGAGTTCAGCCGGGTGCTGGACGGCTTCTGGCTGACCGTGAAGCTCTCGATCATCTCCGGGGTCCTGTCCCTGGCCTGGGGCTTGGTGCTCGCCGTGCTGCGCCAGCTTCCGGGGCGGGCGCTGGCGCCGGTGCGCTGGGTGACGATCGGCTACATCGACGTCTTCCGAGGCATCCCGCTGCTGCTGGTGCTCCTGCTGCTGTCGGGCTTCCTCTCCGCCGCGCAGAACGAGGGCGTGATCCCGAGAGAGCTCGGGCTCCCGACCTGGTTCGGCGAGACCTCGCCGTTCTGGTGGGGCGTGATGGGCCTGACGATCACCTACGGCGCGTACATGGCCGAGGTCTACCGTGCCGGCATCGAAGCTGTGCCCGGCGGCCAGATGGAGGCCGCGCGCTCCCTCGGGATGAGCCACGGACAGTCGATGCGTTACGTGATCGTCCCGCAGGCCGTGCGCAAGGTGATCCCGCCGCTTCTGAACGACTTCATCGCCCTGATGAAAGACACGTCCCTGGTCGGGATCCTCGGCGCGCTCGAGGTGGTCCAAGTCGGATTCGACGTCCAGACCGAGCAGATCAACGGCTCCGCGTTGACGCTCGGCGCGCTGATGTTCCTGGTGGTGACGATCCCGCTGGCTCGGCTGGTGGACTGGCTGATTGCCCGCGGGCAGCGCAAGGTCGAGCGAGGTGGCGGTCCGTCGGCGGCGGCCCCGGCCGAGCCGACCGGTCCACCCGCGACGGGGATGGCCGGGGCATAGGATCGGGCAGATGGAGCGCGCGACAGGCCAGGAGCCGCCGGCCGAAGCCGAGGTCGCGGACGCCGGTGAACCGATGCTCCGCTTGGACGGAATCCACAAGCGATTCGGCCGCTCTTCACGTCCTCCGGGGCGTGAGCCTCGAGGTCGGGCGCGGCCAGGTCGTATGCGTGATCGGCCCCAGTGGCTCGGGCAAGTCGACGCTGCTTCGCTGCATCAACCTGCTCGAGCCACCCGATCAGGGACGCATACTCCTCGAGGGCAAGGCGATCTGCGGTGGCGAGGACGAGGAGGTCGGCGACATCGACTTCGTCCGCCGTCGCGTGGGCATCGTCTTCCAGCAGTTCAACCTGTTCCCGCACAAGAGCGCCCTGGAGAACGTGTCCCTCGCCCAGGAGAAGGTGCTGGGGCGAAAGTCCGATGAGGCGGAGGCAAAGGCTCAGGCGCTCATGACCCGGGTCGGGCTCGCCGACAAGATGGACGAGTACCCGGAGCGCCTCTCCGGCGGGCAGCAGCAGCGGGTGGCCATCGCCCGCGCGCTGGCGATGGATCCGCACGTGATGTTGTTCGACGAGGTGACCAGCGCCCTGGACCCCGAGCTGATCAAGGAGGTCCTGGACGTGATGCGCGAGTTGGCCGACGAGGGGATGACGATGGTGGTGGTCACCCACGAGATGGGCTTCGCTCGCGATGTCGGCGATAATGTCGTCTTCATGGACGGCGGGGTGGTCGTCGAAGCGGGTCGGCCAGCCGACGTCCTCGACAATCCCCGCGAGGAACGCACGAAGCGGTTTTTGGGTTTGGTGTTGGAACATTGAGCTCCGCGCAGCTGGACGTGGTGGTGGTCTCCTATCGGTGTGAGCCGATGCTGCGCGAGTGCCTGCAGTCGCTGCGTCGCTATCCCTCGAGCAGCGAGATGACCGTCAACGTGGTTGACAACGCCTCAAACGACGGGACCGCCGAGATGGTCGCGCGCGAGTTCCCCGAGGTCCACCTGATCGCCAGCGAGCGCAACCTCGGGTTCGGCGCGGCCAACAACCTCGTCATCCGCGAGCGAAGCGCGCCCTACGTCCTCTGCCTGAACCCGGACACCCGGGCCACGGAGGGCGCGCTCGACCGGCTGATCGAGGTGATGGACGAGCGGGTGAGGCTCGGCATCTGCGGCCCGGCGCTGGAGCTGGAGGACGGCAGCTTCGACCACGCGGCCAAGCGCTCCTTCCCGACCCCCCTGAGCGCCCTGGGCCACTTCACAGGGATCGGCCGCCGTCGCGGCTCGGGCATCCTCGCCGCCTACCGGGCCCCCGAAGTGGACGCCGGTCCGGTGGACGCGATCAACGGCGCCTGCATGCTGTTTCGCCGCGATGCCCTGGAGGAGGTCGGCCTGTTCGACGAGGGCTACTGGATGTACATGGAGGACCTCGACCTCTGCTATCGGTTCGACGAGGAGCGGTGGGTCACGTGGTATGAGCCCTCGGCCACGGTCATCCACGTCAAGGCCGGAACCACGGGTCCGGTGCGCGCCCCTCGCCTGAACTACGCCTTCCACTACGGGATGTACCGCTTTTACCGAAAGCACTACGCGGCGCAGAAGAGCAGGATCGTCAACGCCGTCGTCTACTGCGGGATCGCCGTCAAGCTCCTCGCGTCGATGCTGAACAACGCCGCCAAGCGCAGCCTCAGGCCGGCCGACTGAGGCCGAGGGCCGCCGCCCGGCCCTGGCCGGCGTAAGCGTTTCACCGAAGGGGCCGGACGACCAGCGTGATCGCGATCGCGACCAGCCCGAGCCCGATCGAGGCGGCGTTCATCCAGCCGGCGAAGGCGATCGACGAGCCACCGGCGAACAAGAGCAGCGCCACCTCTGAGATCGAGGCGACGCCATAGCCGAGCGCCGAGACACCCGGGCGCCCCCAGCCGATGCACGACATCGTGATCGCCACGAAGGTTGCGTAGACCGCCATGCCCAGCGTGAGGGCGACCAGGGCGGTCGCCGCCGCCTCGTAGGAGCTCCCGAACAGGATCGACAGCAGCGGCGACCTCGCGGCGATGATCACCGCCGCGGCCACAATCGCGAGCCCGGAGAGACGCAGCACCATCACGAGGATGAATCGACGCGCGCGCTCGTTCTTGCCGGCGGCGCGAAGCTCGGCGACGCGCGGCATCACGACTCCGTTCGAACCGGCGATCAATACGAAGAAGGCCTGGATCAGGGTCTTGGCGGCTCCGTAGAGGCCGACCTGGGTCACGCCGAGCGTGGTGTCGACCCAGATCTGGTCGGCCGAGAACCAGATGATGAAGCCCGCCTGGCTGAGCAGCAGCGGCACCATGAATCGCCACAGCTCCACTCCAGTCTCCCGCGAGAACGAGGCGAGGCGTCCCCGGACGACGGGCGTCACCGCCTCGCAGGTGGCGATCGCGACGACATAGCCCGCCCCGAAGACGATCAGGGCCACCGTGGGGCTGACATCCGTGACCGTGACCAGCGCGGTCAAGACGACGAGCTGCAACACGGAGGCGCCAACGTAGGTGTAGGCGATCCTCCTGATCAGCCCGAGGCCACGGGAGATCTGGTAGTAGAGGTTGAAGATCGCGAGGCCGGCGAGCGCAACCAGCAGGCCGACCAGGTCCGCGCTGCCCGTCAGCCCGGCGGCGCTCGCCGCCACGCAGAGCAGACCGGTGGCGACCCAGATCCAGGCCGACAGCGTGAGGGTCGTGCCAAGGACCGTCCTCGTCTTGGCTTCAACCCCGCGAGCGGCACCAAGCTCGCGGGTCGTGGCGCGGGAGAGCACGAGCACGGGCGACAGCGCCAGCAGCGCCAGCGTGAGCGTGTACCTGACGACGCCGAAGCCGCCCACCGTGAAGGCGTGCGCGGCGACGAGGTAGAACACGAGGCTGAGCACGCGGGCAACCGCCTCGATCGCCGTGAGCGCGAAGACCGCCCGGCGCTCGCCTCGAAAGTCGCCAGCGATCCGCCGCAGCTCACCCCCCCGGGCGGCTCGGGATCGAAGCGCGCCGGATAGCGACCGGCGCGACCCGGAGCTCACTCCGCTTGCCAGGGATAGCCGTAGTGCCGAAGCAACGGCAGTGCGGGTGCGGTGGCAAGCGCCTTCTCGCGAGGAGTCATCTTGGCGCGCCAGGCCTCGTCGGGATTGACCTCGATCGCCGAGCGCCGGAGGCGAAACGGGTTGCCCGAGAAGGTGTGGTTGGGCTCGAACTCGACCCGGCCGTTGTTCAGGAACCCGAGGTCGGGGTTAGGCTGGCGCGCGAAGCGGGCGATCGAGCGCACCGCGCCGGCGGGATCGCGGACCAGGTCCTCGTAGCGCATCCGCATGTAGCGGTCGCCCAGCCGGGGCCTCAACAGCGCCTCGCACATGCCCTGGCGCACGTCCCATCGCACTGACGTCCCGAACGGGGTCGAGCGCGGCATGTAGTCGAAATCGGGCTGCGGCTCCGGGATCTGCTTGGAGAACGAGTGGGCGACGGCGCGCGGGTCGCGGATCAGATGGACGGCGTAGAGGTCGACCTCGGCGTTCCAGCTCGCGAGGTAGGCGTCGGGGGGCTCCTTGGAGGAGTCGACCACCACGCCGGCCCCGGCGGCCTGCGCCACCGCCCGGTAGAGCTTGGACATCCCGAGCTGGTAGCGGTGAAGGGGCGAGAGCGTGTCGTCGGAGCGCCGCGCGCTCGCCACCAGCCGCGCCACCGGCCCTGGGCGAAGCCGAAGGTGGGAGCGCTGAAGCTCGAGGAACCGGGGGTACTCGTCCGGCAGGATGCCGCCCTCGCGAAGCCCGGCCCTCACCCGGGTCCAGAACTCGCACTCGGCGAACAGCCGCCCGCAGCCGCAGACCCATCCGGGGATCGACTGGCCGTGCCAGTAGCGGCGCAGCTCTCCCCCCGCGACCCAGTCCTCGAGGCGGCCCAGCAGGAGCTCCAGCAGCGTGCTGCCGCTCCGCCCCATGCCGACGATGAACACGACCCTCGTCGGCCCTTCGTGCCGTCGCTCGCCCTTTGAGCTCGCGCCCATTGTCTCCGCCGTACCTCGGCTCATCCCTGCACCTAAGCAAATGCATCGTATTCGTGGGCAATTCTCGCTGCGCCAGCGCCTGCGCATGTACTGTTTTGCGCTTCAGGATGCCGGCCACGACCTCCCGATCCGTGCCTCAGGTGGAGTCCGAGGCCCTCGCCGTTGCGCCGAAGGTGCTCTACGTCGCGGGCATGACCCGCAGTGGGACTACGTTGCTCGACACCGTCCTCAACGAGCTTCCCGGCTTCGTCGGGGCGGGGGAGCTTCGCTCCTATTGGCGCGCGATGCGCGAGCCGCGGATGTGCGGATGCGGCAAGGTCGTCTCCGACTGCGAGTTCTGGACCGAGGTGCGCGCCTGGATCGAACGCCATCACGGCCCTCTTCCAGTGGAGAGGGCGTGGTCCCTTCAGCGAGCCCACATTCGATCTCTGCCGCTGCAGCTGGCCCGCCTCGCACGAGCCAAGGGAGGCGGCCCATCACCCGGCAGGGAGTACGCCCAGCTGATGACCCAGCTGTATGAGGGGATCGCCGGGGTGAGCGGCGCTGACGTCGTCGTCGACTCGTCCAAGGGGCCACACGACGCCTACGTCCTGTCCAAGTTCACGGAGCTCGACCTGTGGGTGATCCACCTGACCCGTGACCCGAGGGGAGTGGCCTACTCGTGGTCTCGTCGAGCATGGAACCCCGACAAGCCCACCGGCCGCGACGAGCACCGGCAGGCATCCGAGGTGGCGATCCGATGGGTGACCCGCAACGGGCTCACGGAGGCCCTGCTGTCCCGCCGCCTCGGCCCGCGCTACATGCGGGTCAGGTACGAGGACTTCGTCGCCGACCCCGACGGGACGGTGCGCCGGATCTCGGCCGCATGCGGCGTCCCTCGGGCCCTTCCCGGGTTCTCGGACGGGACGATCGCGTTCGGCCCCAATCACAGCGTCTCGGGCAACCCCAGCCGCTTGGCCACCGGCCCGGTTCGGATTCGCACGGACGACGAGTGGACGAAGCGCATGGCTCGCCGGCCCATGCTGGCGGCGACGATCGGGTCAGCTCCGCTCCTGCGGCGATACGGGTACCACCTGCGGCCGGGACACTAGGCGTCGGCTCCAATCGCGGCGCTCGTGCCTCGATCGGGCCGCCACGAATAGCCGTAGTGCCGAAGCAACGGCAGTGCGGGTGCGATGGCAAGCGCCTTCTCGCGAGGGGTCATCTTGGCGCGCCAGGCCTCGTCGGGATTGACCTCGATCGCCGAGCGCCGCAGGCGAAACGGGTTGCCCGAGAAGGTGTGGTTGGGCTCGAACTCGACCCGGCCGTTGTTCAGGAACCCGAGGTCGGGGTTAGGCTGGCGCGCGAAGCGGGCGATCGAGCGCACCGCGCCGGCGGGATCGCGGACCAGGTCCTCGTAGCGCATCCGCATGTAGCGGTCGCCCAGCCGGGGCTTCAACAGCGCCTCGCACAGGCCCTGGCGCACGTCCCACCGGATTCCCGTTGCCAGCGGGTTGGAGCGGAACATGTACTGCGAATTGGGCTGGGGGTTCTCGACCTGCTTGGAGATCGAGTGGGCGACGGCGCGCGGGTCGCGGATCAGATGGACGGCGTAGAGGTCGACCTCGGCGTTCCAGCTCGCGAGGTAGGCGTCGGGGGGCCTCTTGGAGGAGTCGACCACCACGCCGGCCCCGGCGGCCTGCGCCACCGCCCGGTAGAGCTTGGACATCCCGAGCTGGTAGCGGTGAAGGGGCGAGAGCGTGTCGTCGGAGCGCCGCGCGCTCGCCACCAGCCGCGCCACCGGCCCCGGGCGAAGCCGAAGGTGGGAGCGCTGAAGCTCGAGGAACCGGGGGTACTCGTCCGGCAGGATGCCGCCCTCGCGAAGCCCGGCCCTCACCCGGGTCCAGAACTCGCACTCGGCGAACAGCCGCCCGCAGCCGCAGACCCAGTCCGGAAACGACTCCGCATACCAGTAGCGGCGCAGCTCTCCCCCCGCGACCCAATCCTCGAGGCGGCCCAGCAGGAGCTCCAGCAGCGTGCTGCCGCTCCGCCCCATGCCGACGATGAACACGATCTTGGTTCGCTCGAGGTGCTGCTCGTGGCTCATGGGCAAATCCTTGGACCCCGGTCAGGGCCGCCTTGCTGAGCCGGATGGTAGTCGGGGGGCGCGTGACGCCAGCCACTCGGCGGCTTCGTTGAGGGTCGACACCACGTGATCAGGTTGCGCCTCGCAACCCTTCGGGGCGGACGAGGATTCGGCGAGCAGGACAGTCACCATTCCGAGCCCGGCGCCCGCCTCGACGTCGGTCATCGAGTCGCCCACGACGGCGCTCCCGGTCAGCTCGATCGCGGGATGATCCTCGGCCGCGCGCAGGAAGAGCCCCGGCTTTGGCTTTCGACAGTCGCACGCGCCGACCCCGTGCGGGCATGCATAGATCGCATCGACGTCGGTGCCGGCCTCGGCGAGCTGTCGATGAAGCTCCGCGTGCACCTCGGTCAGGTCCGCGAGCGACATGCGACCCAGGGCGACGCCCCGCTGGTTGGTAACGACGACGACTCGGGCCCCAGCCGAGCGCAGGCGGGCGATCGCGCTGGCGGCCCCGTCGAGGAGCACGAGCTCGTCTGCCCTTCGCACGTAGTCCCCCTCGGGCGCCTTGCGATTGATGGTGCCGTCGCGGTCAAGGAACACGGTCCAGCGACCGTCGGTCCCCGCGCTCAGGGCGCTCATGACGACGGGGAGAACAGCTCACGCTCGACGTACTCGCAGAGCGTGTGGCCGATGAGCACGTGGGCCTCCTGGATCCTCGGCACGTCCGTCGCCGGGACGCACAGGCAGTGATCACAGCTTCCGGCGAGCGGGCCACCCTCGGCACCCGTCATCCCCACGGTCACGACGTCAAGCTCCCGGGCGCGCTCGGCGGCGCGCAGCACGTTCTCCGAGCGGCCACTCGTCGACATCGCCACCAGCACGTCTCCCCTGTTCGCGGCTCCCTCCAGCTGGCGTGCGAAGACGTCGGCGTACCCGTAGTCGTTGGCGATCGCGGTCACGGTCGACGCGCTGTCGGCGAGGGCGAGCGCCGGCAGCGAGCGCCGGTCCTGCAGATAGCGGCCGAGGAACTCGCCGGCGAGGTGCTGAGCGTCGGCGGCGCTTCCCCCGTTGCCGCAGAACACCGCTTTTCGGTCTCGTCGATAAGCCTCGAGGAGGACCTCCGCGACGGTCGCGATCTGCCCCAGGAGATCGCCCTCGAGCATGCGCCGAGCGACGGCTTCGGCGTCGGCGATGCGCTCCTCGACGAGCTGCCGGGCCTCAGTCATCGGCCGGCGACCACCTGCTGAGCCCGTCGTGGTCGAAGGCGAAGTCGGTGATCTCGACACCGAGCTTGGTCAACTCCTCGGCGACCCGATGCTTGCGGTCGTAGCGGCAGTAGAAGAGCATGTAGCCGCCGCCGCCGGCCCCTGTGACCTTGCCGCCGAGGGCGCCCTCGCGGATGGCCACCTCGTACGCCTCGTCGATGAACTCGTTGCTGATCCGGGGCGACATGCGGCGCTTGGCGGTCCACGCGGCGCCGAGCAGCTCCCCGAACCCGTTCGTGTCACCGCGCATGAGGGCGTTCTTCATCGTCACGGCGAGCTCCTTCTGCTCGCGAAGCCCGGCGAGGGTGTCCTCGTCACGGTCCTGATAGCGCTCCGTCTGGTCGTCGATGATGTGGTCCGATGATCGCGTTGCGCCGGTGAAGCCCAGCAAGAGGTTGTACTCGAGCTCCGCCACCGTGTCCGGGCTGACGCGCAGCGGGTTGACGATCACCCGGTCGGCCTCGAACTCGATGAAGTTGAAGCCGCCGAACGTGCTCGCGTACTGGTCCTGCAGGCCGCCCTTGAGCCCCAGGTCGACGCGCTCGGTACGGAAGGCCAGCTCCGCGATCTCGTAGCTGGTCAAGGGCAGCCGGTAGAAGCTCGCCAGCAACCCGATCAGCGTCACCATCATCGCCGAGGAGGAGCCAAGCCCGGACCCGGGGGGCGCGGCGGTGTCGAGGAAGAGGTCGAACCCCTTTCCGTCGCGGACACCGACCCGGCGAATCGCCGCCTTGACGAGATCGAGCTCCCCATCCTGCTCCAGCGGCTCGTCCGCGCGATAGCTGGCGGCGACCCCGAGGTCCAGGGACTCGATCTCGATCTGCTTGTCGGAGCGAGGCCGCAGCGTCCCGTGGGCGCAGCGATTGATGGTCGAGCTGAGGACGAGCCCGCCCTCGTGCTCGGGAAACGGCGGGACGTCCGTCCCGCCCCCCGCGAAGCTCACGCGCAGGGGAGCCTTCGCCCTATAGAGGTGCCCCGTCATCGTCTCCTCGTCTGATTCCGTTCGTGCCCCCGCCCCGTCAGGAATCCTAGATTATTCGTGCCCATGGAAAGCCAAGCCCGAGCAGAGCCCGTGAGCCTCGTGATCACCGTGTTCAACGAGGCAGACTCGCTGGAGGGATGGCTCGATTCGCTGGCGGGACAGACGCGGGAACCCGATGAGATCGTCCTGGTCGACGCCGGCTCCAGCGACGGGACGGTGGAGCGCCTGCGGGAGGCGGCCAGGCTGGAGCCGCGGATCCAGCTTCACGTGATCCCGGGCCTCAACGTCCCCCAGGGACGCAACGAGGGCATTCGCCGGGCACGGAACGCCCTGATCGGGGTCACCGATGCCGGCACTCGGCTGGAGCCCGAGTGGCTCGAGCGGCTCCTGGCTCCGATCGAGGGACACCCCGAGGTCGGCGTGAGCGGCGGGTTCTCGGCGCCCGATGGTCGCACCCCGTTCGAGTACGCCCTGGCGACCATCATCACGCCGCGAATCAGCGAGATCGACGCGGACCACTACCTCCCCTCCAGTCGCTGCGTTGCATTCCGGCGCGAGCTGTGGGATCGCGTCGGCGGCTACCCGGACTGGCTTCGCGCCGGCGAGGACCTGGTCTTCGACCTGCGACTGAAGGCAGCGGGCGCGCGATTCGCGATCGCTCCGGAGGCGATCGTTCGCTGGCATCCCCGCCCGACGCTGCGGGAGTTCTTCAAGCAGTACCGACACTACGCGCGCGGTGACGGACACGGCCACCTGTGGACGAAGCGACACGCCGTGCGGTACGCCGCCTACGCCGCCGGCGCGGCCCTGCTTGCCCTGTCCTTCTTCAGGCCGTGGCTCCTCGGCGTTCTCGCGGCCGGCTTCGGAGCGTACGCAGGCAAGTACTTCCGGCGCGTGCATCAGGAGCGGCCCTTCCCCACCCCGGCCGGGATGGCCGCAGCCTACGCGCTCGTGCCGGTGGTGATGGTCACGGGCGACGTCGCCAAGATGATCGGCTACCCGCAGGGCCTATGGGAGCGTTGGCGGGCCGGCGGGCCGGGCGGCCTCGAGCGCGCGGCTATCCGATCTCATCGAGCCCATCTGGGCCACTCGGGCGCCAACGACGAATGAGAGCAAGCGGTGGCGACGCCCGGCTAGAAGGCGCCGGTACCCCGCCACATCACCGGTATCGTGAGCAGCAGGATGCGCAGGTCGCGGGCCAGGGTCATGTGCTCGATGTAGTCCTGCTCGACGGCGAGACGCTCCGCGAATGTGAGCTCCCCACGACCGCACACCTGCATCGGCCCCGTGACCCCCGGCTTGACGTCAAGTCGGAAGAGATGCTTGGGCTCGTAGCGCTCGACCAGCTCGAGTTGCTCCGGCCGGGGGCCGACCACGCTCATGTCTCCCTTCAGGACGTTGATGAGCTGTGGCAGCTCGTCCAGGCTCAGCCGGCGCAGCCAGCGACCGAACCGCGTCACGCGAGGGTCCCGCTTGAGCTTGAACATCGGCTCGTTGAGCTCGTCCAGGGAGACGACCTCTTCAAGCCGCTCCTCGGCGTCCATGGCCATCGTCCGGAACTTGAACATGCGAAACGGCTTGCCCCCGAGACCAGCACGGAGCTGGGTGAAGAACACGGGACCGCGGCTGTCGAGGCGAATCCCGAGCGCGATCAGCGGGAAGAGGGGCAGCGTGACCGCCAGCAGGGTCGCGGAGATGGCGATGTCGAAGGCCCTCTTCAAGAGCATGGTCGACCGCGAGACGTCCCACGTGTCCAGCTCGAACACCGGGAGGTCGGCGACCTGGGAGAGCCTCGCAAGAGGCCCGGTGCGGCCTCGGAGCGGGGAGACGACGCTCAGCTTGGCGTGGTGGCTGCGACACGACGCCGTCAGGCCCTCGACCACGTCGGGGTCGATCCGCTGGGAGGCCACGACGATGCGGTCGGCTGTGTGAGCGAGCCGGTCGAGTTCCTCGTCGGAGACGTCGCGCGGGGGCACCGGCTGCTCGTCGCCGACGAGCGAGAGGTGCATGTCGGGGAACAGCTCGAGCTTGCGGCGCAGGGACGCTGCGAGGGCGCCGTTGCCGAGGATGATCGTCGCCTCGGGCGCCGTCATCCGTCGCCAAACCCATCTGGCGATGGCGCGGAAGACGACTGCGCAGAGGACGCCGACCGCCCACGCCAGCACGAACCGCCAGTGGGGGGCGGTGCCCACGGACCGAAAGCCAAGTCGCGGCCAGCTGCCAGGCCCGAACAGGTCCAGGGTCAGTGCCACGGTGATGACGCCGGACGCGGCCCAGCCCGCCAGCGTCGGAAGCTCGTCGATCGTCAGGTGGCGAAGCGCCCGGTGATCGCGATCGTAGAGCCCGAAGAGCTTCGCGAGCAGGATCCAGAGCGGCACTGCGAAAAAGCCCCAACCGCCCCCAGGAAGCGAGATCGTGATGATCGCCGTCGCGATCAGGGCGGTGACCACATCGGCGAAGGCGAGCATGCGGCGGCGCAGCACATCGCGCCACCACGGCACCCTGCCCGTGGCGGCGACGTAGGGGGACCGCATTCGGTGGCCATTCCGGGCAACACCGGCGGCGATTGGCTTCGCCCGCGTTTCCTCCCTCACCGTCATCCCTTGACAGATGAGACTCTGCTAACCGTCAATCAACCCTCCGTGCTCGACCTTAGAGCAATTCCCTGGCATCCGCGCTGCCCCATCGTCGCATGAGAAGCCTCCGTTTGTCGCAGCACCTTTTGCGGTGGATCGCCCTGCCACTCGGCTGTCTGCTGGCCGCGGCGGTGGTCGGCGCGGCGAGCGAGCCGCCCTCCGAGGACGGCGCGAGCGTCTTCGTGTTCCCCCTGAGCCCTGCGCAGCTCGAGAACGCCGGGATCCCGGACTTCGAGCCTCCCGCGCTCGCGGGGGCGAAATTCCATGCAAACGAAACCGCGGGCATCGGCAGCGGCTCGATCAAGGCGAGCCGAGCCAGCGAGGACCGGGCGCTGTCGGTCGCGCGCGCCGGAGCCGACGACTACCTGCGCTGGCTGACCGCGCGCCAGGACCGCTGGCTGAAGAACCCCCTAAATCGCGGGGACGACCCGGAGGTGCGCACGGTGCGCAGGTCCGTGCTCGACGACCGGGCCCGCTACGTCCTGAAGTACGTCAGCCCCGCCGCCGGCGCGGGCGACGCGAGCCCCGCGCTTCGCGGGGCGCTCCTCGGCCTACTGGTCGGCCTGTTGGCCGCGGCGCTCCTCGCGACCCGCCGCCCCGAGCCCGCCCCGGCCGGGGGGGACGGCGCCGCCATGGCCTCAGCCCCCGCCCCCACGACCCCGTGGATCGGCGCCGCGGCGCTCGCCTCTGCCGGGGTGGTGGCGCTCGCCTCGACCGCCTCCACCGGGGGCTACACCTTCGGCTTCATCGCGCTCACCTTTCTGGTCGCCTTCGCCTACGCGCTTCGGGGCGGCCCGACGGCGATCCGGACGCTTTTGATCTGCGTGATCGCCGTCGCCCCCTTCCGGGGGGCGATCCTCGCCCTGGCGGACGCGATCGACCTCCCGAACGCCTATCTGTCGTTCAACGCGATCCAGCCGTCGCTGATCGCCGCCTGTGCCGCCGCGGTGCTCCTTGCCCACCGCGAGCTCCTCTTCCAGGCCCCGCGAGCCCTTCGCTACGCGTGGGCGGCGATCGCGCTCGCCTGCGTGCTCGACCTCGCCACCCAGACCGTCGGCTTGAAGCTCTATGCGATCGGCCTCGCCCAGTACCTGGTCTACCCGACCTTCGCCCTGCTCGCCTGGCCGCTCCTTCGGCCACGCGATCGCCAGTGGCTCGTGTGGGCGCTCTGCGGCCTCGGGGCCGCGGTCGCCCTCTCGGAGTTCCTGGAGGCGGGCGGCGTCTACTTCACCGAGGCGGTCAAGGACCCCAAGCGGCTCGGCGGCGCCACCGGCAGCTACCTTCACTCGTCGATCTTCCTCGGGACGACCGTCGTCCTCGCCCTCGGGGCGCTCTTTGCCCGCTGGTCGCGCCGCAACGCCCTGCTCGCGATCGGCGTCGTCGGGGTGATGGTTGGCGGCCTCGCCCTCACCTACAGCCGCGGCGGATTCGGGATCGCGATCCTGGGCGGCCTCGTGCTGCTCGCCGTCCTCCATGGCCGCGACCGCTTGCGGCTCGTCGGGGTGGCGGTCGCCGCCACCGCGCTCGGGCTGGCGCTGGGCGCCGTGATCGGCCCGAGCTCCGGGGGCGCCCTGGCCTCACGGACCAGCTCCGGCGCCTCGATCGAGGGCGATCCAGGCAACGCGAAGCGCCTCGAGGCGATGAAGGAGGCGTTCAACTCCTACCGGGCACTTCCCGCCAAGGAGAAGGTGCTCGGGAAGGGCATCGCGTCGACCGGGAACGCCGGCAAGCTCACCTCCCAGGAGCCCGATCCGACCGAGAGCTATCCGCTCAAGGTCCTGGTCGAGACCGGCGCGATCGGAGCCCTTCTGATCGGCGCCGTCCTCATCTGGGCGGTGGTCTGCTTCGCGAGGACCGCTTGGAGGGCCGAGGACCGCGTCCTGAAGGGGATCGGGGCGGCGGGGCTCGGGCTCTCCGCAGAGTCGATCATCTACCCCACCCTCGAGGTCCAGCTGATCGCGCTCACCTTTTGGCTGTTGTTGGCGGTGGCTCTGAAAGGGCCGGCGTGGGAAGCGTGGCGGCCCGTTCGGGGGGTCCGCCCAGCCGAGCCGGTGCCCGAGCCGACGGGCTCCCCGCGAGGGTAGGAGCGGCCGGGGCCGAGCACCGCGCCTCAGTACCCTTCGGCGGTGAGCCGTGCCAAGCTGATCCTCGCGGTGGCGCTTTCGCTTACCCTCGTCCTGGGGCTGGTCCTCTCACTGGTCCGCGGCGACGAGAGCCCCGGCGCCCAGACCACCTCCCCCAACGCGGACACCGAGTTCTTCGGGATCGTGCAGGGGATCAGGCTCGACTCCCAGGACTTCTCGACCATGGCGGCGACCGGGGTCAGCACTGACAGGTTCCTGCTCATCTGGGGATCGGTGCAGCCGAAGGAGGACGGCCCCTACGAGTGGGGGCCGACTGACGCGCTGGTGGGCGGTTTCGCGTCGCACGGCATCCGCCCATTCCCGACGGTTTGGGGAGATCCGGACTGGGTGCTCGGCCCCTCGGTGCAGCCGCCCCTCGAACGGGCCCAGGACCTGCAGGCGTGGCGCAAGTTCCTGAAGGCGGCGGTCGCCCGCTACGGCCCGGGCGGCGCCTTCTGGTCCACCACCTACAGGGAGAGATACGGCGATGACGCGACAGCGCTGCCCATCACCTCGTGGCAGGTCTGGAACGAGCCGAACCTGAAGAAGTACTTCGCGCCCGGCCCGTCGCCGGAGAAATATGCCCGCCTCCTTCACATCTCCCACGACGTGATCACCGAACAGGATCCGAACGCTCGCATCGTGCTGGCAGGGATGCCCGGCTACGGTGACGTCGACGCTTGGGACTTCCTTCAGAGCCTCTACTCGATCCCCGGGGTCGAGGACGACTTCGACGCCGTGGCCCTGCACCCCTACGCGCCGGACATCCGTCACCTCCAGCTGGAAATCGAGCGGATCCGGGCGGTGATGAAGAAGAACGACGACGCCTCCACGCCACTGTGGATCACCGAGCTCGGCTGGGGATCCGCCCCGCCCGACCGCTTCGGGATCAACAAGGGGCTCGAGGGCCAGGAGACCATGCTGAAGAGGTCATTCGGCCTGATCCTGAAGAACCGCCAGCCCTGGAACGTGCAGCGCATCTTCTGGTTCGACTGGCGGGATCCGAGCAAGACCGGGGTGGTCAAATGCAGCTTCTGCGCCAGCGCCGGCCTGCTCGAGTACGACCGCTCGCCGAAGCCCGCATACCGCACTTTCAAGTTCTTCGCGAAGAACGGTTGAGGCCAGTCGTTCGCCCGGCATCCCGATGGAGATGGTCTACGCTGCCCGCAGGATGTGTGATGAGGAGCTTTAGCTCCGAAAGAGGCGTGTCAGGGCGCCGAAGGCGCCCGCAAGTGATTCACGCGATGAGGAGCTTCAGCTCCGGAAAAGGCCTGCGGGAGCATCCTTGAGCAGGTCCCTGCGGCTGCAGCTCTGGAGCTGGAACTACGAGCCGGAACCCACCGCGATGGGCCCGATCGCGGCCCGGTGGGCGGAGGCGATGCTCGCGCGAGGGCACCAGGTCGAGGTGGTGACGGCGCACCCGCACTACCCGGCCGCTCTCTGGGGCCGGCGCGCCGGCCCCTACCGGGAGATACGAAGCGGCATCCCGGTCCTGCGCCTACCGCTCGTGATCGGCCACCGGACGACCGCCGAGCGGATCACTGAGGAGGCGACCTATGCGGCGGCGGCCTCGGTGGCGGCCGCCATGCCGACCGCACCGGACGTGGCGGTGGCCGTGTCTCCCTCGTTGCTCGGCCTGCTCCCCGTCCTGGCGAGCGCCCGCGTACGCCGGTTCCCGTGGATCCTGTGGCTCGAGGACATCCTTCCCGACGCCGCGGCCACCACCGGCCTGATGCGCGAGGGGGTCGCCCTTCGGACGGCCCAGCAGCTGGAGCGGTTCGTGTATCGCTCCGCGGATCGGATCGTCGTGATCTCGAACGCCTTCCGGGAGAACCTGCTCGCAAAGGGGGTCCCCCCCTGGAAGGTCACTCACATCTACAACCCGTACACGCGGGGCCTGGCGGAACGTCGCGCGAGCCAGAACGGCGGCAGCGACCCCGCGCGCGCGCGGGTCCTGTACATGGGGAACATGGGCTTCTCGCAGAACCTTCCCGCGCTGGTGGAGGCGTTCGAGTGCTCGCCCGACCTCGACCACGACGTGCGCCTGATCCTCGCCGGCACGGGCGAGCTCGCCCGTGCCGTGGCCGCGGAGATCCGCTCGGACCGCGTCGAGATGCCGGGGCTCCTGCTCGAAGAGCTCGAACGGGAGATGGCGCGGGCGACCATCGGGCTCGTCCCGCAACGACCCGACGTGGACGAGTTCAACCTCCCCTCCAAGCTCATGAACCTGATGTCCGGGGGCGTCCCGGTGCTCGCCAGCGTGAACCCCCACTCGGAGGTGGCTCGCATCGTGCACGAGTCGCGTGCCGGCTGGGTCGTCGACGCCGTGGATCCGGATGCCTTTCCTCGCGCCCTTCGCGGGATCCTCGCGGACAAGGCCGAGCTCGAGCGCCGAAGCGCGGCCGGGCTGGAGTTCGCCGAGCGCAACTTCAGCCCGGAGGTCGTCGCCGCGCGGTTCGAGGACGTCCTCTTCGCCGTCGCGCCGCCGAACGGGGGCCAGCGGAGAGCCGAGTCGTGAGCGTCGCGATCGTCACCGGCTCGACCGGGCTGATCGGCTCCGAAGCGGCCAGCTACTTCGGCGGCCTCGGCATGGAGATCGCCGGGATCGACAACGACATGCGCAGGGAGTTCTTCGGCCCGGAGGCATCGACCGCGTGGAACCGGACTCGGCTGGAGAAGGAGCTCGGCGGAAGCTATCGCCACCACCCCACGGACATCCGCGACCGCCAGGCGGTGGACGAGATCTTCGGCAAGTACGGCGACGCGATCGAGCTCGTGATCCACGCCGCCGCCCAACCGTCACACGACTGGGCGGCGAAGGAGCCCGTCACCGACTTCGACATCAACGCGACTGGGACGTTGAACGTGCTCGAGGCCACCCGGGCCCACGCTCCCGGCGCCGTGTTCATCTTCACCTCCACCAACAAGGTCTATGGCGATCTCCCCAACTCGCTGCCCTTCGTGGAGCTCGAGACCAGGTGGGAGATCGATCCCGGGCACCCCTATGCGAGCGGGATTCGCGAGGACATGTCCATCGATCGCTCCCTGCACAGCCTCTTCGGGGCGTCGAAGGCGGCCGCGGACATCCTGGTGCAGGAGTACGGCCGCTACTTCGGCATGCGCACGGCGTGCTTTCGAGGCGGCACGCTCACCGGGCCGAACCACTCGGCGACGGAGCTGCACGGATTCCTCGCCTACGTGATGCGCTGCGCGATGACCGGGACGGCGTACACCGTGTTCGGCTACAAGGGCAAGCAGGTCCGGGACGCCATCCACAGCCTCGACCTGGTCCGGGCCTTCCACGAGTTCTTCCGCGAGCCCCGGGTGGCCGAGGTCTACAACATCGGCGGTGGCAGGTACAGCCATGCCTCCGTGCTCGAGGCGATTCGCCTGAGCGAGGAGATCGCCGGCCAGAAGATCGAGTGGACCTATCGCGAGGAGAGCAGGGTCGGCGACCACATCTGGTGGATCGCGGACAACGGCAGGTTCCAATCCCACTACCCGGAGTGGAAGCTCGAGTACGACGTTCGCCGCATCCTCGAGGAGATCAACGAGATGAACGCCGAGCGCTGGACCCGTGATCCTCAGGGGCTCGCGGGCGCCCCGTCGATCAGGCGCTCGTAGATCCTCTCGACGGCGAGCACGTAGCTCTCCGGGGAATGCCGCTCGGCGACCCCCTCGGTGCCCCGCCCGGAGAGAAGCTCCCAGGCCTCGCGGTCTCCGTCCAGGAGCTCGCACTCTCGGGCGAGGGCCTGCGGGTCCGGGTCGATGACCCGGCCGCCGCCGACGTCCCCGACGTACTCCGCCAGCCCGCCGCTGGCGTAGGCGATGACCGGGGTTCCCACCGACATCGCCTCGAGCGCCGCAATGCCCCCCGGCTCCTGCCAGCGTGAGGGCATCAGGCAGACCCTGGCCCCACTGAGCAGGCGGAGCACTCCGGCTCGGTCGAGGCTTCCCTCGAAGTGGAGGTTGGACAGCCTTCGCGCCGCCCCGGCCACCTCTGCCTCCATCGGGCCATGGCCGGCGACGCTGACGTCGATCGTGGGCAGCGAGCCGGCCAGCGCGAGCACGTCCCGCACGCCCTTCTCCTCGTGGAGGCGCCCGACGAACACCGCGCCCCGCCGATCCGAGTAGCGCGGCGGCTCCCGGTCTGCCGGCTCGACGAATGACGGCAGGACGGTCGAGTCGATGCCTAGGGTCTCGTACCGGGAGGCCACGTAGCGGGAGTTGGCGATCCAGGCGTCGACCCTCCGCGCGTGGAGCCCGCGGCGCACGGCGTATGTGGCGGCGTTCAGGGCTCGAAACGAGGGCCGTCGCTCATCGCGATCGAGCCATCCGCCCCGGTGATCGATGTAGCTCGCCGCGAGGAACTCGTAGTCGTGAAGGGTCTGGACCAGCGGCAGCCTCGAACGGGCGGCGACGATCACCGGGGCCACCGACAGCTGCGGGTAGAGCTTGTGGGCGTGGACGACCTGCGGGCGAAAGCGGGCGATCAGCCGCCGCATGCCGGACGCCGCATCGGGATTCCAGAGGGCGCGACGGGCGACATCGAGCGCTCGACCAGGGCCAACGTCCTCGCGCGACGCGTGCGTCACCGTCGCGTTGATGAACTCGCCGTCGGCGAACGCGTTCTCGGGGCTGGCGGTCGAGAGCAGCATCACCTCGTGACCGCGCGCTCGCAGGAGCTCCGACAGCGCGAGACAGTTCAGATCGGCTCCGCCGGTGACATGCGCGAACTTGTTGAGCATCACGATGCGCATGGGGTCGCCGCCTCACGACGAGGCCTCGTAGCCCAGCCTCTCGAGCAGGTCGCCCGTGACCCGCTCGAACAGCTCGGTGTCCTCGGCCGAGAATGTATCCGCCCAATCCCCCGCGCTGGCGGTGCGAACGAACATGATGTCCTTGCGCTTCTTCTTCGTGTGGAACTCGGAGGCCCTCTCCCTCTCTCGCATCCTGTCGGCGCTATAGGCGCGAACGGTCTCCTCGGCCCGTGCTTGATCCACGGGCACGCCAACGAACTCCATCGCCTCCGACAGCCTGTCGACCGGCTCAGCCAGCACGTCCTCGTATCTGAGGACGAGCAGCGAGCCGCGCTGCCGCAACGGGCTGTCGAGCCACGACTCGACGTGCTCGTGCCATGGCCCATAGCCGTCGACACCGCCAGCGAGGAACAACTCCAGGAACGGTCCGAAGTCCCCCTGGAACAGGCCTCGACGGATCAGCGTGTAGTAGTAGGAGACCGCCACGTCGCGCCCGTCGCGGATCAGGTAGATCGCCCGGTGATAGGAGCGCTTCTGCGGCCCGGAGTAGGGCTCGTGGCTCTTGATCAATCGCCCTCCGCCGGGAAGCACGCTCGGCGCGGATCGGTGGGATCCGACCTCGGCGATCACCCTCGCGGGGTTGTCGAAGTCGGCCTCCCGCCCACTCAACAGGTGGGTCAGCATGAACTTCAGCCACGTGTTCCCGGACTTCGGATACGAGACCAGGAACGCGTCTCGGCGCGACACCCTGGTGTGTCGGTAGACGACCGGGAGCAGCCGGACCCCTCGCCGATGCCTCAGACGAGGAAGTTGCGAGCGCAGCACCGCGTAAGGTTAGCCCCGTGTCAGCCACGGAGGAGGCCAGCCTCTCCCCGCGCTCCACGACGCCCGAGGCGGGCGATCACCACTCACCGGAAAGGCTCAAGCGCGACGCGGTCCTGGCGATCGCGACCGGCTTCGCGATCCAGGCGGTCCTCGTGGTCACAGGCCCCCTTCTGGCGCGAATGCTGGGGCCGGACGGGCGGGGATACCTCGCCGCGCTGATCCTGTGGCCCCTGGTGATCACCCAGCTTGGGAACCTCGGGATACCCTCGGCGCTCACCTACTCGATCGCCCGCAAACCATCGTCCTCGAGGGCGCTCGCCCGGCTCGGCCTCGGCTTCGCGGCCCCCCAGGCGGTGCTCCTCGTCGCCTTCCAGGCCCTGTGGCTGCTGCTGATCCTGCACGGGGACCCGCACCAGGTCCGGGTGGCCGGCTGGCTGACGCTGGCGCTCGTGCCGGCCATGCTCGCCCAGCAGTACGGGTTGGGCCTGCTGCAGGGCCACCTCAGGCTGCGGCTCTTCAACGGGTTGCGCCTGCTGCCGTGGGCGCTGTACGCCGTCGGCGTCGCCACCCTGTTCGTGGTCGACGAGCGGGCGATCGTTCCGATCGTCGCCGTCCTGGTGGCCGCGTTCCTGGTCAGCGGCAGCGCCAGCCTGATCAGCGGGATTCGCTTCTCGCGCGGGGACGGCCCGCCCTCCGTCGACCGGCGGTTCCTCGCCTCCTTCGGGTTGCGCGGCCTGTTGTCCAGCCTCTCGGCCGTCGACGTGCTGCGCCCGGATCAGGTGGTGCTCGCACTGTTCCTCTCGCCCTCTGCGCTGGGCCTCTACGTCGTCGGCCTGGCGTTCACGAACCTGCCGTACTTCGTGGCCAAGAGCGTCGGCCTGATCACCTTTCCCTGGGTCGCGTCCCGGGCCGGAGCTGGCCGCCGCCCGGCGCACCATGTGGTCGCTCTTCTGGCTCACCACGGTGATCGCGTTGATCCTCGTCGGCGCCCTGTGCGCCACCGCCCACTGGTTGGTCCCCCTGTTCTTCGGGAGCCGGTTCTCCGACGCGGTCGGCGTCACCTACATCGTGCTCCCCGGGACCGTGTTCTTGAGCGCGCGGCGGGTCCTGTCGGAGGGCCTCAAGGGCCGCAACTACCCGCTTGCGGGGACGCTGGGCGAGCTTCTTTCGCTGGCCTGGGTCGCGCTCGCGCTGGCCGTCCTCGTGCCCCTCTGGGGGATCTACGGCGCGGCCGTCGCGCTGTCCAGCTCCTACGTGGTCAGCCTCCTGCTGCTCCTGGCGCTCGCGGCTCGGCGCGGCGAGCTCGAGTGGGCGGGGCGCTCATTGTTTTCGCTTCCCGCGGACGTGATCCAGGCGGCGAGGCGTTCTCCCGAGCCCTCGGAGGTCGCCTTCCAGGAGCCCGATCGTCCCGCCCGAGTCTCCTAAGATGGCCCGCTTGCGTGCGCGTGCGGGCATCCTCTTCTTGGCCCTGTTGGTAGCGGCCACCTCGCAGGGATGTGGGTCGGACGACGGCAGGGAGGGCCCGCCGTCTCAACCCGGGAACATCGACGGCCCGGAGTCGATGCTGATCTCCGACCGCGACATCGAGGGGGTCGGCGCATCCACCCCCTACGCGGCGGTGCTTCGGTGGTGGCAGGCACTCCAGCGAGGAGACGTCGACCAGCTACGGAAGATGTACGTGCAGCCGATCCCCGCGCGAGCGGCAAGGCGCCAGATCGCCGGCTTTCGGCATCGCTACTCGATGCCGATCGATCCGCAGACCCGCAAGAAGACCACCTACACGGCGACCGTGCGGACCGAGGTCCGAACCGTGGTCCCGTTCCACGACCGGCCCAACGTGATCAGCGTCCGGGACTTCCCCAGCAAGTACTTCCTCGCGCTGACGCTGGGGGGATGGAAGCTTCGCCTGGACTCCTACGAGCACTACACGAACGGCCGGAAGTTTTCTCAGCTCGTCGTGGGCTGAGTCGGTGACCCCCAGGGCGGGGTGGTCCCCAGCAGCACGCCCAGCCGGGCGATCTCGGGACGAAAGACCTCGGTCAACAGGGCTCGCGCCTCGGGGTCCATGGGCGGCCGGGCGGCCTCACGAGAAGCGCCGCGCGCAGCCCGCTCCGCAGTCGCCGCGGGAACGTGGCCCGGGCCAGCGTCCGCACCCGGCCGCTTGCGAGCAGTGCCGCGCTGAGCCGGTTGCGGGGCATGGAGCCCGGGTTCTTCTGCCGCGACTCCGAGGGGGTGGCCCCCTCGAGGCCCAGGAACGAGTGAACCCTGGCGATCGTCCCCGCCTCGTCGCCGACGAACTCCTCGAAGAACGCCACGTGGACCTGGGCGCCGAAGCGATCGAGGTACCTCTCCACCTGGTCCGCGTAGAGGCCGCAGTCCACGTACAGGGAGGAGACGCCCCAGGCTCCGGGCCCGGACCGCCGCTCCTCGAGCAGGGCATCCAGGAACGGCGGTTCTCGAGGCCCTCGCGGACGTCGTTCCAGTACTGCGAGTAGGCCCGCTCGACCGGATCCCGGAGCATGACCAGGATCCTCGCCTCGGGTACCGACGCCTTGATTCGCTCGGCGGTGTGCGGCTCCCACAGGTAGGAGGTGCTCGCCTCGCCGACGATCTCGGATTCGCCGGTCGCGCCGTCGAACAGCGCCAGGTACTCAGCCTCCTCGGTCACGTGGGGAAAGAAGGCCCGCCGCTCGGGCGCTGGCTCGATCCGGGAGAAGTAGTGAGGCTCCTTGATCGGCGACATGTAGATCGCCGGATGCCGCGCCAGGGAGTCGTACAGCGAGCTGGTCCCGGCCTTCGCCGCGCCGACCAGGAACAGGTTGGGCCACCTGCGGCTAGCCGTTGCCACCCGCGGACTGCCAACCGGGATCGCGTCCTGGTGGCGCGGCACCGTCGTCGCCGGCCCGGGCCCGGCACAACACCCCGCCGAGCACGACGACGGCCAGGACCATGGCGGCCTGGAGCGCCTGGAGGGTGAAGTTCGCCCTCATCCAGCTGATCATGAACGGAAGCAGGGTCGCGCAGACGACGATCGCGAGGACGCTGTCGCGGTGGCGAACGTAGTAGAGCCACAGGGCCCTCCAGAAGATGCCGAACAGGACCGCGAACATGAACACCCCGACCAGCGCGCCATCTCGATAGGGCTCCCCGAAGGGCGAGAAGGTGCTGCACTGGCCGTTGGCGCCGCACGGAGTCCCGCCCCACACCGAGGCGAGCACCTGCTGGTCGGCCGGCAGCGGCTTGCCGTGCCAGAGCTGCCTGGGGACCATGGTGACGAAGGGCCCGAACAGCGTCGTCGTGCCATATGTGTAGTGCAGGTCATGCGGCACCACGAGCATCTCCGTCGCCAGGGCGGGCGCCACGCCGGTGTCCTGGGTCTTGAACAGGTGGACCACGGCGTTCCAGGGCAGCCACTGGACCGGGTTTGCGTTGGTGTTGCGGTCGGTGGCAAAGCGGACGTCCCGGATCGCCGAGACGATGGTCAGGGCCACGACCGCAGTGACGCAGAGCACCATGCCAGAGGGTCGCCGGCCTCGTCGCAGGTACCAGTAGAGCGCGAGCGCTCCCACCATCACGATCAGGTACCGACGCTGGCCGGCGCCGAGGTTGTAAACGAGAAAGGTGGCGATCGAGAAAAGCCCCGCCCAACCCGCGATTCGCCCGATGCGCGTGGCCCCGCCCTCGCGCTCTCGAATCGACCAGAAGAACAGGGCGACCGGGACCATCAACAGAATCGAGGCCAGGAAGTACTTGCTGGTGGCGGTCGGGCTGGCGCTGAGCTGCTCGAGGCGCTTCTGGCCCCGGAAGAAGAACCCCGCCGGGTCGCGCCACCCATGGGCATTGATGAAGAAGATCGCGAAGGCGATCACTGCGACCGCGAGGACCACGAACGACCAGATCATCAGCCGGCGCGAATCGAGCGGCTGAGGGCGCGGAAGCCGCGGCACCAGCGAGCGCGCCGCGGGGCTCAGGTAGCCGATCACGAAGCCTGTCCCCGCCAGCAGCCCGGCGACGATCATTCTGGTGAACGTGGCCTCGATCAACCTGCCCGTGTAGATGAAGTGGTCGTGGGCCAGGTCCCAGGCGGGCCGGCCGACGAAGAGGAGCAGGAACATCACCCCGTACCAGACGATCGGTTCGAAGACGTCGAGCTTCCCCTTCAAGGCCAGGACCACGCACGGGGCGACGACCGAGGTCGCCGACAGCGCCAGCAGCACCCACCGCCAGTCGAGCCAGGACGCCGCCGCGGCGATCACCAGGGCGAGGATCGCCGCCGCCACGATGGCCACGAAGGGGAGGACCAGGCCGTCCCGGCCCGCGCCGCCGCCAGGTTGTGTCCAGTCGCCGGGCCCTGCGTCGGCCACGGGCAGCGGCCCTCGCGCGCCCGTCACGATCCTGGGACCCGGTGGGCCCTCACAACGCGCGCGAGCCGCGCGCCACGGTCAGCATCGTCGAACACAATAGTGCGATCGCCTCAAGGGCCGGCCGGGCTCGCGCCACCCGACGAGCGGGCGAGGAACGGCGCCCGGGGGTTGAGCTTGCGGGCGCGGGCGAGCGCCCTGCGCGCCGCGGCGACGTCCCCGAGCTTGACCTCCAGCCGGGCCCGCACGAACCACAGCTGCCAGTCACGCGGTGCTCGCTCGATCGCCTCGCCGAGGTCGCGGTTCGCGGCCCGCAGGCGGCCGGCCAGCTCCTCGACCAGGGCGAGCTGGAGCCGGGGTGCCGCAGCCCACGGCTGGATCGCCCGCGCGTCGCGCGCGTCCTGCGCCGCGGCGGGCAGGTCGTTGGCGCTGACCGCCTCCACGCTGTCGCCGAGCTTGGTCTCGGTGAGGAAGACGATTCCGCCGGCCCAGATCGCAGCGCCCGCAACCAGCAAGGTGCCCACGCCGAGCCACACGCGCCGAGGGCGCCGTCTGGGATACGGCTCCCTCCCGCCGTCGAGGGCGCCGGGCGGCGGGCCCATCGCCTCGGGCTCGAGCGTCGCCGGCCCGGTGAGCAGGGCGGCCGCGAGCACCACGAGTCCGAAGCAGGCGGGCAGCTCCCAGGTCCAGTCGATCGCCGCCGAGAGAATCCCCGCGGCAAGGATCGCCAGGGCGGCGCCAAGCACCCCTTCGCGCGAAAAGGTTGGGCCCCGGCGAGCGCCGGAGACGACGGCGAAGCCCACGAACCCCAGGATCAGCAGAAGCCCGACGACGCCGAGCTCCGCCAGGCTCTCGATGAACAGAGAATGCGCGTCGCGCACCGGCATCACCAGGGAGCCGTGCTGGTGCCAGTACGCCTCGTACCCACCGGCGCCGATTCCGTCCAGGGGATGGGCCTCGAACGCGTCGAGCGCGGTGCCCCAAAACTGATACCGGCCGCTGCCCCGTCCGCTGCTCAGGTGGGCGGCGACGTAGGTGCTCTGGGTCTCCAGCGGCCCAACCTCCTTGAATTCCTGCCAGCGCTTCGACGGCCCTGCGAGCAACACCCCCGCGATGGCGACGACCACGACTCCGACGCCGACCGCGCGGGCGAGCCCGGGGGGCACGTCGATGTCCTCGAGGGGCTCATCGAGCGAGAACCGCAGGAGGGCCACGACGATCACGACCCCGATCGAAAAGGCCAGCATCTGATCCCCCTGGGCGGCGGCGGTGGAGTTTCCGAATCGCGTCCACCAGCTCGTGTCTGCTGCTCGCCAGGGAGATCAGGAGCGCCCCTCCAACGCCACCCATCACGAGGCCGCCGAACATCCTCGCCCTCTCGGGGCCCAGCGCCAGGAGCACGGCGAGCCCCGCCACCCCGGCCGCCACGCCCCCGCGCGAGGAGGCGAGATAGACGACGAGGATCGGCAGCGGGATCGCGCCGACCGCGACCGCTCGCACCCCGGCCGACCGGGCGTGACCCCCCAGCCAGACCAGGAGCACGCGCGGCGATCGCCATCGCCGCCGAGAGGCCGTTCCAGTAGCCGATCGGATAGCTGAGCCTCCCCGCGGCCGCGGGGAGGAACTGCCCGAGCTGTTCGTCGCCCCCGGCGAACGACGGCTCGAAGCGGCTGACGAGGGCCAGGCAGGCGATCGACCACGAGCCCGATGGCAGCGCCCCCGAGCCAGGCTCGGGCGCTGGCTCGGGGCGATGCGATGACCACCAGGACGAACACCCCGAGGTAGCCGAGCGCGCGAACGATCTCGATGAAGGCGCCACCGTGATCGCTGGCCCAGCACGATCGAGCCCGCCGTCCACGCGGCGAAGGCCGCCAGGCAGAGGCCCGCGCCGAGCGCCGCGGCGGGAACCCGCGACCGCGGCCACCCACCCAGCGCCAGGGCGACGGCCACCGCCCACCAGACCGCGACGGTGGCGCCGGCCTGCAGCTCGCTCGAGTATCCGCCGTTCCCGACCGCCAGTCCCACGTACGCGATGGCGACGCCGATCGCGATCGCCGGGTGCAGCTCCGGTGGCCGGCCCGGGGCACCGGGATGCCCTATCCTCCGAACGGCGTGGCCAGGGACTACGACTCTTTGCACAGGGTCGGGCGAAGCAGGGCCCGATCTCGACTTCGCGGATATCACCTGACGTTGGTGGCGGTCATAGTGGCTTTGCTCGGCGCGCCAGCGACCACCGCGGTGGCCAGTCCCTCTGCGGTGGACCAATATACCCAACACCTTCCGACCGCCCGAGGCGGTTCCGCGGCCGGCGCAGGCGCCGGCCCGGCAGGCTCCAGCGCCCCCGTCGCGCGCCTCGGCCTGCTCCCCAAGGGGACCCTGAAGAAGCTGTCCGGACCCGACGGTCGGCTGCTCGCTCAGATCGCCACCGCCCAGGACCTGGGCGCGCCCGCCGATGGGGGCTCGGGGGCCCGCTTGAAAGTCCGACGACCGCGGCTTCGCGGCCGCGGCTGCGAGCGCCGTCGGAGGGGCGCCGACCCTTCTCCTGCTCGGCGCCCTCGTGGCCATCGTGGTCGCCGGGGCCGTCTACCAACGCCGCACATCGTCCGCGCCACGGGTCTGATGCGCCGGGCGCTCGCGCCCACGGTCGCGGGAATCGCGATCTGCGCCGTCGCCTTTGCGACCCCGGCGCTCGCGGCCCCGCCGGGCTTCTACGGCGTCATGAAGGGTCAGCCGTTCGACCGGCAGGACTTCCGGCAGCTTCAATCCGCGCGGGTTCGCTCGGTGCGGTTCGCGATCAACTGGTACGGCGTCCAGCGCAACCGGCAGTCGCCGGACTGGAGCTTCACCGACAAGCTCGTCGGCAATCTCGCTGCGCGCGGGATCCGACCCGTGCCGTTCGTCTACGGATCGCCGCGTTGGGTGGCGCGAAAACCGAGTCGGCCGCCGATCAACGGGGCCGCGGACGTGGATGCCTGGCGCGAGTTCCTGACGCTTCTCGTGGATCGGTACGGGCAGGGCGGAACGTATTGGAGCGGGGGATACCGGACGGCCCATCCAGGCGCCCTTCCGAAGCCGATCACCGCGTGGCAGATCTGGAACGAGCCGAACCTGGCGAAGTTCTTTCCGCAGAAGGAGAGGACGCGCAAGTACGCGAGGCTCGTGAGGATCTCGCATGCGGCGATCACGACGGCGGACGGCGGCGCGAAGCTCGTGCTCGCCGGGATGCCCGGGTACGCGAGGCCCACCGCATGGTCCTTCCTCGACAAGCTCTACCGGATCAAGGGGATCAAGCAGGACTTCGACGCCGCCGCGGTCCACCCCTACTCGGCCACCATCGGGCAGTTCGGGACGGTGATCCGCAACGTCCGCGGCGTGATGGTCAAGCACCACGATGCGAACACCGCGTTGTGGCTGACGGAGATGGGATGGGGATCGGCGCGCCCGACTCCCCGCTGGCCGATCAACAAGGGCGAGCAAGGCCAGCGCCGGATGCTGAGAAAGTCCTTCCAGCTCGTGCTTCGTCACCGCTCGTCCTGGCACATCCCGCGACTCTTCTGGTTCGATTGGCGCGACCCGCGCGCCGGCACCGGCCACTACTGCAGCTTCTGCGCCTCGGCCGGGCTGCTGCGCCACAACCACAAGCCAAAGCCCGCATACCGGGCCTACCGTCGCTTCGCCCGCGCCGGTTGAGGTGAACGTGGGGACCCCTCGGGTCCGTTGGTTGGGTAGGCGATCATGCGCCCGATTTTCGATACCAGTAGGCTTCCGCGCGGGATGCGAGGGGCATGGAGGCACAAGGGGGGATGGCGCGTATCCGCGGTCGCGACCGCGGCGATCGCGGCGATCGCGGTGCCTCTCTTCGCCGCCTCGAGCGCCGGTGCGACGAGGTCGGAGTTCTACGGGGTCGTCCAGACCGCGACGCTCGACAACCAGGACGCGCAGGGGCTGCTCGCATCGCGGGTCCGGACCAATCGCTTCGTCCTCAAGTGGGGATGGGTGGAGCCGAACGCGAACTCCTTCGACTGGGACTCGGCGGACTCCTTCATCGGCGGCCTGGCCTTCTACGGGATCCGCACGGTGCCCTCGCTGTGGGGCAACCCGGACTGGGTTCCGGGCTCCGGCTCGACTCCCCCGATCGGCGGGGCCACGGGCGAGAACGCCTGGCGAGTGTTCCTGCGGGCGATGGCCGGGCGCTACGGACCCGGAGGCACCTACTGGCAGGGCCCGTACCACCAGGACTTCGGGGCGAACGCAACGCCACTGCCGATCCAGTCCTGGCAGATCTGGAACGAGCCGAACCTGAAGAAGTTCTTCGCCCCCTATCCGTCGCCGGGCAAGTACGCCCACCTGCTCCAGATCTCCCGCGACGCCCTCCGGAGCAAGGACCCGAAGGCCGAGGATCGTGATGGCCGGGATGCCCGCCGCACGGCGACGTCAACGCCTGGGACTTCCTGCGGGACGTCTACAAGGTCCAGAACATCAAGAACTTCTTCGATGCCGCTGCGCTTCACCCCTACGCCCCCACGATCGGCGAGATGCAGCAGGACATCCAGAAGTTCCGCTCCGTGATGAAGGGCCACGGCGACGCGGCGACCCCGCTCTGGATCACCGAGCTCGCCTGGGGGTCGGCGCCACCGGACCAATTCGGCATCAACAAGGGCCTCCAGGGGCAGGCGACGATGTTGAAGCGGGCCTACAACCTGATCCTCGACCACCGAGCCGCCTGGAACATCGAGCGGCTGTTCTGGTACCACTGGCGCGATCCCCTGAACCCCGTCGCGTCCTGCAGCTTCTGCGGCAGCGCCGGGCTGCTGAGGCACGACCGCACCGCCAAGCCCGCCTACACCGAGTTCAGGAGGTTCACCACCGACGACACGAAGCCGGCGGCGACGCTCACCCAGGCGCCACAAAACGGGGCCTACATCAATGATCCGACCCCGACCTTCAAGTTCACCTCGAGCGAGCACGGATCGACCTTCGTCTGCTCGACCGGAGGCGCGCCTCAAGCCCTGCAGCTCGCCCTTCACGGCCCCGAAGTACGCCGACGGGACCCGCTCCTTCGTCGTCAGGGCGATCGACGCAGCGGGCAACGACAGCCCGATCGTGGGCCGGTACTTCTTCGTGGACACCCGCGCACCCGCGGTCCCGAAGATCACCGCGACCAACCCGGCCTCGCCGGCCAACAACAACCTGCCCAAGGTGATCGGCAACGCCGGCGCGGGGACGACCGTGAAGCTGTTCAAGAACACGGCCTGCCTGGGCTCCCCCGCGGCCACGGGAACCGCCTCCCAGTTCAAATCGCCCGGCATCGCCGTCTCGGTCCCGAACAACGCGACGACCAAGTTCCGGGCCAAGGCGACCGACCGCGCCGGCAACTCGTCGGGCTGCTCGGCCGCCTTCAGCTACGTCGAGGACTCGATCCCCTAGGGCGATGACCGAGCCCCGCGTCATTGATACTGTGCGCACCGATGGATCCGCAGGCAAGGGGGGAGCAGGGATGAGCGATCGCGCGCCCGAGGCACGTCGGGTGCGCCGGCCGATGCCGCGTGCGATCGCCGGCTCCGCGAGCCGCCTCGCGATTGCCTTCGCCGTGCTGGCCGTCGCCCTCCTCGCCCCCGCCACCGCGGGCGCCGTTCGGTCGGAGTTCTTCGGCATCGTGCAGGGGCCGACGCTCGACGATCGGGACGTCCAGGGGCTGCAGAACAACCATGTCCGCACCGTCCGCTTTTTGCTGGCTTGGGAGCAGGTGCAGGCCAAGAAGACCCCGTTCACCTGGGGCACCATGGACAAGTTCATCGGCCGGCTGGCGATCAAGGGAGTCCGGGTGGTCCCTTCGGTGTGGGGAAACCCGAACTGGGTCGAGGGCTACACGGCTCGCCCGCCGCTCGACCGGCCCCAGGACGTGACAGCCTGGAAGACCCTGCTGAAGGCTCTGGTGGCGCGCTACGGGCCGGGCGGCAACTACTGGCAGACCAAGTACAAGGCGAAGTACGGCGACAACGCGACCCCGCTGCCGGTCACCACGTGGCAGATCTGGAACGAGCCGAACCTGAAGAAGTACTTCGTTCCCTACCCGTCGCCCGAGAAGTATGGGCGGCTGCTGAAGGTCTCCAAGGAGGCGATCGCCGGTAGCAGGCACCCAGCGGCCCAGATCGCGCTCGGCGGAATGCCCGGCTTCGGTGACGTGAACGCCTGGGACTTCCTCAGCCAGCTCTACAACAAGGTTTCCGGGGTCAAGGGCTACTTCGACGTCGCGGCGCTCCACCCGTACGGACCGAACCTCGACCGGGTCAAGACGGAGATCGAGAAGTTCCGCAACTCGATGACCAGCCACGCCGACGCGGCGACCCAGCTCTGGATCACCGAATCCGGCTGGGGGTCGGCTCCCCCCGACCAGTTCGGCATCAACAAGGGGCCCCAGGGCCAGGCGAACCTACTGAAGGGGTTCTACAAGATGGTCCTTCAGAACCGCAAGACCTGGAACATCCAGCGCCTGTTCTGGTACCACTGGCGCGATCCGAGGCAGTCCCAGGCGGGCACGTGCAGCTTCTGCGGCAGCGCCGGGCTGATCAAGTTCAACCGGACCCCGAAGCTCTCCCTGGCCGAGTTCAAGAAATTCGCGGCCGAGACCACCCCGCCGAACGCGAGCATCACATCCGGGCCGGCCAACGGGGCGACGATCAGCAACCCGAGGCCGACCTTCAAGTTCAGCTCGAACGAGGCCGGCTCGACCTTCGAGTGCAAGGTCGATGGGGGTGCCTACAAGGCGTGCACCTCGCCGTACAAGACCGCGCAGCTCTCGGACGGCGGCCATGCCTTCATCGTCCGGGCGACCGACGCGCCCGGAAACGTCAGCGCGCCCGTTTCGCGGGTCTTCAGCGTCGACACGAGCCCCTAGCGAGCCCCCACGGGCCGCTCGCCGCGCCAACGGTTCGCGGCGAGTACGCTTCGGGCATGGATGTGCGGGGCATGGATGTGCGGGCGGGATCGCGAGCGCGCCGCCGGGTCGTTCTCGCCGCCATGCTCATCGTCGCGCTGGTCGTCCCCGCAACCGCCGCAGCGGCGCCGCGATCGGAGTTCTACGGGATCGTCCAGACCGCGACCCTCGACAACCAGGACGTCGAGGGGATGCTCGCGGCCAGGGTCCGCACGAACCGCTTCGTGCTCAAGTGGGGTTGGGTGCAGCCCGTCAAGGGCTCGTTCAGATGGGGCCCCGCGGATGACTTCATCGGCGGCCTGGCCGCGCGGGGCATCCGCACCGTGCCCTCGATCTGGGGCAACCCGAGCTGGGTCGCGGGATCGGCCTCGACTCCGCCCATCGGCGGCGCGGTGTCGGAGCAGGCCTGGCGCGTCTTCCTGAAGGCGCTCGTCAAGCGCTACGGCCCCGGGGGCGCCTACTGGCGCACCCCCTTCCACGAGCAGTTCGGAGCGAATGCCAAGGCGCTGCCGATCCAGTCCTGGCAGATCTGGAACGAGCCGAACCTGAAGAAGTTCTTCGCTCCCTATCCGTCGCCGGGCAAGTACGCCCGGCTGCTCCAGATCTCCCGCGACACGATCAAGGGCCAGATCCCGCAGGCCCGGATCGTCCTCGCCGGGATGCCGGGCTTCGGGGACGTCAAGGCCTGGGACTTCCTCAGGGCCCTCTACGCGGTGCCCAGGATCAAGAACAAGTTCGATGCCGTCGCCCTCCACCCCTACGGGCCCACCATCAGCCAGGTCCAGTCCGAGATCCAGAACACCCGCAACGTGATCAAGAATCACGGCGACGCGGCGAAGCCGCTGTGGCTCACCGAGCTCGCCTGGGGCTCCGCCCCTCCCGACCGGTTCGGGATCAACAAGGGCCCAGACGGCCAGAAGACGATGCTCAACCGCTCATTCAAGATGATCCTCGCGCATCGAACCGCGTGGAACATCCAGCGGCTGTTCTGGTTCCACTGGCGCGACCCCAGGAATCTCCAGGCGGGGACGTGCAGCTTCTGCGGCAGCTCCGGGCTCCTCAGGTACGACCGCACCCCCAAGCCCGCCTTTGCCGCGTTCACCAGCTTCACCGCCGAGACCAACCCGCCCCAGGTGGCGATCACCGCGGGGCCGAAGAACGGGGCATTCGTCAAGAACCCCAGGCCGCGCTTCTCGTTCACGTCGAGCGAGGCCGGCTCCACGTTCGAGTGCCGGGTCGACTCGAAGCCGTTCAGCGAGTGCAGCTCCCCGTTGACGACGGCGCAACTCGCGGATGGCGTCCACAGCTTCTCCGTCAGGGCGATCGACGCCCCGGGGAACAAGAGCGGGATCGCGTCGCGGTCGTTCACCGTCGATACCCACCCGCCGGCGATCCCGAGGATCACCGGCACCACCCCGGCTTCGCCCGCGGACAACAACGCGCCCCGGGTCAGGGGCACCGCCGGTCCGGGCACCACTGTGAAGATCTTCAAGACCGTGGGCTGCACGGGGACACCGCACGCCAAGGGCAGCGCCGTGCAGTTCAACTCGCCCGGGATCCTGGTCCTGGTGCCCGACAACTCGACGACCTCGTTCAGGGCCCGCGCGACCGACGCGGCAGGCAACACGTCCGGGTGCTCGACGCCGTTCACCTACGTCGAGGACTCGACCGGCCCGTGACCGCGGGCGCCTCGGACTCCGCGGCGCGCGAGCGTCAGCCGGTCACGCCCTCACCCTGGACCGATGTACTACGTACTATCACTACGCCCTAGCGCTACTCACTAACAATCCGCGTGGCAGGGCCGGGGATGCCCGCTCGTGCTGTGAGTACGGTGGTTGTGCGCGGGATCGGCAGGAGGCTGAGGCGTGGGGCAAGCGGCGGGGCGGTGGTGCTCACCCTGCTCGCCGTCTCAACGCTGGCGCCGTCCAGCGCGGGTGCGGCACGCTCGGAGCTGTTCGGCATCGTGCAGGGGGCGACGCTCGATTCGCGCGACCTCCAGGGGCTGAAGAGGGCGCGCATCCACACCGACCGGTTCATGCTCAATTGGGGCTGGGTGCAGCCGCGGGCGCAGGGCACCTTCAACTGGGCCGGGCCCGATCGCCTGATCGGCGCGCTCGCCTCGCACGGGGTCCGCGCCTTTCCGGCCTTCTGGGGCAACCCCGAGTGGGTGTACGGCTCGTCGTCACGGCCTCCGATCGACCGGCCGCGCAGCATCCAGGCCTGGCAGGCGTTCCTAAAGGCGGCGGTCGCGCGCTACGGCCCGGGCGGCGCCTACTGGAGCACGAAGTACCGCCAGCTGTACGGGCCGCACGCGACCCCGCTGCCGATCCAGTCCTGGCAGATCTGGAACGAGCCCAACCTGAGCAAGTACTTCGGGCCGAGCCCGTCGCCTCGGAGATACGCCCAGCTCCTTCGCATCTCTCACAACGCGATCAAGAGCAAGGATCCAAACGCGCAGATCGTCCTCGCGGGGATGCCGGGGTTCGGCGAGGTTCGGGCCTGGGACTTCCTCCGGGGGCTCTACTCGGTGGCCGGCATCAAAGGCTACTTCGACGCCACCGCCCTCCACCCGTACGCCCGCGACCTGAGCCAGTTCCGCCAGCAGATCGGGCGATTCCGGATGGTGATGAAGAACCACTCCGATGGGGCGACGCCACTCTGGCTCACGGAGCTCGGCTGGGGATCGGCGCCCCCGGACCGCTTCGGCATCAATCAGGGGCCTCAGGGCCAGGAGAAGCTGCTGAGAGGCTCGTTCAAGCTGGTCCTGACCCGCCGAAAGGCATGGAACGTCCAGCGGCTGTTCTGGTTCCACTGGCGCGATCCGCAAAAGCCCCGCAAGCACACCTGCAGCTTCTGCGCGAGCGCGGGCCTGCTCCGGCACGACCGTAAACCCAAGCCGTCCCTGGCCACCTTCAGGAGCTTCACCGCCGAGTGGTCCCCGCCACAGGTCAGCATCATCTCCGGGCCAAGCCAGGGGGCGACCACGAACGACCCAACCCCGACGTTCAGGTTCGCCTCGAACGAACCCGGATCGACCTTCAAGTGCCGCTTCGGGACCCGCGTCTACGAGTCCTGCTCCTCCCCTTTCACCCCGTTGCCGCCGCTCGCGGACGGCTCTCGCACCTTCTGGGTCCGGGCGATCGACGCGCCGGGGAACGTCAGCGCGGCCGCGTCACGGTCGTTCAGGGTCGACACCGTCGCCCCCAAGACGAGCATCTCCTCCGGCCCGGCCAACGGCGCCACCTCGGGCAACCGACGCCCCTCGTTCGAGTTCTCCGCGAACGAGCCCGGGACGAGCTTCCAGTGCCAACTCGACGCCGCGGGGCTGGCGCCATGCACGTCCCCCTACGCGACCGGCCGGCTCGAGGACGGCCAGCACTCGTTCCAGGTCCAGGCCACCGACGGAGCGGGCAACGTCGGCCCGGCGGTGACCCGCACGTGGACGGTCGCGGGCCCCGCCCCCGCCTCGGGGACGTCCTCCGGCCCCGCCGACGAATCCACCAGCTCGGATGCCGGCCCCTCGATCGACAAGGCGGCGCCGCGGTTGAGGATCAAGGGCCCGGCCACGATCACGACTCGAACGCGCAAGGCCTCGGCCGCCTTCACCCTGAAGGCCTCCGAGCGGGCCGAGCTGCGGTGCCGGATCTCCGCGAGGCAATTCCGCCCGTGCCCGGCCCACTACCGCGCGCCACGCCTCCACGGCCCCCACACGCTCAAGGTCAAGGCCATCGATTCCGCCGGCAACGTCGCCCTGCGGCGAAAGCGGTTCAGGGTCGTGACCCGGGGGCCAAGCGGGGCCACCGGAGGCTCGGGGATCCAGCGCCGGTGGATGCGCATCGCGGGCGCCGCGGAGCCTGCCTCGTATTAACGTCCAGGTCGCGCCAAATTAGCCCGAACTGGGCGCGCGCGACTGTCGACGTCACTACCCTCCCTGGTGCGGATGGCCAGGGACGCATTGCCGGGATCGCGAGCCGTCCCTGGCGCAATTCTCGTCGGGGTGCTCGCGTTCGTCCTCTTCGTGCCGGCCACCGCCGGAGCTGCGGTCCGCTCTGAGTTCTTCGGGATCGTCCAGGGCCAGTTCGCGGCCGAGGGACAGCTCGACGGGCAGGATCTCCAGGAGATGGAGGACGCCAGGATCCGAACCGACCGATTCGAGATCGGGTGGAGAACCGTGGAGCCCACCCAGGGCGATCGGCGGTGGATGGCCACCGATAGATTCATCGGGGCGCTCGCGTCGCACGGGATCCGGGCGGTCCCATTCGTGTGGGGCTCGCCCTCATGGGTGGAGAGCGGCCCCGGGCGCCCGCCGATCGCCAACGACGCCGACGAGCGCGCCTGGCGGAGCTTCCTGAAGGCGGCGGTGTCGCGATATGGACCCGGCGGCAGCTATTGGAAGAACGCCTATCGGGACGAGTACGGGGCCGGCGCCACGCCGCGACCGGTCGAGTCCTGGCAGATCTGGAACGAGCCCAACCTGAAGAAGTTCTTCGACCCCGAGGGATCGGATGCGCAGCTGGCGCCGAAGTACGCGAAGCTCCTGCGGATCTCGCACGACGCGATCACGAGCGAGGATCCGCAGGCCAGGATCGTGCTCGCCGGCAACCCCGGCTACCCCCCCAGCGGCGGCCCGAAGGCGTGGGAGTTCCTCAGCGACCTCTACAAGGTGCCCGGAGTGAAGGGCTCCTTCGACGCCGCGGCGCTTCACCCCTACGCG
Organism: uncultured bacterium; assembly: GCA_963758865.1. Lineage (GTDB taxonomy): Bacteria > Actinomycetota > Thermoleophilia > Solirubrobacterales > 70-9 > AC-56. The sequence goes on along the minus strand of CAVWWY010000009.1, from coordinate 28,412 downwards.
TCGGACCTCTATCACGTCCAGCTCGAGATCCAGAAGGTCCGCACGGTGATGGACAACAACGGCGAGCAGGCGACCCCGCTGTGGATCACCGAGCTCGGCTGGGGGTCGGCGCCGCGCGACCGCTATGGGATCAATCAGGGTCCGGAGGGCCAACGGCAGCTGCTCACGGGCGCCTACAAGATGATCCTGGGCCACCGCAACGCGTGGAACGTGCAGCGCCTCTACTGGTTCCTGTGGCGCGATCCCGACCCGATCGTCGGCCTTCGCCCACCGCTGCAGCTTCTGCGGCAGCGCGGGCGTGCTGAGGTACGACCGCACCGGAAAGCCCGCCTTCACAGCGTTCAGGGGGTTCACAGCGGACAGCACACCCCCCGACCGCCCGATTCGCCTCGGGGCCGACGGAGGAAAGCTTGATCAACAAGAAGAGCCCCACCTTCACGCTCGCCTCGAGCGAGACGGGCTCGACGTTCGAGTGCCACGTGGACGCCAGCCCGTTCCATGCCTGCAGCCCGCGATACACACTCGGGCCCCTCTCCGACGGCCCACACACGTTCTTCATCAGGGCGATCGACGCTCCAGGGAACGTCAGCCCGATCCGGCCCCGCAGGTTCACGGTCGACACCACGGCTCCGCCGGTGACGATCTCCTCGGGGCCCGCCAACGGATCGGCGACAGCCGATCAGAATGCCTCGTTCAGCTTCACCTCGAGCGACTCGAGCGCCTCGCTCAGCTGCCGGCTCGACGGAGCCGCCTTCGCGTCCTGCAGCTCGCCCTTCACGCGCTCCGGCCTGGCGGACGGCCACCACACCTTCAAGGTCAAGGCGACCGATCCGGCCGGAAACCACGGGCTGGACTCGTCCACGTGGACCGTCGACACCGCGGCTCCGACGGCGACGATCACCGCTGGGCCCGCGGAGGGCTCGACCTCGCCGGACCCGAAGCCCCGGTTCGGCTTCAGCTCCAACGAGCCCGGGGCCCACTTCGAGTGCCAGCTCGACGGGGCCGGGTATTCGGACTGCGACTCCCCCCACACGACCGACTGGCTCATCGAACAGCCAGCACACCTTCGACGTCCGGGCCGTCGACCGCGCCGGCAACGTGGGCCAGGCTCCGGCCAGGACCTGGACCGTCCATGCGGAGGTCATGGTGAGGATCACCTCGGGCCTCGCCTCGGGATCGCTGACCAACAACCCGACCCCGGGCTTCAAGTTCTCCTCGTCCTACCCCGGCGCCACGTTCCGCTGCCGCATCGACCACCCGGGCGGCGCCTTCGCTGTCTGCGCCTCGCCCTTCCAGCCCGTGACGCCGCTGGCGGACGGAGATCACACGTTCACGGTCAAGGCCGTCTCGGGGCCGGACCAGAGCCAGCCGGTGTCGCGCTCGTTCACGGTCGACACGAAGGCCCCGGCCGTCTCGGTCTCCTCGGGCCCTCGCGACGGCTCGGCATCGCGCAACCGGCGGCCCTCCTTCAGCTTCAACTCGAACGAGCAGGGCTCCCGCTTCCAGTGCAGGCTCGACTCGAGCGGCTTCCGTCCATGCACCTCGCCCCACGCCACGCGCAGGCTCCACGACGGAGGCCACGTCTTCCGGGTACGGGCGATCGATGCCGCGAACAACAAGAGCGCCCCGCGAAGGATCAAGTTCAGGGTCGACACGGCGGCTCCCCGCCTGCGAATCAAGGGCTCCGACACGGTCAAGACGCGGCGGCGAAGGGCGTCCGCAGTCTTCAGGCTCAGGACCTCCCAGCACGTCGGCCTCAAGTGCCGGCTCGCGTCCACCGGCTTCGAGCCGTGCTCCCGCCGCTACCGGACCCCGAAGCTCGGGCGCGGCGCCCATGCGCTGGAGGTCAAGGCGACCGACCGCGCGGGCAACTCCGCGGTGCGCCACAAGCAGTTCAGGATCGTCGAAAGGCCCGCGAGCTAGGGCCGGGCCGACGGCTGGCGCCGGAGATTGTCGCCAGGATCAACCGCCGGCCATCGCCGGCAGGATGACCACGGTGTCGGAGTCCGAGACGGAGGTATCGAGCCCCTCGAGCACCCGGACGTCCTCGTCGTTGAGGTAGACGTTCACGTAGCGGTTGAGCTCGCCGCCGTCGGCGAACAGCTGGGCGCGAGTCCCGGGATGAGCCTCGGCCACCGCACGCAGGACGTCTCCCACCGTCGACCCGCCGGCAGGCACCTCTGCCTCCCCCCCGGTCTGGGCGCGCAACACGGGCGGGATCTTCACGGTCGGCATCGGTCGGGAGCCTAGACGATTGATTGCGGATCCCCGCACGCCGAGCGCCGCTCCGCGAGTGGCGCTGCGTGCGTGGCCCTAGGCCACGGACGAAGCGCCGACGACGTTCCCCGAGCAGAAGGCCTCGTAGTCGGGGAACTTGCCCATCTCCGACTCGGCGATCTCCGGAGCGTCCTCGCCGCAGATCGGGCAGTCGGGGTCGCGCTTCACCTTCAGCTCGGTGAATCGGGTCCCGAGGGAGTCGTAGAGGAGGAGCCGCCCGATGAGCGGCTCGCCCATCCCGGCCGCCAGCTTGATCACCTCGTTGGCCTGCAGCAGGCCCATCACGCCCGCCATCACGCCGAGGACTCCGGCCGCACCGCAGCTCGGCGCCATCTCGGGGGGCGGTGGCACGGGGTAGAGACAGCGATAGCAAGGGCCCTCGTAGGGGACGAAGGTGGAGATCTGCCCGTCGAAGGCGAGGATCGAGGCCGAGACGACGGGCTTGCGGAGCCGCACCGCCGCGTCGTTCAAGAGATACCGCGTGGGGAAGTTGTCGGCCCCGTCGACCAGGATGTCGTACTGGCTGATGATCTCGAGGATGTTGTCGGCGTCGAGCCGCGTCCGGTGCTCGACCACCTCGACGTCGGGGTTGAGCGCCTCGATGGAGAGCCGTGCGGACTCCGTCTTCGGCATCCCGACCCGCTCGGTGTTGTGGATCACCTGGCGCTGAAGATTGCTCTCGTCGACGACGTCGTCGTCCACGATGCCAAGGGTGCCGACGCCGGCCGCGGCCAGGTAGAGGGCGGACGGCGCCCCCAGTCCACCCGCCCCGATCAGGAGCACCTTCGAGTCCAGGAGCTTGCGCTGGCCGTCGACCCCCACCTCCGGGAGCAGGGTGTGGCGCGAGTAGCGCATGCGCTGCTCCGGCGTCAGGCCCTCGGCCTCGACCACCGGGAGGCCGGCCTCCCGCCATGCCTCGATCCCGCCGGCGACCGAGGCGACGTTCTCGTACCCGAGCTCGTTGCGAAGCGCGTCGGCCGCGCGGGCGGAGCGATTGCCGACCCGGCAGTGGAGCAGCACCCTCTGCGAGCGATCGGGGGCGAGCTCGGAGATCCGGTCCATCACGGTGTCCAGCGGCGCCAGCTTGGCGCCCTCGATGTGCGACCTCATCCCACTCGTGCGGCTCGCGGACGTCCACGAGGAGCGCCCTGTCGCGATCGATCTCCTGGCGCGCGCTCGCCGGGTCGACCTCCTCGACCCTGCTCTTGACCAGCTCGATCGGCTCCGTGGCCATCCCCATACGAATCAAAACTCCTAAATCTCGATCCGGATTTACTTCAAAAAGTATAGCGCGGTGTCGGTGTCGGGCGGCGGCGCCCGCGGCCCGCGAGGCACGCTGGCGCGTGCGCCCCGCCGGCGTGGACTATCCTCGCACCCGTGGACGATGCTCGCGCACGAGAGCTGCTCGCGGCCGCACGCGAGCGAATCGAGAGCTCGCTCGCGGATCTCGCGAAGTCCGAGGACCACGAGCCCTCCCAGTCCCCCGCCGACGAGGCCACCCAGCTTGCCGATCGGGAGGTCGAGCAGGGCCTGACCGAGCGCCTGCGCGACGAGCTGGCGGCGGTCGCCCGGGCTGAGGAGCGCATTGAACAGGGCACGTACGGCCTCTCGATCGAGAGCGGCGGGGCGATCCCCGACCCCCGCCTCGAGGCGCTTCCGTGGGCGGAGCGCACCGCCGAGGAAGAGACGCGGCGCGAGCGTCGCTGAAGCCGTCTGCTGCTGAGGACCGTCGCTCGCTACGTGAGGGTGGGGCGCATCTGGCGGAGCCGGCGAACCCGCTCCTCGATCGGGGGATGCGTCGAGAAGAGGCTCGCGATGCCACCGCCCGAGAACGGCTTCACGATGTAGAGCGGCTCGGTCGCCTGGTTGACCTGCATGGGGATCGCCTTGGCCCCCTCCTCCAACCTCAGTAGCGCGGAGGCGAGCGACTCCGGGTTGCCGCAGATCTCGGCGCCGCTCGCGTCGGCCGAGTACTCGCGCTGGCGCGAGATCGCGAGCTGGATCAGGCTCGCCGAGATCGGCGCCAAGAGGAACAGGGCCAGGTTGGCCACCAGGCCGAGCGGCGAGTCGTCCTCGCCTCCGAACCACAGCATCATGTAGGCGATCCAGGTGATCGCCGAGCCCATCGCCGCGGCGACCGACTGGGTGAGGATGTCCCGGTTTCGGACGTGAGCGAGCTCGTGTGAGATCACGCCCCGCAGCTCGTCCTCCGAGAGCAGCTTGGTGATCCCGGAGGTGACCGCGACCGCGGAGTGCTTGGGATTCCGTCCCGGTCGCGAAGGCGTTCGGCTGGTCGCTCGGGATCAGGTAGAGCCTCGGCATCGGCAGGTCGGCCCGCGTCGAGAGCTCGCGGACCATCTGGTAGAGCTGCGGCGCCTCCGACTCGGAGATCGGCTTGGCTCCCGCGCTCCTCAGGGCGATCTTGTCGCTGAACCAGAAGAAGACGAAGTTCAGCAGCAGGGCGATCGCCAGGAAGCCGGTCGCTCCGCCGACTCCGCCGATCGCGTAGCCGATCGCGACGAGCAGGCCGCCGAGCGTCGCCATCAGGATCGTCGTGCGAAGCCCGGCGGCGAAGTTGGATCTGCGGGTGGTCGTCATCTGCGGTCGGCTCTCCTTCGGGGTCGAACGGTCGTCCAATGGTGCCACACGGCTCGCCCCGCGCTATGGGGCCTGACCCCCCTTCGACTAGGGGCTCGCCCCTAGGGATTCTCGAAGGTCCATCACTCCGAGTCGCCCTATGCCGCCCTCGGAGTGGCCGATACTACGGAGGCGATGCGCAGCAAGAACCTCCTGACTCAGGTGCTGGCGGCCAACCTGCTGCTGATCGTCGTGGCGGTGGTCGTGACGGGGATCGCGGGCAACCCCAGCCTGAACCTCGCCGAGCGTCCGGGCCTTGCCCTGATCCTTGCGCTCGCGGTGGCGCTGACCATCCTCGTCAACGTGGTCATGCTCCAGCGGAGGTTTCGGCCGCTGGAGAAGCTGGTGGACGAGATGGAGCGGGCCGACCTCTCCAGGCCCGGCGCCAACCTGCGTTCCCCCACGGACGGCCAGGCCGGCCCCGAGGAGGTGGCCAGGCTCCAGCGTGCGTTCCGGCGGATGCTCGAGCGGCTGGATGCCGAGAGGCGCCGCACCTCCAGCGCCGCGCTGGCGGCCCAGGAGGAGGAGCGGGCACGGGTGGCACGCGACCTCCACGACGAGGTCAACCAGTCGCTCACCGCCCTCCTGCTCCGCCTCGAGGCCGCCCGGGTCAAGGCGCCGGTCGAGCTGGCGCACGAGCTGGCGGAAACCAAGGCGCTCGCCAACCAGGCGATGGAGGAGCTCCTGATGCTCGCCCGCCACCTCCGCCCCACCGCGCTCGACGACCTGGGCCTCAAGGCGGCGCTCGCCGGACACGTGAAGGAGCTCGGGCGGCAGGGGAAGATCGGCGCCAGCTTCGAATCGCATGGCGACTTCTCGGGCGTCCCCTCGGACGTCCAGCTGGTCGTCTACCGGGTGGCGCAGGAGGCCTTGTCGAATGCGGCTCAGCATTCCGGCGCCAGCCAAGTCGCCGTCGGCCTGGTGCGCGACGGCGACCGCGTCGAGCTCACCGTCCGGCGACGACGGGTCGGGATTCACGTTCGACCAGGCGGCGCGCGGACTCGGGATCCCCGGGATGCGCGAGCGCGCGCTCCTCGTCGGCGGCGGCGTGGACGTCGAGTCGAGACCCGACATCGGCACGCGAGTCAGCCTCACGGTGCCTCTCGACTCGGCCGATACAGGGGCCACCAGGTGGAACCGCAAGTCCGACAACGGGGCCAGTGCCATGAAGGTCCTGATCGCCGACGATCATGGGATCGTTCGCTCGGGCCTGCGGATGCTGCTCGAGCGACAGATGGACATCGAGGTGGTCGGAGAGGCATCCGATGGCGCCGAGGCCCGCGACATGGCGATTCGCCGGCGGCCCGACCTGGCGATCCTCGACGTCAAGATGCCGAAGCTCACGGGCCTTCAGGCGACCCGCGAGATCCGAGCCCAGGCGCCCGACGTCGCGGTCCTGATCCTCTCGATGTACGACGACGAGCGCTACCTGTTCGAAGCCCTCAAGGCCGGGGCCTCGGGCTACGTGCTGAAAGCGCAGGCCGACGCCGACCTGATCGAGGCGGTTCGGGCCGTTGAGCGCGGCGAGCCCTTCCTGACCCCCGACGCGCAGCGGGCGCTGATCCAGGACGTCCTCGGAGAGGGCGCCTCCCGAGAGGAGCAGCTCACCCCGCGCGAGGAGGAGGTCGTGAAGCTGGTCGCGGAGGCCCACACGAACAAGGAGATCGCCGCCATCCTTCACCTCTCCGAGAAGACGGTCGAGAACCACCGCTCCAACGCGATGCGGAAGCTCGGCATGCGCGATCGGGTAGAGCTCGTCCGCTACGCGATCCGCAAGGGCCTGATCGACCCGTAGCGGACACTCGCACGTCGGCGACGCGCCCGGGCGGCGCGTACCCTGATCCACATGGAGCTGAACGTCGACCGCATCGGGACCCGGCGAACCACCCTCGCCGACGGCGCCGAGCTCGAGATCCGCCAGGTGCAGCCGGACGACAAGCGGCTGCTCGAAGACGGGCTCGAGCGACTGAGCGCGGAGAGCCGCTACAGGCGCTTCTTTCGGCCGGTGAGCCACTTCTCCGAGCGCGACCTCGCCTACCTGACCGAGATCGACCACCATGACCACGAGGCGCTGGCGGCGATCGAGACGGGCACGGGCGACCTCGTCGGCGTGGCTCGGTACGTCCGCGGGGCGGAGCCGCAGCTGGCCGAGGTCTCGGTCGTCGTGGGCGACCTCTGGCAGCGTCGCGGCGTCGCCACGCTCCTGCTGGAGGACCTGGTCGAGCGGGCCCGGGCCGCCGGAGTAACGCACTTCGTGGCGCTGGTCATGGACGAGAACACCGACGCGATCCAGCTCTTCGAGCATCTCGTGCCGGGGCATGCTCGACCCCGGCGAAGCGCCTCTGGACATCTCGAGCTGGTGATCGAGTTGCCGGAGCCGGGCGGGCTCTCCGGCTCGACCCTGGCCCGCGTGCTCCGCGCCGTGGCCCACACCGCGGTCGTCGTCAATCCCTACCGGGCCACCCGCGACGCGATTCGCAGACTGCGAAACGACCAGCCCACCTGACAGCGTCGGCCTTATCCGACCAGTTCAGTAGGATTTGCGGTCGAGATGTTGTTCTCGACGAAAGCTGAGTACGGCGTGCGACTGATGGTCGAGCTCGGCCGCCGAGCGCACGATCGCGACACCGAAGAGGGCGAGCCGGTGTCGCTCAGCGCCGTCGCCGAGGCGGAGATCCTCCCCCTCTCCTACCTGGAGCACCTCGCCGCGAAGCTCCGCCAGGCCGGGCTGGTGACCTCGGTCCGCGGTGCCCACGGCGGGTATCGCCTGGCGCGCCCCGCTGCGAGAGATCGAGATGCTCGAGGTCGTCCAGGCCCTGGAGGGCCCGATCGCACCGATGGAATGCTTCCACGACGCGCCCGAGGGCCGGGTTCTCTGCTCGCACGAGGCCGACGACGGCGCCTGCGCGACGAAGCTCCTGTGGACGCGAGTTCATGGCGGGATCACGAAGGCGCTGGCGGGCACGACGCTGGCCGACCTGGTCGAATTCGCCGACGAGCATGCGGTTCGGGAGCCGGCGGCCGGCCCGGCCGCCTAGCCTCGCCCGCCCCGACAACCACCGACAAACGGAGACCGATGGCCGACCTGGAGATCAGAAACCTGCACGTGAGCGCCGAGGACAAGCAGATCCTCAAGGGGCTCGACCTCGAAGTCTCGAAGGGGGAGGTGCACGCCCTGATGGGGCCGAACGGCTCCGGCAAGTCGACGCTCGCGAACGCGATCATGGGCCACCCCGCGCTCGAGATCACCGACGGGGAGATCCACCTGCGCGGCGAGGACGTCACCGAGGCGCCACCGGAGGAGCGCGCCCGCGCCGGCCTGTTCATGGCGTTTCAGTATCCCGTCGCGATCCCCGGGGTCACGGTCGCCAAGTACCTGCGAATGGCCGTCAACTCCCATCGCGAGGCCCGGGGCGAGAGCGAGATCAAGCTGAAGGACTTCCGCAAGCAGACCGAGGCGGCGATGGAGCTGATGGACATCCCCCGCGAGTTCTCGAGCCGCTACCTGAACGACGGCTTCTCCGGCGGGGAGAAGAAGCGGATGGAGATCCTCCAGCTCGCGATGCTCCGCCCCGAGCTCGCGGTGCTCGACGAGACCGATTCGGGGCTCGACATCGACGCCCTGCGGACCGTCGCCGAAGGCGTGAACAAGTTCACGGGCCCCGACATGGGCGTCCTGATCATCACCCACTACCAGCGGATCCTTCACCTGGTGGAGCCCGACTTCGTGCATGTGATGTACGACGGGCGAATCGTCAAAGAGGGCGGCCCCGAGCTGGTCGGGCTCCTGGAGGAGCGAGGCTACGGCTGGATTCGCGAGGAGGTTGAGGCGGCCGCCGCATAGCGGCCCGATCCCATGGCCACGGCTCCGGTCACCTCAGCCGCGCCGGATCTCTCTGTCGACAGGATTCGGGCCGAGTTCCCGATTCTGGAACGTCGCATCCACGGGCAGCCGATCGCCTACCTGGACAACGGCGCGACGGCGCAGAAGCCAACCGCCGTGATCGAGGCGCTCGATCGGTACTGGAGAGAGCAGAACGCGAACGTCCATCGAGGCGTCCACGCCCTCTCGGAGGAGGCGACTGCCCTTTACGAGCAGGCCCGGACGACGATCGCGAGACATCTCGGGGTGGAATCGCGCGAGGTCGTCTTCACGCGCAACGTCACCGGGTCACTCAATCTCGTCGCTCGTGCGTGGGGGCGGGCGAACGTCGGTCCCGGGGATCGCATCGTGCTCACCGAGATGGAGCACCATTCCAACATCGTTCCCTGGTACCTGCTCGCCCAGGAGGTCGGCGCGGAGCTCGACTGGGTGCCGGTGGATGGCGACGGGCGCCTCGACCTGGAGGCGCTCGATGGGGCGCTCGAGCGGAACCCCAAGCTGGTGGCCGTAACCCACGTGTCCAACGTGCTCGGAACCGTCAACCCGATCGCCGAGATCGTGCGAATGGCACACGACGCCGGCGCGATCGTCGTCGTCGACGGGGCTCAGGCGGCGCCCAAGCTCGAGCTCGACCTGGCTCAGCTGGGTGCGGACTTCTATGGATTCACGGGCCACAAGCTCTACGGGCCGACCGGCGTCGGCGTGCTGCACGGCCGCGGAGAGCTGCTCGAGGCCATGGGCCCGTACGAGGGGGGCGGCTCGATGATCCGCAAGGTGACCAAGGAGAAGATCACATGGGCCAGCGTGCCGGCTCGGTTCGAGGCCGGAACCCCACCGATCGGCGAGGCCATCGGGCTGGGCGTGGCAGTCGAGTGGCTGGACGCCGTCGGCCTCGGCGCTGCCCATGCTCACGAGGCGGAAGTGGCTGCCTACGCGCTGGAACGATTGGCGGAGGTCCCGGGGCTGCGCCTCTTCGGACCCCCCAGCGGAGAGGACCGCGTGGGCATCGTCTCGTTCGTCCTGGACGGGGTCCACGCCCACGACGTCTCGGAGATCCTGGATCGCCACGCGGTGGCGGTTCGTGCCGGCCACCACTGCGCGCAGATCCTCATGGAGCGCCTCGGCGTCCCGGCGACGACTCGCGCGAGCCTCGCCGTCTACAACACGCGCGAGGAGATCGACCGCCTGGTCGACGGCCTTCACGACGTGCGCCACGTCTTCGAGCTGGACTGACAATGGACGACCTGTACCGCGAGCAGATCCTCGAGCACTACAAGCGCCCGCACAACTTCGGCCGCCTGGACGAGAGCGACCTGGCATACGAGGACACGAATCCGTTCTGCGGCGACGAGCAGCGAGTGGAGATCAGGCTCGGTGAGGACGGGAGGGTCGCCGAGGTCGCCTTCGAGGGCAAGGGATGCGCAATCTCGACCGCGGCCACCTCGATGCTCACGGACGAGCTCGCGGGGATGACCCGTGAGGAGCTCCTCGCGCTGCAGAAGGACTTCGTCCTCGACCTGCTGGGCATCGACATCTCGGCGACCCGGATGAAGTGCGCGCTGCTCGGGCTGAAGATCGTCAAGAGCGCCAGCCTGGGCCAGCCGGCCGATTGGGAGGACGAAGGCCAAAGCGGCGATCCGGCGGAGGCCACACGCGCCGGGATCTAGGGCATCGTCGCGGGTGCCACCCCGCCGACGTCGCCGCCTGGGCGCCCGCTAAAATCCGAGTGCGGAAGTAGGAATAAAGTGACGACGGACACAACCACCATCGACGAGGTCACCTTGCCCGAGACGATCACCGTGTGCCAGGCGGACGAACTCCCCGAGGGGGAGATGCGCCTGGTCGAGGCCGACGGCCGCAAGATCGGCGTCTTTCGCTGCGGCGACGGCGAGCTGTTCGCGATCGAGGATCGCTGCTCGCACGACGACGGCCCCCTCGCCGAGGGCGAGTTCGACGCCGGCGCCTGCACGGTCGAGTGCCCCCGCCACGGCTCCCTGTTCGACCTGCGAAGCGGGCGGCCGAAGACGCTCCCCGCGTTTCAGCCCGTCGACACGTTCGCCGCGCGGGTCGAGGACAACGAAGTGAAATTGGAGGTCTAGAGCACTTTCATGGCCACCCCCGAGACAAAGGTCCCACCCCTCTCCCCCAAGGAGCTCACCGACGAGGAGCAGGCGCTCAAGGGAATCGGCTCCGACTACGAGAAGCGGTTCGGGTTCCACGACCCCGAGACCGACTACGCCTACAAGTCCCCCAAGGGCCTCTCGGAGCAGGTCGTGCGCGACATCTCCGACTACAAGTCGGAGCCCGAGTGGATGCGCGAGTTCAGGCTCAAGGCGCTCGATCACTTCATGCAGCGCCCCACGCCCACCTGGGGCGGCAACCTCGGCCAGATCGACTTCGACAACATCCACTACTTCGTACGCGCCTCCGAGAAGAACAGCCGCAGCTGGGACGAGGTCCCTGACGACATCAAGAACACCTTCGACCGGCTCGGGATCCCCGAGGCCGAGCGCAAGTTCCTCTCCGGGGTCGGCGCCCAGTACGAGTCCGAGGTCGTCTATCACCAGGTGAACGAGGCCCTCGAGAGGCAGGGCGTGATCTTCACCGACATGGACACGGCGCTTCGCGAGCACGAGGACATCGTGCGCGAGTACTGGGCCACCGTGATCCCGCCGAACGACAACAAGCTCGCGGCCCTCAACTCGGCCGTCTGGTCGGGCGGATCGTTCGTCTACGTGCCCGCCGGCGTCAAGGTCGACATGCCGCTCCAGGCCTATTTCCGGATCAACACCGAGAACATGGGCCAGTTCGAGCGGACGCTGATCATCGCGGAGGAAGGCGCTGACGTGCACTACGTCGAAGGCTGCACGGCTCCCGTGTACTCGACGGACTCGCTGCACTCGGCGGTGGTGGAGATCATCGCCAAACCGGGGGCGCACGTCCGCTACACGACGGTCCAGAACTGGTCGCACAACGTCTACAACCTCGTCACCAAGCGCGCGGTCGCACAGGAGGGCGCGACGATGGAGTGGGTGGACTGCAACCTGGGCTCGAAGCTGACCATGAAGTATCCGAGCATCTATCTGCTCGGCGAGGGCGCACACGGCGAGATCCTCTCAATCGCGTTCGCCGGCCAGGGCCAGCACCAGGACGCCGGCGGCAAGATCATCCACGGAGCTCCGAAGACGACCTCGTCGATCTTCGCCAAGTCGATCTCCAAGGACGGCGGGCGCGGCACCTACCGGGGCCTGCTCGAGATCGCCAAGGGCGCCACCGAGGCTCGATCCAAGGTGGTCTGCGACGCGCTTCTGCTGGACCCCGACTCCCGCTCGGACACCTACCCGACGATCCGGATCGACGAGAACGACGCCAACGTCGGCCACGAGGCCTCGGTGTCGAAGATCGGCGAGGAGCAGCTCTTCTACCTCCAGGCGCACGGCCTCGACGAGGAGGAGGCCTCGAAGATGATCGTCAACGGGTTCATCGAGCCGATCACCAAGGAGCTGCCGATGGAGTACGCGGTGGAGATGAACCGGCTGATCGAGCTCCAGATGGAAGGCTCGATTGGCTAGAGCCGTCTTCGACCCCGCCGCCCCCGGAGTCGGAGACGAGGAGGCGGCGGGTTTTGCCACGGAGCCCGACTGGCTCACCGAGCGGCGCCGCAAGGGCGCCGCGCTCGCTTCTCGGCTCTCCCTGCCCACGCAGAAGGACAAGGGCTGGGAGTTCACCGACCTGACCGGGCTCGACCTCGATGCCTACCGGCCCAGCACGGGCCGCATCGAGGGGCTCGAGCCGGGCACGGACAGCGCCGACGGGCCGCCGGTGGTCATGCCGCTGCGCGAGGCGGCCGAGCGCCTCGGCGACCTCGTCCACGGGCACTTCGGCTCGCTGGTCGATGCGGAGGACCCCTTCGTGGCGCGCAACGAGGCCCGCTGGCAAAGCGGGGTCCTCGTCTACGTGCCGCGCGGCCACCGACTCGAGCAGCCGCTGCGACTGGAGATCCTCCAGGACGACCCCGGCGCCGGGCTCGATTGGCGCGCACTGATCGTGCTCGAGGAGGGAGCGGAGGCGGAGATCTGGGAGAGCTATCGAACCGCTGGAGACGACTCGGACGGCCTCTTCAACGGCGTGGTGGAGCTCTCGGTCGGTCCAGCGGCCAGGCTGCGCTACGTCTGCGAGCAGGAGCTCTCGGAGCGGAGCTGGGTGTTCGCGACCCAGCGCGCCGAGCTGGCGCGAGACGCGTCGCTCGAGTGGGTGGCCCTCGGCTTCGGCTCCGCACGGGGAAAGGTGCGGATGGAGACGAAGCTCGCCGGCCCGGGCTCGTCGGCCAAGGTGACCGGGGCATACGCCGGAGCGGGAGCGCAGCATTTGGACTTCGACACCACGCAGGAGCACGCCGCCGAGCACACCACCTCCGACCTCGCCTTTCGCGGCGTGCTCTCCGATCGAGCCACCTCGGTCTGGCGCGGGATGATCCGGGTCGACCGGGGCGCCCAGCAGACCGACGCGTTCCAGGAGAGCCGCAATCTGCTGCTCTCCACGCAGGCCCACGCGGATGCAATCCCAGGACTGGAGATCGAGGCCAACGACGTGCGCTGCACCCACGCGGCGGCCGTCGCCCAGGTGGATCGCGAGCAGCTCCACTACCTGCGCTCCCGCGGACTGCCCGAGACACAGGCAAAGCGCCTGATCATCGACGGCTTCCTGCAGGAGTTGGCCGAACGCACGCCCGAGGGCCCGGTCCGCGACCGGCTCTCGGCGGCGCTCGACAATCGGCTCGGCGAGCTCCTTCCCCTCGCCGCCTAGGGCCTTAGCCGTACATCGCGTCCATGCCCTCGCGCAGGTCCTGCGTCGAGACCGCCCCCGGGGGGACGGGCTGGGCGCGATAGCTGAAGTCGGAGTCGAATCTGAGCAGGAAGGTGCGTGAGCCGTTCGGCGCATAGCCGCCGATCGGGTTCGATCCGCCCCAGTCGATCAGCCAGTCTCCGCTGCCCAGGCGCCGCGCGGAGCCACAGCACCGCGACGTGGTCACCTGGGGGTCCGAGATCGACTCCAGCAGCGTCGCGGTTCCGTTCGTCTCGTCGATCCGGAAGCGGACCGCCCTTGGCGCTGGCTCGGCCAGGTTGCTGCGGTTGTCGAACACGGTCAGCGACCCGTCGGACAGCACGCGGGCGTCGTGCTGGGCACCCAGGGTGTAGCCATAGGTGTCGCCGATCACGGTCAGGCTCTTGTTCGTACTCGTTCCCCCCAGCTTCCAGACGATGTTTCCGGTGCTCTTTCGGATCTTGTAGACCGCGTCGAGCTGCCTGAACGAGGCCACCACGGACTTGCCGTTAGGTTCGATCGAGTTCCAGTGGACGATGTCGTAGCCCTGGTGGGCGGAGTGGTTGATGGCCCCAAACCAGTGGCGTCCGGTCTCGGCCAGGCCGATGTGGTCCTTGCTCTTCCAGCTCCAGAGGAGACGCCCATCCGAGGCCACCAGCTGCAGCTCGGCGTTCACCACGTCGGCGTCGCTGGAGCCCCCATACGCGCTGGTGTCGACGTGGCTCTGCTTGACGTATGCCCCCAGCAGGTAGCTGCCGTTCTCGAGCACCTGCAGGTCGTGGGAGTTGGCCGCCCGGCCAACGCCGCTCAGCCTGCGGACCAGGCTCCCGTCCAGCTCGTGGATCTCGAACTTGCTCGAGGACCAGTCGAACCACATTGGGTGCCCGTCGGGAAGCACGCTCGAACCCCAAGCGGGGGCGTGGCGCCACCAGACAGGGACCCCGTGGTTGTCGAAGATCATCGCGTAGCGTTGGTCAAGAGGGGCCTTGTACTCGTCCACGGAGAAGAACCGGGGCGATGCCTGCCCCGAGCGGGTGTAGGTGTAGGCGGGAAAGTTGCTCGGCAGGCAGCGGACGTGGTAGCGAAAGAGTTGCGGGTTGCCGGCCTTCCTCGCGGTGGCGGTGAAGGCCCGCCCCTCGCCCAGCGCGACCGCCTGGCTGAAGTCCCCACTGCGGAAGGCGTGGTTGCCGATCGCCATCTGCCAACCCGAGGAGGCGTGAGCCGCCACCGTGACCGGCCCGTTGTTGCAGCGAACGACGTAGTCGTGGACGTTGGGGCCGAAGGTCGGAAACAGGCTTGGAACGCTGAAGCTCACCGCCCCGTGCGGTGGCGACGCTCCAGCCCCGGATGGGGCCCCGACGAGCCCGGCGAGCAGCAGGGCCGAGGCCCCCGCGACGAGGGCGGCCCCGATGCCGCCAACGCCCTTCACTGTGCGTACATGGCGTTCATGGCCTGACGCAGATCCTGCGCCGACACCGCGCCAACCGGGACAGGCTCTGCGCGATAGCTGAAGGTGCGGTCGAACTGCAACAGAAACGTTCGGTCGCCGTCGGCCTGATACCCGCCGATTGGATTGCCGCCCTGCTTGGTGAATCCGCCCCAGTCGATCAGCCAGTGCCCGTTGCCGACGCGACGCGCCGAGCCGCAGCAGCCCGACGCGGCGACGTTCGGATCACTGATCGACTGCACGAGCCTGGCAGTCCCAGCCTGCTGGTTGATCGAGTAGCGCGCCATCCGCGGCTTCTTCTCCCCCTGGCCGAGATCGCTGCGGTTGTCGAACACGCTCACGGTGCCGTCGGGGAGCACGCGAGCGTCGTGCTGGGCGCCGAATGTGTAGCTGCGGGGATCGCCTTGCACCGTCAGGCTCTTCGGCGTGGTGGTTCCGCCCAGCTTCCAGATGATGCTGCCGGTGGTCTTGTTGATCTTGTAGACGGCGTCGAGTTGCCTGAACGAGGCGATCACGGAGTTTCCGTCCGCCTCGATCGAGTTCCAATGGACGATGTCGTACCCTCCGGGCGCCGGATCGTTCACGGCCTTCGGCCAGTAGCGCCCGGTCGCGGCCAGGCCGATGTGGTCCTGGCTCTTCCAGTCCCAGAGTAGGTTGCCTTGGGGGCTCACCTGCTGAAGCTCGGCGTTGATCACGTCGGCATCGCTGGACCCGCCGTAGGCGCTCGTGTCCACGTGGCTCTGCGTGACGTAGGCGCCGAACAGGGCGTCCCCGTTGCCCAGGATCTGCAAATCGTGGTCGTTGGCCGGGTTGCCAACCGAATCGAGAACGCGGATCAGGCTGCCGTTGAACCGGCGTAGCTGCCATTTGCCCACTGCCCGGTCGTACCACTGCAGGTTGCCGCCCGGGAGCACCCTCGGGTCTCTGATCGGCCCCTGGATCCACCAGACCGGCACGCCGTGGTCGTCGAAGATGATCCCGTACTGGCGTAGCTCCCCCGCGCGGGCCTGGTCAACGGCGAAGTACTGCGGCGAAACCGGTGCCTGACGGGTGAAGGTGTAGGTGGGGAAGGTGTCGGGCAGGCAGCGCACGAAGTAGCGAGAGTCCTGCGTCTGCCCGATTCGTCGCGCGGCGACGGTGAAGGATCGGCCCTCGCCGAGCGGAACCGTCTGGGTGAAATCCCCCCTGCGGAATGGATGGCCGGCGATCGCCACCTCCCAGCCGGACGCGGCGTGGGCGCTGACGTTGACCGGCCCGTCGTGGCAGCGGACCACGTAGTCGTGGATGGTCGGCTTGAACTTCGGAAACAGGCTCGGAACGCTGATGCTCACCTTGCCGGGTGGCGGCGGCTGCGCGCGGGCCAGGGCGGCGGCGGGGCTGACGGCGAGCGCAGCGCACG
The DNA here is from genome assembly GCA_963758865.1 of uncultured bacterium. GTDB lineage: Bacteria > Actinomycetota > Thermoleophilia > Solirubrobacterales > 70-9 > AC-56. The sequence continues at coordinate 11,945 of CAVWWY010000009.1, read as the reverse complement.
CAAGCGCGCTGACGAGGCAGCCGGCCCCGGCAAACCGGATGGCGCCGAACGCGGTCAGGGCGAAACGACCATTGCATCCATGCCGTCTCGCAGGTCTTGTGCGGATACGGCCCCCGCGGGCACGGCCTCCGCCCGGTAGCTGTAGTTGCCGGCGAACGACAGCAGGAAGGTGCGCGTGCCGTCCGGCTTGTACCCGCCGACCGGCGCGTTCAGCCCCCAGGCGACCAGCCAGTCGCCGTTGGCCAGTCGCCGTGCCGAGCCGCAGCAGTTCGACTTCGTGACGGTCGGGTCGGTGATCCGCTCGAGCATCGTCGCGACGCCCGTCTCCTGGTTGATCCTGAAGCGGACCGCCTCCGGCTGCGACTGCGATCCGAGGTTGCTGCGGTTGTTGAACACGGTCAAGGTCCCGTCGGAGAGCACTCGGGCATCGTGCTGGGAGCCGAGCGTGTAGGGGAACGGGTAGCGCTTGACGGTCAGGCTCTTGCCGGTCTTGGTGCCGCCGAGCTTCCACACGATCTTGCCGGTGGACTTGTTGATCCTGTAGACGGCGTCGAGGTTCCGGAACGAGGCGATCACCGCGTTGCCGTTCTGCTGGATCGAGTTCCAGTGCTCGATGTCGTAGCCGTTGTTGACGGCCCAGGGCCAGTGTCGTCCAGTCTCCGCGAGCGATATGTGGTCCTCGCTGTTCCACCTCCAGACGAGCTGTCCGCCCGGGCTCACCTGCTGTAGCTCGGTGTTGATGACGGTGGCATGGCTCGAGCCTCCGAAGCGGCTCGTGTCGACGTCCTGGTTGTGGACGTAGGACCCGAGCAGGGCGTCACCGTTCGCCAGGATCTGCAGGTCGTGTGGATTGGCCCCGTGACGGTCGTGTGGGCTGGCCCCGTGACCCACGCCGGTGATCGTCCGCCGAAGGCTGCCGTCCAGGCCGTGGACCTCCCACGTGTTCTTCGACCCGGAGAGCACCGCCCAGAGGATCGTGCCGTCCGCCAGCACGCGGGTGTCGCCGGCAGGCACGTTGTCCCACCACATCGGCACCCCGTGATTGTCGAAGATGATCGCGAAGCCACGGCCGAGCGAGGTGACGAACTGGTCCACCGCGAAGTACTTCGGCGAGACAGGTCCCTGGCTGGTGAAGGTGTAGTTGGGGAAGTTGTTGGGCAGGCAGCGGGTGTAGTAGCGAAAGACCTCTGACCCCCCCACATGCCGCACGGTGGTGGTGAAGGATCGCCCGGCGCCGAGCGCCACCTCCTGGCTGAAGTCACCGGTCTCGAAGTCCTCGTCGCCGACCGCCACCTCCCAGCCGCTCGATGCATGGGCGTCCACCGTCACGGGCCCGTCGTTGCAACGCACGACGTAATTGTGGATATTGGTAGAGAAGTCGGGAAACAGGCTGGGCGCCGCGAAGCTCACGTCGCCGGGCTGCGGGGGCGCGTCGGCCTCCGCGGAGGAGCCGAGGAGCGCAGCGATCATCAGGGCCAGGCAGCCCACGGCCGCGACCAGGCGCCGGCGGCGATCGACGGGCACGTCGCGGCGCGCCGACGCTCGCCTGGCGCGCGCTTGGGAGCTTCGACTGGTCAAGGCGACTCCTGGTGGGGGTGGACTACGGGCGATCCCTCGCGCAACGCCAGCCTACTCGACGCGCTCCACCCGAGGCAAGGTTCGAGGTCAGCGAACGCACCGGCCCTTCACGTGCGTTGCGGTCTCGTGCGACCAGGCACCAGACGCCGGCCGACCCGATGCGCGAGCCTGCCCAGGCGCCCCTTCCCCTCTACGGGCCGCACGCGACGCCAGCGCCGGGCGAGCGCGTCGCTTGCGCGAGGGTCGTGACACCAGGTGTCGAAATCCTCGTCCATGGTCTCGTACCCGAGCTCCTCAAGATGCCGTCTCGTCTCCTCTCGCTGCTCAGGCGAGAAGTGGATGCTCTCGTAGATCAGGAGCCGGGGCCGGTGGCGCTCGAAGTCGATTCCCTTGATGATCTCGTAGTCGTATCCCTCGGCGTCGATCACCAGCAGGTCGAGTTTCTCGATCCGGTGCTTCGCGCACAGCGACTCGAAGGTGAGGCACGGGACCTCGGTGCGTTCGATCCGTGACTCTATGCCTGGGATCTGGACACCGCCGCCGCGGGCGGCGAACTTCCGTGCCGCAGCGATCGTCTTCTCGACCTCCTCCTGGGAAAGCGAGCCGATCGCGTCGGACCAGATCGGCGCGTCGTCTCCGCGGTCCTCCGAGGGGGCGACGTAGTAGAAGGGGACTCGACCGTCCACGTCCGCGATCGCCGCGTTCTCGAAAGCCAACCCGTCGCAGCCGCGATAGTTGGCCTCGAGCCGCTCAAACACCCACACCAGCGGCTCCACCATGACGCCGGTCCACGGCAGCGAGAGGAGGAACGGCCGAAGGTGGTCGTGCTGAAGTCCGTCGTTGGCGCCGATCTCGATGAACACCGCGCGCGGGTAGGTCTCGGCGAAGGCGCGCAGCACCTGCCGTCCCGGAGACTCAGCGCTCATCCTGGGCGCCGCGGTTCCCTCTGCTGGTTTCGTCCGATCCCGTCGTGCACGAGCCGTGGGCTACCCGGATTGGGCGTAGATCGCATTCATCGCTTGGCGCAGGTCGGTCGCCGAAACCGCGCCCGAGGGGACCGGCGCGGCGCGGTAGCTGAAGGTCGAGTCGAGGGTGAGCAGGAAGGTCCGCTGGCCATCGGGGCCATAACCGCCGATCGGGCGGTTCAGCCCCCAGTCGATCAGCCAGTGGCCGTTGCCGAGGCGCCGCGCCGACCCGCAGCAGTTCGATCCGGAGACGTCCGGGTCGGTGACCGACTCGAGCAGGGTCGCGGTCCCATTCGCCTCGTCGATGCGGAACCGCACAGCCCGGGGCGTGTGATTGTTGAGGTTGGTCCTGTTGTCGAACACGGTCAGGCTGCCGTCGGCCAACAGGCGGGCGTCGTGCTGGGCGCCGAGCGTGGCGCCTCGCGGGTCGTCCTTTACGGTCAGGCTCTCGGGCGTCGCGGTGCCGCCCAGCTTCCAGACGATGTTCCCGGTGTTCTTGCGGATCTTGTAGACCGCGTCGACGTTTCGAAACGAGGCGATCACCGAGCCGCCCGCCCGCTCGATCGAGTTCCAATGGACGATGTCATAGCCGCCCAGCCCGGCGTGGTTGATCACCCACGGCCACCGGTGGCCCGTCTCGGCCAGCGAGATGTGATCCTCGCTTTTCCAGTTCCACAACAGCTGCCCGTCGGAGCTCACCTCCTGAAGCTCCGTGTTGGCGACGTACGCGTCGCTGGCGCCGCCATATGCGCTCGTGTCAACGGGACCCTCCGTCACGTAGGCGCCGGCCAGATAGCCGCCATCGCCCGTGAACTGGATGTCGTGGGGGTTGGCCTGCTGGCCGACGGTGTTTATGCCGTCGACGAGGAGGCCACCGTCGAGCCCGTGGATCTGAAACACCGTGGACGACGCGTTCCACCACAGGAGGGTCCCGTTGGGGAGCACCCTGGAGTCCCATGCTGGAGCTCGGTACCACCAAATCGGCACCCCGTGATTGTCGAAGATCATCGAGTAGCGCTTGCTGGGCTCGGGGACGAATGCCTCGTCGATCGAGAAGAACCTTGGCGAGACGGGCCCGTCGTGGGTGAAGGTGTAATCAGGGAAGTCGTTGGGTAGGCAGCGCAGGTGGTAGCGGTCGAGGTGGTCGCTCCCATCGGCCTTGGCGGTCACCGTGACCTCCTTTCCCGAGCGCAGGGCGACGGTGACGCTCTGGTCGCCCGTCCGGTAGGGACGTGCACCGATCGCCAGCCGCCAGCCGCCAGAGGCGTGCCCGTTCACGGTCACCGACCCGTCGTTGCAGCGGACGACGTAGTCGTAGACACCGGGGCGGAATTTCGGGAACTGAGTCGGCGTGCTGAAGCTCACCTTCCCGGGCGGTGGCGAGGCGTTGGCAGCCCCGCTCGCGAACAGCGCCGTCGTGATCAGCGCCCAGGTCACGACCACGGCCAAGCGACGTCTACGGTGCCCCCACATGATCCGATCGTACCCCGCTCAGTGGGCCAGTGTGTCGGCTGGACGCGCTGCTCGTGCCCCTCGTCTTCGAGATAGGGTCGAGCCGAAGCGCATCGCCGATTCGCTTGACTTCGCAACCCACATGCCCCTCAGTTCACAAACAGAGATTGAAGAAGCGCTTGACGGAGTCGAAGGCTGGTTCTCGCCGCGTGAGGCGTGGGTCCTTCACCAGAGCATCCATAACCTGTCTCCCGAGCGGCCCATCACCGTGGTCGAGATCGGATCGTCCAGGGGGCGCTCGACGATCGCGGCCGCCCACGCTCTGCTGGCGCGAGCCAACGGCGGGACGCTGTACGCAATCGATCCGCAGGATGACGATCGGTTCCAGCAGCTACGGACGAACCTGAGTAGCGTCGGGGTTGAGTCCGTGGTCCGCCTCATTCGCGCGACCTCGCGCGAGGCGCGAAAGCAGTTCGGCGCCGAGCCTCTTGATCTGATCTTCATCGACGGGTCGCACGAGTACGAAGACGTGCGGGACGATCTGAGGGACTGGCTCCCGCTCGTGAGACCCGGCGGGATCGTGGCGGTCAACGACCCTTTTTGGTGGGGCGTGGGGCGAGCGCTCCGAGAGGCGCTGCTGCTTCGAGGACCCCTTCGCTCACCAAGATTTGTCGATAACACCCTCTTCTTCTCGTACCTCCCTGATGCCGGGTGGGGGCGGGAGGACGGCCGACAGCTGTTTTGGGTTCGTGCCTGCATCCTGGTCGCGCGCCTTGGCGGCTCGCTGCTTGCCGTGACCGGTGGTACGCACGTCCTGCCTCGGCGCCTCAAGGGTGCGCTATCGCGCGCCATCTTTCGCACCCTCACAGGCATTTTTTCCCGGGCGTTGCCTCCGGCGCGGACGTAAGTGCTTGCCCGCGCTCGCCGCGCGGTCTCAGTGCTTGATCGCGATCCGACCCGCGTAGTCGACCCGCGCGAGAAGAAGGGGCGGAGGATTGTGGGCGAAGTACTCGTCAACCGCACTGCGAGCACCCTCCCAGTGGCCGTAGTCGGAAACGCAGTCAGGCGATTCCCTCACGAGCAGGACGTCGACGCCGTCGACGACGCATCGCTAGCTCCCGTGCTGAGCGCTCATCGAGGCTTCCCAGGGCCCGCGCCGGCAGGCCCGGTCAGCTGCAACCCGCAGCGCACATCGCGTCCATCCCCTGACGGAGGTCCGAAGCGGATACGGCCCCCGGGGGAACCGGCTCGGCGCGATAGCTGAAGGTGGATTCGAAGGCCAGGCGGAAGGTCCGCCTGCCATCCGCGTCGTACCCCGCGATCGGCCGGTTCTGTCCCCAGTCGATCAGCCAGTGGCCGTTGCCGAGGCGCCGAGCAGAGCCGCAGCAGTTGGAGCTTGTGATCTGCGGATCCGTGATCGATTCGAGCAACGTCGCGGTGCCGTTGCCCGCGTTGATGCGAAAACGCACCGCTCGGGGCTGGTTTTTGTCGAGGTTCGTGCGGTTATCGAACACGGTCAGCGTGTCGTCCGGCAGGAGCCGCGCGTCGTGCTGGGCGCCCAGCGTGGCCCCGCGAGGGTCCCCCTTCACGGTCAGGCTCTCGGGCGTGGTCGTGCCACCCAGCTTCCAGACGATCTTACCGGTGCTCTTGCGGATCTTGTAGACGGCGTCGAGATTGCGGAACGAGGCGATCACGGCGTCGCCGTCTGGCTCGATCGAGTTCCAATGCTCGATGTCATAGCCGTGCTGGATCGCCCAGGGCCATCGGTGCCCTGTCTCGGCCAGTGAGATGTGGTCCTGGCTCTTCCAGTCCCAGACGAGCTCGCCCGTCGGGCTCACCTGCTGGAGCTCGGTGTTGTGGACATCGGCGTCTGATGAGCCGCCGTATGCGCTGGTGTCCACGTGGCTTCGCTTGACGGTGGCGCCGCCGAGGAAGCCGCCGTTGCCCAGCAGCTGCAGGTCGTGGGCGTTGGCCGGTTGCCCGACCAGCTCGAGGGTGCGAACCAGGCTCCCGTTGAGCCGGTGAATCCCCCAGGTGCCGGGCGAGGTCGAGTTGTCGAACCACAGCATCTTCCCGCTCGGAAGCACCGTCGGGTCCCACGCGGGTGCGTGGATCCACCAGAGCGGCACCCCGCGGCCGTCGAAGATGATCCCGAATTGCTGCTCGGAGCCGACGAAATCGCGAGCGGCGGAGAAGTACGCCGGCGAAACCGGTCGGCTTCGGGTGAAGGTGTACCTCGGGAAGCTGCTCGGCAGGCAGCGAACGTGGTACTGGAAGACCTGCGACGTCCCGGCCTTTCGCATCCGGACCGTGAAGTCGTGCCCCGTGGCCAGGGGTACCGACTCGCTGAAGGTTCCCTGCCTGTAGGGGTTGTTGCCGATCGCCACCTGCCACGGTGCCTCGGCACGCGCTTCAACGGTCACCGGCGCGTCATTGCAGCGCACCACGTAGTCGTGCTGGCCCGGGGAGAACTTCGGGAACAGGCTCGGGACTCCGAAGCCCACCTTGCTCACAGGCGGCTCGGCAACCGCGGTCGAGGCGAGCAGCGAGAGGGCCGCCATCCCTGCGGCCACCGTCCCCACCGCACGCGCTCTGTCCCCCTAAGCACCGCGAACAGCATATCCGGGCACCGAATATGGATCCAAGCCCAAAGGGACGGCGGCGAGCCGCAGCCCAGCACGATGCGGCCGGGGCGCTGTCTTGGGTCCAAGTGGCGGCTCCTTTCACGGGATAGGGTGCGCTCGCATGGGCAATCTGATCCGGCGGCTCCTCCCTCGGACCCTTAGGCCGACCCTCGACCTGTTCCGGGTCCAGCGCGGCGCGCTCCGCCCGATCTGGCGATTCCTTCGCCGCTACGGCTTCACTGTGCGCGCCGGGCCTTTTGCCGGTCTCAGATACCCCCGCTCCACGGTCCTTCAGATGCCGAGCCGCGTACCGCACCTGGCGGGCACCTTCGAGGCCGAGCTGCACCCGGTGATCGAGGCGATCGTGAAAAGCCGACCGAACCTGCTGATCAACCTCGGCGCGGCCGACGGGTACTACGCGGTGGGGATGGGGCTGCGCCTACCGGACGCCCAGGTCACCGCCTTCGAGGTGGACCCCGTTCGCTTCCGCCTCTGCTCCCGCGTCGCGCGGCTCAACGGGACGAAGATCGACCTGCGGGGCCTGTGCACAGTGCAGGCGCTCGCCGCCCTGGACGCCACGGGTGCGACGGTGCTGTGCGACGTCGATGGCGCCGAAAGGGAGCTGATCGACCCGGAACGGGTGGGTTGGCTGCAGAGCGCGACACTCCTGATCGAGGTCCACGAGGACCTAGCGCCCGGGGTGACGGAGGCGCTCCGTGAACGGCTCGGCCCTACCCATTCCCTCGAGTGGATCGAGCAGCGGCCTCATTTTCTCGCCGACCCCGCGAACCGCATGTTCTGGAGTTTGGGCTTGAGCCCGATCCAGCAGCAGATGATCCTCTCGGAGTTGCGGCCGATACCGACCCCATGGCTATGGGCGATCCCGAAGGGTTAACTGGCCAGCGGGCCTTTCGCGCCTAGCCCGGCGGCCTTACGCGCCTGCTGGAATCGGCTGTTGAGGGCCGGTCGACGCGGACAATGCATAATCGTGCGCTGTGGAGCCGACCTCGCCCGCCGCCTTCTACTGCGTATCGAGCGGCGAGTATTTCCTCGGCGCCGTGGCGATGGTCAACTCGCTGCGCCTCCTCGGCCACTCCGAGCCGATCTTCATGCTCGACTGCGGAATGAGTCCCACCCAGCGGGAGCTCGTCTCCGCGGAGGTCACGGTGGTCCCGGCGCCGGACGATTCCCAACCCTTCCTGTTGAAGACCATCGCGCCCCTTCGCCACCCCGCCGAGGTGATGGTGTTGATCGACGCCGACATGATCGTCACACGGTCGCTCGCGGACCTGATCGAGCGCGCATCAGAAGGTCGCGCCGTGGCCGTCGAGGACAGGCTGGATCGATTCTTTCCCGAGTGGGGGGAGCTACTGGGTTTGGGGACGGCGCACCGGCGGCCATACATCTCGTCAAGTCTGGTTTTCCTGGGCGGCGACTTCGGAAGGCGTGTGATCACGGATGTGGGCGAGGCGCTTTCGCGCATTGACATGATGGGGACGGCCTATTCCGGTCCCAACGCGGGTTCCATTTCAGCGTGGCACCTTCGAAATCGCCGCGATGGAGCACCCCTGGTGCTTTGCGGACCAAGACGTAATCAACGCGGTTCTCTCCGTGGAGGCTGCACCCGAGCAGCTCCAGACGCTCGACGCTCGCCTGACGGCCGCGACTCCGTTCACTGGGGTCAGCGTCCTCGACGAAACCCTGCGGTGCGCCTACGACGATGGCACCGAGCCGTATGTCCTGCACCACGTCTTCCCGGTGAAGCCCGGCACGAACCCACCATCCCCGGCGTCTACTCGCAGCTCTTGACTCGGTTGCTCCATGGCGAGGACGTTGCCGTTCGGATGCCAACGGCGAGCTACCGCCTCACCTGCAGTCGGGCCTTCTGGCGGGCAAGGAACTGGCGCCGAGGCGGCCTCTCCGCGAGAGCGCGCGCGTTTCGTGACCGCTTCCGGCGCGAAGTATCATCGCCTTGATGAAAATGCGTTGGTGCAGGGCGGCACCCGCTCGTCGCGGTCGTTGCTAACAAAGCTCAAGCAAAGGCTGTCGCGGGGCCGAGCGGAGCTCGTCGGGCCGAAGTTCCTCGCGGAGTTCGCGAACGCCCAACCATCAGCCACATTCGTCGAGATCGGGGCTCACGATGGCGCGTACAGCGACCAGCTCCGCTCCTTCATCCTCAGCCGCAACTGGACCGGCGTGATGGTGGAACCGGTGCCCTACGTATTCGATCGTCTTCGTAGTAACTATGAGTCGATCGATCGAGTCGCGATCGAGAAAGCGGCGATCAGCGACGCCGACGGTGTCCAGCCGTTTTACGAATGGCGAGAAGTACCCGACCCCGAGCGAGAGGGACTCCCATCATGGTATGACGCAATCGGCTCCCTCTCGAAGGAGAACGTGCTCAGCCATAAGGATCTGATCCCGGACATCGCAGAGCGCCTGGTCCGGATCGAGGTTCCCTGCATGACGTTCGAGTCACTCTGCCGCAAGCACGGCTTGGGCGCGATCGACGTCCTGATGGTGGACACCGAGGGCCACGACTGGACGGTTCTGCAAGCGTTGACATAGACACTCACCGTCCCCGCCTGCTGATCTACGAACACCAGCACCTCAATGAAGGGGAAGGCGCCGATTGCCGCAATCATCTGGAGCGACACGGCTATGAGACGCGTGAGGAATGGTGGGACACCTGGTGCCTGCATTCGAGCGCGAACGAACGGCTGAAGAGGAAGTGGCGCCGGCTTCGGTGGCAGGTGCGAGGAGTCTCGGCCGCTGAACCACGTGAGGCCGCGCTCGACGCGTGGCGCCCGGGGTCGGGTACTCGACGGTCGCATGTTTCCCGGTGACGCCCGCCGGACCCAGCGCTGAGGAATCTCGAACGCTTCCGGGCGCGGCCTTCTTCTGCGTCTCGAGCAGCATGTACTTCCTCGGCGCGGTGGCTCTCATCAACTCGTTGCGCCTCCTCGGCCACACGGAACCGGTGTTCGTGCTCGACTACGGGCTCAGCGAACCGGAGCGCGAGCTTCTCTCACGGGAGAGCACCCTCGTCGCGGCGCCCGACGACACGACCCCGTTCCTGCTGAAGACGGTGGCGCCGCTCGCGCACCCCGCCGAGGTGATGGTCCTGATCGATAGCGACATCATCGTGACGCAGCCGCTCACGAAGATGGTCGAGCGCGCCGCGCAGGGTCGGGTCTTGGCCGTCGAGCACGGACAGGACAGGTTCTTCGAGAGCTGGGGCGAGCTGCTTGGCCTTCAACGGCCCAGGCACCACAGGTACGTCACCTCGAGCCTCGTGATTGCCGGCGGAGAGCCGGGGCGCCGGCTTGTCCGGCTGATGCACGACGCGCAGCCCCGGATCGAGATCGAGCGAACGCCCTATGCGGTGCCCGACCCGGACCTGAGCTCGCTGGGCAGGGACTTCGAGGACGTGGAGAGCGCCAATCCCTTCTTCTACGCCGATCAGGATGTCCTGAACGCGATCCTCGCTTGCGAGATTCCCGAGTCGGAGCTGGAGGTGCTCGACCGTCGGGTGGAGTCCGTGCTCCCCTTCATCGGCCTCGAGGTGGTCGAAGAAACTTCCCTTCAGTGCTCCTACGATGATGGGGTGCAGCCGTACGCCATCCACCTCTCGGGAAGCCGTGGCTCCAGCCGATGCTGCCTGGGGTGTACACCCAGTTGCTGATCCGCCTCCTGTCGGGCCCGGACGTGGCGGTGAAGGTCCCGCGGCGGGAATCCCCATGTATGTTCGCGGCGGTCTCGCGGGCCGGGCGACGCGCGCGGCGACCAAGGCCGGTTGGCGACTGCGCTACGGGCGCCGAGCGTCGTGGCTGCGGCCCCGACGGACCGCCCCGCCGCGCCTTGAGGAGCTGAGGATGAAACTTCCAGGCCGCCTTCTACTGCGTGTGCGACTCGCGCTACTTCCTCGGCGCGATCGGGATGCTCAACTCGTTGAGGCAGCTCGGGCACGACGAGCCGGTCTTCGTGCTCGACTGCGGCCTGACCGAGAGCCAGCGGAACCGGCTCGCCGGGCACGCCACGGTCGTTCCCCCGCCCGACGACTCCCCTCCATGGCTGCTGAAAGCCGCGGCGCCCGTCCATGCGCCCGCGAACGTCACCGTTCCTCATCGACACCGACCTGCTCGTCACGCGGCCCTCCACCGAGTTGATCGCCTCGGGGGGCGGAGGGACGGGTGGTGGCATTCCGAAACGAAAGCGATCGCTTCTTCCGCGCCTGGGAGACCTCCCCGGGCTGGGAGCGGCGCGCCCTCGACCCTACGTCTCGTCGAGCCTCGTGTTCCTGGGAGGCGCGACCGGCTCGAATGTCCTCTCGCTCATGGATGGCCTGCGGAGCGGGGTCGACTTCGGGCGCACCTTCTGGCGGGCGAACGATGCGGATTACCCGTTCCTGCTGGGCGATCAGGACCTGCTGAACGCCATCCTCGCCACCGAGATCGACCCGGCCCTCGTAACCGAGCTGGACCCCCGACTGAAGCCGTTCCGCCGTTCGAAGGGTTGAAGGTGATCGACGAGCAGGCGCTCGAGTGTGGCTTCGCGGATGGGACAGAGCCCTACGTCGTGCATCACTACGTCACCAAGCCCTGGCTCGAGCCGACCCTGCCCGGGGTATACGCAGCTCCTCATGAGGCTGCTGCGGGGCCGCGACGTCGCGATCCGGGTGCCGCGACGTGACCTTCCACTGCATCTGCAACCCGGCGTGATCGCGGGGGCAAAGCGCTGGTGCCGAGGCCCGCTCTCGGAACGCGCCCGCGCCCTACGCGATCAGATCACGGGCCAAACCGAGCCGTCCGGGAGCTGACCCTGCCGCGGTCCGAAGTCGCCTTCTATTCGGTGGTCAACGCCCGCTACTTCCTGGGAGCCGTCGGGATGTTGAACTCACTTCGCCTGCTCGGCCACCGAGAGCCCGTCCACCTGCTCGACTGCGGTCTGACCGCTTCTCAGCGCGACCTGCTGTCGGCTCACGTCAACATCGTCGCCCCACCGCGCGAGGCGCCTCCCTACCTCTCGAAGACGATCGCCCCGCTGGCCCACCCGGCGGAGGTGATGGTCCTGATCGACGCCGACATGATCGTCACCCGGCCGCTCACCGAGCTGATCGACGAGGCGCGGAGGGGAAAGGTGCTGGCGTTTCACGCCGGCTATGAGCGGTTTTTCTCGGAGTGGGGCGAGGTTCCGGCTCGGCTCGGTGGAGCGTCGGCCATACCTCTGCTGGGGCTGGCCCTACTGGGCGGAGACGAAGGCCGGGAGGTGCTTCGCCTGATGGACGCGGCCCAGATGCGCGTGCCGTCATTCAGCGACGAGCCGC
>CAVWWY010000008.1:0-29288 GCA_963758865.1 uncultured bacterium | reverse complement strand
GGTGAAGGAAGTAGAGCTCCTGTTGCTGGTCGTGAAAGTGGCGCCCGGTTTCGTATCCGGGCGGGATGGCTATCGCGTTGACGCCGAATGCGTCGACCCCGAGCATGCGCCGGATCTTGCGGAAGCCGTACGGTCGCCCATCTGGTCGATGTGGCCGACGGCATATCCCTTACCCTCGACGATCCCCTCGCTCATGGCGCCGATCCTATGCGGCTGGAGCGGGGACGAAGTCCGGGTTATTCTTCCGCGCCCCTCCGTATCCTGATCGACATGGCCGAGCCCCCGACATCTTCGCGAAGCACTACATCCTCACCGCGGGGCCGACGCCGCTGCCGCCCAGCGTCTCGGCGGTGATGGCGGAGCCGATCCTCTACCACCGCGCCCCGGCTTCGTCGAGATCTACTCCCGGGTGCTCGAGCGCCTGCCGCTGGTCTTCCAGACCCCGAACGACGTGCTCTGCTTCGCCGCCACCGGGACCGGGGCGATGGAGTCGGCGGTCGCCAACCTGGTCGTTCCCGGGAGCCCGCCGTGGTCGCCTCGTGCGGCAAGTTCGGCGAGCGCTGGGGGAGCTCTGCGACGCCTATGGCGCCGAGACCCACCGTCGAGTTCGAGTGGGGCGAGAAGGTGGACCCCGGAGGCGCTCGACGAGGCGCTCGCCGGCCTCCCAGCGCCCGCCGCGCGCCGTGTTCACACCCAGTCCGAGACCTCGACCGGCGTCGTCAACGACATCCAGGCGTTGAACGAGGTCGTCAAGGCCCGGGATCGCTGCTCTGCGTCGACGCGGTCTCGGGCCTGGGCGCCGTGGACTTGCCGCAGGACGAGTGGGGGGTGGACGTGGTCGTCGCCGGCTCGCAGAAGTCGCTGATGTGCCCGCCGGGCCTCGCGTTCGCGTCCGTGTCCGAGCGCGCGATGGCCCTCGCTGCCGAGAACCCCGGCCGCCGCTACTACCTGGACTGGCGCGCGCCGCAGACGGGCAGAGGGAGGAGCCGCCGAACTCCGCGTTCACCCCCGCGGTGACCCTGTTTCGCGCCCTCGACGTGGCGCTCGACCTGCTGCTCGCCGAGGGCCTCGAGCGGGTGTTCGCGCGCCACGCCCTGCTCGCCCGCGCCGCCCGCGCCGGAGTCGACGCGCTCGGGCTCGAGCGCTTCGGCCCCGACGACGAGAACGCCAACGTGGTCACCGTCGCTCGGCTTCCGGAGGACATCGACGGCGCCAAGGTGCCCAAGCTGATGCGAGACAGCTACGGGGTCACGATCGCCGGCGGCCAGGGGCACCTGAAGGGCAAGATCGCCCGGATCGCCCACTGCGGCTACTACGGGGCCTTCGACATCGTGATCGCCCTGACGGCGCTCGAGATGGCGCTTCGCGACCTTGGGCACGAGGCCGAGCCCGGGGCCGGGGTCGCGGCAGCGCAGCGTGTCTTCGCCGAGGCGGGCGCGGCCCCGGCACCGGTCGGCTAGGTGCCCGACGACGAAGCCGAAGGTCCTGGTCAAGGAGAAGATCGCCGAGTCCGGCGTCGAGCTCCTTCGCGACGACCTCGACGTCGAGCTCGGCCTCGACATGTCCGAGGACGAGCTCCGGGAGCGGATCGGCGAGTTCGACGGGATCGTGATCCGCTCGGCGACCAAGCTCGACCGTGATCTGATCGAGCTCGGCTCGCGCCTGAAGGTGATCGGCCGCGCGGGGACCGGGTCGACAACGTGGACGTGGACGCGGCCACCAAGCGCGGGATGGTGGTCGTCAACGCCCCGGAGTCCAACTCGGTCGCGGCCGCCGAGCACACCCTGGCGCTGGTGCTGGCGCTGTGCCGCAACGTGCCCCAGGCGCACGCCTCGCTGGTCGACGGCGAGTGGGCCCGTTCGCGCTTCGCCGGCAACGAGCTCTACGGCAAGACGCTGGGCGTGATCGGCTTCGGCCGCATCGGCCAGCTGGTGGCCAAGCGGGCGCAGTCGTTCGAGATGGAGGTCGTCGCATACGACAAGTTCGTCGCCGCCGAGCGCTTCCGCGAGCTCGGGGTCGAGCGAGCCGCCACCACCGACGAGCTCTACGCGAAGGCCGACATCGTCACGATCCACCTGCCCAAGACGCCCGACACGGTCAACTGGATCGACGCGGAGGCGATCGCGAAGATGAAGGACGGCGTGCGGATCGTCAACTGCGCCCGCGGCGAGCTCGTCGACCTCGAGGCCCTCGAGGCCGGCCTCGACTCGGGCAAGGTCGGGGGCGCGGCGCTCGACGTGTTCCCCGAGGAGCCGTTCACCGATCACCGGCTGTTCGGGCGCGAGAACGTGGTCGTCACCCCGCACCTGGGAGCGTCGACCGCCGAGGCGCAGGACCGCGCCGGGACGATCACCGCCGAGCAGGTGCGGCGGGCGCTCTCCGGGGGCGTGGTCACGAACGCCGTCAACATCGCCGCCGTGCGGCCCGAGGAGATGGAGGCGCTGGCGCCGTTCGTGCCCCTGTCCGAGAAGCTCGGCCGCCTGGCCCAGGGGCTCGGGAACGGCTCGGTCGACCGGATCGTCGCCGAGTTCCGCGGCCGGATCGCCGAGCACGACACCCGCCTGCTGGGGATCGCGGTGCTGGTCGGGATCCTGTCAGGCCACACCGAGGAGCAGGTCAACCTCGTCAACGCCCCGGCGCTGGCCGAGGAGCGCGGGATCGAGCTGGCCGAGCTCAAGGACGTCGCTCTCGGAGGAGTTCACCGAGCTGGTCACGGTGCGGCTCGAGTCGGGCGACGACTCGGTGGAGGTCGCCGGCACCGCCGTCGGGCCGCGCAACCTTCCTCACCTGGTCAGGGTCTGGGGCGAGAGCTTCTACATGCCCTTCGCCGACCACATCGTGGTGTTCCGCTACAAGGACCAGCCGGGGATGATCGGCCGCGTCGGGACGATCTTCGGCGAGCACGGCGTCAACATCGCCTCGGCGGCGGTCGGAGCCGAGGCGTCGGGCGGCCAGGCCGTGCTGGCGCTGACCACCGACGCCGCCGTGCCCGAGGAGGTGCTCCAGGAGATCCTCGAGCTCGAGGGCTTCCACGCCGGGCGCGCCGTGCTACGGACCGGTATAGGGTCGCTGCATGCGCGCGGTCGTCATCACCCGCCACGGGCCGCCCGAGGTGCTCGAGGTCCAGGAACGCCCCGATCCGCCGGTGGGCCCGGGCGAGGTCCGGATCGCCGTCAAGGCGGCGGGGATCAACTTCGCCGACACGCTGGCCCGCATCGGCCTCTACCCGGACTCTCCCAAGGCCGCCGTGCGTCGTCGGCTACGAGGTCGGCGGGCGAGGTCGAGTCGGTGGGGGACGGGGTGAGTTCGCACAAGGTCGGCGACCGGGTGATCGCCGCCACCCGGTTCAACGGCCAGGCCGAGCTCGTCACCGTCCGCGAGGCGCAGGCGCTCCCGCTGCCCAAGAAGCTCTCCTTCGAGGAGGGCGCGGCGTTCCCGGTCAACTACGGGACCGCCTACGCGGCGCTGATCATCATGGGCGGGCTGAGGGAGGGCGACCGGGTCCTGATCCATGCCGCTGCCGGTGGCGTGGGGATCTCCGCGACCCAGATCGCAAGGGGCGTAGGCGCCGAGATCTTCGGCACCGCATCGGCCTCAAAGCACGATGCGATCCGCGCGCAGGGGGTCTCGCACGCGATCGACTACCGCAACCAGGACTTCGAGGAGGAGGTGCGTCGGATCACGCAGCGGCGAGGGAATCGACGTGATCATGGACGCGCTGGGCCCGACCTCGTTTCGCAAGGACTACCGGTTGCTTCGCTCGGGCGGGCGCCTGATCATGTACGGCCTCTCGGAGGTGCAGAGCGGCAGCGGAAAGCGTGACCTCCGGGCAGCCGCCAGCAGCATCGCCCGGATGCCCCTGGCGACGATGCCCTGGTGGAAGAGCGTCGGGGTGCTGAACGAGAACAAGGGCGTCTTCGGCCTCAACATGCTCCATTGGTGGGACCGCGAGGGCAACATCGACCGGCTGATCGAGCCGCTCGTCGCCGGCCTCTCCAAGGGCGAGCTGAAGCCCATCGTGGCTGAGGCGTTCCCGTTCGAACGGGCGCCGGATGCCCACCGCATGATCGAGGAGCGCCGCAACGTCGGAAAGGTCGTCCTCGTCCCCTGACGCCCGCCGGGCGCCCGGCTAGGCTGCGCCGGTGCTCGCACCCGTTGTCATGGCCAGCATCGGCAGCCTGTACGACCGGGCGATCGTCGACACCGGTCGCCAGCCGGAGTTCCTGTTCTTCGTCGCGTTCCTGGTCACCTTCGCCTTCATTCGCACGAGCGCCCACCTGATCCGCGCCCAGGTCAAGTGGTGGCCCGGGAACGTCAACGTGGGAGGCACTCACATCCACCACCTGGTCTGGGGGATCGGCCTGCTGATGGTCGCCGGCTACGTAGGCGTGACGATCGCGCCCCCGTCTCCCTGGCACGAGATCATCGCGGTCCTGTTCGGAATCGGGACCGGGCTGGCGCTCGACGAGTTCGCCCTCTGGCTCGACCTCAAGGACGTCTACTGGAGCGAGCAGGGGCGAAAGTCCATCGACGCGGTGATCGTCGCCGCCACGATCACCGGGATGGTGCTGGTGGGCTACACGGCCTGGGTGGACGTCGCCACCGAGGTCGAGGACGTCGTGTTCGCGATCGTCGGGGCGTTCGGATTGCTGTCGATTCTGTTCGCCGTGGTCAACCTGGCGAAGGAGAAGTTCGGAACTGCGATCGTCGGGCTATTCATCGTCCCGGTCGGCCTGGTGGGAGCCCTTCGGCTGGGGAAGCCGTACTCGCTTTGGGCGCGGCTGTTCTACCGCCAGCACCAGAGGGCGCGCGCGCTCGAGCGGTTCGGGGGCAAGGCGGCGGGCGAGCGGCCGGGCCCGCCTCAGCCGGCTCCGGGTTAGTCGGCCGCAGGCTGAGCGGCGGCGTCGGGCCCTCTTGGCGCGGCCTGCTCGACGTCCCCGCCGGTCTCTCGCCGCCACCGCAGCGCCTCGTCGATCAGGACGCCGATCGTGGCGGCCGTGGGGATCGCCAGCAGGGCACCGAGGATTCCCGGCCAGCTCGCCCCCGACCAGGATCGCGAAGATGGCCACCGCCGGATGGACCTGGACCGCGTTCTTGTACAGGAGCGGCTGGATGACGCGGTCCTGAACCTGCTGGTAGACGAGGAACATCACGAGCCAGGCGATCAGCGCACCGGGGAAGTCGTGGAAGGCAGCCACGATGGCCACGAAGAAGCCGCCGACCGTGAACCCGACCAGTGGGACCAGGTCGAGGAACCCGACGATCACTCCCATCGTCACCGCGAGGTCGACCCCCAGCAGCTCGAGCACCAGCCAGGTGAAGACGCCGGCGCTGATCGCGAGCAGGAGGTTCACCGACACGTAGGCCTTGACGACGCCGGCGATTCGCGATCCGATCCGCCGCCACCGCGTCGCGTTGTCGGGCTGCATGCGTCCCAGCAGTCGCTCGCCCTGCTGGCGCCCGTCGAGCAGGAAGAAGAAGGTCAGGGCGAGGATCGTGATCGCGGCGAGGAGGTGCTCGAGGATGCTGACCGTGACGCTCTGGATGTCGGACGCTGCCCCGCCCAGCTTCGACGGGATGCTGGAAGCCTGGTCGCTCAGCGTCCGGGTGATGTCGTACTTGTGGTTGAGGTCCTGGAACTCCTGATTCTGGTTCGCCCACTGCCTGAAGTCGTGGACGTAGCCCGGGACCCTCGACCCGAGATTCTCGAACTCCCGGATGATCGGCGGGACCACCTGGAGAATCAGAAAGACGAAGAACGCCAGGAGGGCGACGTAGACGACGAGGATCGCGAGCCAGCGTGGGAACGGCCTTCGCCCTCGCACGCGGAGGCTCTCGACCCTGTCGACGGCCGGGACCATCGCCAGGGCGAGGAAGAGTGAGGCGAAGACCCAGCGGATCTCGGTGCGGACGTGGAGCACGATGATCGCGAGCAGCAGGAAGGCCGCGATCACCGTCAGCGAGATCGCTGCGACTTTCACTACGGCTCGGGCCTGGATCCGGGCGGCGTCCACGCGAGACTCCTCGACTGGTGAGGTTCAGCGCGTGCGCTAAAGTCCCTGCACTCAATGACCCGCTCTGCCGAGAGCCTGGCATTTCTCCTTCTCCTCCCCCCGCGGGGGGAGTAACGCTGGGCGGCGCGACAGCCGCGACTTACAAGGTCATCTGAGTTTCAAGGAGAAGGAGGAAAGGCCATGAGCGGCCCCGGAACGGCACCCGAGCGCGATCGGGTCCACATCTTCGACACCACGCTGAGGGATGGCGAGCAGTCGCCCGGCATCTCGCTGAACTCCCAGGAGAAGGTCGAAGTCGCCCAGCAGCTCGCCCGGCTCAGCGTCGACGTGATCGAGGCGGGCTTCCCGATCACGTCACCCGGCGATTTCGAGGCCGTGCAGGCGATCGCCCGCAACGTGGAAGGCCCGGTGATCTGCGGCCTCGCCCGAACCCACAAGGCCGACATCGACGCCGCTTGGGGGGCGATCAAGGACTCGTCGCGCCCCCGCATCCACACCTTCATCTCGACCTCCGACATCCACATCGAGCACCAGCTCCAGACGACGCGCGAGGACGTCAAGGGCCAAACGCGGGCGGCGGTGACCCTCGCCAAGTCCTATTGCGACGACGTGGAGTTCTCGCCGATGGACGCCACGCGGGCGGATCTGGAGTTCACGGCGGAGGTCTGCGACATCGCGGTCGCCGAGGGGGCGACGGTCGTCAACATCCCCGACACGGTCGGCTACACGACACCGGAGGAGTATCGGGCCTGCTTCGAGCGCCTCTACGAGATCGTGCCGGCGCTGCGCGAGGTTCGCACCTCGGTCCATTGCCACGACGACCTCGGGCTGGCGGTGGCGAACTCCTACGCGGGGGTCCTGGCGGGCGCCCGCCAGGTGGAGTGCGCGGTCAACGGGATCGGGGAGCGGGCCGGCAACTGCTCGCTGGAGGAAATCGTGGTGCTCCTGCGGACCCGCGGAGACGTTCACGGCCTGGACACCCGGGTCGAGACCCGGGAGCTGGCACGAACCAGCCGCATGATCTCTCGCTTCACCGGCTATGTGGTGCCGCCGAACAAGGCCGTGGTGGGGCGAAACGCCTTCGCGCACGAGTCCGGGATCCATCAGGACGGCGTGCTCAAGGAGCGAACGACGTTCGAGTGGATCCCCGCCGCAGACGTCGGAGCGGAGCCGGAGCAGATCGTGCTCGGCAAGCACTCGGGCCGCCACGCGCTGCGGGACGCGCTCGAGCAACTGGGCTTCCAGGTCGAGGGCAACGCCCTGAACCAGGCCTTTGCCCGCTTCAAGGAGATCGCGGACAAGAAGAAGCAGGTGACAGCTCTCGACCTCGAGGCAATCGTCTCCGACCAGGTCCGCGAGGGCGCCCAGCGCTACGAGCTCGCCTGGTTCGAGGTCGAGGCGGGGTCGCGGAGAACACCGCGCGCAGAGGTGGGGGTCACGCTGCCGTCCGGCGAGGAGGCGGTGGGCGAGGGCAAAGGCGATGGACCCGTGGACGCGATCTTCAGCGCGATCCAGAAGGCCCTCGACATGCAATGCGAGCTGAGGCAATACACCGTCTCCGCCGTCACCGAGGGCGGGGATGCGCTCGGCGAGGTGACGGTGATGCTCCGCGCTCACGGCAGGCTTGCGAGCGGCCAGGGCGTGGCCACGGACATCCTCGAGGCGTCCGCCCGCGCCTATGTGCGCGCTCTCTCGAACGCGCTCGAGGGCGCCGCGGTGCGGGAGGCCGAGGAGGTCGCGGCTGACGCAGCCTCGCAGCCGGCGACGCCCGGGCCCTAGGCATCCGGCCGCTTCGGCCCGGGCTCGAGTCATAGACTCCGTCCGTGTCCGGCACGCTGGACGGGCGAAGAGTTGTGATCACCGGCGCCTCATCCGGGATCGGGGAGGCGACCGCAGTGGTGCTGGCGAGGGAGGGTGCCAGCGTCGCACTCGGGGCTCGGCGCAAGGACCGTCTGGACGATCTGGTGAGCCGGATCACCGGCGACGGCGGGTCCGCGACGGCTTATGAGGTGGACGTGGGCGACGAGGCCGCTTCGCGCTCGTTCGTGGAGCAAGCGGCCGGCGAGATGGGCGGCGTCGACATCCTGGTCAACAACGCCGGGGTGATGCTGCTGGGGCCGATCGAGGGCGCCGACATCGACGAGTGGCGGCGGATGGTCGACGTCAACCTGCTGGGGCTTCTGTACTGCACGCACGCGGCGCTGCCGATCATGCGTGAGGGCGGCGGAGGGCACGTGATCAACGTGTCCTCCGTGGCGGGGCGAAACGCGAACTTCGGCAGCGGCGTCTACAACCTGACGAAGTTCGGCGTGGTGGCCTTTTCGGAATCGCTCCGCCAGGAGGCGGTGATGTCCAAATCGAACGTGCGGGTCACCTGCGTTGAGCCGGGCTTCGTCGGAACCGAGCTCCAAGGCCACAACGAGAACCCGATGGTGGTCGAGAACATCGAGAAGATGCGGGGCCAGATCGGTGAGCTGTTGACCGCCGAGGACATCGCCAACGCGATCCTCTACGTGGTGGGCGAGCCGGGCCGCGTGGCGATCAACGAGATCCTGGTCCGCCCGCAGGGACAGCTCCGCTGAGGAGCGTCTTCCTGAACAAACGTCTGTGATAGCTTACGCGCGTGAGCGTGAGGACGCCTGCCCAAGGAGCCAACGGGGGGACCGCCGCCGCTGTGGACGTCGGCGCTCGCGTTCGCGCTCTGCGCGAGTCGATGGGCCTGTCGCTCCGCGACCTCGGTGATCGCAGCGGCGTCTCGGCCCCGATGCTCTCGCAGGTGGAGCGGGGCGAGACCAGCCCAACGGTAGCGCTCGCGGCGCGGATTGCCGGCGGCCTCGACCTGAGCCTGTCCCAGCTCCTGCGCCTCGATGAAGCGGATCACGTGGTCGTGGTGCGCCGAGCGAAGGGCCGTAGGCACCGCCGCGGAGGCCACGCGGTCGAGGAGCTGACGCCGCCACTGCCCGGGCAGCGGGCCGACGTCTCTCGCCATCGGCTCGAGGCCGGGGCCGCGACGGCCGGCCCCGGAGACCCGCCGATTCACGAGCCCGGCAGCCGCGAGACCGCGGTGGTGCTGGAGGGGGCGGTGACCCTGATCATCGACGGGGCTGAGCATGGGCTGCGAACCGGGGACAGCGTCACCTTCGACGCGGACCTTCCCCACCGTTTCTCAAACGACGCGGACGAGCCGGCCGAGCTGCTCGCGGTCGTCACAGCGGGGCTGAGGAGGAGCTGATCGTGGCGCCGAAGACGATGTTCGACAAGATCTGGGAGGCGCACGAGGTCGCCGACGGCCTGATCTACGTCGATCTGCACCTCGTCCACGAGGTGACCTCCCCACAGGCGTTCGACGGGCTGCGGATGGAGGGGCGCAAGGTGCGCCGACCCGACAAGACGGTCGCCACCGCCGATCACAACGTCCCCACCGACGGCACTCCCGCGGCGCGTCTGATCGCCGACGAGCTGTCCCGGATCCAGGTGGAGACCCTGGAGCGAAACTGCCACGAGTTCGGCATCCCGGTCTACTCGCTCGGCTCCGAGCGCCAGGGGATCGTGCACGTGATCGGGCCCGAGCTGGGGCTCACCCAGCCGGGGCTGGTGATCGTCTGCGGAGACAGCCACACCTCCACCCACGGGGCGTTCGGCGCACTCGCGGTGGGCATCGGCACCTCCGAGGTCGAGCATGTCCTCGCCACCCAGTGCCTGGTCCAGAGACGCCCGCAGACGATGCGGATCAACTACTCGGGCGAGCTGGGCGCCGGGGTCAGCGCCAAGGACCTGATCCTGGCGACGATCGGCCGTCTCGGCGTGGGCGGGATGAGGGGGCACGCCGTCGAGTACGCGGGCCAGACGATTCGCGGGCTCTCGATGGAGAACCGGATGACGGTCTGCAACATGACGATCGAGGGCGGGGGCCGAGCGGGGATGATCTCCCCGGACGAGGCCACCTTCGAGTGGATCGAGGGGCGCCCCGGGGCGCCCGAGGATCTCTCCGCGGCAAAAGCCGAGTGGGGGCTCCTGCCCACCGACCCGGATGCCACCTTCGACACCGAGATCGACATCGACGCGGCGGCGATCTCGCCCATGGTCACCTGGGGCACGACGCCGGGCATGGTCACCCAGGTCACGGACTCGGTCCCCGACCCCTCCCAGTGGGGCGAGGGCCCGGCCGACCGCGAGACGGCCGAGCGCGCGCTCGCGTACATGGCGCTCGAGCCGGGGACCCGAATGCGTGACATTGCGGTCGACCGCGTCTTCATCGGGTCCTGCACCAACTCGCGAATCCAGGACCTGCGTGAGGCCGCCGCGACCGTCGAAGGGCGACGGGTTGCCGGCTCGGTCCGCGCGATGGTCGTGCCCGGCTCCCAGCAGGTCAAGGCCACGGCCGAGGAAGAGGGGCTCGACGAGATTTTCCGGGCCGCCGGATTCGAGTGGCGGACGGCGGGCTGCTCGATGTGCCTTGGGATGAACCCGGACATTCTGGCCGAGGGCGAGCGCTGCGCCTCGACCTCGAACCGCAACTTCGAGGGCCGGCAGGGAAAGGGCGGGCGCACCCATCTCGTCTCGCCGATGATGGCCGCCGCCGCCGCGATCGAGGGGCGATTCGTCGACATCCGGAGCTGGGCTTGAGACCCGTCGACGTGATCGAGGGGAAGGTTTCGACGCTCGACCGGGCGGACGTCGACACCGACCAGATCATCCCGAAGCAGTTCCTCAAGCGCGTGGAGCGAACCGGCTTCGGGGAGTTCCTCTTCTACGACTGGGTCCGCGCGGGCGAGATCACGCTCGAGCCCAATCCGATCCTGGTCGCCGGGCGGAACTTCGGCTCCGGGTCGTCCCGCGAGCACGCCGTGTGGGCGCTTCAGGACTTTGGGTTCGAGGCGATCATCGCCCCCTCGTTTGCCGACATCTTCTACGTCAACTGCACCAAGAACGGCCTCGTGCCGGTGGTGGTCCCCCCCGATCGCTGTAGTGCGATCGCCGAGGCGGGGGAGGCCCGTGTGGACGTCGACGACGGGACGGTCACGTTCGCCGGCGGAGTTGCGGAGTACGAGATCGAGGAGGAGGTCAAACATCGACTGCTGCGCGGTCTCGACGACATCGGCCTGACGCTCCAGAACGAGAGCACGATCGCCTCGTTCGAGGATGGCGGCGGCGCGGACCGCGGCCCGGTGACCACGGCGCTGTGAGCGCCCAACCACGCGGACTGGAACGCCGCAAGCTACGACCGCGTCTCGGACGCGCAGGAGGAATGGGCCCGCGAGGTGATCGATCGCCTCGAGCTCGCCGGCGACGAGACGGTGCTCGATGCGGGCTGCGGCAGCGGGCGGGTGACGAGCCTGCTCCTGGAGCGCCTGGCAGCGGGGTCGGGTGATCGGCGTGGACGCCTCGCCCTCCATGATCGACGAGGCGCGGCGGGCTCTCGGCGACAGGGTCGAGCTGATCGTCTCGGACCTGCTCGACCTGGAGCTTGCCGACCCGGTCGACGCGGTGTTCTCCAATGCGACGTTTCACTGGATCCTGGACCATCGCCACCTGTTCGAGCGGCTCCATGCGGCGCTTCGCCCCGGGGGGCGGCTGGAGGCTCAGTGCGGCGGCATCGGCAATCTGGAGGACTTCCTGAACTCGATCGAGGCTGTCGACGGCGATGAGCGGTTCGCGCCCTACCTGCGGGGGATCGCGAGCACCTGGAACTTCGCCTCCCCGGGCGACACCGAGGTGAGACTCCGAGGTGCGGGTTTCGACTCCGCTCGCTGCTGGCTCGAGGAGCGAGCCGAGCAGCCGCGCCAACCGCGCGAGTTCGTCGAGACGGTCTGCCTGGGGCCGCACCTCCACCGGTTGCCGGACGAGCTGCATGGCCCGTATCTGGACTCCGTCCTGGAGGTCATCCCCCGCCCGCTGACCCTCGACTACGTGAGGCTGAACATCTCGGCCAGGCGCCCATGACGCGAGCGCGGATCGCGCTGCTGCCGGGGGACGGAATCGGGCCGGAGATCATCGCCGCGGCCAGCCGCCTGATCGACCCGCTCGGCGACTTCGAGCTATCCGAGCATCTGGTGGGCGGCGCCTCGATCGATGCCCACGGAGCTGCGCTCACGGACGAGGTGCTCGAGGCCTGCCGCGGCGCCGACGCCGTCCTACTGGGCGCCGTCGGCGGCCCGAAGTGGGAGACGACCGACGCGGGCGCTCCCCGGCCCGAGCAGGGGCTCCTCGCCCTCCGCAAGGGCCTTGGCCTGTACGCGAATCTGCGCCCGGTCCGTCCCAGCCCAGCGCTCCTGGAGTCCAGCCCGCTGCGACCGGAGAGGATCGAGGGCACGGACCTGCTGGTGGTGCGCGAGCTCACCGGGGGCATCTACTTCGGCGACAGCGGGCGAGGCTCCGACAGCGCCCACGACACCTGCGAGTACTCGGCCGCCGAGGTCGAGCGCATCGCGCGGGTGGGCTTCGAGGCCGCCCTTCGGCGGTCGGCAGGCGGGGGCAGGCCTCGCGTGACCTCGGTCGACAAGGCCAACGTCCTCGAGACCTCGCGCCTGTGGCGCGAGACGGTGGAGCGGATCGCGAAAGACTTTTCCGAGGTCGAGCTCGAGCACATGCTGGTGGACAACGCGGCGATGCAGCTTGTCTCCGACCCGAGGCACTTCGACGTCCTGTTGACCGAGAACATGTTCGGCGACATCCTCAGCGACGAGTCGGCGATGCTCACCGGGTCGCTCGGGATGCTGCCCTCCGCGAGCCTCGGTGACGGGGGCCCGGGCCTGTTCGAACCCGTTCACGGCTCGGCTCCGGACATCGCCGGCAAGGGGATCGCGAATCCACTCGCGACCTTCCTCTCCGTGGCGATGATGCTTCGCCACGGGCTCGACCGGCCCGATGAGGCTGCCGCCGTCGAGGCCGCAGTCGAAGGGGCCCTGGAGCGGGGGCTGCGGACCCGCGACCTCGGCGGCGGGACGCCGGTCGGCCCGGAGGCGCCCGGGATGCCGTCGCAGATCGAGGTCGGCACCGCGGAGATGACGGACGCGGTGATCGAGGGCCTGGACGTCTGAGAGCCGCTTGGCGCGAGCGGGGTATTCCGGCATACTTCTCCCGCACCTGCGCAAGAGCGAAAGATCGCGGCCCGCGGCCACGAGCCGCCCTTCCCCCGGAGGAGACGTGGAGAACTCAGAGTGGATCTGGATGAACGGCGACCTCGTCCGCTGGGACGAAGCGAAGGTCCACGTTTTGAGCCATGGCCTCCACTACGGCACCGGGGTCTTCGAGGGCATGCGGGCCTATGAGACCGACCGGGGTCCGGCGGTCTTCCGCCACCGCGACCACCTCGACCGGCTGCGGAAGTCGGCCGAGATGTACTACCTGGAGCTCCCGTACTCCGCCGACGAGCTGCGCGAGGCGAGCCACGAGCTGATCCGCCGCAACGCGCTCGCAAGCTGCTACATCCGCCCGATCGCGTTCCGGGGCTACGGCGAGATGGGTCTCTACGCGCCGACCGCGCCGGTGGACGTGGTGGTGGCGGTGTGGCCGTGGGGCGCCTACCTCGGCGAGGAGGGCAAGCGCCGCGGGATCCGGGCCAAGGTCTCGTCCTGGCGACGGATCTCGCCCGACAGTCTGATCCCCCACGCGAAGGCGTCCGGCCAGTACCTGAACTCGATCCTGGCCAAGACGGAGGCGGCGAACGCCGGGTACGACGAAGCGATCCTGCTCGATCAGGGCGGAGTCGTCTGCGAGGGATCGGGCGAGAACGTCTTCCTGGTTCGCGACGGCGAGCTCGTGACCCCCGGGCACACGGCCTCGATCCTGGACGGGATCAGCCGCAAGTCGGTGATCCAGATCGCGGAGGACCTCGGCTACAAGGTCGTCGAGCGGGACATCGCTCGCTCGGAGCTGTACGTGGCGGAGGAGGCCTTTCTCGTCGGGACCGCGGCCGAGCTGGTCCCCGTGCGCGAGATCGACGACCACGACCTCGGCGGTCCGGGCGAGATCACCCGCGTGCTCCAGGCGAAGTACGAGGACGCGCTGCATGGCCGCGCGCAGGAGTACCTCGAGTGGCTGGACATCGTCGAGCAACCGAGTAGAGTCACCTCTTGATCGTGCGCATTCTGATCGAGGCAATCGGGCGAATTAGCGGCGCCGCAGCCGCCTAGCGGCTCGCGGCCGCGCGGCGCCCGCCGCGCAACACCTGGCCTTAGGGCCCTCGCCCGACCCCTCGAGACGAAAGGCATCGATTTGACACAGGTGAAGCTCTACGACACGACCTTGCGTGATGGCATGCAAGGCCAGGGCATGTCGCTTTCGGCGGCGGAGAAGGTACGCATCGTCCAGGCGCTCGATCGGCTCGGGGTGCACTACGTCGAGGCGGGGTTTCCGAGCTCGAACCCCAAGGAGGCCGAGCTCTTTCGCCTGCTCGGCGGGATCGAGCTGGAGCGGGCCGAGGTCTGCGCGTTCGGGATGACCCGTCGCCGGGGGGTCGCCGCCGAGGAGGATGCCGCCCTCGCCGAGCTCTCCGCCAGCTTCGCGCCGGTGTGCACCCTGGTGGGAAAGACCTGGGCGCTCCACCTCGACAAGGTGACCAAGGTGACCCCCGAGGAGAACCTGGGGATGATCACCGACTCGGTGTGCTTCCTGCGTGCGAAAGGCAAGCGGGTCGTCTATGACGCCGAGCACTTCTTCGATGCCTGGCGCGACGACGCGGGATACGCGCTGGAATGCCTGCGCGCGGCGGTCGCCGCCGGCGCCGAGAACGTCACCCTCTGCGACACGAACGGCTCGAGCCTGCCGCCGCAGGTCGCCGAGGCGACCGCCGCGGTCGTTGATGCGCTCGGGGAGCGAGCCGAGATCGGGATCCATACCCACAACGACGGCGAGTGCGCGGTCGCCAACTCGATCGCAGCGGTCGATGCCGGCGCGCGGCTCGTCCAGGGCACGATCAACGGGTTCGGCGAGCGGACGGGCAACGCGAACCTGGTCTCGATCCTGCCCGCGCTCCAGCTCAAGATGGGGTACGAGTGCGTGCCGGCCGACAGGCTTCGCCGGCTTACGGAGACGTCGCACTTCGTCGACGAGCTCTGCAACCTGACCCCGGATCCGGACCGGCCATACGTTGGCCGCAACGCGTTCGCTCACAAGGGTGGGATGCACGTCGCCGGGGTGAAGGCCGACGCGCGCACCTTCGAGCACATCGAGCCGGGGCTGGTCGGCAACAGCCGCGACGTCCTGATCTCCGAGCTCTCGGGCCGCGGCTCGGTCGTCAGTCGCGCCGAAGGAGCCGGGATCCCGCTCGACGCCGATGCGGCAAAGCGCGCGGTAGAGCGCCTCAAGGAGCGTGAGCACCGCGGCTACCAATACGAGGCTGCGGACGCGTCGTTCGAGCTCCTGTTGCGACGCGAGGCCGGCGGGTACGAGTCCCTCTTCCAGCTGGAGGGCTTTCGCGTGATCACCGAGAAGCGCGCCGACGGCAAGGTGGAGACGGAGGCGACGATCAAGATCTGGGTCGACGGTCAGCGCTACGTCCGGACCGCCGAGGGAAACGGACCGGTGAACGCCTTGGACCGGGCGCTGCGCCAGGCTCTTCGCGAGCTGCATCCACACCTGGCCGAGATCGAGCTCGTCAACTACAAGGTGAGGATCATGGACGCCCACCACGGGACCGGAGCGGTGACGCGCGTCCTGCTCGACTCCTCCGACGGCCAGGACAGCTGGGGATCGATCGGCGTCTCCGAGAACATCATCGAGGCCTCCTGGGAGGCGCTCGTGGACTCGCTGGAGTACGCGTTCCAGCCCAACAAAAACTCCGTCCTGCCCGAAACCCCGCCGGCCCCGGAGGCGGGAGCAGGGTCAGATGCCCGCGACGTAGTCGTGGGCGAGGTGTTCGGGCGGGAGCCGAGGAGCCGGCGGGAGTCGTAAGTGGTAGACGAGCGAGGCCGATCCCGCTCGCCCGGCCCGCAGCTCGGGCCGCGCGAGGAGGAGCTCGTGCTGGAGGTGATGCGCTCGGGGCGGCTCTCGCTTGGCCCGGCGCTGGAGCGATTCGAGCGAGCATTCGCGGCATTCCTCGGCGTCGACGACGCGGTCGCCGTCTCGTCGGGCACCGCGGCCCTCCATCTCGGCGTTCGCGCCCTCGGCTGGGGGAGCGGCGACGAGGTGATCACGAGCCCGTTCAGCTTCGCCGCCTCCGCGAACTGCCTCCTCTACGAGGGGGTCGACCCCGGTCTTCTGCGATGTCGATCCGGTGACCCTCAACCTGGACCCGGGCGCCGCCGCCGCGGCCGTGGGCGATCGGACCTCCGGGCTTCTGCCGGTCGACCTCTTCGGCTATCCCGCCGCACTGCCGGAGCTCGAGGGCGTCGCCGGCGATCGCGGCCTGGGGGTGCTGGAGGACGCGTGCGAGGCCCTGGGCGCGATCGATTCGGACGGTGTGCGGGCCGGCGCCCGGGGCAACCTTGCGACCTTCGCCTTCTATGCCAACAAGCAGCTGACGACGGGAGAGGGAGGGGTGATCGTCCCGTCCTCGTCGGAGGTGGCGGCGCGCCTGCGCAGCGAGCGCAACCAGGGACGCGGCGGCCGACATGGGCTGGCTCTCCCACGAGCGGTTGGGGTTCAACTACCGGCTCACCGACCTTCAGGCGGCGATCGGGATCGCGCAGCTCGAGCGGGTGGACGAGCTGCTCGCCGGGCGTGCGGAGGTGGCCGCGATGTACGCCGAGCGCCTCGGGCAGCTCGGCGCGCTCCCGGCCGGCGAAGGAGATGCCGACGGGCTCGTCCTGCCCTGCGCCGATCGCGGCGCCGAGCGCCGAAGCTGGTTCATCTACCCGATCCTGCTGCCGAGGGACGCCGACCGCGACTCGCTCCTCGCCGGGCTCGCCGGTCGGGGCATCGAGGCCAAGGCCTACATGCCGTGCATCCACCTGCTCCCTCACTACCGCGAGCGGTTCGGGTTTCGCGAGGGCCAGTTCCCGGTGGCCGAGGACGCCGCCGCCCGCCTCGTCGCGCTGCCGTTCTTCGCGCGGCGATCAGCGAGGGGCAGGTCGACCGGGTCGTCGAGGCGCTGGCCGCCGGGCTCGGCCTCGAGCCCTGACCGAATCCGGTGCTGAGCCAGCGGCGACGCGCTAGATCCGGCCGCGTGTCGGCCATCCAGCGCACCGTGCTCCTGATCCCGTCCTCCCACGGCGTGAACTCGATCCCGAGCTCCGATCGCGCCCTCGAGCTGTCGGCGCGCGCCTGCCACAGCAGGAAGGTGAGCTGCCCCGCGCCGAGGAGGGGTGGGCGGCGGATGAGCCGCGAGACCGCCTCGCCCGTGGCGGCCAGGCCCCGTGCCAGGGGCACGGGCATCGTCGGCGGCACCCAGCCGCGCCCCGCCTCGTCGACGGCGACCGAGATCAGGTCCCGCATGCGTCGCGTAGCCGTCCGCGAGGATGTAGCGCTCACCCGGCTTGCCGCGCTCGAACGCGGCCAGGTGCCCGGCGGCGACGTCGTCGGCGTGGACGAGCGTCATCCCGCCGGGCGGGACGCCCGGCAGACGACGGCGGATCGCGTCCCGAAAGGCGCGGTCGAGCCCGGCGCCCTGCCAGGGCCCGGGGCCGTAGACCGACGAGGGGTTGGCGATCACGACCTCGATCCCCCGCTCCGCCTCCGCGAGGACGAGCTCCTCGGCATGTTGCTTGGACCGCTCATACGCCGTTCCCTTCGGGTAGTCGGCGACCGTGGCCTCGGAGACGGTGCCGCCGGTCTCGGCATCGAAGACGTCGAAGGTGGAGGTGTGAACGGCTCGCTCGACGCCGGCCTCGCGCGCGGCGGCGACAACGTTGCGCGCCCCCTCCGCGTTGACGCGCTCGAAGACCCCCGGGTCGGGGAACCACTGCTCGAACAGGCCCATGCAGTTGAACACGCCGTCCACGCCCTCCATCGCTCGGCGCACGGACTCGGGGTCGGTGACGTCGCCGGTGGCGAGCTCGACGCCGGTCGGGAGCAGCTCGCGAGCCTTGGCCGCGTTGCGCACCAGCGCGACCACGTCGTCCCCTCGCTCGGCGAGCTTGCGGGCGACCGCGTTGCCGACCTTGCCGGTCGCCCCGGTGACGAGGAGCCTCATGGTGGGGTCAGCCTATCCGCTCCATAAACTGGCCCGCGTGTCGCGCCTTGGCGATTCGCCCGACCCGTTGTTCGACCGGCTGAACGCGTCGATCGGCTTCGATCAGGCGCCTCTGGCCCCAGGACATGCGCGGCTCCCGTGCGCACGCCCGCGCCCTGCGGGAGGCGGGGGTGCTGACCGAGGACGAGCTCGGCGCCCTCGACGGCGCCCTGGACACCGTCGCGACGGAGCTCGAGCGCGGGGAGTTCGAGTTCGCCGACGGCGACGAGGACATCCACATGGCGATCGAGCGCCGTGTCACCGAGATCCTCGGCCCGCTCGGCGGCAAGCTCCACACGGCGCGCTCCCGCAACGACCAGGTGGCGACCGACACCGCGCTGTACGTCCGCGAGCGGGCCGAGCGCGGCTCGGGAGCTGATCGGCGGGCTGATGGATCGGCTGCTGGCGCTCGCCGAGGCTCACCGCGACTGGCCGATGCCCGGATACACGCACCTGCAACGCGCGCAGCCCGTCTATCTGGGCCACCACCTGCTGGCCTATTTCTGGATGCTCGAGCGCGACGCGATCCGCTTCGAGCTTCGCCCGGCGCTCGACCATGGCGATGCCGCTGGGCTCGGGGGCGCTCGCCGGGCTGAACTGGGAGCTCGATCGCGAGCGCAGCGCCTCCGAGCTCGGTTTCGCGCGGCCCTCCCCCAACTCGATCGACGCGGTCTCCAACCGCGACTTCGTGCTCGACTACCTGTCCGCGGCGTCGATCTGCGCGATGCACCTCTCCCGCCTGGGCGCGGAGATCGTGCTCTGGTCGAGCGACGAGTTCTCGTTCTGCGAGGTGGGCGAGGGCTTCTCCTCGGGCTCGAGCATCATGCCGCAGAAGAAGAACCCCGACGCGGCCGAGCTGCTGCGGGCCAAGGCGCCGCGGATCTCGCTCGAGCTTCCTGACCCTGGCGGGCGTGATGCACGGCCTGCCGCTCGCCTACTCCAAGGACCTCCAGGAGGACAAGGAGGCGCTGTTCGACGCCGTCGACAACCTCGAGCTCTGCCTCGAGGCCGCGGAGCCGATGCTCGCGGGCCTGAGCTTCGATCGCGAGCGGCTGGCCGAGGCGGCGGCCGACGAGTTCCTGGCCGCGACGGACGTCGCCGACCTGCTGGTCCGCAAGGGCATGCCTTTCCGGGAGGCGCATGGGGTGGTTGGCGGGCTGGTGCGCGAGGCGCTCGAGCAGGGCAAGGCCCTCTCCGAGCTCACGCCGGACGATCTCCGCCGCCACTCCGAGCTGCTCGACGACTCCTACTACGAGGTGCTCGCCCGGGGGCGGTGGCTCGAGTCGAAGAGTCTCCGCGGGGGGCACCGCGTCGGCCGCGGATCGCCGAGCAGCTCGACGCGCGCGCGGGCGGCGCTGGCCGAGCTGCGGGGAGGGACCGCCGATGAGCGGGGCGACGAGCCCGCGCTGGCGCCCGGGCGAGGGACGAGCCCGCCCGCTGGAGGCTGGACGAGTCGTTCTTCGATCGCTCCGTGCACGAGGTCGCCCGGGAGCTGGTCGGCTGCTCGCTGTCGCTTCGACGGCGTGGGCGGGGTGATCGTCGAGACCGAGAGCTACGAGCGCGACGATCCCGCCTGCCACGCGCACGTCGGGCTCACCGAGCGCACCGCGCCGCTCTTCGGGCCGCCCGGGCGGGCCTACGTCTATCGCTCCTACGGCATCCACGCCTGCCTCAACTTCGTCTGCGAGCCCGAGGGAGCAGGCGGCGGCGGTGCTGATCAGGGCCCTGGAGCCGCGATGGGGCGTCGAGCAGATGCGCCGCCGGCGGGGGCGCGAGCAGAGGCGAGAGCTGTGCTCGGGGCCGGGCAAGCTGACCGAGGCGCTCGGGATCGGGCTCGAGATGAACCGCGCCCTCGCTCACCGAGCCTCCATTCGCGCTCGGCGAGCGCGAGGACGGCTGGAGGGGTGTGAGGGTGGTCGACCGGCCCCCGGATCGGCATCAGCCGCGCCACGGAGCTGCCGTGGCGATTCTGCGCGGCGGGCAGCGAGTACCTCTCGCGCCCGCTGCGCGAGGCGGCGTCCTCCTAGCCGGAGACCCCGCCGGTGGACGGCGCGCCGCCGGACGAGGACCCGCCGATCCGGCGGACGGCGGTGGGCCGGTGGACTGCGGTTGGGACGGAGCCTGGGACTGCGACCGGTGCCGGACGAGGGCGCCTGGCCCGACGGCGCGCTCTCCGTGGATGGAGCCTCGGTCGCCGGAGCCGAGGGGGTGCTCGGAGCGGGGGTGGTGGGCGTCTCGGAGGGCGCCGAGCGCCTTCGGCGGCTTCCCGGGATCCTCCTCGTCCTTCAGCAGCTCGTAGGCGCTGACCACCTCGTTGAAGATCAGCGCCGGAATCGTGCCGCCGTCCACCGGCGCGCCGCCGTACTCGGTCAACATCGGCTTCAGCGAGTCGGCGTGCCCGACCCAGATGGCGATCGTTATGTCCTGATTCGCGCCGACGAACCACGCGTCGCCGTTGTTCTCGGTGGTCCCGGTCTTCCCCCACTCGGTCGGGTCGCCGGTGTACGCGTTCGAACCGGTGCCCGAGGTGACCACCGTGTGCAGGATGGTTCGGGCGGTGGCGGCGACGGTCGGGGAGATGACCTGCTTGGTCTCGACCTTGTCGTAGCCGGGGCCGCCGTCGTTGGGCTCGATCAGGTCCCCGCCGTCGCCGGGCGGCGCATCGCTGACCTTGTTGATCGCGACCGGGTCGGTCGGGGAGTCGGCCATCGTACCGCTCACGAGCTGGCCGTTGTGCTGAAGCGTCAGGTAGGCGTGCGCCATCTCGAGCGGAGACACCCCCGTCTCCAGGCCGCCGAGGATCAGCGCGGGGTTGTATGGCTCGAACGGGCCGCCGCCGACGGAGTACTTCGCGGCGCTCGTCGAGAGGTCGGCCTCGATGCCCATCTTGTGCGCCGTCGCGGCGACCGCGGCGGGCCCGCCGTCAAGCGACATCCCGAGCTGGGAGTAGACCGAGTTGTCGGAGTACGTCGTCGCGGTGGCGATCGAGGCGCTGCCGAGGTACTGGTCGTCGTAGTTCTGCGACCTCGAACAGCTCGTTCACGACCTTGGGCTCGCTTCCCTTGCTTGCCCGGGACCTGCGCCCTGGAAGGGGAGCTGCTGCGGCGCGGAGGTGAACACCTGATCGGGGAGTGGCCCTGCTCGAGCGCGGTGACGAGGGTGAACGGCTTGAACGCGGAGCCGGGCTGGCGGTGTCCCTGCGTGGCGAGGTTGAACGGCTCCTTCGAGTAGTCGGTGCCGCCGACCATCGCCCGGACGCCGCCGGTTGCGTTGTCGAGCACGACCACAGCGGAGTTGAGGCCGACGCCGAGCGGTTCGGCCGTTGGCGATCTCCTGGACCTGGTTCTGGAGGTTGAGATCGAGCGTCGATTGCACGTCGAGCCCGCCGCCGAAGGCCTCCCCGGCCCCGTACTTGTTCACCAGCTGCTGGCGGAGCCAGGAGGTGAAGTAGGGCGCCTTGGAGTCCTCTGGGGAGTCTCGATCTGCGACGGCTTGGGCACGGGCCGTCCGCGCGTACTGCTGGTACTCCGTTCCGGGTGATGTAGCCCTGCTCGGCCATCTTCTGGAGCACGAGGTTTCGGCGCGCGAGCGACGTCTCGGGATTGGTTCGCGGGTCATACGCGCTTGGGTTGGCGATGATTCCGGCCAGGAGCGCCGCCTCCCACGGGAGGAGGTCCGCGGCGCAGGCGGGGTTGCCCTCCTCGCCGCATCCGGGGTGATTCCCGCCGAAGTAGGTCTTCGAGGCCTCCTCGATCCCGTAGGCGCCCTCCCCGAAGTAGATCTCGTTCAGGTACTGGGTGAGGATCTTGTCCTTGTCCCAGTGGCGCTCGAGCTGGTAGGCGAGCGCGGCCTCGCGCAGCTTCTGGAACACGGTGCGGCTGTCCTGGGCGCGGAGGGCGTTCTTGACGAACTGCTCGGTGATCGTCGAGCCTCCCTGGGAGGCGCCGGTGTGGAGGACGTCCTGGACGACGGCGCGGCCGATGCCCTGGAAGTCGACCCCGCGATGCCCGTAGAAGCGCTGGTCCTCGATCGAGACGGTGGCCTCCTTGATCACCGGGGCGATGTCGCCCGAGTCGATCAGGATGCGCCCCTCGTTGTTGGTCAGGGTGGCGATCTTGCTCGCCGTTGATGTCGTAGACGACCGAGTTCTGGGCGCGCTCGAAACTGGGCCCGATCCTCGAGCTGCGGGAGGTCGCTGGCGACGGCCATCATGATCCCGAAGATCCACGAGATGAGGGCGAGCACGGAGAGCCCGGCGAAGACGAGCGCGAAGCGAAGCTTCTTCAGCCTTGGGCGGCGACGCGGCGGGTTGCGGGTCGGTGGGCGCCGGGGGAGGGGAGAGGGTCCGCCCGGGTGGGCCCGAGCCGTTCGACTTGTCCGCCGTTGGGCCTCGCAGGGCCGCCCGCCTCGCTCGACGTGGGGGCGTCGGCGTGGGCGCGCCGGGGGGCGTGCGGCGCTTTGGAAACCTAAGCCTCGGAGCCATCCGGTCTCGCTCTGGTCGTGACCATGTCGGAGAGCGCTCGGCGGCAGCGAACATGGGCGGCGGACCGCCCGATACGACGTCACCCAAGGAAAGCAGGCGGGACGGCGAATCCCGCCGAGCGAGCGCGTCAGTCTAGCATTGGGCCGGTGACGGATTCGGCGGTTGCCGAGGAGGCGCGGCGCCTGACGGAGGGCGCCATCGACGCGCTGCCGGAGGGCCGTCTCGCGGAGCAACTCGCGCTCGGACGCGAGCTTCGGGTCAAGCTGGGCATCGATCCGACCGCGCCCGACATCCATCTCGGGCACGTGGTGGTGCTCGCCAGGCTGCGCGCCTTTCAGGATGCGGGACACCGGGTGGTGCTGATCGTCGGCGACTACACCGCGCGGGTCGGGGACCCGAGCGGTCGCTCGGCGGAGCGCCCCGTGCTGAGCGATGCCGAGATCGACGCCAATGCCCGCACCTTCTCCGAGCAGGCGTTCAAGGTGCTCGATCCCGAGCGGACCGAGGTTCGCCGCAACAGCGAGTGGCTCTCGATGCCGAGCGACGAGCTGTTCGGCCTGATCCGGCGATTCACCGTCGCCCGGCTGCTCGAGCGCGAGGAGTTCGGCGCGTCGGATGAAGGCGGCGGAGCCGATCTCGGTGCTGGAGCTGCTCTATCCCGTGCTCCAGGGATACGACTCGGTGGCGGTCGAGGCCGACGTGGAGGTCGGCGGCAGCGATCAGAAGTTCAACCTGCTGCTCGGCCGCGACGTCCAGGAGCGCTTACGGGCAATCCCCCCAGTCGATCCTGACCCTGCCCATCCTCCCGGGCACGGACGGGGTGCGGCGGATGAGCAAGTCGCTGGGCAACTACGTGGGGGTGACGGATGCGCCCGAGGACATGTTCGGAAAGCTGATGAGCATCCCCGACGACGTGATGGACGCCTACTACCGGCTGCTGCTCGACTCGCAGCTCGATCCGGATCGCCACCCCGGCGAGGCGAAGCGCGAGCTCGCGCGCCGGCTCGTGGAGCGCTTCTGGGGGGCGGACGCCGCGGCCGCGGCGGAGGCGCGCTTCGACCAGGTGCACGTGCGCGGGGAGATCCCGGCTGATGTCGACGAGGTGACCGTCGAGGCGGACGGACCGAATGGCGCGGTCCACCTGCCCGCGGTGCTGGCCGAGCGGTTCGGGGTCAGCCGCAGCGAGGCGCGGCGCCTGATCGACCAGGGCGGAGTTCGGATCGGCGGGCGGGTGGTCGAGCCGGGTGCGCTCGACGTGGCCGCGACGGAGCTCGACGGCCAGGTGCTCCAGGTGGGAAAGCGCCGCCACGCGCGGATCCGGATCGCCGGCGGCGCTTGACCGCCCGGCTACACTGGTCACCTCGACCTGGAAGCCCGGCGCTCTTGCAGGGGGCCAGCGTCGGCCGATATACTCGATGGTCGCCTTCGGGGCGAGTTGCGCCTGTCCGGAGAATCCCTCCGGGCAAGCGCATGACGGTCCTTGAAAACTGAGCAGCGCGCGAGCCGAGGGACGACGTCCCGAGGCTCGTGACCACGTCCGACCCGCCGCTCGGGCCTTTCGGCCTCGGGCGACGGGCCAACAACCCTGTCATGCCGGCCACCGGATTGTGTACTCGGTGGCCTGCCAGGCATGGCAACTCTCTGAGACAGAGGACTCGGCATGGGGCTTCGGCCCCGGGCGCTTCGGCGCCTCCCCGTGACTGGGGTGCCGGGATTGAAACCCTCGAGTCACTTTTTACGGAGAGTTTGATCCTGGCTCAGGACGAACGCTGGCGGCGTGCCTAACACATGCAAGTGGAGCGACGAACCAGGGCTTGCCCTGGAGCAAAGCCGCGAACGGGTGAGTAACACGTGGGTAACCTGCCCCGATGACCGGGACAACCCGAGGAAACTCGGGCTAATACCGGATGTGCTCGCTGCGCTCAAGCGCAGCGAGTAAAGGAAGCTTCGGCCTCCGCATTGGGAGGGGCCCGCGGCCCATTAGCTTGTTGGTGAGGTAACGGCTCACCAAGGCAACGATGGGTAGCTGGTCTGAGAGGACGATCAGCCACACTGGGACTGAGACACGGCCCAGACTCCTACGGGAGGCAGCAGTGGGGAATCTTGCGCAATGCGCGAAAGCGTGACGCAGCAACGCCGCGTGGGGGAAGAAGGCCTTCGGGTTGTAAACCCCTTTCAGGAGGGACGAAGGTGTGGCGGCGAACAGCCGACCGCACTGACGGTACCTCCAGAAGAAGCCCCGGCTAACTACGTGCCAGCAGCCGCGGTAATACGTAGGGGGCTAGCGTTGTCCGGAATCATTGGGCGTAAAGCGCGCGTAGGCGGCCCGGTAAGTCCGCTGTGAAAGTCCAGGGCTCAACCCTGGAATGCCGGTGGATACTGTCGGGCTAGAGTCCGGAAGAGGCGAGTGGAATTCCTGGTGTAGCGGTGGAATGCGCAGATATCAGGAGGAACACCTATGGCGAAGGCAGCTCGCTGGGACGGTACTGACGCTGAGGCGCGAAAGCGTGGGGAGCGAACAGGATTAGATACCCTGGTAGTCCACGCTGTAAACGATGGGCACTAGGTGTGGGAGGTGTCGACTCCTCCCGTGCCGGCGCTAACGCATTAAGTGCCCCGCCTGGGGAGTACGGCCGCAAGGCTAAAACTCAAAGGAATTGACGGGGGCCCGCACAAGCAGCGGAGCATGTGGTTTAATTCGACGCAACGCGAAGAACCTTACCTGGGCTTGACATGTGGGTGACCGGTGTGGAAACACACCTTTCCTTCGGGACACCTTCACAGGTGGTGCATGGCTGTCGTCAGCTCGTGTCGTGAGATGTTGGGTTAAGTCCCGCAACGAGCGCAACCCCTGTCCCATGTTGCCAGCATTCAGTTGGGGACTCATGGGAGACTGCCGGTGACAAACCGGAGGAAGGTGGGGATGACGTCAAGTCATCATGCCCCTTATGTCCAGGGCTACACACGTGCTACATTGGCGCGTACAAAGGGATGCAATACCGCGAGGTGGAGCAAATCCCAAAAAGCGCGTCTCGGTTCGGATTGGAGGCTGAAACTCGCCTCCATGAAGGTGGAGTTGCTAGTAATCGCGGATCAGCAACGCCGCGGTGAATACGTTCCCGGGCCTTGTACACACCGCCCGTCACACCACGAAAGCGGGCAACACCCGAAGCCGGTGAGCTAACCCTTGGGAGGCAGCCGTCGAAGGTGGGGCTCGTGATTGGGGTGAAGTCGTAACAAGGTAGCCGTAGCGGAAGCTGCGGCTGGATCACCTCCTTTCTAGGGAGCAATCCCGATGTCGACCGGACGTGCGGCCGGGCCGCGCGTCGCTGCTCAGTTTTGAGGGACCGCCGGCGGAATGCCTCCGTCAGTCGGCCCCGGCGGAGCTTGAAAACTGCACAAAGGCCAAAAGGGTATTTTGCACCGACCGCGCCTTCGGGCGCGGCGGAGCATGCACCGGTCACGCTTTCCTGGCGTGACCGGAGCTCACCGTCAAGATGCTAAGGGCACACGGTGGATGCCTTGGCACCAGGAGCCGATGAAGGACGTGGACGGCTGCGATAAGCCGCGGTGAGGCGCTGAACAGCCTTTGATCCGCGGATCTCCGAATGGGAAAACCCGGCGCCGGTAATGCGGCGTCATCCATCGCTGAATACATAGGCGATGGAAGGCAAGCGGGGGAACTGACACATCTCAGTACCCCGAGGAAAGGAAATCAACCGAGACTCCCTGAGTAGTGGCGAGCGAAAGGGGACGAGCCTAAACCTGCCAGGTGAAAGCGGGCACGCGTTGCCTGGCGGGGGTCGTAGGGCTTCGTGTCCGGATCGTGCCTGATCCGGCGACAGTTACCAAGTCAGGCTCTAGCTGAAGTCGAGTGGAACCTCGCGCCATAGAGGGCAACCGCCCCGTAAGCGAAAGGGCACTGACCTGTCGATCGAAGTTCCTGAGTAGGACCGCTGCCGTGAAACGCGGTCTGAACCTGGGGGGACCACCCTCCAAGGCTAAGTACTCCCTGGTGACCGATAGTGAACTAGTACCGTGAGGGAAAGGTGAAAAGCACCCCGGAAGGGGAGTGAAATAGCACCTGAAACCGCGTGCCTACAAGTGGTCGGAGCGCCTTCGGGCGTGACGGCGTACTTTTTGCATAACGGGCCGGCGAGTTACTCGTCAGTGGCGAGGTTAAGCGATGAGCGGAGCCGCAGCGAAAGCGAGTCCGAACAGGGCGACTCAGTCACTGGCGGTAGACCCGAAACTGGGCGAGCTATCCATGGGCAGGTTGAAGCGGGGGTAAGACCTCGTGGAGGACCGAACCGACCTAGGTTGAAAACTGGGCGGATGACCTGTGGATAGGAGTGAAAGGCTAAGCAAGCCCAGAGATATCTGGTTCTCTCCGAAATATATTTAGGTATAGCCTCGGATATGTACGTGTTGGCCGTAGAGCACTGCTTGGACTAGGGGCCCTACCAGGTTACCGACTTCAGGCAAACTCCGAAGACCAACATGTTCACTCCGGGAGTCAGCGTGCGGGGGATAAACTTCGTACGCGAGAGGGAAACAACCCAGACCACCAGCTAAGGACCCTAAGTGCTGGCTAAGTGGAGAACGATGTTCGAATGCCGAGACAACCAAGAGGTTGGCTTAGAAGCAGCCACCCTTGAAAGAGTGCGTAACAGCTCACTGGTCAAGTGTTCGGGCGCGGAGAATTCAACGGGGCTTAAGCCAGCCTCCGAAGCTGTGGGATCGAGCCGCCTGCGGGCGGCCCGTTCGGTAGGAGAGCGTTCCCGATCGCTGTGAAGCGGTCGCGTGAGCGGTCGTGGAGCGTCGGGAAGTGAGAATGCCGGCATGAGTAGCGCAAGAGGGGTGAGAATCCCCTCCACCGATTGTCCAAGGTTTCCTGAGTAAAGTTCGTCTGCTCAGGGTTAGTCGGGACCTAAGGCGAGGCCGAGAGGCGTAGCCGATGGCCAACGGGTTGATATTCCCGTACCACGTCGCGTCCGCTATGACCGAAGGGGTGACGAGGAAGGGCAAGGGAACCCAGGCGATGGTCGTCCTGGGGCAAGCGCGTAGCTAGTCGCGGTAGGGAAATCCGCCGCGGCGTTTGACGCGAGGCGCAATGCCAGCTGGCTTGACCGCCGGCGAGTCCCTGCACCCATGCCTCCAAGAAAAACCTCTAGGCAGGACGCTCGTGCCCGTACCGAGAACCAACACAGGTGGACAAGTTGAGAATACTCAGGTGAGCGAGCTAACCCTCGTTAAGGAACTCGGCAAAATCGTCCCGTAACTTCGGGAGAAGGGACGCCCCGGTAGGGTGAAGTCACTTGCTGACGGAGCCCGAGGGGGCCGCAGTGAATAGGTCCAAGCGACTGTTTACCAAAAACACAGGCCTCTGCTAAGTCGAAAGACGACGTATAGGGGCTGACGCCTGCCCGGTGCCGGAAGGTTACGCGGAGTTGTTAGCGCTTTGCGCGAAGCAGCGAAGCTAAGCCCCGGTAAACGGCGGCCGTAACTATAACGGTCCTAAGGTAGCGAAATTCCTTGTCGGGTAAGTTCCGACCTGCACGAATGGCGTAACGACTTGGACGCTGTCTCAACGAGGGGCTCGGCGAAATTAAAGTCTCGGTGAAGATGCCGAGTACCCGTGGCAAGACGGAAAGACCCCGTGAACCTTTACTGCAACCTGATATTGGAGTCTGGGACATCTCGCTCAGGATAGGTGGGAGGCTGTGAACCGGTGGCTTCGGCCGCCGGGGAGCCGTCCTTGAGATACCACCCTTGGTGTTCTGGGCTTCTAACGCATCGCCGTGATCCGGGATGCGGACAGTGTCAGGCGGGCAGTTTGACTGGGGCGGTCGCCTCCCAAAGAGTAACGGAGGCGCCCAAAGGTTCCCTCAGTACGGTTGGAAATCGTGCGTAGAGTGTAAAGGCACCAAGGGAGCTTGACTGCGAGACCGACGGGTCGAGCAGGAACGAAAGTTGGGCTTAGTGATCCGGCGGTTGCAAGTGGAAGCGCCGTCGCTCAACGGATAAAAGGTACTCCGGGGATAACAGGCTTATCGGTTCCAAGAGTCCACATCGACGAACCGGTTTGGCACCTCGATGTCGGCTCGTCGCATCCTGGGGCTGGAGTAGGTCCCAAGGGTTGGGCTGTTCGCCCATTAAAGCGGTACGCGAGCTGGGTTCAGAACGTCGTGAGACAGTTCGGTCCCTATCTGCCACGGGCGTTGGAGAGTTGAGAGGAGTCATCCTTAGTACGAGAGGACCGGGATGAACGCACCTCTGGTGTATCTGTTGTCCTGCCAAGGGCATTGCAGGTTAGCTACGTGCGGATTGGATAACCGCTGAAGGCATCTAAGCGGGAAGCCAACCTCGAGATGAGCTCTCCCATCCCCTTGAGGGAGTAAGACCCCTGGTAGACCACCAGGTTGATAGGCCGGCTGTGTAAGCGCGGCAACGCGCTCAGCAGACCGGTACTAATGGGTCGAGGGCTTGACGGTTGTTTTTTCCCTTTTGGCCTGCGTGCAGTTTTCAAGCCTCGCCGGGACCGCGCGGTCCCGAGCGATTTCGGTGGCCATAGCGAGGGGGAAACACCTCTTCCCATTCCGAACAGAGCCGTTAAGCCCCTCAGCGCCGATGGTACTTGGTGGGCAACTGCCTGGGAGAGTAGGTCGCCGCCGGCCTT
>CAVWWY010000007.1:0-455001 GCA_963758865.1 uncultured bacterium | reverse complement strand
CGGCGGCGTGGGCGCAGAGCCGGCTCGACCCCGCCCCGAGGCTGGCTCCCGGCCCGATCGCCTCCCGCGCCCGCTGCAGCACCCTCTCCAGGCTTCGCCCCACAGCCCCACCAGGCCCGCGGCCTGGAAGAACGCCTCGCCCGGTCGCGCCGGCTCGACCCGCGCCCCGACCCCCTCCAGGCGTCGCAGCGCCTTCTCCCAGGCCGACTCGGCGCGCTCCGGGTCGGGCGGCGCCCGTGGGACTCGGGCAGCGCTCGTTGCCGCGACGAGGCGCGTGCCGGCGCGGCGCCGGACGCCTCGGCGGCTCCCGATGGCTCCCCGACGACCTCGGGCCCACCCGGCTCGGGGGCCAGCGCCAGCGCCCTAGAGAGCAGGCTTCGCCGCTGTTCGAGGGTCGCCAGGAGTGCGAACCGCGGGATGAGCGCGCCGGCGATTACGTGTCTGTCGCTCTCCGAGCCATACGAACATATGTTCGTATCAGATCCGAAGGACGTCAAGCGACCTGGCCCGGGTGTCCATACTGAATGGGTGGCTCCACGCGCATTGGCGGCGGGCATCGGGGTCGCGGTCCTCCTCGCCCTCGCGGGATGCGGCGGCGGGCGCGCGGATTCCGGCGGCTCCCCCCACCGAGATCGCCGGGCGCGCCGATCCCGACGATGTCGACGTGATCGACGGCTGGGTGACCGCGCTTCGCCGCGGTGACGTCGACGGCGCCGCCGGCTATTTCGCGATCCCCAGTGTCGCCGAGAACGGCCCGCTGCTGCTCCACATCCGCAGCCGCGACGACGCCAGGCGCTTCAACCGTCGCTGCCCTGCGGCGCCCGCCTCGTCGGCGCGGAGTCCGCCGGCCAGTTCACCACCGCGACCTTTCGGCTCACCGAACGCCCCGGGCCGGGTACCTGCGGGTCCGGCGCCGGCGAGCCCGCGAAGACCTCCTTCGTGATTCGCGACCGCAAGATCGTCCAGTGGCGCCGGGTCGGAGCCGGGTCGGGAGGACAGCCGGCCCCCAGCCACTCACCTGAGCCCCGGGCTCGGGTCGTCGCCGAAACCCGAGTTGTGACGCCATGTCCGGAGTAACTCGGGTTTCGATGGCTGGTGGCGTCGCTACGCGAGCTTGGCCCGCACCCGCGAGATCACCTCGTCGGTGAACTCGGTGGTCCCGGCGTGCCC
This sequence comes from uncultured bacterium, assembly GCA_963758865.1. Classification (GTDB taxonomy): domain Bacteria; phylum Actinomycetota; class Thermoleophilia; order Solirubrobacterales; family 70-9; genus AC-56. The sequence goes on along the minus strand of CAVWWY010000007.1, from coordinate 453,831 downwards.
GCCCAGGTCCGGGGTCCGGATTCCCGCCGCCGTCGCTCCCAGGACCGATCGATAGACGGCCTGCGACGCCGGCTCGGCCTCGGGCGCCCCGGCCTCGGCCGCGTGGTGCAGGAGTGCAGCGGCCGCCAGGATCATCCCCATCGGGTTGGCCACGTCCTTCCCCTGAAGAGCCGGCGCGGTGCCATGCGGCGCCTCCGCCATCGCGACAGTGGTGCGCAGCTCGTCGTCGAGCGAGAGCAGGATCGACTCCGCCCCGGCGATCGACCCGAAGAGCGGGAGCACCAGGTCGGAGAGCAGATCACCGTCGCGGTTGAGGCACGGGATCACGAGCGGCTCAGAGGCCGCCCCGCTCACCAAACCGGCGAGCGTGGCGTCGATCAGCACCGGCTCGTAGGCGATCTCCGGATGTCGCTTCGAGGCGGCATCCATCTCCTCCTTCAGCATCCCCTCGTAGATGGGGCTCACCGTCCACTTCGGCCCGCCGTAGACGCGCCCGCCCACTGCTTCGCAGTCCGAAAGGCGTACTCGGCGACGGCCCGACAGTCGGAGCGACGGATGGTCTCCGTGCGATGCGCCAGCTCGTCCCCGTCGGAGGCCTCCCTCCACTGCTCCGCGCCGTACGCGTCCCCGACCGCCATCCGGCAGACGGCGATCGGATGGTGCACGCCGCCGACGGGCGTCACCCCGGGGATCCTGCGTCCGGTCCGCAGGATCACCTTGCCGTCGATCGCCTCGCGCAGGATCCGGTTGGGGCTGCCCACGTCGTCCGCGCCCTCGGGCGTGATCGTCGCCGCCTTGAGGCCGAGGCCGGTTTCGCGCATTGCGGCGGCCGCCTCCTCGCAGCCGGCGTTGCGCGTCCGTCGCCGATTGGCAAGCGATAGGTCGAAGTGCACGGACCCGACCTCGAGCCCGATCACCTCGGGGTCGAGGACTCTAAGCGCCTGCGCGAGCAGCTCTGGCCCGTCTCGTCCCCCTCGAGCGCGACTATCCTGATCGACGCCATCGCTGTGCAAGATATTCCGCCGATCACCGACAAATGCACGTGGTGCGGCTCGGACGTCGAGCAGGACGACGGCTTTCGCGCCTACGAGCCCGCGGGCGCCAGGCGAGCGACATTCTGTCGGCTTGAGCACGTCGTTCCCTGGGCCATCCAGGGCGCGCACTGGGAGCCCGGTGAGCCCGACGAGCCCGTGTCGCTCGACCGCAGCCCGATCACCTGCGCGCACTGTGGCCTAGAGTTGGGCGAGGGGCATGTGCTGCTCGTCCGGCACCGCGGAGCCCCGTGTTCCCGACGATTTCTGCTCCGTCGATCACCTCCTCGAGTGGGCCAAGGCCGGGGGGCGCTGGCGCTGAGGCCACCCGGCTCGGGACGCCCCGCGGCCCGATCGATCTTGACGCCGCGCCTCACCCCGACGCGTCGGGTGACGCCGTCAGGCCGAGCTCGTCCGCTCGCTCGGCCATCGCATCGACGATCAGCTGGATGTGCTCGCTCTCGTCGACGCCCAGCTCCTCGATGCCTCGACGGATCTGCTCCCTATCGACCTTGGCCGCAAACGAGGGCTGCTTGAGCTTCTTGCGAACGGACTTCGGCTTCAGGCCCGCGATACCGGTGGGGCGGACGAGCGCGCACGCCGAGATGAAGCCGGAGAGCTCGTCCACCGCGAACAGGGTCTTCGCCAGGGGCGTCGTACGGGGCACGTTCAGGTACTCGGCGTGTCCGGCCACGGCATCCAGCAGCTCCTCCGGGTAGCCGAGCCGGCGCAGCTCCTCGAGCGCCATCCGGGGATGTCCGGTCTCCGGATCGGGATAGCGCTCGTAGTCCAGGTCGTGGACCAGCCCGGTGATCCCCCAGAGCTCGGCGTCCTCGGACTCCCGCCGAGCGTAGGAGCGCATCGCGGCCTCGACCCCGAGCACGTGCTTTCGCAAGGAGTCCGCGGCGATCCACTCGCAAACGAGCTCCCAGGCATCCTCACGAGCGGGCACGGACATCACAGGCCTCCTTCATGCATCCTCGCGCTCACAGACCAGGGAAGTTAGCACTGGCCCCGAAAACTCTCCTTTGTGCAGCCTCGTACAGAAAAGAGGAGTTCGCGCTCGGCCCCGAACAAGTCTCCTTCATGCAGTCTCTCGCTAACAGACCCGTTGTTACCCTAGCCGCCGAACCTGATGGCCGCGGATCGAGGCATCTGATGGAGAAATTCTTAATCGAGGGTGGCGCGCCCCTGTCGGGCGAGATCGTCGCCGCGGGAAACAAGAACGCCGCCCTGCCGATCATCGCCGCCTGCCTGCTCACCGACGAGGAGCTCGTGCTCACCAACGTGCCGCGAATCAGGGACACCGAGACCCAGGTGGCGCTGCTGGAGCGACTCGGCGTCAAGGTGGACTGGAGCGGCGACAACCTCCATCTGCAGGCCGACGCGGTTGTCGACACCGAGGTCGACGAGGAGCTGGCGGCGCGGATCCGCGCCTCGCTCCTGCTCGCCGGCCCGCTGCTGGCGCGGTTCGGCGAGGTTCGCATGCCGCCGCCGGGAGGGGACTTCATCGGGCGGCGCCGGATCGACGCCCATCTCGACGCGTTCCGCGACATGGGGGCCCTGATCCGGGGCGCCCGATGGCTGGAGATCGCGGTGCCGGAGGGTGGACTCGCCCCCAGCCGGATCTTCATGGACGAGCCCTCGGTGATGGCGACGGAGAACGCGCTGATGGCGGCCGCCCTGACCGAGGGCCCCACCACGATCTCCAATGCTGCCTGCGAGCCTCACGTGCAGGACCTGGCGCGGCTGCTCGTCCAGATGGGGGCGCAGATCGACGGCATCGGCTCCAACGTGATGACCGTTCACGGCCGGGACAAGCTCGGCGGGGCGGAGCACGCGATCTGCCCGGATCACATCGAGGTGGCGAGCTTCATGGCGCTGGCGGCCGCCACCGGTGGGGAGCTCCGGGTTCGCGACGTCGAGCCCGACGACCTGATCATGATCCGACGCCAGTTCCGCCGGCTGGGGCTGCAGTCGATGATCGAGGGACGGGACGTGCTCGTGCCGCCCGACCAGCCGCTGGAGATCAAGGTCGACGTCGGTGAGATGACCCCGAAGATCGACGATGGGCCCTGGCCGGCATTCCCCGCCGATCTCACCTCGATCGCCCTCGCGCTCGCCACCCAGGCGCGAGGCGAGATCCTGATCTTCGAGAAGATGTTCGAGAACCGGCTGTTCTTCGTCGACAAGCTGGTCGCGATGGGCGCTCGGATCACGTTGTGCGATCCCCACCGGGCGATCGTCAACGGTCCGAGCCGTCTTCACGGCGAGCGAGTCGACAGCCCCGACATCCGCGCGGGGATGGCGATGGTCATCGCCGCGCTGGCGGCCGAGGGCACCTCGGAGATCGGCAACATCACCCAGATCGACCGTGGGTACGAGCGGATCGACCTGCGGCTGCGGGACCTGGGCGCCAGGATCGAGCGGGTCGCTGTGGAGCCTGTCCCCGCTTAGCGGCGGCCAGAGGGGGCGCCGTTCGGTGCTTCGATCATGACCACCCATCGGATACCCCCAGGAACACGAGACGTGCTGCCCGACGAGATGCGGGAGCTGCGACGGCTCGAGGCCGCGCTCGCCGAGGCCTTCGAGCGATTCGGGTACGGCGAGGTCGCCACGCCGACGATCGAGTACCACGACGTGCTGGCCCGCGGCGACGAGCTGGGCGCGCCCGCCGCGTACCGGTTCTTCGACGAGGACGGCGAGCTGTTGGCGATGCGCACCGACATGACCGTCCCCATCGCCCGGCTGGTCGCCACCCGGCTCGCAGACGCGGAGCCGCCTTTCCGGTTCTGCTACTTGGGGAACGCCTACCGGGCGATCCGCCCCCAGCGCGGCCAGATGCGCGAGTTCTCCCAGGCAGGTGTGGAGCTGATCGGGGTCGAGGCTCCCGAAGGCACCGCGGAGGTGATCGAGGTGCTCGCCGCCGCCCTGGACGCGGTGGGGTTGACCCGAGCCGTGATCGGGCTCGGAGACGCGGACCTCTACCGCCAGCTCCTCAGCCAGCACGGGGTCACGGGTGAGCGACGCGAGTCGATCCTGCGGGTGCTCGCGCGCCACGACCTCGTCGGGCTAGAGGCCGAGGTGGACCGATTGGAGATCGGCGCGGCGGAGCGGGAGACGCTGCTGCGCCTTCCCGGATTGCGGGGAGGCCCCGAGGTGCTCGCCCAAGCGCGCGAGCTGGGGGGTGCCACGGTGGATCGCGCGATCCAGCGCCTTGCCGCCACCCATGACGCGGTGGCGGCATCGGGCGTCGCCGATCGCGTCCAGCTCGACCTCGGCCTGCTCCGGGACCTGGGCTACTACACCGGGGCCATCGTCGAGGTCTACGACCCTGCGGTGGGCCACGTCCTCGGCGGCGGCGGGCGATACGACGAGCTCATGGCCAGGTTCGGATGGTCGCTTCCCGCCGCGGGGTTCGCGCTCTACCTGGAGCGGGTCCACATCGCGCAGGCCGAGGAGGAGCGGGTGGCGCCGGCGGAGCGGATGCCGCGCAGACGGGGGAGGGGGCGTGAGGCTCGCGGAGGTCTCCGGCGCGCGGGCGCGGGAGGAGGGCGCCGTGAAGCTCGCCGTCCCCAGGGGCGCGCTGTTCGAGGGCACGCTGGGGCTCCTCGACCGGATCGGGATCTCCACGACCGAGCTTCGGGGGGAATCTCGCTCGCTGGTGTTCGTCACCGGGGGGCTGGTCGTCGTCACCATGCGGCCGTCGGACGTCCCGACCTATGTCGAGGCGGGAGCGGCCGACCTGGGGATCACCGGCAAGGACGTGTTGCTCGAGCAGAGCGACCGAGCCGTGTACGAGCTCCTCGACCTTCGCTACGGCGCCTGCAGGATGGTCCTGGCCGGGCGAAAGGGCGACCAGAGCCTCGGCGAGGCAGAGCGGCGGCTTGGGGCGATGCGGATCGCCACCAAGTATCCGCGGATCGCGGCACGCTACTTCGAGGACAGCGGCCGTCAGGCCGAGGTGGTGGAGGTCAAGGGCTCGGTGGAGCTCGCGCCGCTCGTCGGCCTGGCCGACGGGATCGTGGACCTCGTGAACACCGGCCGAACCCTCGAAGACAACGAGCTCGAGGTGCGGGAGGAGATCACCGTCTGCACGGCGCGCCTCGTCGCCAACCGGGTCGCGCACAAGCTGCGGGCGGCGGAGGTCGACTCGCTGACCGAGCGGATCAGGCAGGCGGTCGGCCCTTGAGGACCCAGCTGATGGAATGGGATGGAAGCGGGGCGGCGGACCTGGCGCGCCGGTTGCGGTCGCTCGCGCCGCCGCTCGCCGAGGTGACCGCCGAGGTCGAGCGGATCGTCGAGCGCGTTCGCGACGGGGGCGACGCGGCGCTCCGTGAGGTCTCCGAGGCGCTGGGCGACGAGCTTCCCGAGTCGCTTCGGGTCGATCCCGAGGCGGTCGAGGCGGCCCCGGGACTGCTCGAGCCCGACGTTCGCGAGGCCCTCCGGCTGGCGGCGCGCAACATCGAGGCGGTGGCGCGCGCCGAGCTCGAGGCGAGGGCCCGCCCCGCGGCCGTCGAGCTCCCCGAGGGCCAGGCGATCGAGGTCCGGGAGGAGCCCGTCGCCGCGGCCGGCGTCTACGCGCCGGGGGGCCGGGCCGCTATCCATCGTCCGTCCTGATGTGCGCGATCGCGGCCCGCGTGGCCGGCACGGCCCGGATTGCGGTCGCGAGCCCGCCCGGCGCCTCCGGGCGGCACGATGCCGCCATGCTCGCGGCCTGCTCGATCGCCGGGGTGAGCGAGGTCTACGCGGTGGGCGGGGCGCAGGCGATCGCCGCGCTCGCGTTTGGGACCGAGACGGTGCAGCGGGTGGACCTGATCGCCGGCCCCGGAAACCGCTACGTGCAGGAGGCGAAGCGACTACTGAGCGCGGATGTCGGGATCGACGGGATCGCCGGACCGAGCGAGCTGATGGTGGTGGCCGACGGAACGGCGCGCCCGGAGTGGATCGCACTGGATGTCTGCGCCCAGGCGGAGCACGGCGACGATGGCCTGATGGTGGTGGCGTCGCCCGACGTCGCCCTGCTCGAACACGTCGGCGAGCTGGTCGAGGCGCTGGTGGCGGAGCGACCCAGCGTCGCGAACGCGCCGCTCGCCCTGGTTGCCACGACCGGCAGGGAGGCGGCCCTCACCCTCGCCGACGCGATCGCCCCCGAACACCTGGAGCTCGCCTTCGAGGGCGCCGACGTGATCGCCGCCCGCCCCAGGGTCGCCGGCTGCGTCTTCGTCGGGGCCGGCGGGGGGACGGCGTTCGGCGACTATGCGGCCGGCTCCAACCACGTCCTTCCCACCGGCGGCGCGGCTCGGTACGGGGGCCCGCTTGGCCCGGGGACGTTTCGCCGCCGGACGTCGGTGGTCACCATGGACGCGCCTCGGCCTCCGCGCTGGCACCCTACGTGGACGCCCTGGCGCGTGCGGAGGGCCTTCCCGTGCACGGCGAATCGGCCCAGGCGCGAGCCGAGCCCTGATCCGCCAAGCTGCATGGTTTGCAGCTAATTTCATTACGCCCATGAGCCGCACAGCCAAGATCAGCCGCAAGACCAAGGAGACCGAGGTCGACGTCGCGCTGGCGCTCGATGGGGGAGAGGCTTCGCTTCAGACCGGGGTCGGCTTCCTCGACCACATGCTCGAGCTCCTCGCCCGCCACGGCGCGCTCGGCCTGTCGGTGAAGGCGACCGGAGACCTCGAGACCGGCGCGCACCACACGGTCGAGGACGTGGGCATCGCGCTCGGCCAAGCGCTCGACGAAGCGCTGGGCGACCGCGCGCAGATCCGCCGTTACGGCTATATGGCGGTGCCGATGGACGAGGCGCTCGCGATCTGCGCGATCGACGTCTCCGGACGCCCCCTGTGCCTGTTCGAGGCGGATCTCCCTCCGATCTCGATCGCCGGCTTCGACGCCGAGCTGACGGAGGAGTTCTTCCGGGCCGTGGCGACGCACGCCAAGCTCACCCTCCACCTCGGGACCCGTTACGGGTCGAACGCCCATCACATGATCGAGGCGTGCTTCAAGGCGTTCGCCCGCGCCCTTCGCGAGGCGGTCGAGATCGATCCCGGCTCGACCGGGGTCCCCTCGACCAAGGGAACACTGACCGGATGAGGCGATGACGCGAATCGCGATCCTGAATTACGGCATGGGCAACCTGCGCTCGGTCGAGAAGGCGCTCGAACGGGTGGGGGTCGAGGCGCCGATCACGAGCGATCCGGATGCGGCGCGGGCCGCGCACGGCGTGATCCTGCCCGGGGTGGGGGCCTTCCCCCTCGCCATGCGGCGCCTGCACGAGCTGGGGCTCGACGCCCTGGTGGCGGAACGGGTCGGCGCGGGCACGCCGGTGCTCGGCATCTGCCTCGGGCTTCAGCTGCTCTTCGAGCGCTCCTCGGAGCAGAGCGGCGCCGATGGCCTCGGTTTGGTGGCGGGCGAGGTCACGGCGCTCGACGCGCCCGGCCTCAAGGTGCCGCACATCGGCTGGGAGCCGGTGCGCTGGGAGCGCCCCAGCGAGCTGACCGAGGGCCTCGAGACCGAGACGCCGTTCTACTTCGTCCACTCGTTCGGCGTCCTGCCGGAGGATCCGGCCGATGCCCTGGGGACCGCCGAGTGGGGAGAGCGGTTCGCGTGTGCGATCGCGCGCCCGCCGCTCTACGGAGTCCAGTTTCACCCGGAGAAGTCGAGCGGGGCCGGTCTGCGCCTGCTGGCCAACTTCGCCCAGATCTGCGCGTCAGTTCCGGCGTGATCCTCTACCCCGCGATCGACATCCGAAGCGGTCACGTCGTTCGCCTGACCCAGGGCGACTATCGACGGGAGGTGGCCCACGACGCGGACCCGGTCGACGCGGCCCGCCGGTGGAGGGCTCAGGCCGCACGCATCCTCCACATCGTGGACCTCGATGGCGCTCTATCCGGCCGGCCCGAGAACCTCGACACCGTTCGCCGAATCGTCGAGCTGGGCGTTTCCATCCAGCTCGGAGGCGGTCTGCGAGATCGGGCGGCGGTCGAGACCGCACTCGACTCCGGGGTTGAGCGCGTCGTCATCGGCACGGCCGCCGTTCGGGATCCCGGGTTGGTTGCGGACCTCGTCACCGCGCACGGCGATCGCGTCGTCGTCGCGCTGGACACCAGGGGCGGCAGGGTGGCGGTCGCCGGCTGGCTCGAGCAGTCGGACGCCGCCCCCGCCGAGCTGCTTGAGGCGATGGCGGCCTGCGGGGTTCGCTGGTTCCTGTATACGCCGATCGAGGTGGACGGAACCCTCGACGGGCCGGCGCTGGGTGGGCTGCCGGAGATGGCCGAGGCGGCGTCGCGCGGCGGCGCCGAGCTGATCTACTCGGGTGGGATCGGCTCGCTGGAGGACCTCCACGGCCTGGCGGCCCTCGGCCTACCGAGCCTCGCCGGGGTGATCGTGGGCCGGGCGCTCTATGAGGGGCGCTTCACGGTCACCGAGGCACAGGCCGCGCTCGGCGTGTCGGTCTAGGCGGATGCCCGGCACGATCTCCTCGCTCTTCGCCCGCTCCAGGGCGCTGCCCTGGGCGAAGATCTACGTCGTAGGCACGTGGGCGTACCGGAAGGGCAGGGCCGCTCACGGGGGGCTGACCGACTCCGAGCGCAGCGAGCTCGGGCGGCTGTTGAAGAAATCGAAGGGACGGCGAAGCAACCTCAGCCGCAGGGAGTTCGAGCGGCTGCGCGGGCTCGGCATCAAGGCCTTGGACGCCGCCCGCAGGGCCTGAGCGGCGCGGCCGTTACCCTCGCTCCATGGCATTGAAGCGCGTCATTCCCTGCCTCGACGTCGACGAGGGACGGGTCGTGAAGGGCACGAACTTCGTCGGCCTTCGAGATGCGGGGGACCCGGTCGAGCTGGCCGCCCGGTACGACGACGAGGGCGCCGACGAGCTCGTGTTCCTCGACATCACGGCGTCCCACCAGCGGCGGGAGACGATCGTCGAGCTCGCCAGGCGGACCGCCGACAACGTGTTCATTCCGTTCACGATCGGCGGTGGGATCCGCTCTGTGGACGACGCCCAGGCGGTGCTCGACGCGGGCGCCGACAAGGTCTCGGTCAACTCCGCCGCATTGGCTCGCCCGGAGCTGATCGGCGAGCTGGCCGAGGTGTTCGGCGCTCAGTGCGTTGTGATCGCGATCGATGCCAAGCGTCGGGATGGCGGCTGGGACGTGTATGTGGATGGAGGCCGGCGACTGGTCGAGGGGCGGGACGCGGTCGGCTGGGCCCGCGAGGCGACCGAGCGCGGGGCGGGGGAGGTGCTGCTGACGAGCATGGATCGCGATGGGACGACCGACGGGTACGACCTGGAGCTCACCCGCGCGATCGCCGAGGTGGTCGGGGTGCCGGTGATCGCATCGGGGGGCGCCGGCGAACTGCGCCACCTGGAGGACGGCATCGTCGAGGGCGGTGCCGACGCGGTCCTATGCGCGTCGATCTTCCACTACGGGGTTCACACCATCAATGAGGCCAAGCGGCACCTGCACGAGGCGGGCGTTCCGGTCAGGCTCGGCTGATGGCCGAGTCGGCGCCGGGCTTCGACGCCATCCTCGAGACGGTCCTCTACTACCGGGGTCCGCGCGGCTCGAGATGGAGCGGTTCTACTCCGAGGTGCTCGCGCTCCGGGAAGTCACCCGCTTCGACGACGGGACGGCCTACCGGGTCGGCGCCGGCATCCTGCTGCTCTTCGACACCGGGAAACTCGCCGAGCGAGCCGAGCCGCACTCGCGCCATGGAGCGACGGGCTCGGGGCACGCCTGCCTGGTGGCCTCGGCGGGCGAGTATGAGGACTGGAAGCGCGCCTGCACCGCCAACGGGGTGAGCATCGATCACGAGGTGAGTTGGCCGGGCGGGGCGCGCTCCGTCTACTTCCGGGATCCCGCGGACAACCTGCTCGAGATCGCCGACGGCGACCTATGGCCGGAGTGAGCGCCCGACCGGACGTGCCATCTGACCCCATCGAATGCTGAATCAGGTCGGCCACGTCCGTGCGCGTCGGCTATTTGTTCGCCCCCTGCTGCTGGTCTCGACCCTTTTGTGAGTGCTTCCCGCCCCCTCGGGCTCGGGCTTGAACGCCCGGATCGTCGAGGTCCCGGTCAGGTAGATCTTCCGGCCGTCCGAGATCACCGGGTTGTACTCGCCCTGGTCGCTGTAGAAGACCTTCTTGCCGTTCTCGTGTCGTAGCCGAAGGTGCCGATGTTCGGCCCGATCGCCGACACGTAGACGGTCTCGTCGACCACGCTCGAGGACCCCAGCACGACCCCGCCGAGGTCGTGCTCCCAGCGCACCTCGCCCGTGCGGGCATCCAGCGCGTAGAAGTTCTGATCCTGGGAGCCGACGTAGACCGTGGGCGGCGAGTTGGGCGTGTCCGCCACCGCCGGCGACGGATAGACCTCGGCGCCGGTCGACTGGCTCCAGGCGAGCTCGCCGGTGCTCTCCACGAAGCTGTAGATGCGGCCATCGAGCCCGCCGAGGTAGACGCGCCCCCAGGCCACCGCGGGCGTCGAGTAGGCCCCGCCGCCGCGACCGAACCCGCCCCCCTGCGTGTGGGCCGTCCACCTCACCTGCCCGTTCTTCGCCGTCAGCGCCCACACCTCGCCGGCGTAGTTGTCGGCGAACAGCGTGCCCTTGTCGAGCGCCAGCGCGCCCTTCACCGCGCCGCCCGGTGTGCACGGTCCATTCCGTCTTGCCGGTCTTCGCATCGAGGGCGAAGATGTCGCCGGACTCGCAGCCGAAGATCACCCTGCCGTCGTGGACCAGCGGCGACGACTCGCTGCGGCCCGGCAGCGGGTGGCGCCACAGCACCTCGCTTCCATGCTTGTGCGGCTCGATCGCCACCGCCTGCCCGGGCTCGAGGTTGACGGCGAAGAGCCGGCCCTGCGAGTAGGCGGGCGACGAGGCGTTGAGCGATCCGATCCTCCGCTTCCACTCGACGTCCCCGGACCCGGTGTTGAGCGCGTAGAACATCCCGTCCTTGTCCATGAAGTAGATCCGGTGCTTGATGACGATCGGCTGGAACTCGAGCAGCTTCCCCGCCTGAAAGCTCCACTCCGAGCCGCCGAACGGCGGGTCGAGGTGCTTGGCCGGCAGATATCGGGTCCGCTCGCGATCGTGGCCATAGAGCGGCCAGTCGACCGTCTTTACGGGCTCCCTTGCCTCTTGTGGAAGGCTGCGTCCGGGTTGGAGACGTCCTCCGGCCGCTTCAGGACCAGGATAGGCGGCGATCGCCACCCCGGCGGCCACGACGAGACCCGCGCCGCCCACGACGAGAATCCGCCGGCGCACGCTCCACGAGCGCCAGATCTTCAGTAGGCGAGCCATCCGCGAAGCCCGTCATGGTAGGGAACGCCCCAGAAGGCCCCCTAAACGCCGCCAGATGGCCCCCCCAAAGCCCAAGATCGAGCCCGAGCGGCTCGCCGAGCGGCTCCTCGCGCTCCCCGACATCGACCGCCTGCGCCGGGCCGCCGCGGGGTTCAACGCGTACCTGGTCGGCGGGACGGTGCGCGACCTCCTGCTGGGGCGCGACCGGGCGGACGTGGACGTGGCGGTGGAGGGCGACGCATTCGAGCTCGCGCGGCGCCTCGGCGACCCGGTGCGAACCCATGAGAGGTTCGCCACGGCGACCGTGCGCGCCGACGGGGCCGAGATCGATCTCGCCACCACCCGCGCCGAGACTTATCCCCGGCCGGGCGCGCTTCCCGAGGTGCGGCCTGCCGAGCTCGCCCAGGACCTCTCGCGCCGCGACTTCACGGTGAACGCGATGGCGATTCCGCTCGGCGGCGAGCCGGAGCTGATCGATCCCCACGGGGGCGTGCCAGACCTCGAGCGCGGCGAGCTCAGGATCCTGCACCCCGGCTCGTTCGTCGACGACCCAACCCGCGCCCTTCGGGCGGCTCGATACGCGGCGAGGTACCGGTTCGCCCTCGAGCCGGCCACCGCCGAGCGGCTCCGGGAGGCCGATCTGTCCACGGTCTCGCGCGACCGAGTGGAGGCCGAGCTGCGAAAGCTGGCACTCGAGCCCGAGGCGAAGCGGGCGTTCGCGCTGCTCGCCGACTGGGGGCTCTTGGACCTGGGGGCCGAGGATCTGGAGCTGATCGCCGCGGTGTCCGAGCTCCTGGAGAGCGCGCCGTGGACGGAGATCGCGGATCGCGGCAGCACTGTCGTCGCGGCCGCCCTCGGGCGCGGTATCGACCGGGCGCGGGGGCTCGCCGCAGAGGCGCCCGTCCGCCCGTCCGAGGCCGTCGAGCTCGCCCGCGGGAACGAGGGCACCGTGCTGGCGCTCGCCCGTGCGCTGGGCGCGGTGTGGCTCGATCGCTACGTCTCGGAGTGGGCAGGGGTGCGGCTGGAGATCGACGGGGAGGACCTGCTCGACCGGGGAATACCGGAGGGCCCGGCTATCGGGCGGGGCCTCGCCGAGGCAAAGCGGGCGAAGCTCGACGGCGAGGTCAGCAGTCGGGAGGAGGAGCTTCGCGCAGCTCTCGAGGCCGCGCACGCGGAAATCGAGCGCTAGGAATCACTTGCGGGCGCCTTCGGCGCCCTGACACGCCCCTTTCGGAGCTAAAGCTCCTCATCGCCTGAATTGCTTCGCTACTTTCGGCACGGTGACCGACCCCTTCCGCGACGACTACACCTATCTGACCGAGCTGCCGGAGGAGCTTCGAGACCGCCGCCGAGCCGCGGCCCGGCGACGGCGGTGGCGGCGCAGGCTCGTCATCGCGGGGCTGGTGGCCGTGGTGGCAGCCGTGGTGGCGATCGCCGTGGCGAGCTATGGGGGAGGCGGATCCGACGACGAGGGTGAGCGGTCGGAGCCGGCCGCCCAGGCGCCGGGCGTGACTCCCTCCTATCCGACGGACTGGGAGGCGCATCCCGGCCCGGTGCCCATCCTCTCCTACCACGCGATTCAGCCGCCGGTGGCGGGCGCGACCGATCCGCAGTCGTTCGTTCCGCAGTCCGACCTCCAGCGCCAGATGGCGTGGCTGGACGACCAGGGATACGAGGCGGTGACGCTCGACCAGGTCGAGACGTCGTGGTACGAGGACGGGAAGCTCCCCCCGAAGCCCATCGTGATCAGCTTCGACGGCGGCTACCTCAGCCAGTACGTCGCCGGGTTCCTGGTGCTCCAGAAGCACCGCTGGCCCGGCGTGCTCAACATCGCCGCCCAGGGCGCCGACCTTCCCGACGCCGACATCCAGAGGATGATCGACGCGCACTGGGAGCTCGCCTCCGCGGCTGTGACCAACGTCGATTTGACCACCGTCGGCCCCACTCAGCTGGAACGCGAGGTGGCGGGATCGCGCGAGCAGCTGAGCGACCGCTTCGGGGTCTCGGTGGACAACTTCTCCTACCCGGACGGCAGCTATGACGATGCGGTGATCTCCGCGGTGCGAAGCGCGGGTTATGTTGCCGCCCAGTCCGAGACGCCGGGCCTCGCGACCGCTGACGATCCGTTCACGCTCAACCGGATCGAGATCCAGCTCGACGACGGGCTGCGCGGGTTCATCGAGAAGCTTTCCTCGGTGGGGGCCGCCTAGCGTGCGCTGGCGAGAGCGTCATGGCATCAGGTGGCTCGAGGCGGAGCTGCCGGGAGCGCGGGCCGCGTTCAGCACTCGAGTGGGCGGCGTCGGAAGACCGCCGTTCGAGAGCCTCAATCTCGGCCGACTCACCGGTGACCCAGCGGTCCAGGAGAACCGCCATCGGCTCGCCGCGGCGGTCGGCGTCGACCCCGAGCGGGTGCTGATCGGCCGGCAGGTCCACGGCACCGAGGTGCTTCGACACTCCTCGCCGACCCAGCCGAGAGCGTACGCCGAGCCCGCGCCCGGGCTCGGCGACGCCGACGGCCACGTAGCGAGCACGGACGGCCTGGTGCCGCTGGTCTTCGTAGCGGATTGCCTGCCGGTTGCGCTCGCCGGAGATGGCGCCGTGGCGATGATCCACTGCGGCTGGCGGGGGATGGCCGGCGGGATCGTCGAGCGCGGGGTGAAGGGGTCGTCGGCCAAGGCCGCCGCAATCGGCCCGGGAATCGGGCCATGCTGCTACGAGGTGGGCGAGGAGGTGCTCGCCGCCTTCGAGTCGCTGGGGCCGGGTGTCGCCTCGGGCAGGATGCTCGACCTGCCTGAGGTTGCGCGACGGCTCCTGGAGCGGGCGGGCATCGAGCAGATCGAGGTCAGCCGGCTGTGCACGAGCTGCCATCCGGAGCTCTTCTTCTCCCACCGGCGGGACGGGGAGCCGACTGGCAGGCAGGCAGGGCTTGCGTGGCGGGACTGATTCACGGGCTCGACCCGAAGCGGATCCGGCGCAACCTCGAGCGGGCGCGCGAGCGCGCCGGACCCGAGGTCGAGATCCTCGCGGCGACCAAGTACGTGCCGGAGGAGGAGATGGGGGCGCTCGCGCAGGCGGGCGTGACCCTGGTCGGCGAGAACCGCCTGCAGGACCTTCAGGCCAAGCAGCAGCGCTGGGACGGGTCGTTCGCCTGGGACTTCATCGGCAACCTGCAGAGCCGCAAGGTCAAGGGCATCCTGCCGCTGGTCCGGCTGATCCACTCCGTGGCGAGCGATTCCGCCCTGTCCCAGCTCGGGCGCCACGGCACGCCCGACACCGAGGTCCTGGTCGAGGTCAACGCTGCGGGCGAGCAGGGAAAGGGGGGGATCGCCCCGGGTGAGCTCGGCGACTTCATCGCCCGATGCCCCGTGCGGGTGGTCGGGCTCATGACCATGCCGCCGTTCAGCACCGACCCCGAGGCCTCGCGCCCGTACTTCGCCCGCCTCGCGGAGCTCGCCGCCGATCACGGGCTGAAGCGGCTGTCGATGGGGACCAGCCAGGACTGGGAGGTGGCGATCGAGGAAGGGGCGACGCTCGTTCGGCTGGGGACCGCCCTGTATGCGTAGCGATCGCCCCAAACCCGCAATAATCCCCACAGGAATCGGAGGAATCGCCTTTCCGGAGGCGAACGTACGCTGAGCGATGGCCTTTCGCGACACATGGCACCGTGCGCTCGTTTATTTCGGGCTCGCCGAGGACCCCGAATACACCGAGTCGGAGCTCTATGACCCCGACACGGGGACCCAGGGTGAGCTGTACGAGGGCTCGGCCCCCAGGGGCACGGTCAGCCCGATCCGCCAGCGGCGCCGGGCGCGGGACGAGATCGACGACATCTTCGCCGACGACGAGCCCGTGGGCGGCGGCCGCGCCCTGCGTCCCGTCGGCGGCAACGGCGGAGCCGACGTGCGCGTTCACCTGGTCACCCCCTACAGCTTCAACGACGCCCAGGAGGTGGCCGACAAGTTCAAGCAGGACGTGCCGGTGATCCTCAATCTCCAGACGACCGACTCCGAGCTCGCGAAGCGCTTGATCGACTTCACGTCGGGCCTCACGTACGCCCTCGGCGGTGGGATGCAGAAGATCGCGGACAAGACCTTCCTGCTGACCCCGCGCAACGTCGAGGTCTCGGCCGAGGAGAAGGCCCGCCTGGTGGAGAAGGGCTTCTTCAACCAGAGCTAGGCGGCAGTAGCTCCCAGCAGCGAACGCATACCCTTCGGCCATGCGAGTCGGCTTCGTGGGAGCGGGAAACATGGCGACGGCGATGGCGCGCGGCTGGGCAGCGGGGGAAGGCGGGCCGGCCACGATGCTGTTCTCCGATCTCGACCGCGGGCGCGCCGCCGCGATCGCCGAGGAGGTGGGCGGGCAGACGCGCGTCGGCCTGGGTGACCTGGCGCGCGACTGCGACCTGCTGCTCCTGGCCGTCAAGCCGGACGCGCTTGACGACGTCGCGGCGGAGCTCGACGGCCGTGCCCCGGCGCTGATCTCGGTGATCGCCGCCACGAGGGTGGCGCGGATTCGGGAGGCGTTTCCGGGCGTGCCGCTGATCCGGGTCATGCCCAATCAGCCGGCCCAGGTGCGAAGCGGGTTGCTCTGCTACGTGAGTCCCGAGGGGATGTCCGGCGAGCTCGAATCCGAGGTGAAGAGCTTGCTGGGCGCGCTGGGGGCCCTGGTGCAGATCGAAGAGGAGCTGATGGACGCCGCGATGGCGGTGATGTCGTGCACGCCTGCGTACTTCGCCCTGATCGCGGGCACCCTGGGCCGGGCCGGGGAGCGTGAGGGCCTGGAGCCCGAGCTCGCCGGTGACCTCGTCGCCCGGACGATGCTCGGGACCGGGGAGCTGCTTCTGACTCGCACGCCGGACGAGATCCAGCGCGCCGTCGCCCCTCCTGGCGGGGCGACGGAGGCGGGGCTCAGGGCCTTGGAGCGGGGCGGGCTCGAGCCGGCGCTGGACGACGCCGTGCGGGCGTCGCTGGAGCGCTTTCGATGATCGTCCCGCTGGCGATCGGGCGCGACACCGTCGCCGACTACGTCGAGGCGGTGCTCATCGTCTACTTCATCCTGATCTTCATCCGGATCCTGCTCACGTGGGTGCCCCGGATCCCGTACAACCGCGCCCTGCGCGGCGCGGTGCAATTCGTGGAGGAGGTGACCGACCCCTACCTGAACCTCTTTCGGCGGGTGATCCCGCCGATCGGCAGAGGCGGTTTCGCGCTCGACCTCAGCCCGATGCTCGCGATGATCGTCCTGTACATCGTCGGGTTGATCGTCGTCGGCGCGATCCGCGGGTGAGAGGCACGTCCGACGCCTGGCGGCGCACGCTCGCCGTGTGCGGCGTCGTGGTTTTGATCGACCAGGTGTCCAAGGCGGTGGTGGTCTCCTCGCTCTCGCTGCATCAGAGCGAGGCGCTGGTGCTCGGCTTCATGCTCAGCAACACGCCGAACCCCGGGCTCGCCTTCGGGATCGGCAGCGGCGGCGGCGCGGTGCTCGCGGTGACCGTCGCCGCGCTCGCCCTGGTGGTGCTGTGGTTTGCCCTCGATCCCCTGCGGCCCGGCCTGTGGCTTGCCGTCGGCCTGCTCGCCGGCGGAGCGCTCGGCAACCTCGCCGACCGGGTGCGCGCCGACGCCGTGACCGACTTCATCGATCCCCCCCTGTGGCCGACCTTCAACCTGGCGGACGTCGCGATCACCCTGGGGGCGGTGGCGCTGGTGGCGGTCTCCATGACCGGGGAAGGGACTGCGCGGCCGCCGCGCGGCAGATGAGCCCACCGCCGCGCGTCGTCCACGTGGACGAGTGGCTCGCCGTGATCGAAAAGCCGCCGGGATTGGTGGTCCACGCCGCCCGCGGGCATCGCGGGCCGACGCTGGTGGACGCCCTGGGCGAGCTCCTGGGCGGTGGCGAGGACCCGGAGCGTCCGGGGATCGTCCACCGCCTCGACAAGGACACGTCCGGGCTGATGATCGTGGCACGCACCCCCGAGGCGCACCGGCTGCTCGCGGCGGAGATCAAGGCTCGCGAGGTCCGCCGTGTGTACCTGGCGCTGGTCGAGGGCAACCTGCGCTCGCGAACGGGAACGATCGACGCGCCCCTGGGGCGCGATCATCGGGCGCCGGAGCGCCGCGCGGTCGGGGGACGCGGGCAACGCGAGGCAAGAACCCACTTCAGCGTGCTCGAGCGGCTCGGAGGCGATTCCCTGGTGGAGGCGCGCCTGGAGACCGGCCGCACGCACCAGATCCGTGCCCACTTCGCGGCAATCGGCCATCCCGTGGCCGGGGACCCGCGCTACGGGCACGCCGGGCGTCATGGGCTTGCCCGCCAGTTCCTGCACAGCGCGCGACTGGGCTTTCGACATCCCCTGACGGGCGAGGGCCTCGAGTTCCGCTCCGAGTTGCCGTCGGACCTCGAGCAAGCGCTGCGTAGGGCGCGAGGGCTGGGTAGGGAGAGGTCGGGCGACGACAAGCGGTGATCGAGTGGCGGGTTGCTGGGCCCTGAACCGAGTTAGGCGCCGCTCGATGAATGGAGCGCGCCCAGCGCGCGACGCGGGCCCGCTGACCCGGGGTCGCCCCTGGGGTGGCCGTTTACAATCCGCGACTGACCGTAACCGACCCCTGTCGGCAGGCGCGGGATCCCTGCCCAGCACGAATGACGCTGGGTCCCCGTGGCGCCGTCGGGGCAAACACCAACCGACGAAAAAGGGAGCCTGATGTCAGAGCCTGGAATCAAGGAGCTGCTGGAGGCCGGCCTCCACTTCGGCCACCAGACGCGCCGCTGGGATCCCCGCATGCGCCCGTACATCTTCGGCGAGCGCGACGGGATTCACATCATCGACCTGATGCGAACCGAGCACCTCCTGGCGGAGGCGAGGAGGTTCGCGGCGGAGGTGGCCGGCAAGGGCGGGACGGTCCTCTTCGTCGGCACCAAGAAGCAGGCGCGCGACTCGATCAAGGAGTGGGCGGAGAAGTGCGACATGCCCTACGTCAACCAACGTTGGCTCGGGGGCCTGCTGACCAACTTCGGCACGATGTCCGCTCGCATCGATCGCCTGCACGAGCTGACCTCCCTCCGCGACGGTGGGCAGCTCGCACTGCTGCCCACCAAGGAGCGCATGGCGCGCGAGGCCGAGCTCGCAAAGCTCGAGTACAACCTCGGTGGGGTGCGCAACATGAAGCGGCTGCCACAGGCGGTCGTGATCATCGATCTGAAGACCGAGGTGATCGCCGTTCGCGAGGCGGAGCGGCTGCGGATCCCGATCATCGGGCTCGTCGACTCCAACGTCGACCCCGTACCGATCGCGTTCCCGATCCCCGGCAACGACGATTCGATCCGTTCGTGCAGGCTGGTGATCGCGACGATCGGCGAAGCGGTGCAAGGGGCCGCCGGGTCCTGGCGCGAGGCGGAGGCGCGGCGTCACGCCGAGGAAGAGGAGCGGCGGCGTCGAGAGGCCGAGGCACAGCAGCGTCGAGAGGCCGAGGAGCGGGCGCGAAAGGAAGCCGAGGAGGAGGCAGCTCGGCAGGCCGCCGAGGGCGGCGAGGCCCGGGCCGAGGCCCCGGGTCGGGAGGCGACCGAGTGAGCGCGAAGCCTGCCGGCGTGGAGCGGAGGGGCCATCCGGGAGGGTGGTCCCGTTGACGGAGACCGTTCCCGCCGCCGATGTCAAAGTGCTCCGCGAGCGCACGGGCGCGGGGATCATGGACTGCAAGGCGGCGCTGGGCGAGGCCGGCGGCGACATGGACAAGGCGATCGAGATCCTGCGCGTCAAGGGTCAGGCATCGGCGGCGAAGCGCAGCGGCCGGGTGACGACGGAGGGAGTCGTCGCCTCCTACATCCATGCGACCGGGAAGGTGGGAGTGCTGGTCGAGGTGCAGTGCGAGACCGACTTCGTGGCTCGCAGCGAGGAGTTTCAGGAGTTTGCGCGCGAGGCGGCCATTCACATCGCGGGCGCTCCCTCCCCGCCCGTCTACGTGTCCGCGGATGAGATCCCGGAGGAGGTCCGGGAGCGCGAGCGGGCCGTGTTCGAGGCCAAGGCGCGTGAGGAGGGCAAGCCCGACGATGTGGTCGCCAAGATCGTCGAGGGCCAGCTGGCGAAATGGGCCAACGATGTGGCGTTGCTCGGCCAGGAGCACGTTCGCTCCGACCGGTACGAGGGCAAGACCATCGAGGCGCTTCGCGCCGAGCTGGCCTCGAAGACGGGGGAGAACGTTCGCGTCGCCCGCTTCGCGCGGTTCGTCGTCGGCGAGGTCCCTTAACTCCGCCCCTGGGACTTCGTCCCTGGCGCGGGCTCCCTTAGGCTTGCGTCTGCCGATGGCCGAACCGTCGTTCAACCGCATCCTCCTGAAACTGTCGGGCGAGGCCCTGCTGGGAGAGCTCGACTACGGGACCGACCCGGCGCGCGTCGAGCGGATCGCGGGCCAGATCCACGAGGTGTCTGAGCGGGGCGTCGAGGTGGCGGTGGTCGTCGGGGCGGGCAACATCGCCCGCGGACTGGATGCGGCGGCTCGGGGGATGGACCGCGCCACCGCTGACTACATGGGAATGCTGGCCACGGTTCTGAACGCGCTGACGCTTCAGGACGCGCTCGAGAAGCGTGGAGCGCACACGCGCGTTCTGTCCGCGATCCAGGTGACCGAGGTGGCGGAGCCCTACATCCGCCGACGTGCGATCCGCCACCTCGAGAAGAATCGGATCGTGATCTTCGCGGCCGGGACCGGCAACCCGTTCTTCACCACCGACACGGCGGCCGCCCTGCGCGCGCTCGAGATCCGCGCCGAGGCGATCCTGATGGCCAAGCACGGCGTGGAGGGGGTCTACGACGCGGATCCCTCGGAGGTGCCGGACGCCAAGTTCCTGCCCGAGATCACGCATCGCCAGGCGATCGAGCGTGGTCTTCGGGTGATGGACTCGACGGCGTTGTCGCTCTGCATGGACAACGAGCTGCCGATCTACGTCTTCAACATGGCGGACGAGCGCAATATCGACCGGATCGTCTGTGGGGAGCGGGTCGGCACGCTCGTCTCCTCGGATGGGTCGCTGACCCAGGTGGTCGACTCGGAGCAGGAGACCGCGGGCAAGCGATGAGCGAGTTCACCGACGAGCTGCTGACCGACGCGAAGCAGCGGATGACCAAGTCCGTCGAGGCCTCTCGCCACGAGCTGGCGACGGTCCGCACCGGTCGGGCGTCCCCGCATCTGCTCGACCGCGTGGCCGTCGACTACTACGGGACGGAGACGCCGCTTCGGCAGCTGTCTCAGATCGCCGCCACGGACGCGCGCCTCCTGACGCTGACGCCCTACGACAAGAACGCGATCAAGATGATCGAGAAGGCGATCCTCGAATCGGATCTCGGGCTCACGCCGTCCAACGACGGCAATGTGATCCGGCTGCAGATCCCCGAGTTGAACGAGGAGCGGCGCCGTGACCTGGTGAAGGTGGTCCACGGAGTCGCCGAGGAGGGACGCGTGGCGGTGCGGAACATTCGCCGCGACGTGATGCACGACCTTCGCGAGCTGAAGAAAGAGGGTGAGATCGGCGAGGACGACGAGCGCCGCGCGGAGGCGGACCTCCAGAAGCACACCGACGGGGCGATCGACGAGATCGAGGGGCTGCTGAAGGGCAAGGAAGAGGAGATCCTGGAGGTCTAGGCCGCTGCGAACCCTCGCATCATGAGATGCCAGCGACCGCGAAATACGTAGCCATCATCACGGACGGCAACGGCCGCTGGGCGCAGCAGCGTGGCTTGCCGCCGATCGAGGGCCACCGCGCCGGAGCCGACGTGGTCAAGGAGCGCCTCCGCGACGCGGTCGAGCTCGGAGTCCAGGAGCTCACCGTGTTCTCGTTCTCGACGGAGAACTGGTCGCGCCCCCGCGACGAGGTCGAGGGTCTGATGCTGATGTTCGGCGAGCGGATCGATCGCGAGACGCCGGAGCTCGACGCCGAGGGCGTGCGCATGCGCTTCATCGGCCGCCGGACAGGGATCGAGCCGGAGTTGGTGGAGCGCATGGAGTGGGCCGAGGAGCTGACCGCCTCCAACGAGCGGATCACGCTGTTCGTGGCCTTCAACTACGGCGGCAGGGCGGAGATCCTCGATGCCGCCGCCGGGTTTGCGGGCTCGACGGAGGGGGAGTTCCGCGATCGCCTCTACGCGCCGGAGATGCACGATCCTGACCTCCTCATTCGCACCAGCGGGGAGCGGCGGGTCTCGAACTACCTGCTGTGGCAGTGCGCCTACGCGGAGCTGGTCTTCCGCGAGGAGCTGTGGCCGGACTTCACCCGGAAGGCGTTCGAGGAGTCACTCGGGGAGTTCGAAGCGCGGAAGCGGCGTTTCGGTGCCAGGACATAGCCGGCGTTCACGGCGGCCTCGTGGCGCGCGGCGAGTCGCGGGCGTTAAGGTCGCGAGCTGATGGACTTTCCGCCACGCTCCGGGCAGGTCGCGCCCGAGGCGGCACCCGGGGAACGAGGGCGGCGACGTCGTCAGGCGGGGCCCCCGTCCGAGCCGCCGGGGCCGCCCCAGGCCGAGCCGCGGGCCGGGCGCCTGCGTGGCCGGCCGCGGCGCGAGACCCTGGCCCGGATCGGGGTCGCCGTGCCGTGGATCGCCCTCGCGATCTTCATCGTCGCGGTGGGCGGGATCCCCTTCGCCCTGGCGATGATCGGCTTCGCCGTGATCGGGCTCTCGGAGCTCTTCCGGATGACCCGGCGGTACCGGCCGATGGTCCCGGTCGCATTCGCCGCCGCGGCAGCGATGGTCATTGCCGCCTATTACGGCAACCAGTTCCAGCTCGTCCTGGTGGGGGCGGCGGCCTTCCCGGTGATGTTCGCCTACGCGCTGACCCGGGACTCCTGGACCGGCGTCACCCATTCGATGGCGATCACCCTGTTCGGGATCGCGTGGATCGGGATCCCCTTCGCCCACGCCGTGCTGCTTCGCGAGCTCCCCGCGCACGGAGGGGCACTGGTGATCGACATCCTGGTGGGAACCTTCGTGACCGACACCACGGCGTATGCGGGGGGTCGCCTGTTCGGACGGCATCCGCTCGCCCGCACGCTGTCCCCGAACAAGACCGTCGAGGGCCTCGTGTTCGGCCTCATGGGCGGCACGCTGGGCTTCTGGTTCGCGGGTCTCTACCAGGATTGGCTCTCGGGAGTCGACGCGCTCGTCATGGGCGTCTGCATCGCCGTCTTCGCCGCCGTGGGGGACCTGTTCGAGTCCATGGTCAAGCGCGACCTGCGGATCAAGGACTCCGGCAACGTCTTCGGACCGCACGGCGGCCTCCTAGACCGCCTCGATGCCCTCCTGTTCACGATCGTCGTCGGGTATTACCTGGCGATGGCGCTGGTCTACTGAGGTCACCCCGCCCACACTAGGCCGCCAGAGCCTTCCGGACGAACTCGAGATCCGCCCGCATGTCGTCCGCCGTCCCCGGCGTCTCGCAGAGGATCGGCGCCTTCGCGTCGCGGATCATCTCGCGGAGCACGTCCGCTCCGATCTCGCCTCGCCCGAGGTTGGCGTGGCGGTCGGCGCCGGTGCCCGGCGGGTCCCGGGAGTCGTTGGCGTGCAAGAGGTCGATGCGACCGACGATCGCGACAACCCGCTCGACCGCGTCGGAGAGCTCCTCGCCCGCGGCGTGGGCGTGGCAGGTGTCGAAGCAGAAGCCGACCTCGATGCCCGTCTCGGTCCCGGACACCGTCTCCCAGAGGCGGGCCAGCGCGTCGAAGCGCCGCGCGACCGCGTTGTCCCCGCCCGCCGTGTTCTCGATGTACAGGGGCACGTCGCTCTCGAGCATGTCCAGGGTGCGCGCCCAGCGCCCGAAGCCCGCATCGATCCCGTCCTCGGCGTGCCCGGGGTGCACCACCACGGCCGCCGCATCGACCTCCGCGGCCGCGTCGCAGGTCTGTTGGAGGATCTTCCTCGACCCATAGCGGATGTTGTTCTTCGGAGAGCAGACGTTGATCAGGTATGGCGCGTGCACGTAGAGGGGGACGCTCGCGGCGCGCAGGTCCTCGGCATCGGGGCGGGGGGGAGGCTTCTCGAACCCCTGAGGGTCCGAGAGGAAGACCTGCACGCAGTCGGCGCCGATCGCCGCCGCCTCGTCCAGGGGTCGTTCCGGGGCCACGTGGGCGCCGACCAATCGCCTCGAGCCGTCCACGGGTCCGAGGATATCCGCGCCGCAGGAGCCGCAAGAGGCCTCCCTACACTGCGTCGAGATGAAGAAGCTGGTCATCCTCGGCGCGACCGGCTCGGTCGGCGAGCAGGCGCTCGAGGTCGTGGCGAGCTCTTCGGAGCTCGCCGTCGTCGGCCTCGCCGCCGAGCGTAACTGGGAGCGGGTGATCGAGCACGCGGGCGCCCACGGGGTGCCGGCCGTCGCCCTGGCCGATCCCGAGGCCGCCGCTCAGGCCTCGGCCGCATGGAGCGGTCGCGTGCTGGCCGGTCCCGAGGGGGTGCGCGAGCTGGTTGGCTCCTCGGACGCCGATCTGGTCCTGAACGGGATCGTCGGCTCGGCGGGGCTGGCGTCGACGATCGTCGCGCTCACGGAGGGCATCGAGCTGGCGCTCGCCAACAAGGAGAGCCTGGTGGTGGGCGGCGAGCTGGTCACCGCGCTCGCGGAGGCGACCGACACCAGGATCATCCCGGTGGACTCCGAGCACTCGGCGCTCTTTCAGCTGATCGCCGCGGAGCCTCCCGGGACCGTGGTGCGCCTGGTCCTGACTGCGTCCGGCGGTCCGTTCCGCGGTCGCGCCGACCTCCACGGCGTCACTCCCTCCGAAGCCCTCGCTCATCCAACCTGGGACATGGGCGGCCGGATCACGATCGACTCGGCGACGCTCTTGAACAAGGGCTTCGAGCTGATCGAGGCCCACCATCTCTTCGGGCTGGAGTACGAGCGGATCGAGGTTCTCGTCCACCCCCAGTCGATCGTCCACGGCCTCGTTCACCTCAACGATGGTGCGACGCTGGCGCACCTCGGCTATCCGGATATGCGGGTCCCGATCTCTTACGCGCTGCACCACCCCGAGCGAGCCGACGTCGAGCTGCCGACGCTCGATCTGGCGGCCGAGCGAGAGCTCTCGTTCGAGAAGCCCGATCTGGACGCCTTCCCCTGCCTGAGGCTGGCCCGGGAGGCCGGCGAGGCCGGGGGAACGGCGCCATGCGTCCTGAACGCCGCCGATGAGGTCGCGGTGGAGGCGTTCCTGGACGGGCGGATCCCGTTCACCGCGATCGCCGAGGTCGTGGAGCGCGCGCTGGAAGCCCTCCCGGCGAGCACGCCCGGGCATTTCGAGGACCTGTTCGCGGTGGACACCGAGGCGCGCGAGCGGGCGCGAGAGCTGGTCGGGCAGGTGGGCGCGACCAGATGAGCTGGGTCCTGACCATCGCCGGGTTCGCGGCGCTGATCATCCTGCACGAGTTCGGCCACTTCGCCGCCGCCAAGGCCACGGGGATGAGGGTGGAGCGCTTTTTTCTCTTCTTCCCGCCCAAGCTGGTGAGCGTGCGGCGAGGCGAGACCGAGTACGGGATCGGCGCCCTGCCCCTCGGCGGGTTCGTGAAGATCACCGGGATGAACCCGGACGAGGAGCTGCCCCCGGAGGTGGCTCCGCGCGGCTACTACCACCAGCCGGTCTGGAAGCGGATCGTGGTGATCTCCGCGGGGCCGGCCATGAACCTGCTGATCGCGTTCGTGCTCCTCTTCGTGCTCGCATTCGGGCTTCGAGACGTCGACAACCGGGTCGGCGACATCGATCCCGGCTCCCCTGCGGCCGCGCATCTCGCGCCTGGCGATCGGATCCTCGCGGTGGACGGAAAGAGTTTCCCCGAGGCGTCCACGGAGCAACGGCTGACCCGGTTCGCGCGCCTGGTCGGCCAGCACCGGTGCGCCGGCGACCAAACGGATGGCTGCAGGGCGAGGACGCCCGTCCGGTTGACCATCGAGCGCTCAGGTCGTGTTCGCACGCTGTCGATCACCCCCGTTTACGACCCGGACATCGAGCGCACCCGGCTCGGCTTCTCATACGGCTCGGTTGCGGCGGGGCTCGCACCGCCGGCCGCGGCGGGCCGGGCCGCGAGCGAGATGTGGCGGGTGACGACGGGCACGGTCGGCGTCTTCAGTCGAATCTTCCAGGCCGAGGAACGCAGGAAGATCAGCGGCATCGTGGGCATCTCGAACGTGACCCACCAGGCGTTCGAGTTCGGGGCCAGGGAGGCGCTGACGCTGATCGCCTTGGTCAGCCTCTCGCTGGCGATCATCAACCTGTTTCCCTTCCTGCCGCTCGACGGGGGCCACATCTTCTGGAGCCTGGTGGAGAAGGTGCGCGGGCAACCGGTGCCGTTCAGCGTCATGGAGCGCGCGGGCGCGATCGGCTTCGTCTTGGTGCTGCTCCTGTTCGCGATCGGGCTCTCGAACGACATCGACAGGCTGACCGGGTCGGGATTCAACACGCGCTGAGCCTCGGCGCGGGCGCTCGGATAGGCTTTTCACGGGATGCAGGTCGAGACCGTCGGGAGGAAAACCGAGCGGCCCGCGGCGCTGGACGCTCGGACGGCGTGCGAGGCGCTCCAGGCCACGGCGGCCGCCCATCCCGAGCGCACGGCGATCCGGACCCGCAACGACGAGTTCAACTGCACCTGGGGCGAATACGCGGAGCGGGTGGAGAGCCTGGCGGCGGGGCTTGCCGGCGCCGGCGTGAGCCGCGGCGACACGGTGGCGCTGATGCTCTCGAACCGCCCCGAGTTCCACTTCGCGGACTCCGCGGTCATGCACGTGGGGGCGACCCCGTTCTCGATCTACAACACCTACACGGCCGAGCAGATCCAGCACCTGCTGAAGGACGCCGGCAGTCGCGTCGTGATCACTGAGCAGGGGCATCTGGACACGATCCTCGCCGTTCGCGATGCCCTCGGCACGGTTGATGTGGTCGTGGTGGTGGACGGCGACGCGCCTGCCGGGACGCTCTCGCTGGATGAGCTGGCGGCCGGGGGCGACCCCGAGTTCGACTTCGAGGCCGCCTGGAGAGGCGTGGAGCCCGACGACGTGCTCACTCTGATCTACACCTCCGGCACGACGGGGCCCCCAAAGGGAGTGCAGATCACCCACGCGAACATCTGCGAGACGGTTCGCTCCTACGACGACCTGATCCAGTTTCCCGACGGAGGGCGAATCGTCTCCTACCTGCCCATGGCGCACGTGGCCGAGCGCAACGTGAGCCACTACCTGCCGATGCTGTGCGGGTTCGAGATCACCTGCTGCCCCGATCCGCGGGAGGTGATCGCCTACCTGCCAGAGGTGCGGCCGACGTGGTTCTTCGCCGTGCCGCGGATCTGGGAGAAGCTGAAGGCCGGACTCGAGCAGACCCTCGCAGCCGCTCCCGCCGAGCAGCGGGATGCGGCGCAGGCGGCGCTGGCCGCCGCCACCGAGAAGGTTCGCCTGGAGCAGCGGGACGCCGAGGTCCCGGCCGAGCTCGCCGCCGGCGTCGCCAAGGCCGACGAGGAGATGTTCTCCGTGCTCCGCAACCAGCTCGGGCTCGACCAGGTGGAGGCCTGCAACGTCGGAGCCGCCCCGACGCCGCCGGAGGTGATCGAGTTCTTCCATGCTCTCGGCATCCCCCTCGCCGAGCTATGGGGGATGTCTGAGACCACGGGCGCGGGAACCTGCAACCCGCCCCAGCGGATCAAGATCGGGACCGTGGGCCCGCCAGCGCCCAACGTCGAGATCAAGCTCGCCGAGGACGGCGAGGTCATGATCAAGGGCCCGGTCGTGATGAAGGGCTACCGAAACCTCCCGGAGAAGACCGCGGAGACGTTCTCCCCGGACGGCTTCCTGCTGACCGGCGACATCGGGGAGTTCGACGAGGACGGCTACCTGAGGATCGTCGACCGCAAGAAGGAGCTGCTCATCACCGCGGCCGGCAAGAACCTCTCGCCCGCCAACATCGAGGCCCGGCTGAAGCAGGTCCCTCTCGTCAGCCAGGCGATCGCGATCGGCGACGCGCGCAAGTACGTGAGCGCGCTATTGACGCTCGATGCCGAAGCGGCCACCCGCTGGGCCGAGGAGCATGGCCTCGAAGGCGACCCGGCACGCCTGTTCGGCAACGAGGAGCTGATCGCCGAGGTGCAGCGCGGCGTGGACCGCGCCAATGAGGACCTGGCGCGCGTGGAGCAGGTGAAGCGCTTCGCGGTCCTCCCAGCCGACTGGGAGCCGGGCGGCGACGAGCTGACGCCGACGATGAAGCTGAAGCGAAAGCCGATCCTCGAGAAGTACGCCCGGGAGGTCGAGGCGCTCTACGACGGTTGAGGTCGGTGGCGCCTAGGGCCTGACGACCAGGTTTACCCCGGTACCCTCTGAACGTGCCCTCCAAGCGCCAGATCTGGGTCAAGGACGTGCCGATCGGGGGCGGCGCTCCGGTCGCGGTGCAGACGATGACCAAGACGGAGACGGCGAACCTGCAGGCGACCATGGACCAGATCAAGCAGGTCACTGAGGCCGGCTCGGACCTGGTCCGCGTGGCCGTGCCCAGGGAGGCGGATGTCGAGGCCCTTCGCACGATCGTCGCGGAGTCGCCGATCCCGGTGATCGCCGACATCCACTTCAACTACACGCTGGCGCTGAAGGCGATCGACGCGGGGGCCCATTGCATACGGCTCAACCCCGGCAACATCGGTGGCCCGGACAAGGTCGCCCAGGTCGCCGAGAGGGCCACGGCGGCCAACGTGCCGATGCGAATCGGCGTCAACTCGGGCTCGCTCCCGAAGCACCTGCACGAGCTGGAGCGGACCAACCCCGTGGATGCCCTGGTGCAGGCGGCGGTGGAGTTCGTCGAGCTCATGGAGCGGCTCGACTTCGAGAGCTTCAAGGTGTCCATCAAGTCGACCAACGTCCCGAACACGATCGCTGCCAATCGCCTCCTGTCGTCCAAGATCGAGTACCCGATCCACCTGGGGATCACGGAGGCCGGCACCAAGTGGTCGGGCTCGCTGAAGTCGGCGGTCGGGCTCGGCTCGCTGCTGGCGGACGGCATCGGCGACACGATCCGGATCAGCCTCTCGACCTTTCACGCGGAGGAGGAGGTCAAGGTGGCGTGGGAGATCCTCAAGGCGCTCGGGCTCCGTGAGCGCGGCCCGGTGCTGATCGCGTGTCCCACCTGCGGCCGGCTCCAGTTCGACATGGACACGGTCGTGGCCGAGATCGAGGGCCGGCTCGAGCAGTACACCGAGCCGATCGAGGTGGCGGTGCTCGGCTGTGCCGTGAACGGGATCGGGGAGGCCTCACACGCCGACTTCGGGATCACCGGCGCCAAGAACGAGGGCCTGATCTTCGCCCACGGCGAGCCGCTGCGAAAGGTCCCCCAGGCCGAGCTCGTCGATGCACTGTTCGACGAGATCGACAAGTCGCTGGACCGCGGCAACGTGGACAGGGACGCCCAGAAGGCCGCCGAGGGCGCGGCCTGGTTGAAGCGGATCGAGGACGAAAACGCGGACGAGCTGACCCCGGAGCGAATCGCTCAGATGGAGGCCGCCGCAGCCAAGGAGAAGGGTGCTGACGTTACGGCGGAGCCGTTCCTGAAGCCGGTGAAGGGTCCGGCGGTCAGCGAGGAGTCCTCGCCGGTCGCAGGCCGCCGCTTCACCCGGACGGGGTAGCCGCCGCGTCACGGGCCCCGGCGCCGGGGAGCGCCAGGGCCAGCTCGTCGAGCGGATCGTCGCCCGCCAGCCGGTCGCGATAGCGCTCGTGCCACAGGTGAAAGAGGGTGATCGCGAGCATCCCGCGGCGCAGCGCCGGGTCGCCGAGGGCCTGGCTGAGAGTCCCACCGGCGACGTGATCGCGCAGCTCGGCGCTCAGCGCCCGCTGCAGGGGGCCGTTGGACAGAACCTGCTCGTACCCGCGAAGAGCGGCGGGCGAGAGCTCGCGCCGCGGCCTCGTGATCGCCGCCGGCGGTAGCTCGTCGTGGGTCGACGGGAGCGCGCCCACGATCGGATTCGCCCTCGCAAACAGCTCTCGGTAGATCCGGGTGTGGAACTTCTCCGACGGACGGGTCGCGAGGCACGCCACGGCCACCTCGTGATCGGTGCACGGCGCGACCGTGTGGAGGTTGGACCCCAGCACCGCGTTGGTCGTGAGGGAGATCCCACGGACCGTCCGCGTCGCGTAGAAGGTCAGCACGACCTCGGTGGGATGCCCTCGATACCGGCTTGCCTCGGCCATGAACTGACGCCTGGCGAGCTCCTTCAGCTCGTCGTCCAGCTGCGGCGAGAGCGTGCGCCGCGTCGCGTGTCGCATCACCTGGCCGAGCAGCCTGGTCCAGAGCGCCTGCGCGACGGCGGGGGTCCCGTCGGGGCGGATCATCGCCTCCGTGTAGTAGTGCGTTCCCCCCTGGGCGAGGGTGTCGAGCCCCAGCCCGTCCGTCGCCGTGCCCGAGCCGTCCCCGAGGGCGGCGGCCAGCGGCATCGCCCACGGAGGCGCGGCGAGTTGGAAGTCGACCCGCAGGGCCCGCTCGCGGGTCTCCTCCCAGAAGGACGCCGGGGTGCCCTCCACCGTGGAATGGCTGACGCCGAGGGCCCTCGCGACCTCGGAGGCCAGGGATTGCTCGCGGTCGTGGCCGTTGTCCGGGCTGACCGTGATCGCGCGAACGTCGTGGCCCTGCTCCACGAGGAGGCAGAGCAGGAGGCGTGAATCCCACCCGCCGCTGAGCGTGCAGGCCACGGGACCGCCCTCGAGGGGCCTCAGCGCCCCCCGCATCGCCTCCAGTACGGCCTCGGACCCGGGCCCCAGGTCGAGGCCGGGCTCGACCTCGGCCCAAGGCCAACGGTGCTGGACGGCGCTTGGACGCCCTCGCTCCTCGTCCCACTCCAGGGTGCTGAAGGGACGCAGGCGCTTGACCTCGAAGAAGGGCGTCCGCTCGCCCAGCGGGAAGCGCAGGTAGAAGATCGAGGCCCAGGCTCGCCAGTCGATCGTCAGTCGCCGGGGCAGCGCCATCACGAGAGGGTCGATCCGGGAGGCGAAGTACACGGCGCCCTCGTGCTGGAGATGGTAGATCGGGGCGATTCCCGAGACGCTCGAGTGCACGCGCCGGCGCCTGTTCTGCACCACGAGACCACAAGCGGCGAGCTCCCTGGCCGCGTCCTTCCAGAAGGCGACCCTGCGCTTCCGCGGGGGGCTCTCGCTCCAAGCGAAGCCCTGGCCACGGCCACGCCACCGGATCGCGGGGCGGTCGAGCATGAGGATCGAGTCGTCGTCCTCGTGCACGGCGGAGAGTTCAGCGTCCATCCGCCGTCCCATCTCCCGGACCAACTCGGGGTCATATTCCCCGAGCGCCCCGCATGCGACTGGGTTGCGCCGCGGCTCGCCCTCGCCACTCATCGCAGGGGGGCCTCGAGCGTCGTCCAGTGGTCTACCTCCGGCAAGCCGAACTCGTGGAGCTTGCGGACCTCGTCAATTCTGCGATAGCCGAAGTGGCGCTCGTACCAGGCGATGGTGTCGGGTCGGTCCGCGTTCGTGATCACGCGAGCCGCCCCGGCGTCCCGCATCAGCTTCATTCGGAGTTCCTGGAGAGCGCGGCCGATGCCCTGCCCGCGGGCCTCCGGATGGACGACGAGCAGGGTGGTCTTGCCCACCGGCCCGTCTGGGGCGTCCAGGAGGCGAAAGCCGGCCACTCCCACGACCACCTCGCCCGTCACCGCCACATGCCAGCGCCCGATGTCGAAGTCCTCCATCTCCGGCGACGGGACCCGATGCATGTTCGCGGTCTCCAGGACTCGGAGCATGGCCTCGCGGTCGACGGGGAGTCGGGCCGGCCGGATCCGGTACCGCGCGTCGCTCGGTGCCCCCGGCGGGGGGTCGATCGAGCCCTCTCCCATGGCCCGGGATCCTAGGAGAACTGGATCGTCGAATGGGTTCATGGGTCCTTGGGGCCCCCGCGGTCCCGAGGGTTCGCTGGGCACGCGGATCGGGGATCAACCGTCTAGGCTCGCGAACCCGTGACCCGGCTCGCCGACTACTTCCTGCCCACCCTTCGCGAGGATCCGGCCGACGCCGAGTGGGCGTCGCACAAGCTGATGGTCCGCGCCGGGCTCATACGGCAGCTCGGGGCGGGCCTTTGGACCTGGCTTCCCGCCGGATACCGCGTCATCAGGCGAATCGAAGCGATCATCCGCTCCGAGCTCGACGGCATCGGTGGCCAGGAGATGCTGATGCCGGTGCTTCAGCCCGCCGACCTTTGGCGCCGAACGGGCCGCTACGAGATCGACGAGCTGTTCAAGCTCAAGGACCGCAAGGACGCCGACTACGTGCTGGCGATGACGCACGAGGAGAACGTCACCCAGCACGTGGCCGACGAGGTTCGCTCCTACCGGGACCTGCCCCTGATCCTCTACCACCTCCAGACCAAGGAGCGTGACGAGCCCAGGCCGAGGGCGGGGGTGCTGCGCGTGCGCGAGTTCACGATGAAGGACTCCTACAGCTTCGACCGCGACATCGAAGGGCTCGAGCGAAGCTACGGCCTCCACGTCGAGGCCTACGACCGGATCTTCGACCGGTGCGGGCTCAAGACGTACAGGGTGGAGTCCGACGTCGGGATGATGGGTGGGCTGGGCGCCCACGACTACATGGCGCCCTCTGCGGCCGGCGAGAACGAGATCGCGCTGGCGCCCGGTTACGCGGCGGACGTCGAGGTCGCGGTGGCCGAGGCGCAGCCGGTCGAGCTGCCGCCACCCCTGAGCGAGCCACGCGAGGTGCCCACGCCCGGCCTCGTGACGGTTGATGAGGTCTCGGCCACCCTCGGCGTGCCGGCCGGCGCGCTGATCAAGGCGATGCCGGTGACCGTGAACGATCGCATCGTGCTCGCGCTGGTCCGCGGCGACCACCGCCTGAACGAGCTCAAGCTTCGCAGTGCACTCGGCGAGGACTTCCGGTCCGCGCATCCGGAGGAGATCGCCGAGCAGCTCGGCCCGCCGGGCTACGTCGGCCCAGTCGGCGCGAGCGTGCGGATCCTGAAGGACTCCGCGATCCGGGGCGAGGGCTACGTCTGCGGCGCCAACCGGGCGGACTCGCATCTGATCGGAGTAGAGCCCGGGAGGGATTTCAGCTTCGAGGAGTTCGACCTCCGCTCGGTCGAGGCGGGCGACGTCGCGCCGGGTGGCGGCACGATCGAGGTCGAGCGTGCGATCGAGGTCGCGGGGATCTTCAAGCTCGGCACGCGTTACTCGGAGCCGCTCGGCGCGACCTTCCTGGACGAGCAGGGTGCCGAGCACCCGATCGTGATGGGCAGCTACGGGATCGGCCCCGCACGCATCGTCGCGGCGGCGATCGAGCAGGGCGCCGACGAGAAAGGGATCGTATGGCCGGCGTCGATCGCGCCCTGGGATGTTCACCTGATCGGGCTCGGCAAGTCGCAGGACGAGGTGACGCAGGCGGCGGACGCGCTCTACGCGGAGCTTCGCGAGGCGGGAGTCGAGGTCGTCTACGACGACCGCCACGCGGGCCCCGGGGAGAAGCTCACGGACGCCGAGCTGCTCGGTTGCCCCCTTCGCCTCGTGGTCGGCAAGAGGGCGCTGGCCGACGGCGTGATCGAGGCGCAGTCGCGTCGAAGCGGCGCGGATGAGCGCCTCCCGATGGGGGAGGCCGCAGGCCGGGCGCGCCGGCTGCTCGATGACATCGACTGAGGGCCCGCCGGTGACCACCAGAAGGCTGTTCGGCCTCGACCGCTCCGGTCCCAGCCCCATGGCGACCCGGCGGGGCCAGCCGCTGCGGCCACTGACGATCCCCAACCTGGTCGGGTACGCGCGCCTGGCGGCGATCCCCGTCTTCCTCTATCTGGCGCTCGGCTCCGAGGATGGGCGGACCGCCGCCGCGGCGATCCTCTATCTGGCGATCTCAGCGGGCGACTACCTCGACGGCTTCCTCGCCCGGGTCACGGGTCAGTACAGCCGCATGGGCGCTCTCCTCGACCCGGTCGTGGACCGACTGACGATCCTGGCCGGGGTCGTGGTCTGCTGGAGGTTCGAGCTGCTTCCGCGCTGGGCGCTGGCGGTGCTCGCCGCCCGGGAGCTGATCACGCTCGTGCTCGCGCAGCTCGCGGTGCGGCGTGGGGTGGACCTCGAGATCAACTGGGTTGGGCGGATGTCCGTCTGGCTGACGATGGGGGGGATCTTCCTGGCCCTGGCCACGAGCGCCTGGGTGGCCACGGCCATGTTCATCTGTGGCCTCGTCGGGTCGCTGCTGGCGAGCGTGCTCTACGCGAACGCGGGGTTAGGCGGGCCCGCGGCGACGGCTGAGCGGGCGCCCGGGCGCCGGCCACGGTTCTGATCGTGCATGCTGTCTCAACCTCAACTTGACCTTTGCGGCACGCCTATAATCGGCCGACCGGGCCAACCACGAGAGGGAGCACGAGAGTGGAGGAGACCTTTCCCGACGTCAGCTCGATGAGCGACCAGGAGCTCAGGGAGCTGATCGACCAGCTCACCGACGAGGAGCGCCAGATCTCGTACAAGCGCCGGTTGCTCCATGGCAAGATCGACATCCTGCGGGCGGAGCTGGTCAATCGCCTCAAGGCCCACCGCGAGGCTGGCGAGGAGATGATCAGCGGCCAGGACGTCCAGCAGCTCACCGACATCCTGCTCGGAAAGGTCCCGGCCACGCCGACCGACGAGGAGCCGTGATGGAGGCCGTCGGCTAATGGCCCTGCATTGCTCCGAGTGCGGGTTCGTCAACCCGGAGGGCGCCAACTACTGCCAGAAGTGCGGCGCCTACCTCGCTCGGCCGGAGGGTGAGGAGGCGTCGACGATGGCCTACAAGGTGGGCGAGACGGGGGAGTATGAGCCCGTCGACGTCACCGACGAGGTCGACAAGGCCGGGGCGGCGCTCGTGATCCGCTCCGGCGGCGGGCGGGCCGGCGAGAGCTTCACCGTCGAGGGCGATCGGGTGAGCATCGGGCGCACGCCCGATGCCGCCGTGTTCCTGGACGACGTGACCGTCTCGCGCAACCACGCGCTGATCGTCCGTCGGCGCGACGGCCTCTACATCGATGACCTCGGCTCCTTGAACGGCACCTACGTCAACCGCCGCCGGATCGAGTCGCACAAGCTCGAGGACGGGGACGAGATCCAAGTCGGCAAGTACAAGCTCAGCTACCTGGAGCGCTGACCCGTGGGCGTGGCGACGCAGAGGGGCGAGGGCGACACGGGCCGAGGCGGCTCCGGGCGTCGCTCGGCGCCGGGGGGCAACTCCGCGTCGCGACCCCGGAAGGCGCTCACGATCGGCGCCGTCGCCAAGATCCTCGGCCAGGAGTTCGACGACATCTCGATCTCGAAGATCCGCTACCTCGAGGATCAGAAGCTGCTCGCGCCCCGCCGCACGCAGGGTGGCTACCGGCTCTACAGCCAGGCCGACGTCGAGCGGCTGCGGGCGATCCTGCGCATGCAACGCGACGAGTTCCTCCCCTTGAGGGTGATCCGCCAGGAGCTCGCTACCGGCGACTTCACCGGCGCACGTCGCGGTAGCGACGCGGCCGCCACGCGACGCGCCGCCTCGGTCGACGCGAGCGTCTCCACCCTCACGCTGGAGGAGCTGCTCGACGAGGCCGGCGTCTCCGAGTCGCTGCTTCGCGAGCTTCAGGAGTTCGGGATCGTCCAGCCGGAACGCCACGACGGCCGCTCGGTCTACGACGAGACCGACCTCGAGATCGTGCGCGCCGCCTCGGAGCTGTCGCAGTTCGGGGTCGCCGGGCGAAACCTCCGCGTGTTCAGGACGTCCGCGGATCGAGAGGCGGCCCTCCTGCAGCAGCTCGTCGGGCCGGCTCTTCGCTCGCGAAGCCACGCCCGTCGCAAGGAGGCGATCGAGAACCTCGAGAGCCTGGCGGCGGTCTGCGGCCATCTGAAGCACCTGCTTCTGGTTCGCGACCTGCGTCGCCTCAAGGGCAACGACTGAGTGCCGCGGGTCTCGCGGAGCCGGGTCATAGAGGCGCCTTCGCAGGGAGTCTGGGACCTGATCTCCGACCCGCACCACCTCCCTCGCTGGTGGCCGCGGACGATGCGCGTGGAGGACGTGCGGGGGACCGCCGGAGCGCGGCGCAGCCGCTGGACCGACCGTGCTCGGCACTCAACGGGGCAAGGGCGTGAGGGCCGACCACCGCTGCACCGGCGCCACCGCAAGGTGAGCGCTACGTCTGGGAGCAGGACATCGAGGGGACGCCGTTCGAGAAAATCCTCCGGTTCGCGGAGCTCGAGATCCGGCTGGAGCGGCGGAGCGGAGCACGCTCGTCACGCTGGTGAGCAACGAGCGGCTGCGGGGCCTGTCGCGGCTCGGCTCGCCGATGGTGCGCCGCGCGACGCGCCAACGCCTCGACGAGGCCCTGAACGGGATCGAGCGAGCCCTGACATGACCACCGACTCGATGAAGTGGTGGGGGT
This sequence comes from uncultured bacterium, assembly GCA_963758865.1. Taxonomy (GTDB): domain Bacteria; phylum Actinomycetota; class Thermoleophilia; order Solirubrobacterales; family 70-9; genus AC-56. The sequence goes on along the minus strand of CAVWWY010000007.1, from coordinate 418,120 downwards.
GGGGGGATCCTGCGAAGAGCAGCGAGATCGGGCCCGAAGCGATTGCGGCGCTTCGCTCCGAGCTCGGCGAGGCGGAGCCGGCATCGCGGGTCGCGCTCGACCAGGTGGTGCTGCCGGAACCCACGCCGCTTCCCGAGGCGATCGTCGAGGCAGTCGGGCAAGCGGGAGTGCTGACGGGCATCGAGGACCGCATGACGCACGCCGCCGGTCGCAGCTACCCGGACCTGGTCCGGCTTCGAGCCGGGGAGCTGGAGCGGGCGCCCGATGCCGTAGTCCTGCCCGCGAACGCGAGCCGAGGTCGTGCGCGTGCTGGAGATCTGTGAGCGCGAGGGGATCGCCGTGGTCCCGTTCGGAGGCGGCACCAGCGTGGTCGGGGGCGTCGATCCCGTCGCGGGCGAGTTCGATCGGGTGATCTCGCTCGACCTCCGCCGAATGCGCGAGTCCACCGTCGATCCCCGTTCCCTGACCGCGACATTCGGCCCCGGCCTGCGAGGCCCCGAGGCCGAGGCGGCGCTGTCGGCGGAGGGGTTCACGCTGGGCCACTTTCCCCAATCGTTCGAGTACGCGACCATCGGCGGCTTCGCGGCCACCCGCTCGGCCGGCCAGGCCTCGAGCGGATACGGCCGCTTCGACGAGCTGGTCACCTCGATCGCCCTGGTCGCTCCGGCCGGCGAGCTTCGCACGCTCGCCACGCCGCATACGGCAGCGGGCCCGGCCCTGCGAGAGGTGGTCGTGGGGTCCGAGGGGGCGCTGGGGGTGATCACCGAGGTCACCGCCCGGGTGCGTCCAACGCCCGAGCGGCGCCGCTACGAAGCCTGGATGGCCCCCGATTTTGTGTCCGCGACCGAGATCGTGCGGTCCTTGGCCCAGGGCGACGTGCTGCCGGACGTCGTCCGGGTCTCAGACCAGAACGAGACCCGAATCTCGATGACCCTCGCCGGGACGGCAGGGGCGAAGCGCGCCTTGCTCTCCGGCTACCTGCGGTTGCGACGGCGGACGCATGGCTGCATCATCGTCTGCGGCTGGGAGGATGAGCGGGAGGCGGTCGAGCGTCGCCGAGCGCTGGCCGGCCGGCGGCTGCGGGAGGGAGGCGCGGCAGCCCTGGGCGGAGCACCGGGCAGAGCCTGGGAGCGGGGGCGCTACGAGGGCCCATACCTGCGCGACGAGCTGCTGGACCTCGGCTACATGGCGGAGACGCTGGAGACCTCTCACACCTGGACTCAGCTCCCGGACCTCTACGCTCAGGTCCGAGCGGCGATCGGCGCTGCGCTGGCCGGCCAGGGGACGCCCGGACTCGTGATGTGCCATCTGTCCCACGCGTACCGAGACGGCGCCTCCCTCTACTACACCTTCCTGTCGCGGCGTCGGCCCGGTGCGGAGCTCGAGCAGTGGCGGGCGGTCAAGACGGCCGCCTGCGAGGCGATCGTGGAGACCGGGGGGACGATCACCCACCACCACGCCGTGGGGCGCGACCACCTCCCGTATATGCGGGCCGAGATCGGCGACCTAGGAATCGAGGCCCTCCGGGCGCTCAAGGAGCGCCTGGATCCCGCCGGGATCATGAACCCCGGGAAGCTGATCAGCTGACCGTGGCTAGCGGCAGGGCTTCCAGGGCCTGGCGTTCAGAGAGAAGTCCGACGCCTTCTTGATCGCGCTGATGTCGAGGCGAGCGGCCTGTGAGCAGAAGCGCCGCGGAGCGATCTCGTACTCGACCTGGAACACCGCCTTGCCCGCGCGGGTGAACGACTTGTAGCCCGGGGCCGGGTTGTTCGTGCACTCGCGGTACTGGAAGCACTGCTCGTTGACCGCGAAGTCGAATCGCGGTTGGAGCTTCGGGACCTGGCCGAGATCGTTCTTGAGCGCGACGGACAGGCCGGCGCGGTGGGCGATCCGGGCCAATGCACGGTTGAAGACGAGCTGATTGTGCGCGGTGATCTGCCAGCCGGTGACCCGGCGCCCCTGGGCATACGCGTCGACGACGTCGTATTCGATCCCGTCGAATCCGGCCCGCGCGCACTTCCCGGTGCGGGCCTTTACGCGTCGCAGGACGAAGTCACGCTGCCCGTGATTGTTCTTCAGGTTGAGCCAGTACTCGTTCGGGAACCTGCGGCTGAACGGCTTGCCGATCAGGCTGTGGCCGTGGCGCCGGTTGAACCGGACGTACTCGTGGTAATCGGGCCGAAACCGCTCCGCCGTGCCTGCCGAGACGTAGCAGACCGCGTGGGCGCCTCGCTCGTGAATCGCCCTCACGGCCGCCCTGTTGACGGTGTGATCGTTTCCTGAGACCTGCCCGTCGACGTAGAGGTCGATGTCGAACACGTCGGGGCGGACGCAGGGGCCGCCCGAGTGAGGGGTCTGGCAGATTGCGACGTTGATCCCGCCCGTCGAGGCACGTCGCCGGTCGGAGCTCTCGAGCTGGTACTGCCAGCGTTCGTTGAGCGAGGGCTCCCAGCGTTCTCGAGCCCCCGCCGCGCCGGACTGCGCGCCCGTGGTCACGAGCGACGCCGCCAGGGCGGCGACGGCGGCCGCGATGGCGGACACGAGTACGACCGGGCGCATGCTCAGCTCCCGCCGGAGCCCTTCGAGCGGCTCGACTTCGGAATCGCTCCCTTCAGGACGCTGGTGCCGGGGCGCTTGAGGATCAGCTGCTTGCTCTTGATCGCGCTTCTGATCGCGCTCCGGACCGTGCCGGTCGGGGCGAGGGAGACGTCAACGAACTGCACGCGCGTCACGACCGCGAGGATCGACGAGGGGATCGGATAGAGGTTGGCGAAGCCGCCGTCCGCGGACAGGCACGGCTGAGCCACGTCGGTCCCGCAAGCCCTGATCGGAGTCAGTGGGTACCCCTGGTCCGGCGTCAGCAGCAGCCAGATCACGTACGTCTGGTTCGATGGGGCCGGGTCCAGCCCGCTCAGGCTGACGTCGATGAACGGCTGCTGCCCGTTCTCGAGCCCGAAGCGCACGGTTCCGCTCGCGTTGTCCTTGGTCTGGGGCTGCAGGTTCACGGTGGCGAGGTTTCGGGTTGGCGTCGTGCTGGCCGCGGTGGTGGCGGAGCCGCCCGCGCTCGACTCACCGTCCGAGTCACCGAACACCCCCACCAGGGCGAGAACGGTCACGACCACGAGGACGGCGGCGCATCCGAAGACGACGGTGAGCCGAGTCTGCCGCGGCGTCAGCGTCGTGCGAGGGCCGGGCGGGGCGCCGTCGGGCGGCCCTCCCGCGTCGGGGCGGCGTCGCAGGCGGGCGGGAAGCGGCAGGCGAGAGGCCGAAGCGCTCGCGCCCCGGCGAGGCCTGGGCCGGCGCTCCTCGCCGGGCAGGCGCGGCAGGGCGGCCTGCGGAGCCACCAGCAGAAGCTTCTGGGAGAGCTGAGTCGCCAACTCCAGGTCCCCGGGATCGTCCTTCAGATGCCGCACGGCGTCGGCCCTGCCGATCGGGTCTGCCTGGCCGAGCATGTAGTCGGTGAGGCCCACGTTTCGATCCGGGTCGGCGCCCGCGAGCTCGGTGAGCGCCGCGCGGGCCCTGGAGCGCACCTCGGCCTCGTCGACGCCGAGCACGGACGCGAGGTCCGCGTAGCTCTGCCCGCGCTCGAGCAGGAGCTGGAGCATCGCCTGCTGGTCCGCTGCCAACGCCACACCTGGAAGCCTAGAGGGCGGGTAGGAGCGGGCGGCCCAGCCGGCGGGCGGGTGAGCGCCAAGGTGCGAAGTAAGGTGCCGCACCGTGGCTGCGCTTGCCGAACTCGCGCTGCGGCGCCCCTGGGCGCTGCTGGCCGCGAATCTGATCGTGCTCGCGGCGGCGGTGATCCTCGCGGCCGGTGCGCCCAGTCGATTGGGAACCGGGTCGCTCGAGCTCGGCCGAGCCGGGCGGAGCCGGAGCGAACGAAGGCGGGCAGGCCGATTTCCTGGTGGCCACCACGGGCCGGTTGCCCGTCGAGTCCGGCCCCTACCGTGTGGCGCTGCGGGTGATCTCGGCGCAGCTCAGCTCCGATCCCGGCGTCGCATCGGTGCGCGAGGGGCCCGTCTCCCGGGACGGGCACTCGACCTCCCTCGCCGTCTCCCTGGCTTCCGACGACGACGCGGCCCGCGAGCAGGCCACGAAGAGGCTCGAGGCGGGAATCGACCCGGGCCCACTTCGAGTCGCATTCGGCGGGGAGGTGCCGGCCCTGCTCGACGCTCGCGATGACCTCTCGGGAGATTTCTGGAAGCTCGAGCTCCTGGTCGTGCCGGTGGCGCTCCTCGTCCTCGTCGGAGCGTTGGGCCCACGGCTCGCCATCGCGCCGGCCCTCTGCGCGGCCACCGCGATCGCCGGCGCCCTCGCCGGGCTGCGCATCGCCGGCGCCCTCGCCGACGTCTCGCTGCTGGGCATCGCCCCGGCCGCGGTTCTCGGGCTGGCCCTGGGCATCGAGGCGCCCTGCCTGCTTGCGGCGCGCTTTCGTGACGAGGTCGCCTCGGTGCGGCCCGACGAGGCGCTCAGGCGAACCGTCGTGGCAGCCGGTGAGCTCGCCCTGCCCCTTGGCCTCGCCGCAACCGCGGCGACGGCGGGTCTCCTCGCCACCACGCTCGACCAGGCGCCATCCATGTGGCTGGCGTGTGTGCTGGCGACCGTCCTGGCCCTTGGATCGGCGCTCGTTTGCGTGCCCGCGCTCCTCGCGCTGGCGTGGAGGGGGTCGAGCCGTGAGGCGGGCCGCCTCGAGCGAGAGCCTCGCCTCGCGTGGCTCCCCCGGACCCTCGCGGCCGGCCTGGCGGGCTCCGGTCACCGCACGGTCCTCGTCGCGGCGCTCGTGATCGCGGCGATGGCGGCCGCCGCCGTGCCGTTGGGCGACGCGGCGAGCCGTCCATTCTCGGCGGCCGATCTGCCCGCCAAGTCCGAGGCGTCGAAAGCCGAGCGGATCACCGCGGCGCCCAGTCAGGGCGCGGCGGCCCCCGCTCGCGACAGGCCCAGCGCGGAGGCCGCCACGGGTCAAGCCGGCGACTCCGTGTTCGGCAAGCTACCCCTCGCTGCGGCGATCTCGGCCGTCGCGCTCGCGGTGGCGTTGGCGGCGTTCTTCTCGCCTCGTGCCATCCCGGTTGCGGTCGTCACCCTGCTGCCCGCCGCGGCGGCTTGCGGACTGTGCGTGCTGGTCTTCCAGGACGGCCATCTGGCCGGCGCGCTCGGCCAACGGCGCCAGGGGGCGCTCGAGACCGGGGCCGTCGCCTCGCTGCTCGCCGCGCTGGTATCGATCTCGGCGATTCGAGCGGTGGCCGCCCTTCGCACCGTCCGCGGCGAGCGAGCGCTCGGGCTGAGCCCAGCCCTGGCCGCCGACACGACCGCGACCCTCACGGTGCCGGCGGCGATCTGCGGCACGCTGATCGCGGGGGCGGCGACCGCGGTGCTCACGGGCTCGGACCTCTACCCCGCCCGCGAGTTCGGAGCCGCGGTGGCCGCCGGCCTCGTGATCGACCTCCTGTTGCTGCGAGTGCCGCTGATCGCCGCGCTCGCTCGCTGGGGCGGCTCGGATTAGGCTGCCCGCATGCAAGGGCAAGCGAGCGACGGGGGTGGCCGCGACGGCCTCGGCGACCTGATCGGGCTCGAGTACCTGGAGACGAGCCCGGACGAGATCCGAGCGCGAATCGCGGTCACCGACGACGTCCGTCAGCCGGCGGGCCTCGTCCACGGGGGGGTGTACGCGGTGATGGCGGAGAGCATCTGCTCGGCTGCCACCTGGCTCGCCGTCCACGAACGGGGAATGGCCGCGATGGGGCAATCGAACAGCGCCACCTTCATTCGTCCGATCACGGAGGGCCACGTCAACGCCACCGCCCGCCCGCGCCACCGCGGCCGCACCACCTGGGTCTGGGACGTGGAGATCACCGACGACGAGGGTCGAATCGCCTCCCTGATCCGAATGACGGTCGCCGTCCGGCCCGAATGATTCCACCGCCTCCTCGTCTCCCGCACGGAACACCTTGCCCTCGCCTCCGGCTCGGGCATTTCCCTTGTGCTCCCGACTCCGGGGGCGGCGGGTCACTGACGGGACAGGGTTACAGCGGGACGCGGTCGCGGTAAGGGTGGGCGGTTTCTAACCCCGATAGCGGTTGGTGATCGGCAGCCGCCGATCGCGCCCGAACGCCTTGGGGGTGATCCGGATTCCCGGGGGGACTGGCGGCGCTTGTACTCGGAGCGGTCGACCATCGAGATCACCTCGTCCACGATCTCCGGTGGGATCCCGTCGGCGACGATCTCGTCGCGGCCACGGTCCTCCTCGACGTAGGCCTCGAGGATGCGGTCGAGCATCTCGTAGGGCGGCAGCGAGTCCTGGTCGAGCTGGTCCCGGCCGCAGCTCGGCTGTCGGAGGCCGGTCGAGCACGGATTGCGGGACCAGCTCTCCGCCGGAGAGCTCGTTGCGGTAGCGGACGAGGTCGTAGACGAGGGTCTTGGGAACGTCCTTGATGACGGCGAAGCCCCCCGCCATGTCGCCGTACAGGGTCGCGTATCCGACGCTCATCTCACTCTTGTTGCCCGTGGTGAGCACGAGCCAGCCGTGACGGTTCGACAGCGCCATCATCAGGTTGCCCCGGATACGCGCCTGGATGTTCTCCGCCGCCAGCTCCGCGCCGTGGCCCTGGGCGGCGGCGCCGTCGCTCGATACGGGCAGGAGGTCCTCGTAGGCGCGCATGGCGGGCTCGATCGGGATCTCGACCAGCTCCGCCCCCACGTTGGCGATCAGGGCGCGGGCGTCGGCCTGGGTCTCACGGCTCGAATGGGGGGAGGGCATCACCACGCAGCTCACCCGCTCCGGACCCAGCGCGTCTGCCGCGATCAGCGTCACCAGCGCCGAGTCGATCCTCCCGAGACCGCCACCAGCACGCGCTCGAAGCCGTTCTTGCGCACGTAGTCGCCGAGGCCGATCCTCAGGGCCGCGTAGACCTCGGCGTCCCGTGCGAGCGGCTCGGCCAGCCGGGCCGGGGGCTCGTCGCCTGCGTCGACCCGGGGCTCCGGCGCCTCCATGCGCGCCAGGACCCGGGCGGAGGTCCCGCGCCGGCGCCCCCTCGTCGCTCACCGGCTCAGGCTGGGCCGATCGCGGGCGGGCGGCTCAGCTCGAGATCGCAGGTCAGGAGCTCCTCACCGAACTGAGTCGCCCGCGCCAGGGTCTCGCCCCGATCGGAGACGATCACGCTGTGGCCGTCGAAGACCAGCTCGTCCTGGGCCCCGACGAGGTTGCACATCGCGAACGCCGCGCCCGTCTCGCGAGCGCGGCTGGCGACCATCTCCTCCCGTGCGAGGCCCTTGCCGCGATGGTAGGGAGAGGCCGAGGGGTTGACGATCAGTCGCGCGCCGGCGAGCGCCTCGACCGACGCGGGGGGCCCCGGGTACCAGATGTCCTCGCAGATCGTCAGGCCCACCCTGACGTCGCCCAGCTCGATCACGGCCGGGCCGTCGCCGGGCTCGAAGTAGCGGCGCTCGTCGAAGACGCTGTAGTTCGGCAGCAGCACCTTCCGATAGGTGCCCCGGACGCCGCCTTCGGCAAGCACGGCGGCGGAGTTGTACATGGCGGCGTCGCGTTCGGGGAACCCGACGATCGCGACGATTCCCTTGACCGCGGATGCGACACCCTCCAGGGCGCTGCGCGCGGCGTCCACGAAATGCGGCTTCAGCCACAGATCCTCCGCCGGGTAGCCGGTGACCACCTGTTCCGGAAAGACCACCAGTTGCGCCCCGGCCTCTTGCGCCCGAGTGATCCACTCCTCGACGAGGCGCGCGTTTCCGTCGATGTCGCCCACGGTGACGTTCACCTGCGCCAGGGCGATCCGCATTCTCACCGTCTGGTCGGCCATCGTGAACAGTATGGCCGCCGTCCCCGCGTGCCAGCCGATCCAGACGCGCTCCTAGGCAGGGCGCCGGCTCAGCCCTCCAACGATCGCCGCGACCACCGTGACCAGGTAGATCTGGCCGGTCAGGGCCTCGGCGATGGCCAGCGAGCGCCCGACGTCGGTCGCCGGCGTGAGGTCACCGTAACCCGTCGTGGTGATGGTCACGAAGCTGAAGTAGAGGAGGTCGTGGGTGTTGGCGGCCGCGCGCTGAGCGAAGAACGGCGTGGAGCTGAGGCTGTCGACGACGCCGAACAGGAAGGCGAACACCGAGCCGACCAGCAGGTAGATGCAAAGGACGCCGAACATCGTGTGCAGGCTGATCTGCCCCTGCTCGCGAAGATCGACGATCACGCCGCGGGCGATCGCGAGCGGCGCGAGGCCGAGCAACAGCACCGTGATGATGCGCGCAGCGGTGGTCCCGAAGACCCCGAAGCCCAGGTAGGCGCCGATCGAGGAGAGGACCGCCACCACGACCACGGCGGTCGCAGCGCGCATGATCCGGTCACCGACGCGGGAGGCCCTGAGCGCCGCCAACAGCGTCAAGCCCTGAAGGGCGATGCCGGTCACCCGCGCCCACTCCTCGTCGGGGGCGGCGAGCTGGAAGATCAGCGTGACCAGGATGAGCAGGAGAACGAGCCCGTAGTGGTGCCCGGATCTCCGCCAAGCGGCCATCGCGCGCAGCCTGCGCCTCGTCGCTCACGCCGAGAGGATCGCCACCGGGTCGGACGGGAGTGACACGACGCTTCGGCGAGGATTCGCTACTGCGGCGCGCTGCTCATGCTTGCTCGAGCTCCTCGCCCAGAAGGCGCTCGACCACCAGCACGTCCCTCCAGGCGCCGTCGAGGCGGCCATGGCGTCGGTGGATGCCCACCTCGCGCCACCCGCAGGCGCGCACCAGCGCGATGCTGGGTGCGTTCCGCGTGAAGATCTTCCCGACGAGCTTGTGGTAGCCGCGGCTCTCGGCCTCGTGCGCCAGGGCCTCCAGGAGGGCCCTTGCCACGCCGCCGCGGCGGGCCTCGGGATCCACGTACAGGGTCGCCTCGCCCACGCTCGAGTAGTACGCATGCGCGTCGTCGTACGGGCCGACGCTCGCGAAGCCGATCACCCGTCCCTCCCTCTCGGCCGCCAGGACCAGCCTGGCGCGGGCGATCTCCGCCGCCACGGTCGCCGGGCGCCGTTCCTCTGTTTGGAACGTCGCCACCCGCTCGGCGATCCCGAGGTTGTGGATGCGCGCGATCGCAGCGGCATCGTCCGCACGTGCATCACGGACCACGAACGCGTCTGGCACCTCGGCTCCGGCCTCAGCCGCCGTAGTCGCGCGTCGCGCCGAGGGTGCGGCCATCGGCCGTGTGGGCGAGGAGGGTCACGCGAGTCAGCCCGTGGCGCTCGAGCCCGATGCGCACGGGCTTGGCGAGCGCCGGGCCGTCAAGGGAATGGCGATCGCGGCCATTTACGGCGACCTCCAGGCGCGGCGATCCGCGCGCCGCTCGGGACGCTTGGCGTGAACTCGAACGATCGGCCTGGGACCTCCTGGGGGCTCGGCATGCCGAGGGCGAACGCACCAGGCGTCGGTGGGATCTCGCCTTGGCGCCGGCGTGCGACCTCGTCGCTTGCGGGCTGCTTGGCCCTCGAGTCCACCACCTCGAACTGACCCATGAGGCCGTGGTCCTCGTGCTCCAGCATGTGGCAGTGGATCACGTACTTGCCGGTGTAGTCGCTGAATCGCGCGGCGATGTGGATGGTGTCGCCGGGATTGACGAAGAACGACTCCTTAAGGCAGTCCTCCCAGGGCTTCGGGCGCCTGCCGTTGCGCTGGAGCATGTACCAGTCGGTCGAATGCATGTGGATCACGTGACCGACGCTGGTCTTGTTGGTGATCGCCCATACCTCGGTGGTGCCCAGGGCCGGGTGAGCGTCGGAACGGGCCGGGTTGAACGTCTTCCCCTTGATCAGCCACTTTGGGTTCAGCGACCCGCCACCGATCGTCATCGGCCAGTGACGGTCGACGGCGGAATGGACGCCGAGTCCCTGGGTCCATGACGGGAGCGGTCGCAGAATCCCCGGGACCCTGGTCGAGTCGGGGCGTCGGCTGCCGACCCGAAATTGCATCAGCGGCCCCTTGAACGGCTTCGTGCCGAGCGCGTGGTGACCATGGTTGTGGGGGTCGCTTCGAAGCACAACGGAGCGCCCCGCAGCGTGCGCGAAGTCGACGATAACCTCGGCGCGCTCGGCCGGCCCCAGCAGGATCTTCCGTCGCTTGACCGGCTTCGGCATCAGCCCGCTGTCGGAGGCGATTTGGATCAGGGGCGAGCCGTCGGAGAGGTACAGGTTGTAGGCGCGAAAGCTGGAGGCGTTCAGGAAGCGCAGCCGGTAGCGCCGCGCCGAGACACGGTGGTGGGGGAGGCGGGCGCCATTGACCAGCACGACCTTGCCCGTGACCCCGTCGTTGGGTGGGCGCCGCTTGTGCCGGAAGGGGTCGGTGAGCTGGTTGCGGCGGTCGAATGAGCGATCGGTGATCATCAGCGGGATGTCGCGGTCGCCGGACGGCAGCGGCAGCGCGGAATCGAACTCGTCGTCGAGGATCCACATCCCGGCGAGCCCCTTCCACACGTTGCGCCCGGTGTGGTCCAGGCGATGGTCGTGGTACCACTGGAACGCCGCCCGCTCGGGTCCGCCGTCCTCCACCAGGTCGTAGACGTAAGCGTGCTTGCGACCCGGCTTGATCAGCAGGTCGTTGCCCGCCTGCTTGGCGGAGAGGCCGGGGGTGACGTCGCAGTAGAGCGATGTCTTGTGCGACCGCGTCAGGCCCCCCGGCTGTCCGTCGAAGCGGGACTTGGTGTGGCCGCCGTGGAGGTGGACCGAGAGCTCACCGGCCTTGCGGGGCAGCCGGTGGTGGAAGACGACCCGGGTGCGCCGGCCCGCCCGCCGCCGGATCGTGGGCCCCGGGAAAGTCCCCGCGTACGTCCACATCTTCGTCTTTCGCCCTCGCAGGATCCGGACCCTGGCGACGCGGATCGGGATGTGGATCTCGTCGCCTCGCAGGACCTTCGGGATCGGAAGACTGGCTCGAAATCTCGCTCGCCGGGCGGAGGCCCGCGAGAGCGAGTCCGCGACCGATACCAGCCCGTCGCGCCCGCGCGGGCGAAGCGGCAGGAGCAGGGCAAGCGCCCCGGCCCCGGCGGTCGTCAGGAACGCGCGCCGCCTGAGACGTCCTCCCTGGGGCCCTGCATCGGTTGTCTCGTGATCCGCCATCCGTCGTTCGGGCGATCTCCGCGGTGACCGGGAGCGGGCATCGGCTTACACCGCGACCCGCTCCCGATGACCGAATCCGACGTCCCTAGTGGACCACGATCCTCTTGCGCATCTCCGGGTGGACCGCGCACATGAATCGAAGGACCACACCGTTATCGGCCGAGACTCGTTGCTGGAACGAGGATCCCTTGTGGCCGGCGAAGTAGGAGTCGCCCCTGCGGTGGAGGTTGCCCGCTTGGTCCCAGCCCTTGTGGCCCACCCGGACCGGATTGCGGGTGATCGGGGTGCGCCCGTTCGAACCATGCCAGCGGGCGATCTTGCGGCAGATATGTCCGCTGCGGAAGCAGGTCCGCTTGGCGTGGCGGGTCCGCGGGATCACCGAGGACTCGATCAGCGAGAAGGTGTGGGGGCCGATCTTCTGCGGGTTCGTCTTGTTGATGACCCGCAGCTTGTCGCCGGTGCTGATCGACTTCGGCCCGACGAAGTGCGGCCGATTGTTGCCCCGGATCGTGACGGTCTTTCTGACACTGGCCTTGCTTGCCTGGCTGCTTGAACCGGTCGCAGAGGCGAGGCTCGACACGCCGAACGCCACGAGGACGGCCACCGCCGCGAGGGGAACGCCCCATCGCAGCAGCCTTGCGCTGGAATGGCCTGTCAACTCGACTCCTTTCCGCGCCGGCTCCCCGACGCCGCTTGAATGCATTGCTGGACCCTCATCGGGCACGGGCACGGCGCCGAGCGGGAGTCTCCCCGCCCGCTTCATTTCCCTCTCCCCCCATGCTCATGCTCGATGACGACCGCGGCAGCCTACTCGATGCAACCTCCGTGGTCCGCGAGTTCCGGGCGGAAGTGTCCGATTTCAAACGTCGTAATACGTGGCGGGACTAGGCCCGCTGCTGGGCCGGCGCCTTGGACCCGCGTCGCCCGAACCGCGACTTGCCCACCCGGCGCCCGTCCGCCGACGTCACGGCCGCGGAGAGCTCCTCGATCACCGCCCGGACGTCGCCCGCGAGGGCGTCCAGGTCGGGCATCGCGTCGTAGTCGGCCGTGATCCCGAAGTTGACGCCGCCGTTGTAGCTCATGATCCCGAAGCAAACCCCCTGGTTCTCGGCCAGGGGAACCATCGGGAACACGTCGATGAGCTCGCGCCCCAAGAGGTAGAGGGGGAATTGTGGCCCGGGCACGTTGGTCACCACGAGATTGAAGAACCGCTGACGGGACTGCAGGCGCGCGGCCTGGGCCGCGATCGTCGGAGGCGCGAAGTCGCTCGCCTCCGTGAGGAGGCTTGCGCCGACCGCCTGCTTGGAGGACTTGAGGTCTCCCATGCGGGTCGAGACCACGCGCAGGCGTTCGACGGGATCCTCGCACCAGACGGGAAGCGACGCCATCATCGCGGAGACCCGGTTGCCCAGCGCGCCGTGCTGCTCGTCGGTTCGAACGCTGATCGGCACCATCGCCCGCAGCTCGAGCTCCCGGGTGGAGTGGCCGCGGGAACGCAGGTATCTCCCTAGGGCGCCCGCGACCACCGCCAGGATCACGTCGTTGACCGTGCCGCCCGTCTCGCCCTTGATTCGCTTCAGCTCGGCGAGGTCCATCCGCACCCAGGCGAACCGCCTGTAGGGGCCGATCCGGCGGTTGAGTGGGGAGGAGGGGGCGGCGAACCCCGTGCGGATCAGCGATCCCGCCGCTTCCAGGCCTCCGATCGCCGCGCTGGCGGCCTGCCGTGGGGCGCGGATCACCGCCCGGATGCCCCGCGCGATCTCGGCGGGATTGGTCACCCGCTCGACCAGGGCGTCGGCCAGGAGCTGCGCGCCGCTCGGCTCGGGCTCGGGAAGCCACGAGTCCGGTCCGGGTACCCGCTCGGGCTCTCGGTCGAGGTCGAAGAGGACCGTGGTTATGTCAACCCCGGAGACCCCGTCGACCAGCGCGTGGTGGGTCTTGCCGACGATCGCGAACCGACCGTTCTGCACGCCGTCGACGAGCCACATCTCCCACACGGGCTTGGTTCGATCCAGGCGCTGGGAGAAGATCCGCGCCGCCAGCGTCCGGAGCTGCTCCTCGGTGCCCGGGGGAGGGAGGGCAGTGTGGCGAACGTGGTAGTCCAGATTCAGATGGGGGTCGTCGACCCAGAGCGGGCGGCCCTGGCCCCATGGGACGAAGCGGAGCTTCTGGCGGAACCGAGGGACCAGATGGAGCCGCGATGCGATGTGATCGCGAAACTCCTCGTAACTCGGCGCCGGACCCTCGAACAGGGTGGTGGATGCGACGTGCATGTGGGCAGGGCCGCGCTCGAGCTGCAGAAAGGAATTGTCGAGGCCGCTCAGTCGACGACGGTGGGACACGCGCGAATCTTCTCACGGACGAGCTTGCGGGGACGGGTATCCGCTCAGATCTCGAGCGCCAGCGTTCCCTGGGTCTCGTGTGCGTGCTCCGGGCGCATGGAAGCCGGGGCCTCAGCGTGGACGAGGCTGGAGACGCCGACGCCCAGCAGCCGGACGGGCCCATCGAGGTCGAAGCCCTCGAGCAGGCCGCGCGCGACAGCGTGGACCCTGGCCGGATCCCGTGTGGGCTCCTCGATCGTTCGCGAGCGGGTATGGGTCCTGAAAGGGCGCAGCCGGATCTTGAGGGTCACGGTGCGACCGGCACGGGCGCCCTCGGCGAGGCCCCGGCACACGGAGTCCACCAACCGGTCGAGCGTGCGGCGCAGCGTGGCGGCGTCCGTGACGTCCGTGGGGAAGGTCGTCTCGCGGCTCTCCGACTTTCGCTCGCGGTCGGTGACCACCGGACGCTCGTCACGGCCGCGGGCGCGCTGGCGCAGCTCGCGTCCGAGCCGCGGCCCCAGCGCCCGCTCGAGCGTCGAGTCCTCTGCCGCCGCGAGCTGGGCCACCGTCCGGATGCCGAGCGGGGCGAGGCGCTCCGCGGTTCGCGGCCCGACGCCAGGGATCAGGGTTGCGGGCCGATCGCCGACGATTTCCAGCATCCGCTCGGGCTCCAGGACGCAGAGGCCGTCCGGCTTCTCCAGGTCCGAGGCGATCTTTGCCAGAAGCTTGTTGGGGGCGAGCCCGACCGAGCACACGAGGCCGGTCTCGGCGAGGACGTCGCGCTTCAGCTGGCGGGCCCTCGCGTTCGGAGCGGGCGAGTCGGTGAGATCCAGATAGGCCTCGTCCAGCCCTGCGATCTCCACCCGGTCGCTGAACCGCCGCAGCACGACCATGACCCGCTCGGAGGCGCGACGGCAGAGCTCGATGTCGCGCGGGAGCAGGGTCGCCTGCGGACACCGCCGGCGGGCCGTCGCCAGCGGCAGCGCGGAGTGGACGCCGAAGCGGCGGGCCTCGTAGGAGGCGGCCATCACGACCCCGCGTGCGGCCGCGTCGGTTCCGGTCGCCACGATCACCGGCTTGCCCCGAAGCTCCGGCCGGCGCAGAAGCTCCACCGAGACGAAGAACGCGTCCATGTCGCAGTGTGCGTAGACGTGGGGCCAATCCCGCCACGACGAGCTCATGCCCGCAGGCTACGGGTTGGCAATGCCGGAACGGAGGTGCTGGATGAGCGAGCGATTCCCCAGCAGTGCGCCTCTGGCATCGTCCAGTAGCGCTAGCTCTCCTACTCGCGCAGTCCGGCGGCTTCGAGGGCCGTTCCGAGATCCTTGCCCCACTCGAATCGGGTGATTCTGCCCTCTCGGAGGCCCCAGGTATGGGCTTCCTCCTGCAGAAGCTCGCTTTCGCTTCCTCGGCTGCGCGTGTACCAGCTCACGGCGGCAACCACCATGTCCCCACAGTCGAAAAGCTCGTGGAGTTCATGCCGGGACTTCTCCCAGACCTCAGCGAAAGCGCGCATCGCGCGTACCACCTCAACGGGTCCATGGCGTACGCCCGGCTCGACCGCATACGGCGGGTTGACGTATGCGATATCCGGAGTGGCCAGTTCGAAAAGCCACTCGGGGTCTTTGTCGATCAGGCCCTCGTCGTAGATGCGGCGGACGATCTCGACGTTCTCCTGCGACATCGCCCGCGCAGTATCTCGCGAAGAGTCGCGCTGCTTCCGCAGCCCGACTTGCCCCTAGGCAGGCACCCTTGGCGGCATCAGCGCACCGATGATCCAGAACAAGGGGATGAAAATCCCGAGGATGAACATGACCCAGTGGCCCTTCCGGATCGTGATGATCCCCAGGGTGACCAGCAGGATGAAGTACACGAGGCCGCCGATGACGAATTCCAATGTCGACCCTCTCGGTCGCGGTCGTAGGTCGACGCCAGCCTATACGCCATTCTGCGGGTCACACGACTTCTCGCGCAGGACACCCCTGGCCCTTTGCCCTTCGGTGGCTCCACATCAGAGCGAGCCCAGTTCCGGGATGACCTGTTCCCCCACGATCCGAACCTGTTCTCCAAGATCGGGTAAGCCCTCCACCTCGATCCCGGCCCAGGCCTTCAAAGTGAATGGATCCGTGAACGAGACCAATGCGTGGTTGAGGCCCGCGGGGGCGTAGGTCTCCGTCAGCCACGTCACCCAATCCTCGGGCGTGCCGGCGACCATGATCCGGTCAGCCACCTCCTCGGGGGTGGCTTCGAGTGCACGTTGAACGTCGCCCGGCGGCAAAGGCCTCTATGACGGAAGCGACCCGTTCCGGCTCGATCCCGTGTCGTTCGAGCAGCGCCGGCGGCATCGAGGGGATGTAGAACGCTGCCAGCGTGCGCCCAGCGCGACGGGCAACCTCGCCGTCCGGCGCGATCGCGCCGAGCAGGGAGTCGCCGAGGTCGAGGCCGTCCAGGCTCCGGCCGGCGCGCTCGACGCCCAAGCGAAAGTGCTCGGCGGCATAGCCCAGCGCCTCGGGCGAATAGGCGCACGCGGTGTGTAGGCCGTCGGCGATCTCCCCGGCTAGCTGCATCGACTTGGGGCCGCCCATCGCGCCTACCTTCAGCGGCAGATGCTCCTGCACTGGGCGGGCTGCCGTCGTCACGCCGGTGTAGCTGTAGAAGTCGCCCTTGAAGTCGATCCCGCCATCGTCGAGGACCGTCCGCATCACCTGGTGCGCCTCGCGCAGGCGGGCGATCGGACGGGTTCCACGCCACTCGATGCCGTACTGCTCGAGCATTGCGATATTGCCGATGCCGAAGACGACCTCGGCGCGTCCGCCGCTCAACTCGTCGAGCGTGGCGGCGAGTTGGGCGACGTAGGTCGGCTCCCGCATGTAGATCGGCGCCACGCAGGGTCCGAGCCTGATCCGCTCCGTGCGCTGCGCGGCGGCGGCGAACAGTAGCCAGGCATCCTTGTGGTAGATCTCGTCGGCGCTGTAGCACCCCTGATAGCCCAGCCCGTCCGCCAGCGCAACCGCATCCAGAAGCTCCGACGTCGGCTGCTCCGGGAGCATCTGGAAGCTGAGCAGCATGCAGGGCTCAATGTAACCCCTCCCGTCCGAGAGATCGCCCGCGCAGTATCTCGCGAAGAGCCGCGCTACTTTCGCGCCGGCCGTTTCGGCACGCGGCGACCCGACGGGGGCCGTAGAACGATCCGGGCGCTAGATTCAGGGGCGTGAGCGGCGCCGAGTCGAAGAACCTGGAAGCGATCTCGCAGGCGATCGACCAGCACAACGCGAACTGCCCGTTCCCGGCCTCCGAGGTCCGCATGAACCCGTTCGAGGCTGGAGCGGTTGGGCTGGGAGGAGATCAGGGGACTGCCGATCGTCGGCGATCCAACGCTGGGCACGGGCCGCTTTCGGATCGTCTGCTCGCGGGACTCCGAGGGGCGAGAGCTGGAGGAGATCAGAGGCCGTGGGAACGCCGCTCGAGGTCGGCTCTCCCGGATCCCACGTCGAACTAGGACGGTCCGCCGAGCCGGCGCGCTCAGAGATTCAGGCCGAGGTCGTTGGTGAGCTTCTGCGCCTGGTTGTTGAGCTGGAAGAAGTCCCCGGTCAGGATCAGGACCCCCATCGCGATCAGCACCCCGCCGGCGACCGCCATGATCGCCGTGTAGTGGCGCTTGATCGCGCCGAACGCCGTCGTCATCCGCGAGAAGGCGAGTGCGGTGACGAGAAAGGGGATCCCGAGGCCTGCGGAGTACACGGCGAGCAGAAGGGCGCCGTGCGCGGCCGAGCTCGAGAGCGCCGCGGCGGTGAGAATCGCGCCCAGCGTGGGCCCGATGCAGGGCGTCCAGGCGATCGCGAACGCCATCCCGGCGATCAGCGGGCCGCCCTTGCCCGCGCGGACCATCAGGGCCTCCACGTGCCACTCGCGGTTCAAGCGCGCGACGAAGAGGCTGGCGACGAACAGGACGCCCATGGCGATGATCAGCACCCCGGCGATCTTCTCGAGCGTGTCGCGGTGATCCTGGAGCGTCTGGCCCAGTCCTGTGGCCGTCAGGCCAAGCACGATGAAGACCGCCGAGAAGCTGGCGACGAAGACGATGCTCGGGACGAGGACCCGTCGCCAGTCCGCATCGTCGAGCTCGCCCACGGAGACCCCCGTGACGGCCGACAGGTACCCCGGGACAAGCGGCAGGACGCAGGGCGAGACGAACGAGACCAACCCGGCGCCCAGGGCCGCGAGGATGCCTACGCCGGCTGCCGGATCGCTCTCCACGTCACCGGAACGCTAGCCAGCCCGGGCTAAGCGCCTCCTAATCCGGCTCAGGTGAGCGCCGCGGCCAGCCGCCGACGATGCTCGCGGGCCGTCGGATGGTCCGCTCCAAGCTCGGTGAAGATCGCCACCATCACGCTCACGAAGCAGGTCTCGGCGCGCGGGATCCTCCGCGTCGGCGACCGCCGCCTGGAGCCCTTCGAGGGCTCGTCTCGTGGTCGCCCTCGTCCCAGGCCGAGAAGCTTCGGTCCAGGCTCTCGGCTCCGTTGGCTCCTTCGGTCCCGCCCATCCAGGCTGAGCCGCGCCCGGGCAGCCAGCCCCTGGGCCTCGAAGTCCCCGGCGAGGCCCTCGAGGACCTGGAGCGCCTCGGCAGCCTCGCCGCGCGCGAGGAGCAAGCGGCCCAACTTTCCCGCCGCCTTGGCGTTGCGGGGGTCAATCTGCAACGCCTTTCGCAGGGACTCCTCGTCATCGCCGGCGGCGAGCTTGTCCGCGGCAGAGGGAACGAGCCCGTCGAGAAACTGCTCGATCTGGGCCGGCCGGATCGCGCCCAGGAACTCGGAGACCACCTGACCGTCCTTGAACGCCTTGACCGCGGGGATGCTGCCGATCTGAAAGCTCGTCGCGAGGTTGGGGTTGCGGTCCGTGTCGACCTTGGCGAGCTCCACCTCGCCATCTCGATCGGCCACTGCGGACTCGAGCGCCGGGCCCAGCACGCGACACGGACCGCACCACTCGGCCCAGAAGTCCACGACCACGGGGACCTCGCGCGAGCGCTCGATCACCCGGGCCTCGAAATCGCTCTCGGTGACGTCGAAGGCCATCCCTTCGAGGTTAGCTGGCGGACGGTCGCTGCAGCGCTCGGGCTCGGGACGGCAGAATGAAGGCATGGAGGACTCGTTTCGCGGGAAGCTGCTGGTCGCCTCGCCGGGGCTGGTGGACCCGAACTTCGCCCGCACGGTGGTGTTCATGACCGAGCACAACGAAGAGGGGGCGATGGGGATCGTCCTCAACCGCCCCTCCGACACCGCAGTCGACTCCGTAGTCGCCGAGCTGGCCGAGATCGCCGGTGACGAGCCCGTCTACGTGGGCGGCCCCGTCCAGCCCGAGGCACTGGTGCTGCTCGCCGAGTTCACGGACCCTGAGGCCGCGGCCTGGATCGTGGTCGCCGACGTGGGGCTCGCGTCGGCGGACGTTGAGCTCGCCGAGCTCGCGGGGTCGGTGCGCCGCGGGCGGGTTTACGCCGGTTATTCGGGCTGGGGTCCGGGTCAGCTGGAGGAGGAGATGGAGGTGGACTCCTGGATCGTCGAGCCGCCTTTGCCCGCGGAGCTCTTCCCGGAGGACCCGGCGACCCTGTGGAGCGACGTCCTGGCCCGAAAGGGCGGCCAGTATTCGCTGATCGCGCGCATGCCGGCCGATCCGTCCCTGAACTGAGGGAGCGGCTGGCCGGCGCCTGCCGACTGCGCACGATAATCGACGTTATGGAAACCCGGGCGCAAAGTCGCCGGGCGACCTATGACGCCCCGCCCTCCCCGACCTTCCCCGCCCGAGCGCGTTAGGGCGTCAGCGGGCGTCGGGATCCGTGCGCAGCGATTCGAGGATCCCCAGCAGCTCGCCGACCCTGCAGACGAGCAGGCGTTCCTCGTCCACCTCCACCCAGACCCCTGCCGCAGCCGGAAAGACGACGTGATCGCCGGGTTCGACCGGCATCTCGACCCCGGCCTGCTCCCACCAGTCGAGCCCCGGGCCGATGGCCAGGACGATCCCCTGCTGAGGCGGCGGATCGTGGCTTCCGGGCGGCACGACAAGCCCCGAGCGGCGCATGCGGTCCTGATCGAGCTCCTTGACCACGATCGCGGTCGAACAGCGGCCGCAGCTGATGTCGAACGCCCTCCATGGGTTCGCGTCTCGATCGGGTGCTCACGCTGGCAGGATAGCCGCGTCACCCGCATGAATCGCCCCTCGGACCGCGCCCCGGGACCGGGTCAGCGATAGCTTTCCCCCACAGACGTTCAGTCACATCGGGCTGATCGCGGCGCGCAATCGATCGACCACGTGAAGGAGATGACCGGATGAGCTCGCCCGACTTCGACGTGATCATCATCGGCGCTGGGCCCTCCGGAGAGCATTGCGCCGGTCGCCTGGCGGATCAAGGGCTGAGGGTGGCGATCGCCGAGCGGGAGCTGGTCGGCGGGGAGTGCGACTACTGGGCCTGCATTCCGTCGAAGACCCTGCTTCGCCCGGGCGAGGCGCTGGAGGCCGCGCGAGAGGCGCCAGGGGCTCGCGAGGCCGTGAGCGGCGAGCTGGACGCCGAGCAGGCGTTCGCGTGGCGCGATTTCCAGGTCTCCGACTACAACGACGACGGGCAGGTCGGCTGGCTCGAGGGCGAGGGCATCGCCCTCCTCCGGGCGCGGCCCGCGATCGTGGGGCGCGGGCCGTTCGGTCGTCGGTCGGGCGATTCGGCAGCGAGGCACCGCCGAGACACATCGTGATCGTCCACCGGCTCCGACCCGGTGGTACCGCCCGTGCCCGGGCTGCGCGAGCTGGATCGGGGCTTTGGACGCTACCGCGAGGCTCGACTCGGCCTCACGGAGGTCCCCACAGCGACCTTACTCGTGCTCGGCGGACGGCTTCCGCGTTGGCGTCGAGATGGCCGCAGGCCGTCTGCGCCGTCGTGGGCGCCTCGGTCGGCCTTGGTCGAGGGCCGATGGAGCATCGTGCTTCCCCGACGAGCCCAGCTGCCGCGTGCGGGCGCGGTCGCCAGGCGCTGGGCGTAGCCGCGCTCGGCGCCGAGGGGATCGGGACTGACCGGCTCGGCGAGGCGACGCCTCCGCCAGGACCCGCCGCGAGGACGGCGAGTTCGACCTGCTGCCGAGTTCGAGACGCGGAGCACGGCGCGGGCGGCGATCGGCTCGCTGGTGGCGACCGTCGAGGCGTACGACCCGCGCAAGTCGACGGCGCGCGACAACGGCCGTCGTACCGACCAAGGGCTGGGATCGAGGTCTGATCTCTCGCCTGCTGCGAGCCGTGATCGCACCACTGTCCTGATGGCGATCGGTGACCGCTCAACGGCGCCGCTCTCGGCATCGCGACTTCTTCTTCGACGTGGGCAAGTATCAGGGCATCGACCGACGTCTGCCGCAACATCACGGGCATATTCCTGAGGCGCGCGAATCGACTACAGCGCCGTCCTCATGGCCAGGGTGCGCGAGCCGATCCCCAGGCGCGCCTCCGTGGATGAGGCTCCGACGGCCCGGCCGTGACCGCGACGGCGATCAGCTCTGCGGGGTGTGCTCGCGCGGCACCTTCTCGACTCTACACGCCTGCTCGCTAGCGAGCCTACCAAGCCCGGCTTCATGATCTCTGGTCTCCGACGGTGAGCGCCTGACCGGCGCCCAGGCGCTCGGTCCGGAGGCCGGCGAGTGGCTGCCAGCAGGTCGACGACTCGCGATCTCGTAGCCGCGAAGTCCCGCTCGAGGTCATGAACGAGCGTCGATCCAGGCCGCTTCCGAGACCTACGCTTCTCGCAGGGGTTCCTCGGTCGCGGTCACGGAGCCTCGGCGCGCCTCGGTCTACCGACCGAGGTAAGGTCATGGCGATACCGAGGCCCCGTGGAGGTGGACGCATGGCGAACGTTCTCTGTGTGCTTTACGCGGATCCCGTCGACGGCTATCCGCCCCAGTACCCGCGCGACGAGATCCCGAGGATCGAGCGCTACCACGACGGGCAAACGACGCCGACTCCGGAGGGGATCGACTTCACGCCCGGCGAGCTCCTTGGCTGCGTCTCGGGCGAGCTCGGACTGAGGAAGTTCCTCGAGGACGCCGGGCATCGCCTGATCGTCACGTCCGACAAGGATGGGCCCGAGTCGGCCTTCGAGCGGGAGCTCCCGGAAGCGGACGTCGTGATCTCACAACCCTTCTGGCCGGCCTACCTCACCGCCGAACGAATCGCCAAGGCCCCAAGGCTGAAGCTCGCGATCACCGCCGGCATCGGATCGGACCACGTGGACCTCCAGGCGGCGATCGAGCGCGGGATCACGGTCGCCGAGGTCACGTACTCCAACTCGATCTCGGTCTCGGAGCACGTCGTGATGATGATCCTGGCCCTGGTCCGCAACTACATCCCGTCCTATCGCGTCGTGGTCGACGGCGGCTGGAACATCGCCGACTGCGTCGAGCGCTCCTACGACCTCGAGGGAATGCAGGTCGGCACCGTGGGCGCCGGGCGGATCGGCTCGGCGGTGCTGCGGCGACTGGCGCCGTTCGAGGTCTCCCTCCACTACACCGACCAGCACCGGCTCCCGGATGACGTCGAGGCCGAGCTGGGCCTCACCTACCACCCCACCGCCGCCTCCCTGGTGGAGGTCTGCGACGTGGTGACGATCAACGCTCCGCTTCACCCGGAAACGGAGGGGATGTTCGACGACGGGCTTCTCGCCAAGATGAAGCGCGGCTCCTACCTCGTCAACACGGCCCGCGGCAAGATCTGTGATCGCGACGCGATCGTGCGGGCCTTGGAGTCCGGCCGACTGGCGGGGTACGCCGGCGACGTCTGGTTTCCACAGCCGGCTCCCCGAGATCATCCGTGGCGCTCGATGCCCCACCATGGGATGACCCCGCACGTCTCCGGAACCAGCCTCTCGGCGCAGGCCCGGTATGCAGCCGGGACGCGCGAGATCCTGGAGTGCTTCCTCGAGGGCCGACCGATTCGGGAGGAGTACCTGATCGTCGACGCGGGCGGGCTGGCCGGCGCCGGGGCCCACGCCTACAGCGCCGGCGACGCGACCGGTGGCTCGGAGGAGGCGGCGCGTTTCGAGGAGCCGCCCCCCAGCTAGGTCGGTCGCCGCGCTCCAGACGACGCGGGCCCGCCGGCTACCAGAGGCCGCCGATCATCGGGGCCGGCTGCCTGCGCCGCAAGGCGCCCCAGGTACCCCAGCTCGGCGAGCTTCGCACCCATGATCTCGTGCATCGCCCGTTGCTCGTCATCGGTCAGGTGCTCGCGCCAGGCGCCCGGCTCGGCGGCTCTGACCTCCTTGCCGTCCCCTTTGTCCTCGCCCGGAAGGCGCTCGTACGAATGCTCCTCGGCGATCCTCTCCAGTCGGTCGCGCTCCACCTCCACTCCCAGGGATCGGCAGATGCGGTCGAGCTCCTCGCGCGGGAGTCCGACGCAGGCGCTCGTAGTGGACCATCACCTTGAGATCGTCACGGTGGGCTTCGTACGTGCGCTTGACGACCTCCATCCGATAGGTCCAGACGCTGGCCTGCCACCGCACGAGCGCCTCGCGGCCTTGGGCGCTGACGGGGAACGCTCCTTCGCGAAGCCCCCACGAGTCGGTGCGATGGGCGTCCATCCACGAATCCACGACGTCGCGCCCATCCCGTACGAGGAAGATCATGCGTGAACCCGGGAACAGGGAGAGCAGCAGGTCGGCGACGTGCGAACCTGGCTCCTTGACGATCACGAGCGGCTCCTCGTGCCGCGCACTGCCGTCAAGGGTGTCGGGATGCCTGCGCGTCGAATCGAGCAACGATCAGCTCGCGCAGCGCCGGAGCCCACGCATCGCGGTGGCGATCGGAGAAGAAGTAGCTCTCCTTGTGGCGCTTTACCTCGGTCAGCGTGGTCAGCTCGGGAAGGCTGTCGGCGGCGGCCCAGGCCAGCGGGATCGGCCGCCACACGCCGAGGTGATGGCCCAGATGCGGATCGTCGATGGCAACGGCCTGAGTGAGCTCGGAGAGCATCCGAAGCAGCCACGAGCTGCCGCTGCGTGACGAGCCGAAGATCCAGACGAGACGATCCTCCTGGCCGGTGAGGCTGAAGCCGTTTTCCTTCGCAGCCCGCTCCATGGTCCGGACAACCGGGCCGTAGGCTACTCCGAATCGGGGTCACGAAACTGACGAGCGGCTCGCCAGGAGCTCATCGCTCCGTGTCCCCCTGCACCGCCTGGAGCAGCTTGCGAAGCGCCTTGCGCATGATCCTCGAGACCTGCATCTGGGAGACCCCTATCCGCCGCCCGATCTCGTACTGGTTCAGGTCGGACTCGAAGCGCAGGCGGAGCACGGTGCGCTCGCGCTCGTCCAGCGGGGCCTCGGCGGCGGCCAGCTGAGCCTCGACGGCATCGTAGCCTGGCTCGCTCGACGCAACCGTCTCGACCAGGGGGGCCTGATCGTCCGTTCGCATCCGGGGAGCGTCCAGGGAAAGCGTGCGACGGGCCTCCTCCGCTTGGAGGGCCTCGGCGACCTGCTCCTCGGACAGCTCGAGGCGGTCTGCGATCTGGGCGACGGTCGGGGTCTGCCCTTCCTCCTCGGTCAGCGCCTGAGCGGCCTCGGACACGGCCATGCTTCGCTCCTGGAGCCCCCGCGGAAGGCGCACCTCCCAGACGCGGTCCCTGAAGTGGCGCCGAAGCTCGCCGAGAATGGTCGGCGCGGCGTAGGCGATGAAGCTCTTCCCCCGGTCCTCGTCGAAGCCGTCGAGCGCCTTCACCAGGCCGAGGTTGGCGACCTGGACGAGGTCCTCGAGCTGCTCGGATGCGCCTCGGTAGCGAAGCGCCAGGGACCGCGCCAGCGGCAGAAAGCGCTCCGTGAGCTCGTCCCTCAGCCCGGGGTCGCGGGTCTGGGCGTAGCGGCGCAGAAGGAGCGCCTCGTCCCGATTGCCGGGAAACGCGTGCAGCTCGGCTCCGTTCACGCTCGACCCACCGTCATGCGCAGGCACCCCATGCCCTCCTGCGACCCCGAGGTCGCGCCGCCCGCGCCGGGCGCGGTCGGCCGGCTACCACCGGCGTCACTGGGCGAAGGCACGTCCTGACCCCTTTCACAAGGCGTTCGGAGTTGCGTCTGCGGCCCTGTGGCGACGGTCCCAATGAGGACCCGCCGCTTCGACGCGGGCGACACGCGTGCTGAGCGCCAGCGTCGAGCCACCCGGGAGTGCCGGTCCCGGAGGGGCTTGCGAAGGTACGTTAGCGAACGTTCATCCGTCCGTGTGTGACGTATGTGACGCTGTTTTCCGGCGCTCGGCGTCGGGTAGTGGATTCGACGTGTCGAGCGAGATCTCGACCCAGGAAGCTGTGCACGCAAACGGAGGCCGGGTGGACCTCCTGGAGTGCGATGCCGACCTCGGCCGCGTGCTCTCGGCGGAGGGCCGGCAGCGCCTGTGGGCGACGTCGTTTCGCCTGGACCGGGGCCCTTGGAAGCCGGTCGCCGACAAACCGTCCCACGATCACCTTGGATTCCTGGTCTTGGACGGCTTGATCGGCCGTCGGGTCTTCGTCCCGGATCGAGGACGAAGCCTCGAGCTTCTGGGCGAGGGGGATCTCCTTCGCCCATGGACCGAGGACTCTGCGTCGTTCACCTATGTCTCGTGGAGGGTCATCGAGCCCGCCTCGATCGCCGTGCTCGGCAACACGTTGGCGGGAAAGGCCAGGGACCTGCCGGAGTTTCTCGAGGCGCTGACGGAACGCGCCCTTCGCCGTTCGCGGCGCCTCGCCGTGAACGCCGCGATCGCCAACACGGTGGGCGTCGAGGATCGCCTGCTGCTGCTCTTGTGGCAGCTCGCAGAGCTCTGGGGGAAGAAGCAGCCCGGCGGTGCGCTCCTCCCATTCCGGCTCTCCCACCAGACGCTGGCCGAGCTCGTCGGCGCCCGGCGCCCGACCGTGACCCTCGCGGTGGGTGCTCTCACGGAGCGCAAGCTGCTCGACCGCAGCGAGTCGGGCCACTGGATCCTCGCCGGCTCCCCGCCCTGATCCCTCCCGTCCCACGGCCCGACCGATCCGGCCGGGTGGCTACTCGCGCTTCCAGCTCCCGCCGAAGAGGCGGGCGATTCTTCCTGTGCGCCGATTG
The DNA here is from genome assembly GCA_963758865.1 of uncultured bacterium. Taxonomy (GTDB): domain Bacteria; phylum Actinomycetota; class Thermoleophilia; order Solirubrobacterales; family 70-9; genus AC-56. Next base: position 392,614 of record CAVWWY010000007.1, on the reverse strand, counting down.
GGTCGAAAGGAGGCCAGGCCACGGTCGGGTGGCGGCAGTGACGAGACCTCGCTCGAGGCAAGCGTCAGGGTGACCCCGCGCTCGGCCGTCCGCGCGACCTCCGGCGCGTCCACGAAGCGCAGCTCCCGATCGGGCGTCCTGATCACGATTCCGTCGAGGATTCGCTCCCTGAAGTTGTCGACGATCTGGTCGACCTCTCCGACCTCGACCTCGTCGGAGCCGTAGACGCGTGTCCCGCGTTCGACCGCCGCGTAGTGGATGGCGTTGCCGTCGTCGATCATCCCGCCAAGGATAGGGGGCGCCTGGCCCGAGGCCTGGCCCCTAGCCCTCCGAATGGGCGCTCGCCACCTCTGGCCGGGCACAGAACGACGCGATCTCTCGAGCTAGCCGCCCGCCCTGCCAGGCAAGGGGCGAGGAGCCCTCCGCCTCGCTGATCAGGCGGGCGCGAGGGAGGGCATCGGCGTAGGCCTCGGCGACGGCGTATGGGTGCCCCGGGTCGGCCTCGTCGTGGCTTGCCACCACGAGCGCGGGGAGATCGCAGAAGGCGAGCTCCGACATCGCTTCGAAGGGCGCCGAGCGGGGGACCTCGTGGAGCGCCCGAGCCACGGCTTGGGGGTGGAGGTGCTCGGAGAGCCGCTGACGAGTGATTCGCAGGAGGATCGGGCGCCATCGGGGGTCGAGGTCATGGTCGAACGCCCGCAGGAAGCCCTCGATTCCGCCGCGCTCCAAGCCATCGGCCAGCCTGTCCCAACCGGCGATCGCCTCCCCGTCGCCCAACCCCATGTAGACGGGGCCGATCAGGACGAGGCCGGCGAGCCGCCCGGGGTGCTCGAGCGCGTAGGCCACCGCCGTGTGCGCGCCCATGGAGTGGCCAGCGAGGACGAACGGAGCCTCGCCGATCTCCGCGTCGACCACGGCCCCGAGGTCGTCGACGAGCTCCGGGTAGGTGTATCCCGAGCCCTCCGGCGCGGGATCGGAGCGCCCGTGGCCTCGCGCGTCGTAGGAGACCTGGCGATGGCCGGCCCTGGCGAGCGCCGCGGAGCCGTGAACCACGTAGCGCCTGGTGGCCGTGATGCCGTGCAGGAGCACGACGGGGGGTCCCCGGCCGATCGACTCGCCGGCAAGCCCCCAGCCGTTACGGGCGATCCGAAGCTCCTCCGGCTCCACGGGGGTGGTCACCACCAGGGCATCAGGGCGAGTCGACGGCACGCGCGCTCACCAGCGAGCGACGCAGCGCCTCGACGTCCTTGTAGTGGAGGCCGAGAAGCGCGACGTGGCGGTAGCGAACGATCCCGTCCGGGTCCACGATGAAGATCGAACGGCGCACCAGGCCGCCTGGGCCGAGCACGCCGTAGGCTCGGATCATCGTCCGATCGGGATCGGCGAGCAGGGGCACGGTGAGCCCGTACTTGGCCCGGAAGCGCTCGTGGGAGTCGAGCGACTGTGGGGAGACCCCGAGGACGTCGGCGTCGAGCTCATCGAGCCGGTCTGCCGCGTCGCGGTAGGAGCAGAACTGGCGCGTGCAGACCGGCGTGAAATCACCCGGATAGAAGGCGAGCACAAGCCAGCGCCCACGAAAGTCGCCCAGGCGATAGACGCGGTCACCCGTGCCGCGGAGCTCGAAATCCTGGGCGGGATCGCCAACCTCGACGCCCGTCATCGAGCGCTCACCGTGATCCTGCGGATCGCGACCGTGGCGCGTGGGGTGCCGGTCTGGCCGCTGGCGGGGTCCCCGACGGATGCGATCCGGCTCACCACGTTCCAGCCGGAGGTAACTCTTCCGAGCACAGCGTAATTGGGCGGCAGGCCCGAATCGGTCGCGACGACGACGAAGAACTGGCTCCCAGAGCCCCCGGGCGGCTGAGCCGCCATCTTCACCATCGCCACGGTCGTCCTCTTGTACTGGGTGTCGGGGGGCGGCGGCTCGACGATCGTGTAACCGGGCCCCCCGGCCCCGGTGCCCGATGGATCGCCGCCCTGGACCACGAACCCCGGCACGATCCGCTCAAAGCTCGTTCCATCGTAGACCCGGTGGCGCGCGAGGTAGGCGAACGAGCTGACGGTCTTCGGCGAGCCGGCTGCGTCGAGGGCGATCGTGAAGCTGCCGCAGCTCGTGTCGACCAAGGCCGTCAGCCTGGCGCCGCTCGAGACCCGCCTGGTCGGTCGGGGCAGGTCGACGTGCTTCGGCTCCGGCTTGGAAACCCTCTCGCAGCCGGCTGGAAGAGGCGTGGGGGCCGGGGCGCCACCGCCCCCGCAGGCGGTCAGGGCGGCCGCGGAGAGGTTGAGGGCGATCACGGTCCGCAAGGAGCTCGGAATCGGCATCCTCGACATCGGCCGCTGAGGCTACAGCCGCCCGATGCGGGCCGTGGGGCGGCAAGATGTCGGCATGAGCGCGACCGAGCCCCCAGCGGGTCCCTGATGGAGAGGGCGAACCGGCCCACCAGCGCGCGGATCCGGGTCATCGGCCGGATGCTGAACTGGCTGGTCGTTCGCGCCCCGTGGGCGTGGCCGGTCATCCGGGGTCCGATGCGAAGGTTCTTCGACAGCTCCGCGGCCGGCTGGGACGATCGAACGCGGGCGGGCTCGGTCGACCACCTCTCGCCGCTCGCCGCCGCGTTGCTTCACGTGCGGCCGGCGCCGGAGCGGGCCCTTGAGGCGGGCACCGGGACCGGCGAGGGAGCGCTGCTCGTGGCACGAGAGTTCCCCCAGGCGCGGGTGCGCGGGGTCGACCTCTCCGAAGGGATGATCCGAGCGGCCGCTGCCAAGGTTGGCCTCGACCCCGAAGGCCGAATCGCGTTCCGGGTCGCGGATGCGGCCCACCTGCCCTACGACTCCGAGTCGTTCGACCTCGTGGTGCACCTCAACATGCCGCCGTTCGTCAACGAGGTCACACGCGTCCTGCGGCCAAACGGCACCGTAGTCGTCGCCTCCAGCTGGGGGGCCGCCACCCCGTTCTACACGCCCGCCTCGGTGCTCGACTGGGCCTTCGCGAAGCGCGGCATCGAGGCGGTCGCCGCCGAGGAGGCGGGTCAAGGCACCTATTGGGTCGGGCGAAAGCCGCCCCGCCCCGGCTAGATTCCGGCGATGGCTGCGACTCGACGGCACCTGGTGCTCGTCAACCCCTCGGCGGGCGGCGGGAGGGTTCGCGAGCTCATGCCACAGCTCGAGGCGATCCTGCGGGGCGCTGGCATCACCTATCGCCTCGTGCTGACGACCAGCCTCGACCACGGCCGCCGCGAGGCGGAGCAGGCCGCCCGCGAGGGCGAGATCCCGGTGGTACTGAGCGGGGACGGGCTCGTCGGCCAGGTCGGCGGGACCCTTGCTGAGGGCGAGACGCCGATGGGTGTGATCCCGGGCGGGCGTGGCAACGACTTCGCGCGGGTCCTGGGCATCCCCACGGACCTGCGGGGGGCGGTCGAGCTGCTGGTCGCCGGGAAGACGCGGGCCGTCGACGTGGGCGAGGTCAACGGGCGCCGTTTCCTTTGCATCGCGAGCTGCGGGTTCGACTCCGACGCCAACCGGATCGCGAACGAGGCCCGGTTCGTGAAGGGAAACCTCGTCTACCTCTACGCGGCGCTCCGAGCGCTGGCGGCCTGGAAGCCGGCACGGTTCGAGCTGGTACTCGACGGCGAGCGCCGGGAGCACACGGGCTACTCGGTCGCGGCGGCGAACAGCAAGGCCTATGGCGGCGGGATGTTCCTGGCGCCGAACGCGGAGCTCGACGACGGCAGGCTCGACGTCGTCTGCGTCGGCGAGGTTGGGAAGCTCCGCTACCTGGCTAACCTGCCGAAGGTGTTCAAGGGCCGCCATATCGAGAACGACGAGGTGACGGTTCTGCGCGCCGCTCAGGTTGCGATCAGCGCCGATCGGCCGTTTGCGGTCTATGCCGACGGCGATCACCTCGCCGACCTGCCGGCGACGATCCGCATCCTTCCCCGGGCGCTCAACGTGATCGTCCCGTGAGGGCCGAGCCCGTCCACAGCGGACATCACGAGGGCGAATCACGACCGGATTCGTGCCGGCGATGACGGGGCTGTTCCGGGCCAAGCTCATGGCGGCGCGGGCGGTGGGGACGCTCAGCCGTCGAAGCGGTCGGGGCGGTGGAACCACGCTCCCGGGTCGCCTGCTTCTGTGGCTGGCACCCGATGCGATCCGCCGGCTCGGAGGGCGGCTTTCGGAGGGCTCGATGATCGTGAGCGCGACGAACGGCAAGACCACGACTGCGGGAATGATCGCCGCCGCCCTGCGCGCCGGCGGGCGTCGCCCGGTCCACAACCGCGCCGGCTCCAACATGACCTGGGGCGTCGCCACCGCGCTGCTCGAGCAGCAAGGCGATGAGGGGCTGTTCGAGGTGGACGAGGCCTGGCTGCCGCGGATCGTCGACGACCTCGATCCTCGGCTGGTCGTGCTCAGCAACCTGTTTCGAGACCAGCTGGACCGCTACGGCGAGCTCGAGCATCTCGCCGACGAGTGGGCGGGCGTCGTGGCCCGCCGCTCGGGCAGGTCGGAGTTCGCGCTCTGCGCCGACGACCCCCTGATCGCCGACCTGGGCCGCGACCGTGACCTTCGGCCACGCCCCGGGATCACGTACTTCGGGATCGAGGACCCGAGCCAGGCGCTTCCCGAGCTGCAGCACGCCTTCGATGCCAAGCACTGCCGGCGCTGTGGAGCGCCCTATTCCTATGCACGAGCCTTCGTCGGGCATCTGGGGCACTACGCGTGTCCCAGCTGCGGCGCGCACCGCCCGACACCGGACGTGGCCGCCACCAGGATCGAGCTCGAGGGCATGGCCGGCTCCCGGGTGGCGGTCCGGACCCCGGCCGGCGACGTCGAGCTCCGACTGCCCCTCCCGGGTCTCTATAACGTCTACAACGCCCTCGCGGCGCTCACGGCGAGCCTCCGTGTGGAGCTGCCGCTGGAGGGAGCCGCGCGAGCCCTGGAGACGATGGAGGCCGTGTTCGGGCGGGTGGAGACGATCGACGTCGAGGGCACGGCCGTCTCCATCCTGTTGATCAAGAACCCGGCCGGCGCCAACGAGGTCCTGCGCACGCTCCTCCTGGAGTCCGGCAACGCGGACGGCTCCGGGGGGCTCGATCTGTGGATCGCCCTCAACGACCGGATCGCCGATGGCCGCGACGTCTCCTGGGTCTGGGACGCGGACTTCGAGCTGCTCGCCGGCCACGTGCGCCGGATCGTGTGCTCCGGCACCCGGGCCCCCGAGATGGCCCTGCGGCTGAAGTACGCCGGAATGCCCCAGGAGTCGATCGTGGTGGAGGAGTCCATCAGCCGCTCGCTGGACGGCGCCCTCGCCGCCGCGAACGGGAGACTGTTCGCCCTGCCCACCTACACCGCTCTGCTGGAGCTGCGCGACCTGCTCGCGAGCCGTGGCCTGGCGAGCCCCTACTGGAAATGAGGAAATGAGCTCGGCCGTGATCTGGCACGAGGTCGAATGCGGTGGCTACGCGGCCGACCTCGGCGTCTGGGAGGTGCTCGCGAGCGCTGCCGCGGGCCCCGTGCTGGAGCTCGGCTGCGGGACCGGCCGCGTGGCCCTTCGCCTCGGCCGAAACGGCCACTCCGTCTGGGCCGTGGACGCGGACGCTCCCCTGCTCGCGGCCCTCGAGGCGCAGGCGTCAAGGGACCGCCTGGCGATCACCACCGTCTGCGCGGACGTTTGCTCGCTGTCGCTGGACCGCGAGTTCGAGCTGGTGATCGCGCCGATGCAGCTGATCCAGATGCTGGACGGCCGAAGCGCGCGCCAGGCGACCCTGGAGCGGGTGTCCGCGCATCTGGTGAAGGGAGGGCGCCTGGCTGCCGCGATCGTCGAGCGCCCGGCCGCCGTCCTTGACGCCGACTCCGCCGCGCTTCCCGACGTCCGGGAGCGCGGCGGCTGGGTCTACTCGAGCCTTCCGGCGCTGGCGCCGACCGCGACCGGTGACCTCGAAATCCGTCGGCTCCGGCAGGCGGTCTCCCCGGGTGGATCGCTGAGCGAGGAGGAGCACGTCGATCGCCTCCGGGCTCTCGACGCCCCTGGGCTCGAGGCCGAGGCCGCCGAGGTGGGCCTTCGCGCCGAATCCCGGCTCGAGGTGCCCGCGGCCGACGGCTACCTCGGCTCCACCGTGGTCGTCCTGGGGGGGTCGTGATGGAGCTTCGGCTGGTTGCGCTCTACCCGGACCAGATGAACATCTACGCGGATCGGGGCAACATCCTGTTCCTGCGGCGCCGCTGCGAGTGGCGCGGGATCTCTTTCTCCTACACCGCCTCCGGCCCGGGGGACGCCCTCGATCCCGGCGCGCACGACCTGATCTATCTGGGCGGCGGCCAGGATCGCGACCAGCGCATCGTCGCCGACGACATGGCGTCGACCAAGCGAAGGGCGTTGGCGGAGGCCGTCGACGACGCGGCGGTCGTCTTGGCGGTCTGCGGCGGCTACCAGCTCCTGGGCCACAGCTACCAGCTCGGCGAGGAGCGCATTGCGGGCCTGGGCCTCGCGGACATCGAGACCGTGCGGAAGCCGGGTCCCAGGCTGATCGGCAACGTCGAGATCGAGGTGGACCTCGGCAGCGGCCCTGAGCAGATCGCCGGCTTCGAGAACCATGGAGGGCGAACGTACCTGGCTTCCGGAGCCCATCCCCTGGGGCGCGTTGTCCGCGGGTTCGGGAACAACGGCGAGGACGGATTGGAGGGCGTGCGCCGCGCGAACATGTTCGGGACCTACCTCCACGGACCCCTGCTCCCGAAGAACGCGGGGCTCGCCGACCACCTGATCCAGATGGCTCTTGCGAGGCGTGAGGGCACCGAGCCGGAGCTTCGGCCCCTGGACGACGCTTTCGAGGCGGCCGCCCACGAATCGGCTCACCGCGCGGCCCTGCGAGGCTAGCGCTCGGCCCACGATCCGGCATCGGATATAGCCTCAGGTGCCCTTCGAGCCGACAACAAAGGAGCCCGCATGGCCAACGGCGACTACCCGCTCACGTTTTCCGTCGACTATCCGGATCGCCCGCTGAACCGAGTCTCGACGGGATTTCGGATTTTCGCCGCGATCCCGATCCTGATCCTCGCCGCCACGCTCGGCGGCGGCGGCTTCGACGAGGTTCTCGGGGTTCGGGTTCGCCGCCGCGGGCGCCGGGCTCCTGTTCATCCCACCCCTCCTGATGATCCTGTTCCGGCGAAAGTACCCGCGCTGGTGGCTCGACTGGAACCTCCAGCTCCTGCGGTTCTCCAACCGGATCTACGCCTACGTAGCGTTGATGGACGACCGCTATCCCTCCACGGATGAGGCGCAGTCGGTGCGGCTTGACTTCACCTATCCGGACGCGGAGCGCGATCTAAATCGCTGGCTGCCCTTGGTCAAGTGGTTCCTCGCGATCCCCCACTACATCGTGCTCGTCGTCCTCTGGCTCCTGGCGTTCTTCTGCGTGGTGATCGCCTGGTTCGCGATCTTGTTCACTGGGCGCTACCCGCGGGGCCTGTTCAGCATCGTGGAGAGCGTGCTCCGGTGGGGAAACCGGGTCACCGCGTACGCGTTCATCCTGATCACGGACCGCTATCCACCGTTCAGCTTCGAGTGAGCGGGGCGGAACCGTGCCCGTCCGCGGGTTCGGCACCGAACCGGCTGCCGGGGATCACCGGCCACTCGACCCGAACCCCCCCTCCCCCCTCGAGGTGGTCGCGAGCTCCGTGGCTTCAATGGGCTCGGCATCGGTGATCGGTGTCACCACGAGCTGGGCGATACGGTCCCCGGGCTCGATCTCGAAGGGCAGCTCGCGGTCGGTGTTGAGAAGCAGGATCCGAACCTCACCGCGGTAGCCGCTGTCGATCAATCCCGGCGAGTTGACCAGGGCGATCCCGTTGCGGGCGGCGAGGCCGGAGCGCGGCAGCACGAGGCCGGCGTGGCCCGGTGGGATCTCCAGCGCGAGCCCCGTGCCGACGCTGGCCCTCTCTCCGGGGGAGATCGTGGCGGACTCCACCGAGTGGAGGTCGAGGCCCGCATCGCCGTCGTGGGCGTGGCCGGGGAGGCGCGCTCCCTCCATCAGGAGCCTCACCGGAAGCTTCATTGAGCGGAGCGCGGCCGGGCGCCGTTCAGCTCGAAGGCCGCGAACCGGTGCGCGAGAGCGGCGGGGATGCGCGCCCTGACGATGACCCCCTCCGGTCGATCTGAGCGCTCGAGGTCGCCGGCGAGCTCGTGGAGCTCGGCGAGCGCGCTGCCCTCCGAGTAGGGCACCAGCAGCTCGACCGGCCGCAGGGTCTCCTCGAAGGCATCGCTGATCCGGTCGCGCAGCTCGTCCAGCCCCTCCCCCGTCGCCGCCGAGATGGCAGTGGAATCGGGGTCGTAGATGGTGAGCTCCCGCGCATCGGCCGGGTCGACGAGGTCGACCTTGTTGAAGACCATGAGGCGCGGGGCGGAGCCCGCGCCGATCTCCTCGAGCACCGAGTCGACCGCCCCGATCGCCTGCCGGCGGCTGCGCTCGGGCTCGGAGGCGTCCACGACGCAGACGATCAGGTCCGCCAGGACCGTCTCCTCGAGCGTCGCCTTGAAGGCTTCGACCAGCTGGTGGGGCAGCTTGCGGATGAAGCCGACCGTGTCCGTGACCAGGTAGCGCCGGCCCCTGTGGCGATAGGCCCGCGTCGTCGGGTCGAGCGTATGGAAGAGCCTCTCCCCCACCCCAACGCCGGCGCCCGTGAGCGCGTTCAGAAGCGTCGACTTGCCGGCGTTCGTATAGCCGGCGAGGGCCACCGTCGGAACGGCCGAGCCGCGACGCCGCGCTCGCATCACCTCGCGATTCCTCTCCAGCCGCTCCAGCCGCCGGCGGAGGTTGGCGATTCGGTCACGGGCCAACCGGCGGTCGGTCTCGATCTGAGCCTCGCCGGGGCCGCGCGTTCCGATCCCGCCGCCGAGCCGTTCGAGGTGTGTCCACAGGCCGCGCATGCGCGCCAGGTTGTATTCCAGCTGGGCAAGCTCCACCTGGAGCTTGCCCTCCGCGCTGTGGGCATGGTCGGCGAAGATGTCCAGGATCACCGCGGTGCGGTCGATCACGGGCACCCCGAGGGCCGTCTCGAGGTTGCGCTCCTGGCGCGGCGCGAGCTCGTCGTCGCAGGCGACGAGGTTCGCGTTGTTACGGGCGATCTCCGCCTTCGCCTCGGCCAGCTTCCCGCGGCCCAGATACCGATCGGGATCGGGCCTAGAGCGGACCTGGACGAGCTCTCCGGCCGTCGCCACCCCGGCCGTTCGCAGGAGCTCCTTTAGCTCGGCGAGCGGATCACCGTCTCGGGGCGAGCCGGACGCGACCGAGATCGCCAGTGCCCGCTGGCGCGCCCGCGGGTTCTCGATTCCCGTGGTCGCGAAGCCGTCCCGGGACTCGTTCCGCTTTTGGGTGCGGCCAGCCTCTCGCATCCGACCAAGTGTAAGTCGACACGCCGCCGACGACGAGCAGCGGGGGAGCGCCCACCCGGATAGGCTTGCGAGCGATGAAGGTCTTCGTCACCGGCGGCACCGGGTTCATCGGCGGGCATGTGGTTCGGCGGCTCCGTGGGCGCGGGGACGATGTCAGGGCGCTGGTCCGCAGCCCGGAGAAGGCTGGCCAGCTGGCCGACCTGGGTTGCGAGCTGATCTCCGGCACCCTGGCCGACAAGGACGCGATCCGGGCCGCCATGGACGGCATGGATGCGGCAATTCACGGGGCGGCCATGTACGAGGTGGGGATACCGAAGTCCGAGCACCAGGCCATGTACGAGGCCAACGTGATCGGGACCGAGAACGTCCTGCGGTCCGCGCTGGAGGTTGGCCTGGGCCGGATCGTCTACGTGTCGACCGTCGGCGCCTTCGGCAACACGAAGGGACAGGTCGTCGACGAGTCCTACCAGCATCCCGGCGCCGGCTACACCTCCTATTACGAGGAGACCAAGGTCGAGGCCCACCGGCTGGCGAAGCGGCTGATCGCCGACGAGGGCCTCCCGTGCGTGATCGTGCAGCCCGGCGGCGTCTACGGCCCGGACGACCACTCCGCCCTCGGTCGCCAGATGAACCAGTTCCTCGACGGACGGATGCCCATGATCGCCTTCCCGGACCTGGGCATGAACATGGTCCACGTCGACGACGTCGCCCAGGGGATCCTGCTGGCGCTGGACCAGGGCACGCTCGGCGAATCCTACGTCCTGGGCGGACAGATCACGACCATGCGCGAGCTGATCGACACGCTGGCTCGGGTCTCCGACAAGAAGGCACCCAAGCGAGCGCTGCCGACCTCCATGATGAGGGCGATGACCCCCTTCGGCTCGATCGTGGGCAAGTTGATGAATCAGGGGCCGAACCTTCGCGAGCTGATCGCCTCCGCCGACAACGTGACCTTCTGGGCGAAGCACGACAAGGCGATCGCCGAGCTCGACTACTCGCCGCGCGGCCTCGAGCAGGGCCTGCGGGACACGCTGGAGTCGGAGGGAAGGCTCCCGCCTCGGGCGGCGGCGACGGCCGGGGCCGCGGCGCCGAGCTAGGCGGTCGGTGCCAGCCGCGCACCACGGGACGGCGTGGAACAGCGCGTCAGCCTGATCACCCTGGGCGTCGCTGACCTCGCCAGGGCACGGGGGTTCTACGAGGCCCTGGGCTGGGAGACTCGCGCCGGGCCGGATGACGATGTGGTCTTCTTCCAGGCGCCGGGGCTGATCGTGGCGCTTTGGGACCGCGGCAGGCTCGCCCAGGACAGTGGGGTCGAAGACGGAGGCGAGTGGGGCGGGATCACCCTGGCGCACAACGTCGCCTCCGCGGCGGAGGTGGACGCGATCATGGACGAGGCGGCGGCCGCCGGAGCGAGGGTCGCCCGCCCTGCCGGCGAGACCTTCTGGGGTGGCTACTCCGGCGTGTTCATCGATCCCGAGGGACATCCGTGGGAGGTCGCCCACAATCCTCGCTGGACGCTCCGCGGCGACGGGTCGGTCGTGCTGCCGGGCTGAGCGCGATCGCGCCTTCGGCCAGCCCCCTCAGTGGCGTCGGCGAGCGGCTAGGAGCTCGCGGGGAGGCTCTGTCGCGGCGCGGGCATCAGGGCCACGGCGCCGATCACCGCGACGAAGGCCAGGCAGCGGGCCACCACGTCAACCGTGCCTCCGCCCACCGGGTCGCCGAACACGAGGACGCCGCCGGCGACCGAGGCGCAGTTTGCGGCCACGGCGGTGATCGCGATCACCGGGATGGCGGCGCCCGTCTGCAGCCCGCGAGCGAGTCCGAAGAACGCGCCGATGCCTGCGATCAGCGCCACCAGGGTCCACGGGCTGACCACGCTCAGCAGGTCGTGTGGCACGGTTCCGGTGAGGGCCTTCACGGCCACATTGGCCACGCCCAGCAGCAGCCCGGACGCAGCGCCGAGCAGGGCGCCGCTCGAGGCTCGCGGTGAGCCGGCGCTGCCCGAGAGCAGGAGGAGCAGCCCCACCCCGACGGCGCTTGCCTCGAAGGCGATCATCGCGTCGGTCGAATAGCCCGAGCCGGAGTGCCCTGTGTTCACGGAGGTGGCTGCGAGCAGCGCGAGGCCTCCCGCGCACAGCCCGAGCCCGATCCACTCACGGACCCCCACCCGCACACCGAACCATCGCTCGGCCAGCCACGCCAGGAGGACGAGCCCCCCGGAAATCGTCGTCTCGACCAGGGACAGTGGCGCCATGGTGAGCGCGGCGACGTGCAGGATCCAGGCCCCGGTCGCGATCGCGAATCCGATCGTCCACCAGCGGGATCGAAACAGCGCCCCGGCGCTTCGGAGCGGCCTGCGCAGCTCGACGCTGGGCGCGGCCATGGCGCCCCTGTGCTTGCAGAGGAGGGCCACGTTGGTGGCCAGTGCGCAGGCGAGCGCCAGCAGTGTGCCGAGCTGAAGCATCAGCGATTCGATCGGCCGGATCGGAGCCGGCCTTGAAGCTCGGCGACGCTAGTGGACGGATCTAAAGCGAAGCTTGCCGGCGCCTAAAGGCGGCTCGGGAGGCATCAAGCCAGATGCTCGCGCATCCGGGCGACCGCCTCGGCGATCCGGTCGTCGGGCGTGGTCAGCGCGATCCGGAAGAATCCCTCGCCGGAGGGCCCGTACATCGACCCGGGCGAGACCACGACGGCCGCCTCCTCCAGCACCAGCTCGGCGAACGACGCGGACGTGTGGCCATCGGGCACCGGAGCCCAGACGTAGATCGTTCCCTTCGGTGGCTCGACCTCGACGCCGATGTCGCCAAGCGCCGAGCACACCAGGTCGCGGCGTCGGGCGTAGATCGCATTCATCTCCTCGATCGGCCCGCGGGGGCCTGCGAGCGCAGCGGCCCCGGCCAGCTGCACTGCATCGAACAGCCCCGAGTCGACGTTGGTCTTCAGCCGCCAGTACGCGCTCACCGCGTCGGCGTTTCCGAGGATCCCGGCGCACCGCCAGCCGGTCATGTTGTACCCCTTCGAGAGCGAGAAGACCTCCACCCCGACTTCCTTGGCGCCCGGCGTCGCGAGGAAGCTGGGGGCCACGTAGCCGTCGTAGGTCGTCTCGGAGTAAGCGTTGTCGTGGACGACCAGCACCCGGTGCTCGTGGGCCAGCGCTACGACCTTCGTCGAAGAAGCCGTCGGGCACCACGGCCCCGGTCGGATTGTTGGGATAGTTGACGAACAGAAGCCGGGCGCGCGCGAGCGCGTCGGCCGGGATCGCGTCGAGGTCGGGTGCGAACCCCAGCTCTTGGCGCAATGGCAGCAGCACGGCCTCCGCGCCGGCGAGCGCCGGGCCGCCCGTGTAGACGGGATAGCCGGGATCCGCGGCGAGCGCGACATCTCCCGCGTCGAGGAACGCGAAGCAAAGGTTGTAGATGCACTCCTTCGCGCCGATCGCGGGGATCACCTCGGAGTCGGCATCGATCTCCACCCCGAAACGCTCCCGGTAGAAGCCGGCGAAGGCGCTTCGAAGCTCAGCGCGGCCGCGATTCGACGGATAGCGGTGGTTGACCGGATCCGCGACCGCCGTCTGCATCGCCTCTACGACGTGTGGGTACGTGGGTCGATCCGGGTCGCCGATGCCGAGGCTGATCACGTCGATCCCCTGGCCGCGCATCTCCTCCACCCGGCGCTCGAGCTCCGCGAACATGTACGCGGGCACCGCGGCGAGCCGGCGCGAGGGCTCCGTGAGGCCGCGCTTGGACATCTCGGAGGTGGTCATCGGGATGAGACAGGGTATGCGACGGGCGCGGCGGTCAGGCGCTCTGCAGGCGCCGTAGGAGCTCCGGCGCGAGCTCCCCGGCGAAGACCGGCTCGGCCGTGCCCGTCAGACGCACTTCCAGACTCTCGTTCACCTCGACCCCAAGCTCCCCGCCGTCCAGGCGAACGGTGATCGGGCTCGAGGCGCCGCCGAGAAACGCGGTCACGGCCGCGCCGCTCGCGCCCGTGCCCGAGGAAAGCGTCTCCCCCACCCCGCGCTCGAAGATTCTCGCCCGGACGGTTGAACCGTCCACCCGGATGAACGAGACGTTGGTGCGATTCGGGAACAGCTCACTGTGCTCGACCTGGGGGCCCAGCAATCCGAGGTCGAGCTCCTCCACCTCGTCGCCCGCGTCGATGACACATTGGGGGTTGCCGATCGAGACGTGCTGAAAGCGCCATTCGCGCCCCCCGGCAGTCACCTCCCCCGTGCCGTCGGCGTTCCCCGAGGGAAAGCCGCTCGAGGTCACGGACGCTTCGCCCATGGCCAGGGTCGCGGTGTCGGGGCCCTCGATCACCAGCCGGATCTCACCGGCCTTGGTGAGGATGGTGAACGCGTCCTCGTCGGCCCATCCCGCTCGCCTCAGGTACAGGGCCGCCTGCCGCGCTCCGTTGCCCGAGAGCTCGGGCTCGGAGCCGTCGGGATTGAAGATTGTGAGCTCCGCCGCGCATGCGGAATCCGCGGCTCGTGAGAGGAGCAGGACTCCGTCCGAGCCGATCCCGAAATGGGGCTCGCAGATCAGCCGCACCCGTCCTGGTGTGAGCTCCCAGGGCAGGGCGTCCTCTTCCACGATCACGTAGTCGTTGCCCAGCGCCTGCCACTTCTCGAATCTCACTTGGCCTCCCCGCGAGTCTGCCGCGATCTCACCGCTCACCTTGGTCCATCCCGGTCCCATTCTCGCCGAGCGCGGAGACGATCATCCCGGCGACGTCCCGGTCGTCGCGTCCGGTGCGGTCGATGAGCTCGACGCGGTCCATCTTTCGCATCCAGGTGAGCTGGCGGCGAGCATAGGCTCGGTGGGCGCGCTTCACCGCCTCGACGTCGCCGTCGAGGAGCTCATCGAACCCAAGCGCCGCCCGCGCCGTACGGGACGCCCCGGCGCCCGTCGCCGCACGCACTTCGTCGGGGGCGCCCGCGGCGACCATCTCGTCGACGCGCGCGTCGATTCGGGCCGCGAGCTCGTCTCGGTCGACCACGAGGCCGACGAGCGTCGTGGGGCGCCGCAGCGCCGCCGTCCATAGCTGCTCGCTGTCGCCCGGAGGGGCGATGCCCGCGCGCTGGAGCTCCAGGGCGCGTGCGATGCGCTTTCGGTCCCGAGGATGGACGGTCGCGGCGATGTCGATGTCCAACTCCGAGTGGAGCGCCTCGGGCCCGCGCTCGGCCAGCGCCCTCTCCACCTCTGCGCGAACGCCGGCCGGGACCGGCGGTCGCAGGTCGAGCTCCGCGAGGGCAGCTCGTAGATACAGGCCGGTTCCGCCCACCACGATTGGGCGGCGTCCCTCGGCCAGCAGCTGATCGATCTCAGCGTGGGCCAGAGCGGCGAACCGGCCCGCGCTGAACTCCCCGGTCGGGTCGACGAAGCCCACCAGCCTGTGCTCGAGCCGTTCTCTCTCCGTGGGGGTCGCCGCGCCGCTCAGCGTCTCGAGGCCCCGGTAGACCTGAATCGCGTCGCATGAGACCGCCACGGGGTCCTCCCCACGTTCTCGAAGCAGCGCGGCGGCCTCGATCGCGACTGCCGTCTTCCCGACGCCGGTCGGGCCGAAGATCGCAAGGACGTTCAGGGGAATAAGACGCTTCGCGCTCGGCCCGGCACCTTGTGCCTCATCTGAGCCTCGCGCTCAGCAGCTCGTGCCCGGACAGCGTCGTGGACGTCGCCCCCATGATCTCGACGTCGACGAGCTCGCCTGGCTCGGCGGTGCCCTCGAAGTGGACCGTCTTGTTGTGGCTGATCCGTCCACGGAGACGACTGGGATCGGTCCGGCTGGGTCCCTCGACGAGCACCTCCATCGTTCGTCCGACGAACCGCTGGGCACGCTCGCGGGCGCGGCTTTGGACCAGCTCGACCAGCGGCTCCATCCGCTGTCGCTTGATCGAGTGCGGGACCTGACCGGGCATCACCGCGGCCTCGGTTCCGCGTCGCGGGGAGAAGACGAACGTGAATGCGCCGTCGTATCCGACCTCGTTCGACCACCTCCAGCGTCTGCGCGAAGTCCTCGTCCGACTCACCGGGGAAGCCGACGATGACGTCCGTGGTCAGTGCGCAGTCGGGGACGTGCTCCCGGATCTGGGCCACGCGATCCAGGTAGCGGTCGCGATTGTAGGTCCGGCGCATCGCCTTGAGGATGCGGCTCGAGCCTGACTGCAGCGGCAGATGGATGTGGGCGCAAAGCGCCGGAAGATCGGCGTGGGCGCGGATGACGTCCTCGCGCATGTCCTTCGGATGGGGACTCGTGTAGCGGATCCGCTCGATCCCGGAGACCGCGTCCACCCGGCGCAGGAGCTCGGCGAACGTGATCCGCTCCGAAGCGGCGAGGTCGCGCCCGTAGCTGTTCACGTTCTGCCCCAGCAGGGTCACCTCGCGCACGCCATCCGTGGCCAGCCCCTCGATCTCGGCAACCAGCTCCGCCGGGCGCCGACTTACCTCCCGGCCACGCGTCTGGGGAACGATGCAATACGCGCAGGCGCAGTTGCAGCCGACGGAGATCTGCACCCATCCCTGAAACTCCCGCTCGCGCTTCGCCGGCAGATGCCCGGAGAAGTCCTCGAACTCGAAGTAGCCCTGGGCGGTGAGCGAGTCCTGAGTGAGGAACTCGGCCAGCCGGTGGATCTGGCCCGGGCCGAACGCCACGTCCACGAACGGGAAGCGCTCGAAGACCTCGTCCTTCACCGATTGCGCCCAGCAACCGCCCACGCCCACGACGCGTTCCGGGTCCTCGGACTTGAGACGTTTCGCCTCGCCGAGATGGGCGATGAAGCGGTTGTCGGCCGACTCCCTGATCGAGCAGGTGTTGAACAGGATCAGGTCCGCGCTCGCACGCTCGGCGACCTGGTCGTAGCCGAGCGAATCGAGCATGCCCTTCATCCGCTCGGAGTCGTGCTCGTTCATCTGACACCCGAACGTGGTCACGTGGTAGGTCGCCATGGCGAGAGGGTACCGGCGCATGGCCGGTGGCCGGCGGAGCTTCAGTGCCCGAAGTACTTGGCCGCCAGCGCGTCGATCGTGCCCTTGGTTCGCATCGTCATCGCCCCAAGCAGCTCCTCGACCGCGTCGGGCTTCAGAGCGGAGTCGCGCGTGCCGCCGCTGGGCAGCCAGTAGAGCTCGCGCTCGCCGAACGCGAACCTGTCCTCCACCGTCGCCAGCCCCAGAACCTGCTTCCGGGCGCCGGCGGGCGGCTTGTGACGCAGCAGCATCACCTGGAGCTTGCCCCCGGAGCGGCTCACAAGTCGGGGCTTGAATGGCTCATGAGCTGCAATCGCCTCGATCTCGTCGGCCGTTCGCAGATAGACGGGCACCTCGAAGCCGACCGCCGCGGCCAGGCCCGCCTCGATGCGCTCGACCAGCTTCGAAGGCGCCCCGTCACCCCGAAAGACGACGTTGCCGCTCGTCCGAAACGTGGCCACGTCCGAGTAGCCCATCCCCTCGAACGCCGAGCGAAGGTCACCGCTGTTGATGCGACGTCGGGGTCCGAGGTTCACCCCGCGCAGGAAGGCTGCGCAGCTGGGCACGGGCCTACTTTATGGTCAGGGTGCCCTCCATACCGGCGGCCGCGTGTCCGTCGACGCTGCAGAAGAAGGTGTACTGGCCCGCCTTCAGGTCCTCGGACAGCGAGGTGTTGCCCTGAGTGATCGTCTGGCTGCAGCCGATCTCCTGGCCGCTCGAGCTGCTGACGCAGACGTCGTGCGTAATCGGGGACGGATTCGTGAAGTCGATCGTCACGGTCCCCGACTTGCCGCTCAGCTCCTTGGTGTCGTAGGCGATCGCGTTGGGGTCCGCGGCGAGCTTCAACGCCGAGGCTCCGCCCTGCGCGCCGGTCGTAGGCGATCCGGCGGTCGTGGTCGTGGTGGATTCGCCGCCGGCCGTCGCGTTCTCGGACGGCCGGGCGGCCTCCTCATGCGCCTGCTCGGCCTCGCGCGCCTGCTGCTCATCGGCCGCCTGGAGGACGGCGAAGGTGGTGGTGGCCGCCACCATGCAGACGAAGTAGGCGATGATCGCGGCGAGGACGGCGCGCGTTCCCGGGAACCCCTCGTAGCGCAGGCCGATGGCCGAGACGACCAGCGCCGAGACCACCAAGGCGAGCCCGAACACGTAGAACAGGGTCTCGTTCATGCGGGCGGGATCCTAGATGACTAGCTCGCGTACGAGGTCGCGCGGCTCTCGCGGATCACCGTGATCCGGATCTGGCCCGGATACTCCAGCTCCTTCTCGATCGTGCTCGCGATCTCGTGCGAGAGCAACGCAGCCCGCTCGTCGTCGACGGCGCCGGGATCGACGATGACCCGGACCTCACGCCCGGCTCGCATCGCGTATACGCGCTCCACTCCGCCGTGGCGGGTTGCGATCTCCTCGAGCTCGCGGAGGCGCTCCACGTACTGCTCGAGGGAGTCCCCACGAGCCCCCGGCCGAGCGCCGGACAGGGCGTCGGCCACCTGAACGATCACCGCCTCGACGGTGCGCGGCTCGACCTCGTTGTGGTGCGCCTCGATCGCGTGCGCGACCGCCTCGGGCTCACCGCGTCGCCGGGCGATTCGCGCGCCGACCTGGGCGTGCGGCCCCTCGACCTCATGCGTCACCGCCTTGCCGATGTCGTGCAGCAGCGCGCCGCGGCGTGCCATTGCGACCGATGCGCCCAGCTCCGCGGCCACCAGGCCGGCGAGCTGGGAGCACTCAACCAGGTGATCGAGGACGTTCTGGCCGTAGCTGGTGCGGAATTGCAGCTGTCCGAGCAGCGCCACGAGCTCCGGGTCGAGGCCGTCCACACGCGCGTCGAGGGTCGCCCGCTCGCCCTCCTCGACGATCCGCTGGTCGATCTCGGTCTTGGCCTGCGCGTAGGTTTCCTCGACCAGGGCCGGGTTGATCCTCCCATCGGCGATCAACCGCTCGAGCGTGATCCTCGCGATCTCGCGGCGCACTCCGTCGAAGCTCGAGAGCACCACCGCCGAAGGGGTCTCATCGATGATCACGTCGACGCCGGTCGCCTTCTCGAGCGCCCTGATGTTGCGCCCGTCGCGGCCGATGATCCGGCCCTTCATCTCGTCGCTGGGCAGCTCGATGAGCCGGGTGGTGGTATCGCTGGCATGGCGGGCGGCCAAGCGCTGCATCGCGACCGACAGGATGCTGCGGGCACGCCGCTCCGCCTCCCGCCTGGTCTCCTCCTCAATCTCCTGCAGCCTGAGAGCCGACCTGTGGCTCGCCTCCCGCTCGACGTCGGCGACGAGAAGGTGCTTCGCCTGCGAGGCGCTCAGGCCCGAGATCCGCTCGAGCTCGAGCCGCTGTACTCGCTTGGCCCGCTTCACCTCCTCCGCCTGCTGCTCCAGGTTCCGTTGGCGGTCGTCGAACGCCTGCTGGCGACGAGCGAGCGCGACCCTCTGCGCCTCGAGGGATTCCGCATCGCGAAGGGCCCGCTCCTCCATTTTCGCCAGCTCGGAACGGCGCGCTTGGAGCTCGTCCGCGGCCTCGGCGCCGTGGCGCTCCTCGCGCTGGTCGACGGCGTCCGCGGGCCCGCGCGCCCGGCGTCGCCACGGTTGCAACAGGGCGCTTAACTGCATCGTCACCTCTCTCCGGCCGGATTGGCCGGACTCGCTGCTGGGCCAGGCACATCCCAAGGGACGTGCCGGCGACCGGCGGCGCCGGAGACACTCAGTCGGCTATCGCCCTGGTGGGCGTACGTCTAGGCGGGAACACTCCCTCTGCGGAGGGGTCGTTGAAGTCTCTGCAAACTCCGTATCAAACTCTGAAATAGCTGGTTCTCGTGTCTTCGCGCGACCATCGGTCGCCACTGGATCGTAGAGGTGGTCGGCCGATCGAGGCAAGCGAGGTCGCCGGCGCCGGCCGTTCACTCGCTTTCGAGCACCAGCCTAGGCGCTGTTGCGGCTCGCCCGCCGGATCGCCTCGTGGGCGACGTCATAGTCGTAGCCTCGGCGGGTGAGGAACCCGAGCGCCCTTGCGCGATCGGCCTCTTCCGCCAACCGCTGGTCGCGGCCGGCGAGCAGCGCGCTCGCCCTGTCCACCTGAGCCGATTCGGTGTCGTGGGCGAGCGCGGCCTCGACCAGCGGGGCGGAAACCCCGCGATGAGCCAGCGCCTCGCGGATCCGCTCCGGCCCCCATCCACGGAGCTCCCGCTTGTCCTCCGCGTAGCGTCGCGCGAACTGTTCGTCGTCCAGCTCGCCGACCTCGACCAGGCCCTCGACCGCCCTCCTCACCTCGTCGGGGCCGTAGCCGTGGCGCTCGAGCCAGGTGGTGAGCTCGGCAGCGGATCGCTCCTTTCGGCGCAGCGCCCCGAGTGCCACGGCGAAGGCATCGGACCGATCGGCCACTGGAGCGTCGCCGAGGGCCATCGAGCTAGGCGGCCTTGCGCTCGGGCTCGTCCGCCTTCGCCTCCGGGTCGGCGATCGGCGTCGGTTGGGCGGCAGCCTCCTCGCGCTCGATGCCAAGGGCCTCGAACAGCTTCGCCTCGATCTCGCGGGCGGTCTCGGGGTTCTCCGCCAGGTACTGCTTGGTGTTGTTGCGGCCCTGGCCGAGCCGCAGCTCGCCATAGGAGAAGAACGAGCCGGACTTCTGCACCAGATCGTGTTCGAGCGCGAGGTCGAGCAGGCAACCCTCGCTGGAGATCCCGGTTCCGTACTCGATGTCGAACTCGGCCTGGCGAAACGGCGCCGCGACCTTGTTCTTGACCACCTTCACCCGGACCCGATTGCCGACCGCCTCCGTGCCCTCCTTGAGGGTCTCGATGCGGCGGATGTCGAGGCGTTGTGAGGAGTAGAACTTCAGCGCCCGGCCTCCGGGCTGGGTCTCCGGGGACCCGAACGTGACCCCGATCTTCTCCCGGATCTGATTCGTGAACACGCACACCGTGTTGGCTCGGCTGAGGTTGCCGGCCAGCTTGCGAAGCGCCTGTGACATCAACCGTGCCTGGAGGCCGACCTGGACCTCCCCCATCTGGCCCTCGAGCTCGACCCGCGGCGTCAGCGCCGCCACGGAGTCGACCGCGACCAGGTCCACCGCGCCGGAGCGCACCAGCACGTCGACGATCTCGAGCGCCTGCTCGCCGTAGTCGGGCTGCGAGACGAGCAGCTCGTCGACGTCGACGCCGATCCGCCTCGCGTAGATCGGGTCGATCGCGTGCTCGGTGTCGACGAAGGCGCAGATCCCGCCTCGCGCCTGAGCCTCGGCGATGACGTGGTAGACGAGCGTCGTCTTGCCCGAGGACTCCGGGCCGAAGATCTCGACGATCCGCCCGCGGGGCACCCCGCCGACCCCGAGCGCGAGGTCGAGCGACAGGGCCCCGGTGGGGATCGCCTCCACCTGGATCGCGCTCTCGTCACCGAGCCGCATCAGCGATCCCTGACCGAACTCACGCTCGATGTGGGTCACGGCAGCCTGCAGCGCCGCGTCCTTTGCCTTCGCCTCCTTGTCGGCCGCCTTCAAAGTCGCCTTCTTCTCGTCTGCCATCGTCTTCGCACCTTTCTCCGCCTGGTCGGCGAACGCCTTAGTCAACCTCGCCGGTCGGACGCCAAACCGAGCGCCGCCAGCGACTCGTACTCCGCGCCCGTCGGTCGCAGGAGGGAGCGATAGAGGGTCACTCGAGGGGCGCCGAAGGGCTCCGAGCAGCTCGTCGGGCAGCGCCGTGGGCGGCCGCTCCACGAGCATCGGGCGCCCCCTGCGGCGCCTTCGGCGATCGGAGGAGGCCCGCACCTCGGGCTTGACCCGGGCGACGGTTACGTGGGACCAGAACGGCCGTTTCTCGGGCTTGTAGAAGCGCTCCGCCTCGAGCCGATTGGAGAGCTCGGCCTGCAACGCGACCGCTTCGTCGCTCGGCGCGTCGACGGCGAACAGCCGGGGGCGGCTCCGCGGCGCCGCGATCGGCTCTGCTTCGAAGCGAATCGTCACGGGGTGCGCCTCGATCCCGCATACAACCTGCGCAATCCGCTCGATGTCCTTCTCGGCCTGATAGGCGAGGAAGCAGAGCGTCACGTGAAGGGCCTCGGGGGCGATTGTCCGCAGCGCCGGATCGGTGAGGGCCTGGTGCTGCCAGGTGACGAGCCCCGCGCGCACGGAGTCGGGTAGGTCCAGGGCCACGAACAACCTCGCTCGCGGGCTCTTCAGCCGCTCCTTCGCCACTTCGACAACCTACGCCTCGGCTCCTCACTCGCGGCACACGGCTCGCACATACAGTGCACCCGATGACAGAACGAGATCCCGCAGGTCGAGGGCGTGGAGCACCGGTTCGTGGAGGCGAACGGGATCCGCGTTCACGTCGCCGAGGCGGGCTCGAGCGAGCCGAGAGCGGCACCCGATCCTCCTGCTCCACGGCTGGCCGCAGCACTGGTACATGTGGCGGCGAGTGATCGCCGGCCTGCGGTCCGGCCACCGCCTGCTGGCACCGGACCTGCGCGGCTTCGGCTGGAGCGAGGCACCGGGGCACGGATACGACGGCGAGACCTTCGTCGCCGACCAGGTGGCGCTCCTCGACGCGCTCGGGATCGAGCGCGTCCACCTCGTCGGACACGACTGGGGAGGGTGGACGGCGATGCTCCTGGGAATCCTCCATCCCGATCGGGTGGAGCGAATGATCGTCTGCAACACCCCCCACCCGTGGGCCGCGCGTGACGCCCGGGCTCGCCCTCGAGGCGTGGCGGAGCTGGTACACGTGGGTGATCGCGACGCCCGGCACTCGGCCGCCGCGCTCGCTCGAGCACGGCTGGATCTCCCGCAACATCCTCTCGCGCGGGAACGTCGGGACCCCATTCTCGCCGTCGGAGATCGAGATGTACGTCGACAGCTTTCGCGATCCCGCGCGCGCCGACGCGATCACGCAGCTCTATCGCTACTACCAGCGCGCCTTCCGCGAGGCGGTTGGCGCGGCGCTGGCGCGATGCGCGCCTCGACGGTGCCCACCCTGCTGCTGTTCGGCGAGCGCGACCGCTACGTCTCCCCCAAGCTCCTTCGACGGCTACGAGCCCCACGCCGACGACATGCGGGTAGAGCTGGTGCCCGACTCGGGTCACTTCATCGTCGACGAGAAGCCTGAGCTGGTGATCGACGGGCGCGAGGGTTCCTGGGCAGCTTCCTGGGCGAGGCCGCGTCTGACTAGCCGCCGGCCCCGCCGAATGGGAGGGACGTTGCGAAAGACGTTGTGCCGCGGATCGTCCGCGCGTGTCTGGCCGCTCGTCGGCGCGGCGTCTCCGCCGCCAGCGGGCCCGTGACTCGCCCGGTGGCAGGGCGATCTTCGACCACTGCTCCAGGTACCCATCTCGCTGCTTGCCGTGAGATGCCACTGGTGCGTCTCGCGATCGGGGTGCTCGGCCGCGAGCCTCGCGCACATCCGCTCGGCTTCATCGCGTGTCATAGGGGAAGTCTAGAAGGGGCGCCGGCAGGGCGATGGTGTCGCGATTCGCACCCTAGGGTGGATTGGCAGGCGGGCC
This sequence comes from uncultured bacterium, assembly GCA_963758865.1. Lineage (GTDB taxonomy): Bacteria > Actinomycetota > Thermoleophilia > Solirubrobacterales > 70-9 > AC-56. The sequence continues at coordinate 369,779 of CAVWWY010000007.1, read as the reverse complement.
AGGGACGACTAGCGTCGCCGCATGGCTCCGCGGGTGGATCGCAGGCGGCTGAGGACGCCGGCCCGCGCCGGGTCGAACCGATGAACGCGCTCGTCAGCGCGGGCTTGGCGCTGGCCATGCTCGCTGACCTCGGCGAACGTTGATCATCCACGAGCCTGCCTGGGCCATGAGGCGACGATCACCGGGCCGAACACCGGCCTGCATGCCCCCGGGTTCGGCGGGGTGATCGTCGGCACGTCGGGTGGAGACGTCATCGTGGGCAGTGGGCGTCCGGAGTGGATCGTCGGCGCCGGGGGGCGAGACGCGATCTGTGGCGAAGGCGGCGGCGACCACATCGTCGGCGGCAACTGGAGTCGCCGAGGAGACCGGCATCTGGAGCTCGATGGCGGCCCCGGCGCCGACGTCATTGACGGCGGCTTCGCACCGGACCGCATCATCGGCGGTCCCGGTGATGATCGGATCGACGGTGAGTTCGGCGGCGACCGGATCGCCGGGAATGGCGGCGCCGATTTCATCCGGGCTCAGGCGGGACCCGACCGCGTCCGCCTGGGCGCCGGAAATGACCATGTGGAGGCCTCCTCGGGTGACGACGTCGTGCACGGGGGCGCCGGTGAGGACAACATCAGCACCGGGGTCGGCAACGACCTGGTGTTCGGCGAGGATGGGGGCGACTTCATCCACATGATCTGGCAGGACGACCGCGGTTACGGCGGGCCTGGGGACGATGCGGTCCACGGCGGGTCCGGTCGGGATCGGTGCTCGGGCGGCCAGGGCAGTGACATCGCGACCGGCTGCGAGGACCACCGAAGTGTCGGAGACAACCCGCTCGTGGTTGCCGCCGAAGCGGATTCGAGCCAACCGGACCCCGGCCCGGATCCAAACCCCCCTGGGCTCGGGTCGCCAGCCTTCGACCGCGCCGGGCCGGTGCTCGCGATCGAGGCATTCCTGCACAGGCTCCAGCGAATGAACGCGATCCGGGCGCCTACGGCCACCGCACGCCAGATACGTCGCAAACATCTGCTCGGGTACCGCGTCGCCAGGCTCGTCGAGCAACGCTATGAGCAGCGCCTTCCTCAGGCCGGAAGGGTCGAGGCGATGTTCGAGCAGAGCGTGGAACGTTGGCGCCTGAAGCTGATCTTGGCGGCGATCTGCGACCAGATCGATCGCCTTCGCTGGACCCGTTGAACGCCCCCTGAGCGCAGGGCTCCTGCGATCGGCGTGGGCCCGCCGACGGGAATCGCGCCACTCACATCGGGAAGTCCTCGCCCCGGAGCAGACGGCGGAGCAGGTGCATGGCGAGGGTGGCGGAGCGGTCGCGGATCTCCGCTCGGTTGCCGGGCAGCACCGGGTCTCGGGCCAACACGGGGCCGTCCGCGGCCTTGACGCAGATGCACACGTAGCCGATCGGCTTGGCCTCGGTCCCCCCCTCGGGACCGGCGATGCCGGTGATCCCGACGCCGAGGTCGGCGTGGAATCGCGCCAGGGCGCCGTCGGCCATCGCCTCGGCGACCTCGGGCGAGACCGCGCCGTGGCCGGCGATCAGCTCATCCGGGACGCCCAGGAGCTCGCTCTTCGCCCGGTTCGAGTAGGCGACGATCCCCCCGGCCATGTACTCCGAGGATCCGGGGACCTCGGTCAGTCGCGCGGCCAGAAGTCCCGGCCGTGCACGATTCGCCCAGGCCGATCCGGTGATCGGAGAGCAGGTCGGAGACCTGCTGGTCGATCGAGGAGCCGTCCCGGCTGAACACGAACCGCCCGTGCCGAGCGACGATCCCCTCGATCAGGCGCTCGCACGCCTCCTCTGCGCCCGGCCGGTAGCGGACGTCCATCTCCAGCTCGGCGCGCCGCAGGCAGGTGGTGATCTCGAGCGGCGAGAGGTCGACCTCTTCGCCGATCTCGCGCAGGCTCTGGGCCAGCTCGGACTCCGGGATGCCGAACATCCGCACGGACGCCGTCAGGTAGGGCTCGACGCCCTCGAGAACGGCGCGTGCGAGAGCGGTCTCGAGCGCTTGTGGCCACATCTCCTGCAGCTCGCGAGGCGGGCCCGGCAGGACGATGACGATGGGTCCGTCCGCGGGCACCACCAGCCCCGGCGCCGTCCCCGCCGGATCGATGGCGACGGCGCCACGCGGCACCATCGCCTGCTTTCGATTGGCCTCGCGGAGGGCCTCGGGGTCGAACCGAAGCCGCCGCGCGAACTCGGCCAGGATGCGAGCGATCTTCTCCTCCATCCCGGTGTCGAGAACGAGCTCCCGCCCCGCGAACCGCGCCACCACCTCGGCCGTCAGGTCGTCGGCCGTGGGCCCGAGCCCGCCGCTCGTGACGATCAGCCCCACGCCCTCCTCGGCCAGGAAGCGGAGCGCCGCCTCGAGGTCCTCGCGACGGTCGCCGACGCAGAGGATGTGGCTCACCTCCACCCCGAGCTCGCCGAGGCGCTCGGAGATCCACGGCCCGTTTCGGTCGGTCACCCGCCCCGTCAGCACCTCGGTGCCCGTGACGACGATTCCGGCGCGCACGGAGCCCATGCCTAGGGGCAGGTGGGGCCCTGGAAGCTCGTCGGCCGGACGCCGCCCGAGTCGATCTTGAAGCTGGCGGGCTCCTTGGAGCTGGACGCTGGTTGGGCTCGCCGTCGAGGATCACCGTCAGCGAGCCGCCGCTCTCAAGGTCCAGCCGGTAGTTGTCCGCGGGGGGCTCGAAGGGGCCCTCCTTGGCTCCCGCCGTCAGCGTCTGAGAGTCGATCAGCGGCCGGCCGTGCCCGGGCACCAGGCAGATCGCGCATGTCGTCACGGGTCACCAACGCCAGCACCACGGGCTTCGACGGGGACGCATCGCCGGCCTGGGAGCCCTGGTCGCCTCCGCCTGAACTGCCCGTGGTGCCTTCCCGCCTCAGGTGGCGCTTGCCTTCGTTCCCGGAGCTGCCCAGCACCAGCACCGCAGCCACCGCGGCCGCTCCCGCGAGCACGACGAGGACCGCCGCCCGTACCGGCCACCGACGTCGCGGCTCATCGCCGACTCGCCTGCGCCGCTCCAGCACCGGCTCGGTGAACCCGACCGGCGCATCGACGCCCAGCGAGCTCTCGACCGTCCGCCGGTACTCGTCCACGAGGGCATCTCCGTCGAGCCCGAGGACTTGCGCATACGTCCGCAGGAAGCCCTTGGCGTACGGGTGCCCCGGGAGGACTTCCCATTCCTCGTTCTCCAGGGCCCGCAGGTACTTGGTGCGGATCTTGGTCTGCTCCTCGACCGTCTGGATGTCCACCTTCTGACGGCTTCGCGCCCTCTTCAGGACCTCGCCGATCGGCAGGCCGGATGCCTCGTCACCGGTGGCCATCAGGCGCACATTGTCGTTGTCGGCGCGGCGCGGCGCTCTCTCGGCGGCCGCTAGCCGCCGAGGGGCTCGAGTTCGGCCGTGGCGCCCGGGTCGCTCTGGCCCTCGGGCTCGTCGGCGCCGGCGCCGGCCGAATGACGCTCCAGCACCCGCCCCAGCTCCGACTCGGAGACCAGGACCTGGCGTGGCTTTGATCCCTCGTATCCGGAGATCACCCCGCGTCGCTCGAGCATGTCGACCAGCCGGCCGGCGCGCGTGTAGCCCACCCGAAGCCGTCGCTGAAGCATCGAAACCGACGCGGTCTGGCTCTGGACGACGATCCGCGCCGCCTCCTCGATCAGGTCGTCGTGGTCGGGGGAAAGGTCGCCGTCGCGCTCGTCCTCCGGCTCCTCACGCACCTCCAGCAGCGCCTCGTCGAACTCGGGCTCGCCCTGGCTGGCCCACTTGGCGACCACGCGGGCGATCTCCTCCTCGGTGACGAAGGCGCCCTGCAGGCGTTGGAGCCTCGATGTGCCGACGGGTCGAAACAGCATGTCCCCCTGGCCGAGGAGCGTCTCCGCCCCGCCCTGGTCGAGGATGACGCGCGAATCGACCTGCGAGGCGACCGAGAACGCGATCCTTGCCGGGATGTTGACCTTGATCGTCCCGGTGATCACGTCGGTCGACGGGCGCTGTGTCGCCAGCACCAGGTGGATCCCGACCGCCCGCGACTTCTGCGCCAGCCGGATGATCGAGTCCTCGACCTCGGCCGGGGCGACCATCATCAGGTCCGCCAGCTCGTCGATCACGCAGAGGATGTGCGGGAGGGGCGCCTCGCCGGCCTTTCGCCGGGCGCGATTCAGCTCGACCAGGTTGCGAGTTCTCGCCTCGCCCATGACCGCGTAGCGGCTCTCCATCTCCCCGATCAGGTTGGCGAGCACGTTGGCGGCGAGCCTGGGATTGGTCACCACGGGCGTCAGCAGGTGCGGGAGCCGCTCGTAGTGGTTGAGCTCCACCCGCTTCGGGTCGACCAGGACCAGGCGGGCCTCGTTCGGGGAGGCGTGGAGCAGGATCGAGCAGAGCATCGCGTTGATCGATCCCGATTTCCCGGACCCCGTGGTCCCGGCCACCAGCGCGTGGGGCATCAGCGCCAGGTCGGTCCACACTGACTGGCCCGAGACGTCCTTTCCAAGCCAGACGACGAGCGGCGACGCGTTCTTCGGCCGGCCGTCGTAGATGTCACCCAGTCGCACCAGCCGCCGGCGCTGGTTCGGGACCTCGACTCCGACGGCCTTCTTGCCGGGAATCGGAGCCAGGATGCGGATGTCCGTGGAGGCGAGCGCGTAGGCGAGGTCATCCCGGAGCTGAGCCACCTTGGAGACCTTCGTTCCCGGGCGCGAGCTGCAGCTCGTAGCGGCTCACGTGCGGGCCGCTGACCACCCCGAGCAGCTTCGCCTCGATCCCGAAGTTGCGCAACGCCTCCAGCAGCGCGCGGGAGACGGTCTCGCGGTCGCGAGTATCCGGCCCGGGATCGGCCTTGCCGCGGTCGAGCACCTTGGGCGACGGCAGCCGGTAGTCGATCTCGTCCGACTCGGTGACGCCGCCTCGCTTGTTGCCCATCGGGGTCCGCGACGGCTCGCTGTCCGGCTCGTCCCCGGCCGCCTCGGGCTCGTCCGCCTCGCCATCGGCGCCGAGGGCGGCCTCCTCGTATGCGAACTGGCCCCGGTCGGGCGCCTCCGCCTCCGACGGCGGACGCTCGACCTCCTCGGCGCTCCCACTCGTCATCACCGTCGCCGTCGGCCGGATCGGCCCCCCCGTGGCGTTGCCCAGGATCTCGGTGGCGAGCGCCTCGGTCGGCGACGCACGCGTGATCTCGATCTCACCCCTGAGGATCGGCGCCCTCGAGACCGTTGGTCCGCACCGTATTCGCCAGCTCGCGGGTGCCGGCCCCCGCGGTGCGGGCCATCCGTCCCGCACCGGAGAGCACCGCCGACACGGTCGTGCCCGTCAGCAGCAGGACGCCGCTGATCAGCCCGAGGACGGCGAGGATCTGGGCGCCGAGCCGCTGGAAGAGGGTCGTCGCCGACCAGTAGAGCCCCTCCCCGACCACGCCTCCGTGGACCGTGTAGAAGCGCTCGACGAAATAGCCGTGTCGAGCGGGATGAGGAGGGCCGAGGCCCGCCGTCTCCGCAGCGAAGGCCAGCAACAGGGAGGCGAGCACCAGAACCGCGCCCGCGTTGAGCGCCCCCGGCGCGGTCACGAATGGCCGCATGACGAGCGCCACGCCCCACCCCACGAGCGCCAGGGGCACGACGTAGGCGATCCTTCCCGCGAGGGTGGCGAGGGCGTTGGAGATCGATTCCCCGACCGGCCCGCCCTCCCAGCCGGCATACAGGACGCACCCGAGGTACACGCCCACGGCGATCAGCCCCAGGCCGATCAGGTCGAGCTCTCGCTGCTCGAGGCGGGCGATGACCTCCCTGGCGTCGCGCCGGACGGGTCGCTGGCGTGGACGCGACCGCGGACGCGGACGCTGGCCGCGAGCAGGGCCGCGGGCGCTGCGGCGGCGCTTGCGTCTCCGAAGCATGTGTGGGCTGGTTCGACGCCTGACGGCCGACCCCTGCGCGGCGAGGGCGGACACGACGGGACACGGTTTCGACCCGCTCTTCGTGCCTGCGCCGTCGCCCTGCCTGGGCGATTGTGTAAATGGCCGCTAAAGATCGAGCGATCTGCGCGGTTGTGGTTCTAACCTTGTGCTGATGCTCGCCAGCGATACAGCGACGGGACGCGTGCTGGTGGTCGAGGACGACGCGGAGATCGCGGACGTCCTGCGGCGCACGCTCCGGCAGGAGGGCCACGAGGTTCGGTCCGCCGCCGACGGCCTCGCTGCCCTCGAGGCGGCCGAGGACTTCGTTCCCGACCTCGTCATCCTCGACCTCGGGCTGCCGAGGCTCGACGGGGTCGAGGTCTGCCGCCGGCTGCGGGCCGAGAGCGACGCCCCGATCCTGATCCTGACCGCCCGCACCCAGACAGACGACCGCGTCGAGGGCCTCGATTCCGGCGCGGACGATTATCTCGTGAAGCCGTTCGAGCGCCAGGAGCTGCTGGCCCGGATGCGGGCCCTGATGCGCCGCAGGCCTCCGCGAGGCACCGCGTCGCTTGCCGTCGGCGACCTCAGGCTGAACCCCGACACGCGCGAGGTGCATCGCGGCGAACGGCCGATCGAGCTGACCAACCGCGAGTTCGAGCTGCTCGAGTACCTGATGCGCAACGAGCGCCTGGTGATCTCCCGCGAGCGCCTCCTCGAGGAGGTCTGGGGCTACGATCCGATGGCGCTCACGAACACGATCGACGTCTTCATCTCGAACCTGCGTCGCAAGCTCGAGGCCGAGGGCGAGCCGCGCATCCTCCACACCAAGCGTGGCGCCGGATACGTGATCAGGCCGGCCCGCGATGAAGAGGCTTGAGCGGATCCTCGACCGGCTGACGCCGCAGCGATGGCCGGTGCGATGGCGGCTTGCCGCCGTCTCGGCGACCCTGACCCTGATCATCCTCGTGATCTTCGCCGTGGTCGTCGGCCGGCTGACGCAGAACCGGCTCCAGAGCGACTTCGACGACGACGTGCGCGGGACGGCGGCCACGATCACCGGCCAGACTCAGGTCGGGATCGATCCGCTGAGCGGCCGCCGCAACGTCTTCATCGCCCCGGGAGCTCCAGCGGATGGCCCCCGCCCCCAACTCGGCGGTGTGCATCGTCCATCAGAACGGTCGACCGGTCCGCGTGCCCCGCTGGCACCTCAAGCTTCGGCTCGCCCGACCCGGCGCTCAAGCGCGTTGGCCACTTCGCGGTGGCCTCCGTCCCCCTGCTGACGACGCTCGCGACCTCCGACCCGCTGTACGTCCAGTACGCCCGCAGCACAGCGAGCCTGGACAGCACCATCAACCGCCTGTGGCTGTTCCTCGGCTTCGGCGTGCTCGGCGGCACGGTGCTTGCCGCCCTCGCCGGGATCGCCGTCGCCGGGAGGGCGATGAGGCCGGTATCGCAGCTGACCATGGCCGCGCGCGAGATCGCGACCACCCGCGATCCCTCGCGGCGGATCCCCGACCCCGGCACACGACGACGAGGTGGGCGAGCTCGCCCGCACCCTGGAGCAGATGCTGCGCCAGCTCGACGCCGCCCGCACCGAGACCGAGCAGATGATGCAGGCCCAGCGCGAGTTCGTCGCCGATGCGTCGCACGAGCTCCGCACCCCGCTGACCAGCATCCTCGCGAACCTCGAGCTCCTGGGGGAGCGCCTCGACGAGGTCGAACGCCGTGGTGAGGAGGGCGAGATGGTCGCCTCGGCGCTCAGGTCCTCTCGCCGGATGAGCCGCCTGGTCTCCGATCTCCTGCTTCTCGCCCGTGCCGACGCCGGCCGGACCGGCGCTCGCCAGGTCTGCGACCTGCTCGAGGTCGCGGCCGCGGCGGTCTCGGAGGTTCGCCCGGTCGCCAACGGTCGTCGCTTGACGGTGGTCGAGGAGGATCCCGTTCCCGTCGACGCCAACCCGGACGAGCTCCATAGGCTGGCGCTCAACCTGCTGGACAACGGCCTGCGCCACACACCCGAAGGCACCGAGATCACGGTTTCCGTCGAGCGGCGAAACGGCGACGCGGTGCTGGAGGTCTCGGACGACGGGCCGGGGCTGCCATCCGGCATGGAGGACCAGGTCTTCTCGAGGTTCGTGCGCGGCATAGGCCCGGCCGACCTCGCCCCTAACACGGGCACCGGCCTCGGCCTGGCGATCGTCAAGGCCGTCGCGAGGTCGCACGGAGGGGACGTCGACGCCGGTTCCTCGAGCGCCGGCGGGGCGCGGTTCACCGTTCGCCTGCCAGCCGCTGGGGACCTCGGATCCGCCGTGGAATCCGCGCCGCGAAAGGTTTAGGAACCGTTTACAAGGCGCGTATACTTTGGCGCCTGGACGAGACAACCCACCCGCCGGGGACACCCCCCGACACCACCTCGGCGGGTGAACGTTGGCCAGTCTGAGCCAAGCGACCCGCCGGTGTTCCCCCTCCCTGACACCGGCGGGTCAACTTTTGTGGGCGTTCGCTGGGGTCTAGGTGCAGCCGCTCACGTTGAGCCCGCGATCGCCCTCCATCTCGGCGCAGATCGTGGCCTCGTTGGCGCCGCCGTTCAGCGCGGCGTCGGCGTCCACCAGCGCCGCGGCTGCATCGTCATAGCGCTCGTCCGCCGTGTACATCAGCTGGGCCGTGAGGTAGATCAAGTCCATCCTTCGCTCCCCGATCCGCTTGCGCAGGTCCCAGAGCGCGCTCGACCAGACCTGGCCCACGCAGTGAATGTCGATGGAGCAGATCCTGTTCGGGTTCTCCGCCTGAGCGAAGGTGCGATCGTCGTCAGCCCGCCGGCCGCACAGCCGCCCGCCGAAAGGGGACCGGCGTCCGTAGGTGGCCGCGTCCCAATCGAATACGCAGACGTCGTCCTCGTTCCGGGTCCGTGGGGAGCGGGAGGACATGGCCGCCGCCCAATAGTCGGCGGACCCCTCGGCGAGGGTTCCGGCTTGGAACCCACTGCTCGCGAGGAAGGTGTGCGACGACCTGTCCTGTAGGGCATGGCCGTACTCATGCAGGATCACGTCGGCGTCCTCGGCGTCGTCGACGCCGCCCGAGCCGTATTTGATCCGTCGCGTGAAGGGTGAGTAGAACGAGTTGTCGGCCTGGAAGGCATCGGCGACCGCAACCTGGCTGCGGTCGTCGATCCCGTTCTTCGGATTGTTCGAGTCGGAGAACCCGAGGTTCTGCACGTATTGCTGGGCGCGGGTGATGTGGTAGTAGGTCATCAGGGCCTCGAACTTGTCCGCGGACCTGGTGACCCGCTTCCACCGGAGGCTCCTTCTGCACACGCCGTGCGCGTCGTGGCCGAGCTTGGCGGTGACCCACGCGCCTCGCAGGCAGCTCTGCCCGCCCTTGATCTTCCGAAGCAAGACTCGCCGGCGGAGCTTGGTCAGCAGGCGGGTGTCTCGGTCGTTGCGGTCGCTGTGAAGCTTCCTGAATCCGCCACGCTCGACTATCGGGTTCGGATCGAAGAGCTTTGCCCTGCCCGTCCTCAAGTCCTGCAGGAGGTCCTGACTGCTGAGCACGCGGCCGGATATGGCGTCCACAAGGATCTCGAAGTCGGCCAAGGGGCGTGCGGACGGGATAGCCACCCTCCATACCAAGGCGTCACCGTGCCTGGAGTCGATCCCGAGGCGGGCGGAGGGGTGGCTGCGGCTACGTTCGACGCCCGCGCTTCGGGACGCGATCCCGATCGCCCGCCGCCCCGTGATTCGAGGCGACGGCGGCGTGGCGACGTGAGGCGCGGTCACATCCGCCACCAAGCCCGGTGGCGTCGCGGGCGGAAGGCTGACAACCGCCTGCGCGTCGATGACCGGGATCCCGGAGACCTCCTGCTGGAACCGGTAGATGGTGCCCCCTCCGGGAACCGGGGTCGCGTCGACCTCCGTCAGCTCGCTCGCGGGAGCCGCGACCGACTTCAGTTTCGCGTCGACCTTCGCCGGGGCGGCGGGGGCCACGGACGGCGCCACGGCGAGCGCAGCCAGCGCCAGCGTCAGCGGCGCCGCTCGGTGCGTACGAACCCCGAGTCTCGTTCCTACGCGGGTCTCCGCCGCCCTGCCAGACCCGTTACGCACCGAGCGAGGGTAGCACCGGCATCGCGTCACACCTCGACGATCACGGGCAAGATCATCGGGCGCCGACGAAGACGCTCGTACACGAAGCCGGCGATGTCGTCATGAAGGCCCCGCTGAAGCAGGGTGGTCTCTCGCTCCTCGTGGCGCGCGGCATCGACCAGCGAGGCCGCGACCACGTCGCGCAGCTCGGTCACCAAGCCGTCGGCCTCGTCGACGAAGGGGACGCCTCGAAAGATGATCTCCGGCGGGGCCACCTGCGAGCCGTCATCCGAGGAGATCGTCGCGACGACGATGAACACGCCGTCGGCCGACAGCGCCCGGCGATCACGCAGGGCGACGTCGTCGGGGTTGCCGATGTCGACGCCGTCCACGAAGATCATTCCGGCGGCAACCTCTGGCGTCAGGCTGGCGCCCGTCCCGCCGATCTTGAGCGCGACGCCGTTTCGCCCCTTGAAGATCCGGTCGGGCTCGATCCCGACCGACTCCGCCAACCGCGCGTGCAACCGCATCCGCTTGTGGTCGCCGTGGAACGGCATCACGTAACGAGGGCGGGTCAGGTTGAGCATCAGCTTCAACTCCTCCTGCCAGCCGTGGCCCGAGGCGTGGATCGGGGCATCCGCGGCGGTTATCACCTCGGCTCCGATCTCGAAGATGCGATCGATGGTCTCGTTGACCGAGCGCTCGTTGCCCGGGATTGGCGTCGCCGAGAAGATCACCGTGTCGCCCGAGTGGAGCTCGACGTCCGGATGGTCGGCGTGCGCCATGCGGCGAAGGGCCGAGAGCGGCTCACCCTGGCTGCCGGTGGAGATCACCACCATCTGCTCGTCCGGGAAGGACTCGATCTCCCGGGCCGGGATCAGAAGGCCGTCGGGCATCCGTGCGATCCCCAAGTTCGAGGCGATGTTGAAGTTCTTGCGCATCGATCGCCCGACCAGGGCAACCCGGCGCCCGAGCTCCGCGGCCGCATCGATCACTTGCTGGACCCGGTGGACGTTGGATGCGAACGAAGTCACGATGATCCTGCCGCCACAGCGGGCGAAGAGCTCCAAGAGCGCGGGGCCGACGCTCGACTCCGACGGCGCGACACCCGGTCGGTCGGCGTTGGTTGAGTCGCCGCAGAGGCACAGCACCCCCTCGGCGCCGAGCTCGGCGAGCCGGGAGACGTCGGCGGGGTTCCCGTCGACCGGCGTCTGGTCGAACTTGTAGTCGCCGGTGATCACGACCGGGCCCAGCTCCGTTCGCAGGACGACAGCGCGGGAATCGGGGATCGAGTGCGCCATGTGCACGAGCTCAAGCTCGAAGGGTCCGAGTGGCACCTTGTTGCCGGGCTCGAGGACCTCGAGCGGCGCGTCCCGCGTTCGATGCTCCTCCAGCTTGGAGCGGACCAGTCCGATCGTCAGCGCCCCACCGTAGATTGCCGGCGGGAGCCCGATCTCACGCAGTACGAACGGGAGCGCCCCGACGTGGTCCTCGTGGCCATGCGTGAGGACGATGGCCTCGATGTCGTCGGCCCGCTCGCGAAGGTATGAGAAGTCGGGGAGCACGAGATCGATGCCGAGCATCTCGGCGGTGGGGAACATCAGCCCGGTGTCGACGACCACGATCCGACCCTGATGCTCGACGACCGACATGTTCTTCCCGATCTCCCCGAGGCCGCCTAGGGGCAGGATCGAGAGCGAGCCCGTCATCGCGGTTCGGTGCCGGCGGGCTCACGCACCCGCGCCTGCACTAGCTCGTGCCGCCCGCGACGAGGAGCCCCCGCTCCTCGAGCGCGGTCTTGATCGCGTCCCGCTCTCGCTGGTTCGCGGGCACGATCGGCAGCCGCACGTGCCCTTCGATGATCCCGAGCATCTCGAGCGCTGTCTTGACCGGGGTGGGATTCGTGGTCACGGTGAGCGCGCGATAGATCGGCCCAAGCTCCGCGTCGAGCTCGCGGGCCTTCGACTCGTCTCCCCCGGTCTGCGCCTCGTACATGGCGAGCATCTCCCGGCCGACGATGTGCGAGGCCACGAGCACCCCTCCCTTGCCCCCCACCTCGAGAGTGCGAAGGAAGGCCTCGTCGTCGCCGGCGAGCACGTCCAGCCCCTGGATTGGCCCGAGGTCGTCGATGTTGGCCTGCTTCACGGCGACCACGTTGGGGATCTCGTGCGCCAGCTCGGCGAGCAGATCCGGCTCCAGGTTGATGACGCAGCGCGAGGGGATGTTGTAGAGGGCCATGGGCGTGCTCCCGGCCGCCTCCGCGACCGCATGGAAGTGCGCCCGAAGGCCTTCCCGACTTGGCTTGTTGTAGTACGGGGTGACGACCAGTACGGCGTCGGCGCCGGCCTGGCTCGCCTTGCGTGTGAGCTCCACCGAGTGGTGGGTGTCGTTCGATCCCGTGCCGGCGATCACCGTAGCCCTGTCCCCGACCTCGTCGAGCACCGCGTCCAGCAGGTGGAGCTTCTCGGCGTCGGAAAGCGTCGGCGACTCGCCCGTCGTCCCGGAGACGACCAGCCCGTGGGAGCCGTTCTCGACCAAGTGCGCGGCCAGCCGGCGGGCCGCCTCCAGATCGAGCGCCCCGTCGTTCGCGAACGGCGTCACCATCGCCGTGATCACCCCGGAGAACGTCGCCATGGGCTCGTAGTATCGCGGAACCCGCGGCGGCCGGGGCCGTCACGTGAAGGCGCTCAAGCGATCGACCATCGTCACCCAGTCCGCGACTCCAGGTCCGCCGGCGGGTTCATCGCCTGGCGGGTCAACGGGTCGCGCAGGCGCGCCGGCAACATCGCCGCCAGCCTCACCTTGGCGTATTCGCGAGCGGGGAAGGCGAGCGTCTCGCGGCGGGCCAGCGTCGCCCGATAGATCCGTTCCGCCGCGTCGCGGGGCGCGATCGAATAGCGCTTCTTGAAGGCATTGGCGCGGAACATCGGGGTGTCGACGAAGCCCGGGAACACGGCTGTGAACGTGATGCCCTTCGGCTCGAGCTCCGCGCGGGCCGACTCGACCATCGACGCCAGGGCGGCCTTGCTGGCGCTATACGCGGCCTCGTACGGCATGCCCACGACGCCCGCGAGGCTGGCGATCGCCGTCACGTGGCCGTCGCTCCGAGCGGCCATCGCCGGGGCGAGGTGTGAGAGCAGGACGAGATTTGCGAGCGAGTTGACGGTGATGTCCTCGCGGGCCTGGCGCCAATCGAGCGCGAGCATCGACTGTGCGCGATCGAGCCCGGCGGTGGCGATCAGCAGGTCGATGTCGGGGTGCTCCTCGATCAGCTGCTGCGCTGCCTCGTCGAGCGCCTCCAGGTCGGCGAAGTCTGCCTCGTGAGTGGCCACGACACGGTCGCCGAGCTCTGACGTGGCGCCCTTGAGTGCATCCGTGTCGCGCTCGAGCAACGCCAGGGCCGTCCCGTCCTCGGCGGCCAACCGGCACAGCTCGATCCCGAGCCCGCCGCCTGCGCCGGTGACCAGTGCCTTGCGGAATCGCCTCTCGGCGCGCCACCGCGCAGGGGTGCGCCCCGCAAACGGCGCGAGGCGCGGGGTACGGGCGGGCTTGAAGCCCATCCGGCCCTCGTACCAGGGCTCGACGTGGAGCAGCTCGACGCTGAAGCCCTGGTCGTCGTTGACGTACACGACCGACCAGGCGCCCAGGCGAACGGGAGGGCCATTCCCGAGGATTCCCGCCTCGCGGCAACGCCGATGAACCGACTCGAACTTCGCACGGTCGCGAAAGCCGAACGCGATGTTCAGGAGGCCCTGATCCGAGATCCGGTAGCCGGGAGGCCGCGGCCTGCCCGGCGGGTCGGTGTACTGGACGAGCTCGACGATCGTGTCGTCGGCCCAGAGCACGACTGAGTCACGCGCGGCCCCATCAAGGCCCCAGAGCGCTTCGTGCTCGGGACCGTGCAGGGTGACTCCGTCGGCGACGTCCAGCTCCAGCACTTCGGCGAAGAACGTGCGCGAGCGCTCGAGATCGGGGACGGAGAGCGTCACCGCGCGTGCCACCACGGGGATCTCCGGTCGCGGCCGGGCTCGCGGCGTTGTGGCGCGGGGGTCCTCCTCCATCAGCTCGACGATCACCCCGTTCGGATCTCGAACGCAGACCCGCCGTGAGCCCTGGGCACCGACGGGCTCCGTCAGGGTCGGCGTCCCGGCGGCCGCGGCGGCCTCGATGGTCCGGTCGATGTCGGCGACGGTGAAGGAGACCATCGTGTAGCCGATGTCACACGGGCGCCAGTCCTGCGGCTTGGGACGAACGAGGGGGCTTCGAAACTCGAACAGCTCGATCTGGAACAGATCCTGCCGATCGACGAGCCACCAGCAGGTCGATGCCGCGCGCGGGACGCCCTGCACCATCGACGCCAGCGGGCCCGCGAACAGGTTGGTACCCCCCGCCGGCTCCAATCCCAGCACGTCCCGATACCAGCGCTGAGTCAGCCTCACGTCGGCGACGCTGACCGCGATCTGGCTCAGCCGCATCGCTACAGGAGATGCTCGAGGCCGACCGTGAACGGCTCCGGGAGGCCCGCGACGCCGCGGACCGCGAGAAGCACGCCGGGCATGAACGAGGCACGGTCGGTCGAGTCATGGCGGATGGAAAGGGTCTGCCCCTCGCCGCCAAAGATCACCTCCTGGTGAGCGACCAAGCCGGGTAGCCGCACCGAGTGGATCGGCTCGTGCACGCTGCCGCCCGCCTCCCGAATCAGAGCGGCCGTTCGCTTCGCGGTCCCGGATGGAGCATCGACCTTTCGCTCGTGGTGCAGCTCGACGATCTCGCACTCCGGCATGTGGGGTGCGACCTGTCGGGCCAGCTGCATCATGAGGACGGCGCCGATCGCGAAGTTGGGCGCCACGAACACCCTCGGTCCGCCGCCGCCGCCGCCTCGTCGGCCGCCTTCCGGAGCTCCTCGAGGTTGAACCCCGTGGTGCCGACGACGGCATGCACGCCCGCGGTGAGGCATTCGCGAACGTTCTCCGGCGCGGAGGCGGGCGTCGAGAAGTCCACCACCACGTCGGCGGCGTGGAGCGCCCCCGCGAGGGGCGTGTCGAGCGACGGGTCGACCCGGCCGGCGAGCGCCATGTCATCGGCGCCCTCGACGGCTTCGCACACGGTCCGTCCCATGCGCCCCGCCGCCCCCGAGACGACGACGCGGATCACGGGGCGAAGAGCCGGCCGCCCTCGAGATGACCCGCGGGCGGTGGGCCGTCGGCGCTCACGCTGCAGCGAGCGCGTGGCTCACCGACGCGGTGGCCTCCCTGAAGCGCTCCTCCTCGGGGCCGATGCAGGCGGCCGAGAGCCGCTCGGGGTCATATAGGTCGGCGGCCAGCTCGGCGACGTCATCCGCGCTCACCCGCTCGACCCGCTCGAGCAGGTCGTCGAGCGACAGGAGCGGCACGTCGAAGAGAATCGAGCGGGCCAGCCGCGTCATCCGCATTCCCGTCGCTTCGAGCCCGAGCACCATGCGGCCCTTGACATGCTCCTTGGCGCGTTCGAGCTCATCCGCGCTGACGCCTCGATCACGGAGGCTCCCGAGCTCCCGGCCGATGATCTCGCACGCCTCACCCACGTTCTCCTCTCGAGTCCCGACGTACATCGCGACCGCGCCCCGCTCGACGTACTGCTCGGTATAGGAGCCGACCGCGTAGGCAAGGCCCCGCTTCTCGCGCACCTCACGAAACAGGCGCGAGGATGTTGAGCCCCCGAAGATCGCATCGAGGACCCCGAGCGCGAAACGTCGCTCGTCCCCTCGGGCGATGCCCGGCCCCCCGAAGCAGATGTGGTACTGCTCGGTGTCCTTGGGATGGAAGGCGAACCGGGGCGGGCCGTCCGTGCCGTTGCTAGGCAGGGCGGCAACCTCCCCAGCTGGCGGGGAGAGGAACCGCCTCGCGAGCTCGACGATCTCGGCGTGCTCGAGATGGCCGGCCGCGGCCACAACCAGGTTTGGAGCCGTGTAGTGCGCCTGGTGGTAGGAGGCGATGTCGTAGACCGGTATCGACGCGATGACCTTCGGATCGCCGAGCACTCGGCGGCCGAGCGGATGGTCGCCGTGGATCGCCTCGGCGAGGACGTCGTGAACGCGGTCCTGGGGCTCGTCCTCGTACATCGCGATCTCCTCCAGCACCACCTCCCGCTCGGAGTCGACCTCCTCCTCGGGCAACGACGAGGAGGTCAGCATCTCCGCGAGCAAGCCGAAGGCCTCCTCGGTGTGCTCGTCGAGGAGACGTGCGTGCAGATGGGTGGATTCCTTGCTCGTCGCCGCGTTGGTGGCGGCGCCCATGCCGTCGAAGAGCTCCGAGATCTCGATCGCGGAGTGACTCTCCGTGCCCTTGAAGAGCAGGTGCTCCAGGAAATGCGAGACCCCGGCCTGCTCGCGGCCCTCGTCACGAGAGCCCGCACGCACCCAAAGGCCCAGCGCCACCGAGCGCACCGACGGCATCGCCTCGGTGATCACCCTCGGCCCGCCCGGAAGCTCGGTGCACGAAATCCCTTCCGGGAGCATGTCTCGAGTTGGGGCCCCTTCGCTCAACGGCGGCGCCGCCCGCCGCCGCGTTCCCGCCCGCCGTCCAGGCGCTCGCGACGGCCACCGCCGTCCCGCCCGCCGCCACGTGGACCGGGATCGCCGGTTCCAACCTGGGTGAGGTCATCCGCGCCCTTGCCCTCGACGGCCGGATCGTTGGAGAGCCGCAAGCCGATGCGGCCTCGCTCGCGGTCGACCTCCACCACGGTGACGTCCAGCTCGTCGCCCTGCTTCAGGACGTCGTCGACGCTGTCGACCCGCTCGCCGGGCTTGACGTTCGAGATGTGCAGGAGGCCGTCGGTGCCCTTGGTCAGCTCGACGAACGCCCCGAAGGTCGTCGTCTTGACCACCTTGCCGGTGAACCGGTCCCCCACCTCGGCCTCCTTGGTCATCGCCTCGATCCGGGCGATACAGGCGTCCACCAGCCCACCGCTCGGCGCGTAGACCTGGACGGTGCCGTCGTCCTCGACGTTGATGTCGGCCTCGAACTCCTCCGAGAGCGCCCGGATCGTCTCGCCACCCTTGCCGATCAGGGCGCCGATCTTCTCCGGGTCGATCTTGATCTGCTCGATTCGGGGCGCGTGCTGCGAGAGCTGCTCGCGCGGCTCTGGGATCGTCTCGCGCATCACCTCGAGGATGAACAGCCTTCCGGCACGCGCCTGGTCGAGCGCGTCGCGCAGGATGTCGAAGGTGACCCCCGAGATCTTGATGTCCATTTGGAGCGCCGTGATGCCCTCGGAGGTGCCGGCGACCTTGAAGTCCATGTCACCGAGGTGATCCTCGACGCCGGCGATGTCGCTGAGCACCACGAGGTCGTCGCCCTCCTTGATCAGCCCCATGGCGACCCCGGCAACCGCGCTCGAGACCGGCACCCCGGCGGCCATCAGGGCCATCGAGGAAGCGCAGACCGAGCCCATCGAGGAGGACCCGTTGGACTCCAGCGTCTCCGAGACCACCCGAATCACGTATGGGAAGTCCTCCTGATCGGGGAGGGCTGGCGTGAGCGCTCGCTCGGCCAGCGCCCCATGCCCGATGTCGCGGCGCTTCGGGCCACGCATGAACCCCACCTCGCCGACGGAGAACGGCGGGAAGTTGTAGTGGTGCCAGAAGGTCTTCGACTCCTGCAGGCCCAGGTTGTCGATCCGCATGTCCATACGGCTCGTGCCAAGCGCCACGTTGGACAGGATCTGGGTCTCGCCGCGGGTGAAGAGCGCCGAGCCGTGTACCCGGGGGGAGATGTCCACCTCGCACTCGATTGGCCTGATCTCGTTCTCCGCTCGTCCGTCGGGCCGCTTCTTGTCGACCGCGATGCGCCGCCGGATGATCTCCTTCTCGATCTTGTCGAAGGCGCGCGAGACCTCCGCCCTGCGCTCGGAATCAGCCCCGTCGGCGTCTGCTCCGCCGCCCGCGTACTGCTCGAGCACGCTCTCCTCGACGGCCTTGGCGGCCTCCTGCCGGGCGAGCTTCTCCGGGATCTGGGTGGCCTCATCGAGCTTCGGCCCGTGCGAGGCCCCGATCTGCTCGACGAGCGCGGGGTCGATCTTCGGCGGCTCGACCTGGATCTTCTCCTTGCCCGCCTTGCCGCGAAGCTCCTCGAGCGCGCCACAGATCTTCCTGATCTCCTCGTGGGCGATGTCGAGGGCATCGAGGACCTCCGCCTCGGTGACGCCATTCGCACCGCACTCGACCATCAGGATCGCGTCTGTGGACCCGGAGACGACGAGATCCATCTCTAGCTCCTCGTAGGCCTCCTCCTCGGGGTTGATCACGAAGTCGCCGTGGAGCTTTCCGATCCGGACCGCGCCCACGTGGGTCGGAACGGGAATCGACGAAACGGCAACGGCGGCGGAGGCGCCGTTCATGGCCAGGATGTCGTACGGATGCTCGAACTCAACCGAGAGCGGCTGACAGACGATCTGCGTCTCGAAATGCCAGCCGTCCGGAAACAGCGGACGGAGCGGCCGGTCGATCATTCTCGCGGTCAGCGTGGCCTTCTCGCCGGCCCGTCCCTCCCTGCGGAAGAAGGAGCCGGGGATCTTCCCGGCCGCGTAGTGGCGCTCCTCGACGTCGACCGTCAGGGGCAGGAAGTCCACGTCTCGTAGGTTGCCCACCGTCGCGGTGGCCAGGACCATCGTGTCACCCGCCCGCACGACAACGGCGCCGCTTGCCTGTCGGGCGAGCTTGCCGGTCTCGAAGGAGATTTCCTCGCCGCCTACCTCCACCGAGACGCGGCTTACGTCAAACATGCTCATCTATGTCTTTCCCTCCGGCCGCCCGGATGGCGGCCTAAATCGTTCAGAACTTCTCGTTCTCGTTGGCGAGCGATGTTACAGAGCGAGCGAGCTCAACTCGCCCTCGGTCGTGGCTTGCCCGTCGACGAACACCGCCGGGGTGCCGGTGACGCCGGCGCGGATCCCGCCCTCGAAATCCCGCCGGATTCGCGCGGCCACCGAGTCCGTGCGGCGGTCGCTCTCGAAGCGCTCCAGGTCGAGGCCGAGGCGCTCGACCCGCGTCCACAGGTGGGGGTCGTCCAGGTGCCCATGATCGCGATAGATCGAATCAACGAAGCGCCAGAACGCGTCCTCCCCACCTTGGAGGAAGACGGCCTCGGCCGCCGCGTGCAACCAGGGAGCGCGCGGATGCTTGCTCGCCACCGCGAAGTGCCGAAAGACGAGGCGAAGGCCGAGATTTCCGATTCGCGCCCAGGCCCCGGCGCAATGTGGGCAGGCGAGGTCGAAATACGCGATCGCCTCAGGGCCATCGCCCCGAACGTGGTCGTCAGCCGTCACGCCGGGCACCGCCGCGCTGGTCAGGGAGCTCACCGAGAACACGTTAAAGCGCCAGTGACCTGCTGCCTGCGCGAGTTTGGGGTGCCCTGCACCCTCGCGTCGCCCCAGCGCAGGAATCCACTGTCTCCCTGGCTGGGATGAAGCGCCGGGACGCTGGTCAGCCGACCTCCGCCAGTGCGTCGAAGATCAGGTTCGCGCCGGGGATCTCGAGCGCGGTCGGCGACTCGTGGACCCACCGCACGATTCCCTCCGCGTCGATCAGGACCAGCGAGCGGTTGGGGTGGCCGCGCTCCTCGACGTAGGCGCCGTAGGCACGGGAAACCTCCCCCTTGGGGTGGTAGTCGGCGAGCAGCGGGATCTCAATCCCGAGCTTCTCCTGGAAGGCCTTGTGGGCCCAGGTCGAGTCGACGGTCACGCCGACGATCTCAGCGCCCTGCTCGCGGATCTGCGGTGTCACCTCGTGGTAGATCGAGAGCTGGTCCGTGCATACCGGGCTGAAGTCGGCCGGGTAGAAGACGAGCACCAGCTTGCGCCCTCGAAAGTCGGAGAGTCGGACCTTCTCCCCGTCCTGGTTGCGGAGCGAGAAATCAGGCGCCCTCTCCCCCACCTGGATCACCCTCGATCTGCCCTCCAGCCGCCCCGTGCGGTGCGCCGTGCGACGGGACCGCCCCGGATCAACGACGCAGGCCGAGGTCCGAGACGACCGCGCGGTAGCGCTCCAGGTCCGTGTCCTCCAGGTAACGAAGGAGCCGGCGACGCTTGCCCACCATCATCAGCAGCCCCCGCCGGGAGTGGTGGTCCTTCGGGTGGGTGCGCAGATGCTCGGTCAGATGATTGATGCGCTCGGTGAGGAGCGCCACCTGAACCTCGGTCGAGCCGGTGTCGCCATCCTCGCGACCGAACCTTCCGATCAGCTCCTGCTTTCGTTCCTTGGCCAGCGTCATCGGGGGGCAGTGAAGCTAGCACAGAGGTCTCGGGCCGCCTCGACGTCCTGATGCATCTGCGCGACGAGCTCGTCGACGCCCGGAAAGCGCCTCTCCCCGCGCAGCCTGCCGATGAACGCGACCCGCAGCGTCTGCCCGTAGAGGTCGCCGTCGAAGTCGATCAGGTAGGCCTCGACCAGCAGCCCACGGCCCGTCTCGAACGTCGGACGCACACCCACGTTGACGGCCGCCGGATGGCCATTCGCGAAGGCGGCGTAGACGCCGTGCCCGGGACAGACCAGGTCGTCGGACGGAACGATGTTGGCGGTCGGGAAGCCGAGCGTACGACCTCGTCCGTCTCCCTCGACCACGGCTCCCTCGAGCAGGAACGGCGCGCCCAGGCAGCGGGTCGCGGCCTCCACCTCGCCCGCCGCGACCAGGGAGCGAATCCGGGTGGACGAGACGATCTCGCCCTCGACCTCGACCAGCGGAACGACACGCGATTCGAACTCCTCGCGCGAGGCCAGCATCTCGGGATCCCCCTTCGCCTTGGCCCCGAACCGGAAGTTCTCGCCCACCGACACTCGCTCCGCTCCGAGCGTCTCGACCAGGATCCTCGCGCAGAAGTCCTCCGGGGGGATGTTGGAGAAGCGGTCGTCGAACGGGATCACGACCAGCTCGTCGACTCCGAGGCCGTCGATCACGTCGCGCTTGATCTCGAACGGCATGATCAGCTTCGGCGCGGCATCGGGATGCAGCACGCTCACGGGATGGGGGTCGAAGGTCAGCACGGTGTCGGCTCGGTCGATGACCCGGCGGTGCCCCACATGCACGCCGTCGAAGGTCCCGATCGCGATATGCCGGGGCCGTCGCTTGGCGCTGGAGAGTTTGGTGACCTGGATGCTCATCTGGGCTCCGCCGCCATCGCGGGATCAGCGTCGACGATCATTCCCCGCTTCCTGGCGATCGCAGCCGGGAAGCCTTTCACGCTCCACCCTCGGGCAGCCTGGCCAGCGCATCGGGAAGCGGTAGGAAGGCGCCGACCTCCCGTAGATCGAACGGGCCGATCGCGGTTCGCCTGAGGCTCTCGCAGTAGGCGTCACCGAGGTCGGCAACGAGGCTGCGGACGTAGGTCCCCGCCGAGCATTCGATCTCGAACTCGGCCCGCTCGCCCCTCCGCCAGACCTGCTCGAAGCGGTGAACGCTCACCTCCCGCTTGGGGAGCTCGACCTCCTGGCCGCGCCGTGCCAGCCGGTAGGCGCGAACGCCGCCCACCTTGATCGCCGAATACGCGGGGGGCCGCTGCATGATCCGGCCCGTCGGCAGCTCGAGGCGCTCCGGTGGCAACTTGCCCGTCTCGATGATCTCGCCGTCCGGGTCGCCCGTACTGGAGACGGCCCCGAAGCGAGCCACGACCCGATAGGTCTTGTGGAGCCGCATGAACTGCTGCTGGCACCGGGTGGCCTCGCGCCCCAGCAGGAGGATGAGGAGGCCGGTGGCGAATGGATCGAGGGTCCCGGCGTGGCCCGTCTTTTGACCGCGCTCGCGGCGCACCCGTGCCACCACGTCGTGCGAGGTGATCCCGGCCGGCTTGTCGACCAGCACTACGCCCGCCACGGACGGGTCGGCCCTCGCCGGGGACGGAGCGTTCACCGCAGGCGGACTAGAGCTGCGCCTTGACCTCGGCGCAGAGGAACTCCACCAGCTCCGTGTAGGAGAGGTCGGTCGAGAAGCCCGCGGCCCGCGGGTGACCGCCACCTCCGCACTTGCGAGCGATCGCGGACACGTCGACGGTGCCGTCGGTTGAGCGCAGGCTCACCTTGCGCGCGGCCCGGCCGTCGTCGGTCTTGTCGCGGATCATCGCCGCCACCTCGGTGCCCTCGAGCGATCGCACGTGATCGATGATCCCCTCGGTCATCGAGTCGTTTGCCCCCGTGTCCTCGTAGTCGCGGGCTGAGATGTAGGTGACTGCGAGCTTGCATTCGGCGAACTGCACGACCCTCTCGATCGCCCTCGAGACCAGGTGCAGCTTCTCGATCGGGACCCGCTCATACAGGCGGCGGTAGATGTCATGGACGTCGACCCCCGCCTCCATCAGCTGTGCGGCCATCCGATGGGCCGCCGGGCTCGTGTTCTCGTACATGAACCTGCCCGTGTCGGTGATCAGCGCAACGTAGAGGGCGTTGGCGATCTCGGGGGTGATCTCCGCGCCGAGCAGGCTCGCCACCTCGAAGACGATCTCCGCCGTGCAGGAGACGTCCGTATCGACGAGGTTCAGCGTGCCGAAGCGGGTGTTGTCGTGGTGGTGGTCGATGTTCAGGACCACGGCGTCGATCACGCTGCAGGAAGTCGACCGGCATGCGGTCGATGTTCCCGCAGTCGAGAAAGACGATCACTCGGTCGACCACGTCCGCCGGCGGCTCGTGAAAGACCTCGCTCCAGCGGAAGGAACCGGTACTCGACCGGCAGCGGGAACTCCTTCGCCGCGAGGAACATCACCGAGTCCTTGCCGAGCTGCTCGAGCACCCGATGCATGGCGAGCAGCGATCCGAGCGCGTCGCCGTCCGGGCTCTCGTGGGTGGTGAGCAGAAAGCGGTCGCCGGCGCGAAGCGCGCGCGCGACGTCCGCCGGGGACCCGTTCTTCGGGTCGGCGACCGCCGCGATCTCATTCATCGTCGAGGAGCCGCGACAGACGGACGCCGCGCTCCGGCGTCTCGTCGTAGTGGAAGCTCAGGGTGGGCGTTCGCTTGAGCCGGGCCTGGCGCGCGATCGCGGCCTGGAGCACGCCGTGCGAGGAACGCAGCCCGGCGAGGCTCGCTTGGCGCTCGGCTTCATCCCCGAGCACGCTCACGTAGACGCGCGCCGTGCGCAGGTCAGGGCTTGTCTCCACCGAGGTCACGGTGACGAATCCGATCCTGGGGTCCGCGAGCTCGGT
Organism: uncultured bacterium; assembly: GCA_963758865.1. GTDB lineage: Bacteria > Actinomycetota > Thermoleophilia > Solirubrobacterales > 70-9 > AC-56. The sequence continues at coordinate 346,645 of CAVWWY010000007.1, read as the reverse complement.
TGAGATCGCGGTACCGATGACTTCGCGCATGAGCTCGTTGACCCTCCTCATGCGCTCGGGCATAGCGCGGCGACTATAGCGAGCCGCTGCCTGCTCACCGGGGCGAATTCAGCCGCGAATGTCGGCCAGGCTCAGCAGGTCGCGCTCGAACGCGCACCCGTCCGGACAACGTGATTCGACGAACCGCTCCAGGTCGTCGGCGCGCCCGTGCACCTCGCCGCCGCCCACCAGGGCGCACACGAGCGTCGAGCGCTGCCAGGTGTCGTGCCCGTCCACCTCCGCCACCGAGGCCCCGAACCGCTGACGCACCTGCGCCTTCAGCGAGTGCAGGACCTTGCGCTTGCCCTTCAGGTCGTGGGAGTCGTTGAGGTGCAGGCGGACTTCGATCAGGCAGACGTAGGGGGTCACGGGGTCGCCTTCCACAGCTCGTCTCCGTGGACGTCGTCCGATGCGCTGAAAAAGAGCGTCCCGCCTACAGCGGTCAGGGACCCGGGCCTGGAGTCCTCCCGCCCCGGATTGATGTCGCGGACGAGCTTCGTCCCGGCCCTGGTCCCGTCGGTGGCCCAGAGCTCATACCCGTATGCACGGTCGCGGTATGCCGGGGCGTCGGGGGCGGTGAAGTAGCCCGTGCCTCCGACGTTCACCGGCGGCCGCCTCAAGCGAAGGCCCTTGAGGAACTTCGTCCCGGCCCCTGTACCGTCCGACCTCCAGAGCCCTTCATCGTGCACCGCGTCGTCAGCGCCGAAGAAGAGCGTGCCGCCTATGTCGGTCAGGTAGTAAGGGCCAAAGTAGCCCGACCGCCGGTCTCCCTGAAGGATGTCGCGGACCAATCTCGTCCCGGAGGCGGTCCCATCCGATCGCCATAGCTCCTGGCCGTGCTCGCCGTCGCTCGCCGTCAGGAAGAGCCTGCGGCCCACGCGAGTCAGCGATCGGGGGCGCGAGCCCTTTCTCGGGTTGATGTCCTTGACGAGTCGCGTGCCGTCCGCCGTGCCGTTCGAGCGCCACAGCTCGCGACCGTGCCCGCCTCCCGCAGAGGCGAAGAAGAGCTCGCCTCGGACGTTCGTGAGCCACCCGGCGCTCACGTCGGCTGGCGTGCGGAAGTCGCGCACGAGCCGGGTGCCGCCCGGCGTCCCGTCCGATCGCCACAGCTCGCGGCCGTGCTCGCCGTCGCGGGCCGTGAAGAAGAGCGTTTCGTCGACGCTGGTGAGCCAGCGGGGACGGGACCCCGCCCTTCCCCGATTCACGTTCCGCACGAGCCTCGTGCCCGCCCTCGTTCCGTCCGACCGCCAGAGCTCGGCACCATGGACTCCATCCCGAGCGGTGAAGTAGAGAACGCCGTTGTGATTCGTCAGGTCGGAAGGTGATGAGCTCCGGGAGCCCACGCGGATGTCGCGGACGAGGGTCGTCCCGCTCTTGGTGCCGTCCGACGTCCAGAGCTCTTCCCCGTGCTCGTCAGCCGGCAACGAAGAAGAGCCTGTCGCCCGCCCGGGTGAGCCCGAACGCGTAATAGAACGTATCGTCCAGCAGGCGAGTCCCCGCAGCGGTCCCGTCCGAGCGCCAAAGCCCCTCGCGGAAGGTCGGAGTGAAGGCGTCGAAGTAGAGGGTTCCGCGTACGCCTTCGAGGTAGAGGGGACCTGAACCGTCTTCGCCGGGACGGATGTCCTTGACGAGGTGCGCACTGGCGGCATGCGCCGCGCTCACGCTCAACATGAGGGCAGATGCGACGGCCAGGAGCGCCGCCAACGTCAGGCGGCTCAGCTGCGGTGCGGATCGCGGTCGGCAAGCCTTTCCCCCTCGGACGAGGAGGTTACTCCAGCGTCTGCTCGACCTGCTTGGTCTCGAACAGCTCCAGCACGTCCCCGACCTTGACGTCCTGATAGCCCTCGAGCACGACGCCGCACTCGAGGCCCTCCTCGACCTCCTGGACGTTGTCCTTGAAGCGGCGCAGCGAGCCGATCCTGCCGGTCCACACCACGGTGCCCTCGCGGACGAGGCGCACCTGGGCGGTGCGGGTGATCTTGCCGTCGGTGACCTGGCAGCCGGCGATCGTGCCGACCCGCGAGGCCCGGAACAGCTCCTTGACCTCCGCCTGGCCGATCGTCTCCTCGACCTCCTCGGGCTCGAGCATGCCCTCGAGCGCCGTCATGAAGGTCCTCCGTGACCTTGTAGATCACCGAGTAGGTGCGCACCTCGACCCCCTCTCGTTCGGCCGCCTTACGGGCGTCGGCGAGCGGGCGGACGTTGAAGCCGATGATGATCGCGTCGGAGGCTGCGGCGAGCATCACGTCTGACTCGGAGATCCCACCGGCGGCCGCGTGGATCACGTCCACCACGATTCGCTCTTGCGGGAGCTTCGCGATCTCATCCTGAAGCGCCTCGAGCGAGCCGGAGACGTCCGCCTTCAGCACGATGCCGAGCTCCTTGACCTCGCCCTCGGTGGCCTTGCTGAAGACCTCGTCGAGGCTGATCTTGCGAGCCTGCTGGCGGGCGAGCGACTCCGCTTTTAAGCGCTGGCCCCGCTCCTGGGCGAGCTGTCGCGCTCGACGCTCGTTCTCGGCGACCTCGACATGCTCGCCGGCCTCGCAGACGCCGTCGAGGCCGAGCACCTCCACGGGGTCGCCGGGGCCGGCCTCGTCGACCCGGGCGCCGGTGAAGTCGAGCATCGCCCTGACCTTGCCCCAGTTGGCGCCGGCGACCAGCGCATCGCCCACGTGGAGGGTCCCTCGCTCGATCAGCACCGTCGCCACCGGTCCCCGGCCCGGGTCGAGGTGGGACTCGATCACGACGCCTGAGGCGGGGGCTGACGGATTGGCCTTGAGCTCCTCGAGCTCGGCCGTCAGCACGATCATCTCGAGCAGGTTGTCGAGCCCGTCCCTTGGTCTTCGCCGAGACGTCGCAGAAGATCGTCTCCCCGCCCCATTCCTCCGGGTTGAGGCCCTGCGAGGCGAGCTCGTTGCGGACCCGGTCGGGCTGGGCGTCCGGCTTGTCGACCTTGTTGACCGCCACCAGGATCGGGACGTCGGCCGCCCGCGCGTGATCGATCGCCTCGACGGTCTGCGGCATGACGCCGTCGTCCGCCGCCACCACGATCACAGCCAGATCGGTGACCCTGGCGCCGCGGGCGCGCATCGCGGTGAACGCCTCGTGTCCTGGGGTGTCGAGGAAGGTGATCCTCTTGCCGTTTTGGTGGACCTGGTAGGCGCCGATGTGCTGCGTGATCCCACCGGCCTCACCGGCGACCACCTCGGACTCTCGGATCGCGTCCAGAAGGGAGGTCTTGCCGTGGTCGACGTGGCCCATGATCGTGACCACCGGCGGGCGCTCCGTGAGGTCCTCGTCCGAGTCCTCGTAGGTCGGCTCCTCGGGCTGCTCCTCGGCGGCGCTGACGATCTCGACCTTCTGGTCGAGCGCCTGCGCCAGCGCCTCCACGGTGTCATCCGAAAGCGTCTGGGTGAGCGTCGCCATCTCGCCCATCTCCATCAGGCTCTTGATCACCTCGGCGCTTCCAACGCCGAGCGTCTCGGCCACCTCCCGCACGGTCGCCCCGGAGGCGATCTTGGTCGCCTCGGGCTCCTGCTCGATGACCGGCGGCCCTCTCCGGCGGCTCCTCCAGCAGCGGGCGGCGCCGGCGTCCTCCCCGGCGCCGCGGCGGGCGGGGCGGCGGGGGCGCCGGCATGTGGTCCCGGCGCGACGCCTGGGAATCGATCACGACGCGGCGACGCTTGCGGCCGGATGGGGGCGCTGCCCCGGCCTCGCCGGCCGCCCGGCGCGCCTGCCGGGGGGAACGTGCCGAACCATCAGAGGTGGGCTTCGACTCGGCCTCCTTCTCGGAGCCCTGCCCAGCCGCCTGCTTGCCGTCCACGCTCTTTGACGGCGCCGACTTGGTCGCTCCGGCGGCCTTCTTGCTCGGCTTGGCGCTCGCGCCGTCGCCGGCCGCCGACAGGGCCTTGAGCGCCTCGTCCTCCTCGACGCTGGATGCGGCCACCTTGCCCTCGATCCCGGCGGCCTCCAGCGCGGCAAGGACCTGCTTGCTGGTCAGCCCCTGCTGCTTGGCGATCTCATGGACCCTCTTCTTAGGCATCCTCGGAAGCGTTCCCCTCGGAATCCTTGCCTACGGCTTCGGATTCCTCGGATGGCCTCGCCCCAACGGGCGCGGTCTCCGCAGGGGCCTCGTCAAGGTCTGGTCCTTCGGTCGCCGCGTCCTCGGACAAGGCCTCCTCGGGTTCCTCGGCTTCTGGCCCATCCGATCCCCCACCGTCGGGCTCTTCCGCCACGTCGGCTGGTTCCTCCGATTCCTCCGCCTCGGCGCTCTCGGCGGCCTCCTCCTCGGCCTGCTCGAGCTCTTCCTCGGCCGACCCAGCCTCCGTCTCGGCCTGCGCCTCCTCCTCGGCCTGCTCTTCGGCAGCATCCTCTTCTTGCTGCGATTGCTCGAACACCGCCGTCGCGCGCTCCACGAGGGGCTGGAGCTCGCTGTCTTCGGCGTCGGGGCTCGGCGAGCTTCTGGATCTCCTCGTCGCTGAGCGTGCCGAGCACGGTCACCTGGTTGGTGTCGAAGCGCGCCAGCGCCTGATGCTGGGGCAGCCCGCAGTAGCGGGCGCCTGAAAGCGCGGCGTTCGGGCAGCGGCGACCGGCAGAGAGCACGGCGGCGCAGCGCCCGTCGACCTCCTCGCCCTCCTCGTAGGTGAGCTCCTCGTCCTCCTGGCTGAACTCCGTCTCCGACTTGATGTCGACCTTCCAGCCGGTGAGCTTGGCGGCCAGGCGCGCGTTCTGTCCCTCGCGCCCGATCGCCAGCGAGAGCTGGTCGTCCGGCACGATCACCGTCGCCTCCTGCTTCTCGTCGTCGACCAACACCTCACGGACCCGGGCGGGCGACAACGCCTTGGCGACGAAGCGGGCGGGCTCCTCGTTGTAAGGGATGATGTCGATCTTCTCGCCCCGGAGCTCGGAGACGACCATCCGCACACGCGAGCCACGAGGCCCGACGCACGCACCCACCGGGTCGACCCCGTCGGCGTGCGAGATCACGGCGATCTTGGAGCGGTAGCCCGGCTCGCGGGCGACGCCCACGATCTCCACGAGGCTGTCCGCGATCTCCGGCACCTCGAGCTCGAACAGCGACTTGATCAGCTCGGGGTTGCGCCGAGAGACGACGATCCCGGGCCCCTTGCCCTCGGCGTTGACCTCGGTGATCACGGCCTTCACCCGCATGCCATGGTCATAGCGCTCGTTCCACACCTGCTCCGAACGCGGCAGCAGCGCCTCCACGCGCTCGCGGAGCTGGACCAGCGTGTAGCGATTGTCCGACTGCTGGATGATCCCGGTGATCAGCTCGCCCACACGATCCTGGTACTCCTCGAACATCATGTGGCGCTCCGCCTCGCGGATGCGCTGCAGGATCACCTGCTTGGCCGTCTGCGCGGCGATCCTGCCGAAGTCGTCCGGGGTGACGTCGCGGGTCGTGATCTGGTCCTCGTAGGGCGCGATCAGCTCGGGGTCGAGCTCCGGCTCCTCGGGCTCGCGCATCTCGCCCGTCTCCGGGTCGATCGTCTGCTCTTGCTCGGAGATCGCCTGCGCCATCAGCTTCTCCTCGAGCTCGGGCGGCAGGATCAGCTCGAAGACGCGGAAGTCGGCCGTATCGCGATCGAGGTCCACTCGGGCGTACTTGGCGGCCTCCGGCGTCTTCTTGTATGCGGACAGCAGCGCGTCCTCGAGCGCTCCCATGAGCGTCTCGGCATCGATCCCCTTCTCCTGCTCGAGGCCCCTGATCGCCTCGACGATTTCGCGGCTCATCCGGCTCCCCCCACGGGCGCCCCACCGTCCGGCACGAGATTCGAACGCCGGATCACGGGAAGCGGGATCTCCACCTCGTGGACGCCGGCGTCGATTCGCAGGCGGCGCTCATCCGCCGCCGTGAGGGTGCCGGTGAAGCTTCGCTGGCCCTCTATCGCCTCCCGGGTGCGAACCCGGACCCGTCGGCCCATGAAGCGACGAAAGTGCTCGAGCTTGGTCAACGGCCGGTCCGCCCCCGGCGAGGACACCTCGAGCGACCAGGACTCGAGCAGATCCCTCAGGTGGTTGGTGACCCGCTCGCACAGCCCCAGGTCGACCCCGCCCGGGTGGTCGATGTAGACCCGAAGCGCCTCCCCGGCCGGGCGCTCGAGCGCGATCAGCTCGACCTCGGGATCGAGATCCCGAAGCCTGCTCTCGATCTGCTCCTGAAGCTGGTCCACGCTGGTCCTCTACTCGTCGAATGGGTCTCCTCACCCCCGCTTCGCGCCGAAAAAAAGGCGGGCCCGGGCCCACCTCGTCAGGGTTCGGGTGCGAAAGGAGGTGGCCTGAGTATAGCCTCGCGTCCATTGCCCAGGTGGGCGTGGCGCAGGCGTGCGGACGGCTTCGAAGGACGCTGCCGAGACCCCGCCAAAAGTCCCGTCAGGTCTCGAGCATCAGGGTCACTGGCCCGTCGTTGACCAGCTCCACCACCATCCGGGCGCCGAATACGCCGCGCCTTGCGCCCGAGCTGCTCGCAGAAGCGCTCATAGAGGGGCTCCGCCAGCTCGGCCGGTGCCGCGGCCGCGAAGCTCGGGCGGTTGCCCTTGCGAGTCGTCCGCGTGGAGGGTGAACTGGCTCACGCACAGCGCCTCGCGGTCCCCAAGGGGCTCACTCATCCGCCCCGACTCGTCCTCGAATATGCGCAGCGCCCGGACCTTGTCGGCGAGCCTGTCGGCATCGGCCTCGGTGTCCGCGCGGCCGACGCCGAGCAGCACCAGCAGCCCGGGCCCGATCGCCGCAACCTCCCGTCCGTCCGCCGTCACCGAGGCTCGGCGCACCCGCTGCACGAGCGCCCTCACGAAAGCTGGGCGGCCAATCGCTCCCGGTAGATCCTGTAGTCGCGCCGCTCGGGGCGCAGGTTGGAGGCGAGCGCCAGGTGATGGCGGGCGCGGTCGGTCTGGCCCGTCAGGCTCAGCGAGCGCCCAAGGCAAAAATGGGCGAAGTCGTTGACCGGGTGCGTCTCGACCACCGCGGCGAATTCGATCGCCGCCTCGGAGAACTGGCGGTTGCGAAAGTAGGCGCGCCCGAGCGCCTCTCTCACCGAGCTCTTCTCGGGAGCGCGCCGCGCGGCCTCGGCGAGGGGCACCGTCGCCTCGCCGAAGCTCCCGTCCTCGAGCAGCTCGATCCCCCGGCGATAGAGGTTGTAAAGCGAATCTCCGGAGTGGTCGCCCATCGACCCAGTGTAGGCGGGTCCCGGAAAGCGACTTCGGATGCGAGCCGGGCTCAGGCGCCCCGTGCCGCGGGCGTGCGGAGCGCATCCGACCCGGTCGAGGATCGCGTCGGCGATCTCATCCTTCGGTGCGAGGGCCACCCGATGCTCGGCATCCGCCTCGACGATGACGACTTCGTTCAGCTCCGAGTCGAAGCCGATCTCCGCCCGCGAGATGTCGTTGAAGACGATCGCGTCGAGCCCCTTTCGGTCGAGCTTGGCCCGAGCACGCCCGATCGCCTCCGGCCCATGCTCGGCTGCGAAGCCGATCAGGACCTGGCCGGATTTGCGATCCGCAGCCACGCGGGCGAGCACGTCGTCGGTCTGCTCGAGTGACAGCTCCAGGCGGCCGTGATCCTCGCGGGGAAGCTTGCCGGCGCCGACGGCGACCGGGCGAAAATCGGCGACCGCTGCGGCCATCAGGAGCACGTGACACCGTGGGAACTCCTCTCCCATCGCCGCGGCAAGTTGCTCTGCGGTCTCGACATCGATCCTCCGCACGCCCGTGGGCTCCGCGAGGGAGACGTTGGCGGCGATCAGGGTCACGTCCGCGCCGCGCCGCGCCGCCCGCTCTGCGAGCGCGAGTCCCATACGCCCGCTCGAGCGGTTGCCGATGAAGCGAACCGAGTCGATGGGCTCCCGGGTGCCGCCCGCCGTCACCAGCACCCGCAGGCCGTCCCATGGGCCTCGGGCGGTCGGCAGCAATGCCTCGGCGGCGGCGAGGAGCCGCTCCGGCGAGGGCAGCCGGCCGGTGCCGAACTCGCCACGCGATGCGAGCTCGCCTGTCTCGGGCTCGATCACCTCCACGCCACGCTCGCGAAGTGTCGACAGGTTCGCCTGCGTTGCCGCGTCGGCATACATCCGGTCGTTCATCGCCGGGGCGACCGCTCGCGGCGCCGTGCAGGCCAGAAACGAGGTGGTGACCATCGAGTCGGCAATCCCCGCCGCGAGCTTGGCGATCGTGTTCGCCGACGCCGGAGCGACCAGGAAGAGATCGGCGTTCGAGACGACGGCGAGGTGACCGATCGGATCGTGGTCCGGCTCGGGTTCACCTGGAAAGGCGCCGCGGAGCGGATCGCGCGCGAATTCGTCGCTCAGCACCGGCGCCCCCACGATGCCCTCGAACGAGGCCGCGCCCACGAAGCGCTGCGCGGCGGGTGTCATCAGCACGCGCACGCCGTGGCCGGCCAGGGTCGCCAGGCGCGCCAGCTCCAATGCCTTGTAGGCGGCGATGCCGCCGCTCACGCCGAGGAGGATGCGGGCCATCTCCGGCGCCTCACCCCCGCGCGGCGTCAGGCGCGGTAGCGGTAGTGGATCTTGTCCCCGGCCAGCTCCTCGAGGGCGATCGTGAGGTAGTTGCCGGAGGGCGTGTCGACCATGGGCGGCGTGTATTCCTCGTAGCTGCCCTCACCGAGCGCGCGGTAGTAGCTATTCAGCTGGCGGGCACGCTTGGCGGCCACGAGCACGGCCGCGTAGTGAGAGTCGGTCCGGTCCATGAGCTTGTCGACGCGTGGCTTGATCATGTGTGTTGGCGCGGTGACGAACGTCGCCGCGAGTAGCTGGTGTCGTTGATCATGTGTTCCCACATCTTAGGGGTCACCGTGCAGCTCCTGCCGCACGATCCCTTCCAGATCCGCCGCCGCCCGCTCGATCGAGGCGTTTACCACGACGTGCTGAAACTCCTCCTGGGCTGCGAGCTCGAGCTCCGCGGTGCGCAGCCGTTCGTCTATCTCCTGGGCCGAATCGGTCCCCCGTCGCTCGAGGCGTGCCCGCAAAGAAGCCGGGTCCGGAGGAGCGATGAACACCTGCACCGACTCCGGCATCGCAGCCCGCACCTGGCGCGCTCCCTGAACCTCGATCTCGAGCACGACCGACACACCCTGCGCCAGCCGACCCTCGACCTCCGAGCGAAGCGTTCCGTAGCGGTGACCGCTGTAGGTGGCGTGCTCCAGGAACTCGCCCTTGCGAGCGCGACGATCGAACTCCTCTCGATCGAGAAAGTGGTAATCGCGCCCGTCTACCTCGCCCTCGCGGGGCTCCCGGGTGGTGGCCGACACCGAGAGCTCGAGGCTGTCCACCCTCCGCAGGAGCTCCCCGATCAGGGTCCCCTTGCCGACGCCGGACGGCCCCGTGATCACGAACACCTTGGGCATCGGGGAATCCTTACCTACGGACCGGCGCAGCATCGAGGCCGAATGCGACGAGCCCGTGCCGGGCTCGCTACGGCCGGGTATGGAATCCAGACACGCGGAGTGGGGCGACCGCCCGCCGAAAGCCGAGTTATGCCGCTATTGAGCGGCGAAATTCAGGGCTCGGGACGCTAGGCGGGGTGCCGCCTCACCCTACCTGCCGTCGTTCGCCCCGAGGTTCGCCCAGCGCGGAGGCCGCGCTATCGGCGCAGCTGACCAACCAGCTCGCCGCGCTGGCGCTGGGAGAGCCCGCCGATCGTCTTCGACGGCGAGATCCGACACTGGGTGAGGATCTTGTTCGCCTTGACTCGTCCGTATTTCGGGACGGCGAGGATCATGTCGAACGCCTTGGCCGACATCACGTAGTCCGGCGGGTCGAGCATCAGCGCCTCGATCTTGACCTTGCCGGCCTTCAGATCCCGCTTCAGCTGGGCGCGCTTGGAGCGGATCTCGTTGGCCCTGTTCAGCGCCCGCATCCGCTGCTCGTGGGTGCGTTCGGGAACAGCGGTGGCGGTGTCGACGGAGGGGGCCATCGGCGGCGGCGATCATATACCCGCTTCGCGGGCGCGAAAAGGGGGAGCCGGGCCTTTTTCGAGAAATTCGGTTCGACCTTAACTTGAGGTCGACGCCCCGAGCTTCCGACGCGAGCCGGTCGCAACGCCGGATCCCCGCCCGGACAGGGCGGCCGCAAGCTCCGCTCTGATGCGGGATCCGGCCATGGGGTCCCGGAAGCTGGCAGTCCCGACGGCGACCGCGGCCGCCCCGGCGGCCAGAAAGGCAAGCGCGTCCGCTCCGGATTCGATCCCTCCCATACCGATCACGGGAACCGAGGCGACAGCCGACACGCGCTGGGTCTGACGGAGCGCGTAGGGCCGAATCGCGGGACCTGAGAGCCCGCCGCTGTCGGCGCCGAGCCACGGCTCGAGCGTCCCTGGATCCATGGCGCTCGCCTCGAGCGTGTTGATCAAGGACAGCGCGTCGGCGCCCCCCTCCTCGGCGGCAAGCGCGACCGTGCCGGGATCCGCAACGTTGGGAGTCAACTTCACGATCACGGGCTTGGGGGTCACGGGTCGCACCGCCTCGAGCAGGCTCAACGTCTCGTCCGGTTGCTGGCCCACGATCAGCCCGGACTCGACGTTGGGACACGAGATGTTGAGCTCGACGGCGGCCACCTCCGTTCGATGAGCGACGCCCTCCACCAGACGCAGGAACTCGCCGTGGCTCTTTCCCATCACCGAGACGACGAGCGGGACCGGAAGCTCTGCCAGCCGCGGCAGATCGCGCTCCAGGAATCCGTCAAGACCTTTGTTCGGAAGGCCGATCGAGTTGATCATCCCCGCAGGGGTCTCGAAGATCCGCGGTGGCGGATTGCCCGCGCGGGGCTCCAGCGTGATCGTCTTGGAGACGAAGGCGGAGAAGGGGAAGTCGTCGATCAGGGCGTCCCCGAACGCCGTCCGCGCGGCGATCGCGTCGAATGTCCCGCTTCCGTTCAGCACCGGGTGCTCCAGGTGGAGCCCGGCGATGTCGACGCCGAGCTCGCTCAATGGCCGGATCCCGCCACCAGGGCCGTCTCGATCCTCGCCGCGTCGACCACCGGCCCGTCGACGCAAAGCCGCATGTAGCCACCGTCCGCGAGCGGGACGGCACATCCCAAGCAGGCGCCGAAGCCGCATGCCATCGGCGACTCCATCGCCAGCTCCGCAGCGACGTCGCGCCTCGGTGCACATGAGCCGAACGGCCTCCAGCATCGCCGGCGGCCCACAGGCGTAAACGGCAGCCGTTCGGGCGCCGTCTCCCTCCAGCACAACCCCCAGGAGGTCCGTCACGTAGCCCCGGTGACCCGCGTGGCCATCCTCGCTCGCCAGCCGCACCTCACAGCATGAGAAGAGCTCCTCCACCCCACCCGAGTGCTCGCGATCCCGAAAGCCGATCAGCGTCCTCGTGGGCACGCCCAGGTCCGCGAGCTGCCGCCGCCAGATGGCAAGCGGCGCGAGCCCGATGCCGCCGCCGACCAGGATCGCTCCGGCGACCTCGGCGCGGAGATCCCGTGGATGCGAGAACGGGCGGCCGAGCGGCCCCGTCACCCATAGCCCGTCGCCCGGGCGAAGCCCGGCGAGCCGCTCCGTCCCCGGCCCCACCGCCTCGACCAGGAAGTCCAACCGCAACCCGCCACCCACCGGCTCCGCGGCGGCCACCGAGAACGCCCGCGGAAGGTAAGGGCGTCCCGTCTCGCTGGCCCCAGCCGTCGACCGCCGAGAGCATGTAGAACTGCCCGCCGCTCGGCTCGGGGCCGACCGGATCCAGCGCGGAGAAGATCCTGTAGCCGCTCGCCCGGCGGCTCTCGGTCACCTCGCAGAGCCGGCGTCCGAGGGGCGCCGAAACGCGTTGGGGGGCGGGCCGCCCAGGCGCGGCCGACGGGCTGCGGGCCGGCTGGTCGGTGCTGGGCACGGGCTAGCTCTCCGCCGCCTGTGGGCTCGAGGCCCTGGGCCGTGAGCCCTGATGCAGCTCCTGAAGCGACAGCGGCTCCGCGGCCTTCTGTCGCTGGGCGAAGATCGCCCGGGTGGCAGCCGAGGCGCCGGTCATCGTGGTCACGCACGGAATCCCCTCGCGGACGGCCGCGTTGCGGATCTCGTGGCCGTCGCTGCGGGCGCCACTCCCCGTCGGGGTGTTGATCACCATGTCGACCTCGCGATTGCGGATGTAGTCGACCACGTGCGGGGACCCGTCGGCGATCTTGTTGATGGCCGTCACCGGCACGCCCATCCGCGAGATCGCCTGCGCGGTGCCCCGGGTCGCGATCACCCGAAAGCCCAGGTCGTGGAAGCGAGCCGCGAGCTGCGTGGCCGCCGGCTTGTCCGTATCCGTGACGGTGATGAACACGGTGCCGTCGCGCGGCAGGCCGATTCCCGCCGCGGACTGCGCCTTGCCGAAGGCGGTCGGGAAGTCGGACGCGATCCCCATCACCTCCCCCGTGGACTTCATCTCCGGTCCCAGCACCGAATCCGCGCCGGCGAAGCGTGCGAACGGCAGCACCGCCTCCTTCACGCTGACGTGCTCGCTGGGGGCGGCTGGAAGCTCCTGGCTGGCGAGGTCCTCTCCGAGCATCAGCCGGCAGGCGACCTTCGCCAGCGGGACTCCGGTCGCCTTGGAGACGAAGGGCACCGTCCGCGACGCACGAGGATTCGCCTCGAGCACGTGCAGCTTGCCGCCGGCGACGGCGTACTGGATGTTGATCAGCCCCACCACACCCAGCTCGAGTGCGATCCGCCGAGTCGTTTCGCGGATCTCCTCGAGCATCTCCTCGCCCAGGCTCATGGGCGGCAGGACGCAGGCCGAGTCCCCCGAGTGGACGCCGGCCTCCTCGACGTGCTGCATGATCCCGGCGACGTGGACCTCCGCGCCGTCGGCGAGGGCGTCGACGTCGACCTCGATCGCGTCCTCCAGGAATCGGTCGAGCAGCAGGGGGTGCTCCTGGTCAGCCTTCACGTTCTGCTCGAGATACGCGGCGAGCCCCTCCGCCGCGTAGCAGATCTCCATCGCCCGGCCGCCGAGGACGTACGACGGGCGGACGAGCAGGGGAAAGCCCACCTCCGCGGCGATCACCGCCGCCTCGTCCGCCGAGAGGGCCGTCCCGTACGGGGGGTGGGCGATCCCGAGCCTGCCCAGCAGCGCCCCGAACCGCCCCCGGTCCTCCGCCAGGTCGATCGCGTCGACTGGCGTTCCGAGCAGTCGCACCCCCGCCTCCTCGAGCGCACGGGCGAGCTTCAACGGCGTCTGGCCGCCGAACTGGACGATCACACCCTCGGGGCGCTCGACCTCGATCACGGCAAGCACGTCATCCGCCGTCAGCGGCTCGAAGTAGAGCCGGTCGGAGGTGTCGTAGTCCGTCGAGACCGTCTCCGGGTTGCAGTTGATCATCACCGCGTCACGATCGGACTCGCGCACCGTCATCGCGGCGTGCACGCAGCAGTAGTCGAACTCGATCCCCTGCCCGATCCGGTTCGGGCCGGAGCCCAGGATGACGACCGAAGCTCGCTCGCCGCGGCGGACCTCGGAGTCCGGGGCACGCTCGTGGGCCGAGTAGTAGTACGGCGTCCTTGCCTCGAACTCCGCCGCGCAGGTGTCGACCGACTTGAACGTGCGCACGAGCCCCTCAGTTCCGTCGCCGTCGGTGGCCAGCGCCCGCAGCTCGGCGAGGAACCAGGGATCGATGGCCGTCCGCCTTCCGATCTCCGCCGGCTCCGTGCCACGCCTGAACGCCTCGAGGATCAGGTCATAGCGGTCCGGCGCCGGGGTGATCAGCCGATCGAGGAGGTCGCCCGTGTTTTCGGGGATCTCCGCATCCGAGTCGAGCTCCCGGGAGCGCATCGCCTTCGCGAAGGACTCCCGGAAGGTGCGGCCGATCGACATCGCCTCCCCGACCGACTTCATGTGGGTCGAGAGGCTGCCCTCGGCGCCCGGGAACTTCTCGAACGCGAATCGGGGCACCTTGGTGACGACGTAGTCGATCGCGGGCTCGAACGAGGCGGGCGTCGCCATCGTGATGTCGTTGGGGATCTCCTCGAGGGCATAGCCGACCGCGAGCTTCGCGGCGATCTTGGCGATCGGGAAGCCGGTCGCCTTCGAGGCGAGCGCCGAGGAGCGCGACACGCGGGGGTTCATCTCGATCACGGCCACCTCGCCCGTCTCCGGGTTGACGGCGAACTGGATGTTCGACCCGCCGGTCTCGACGCCGACCGCCCTGATCACCCGCAGCGCCTGGTCGCGAAGTTCCTGGTACAGGCGGTCGGTGAGGGTCTGGGCCGGCGCCACGGTGACGCTGTCTCCGGTGTGGACGCCCATCGGGTCGACGTTCTCGATCGAGCAGATGACGACAACGTTGTCGTTTCGGTCTCGCATCACCTCGAGCTCGAACTCACCCCAGCCGAGCACCGACTCCTCGACCAGCACCTGGTTGATCGGGCTCGCGGCCAGGCCTTCGGAGACGACCTGATGGAGCTCCGCATCGGTCCTGCCCACGCCGCCACCTTCGCCGCCGAGCGTGTAGGCCGGTCGGACGATCGCCGGGAGCTCGATCTTGCCCTCCGCGAGCCCCCGCTCTACCTCCCCCACGCTGCGGACGATCATCGACCAGGGGACGCGAAGGCCCGCCGATTCCATCGTCTGGCGAAACACCTCGCGGTCCTCGGCGCGTCGGATCGCCTCGTAATCGGCGCCGATCAGCTCGACCCCGTTTCGCTCCAGGACCTGGGCGTCGTGGAGCGCCGAGGCCAGGTTGAGAGCGGTCTGCCCGCCGAGCGTCGGCAACAGCGCGTCGGGCCGCTCGCGCTCGATGATCCTCGACACCGAGTCGACCGTCAGCGGTTCGACATAGGTTCGATTGGCGAACTCCGGGTCGGTCATGATCGTCGCCGGATTCGAGTTCACGAGCACGACCTCGTATCGCTCCGCGAGGAGCACCTTGCAGGCCTGTGCTCCGGAGTAGTCGAACTCCGCCGCCTGCCCGATCACGATCGGACCGGAGCCGATCAGGAGGATCTTGCGGATGTCGTCGCGCCTTGGCATCAAGCGGCCGCGATTTGGACGAAGCGATCGAAAAGATGTCGCGCGTCGTGGGGGCCCGGGCCCGCCTCGGGGTGGTATTGGACCGTGGCCCCTGCGACGTCGCGCAGGACGAGGCCCTCGACGGTGCGGTCATAGAGGTTGAGGTGGGACAGTTCGGCGGCGCCGAAGCTGGTCTCCCAGCGGATTGGATGGTCGGCCTCGATCCGCGACTCCCCATCCGGCCCCCGAACGGCGAAGCCGTGGTTCTGGGAGGTGATCTCGATTCGGCCGGTTTCGAGGTCCTTGACTGGGTGGTTGGCACCCCGGTGCCCGAACGGCAGCTTGAAGGTCTCGAGCCCGACAGCCCGGCACAGCAGCTGGTGGCCGAGGCAGATCCCGACGACCGGTCGCTTGCCGACCAGCTCGCGCACCGTGTCGACCAGGTAGTCGAGCGCCGCCGGATCGCCCGGCCCGTTGGCGAGAAAGACGAGGTCCGGATCCCGCTCCAGGACCTCGGCCGCCGAGGTTGAGCACGGCAGCAGGGTCAACCGGCAGTCCCGCTCGCGGAATTGCCTGATTATCGACAGCTTGATGCCGGTGTCGATCCCCACCACGTGCGGACCGCTCCCGTCGAACTGGACCGGGGCGTCCGGGCTCACGGTCGGCGCCAGGTCGGCGCCCGCCATCGACGGCTCCCGGGCAACCCGATCGCGGGCTTCGGCGATCGGAAGCTCGGCCGGGAAGATCCCTCCCCGCATCGCTCCGTGATCGCGGATGCGGCGTACCAGCGCCCGTGTGTCGATCCCATGGATCGCCACCACCCCACAGTCCCGAAGCCAGTCGAGCCAACCCCCCTCCGCGTCGGCGGCATCCTCGGCGTTCTTGGCCTCACGCATGATCACGCCACGCGCCTGCACGCGCTCGGATTCCATCGCAGCTGCCGCGACCCCGTAGTTGCCGATCAGCGGATAGGTGAAGGTGATGATCTGGCCGGCGTACGAGGGATCGCTCACCGCCTCCTGGTAGCCCGTCATGGCAGTGTTGAACACGACCTCGCCCGTGATCTCCTCGCCGGCGCCGCATAGAAGGCCGTCGAAGCGGGCGCCGTCCTCGAGCAGCACGTACCCGGAAGCAGGCGAGCCTCGCGCTGCGAGCCTCGAGCTCATGACGGGTTCGGAGCGTATTCGAGCACCAGTCCCTGGACTCGCTTGAAAGCCTCGGTCCCGGCCCTTCCGACCAGCTCGAACAACGCGGTCTCGACCGTGGTGATCACCGCCCCCGCGCGCTCCACCTTCTCCAGGCCCGTCTCGTGGTTCTGCGGCGATCGCGACCCAACCGCATCGCGTGCCACGTGGACCTCGATCCCCGCGTCGAGCAGGTCGAGCACCGTCTGGTTGACGCAGACATGGGTCTCGATCCCGCAGATGAGGGCCTGGCCGCGGCCGGCGAGGTCGAATCCGTCCGCCTCGGCCGCCGAGAAGACGACCTTCTCGATCGGGGCCAAGCCTTCGGGAAGGCGCTCTGCCACCTCCGGGACCGTATGCCCGAGGCCCGCGGGATACTGCTCGCTGACCAGGATCGGCACCTCGACGGCCTCGGCTCCCCGCACGAGGACCGAGGTCGCCCGCGCGACCTCCTCGAATCGCGGCACGGCCTTGCGGAAGGCCTCCTGGACGTCGATCACCACGAGCGCGGCGCGCTTCGGATCAAGCTTGGCGACGCTCACCCGGGGGGACTCCCGAGACGTGGAGTGCTCAATGCGCCACCCCCACCGCGAATTGCCGCTGGCGGTAGGCGACCCGGCCGGCGACCGCGGTCATCAGAACCCTGCCCCGAAAGCTCGTGCCCGCGAAGCAGCAGTTCGCCGAGCGGCTCTCCCATCCATCCGCGCCAGGCTCCCATTCCGCATCGGGGTCGAACAGCACCAAGCTCGCCTCGCTGCCGACGGCGAGGCTCGGCGGCTCGAGCCCGAAGGGCGTCGCGCCCGCGCTCATCCGCTCGACGAGGACCCCGAGCTCGACCAGGCCCGGGAGCACCAGCTCGGTGTGAAGGGCCGCAAACGCGGTTTCGAGGCCGGTCACGCCCATCGCCGCGAGCTCGAACGGAACCTCCTTCTCGTCGATCGAATGAGGTGCGTGGTCCGTGGCGACGCAGTCGATGATCCCGGAGCGAAGGCCCTCGATCAGCGCCTGGCGATCGTCGGCGCTGCGAAGCGGCGGGTTCATCTTGAACCTGGAGTCGAGGCTCCTGACCTTTTCGTCGGTCAGCGTCAGATGGTGAGGGGTCGCCTCGCAGGTGATGGGCACCCCCGCGGCCTTCGCCGCCTGCACCGCCTCCACCGACTCGCGAGCCGAGAGGTGCTGGACGTGGATGGTGGCGTTCTCGTATGCGGCCAGGGCCGCATCGCGGGCGATCATCGTGGACTCGGCGATCGACGGGATGCCGGCGAGGCCGAGGGCGGCGGAAACCAGGCCCTCGTGCATCACGCCCCCGAGGTGTGGCTCGTGTGCACCGGCCGGACGGGAGAGATCGTGGTCCTCGGTATGGAGCGCGAGCTGAGCACCGACCAGGTGCTGGTACTGGAGCGCGCGCCGCATCACCCGGGCGTTCGAGATCGGCATCCCGTCGTCCGAGAAGGCGACCGCCCCGGCGTCGCGAAGCTCAGCCATCTCGGTCAGCTCCGCGCCTGCCATCCCCCGCGTCACGCACGCCAGGAAGCCCGTGGGAACGAATGCCTGTTCCGAGGCGCTCTCGCGCAGCGAGCGCACGTCGGCAGCCGTGTCGACCGGCGGCTCGGTGTTCGCCATCGCGAGCACGCCGCAGTAGCCACCGGAGGCTGCCGCCCGCGTTCCGGTCTCGATGTCCTCCTCGTCCTCATCTCCCGGGGTTCGCAGATGCACGTGGGGGTCGAAGAAGGCCGGAAACACTGCCATTCCCTCCGCGTCGACCACCTCGGCCTGGGCGCCGTCGGCGCTTCCCGGGTCGGCGAGCTCGGCGATCTCCCCACCTCGAACGACGACGTCGAAAGTCCCCTCGATCCCCGCGCGCGGGTCGAGCACCCCGGCGCGCTGAAGGACGAGGTCGCCCGCGGGTTCCCCGGTGGGACCTCGCCAGTCCAGCGAGGAGATCGGGCGAAGAGCGCTCACGCGGGCTCCTTGATCGGCGTCGGCTCCGGTGCACCCTCGGGGTCGCCCGTCGGGCCGCTCCCAGGCCGGGGTCGAGCGTTGGCAAGCAACTCGTAGAGGATCGCCATGCGCACCACGAGCCCACTCTCGACCTGTTCGGTGATCAGGGAGTTGGGGCCCTCGATCACCTCCGGAGCAAGCTCGACGCCGCGGTTCACGGGACCCGGATGCATCAGCAGCTGGCGCGGGCCCAGCCGGCGGGAGTCGATCTGGTAGCGGGCCACGTACTCGCGGATCGAGGGCAGGAACGACTCGCTCATCCGCTCCTGCTGCATGCGCAGCGCGTACACGACATCCGCCTCACCAAGGCCGTCGAGGTCGTGGGAGACTGCGCATCCGAGCGCCTCATCGATTCTTCGTGGGATCAGCGTGGGCGGTCCGCACACGGTGACCTCCGCGCCCATCATCTGGAACGCCAGCACCCCCGAGCGAGCCACCCGGCTGTGCAGGACATCGCCGACGATCCAGATCCGCTTCCCGTCCAGGGGCCCGAACCGGTGGAGCAGCGTGTAGACGTCGAGCAGCGCCTGGCTTGGATGCTCGTGCTTGCCGTCGCCCGCGTTGACGACCGCGGCCTCCGTCCAGCCGGCGACCAGATCCGCGGCCCCGGCATGCGGGGAGCGGATCACGATCGCCTCCGGCCCGTAGGCGGAGAGGGTGGCGATCGTGTCCTTCAGCGACTCGCCCTTGTCTACCGAGGACCCTTCCGCCCTCACCGAGACGAGGTCGGCGGAGAGCCGCTTGGCGGCCAGCTCGAACGAGCTGCTCGTGCGGGTGCTCGACTCGTAGAAGAGGTTGACGATCGTTCGGCCGCGCAATGTCGGCACCTTCTTGATGTCCCGACGGCCCACCTCGGCGAAGCCCTCGGCTCGCTCCATGACCCGCTCGATGTCACCGCGATCGAGCTCGGCGATCCCCAGCAGGTGCCTCATCGAGGCGCCTCCACCCTGGCGGCAATCGCGACCTCGTCGACCTCGTCCAGCTCCTCGACCCGCACGTTGACCCGCTCCCGGTGAGAGGTGGGAAGGTTCTTGCCCACGTAGTCGGGTCGGATCGGGAGCTCGCGATGCCCGCGGTCGACGAGCACCGCGAGCTGCACCCGCTGCGGGCGCCCGTAGTCGAACAGCGCATCGATCGCCGCCCGGACGGTGCGGCCCGTGAACAGGACGTCGTCGATCAGCACCACGGTTCGATCCTCGAGGTCGAAGTCCAGGTGCGAGGAGTGAACGACCGGCTGGTCGCCGGGATCACGCGCGTTGACGTCGTCGCGATAGAACGAGATGTCGAGGTCACCGAACGGCACCTCGGAACCGGTCAGCTCGCCGACCAGCGCGTGCAGCCGCCGGCCGAGCACGGCGCCGCGGGTGTGGATGCCGACCAGGGCGAGGTTGTCGGAGCCGGGATTCTTCTCGACGATCTCGTGCGCGATCCGCACCAGGGTGCGGCGCAAATCGTCGCGATCGAGGACGACCTTGTGGTCAGCGTTCACGCTCTCGCCCCTTCCTGGCCTCTCCGGACCGGGTTAAAGGAACCGACGCGGCGAGCCTAGCAGGCCGGATGACCGGATCCTCGCCGTTCCCGATGAGATCATGGCGGCGATGGCACCCCCCGACGCCACCCGCGAGGCGATCGAGGTACACCAGGCGGCCGGGCGGCGCTTCGAGGTCGCCGGCGTCACCAGCTTCGTCCGCGAGCAAGGCGGGGGAGCGCCAGTCGTCCTCCTGCATGGGGTTCCGACCAGCTCGTTCCTGTACCGGAAGGTGATGCCGGTGCTCGCGGAGCAGGGGCTGCGCGCGGTCGCGTTCGACTTTCCGGGCCTCGGGCTCGCGGACCGCCCTGTCGAGTTCGACTACTCGTGGTCGGGGCTCGCTCGCTGGACCGGGGAGGCGCTGGACGCGCTCGGGATCGAGCGTTGCCACCTGGTCGTCCACGACATCGGCGGGCCGATCGGCTGCGAGTGGGCCGTGAGGAGCCCGGAGCGGGTGCTGTCGCTGACCGCGCTCAACACGCCGCTCGGCCTCGCCACCTTTCGGCGCCCCTGGACGATGGCTCCATTCGCCGTCCCGGGGTTGGGGCGGATCTGGCTCGCGACGGTGAGCCGCCGAGCGTTCTCGGAGCTCTTCTACCTCCAGGGCATCGCGGACAGGGCGGCGGTTCCGCGCTTCCAGGTTCAAGCGCACTACGAGCTGCTGAAGCGCCTCGATCGTGGCCGGGCCTTCCTGCGGATCATGCGGGGATACGAGCTGGGCGCGGCGAAACAGGACTGGCTCTGGAGGGGCCTGGCCCAGCGCCCCTACCCAGCACGGATCGTCTGGGGGGAACGCGACCCGGCGATCGGCCTCGATCAGATGCGGCTCGCCCAGCAGGCGCTTCACGTCGACGACCCGATCCTGCTGCCCGCCAAGCACTTCCTCCAGGAGGACCAGGCGACGGCCGTCGCCCAGGCGATCGCCGACCTCGCGGCGCCGCTCGGCTGATTCATCCGGGTCGGGCCGGGCCTGCTTCCCGCGCACCGTTTTCGATCAGTCGCGGCTCGCCTCGCTCCGGGAAGGGGACCTCGACGACGTCGAAGTCACGGGGGGCCTCGGTGGCCGGGAACTCCTGACGTGCCTCGCTCAGCACCTCGCGCACGTCGTAGCGCGACGAGACGTGGACGAGGGCCAGCAGCTTCACCTCGGCATCTCGGGCGAGGCGGGCCGCATCGCGCGCTGTCGAGTGGCCTGTCTCCGCTGCTCGCTCGGCCTCCTCGTCAGCGAAGCTTCCATCGTGCACGAGCACCTCGGCCTCGTGCGCTGCGACCCGCGTCATCTCGCATGGCGCCGTGTCCCCGGTGACGACCACCTTGCGACCTCGCCTGTGCTCCCCCATCACCTGATCGGGACGAACCGCTCCATTGGATCCCGCTCACCACCTCACCGGCCTGGAGCCTTCCGAAGTCCGGGCCGGGCTCGACGCCGAGACGCTCGGCGACGGCCGGATCGAAGCGGCCGGGCCGCTCGTCCTCGACCAGCGCGTAGCCGTAGGCGCGGACCTGGTGGTCGACGCCGAAGCAGCGAACCTCGTAGCCGTCGTGCCGAACCGCGTCGCCCTCGGCCAGCTCCACCAGCTCCACGTCGTAGGAGACCCGCCCCATGATCCGGCGAAGGGCCTTGAACAGGTCGCCCAGCCCGGGAGGCCCCATGATGCGAAGCGGGCGATCGCGGCCCTGGAGGTCGTACGTCTTCAGCAGTCCCGGAAGGCCGAGGTAGTGGTCGGCGTGGTAGTGCGTGACGTAGATCTGGTCCACGTGGACGAGCCCGGTCGAACGCTGCATCTGGCGCTGCGAGCCCTCGCCGCAATCGAACATCAGTCGCTCCCCACCGGCCCGAACCAGCAGGCAGGCGGTGGCTCGCCGCGCCGTCGGCACAGAGCCTCCGGTGCCGAGAAAGACGACCGACAGGTCCATTCGCCTACCGTAGCCGGGGCCGTCCGGCGCCGTAGTGGCGGCAGCCGCCGCCCCGAGCGGGGCAGCCTCGCGCTGGGCCGCGCATCCTCCCGGCCCGCTGGCCGGCCCTCTGGCGAGGATTAGACTGACCCGTTCGAGCGCCCGTAGCTCAGTTGGATAGAGCGCCTGCCTCCGGAGCAGGAGGTCACAGGTTCGAGTCCTGTCGGGCGCGTCCAGCTTCGCCAGGATCGAACCTGTGACACCGCTCGCCCTCCGGGCTCGCTGAGGTTCGAGTCCTGTCGGGCGCGTCCAGCTTCGCCAGGATCGAACCTGTGACACCGCTCGCCCTCCGGGCTCGCTGAGGTTCGAGTCCTGTCGGGCGCGTCCAGCTTCGCCAGGATCGAACCTGTGACACCGCTCGCCCTCCGGGCTCGCTGAGGTTCGAGTCCTGTCGGGCGCGTCCAGCTTCGCCAGGATCGAACCTGTGACACCGCTCGCCCTCCGGGCTCGCTGAGGTTCGAGTCCTGTCGGGCGCGTCCAGCTTCGCCAGGATCGAACCTGTGACACTGCTCGCCCTCCGGGCTCGCTGAGGTTCGAGTCCTGTCGGGCGCGTCCAGCTTCGCCAGGATCGAACCTGTGACACCGCTCGCCCTCCGGGCTCGCTGAGGTTCGAGTCCTGTCGGGCGCGTCCAGGGGCCGCACCCTTGGCACCGCTCCGACTAGCGGTTGCCTTCCGCGTGGCGGACCATCAGTGATTGGAAGATCTCGGGGGTCATGGGCCGCTCTCTTCCTTTCCGATCGCTGAACACGACCTCCCAGCGAACGCACGGACCGGTTTCGGCGGAATCGGTCAGCTCGTCGACGGGGCAGGCCGCAAGCGCCTCACCCACCTCGTCGGCGGTCCCGTGCTTCGTGGTCACCAAGAGGTGGTCCGCGGTGAAGAAGCGCAGTAAATAGGGCATATGGCGGCGCTACCCACGCACTGCGCGCCCAAAACCTCGGACTAGACACGTTGGCGGCCTCGGGTTCAGGGGTCGTCCGCCGATGGAGTGAGCGCTCGCATTAGCCATCAGTGAGCGGGGGAGCCAGGATTCGAACCCGGATTCCCGGCTTTGGAGGCCGGGCTGTGCCAAAGTTGCTCTCCCCCTGTGTTGGGTCTATCGGCCGTTCGGCGCCGAGGCTTCAGTCCCGCTTTGGAGCGGCGAACCCTCAACACCGTACCCCAGACCGACCAGCAGGCCCAGCTGGAGGCCGCGCTCGAACCCATCGCGAATCCTCTCCGGCGACCCCTCCTCTCCCACGGCGTCTTGGGAATCGAGCGCCTGCTGACCGAGCTCGTCGAGGAGCTCCGCCGCCTCATCAACGGTCACCGCGAGCAGGCTCGCGAGCGACAGGACCAGGGCGTCACATTTCTCGCCGTCCTCGGCCGCCGTCTCGACAGCCCGCAAGAGCTCGCGGCTGGCACCGGCCGGCGCTCGCGTCAGCTCCTCCAGCCCGCCCTCCCCGCCGGCCCTACTCGTCACGTCCCCCCTGGACGTCATGGCCCCATCATCCCGCAATTTGGGGCCGATTACACGATGAAGCGGCTCGTTTGAGGGAACCGGGTAACGAGAACCGGCAAGCGAGTTCGGGCGGGTTAACGAGAACCCGCAAGCGAGTCCTCGGGCCGGTAGTTGGCTACTTGCTGCGCTTCTGTGACTTACGACGCAGGTCGTGCGCGGCATAGGCGGCCTGCGCTGCGATCATCGCGTCAAGGGCGCCGAAGCCGAGAATCACGGGAGACATTGGCGGTTCCTCCGAGTCGTGGGGGTCAGTTCCAATTATTCGACACGCGGAGCGGATCTGCGGGGCACGGGCCATGTTTTACGAACTTCTTAGCCGTCATTTGGCGCCCCCGACGGTCGCCAAATGACTACCTCACTTGCGGCCATTTGAGGTAATCCGCTTGCGTGGCTTGTGCGCGCGAACGTAAACTCGCTGCAAATCAGGGGGGTCGATTGCGGTTTAGAGGAGGCCTGTGATCGTGAATCGTGGCACCAGTCGCCACCCTCGCACTCAGTCGAGGCGGCGTACACAACCGAAGCACAGCACCCACGAAGGGGTTGCTCGAGGTTCGATGCCGCCTGCGACGAGGCACAGCTTCTTCCTCCTCGCTGCCCAGAGCCCCGAGCCGCACACCGGCTCGGGCTCGAATGGGTGGAGTGCTTCACGGCGTTACGCCAACCTCCTGCTCGCCAGAGAGCTGGCCTCCCTGCAGCTGGATTGCCTCACCTCGACTCCCGACTCGGAGTGGGTGAGCCGGGGCGGCAAGGGCGCCTTACTGCTCGGGGTGAGGCTGAACCTGAAGCGCCAGACCGCGGAGCTCGAGAACTTGAGCAGGCGACTCAGCCGTGGCGCCCGGCGACGGGCGAAGGAGCGGGCGACGAAGCGCTTCGAGGCGATCTGCGCCCAAGTCATGAGGGAGCTCCAACCGCCGCATGAGGCGGAGAAGGCCGAGAACCCTTCAAGGACCGCGGCGAAGGCGGCAGCGACAGCTTCCGGAGGAACCGCGATCGCCAAGGGCTCTGAGCGCTCGCGAGACAAGCTTGCGGCGCGGTCGCGCCGGCGGCGCACAGCAGTCGCTCGGGCGCACGCCAGCGGCCGGCGGCCACTCGCGAAGGGCTTGGGCCGGGCGCGTGGAGCGCTGGTCATGCCCGCGGCGCTGCGAGGCGCAGCGGCGTCTCTGAAGCGGGCCCGACCGAGACTGACCCCGCGCTGGCAGGCGGCATCCACGACCGCCCTGTTCGCGATCGCCGCCGTGTTCCTCGGAATCACCGGGCTCACCTTCCCTGGTCCCAACAACGACGGCGGTGGCTTCCTGGGCTCCAGCGTGGGGGTTGCGGGGGGCACCAACGCGTCGGAGGAGCCTGCGTTGCAGGCATTCGCACAGAAGGAGGATCAGGGCGAGCTAGGCGGCCGGGGCGGCGATGCGAGGGTTCGGGCGGGCGGCGCGAGCGGCGATGCTAGCCGCGATGCTGCAGGTGCGACCGGGGGCCGCGGCTCCGGCTCCGGTGATGGCGCGAGCTCCGGCGGCAACACCGGCGCTCCCGGGACGGGAACGTCGCCCGCCCCCTCGCCGGCTCCGAGCCCCTCACCCTCACCCGCACCTTCACCCTCACCATCGCCAAGCCCGAGTCCGTCCCCGTCCCCGTCCCCGAGTCCGTCCCCATCCCCTAGTCCCAACCCCAGTCCGGTTGGGACCGTAACCAACACGGTCAACAACGTCCGCAGCGGAGTCTCGAGCGCCGTCAACGGCGCCTCCCGGAGCGTCAACGGCTCCGCGGGCCAGGCGACCAACGGCGTCAGCCGAACGGTCAACGGACTGCTCGGCAACTAGCCGCGTTCTGCAAGAGCCACGCGACCGGTCCTGCGGCATCGGGACCGTCAGGAGTCGGGTGCCGGGGCCCGGGCCTCTGGGTGTGAGCGGTACCACTCGATCGTCTCCCGGAGGCCGTCCTCGAGGCCGATCCTGGGCTCCCACCCGACCAGCGTCCTAATCTTCGTCGGGTCCACGTACTGGCGATCGATCTCCCCCGCCGGGTTTCCGGCCCCTCGGATGTCGGGCTCCACCCCGGTTCCGGCGAGTCGCGCGATCAGCTCGACCACCTCCCCGACCGGATGGGGACTGCCGCCACCGGCGTTGAAGGCCTGGCCTCGCACGTCGTCGCGATCGAGCGCTCCGGCGATCGCCAGGTAGGCGCCGGCGGCATCCTCCACGTAGAGGAAATCCCGCTCCGGTGACCCGTCGGAGCGAAGCACTGGCCGGCGCCCGTCGAGGGCGGCACTGACCGCCTCCGGGATCAGGCGCGAGAAGTTGGTGTCGCCACCGCCGTAGATGTTTGCGAACCGGGTCACCGCGACGGGCACCCCATACGAGTGCCAGTAGCTGCGGGCGATCAGATCCGCCGCCGCCTTGCTCGCCTCATACGGTGCGGTCGGCTGGAGCGCGAAGTCCTCCCGATACGGAAGCTCCTCGTGGGCGCCATACGCCTTGTCCGACGAAGCTACGACGACCCGCTCGACGTCACCGGAGCGACACGCCTCGAGCAGCATCCAGGTGCCACGCACGTTGGTGTCGAAGGTCGGCGCTGGAGACGAGGCCGCCGTGCCGACGATCGTCTGCGCTGCCAGGTGAAAGACCGCGCCGACCTCGTGCTCGGCCAGGACCTGCGACAGGGAGTCCCCATCGAGCAGGTTGACGTCGACCGCGACCACATCGTCGGCGATCCCCAGCAGAGTGAGCCCGGACGGCCTTCCCTCCCGCTCGGGCTGATCGAGGCAGACGACCCGATTGCCGCGGTCGAGCAGCGCCTTGCACAGCCAGGCGCCGACGAAGCCACGCCCCCCCGTGACCAGCGAGCTAGCGGGCACCGGACCGGGCGACGCTCGGTTCCCAGACAGCCCATGGCGCCCGCCCATCGCCCCACAGGTCATTCAGGGTGACCGCGTCCTTGTAGGTGTCCATGCAGTCCCAGAAGCCTGGATGCCGGAAGCCGTGCAGCTGACGGTCGGCCGCCAGGTCGCGCAGGGGCTCACGCTCCAGCACGCTTGTCTCGCGCATGTAGTCGAGCGCCCCGGGCTCGAAACAGAAGAACCCGCCGTTGATCCAGTAGTCGAGGCGGGGCTTCTCCTCGAATCCCTCTATCCGATCATCGCCGCTCAGCACCGCTATTCCCCACTGGCTGAACGGCCGCACCACGGTCATCGTGGCCAACAATCCGCGCTGCCGATGCGAGGCCACGAGCGCCCGGAGGTCGATGTCCGCCACCCCATCCGCGTACGTCGCGCAGAAGGGCTGCCCGGCGAGCCGCTCGCGGGCGACCGCGAACCTGCCCCCTGTAGGCGTGTCGAGCCCCGTATCCAGACACTCGATCTCCACCGGCTCCGGCCAGTCCATCGCCGTCACCGACTCCTCGATCATCTCCCCCGAGGTACCCCGTGAGCAGCAGAAACCTCTGAAAACCCTGGGCGGCGTAGATGCGGATCACGTGCCACAGGATGGGCTTGCCGCCGATCTCGACCAGGGCCTTGGGGATCGCGTGCGTGTGCTCCTGCAGGCGCGTGCCTCGGCCCCCACAGAGGATCGCCACCGGGTCCATGCCTTCCACGGCCCGGCAGGGTATGGAATTCGCCGTCTGCGAGGCGCCCGGCTAGCCGCCGGCGACGGCCGGCAGGATCGTCACCTCATCACCATCCTGCAGTTGGGTTTCGAGTCCATCCTGGAAGCGGATGTCCTCTCCGGAGACGTACACGTTGACGAACCGGCGCAGGCCCCCGTCCTCGGTGATCCGCTCGCGAAGGTCGTCGTGCTGGCGGAAGACCGCGTCGAGCGCCTCCCCCACCGTCGTGCCCTCGACCTCGAGCTCCCCCTCGCCGTCCGTCACCCCTCGAAGCTGGGCGGGGATTTTCACCGTGACCGACATGCGCGCGAACCTTAGCGAGCAGCGAGCGGCTCGAGCTCCCGCTCGAAGCCCTCGAGCGTCGGCTCGATCTCGTGCATCCGGAACGCGTCCCGGGTCGCGTCGAGGGTCTTCAACCCCTCGCCGGTGATGTAGACGACGACCCGCTCGGAGGAATCGATCTCTCCCCGGTCAGCGAGCTTGGCGAGGACGGCGGTCGTCACCCCGCCGGCCGTCTCGGTGAAGATCCCAGTGGTTTCGGCGAGTAGGCGGATGCCGTCGCGGATCTGATCATCGCTGACCGAGTCGATCGCGCCCGAGGTGCCGCGCGCGAGCTCCAACGCGTACACGCCATCCGCCGGGCTGCCGATCGCGAGGCTCTTGGCGATCGTCTCCGGGCGTTGAGGCTTGCACGCATCCCAGCCGTTTTCGAACGCTGTCGCGACCGGGCTGCAGCCGGTCGCCTGCGCCCCGTTGAATGTGGGGAGCTCCCCCTCCACGAGGCCAAGGTCGATCCACTCCTCAAACCCTCGAGCCAGCTTGGTGAACAGCGATCCCGAGGCGACCGGGCACACGACACGGTCTGGAAGCGACCAGCCGAGCTGCTCCACGGTCTCGAACGCGAGGGTCTTGGAGCCCTGGGAGTAGTACGGGCGGAGGTTGATGTTGACGAAAGCCCACGGCCGCGACTCGCAGAGCTGGGTGCAGAGCCTGTTGACGTCGTCATACGTCCCCCGCACGCCCACCAGGCGGGTTCCGTAGACGCCGGTTGCGAGCAGCTTCTGCTCCTCGAGATCCGCGGGAACGAACACGTAGGAATCGAGGCCTGCGGCCGCCGCGTGTGCGGCGACCGCATTCGCCAGGTTGCCGGTGGAGGCGCAGGCCACGGTGTCGAAGCCGAGCTCACGGGCCTTGGCAATCGCCACAGCGACGACGCGGTCCTTGAACGAGTGCGTGGGGTTGGCGGCGTCGTTCTTGATCCACACCTCACGCAGACCGAGGCGCTCGGCCAGGCGATCGGCCCGCAGCAGGGGGGTCAGCCCAGGCTCGAGAGGGTCCTCGGGCCGCCCCTCGAAGGGCAGGAAGTCCGCGTAGCGCCAGATCCCGCGCGACCCCGCCTGGATCTTGCGACGTGCCTCCGCCGAGTCGAGGCGGGAGAAGTCATACGAAACCTCGAGCGGCCCGAAGCACTGCTCGCACACATAGCGGGCCTCGGTCGGATAGACCGTGTCGCACTCCTTGCACCTAAGTTCCCACTTCGCCATCACGTCCCCTTCGTTTCGCGGACATCTACCTACGAAAAAAACCTCTGCCGGTTAGTGAGCAGAGGTCCTGTTGGGGACTTCCACTCACATCTTCCAGGCATTCCACCTGCTGGAATTGGCACCTTCCCCTTGCGGGGGGGTTGCCGGGGCTTCGTCGGGCCAGTCCCTCCACCCCTCTCGATGTGGTGGTGATATGGCGCGCAATATACCAGGCGGTTTGCACGCGTCCCGGCGTCCGCTCGCCGGTGGTGGCGTAGTCTTTGCCTGGATGCAAGCGCGACCAAGCGAGATGAGCGGCGATGCCGAACCTCCCGAAGCCGAGCCTACGTCGGAGCGCTCGTCGCGCTCGCCTTGCCGCGCCGGCGCCTGAGCCACAGGAGCGCAAGCCGAATGTCGAGACGATCACGGCGGAGAGGCTTCGCTGGGTCAACATCGACCGGCCGTCGCCCTTGGAGTGCGCCTGGCTCGAGGAGCAGTTCGGATTTCACGCGCTGGACCTCGAGGACGTGCTGTCGCGCAACCAGCGGCCGAAGATCGACGAGTACCCGGACTACCTGTTCATCGTCCTCCACTTTCCGGTCTTCGACCGCACGGTGGGGCGCCTGAACGCGGGCGAGCTCGACGTCTTCGTGGGCCCGGACTACCTGGTCACGATCCCCAACCAGCCACTGCAGCCGGTCGAGTACCTCTTCGAGCGCTGTCGCCAAAGGGAGGAGCTCCGGGAGCAGCTCTTCTCCAAGGGCCCGGGCTTCCTGCTTTACAGGGTTGTGGACGACAGCTTCGACTATTGCTTCCCGATGCTGCGAAAGATCGGCAACAAGCTCGACGCCGTCGAGGACGAGATCTTCTCCGGCCACTCCGACGAGGTCGTGCGGGACATCTCAAACGTCAAGCAGGAGATCATCAACTTCCGGAAGGTGGTGCGACCGCAGCGCACTGTGCTCCGCGACCTGGAGAACGCCAAGCAGCGATTCATGGAGCGCGAGGGCGATCTGGAGGTCTACTTCGACGACATCGTCGACGCCCACGAGCGGATCTGGGACATGCTCGAGAACTACAAGGAGGTCATCGAGGCGCTCGAGGAGACCAACGAGTCGGTGATCTCGCACCGCTTCAACGACGTGCTGCGCATCCTGACCGTGTTCAGCATCGTCTTCCTGCCCGCCACGCTGATCGCCAGCATCTGGGGCATGAACGTGGGGCTCCCAGGCGGCGGCGAGCCCCCCTCCTCCTCAACCACGAGCTTCTGGATCGTCATCGGCGCCATCGTCCTTCTGCTGGTCGGCATGCTCGCCCTGTTCCGCCGCCGCGGCTGGCTGTAGGCGGTCGGCTCACTCTCTCAACGCCCGCGTGTTGTTTCGCGCGACTCGTGCTGCCACCCTCGACCCATGTCTCGGGTGTCGAACGTTGACCACAGAATGCGGGGTCAAGGTTCGTCACCCGACATGCGGGTCGCCGGGCTCGCGACGCGCCAGTACGGGGTGGTTGCGCGAAGTCAGCTCGTGGAGCTGGGCTTCGGGCGTCGAGCGATCGAGCACCGGCTCGCCATTGGCCGGCTGCATGCGATCCACCGAGGCGTCTATGCGGTTGGTCATACCAAGCTCACAGGACCCGGCCGGTGGATGGCAGCTGTGCTCGCTTGCGGCCGGGGTGCGCTTCTAAGCCATCGAAGCGCGGGGGCGCTCTGGCAGCTTCGCGCCAGCGCGGCTGCCGACATCGATGTCACCGTGCCAACGAGCAAGCGTCGTCGCCGACCGGGAATCGCGCTGCACGTGACGCGCGACCTCCCGAACGAGGAAATCACTCGTCTTACGGGCATTCCCGTTACATCCGTTGCGCGCACCCTCCTCGACCTCGCCGGCATGCTCTCGTTCACCCAGCTCCAACGTGCGGTGGAGCAAGCAGAGCGGCTTGAGGTCCTCGACGCGGGAGCGCTGCGGCGTACCTGCGACCACAGCCGGGGTCGTAGCGGCGTCCAAACGCTGCGCGCGCTCTTGGCCGAGCAGGATGACCCCCCACCTCCCACTCGCTCCGAGCTCGAGCGTCGCTTTCTCGACCTGTGCAGTGCCGCGGAGCTTCCGGCGCCCAGCCTCAACGTCTGCGTCGCCGGGTACGAGGTCGACGCCGTTTGGCATCAGAACCGGCTGATCGTCGAGCTCGACGGTTACGCCTATCACCGTGACCGCGCCTCCTTCGAGCGAGACCGTGCTCGCGATGCCACCCTCCAGCTCGCCGGCTACCGCGTGCTGCGCGTCACCCACCGTAGGCTGGAGACCGAGCCGGCAGCCGTGGCGAACGCCGTGCGCGCCCTCTTGGACCCTGGGTGATGACGCTGGATCGAGGTGCTCGCGAGATACTGAGCGGGCGGTGGGCAAGCACGATGCGGCAAGAGTCGATGCGCTGCGCCGAGCCTATGAGGCATTCAACCGCGGCGACTTCGATGCTGCGATCGCGATCGCACATCCCAACGTTGAGTACGTTCGCCCGGGCATCGAGACGTCGCTTGAGGGTGCGGATGCGGCTCGCGGGTGGATGGAGCCCGACGCATTCGCGAAGCAACGTATTGAAGCGCTCGACTTCGAGGTCCACGGGGACAAGGTCCTCGTCCGCCAACGCTTCTCCGCCCGGGGGGCCGAGAGCGGCATCGAGCTCGAGGTCGAGTCCTGGGCTGTCTGGACCCTCGATGCCGAGGGACGGGTCACGCGCGGCGAGGTCTATCTCAAGCACGAGGAGGCCGCGGCCCGCAAAGCCGCCGGGCTCGCGGAGTAGCCCGTAAGAGCCCGCAAACTGCGCCATTTCAATCGGGATTCGGGTCCGAGCGCCTTGCGCGGCGTTCGAGGGCAAGGGTAGGGTCGGCGAGCAACCTCGGCGACCCCAAAGGCCCATCGGGGCGATGCACCACGCCCTGACACGCCTCCCTCGTTGCCGAGGGTCCATTGGTCATGGGACGGATGCCCCAAGGGACTGGGGCGTCCGCTCCACCTCCGCGCCTGCTCTGGGCGTAGGACTCGGACCGACACGCACCGTCGACCTGAGACTGGCTCACAGCAGCTCGGAGCTCCCGGGGGGTGAGGATCGAATGCGCCTCCTCGCGAGTGGCGACCTCGTCGTTACGGGGAGGCTCACGCAGTAGGGAGCGCAGGAAGGCCGGTCTGGACGTTCCAGGCGGGCGAGCTCGTCGAGCCGCGCCAGCTCCGAGCCGTGGAAAGTCACCTTGATCGAGTGCTTACGCCCATCGGTCACGAATCCGATCTCCGGGCGTCGCCGCATGGACGGACCCTCAGGAGACCGTCTGCGTGACCACGCCAACGAACTGAGGGACCGGACAAGCGTTCAGATCGCGGGAGCGGAGCGGTCCTTCGCGAGATACTGCGCGGGCGATGTCGCAGGAGCAGATCGACGCACTCAAACGCGGATTCGAGGCGTTCAACCGGGGCGACTGGGACGCGGCGCTTGAAGGTTTCGCCGAAGACGTCGTGCAGACGGCGTACTTCGCCCCGGTCGCCGGGGAGAGGTCGCTGCATGGGCGCGCTGCCATCAAACGAGCGTGGGAGGCTGCGTCCGAGGTCTTCGGAGGAGGCGGGACCTACCGTGCGGAGCCTCAGGATTTCCGAGACCTCGGTGGGGGAGTGATTCTGGTACCGGTCCGGCTCTCTGGGCGCGGTACGGCGAGCGGCGTGGAAACCGAGACAGAGGTCGCGCAGCTCTGGACGATCCGCCAAGGTCGCGTCGTGCGGATCGATCAATACCCCGATGTGGCGGAAGCCCTCGAAGCCGCCGGGCTCTCGGAGTAGGCGATGTCGCAGGAGAACGTCGTGACCCTGCGCTCTTGTCCTTTCGCTGACCAGCCACTTGCTCCGAATGAACCACAAGTGCTCGATGTGGGTATCCCAGGGGTTCACGGACCAATTCGACTGAGAGGAGGCGGCATGTTGAGGAGGACATCGGTTGCGGCCGTAGCGGCCGGCACACTCGTGTTCGCCGCGGTCGCGGCGGCGGCGGTGATCACGGGCACGAACGGCAATGATGTGATCCGGGGAACGAACCAGGCCGACCAGATCTCGGCCCTTGGAGGCAATGACTTTGTCCAGGGGGAACGGGGCAACGACGAGATCAACGGCGGCACCGGTAGCGACAACCTCGACGGCAATCGGGGATCCGACGAGATCAATGGTGGCCCCGGCCGCGACGAGCCTCGCGGCGGTGACCAGAACGACATCCTGAATGGCCAGGACGGACGCGACAATGTGGACGGCCAGGAAGGTGACGACAGGCTGAACGGCAACCTCGGGCCCGACGATCTCAGGGACAACCAGGGGGCCGACAGGTTCGTCGGAGGGGCCGAGGCCGATCGGGTCGACGCTCGCGACGAAGGAGGCGAGCCGGGAGCCGCTCCCGACACCGTGATCTGCCAGGGCGGCGACGAGGTCCGTGCCGACGCCAATGACACGATCGTCAACCGTGCTCAGTGCGGAAGTGTGGAGCGCGACTAGACGGCACTCATCGCAGCAGGCAGCGTCCTGCTGAACGCAATCAATCCAGGGAGCGCCCGGCATCAAGCCGGGCGTTTCCGTTGTGAGGCCCTCGAAGCCGCTGGGCTGCGGGAGTAGGGCGCACACGCCCTGGCCCTCCTGGCCTCGCCGGCCGTCTTCTCGCGGTGGCACCCGCTCCCGGCGCTTCTCGTCGCCAGGGTTTCGGCCTGTGCTCGGGGCAGTGGGAGCCCTTCGAGGGACGACCGCAGGTAACGCAGGCGCGAAGCATGGTCACGGCTCCTCCGGTCCGTGAAGCCGGCCGGGGTTGGGAATCCGCAGGGGACGGGCTCGGTCATGTCGCCTCCGTGGCTACGGCGTGGGTACGGGATGGGTGCTCTAACTGACCCCGACTGACCCTCGACTGACGCCTGCAGCGCCTCGAAATGCCGTGCCTGCCGCATACGATGGGAAGTGTGGCCAATCACCGGATCTGGGCGCCGTGGCGCCTTCCCTACGTGAAGGACGCCTCCAAGGACAGCGAGCAGGAGTGCATCTTCTGCGTCAAGCCCGCCGAGGGCGATGACGAGAAGAACCTGATCGCCCACCGCGGCGAGCACTGCTTCGTGATCCTCAACCTGTTCCCGTACACGAACGGGCACCTGATGATCGCCCCCTACGCCCACCTGGCGACCCTGCCCGAGCTCGATGCCGCGACGACCGCCGAGATGATGGCCCTCGCCCAGCGCGCGATGGTCGTCTTGAACCAGGCCTACGACCCCCACGGCTACAACGCCGGACTCAACCAGGGACGGGTCGCGGGCGCGGGCTATGAAGCCCACATTCACCTCCACGTCGTTCCACGCTGGGCGGGCGACACCAACTACATGCCGGTGCTCGCAGACACCCGGGTCATGCCGCAGTCGCTCGAGGACAGCTACGCAGCTCTCAGGGGAGCCTTTGACGCCGACTGACCCGGCGGCGCACGAGGTTCCGGCGGGAATCTTCAAGGCCTACGACATCCGCGGCCTCTACGGCGACGAGATGGACGGCGAGACCGCCTATCTCGTGGCGCGCTCCTTCGCCCGGGTGCTCGCGGGCCTGCGGGGAAAGCCCCCATGAGCTGCGGGTGGGCCTCGGGCGCGACATGAGGATCCAGGCCCCGGAGATGAGTCGTCGCGTGCGCGACGGGCTCGTCGACGAGGGCTGCTTCGTTCTCGATGCCGGGATGGTGGCCACCGAGATGCTCTACCACCTGGTGGGCTCGCGCGAGCTCGACGGGGGCGCGATGGTCACCGCATCCCACAATCCGAAGGCCTACACGGGGATCAAGCTCGTACGGGAGGGCGCCCTGGCCCTCTCGGGCGATTCCGGCATCGGCGACGTCAGGGCCACGATCGAGCGAGGGCTTCCCGAGCCGCCCGGCGGCGGCGACGTCGAGGCGGTCGACATCTACGACGACTATCACGAGCGCGTGCTCTCGTTCATCGACCCCGAACGCGTCCGGCCGCTGCGGGTGGTCGTCGACGGCGGCAACGGGATGGCCGGCCCGATGGTGGGACCCCTCCTCGAGCGCCTCCGGCTCGACCCGGTGACCACCTACTGGATCCCCGATGGCGAGTTCCCCGACCACGAGCCCAACCCGCTGGTCGAGGGGAACCGTCGCTTCATCGTCGAGAAGGTTCGCGAGGAGGGCGCCCGCCTCGGAATCGCCTGGGACGGCGACGCCGACCGATGCTTCTTCATCGACGACCGCGGCGAGTTCGTCGACGGCGACTTCTTGACCGCGCTGCTCGCCCAGCAGCTCCTGCAGAAGGAGTCGGGGGCGACGATCCTGTACGACGTCCGGGCCTCTCGCGCAGTGCCCGACACAGTTCGGGAGCTCGGCGGAACCTCGTTCGTGAACCGCGTCGGACATGCCTTCTTCAAGGCTGCCCTTCGCAAGCACTCAGCAGCCTTCGGCGGGGAGGTCTCGGGCCACTACTACTTTCGTGACTTCTGGTGCGCCGACTCGGGGGCCATCCCAGCGCTCCTGGTGCTGGAGCTGCTGTCAGTTCAGGACGCACCGCTCTCGGAGCTGGTCGGGGCCTTCCGCGAGCGCTACTTCATCTCCGGCGAGATCAACTCGGAGGTCACCGACCAACAGGCGAGGATGAACGAGCTCGCCCAGCGCTATCCGGATGGCGAGATCTCCTGGCTCGACGGCGTCTCGGTGGACTTCCCGGACTGGCATTTCAACGTCAGGCCCTCGAACACGGAGCCCCTGTTGAGACTGAACCTCGAGTCCCTCGTCTCGAAGGCGGACATGGAGGCAAAGCGCGACGAAGTGCTTGCCCTGATCCGCGCATGATGTGGACGAGAACCCCGCCGGCGCGGAGTCGGGAGCACAAGCAAGAAGCCCGAGGCGAAAGCCGAGGGCAAGATGCTCTGGGCGAAAGAAGAGCAGCCGGCGGGCAGTGATGCTGGATCCCAAGGAGGCCCTCGAGGAAGCGCGGGCGGCCGGCATCCATCGGCTTCAGATCCCCACCCCGTTCGCGGTCGGGCGGGTCAACTGCTATCTGATCGAGGACGAGCCGCTCACCCTTGTGGACACGGGACCGAACTCGGGCAAGTCCCTCGACGAGTTGACACGCCAGCTTTCGGACCTCGGGCGCTCGCTCGAGGAGATCGAGCTGGTGATCCTCACGCATCAGCACATCGACCATCTCGGCCTTGTGGACATCATCGCCGCGCGCTCCGGCGCGGACGTCGCCGCGATCGACGTCGTGGTGCCGTTCGTGGAGAACTTCGGCGACGACATCGAGCTCGACGATCGGTTCGCAGCCGGGCTGATGCTCAGCCACGGGATCCCCGAGGACGTGGTGATAGCGCTGCGCTCGGTATCGCGGAGCTTCCGCGCCTGGGGCGCGAAGGCGGAGGTGAGCCGGCCGTTGCGAGATGGCGAGGCGCTACGCCTCGCCGACCGTGCGCTAGAGGTGCAGCATCGGCCCGGGCACAGCCCCTCCGACACCCTCTTCTGGGACCCCGAGCGTCGAATCCTGCTGTGCGCGGACCACCTGATCGCGCACATCTCCTCGAACCCGCTGATCTCCCGGCCGCTCGATGGCTCCGACGAGCGCCCGAAGGCGCTGATGATGTACCTCGAGTCGCTGCGCAAGACGCGGGAGCTGCCCGCGGCGATCCTGCTGCCGGGGCACGGGGATCCGATCACCGACCACAGGGGGCTGATCGACGAGCGCTTCGCCCACCACGATCGCAGGGCCGAGAAGATCCACGGGCTGATCGCAGAGCGTCCCCGCACCGCATACGAGATCGCGCAGGAGCTGTGGGGCAACGTGGCCGTCACTCAGGCGTTCCTGACACTCTCCGAGGTCCTGGGCCATGTGGACCTGCTCGCGGCCGAGGGGCGTGTGCGAGAGGTGCCGGACGGCGAGCTGATTCGCTTCGAAGCCGTGGAGTAACGTGCCGCCGCAGGAGGCGAGCATGTGACATCCGGGCCGATCACAACCGAAGCACCCCCACGCACCGGTACCTCCGCAAATGGCGCCCGCGCCTCCAGGCGGGCCGCCAAGAAGCGCATGCTGATCATCGTCAACCCCTACGCGACGACGGTTTCGGACCGGCTCAAGAACCTCGTCGTCTACGCGCTACAGGGTCGGTACGAGGTGGAGGCGGTGTCCACTGAGGCGCAGCACCACGCGATCGAGATCGGCCGGGAGGCTCGCGAGGGCGGCTACGACATCGTGGTCGCGTTCGGCGGCGACGGCACCCTGAACGAGGTCGCCAACGGGCTCGCCGGAACCGACATGCCGGTCACCGTGCTTCCGGGCGGCTCCACCAACGTCGTCTGCCGCACTCTCGGGATCCCCAACGACGTCGTCGACGCGACCGAGCACCTGCTCGGCCTGGCGGACGACTTCCAGCCTCGCAAGGTCGACCTGGGGGTCGCCAACGGCCGCCGCTTTGTGTTCGCATGCGGCGCCGGCCTGGATGCCACCGCCGCCCACCGAGTCGACTCGCACCCGAAGCTCAAGGCGCGTGGCGGACGCTGGTACTACACCTGGGCGGTGATCTCCGGCTTCTACCGCTCCTACCTGCGGAACCCAGTTCGGATGCGGCTTCGGGTTGACGGCCAGATCAGCGAGGGTGTCACGGCGATCGCGCAGAACTCGGACCCGTTCACCTACTTCGGCGGCCAACCCCTTCGGGTCTGCGAGAACGCTGAGCTCGACAACGGGACCCTGTCGATCGCGGTGCTGCGCCGGGCCGCCCAGCGCGACATGCCGACGATCGCGGCCCGCGTGCTGGCGACCGGCCTGCGGACCCCGGGCCACCGTCAAATCGACCACTACGACGGCGTCACCGGGGGCAGCCTCGACTCGATCTCGCACGACTCCGATGGACGCGAGCGGCCGTTTCCCGTGCAGGTGGACGGCGACTACATCGGAGACCACGTCGAGCTGGAGCTCGGCATCGAGCCGGCCTCTCTGACCGTCCTTGCCTGAGGCGGCTGGGCCAAGCGACCCCGGCTGCCGCTTCTGCGCGATCGTCAGCGGCGGCGAGGACGGCCATGTCGTCTTCGAGGACGACGTCTCAATCGCCTTCCTGGATCACCGGCCACTGTTTCCAGGCCACTCGCTGCTGGTCCCGCGGCAGCACCTCGAGACCATCTGGGACGTGCCGGACGACCTGATCGGCCGGCTGTTCGTCAATGCGCGGCTGCTGTCGGCCGCGATCCGCGACGCCATGAGCGCCCAGGGCGCCTTCATCGCCGCGAACAACGTGGTCAGCCAGAGCGTCCCCCACCTCCACATCCACCTCGTGCCGCGAAACCGAAAGGATGGGCTGCGTGGCTTCTTCTGGCCCCGCACCAAGTACGAAGGCGACACTCACATGCGGGACACGGCCGAGGCCATTCGCGCGGCCGTCAGCGAGCTGGTCCCCTGAGCGGGGAGACTGAGCGACCTCGGAGCATGCCCGCCTCGTTCCCGGCCGCATAGCCCATGTTGTGAGCGATCAGGCCGATGCCATCGACGGCGCGAAAGAGCGCCGCTTCGAGGTCCGCGCCGGCCGCCAGGCGAGTGATGTCGCGAGCCGCGTGAAGGAGCCCCGCAAGCAGCGGCCATCGCGGGGAGGAGCCCGGATAGCGATCGTTCAGCCAGCGCGCGCCCGCCCCGTAGCGCGCCACGGCGCCCATCAGCGAGGCGACCGTATCGCGATGCCGGTGGCGGACCAGCGCGTCGGGCCTGAACTCGAGGCTCCACCCCGCCCGCCCCAGGCGGCGGCAGAAGTCGACGTCGCCGCCGGAGCGAATGCCCTCCACAAAGCCGCCCAGGTCCACGAAGGCTGTCCGCCTGACCAGCAGGTTGCCGCCGGCGGCACCGCCGTCCTTCGCGCGAACCAACCCCTTCGAGTGGTCGAACAGGTTCCGTGAGCGCGCGTAGCGGGCCGCCAGCGATCGCTGGTCGGGGTCACCCAGGATCTGCCCAGCCACCGCGCCGCAGCCCTCCGCAATCGGCTGACTGAAGAACGCCTCGAGCAGGCCACCGGTGGGCGTACAGTCCGCGTCGAGGAAGAGGAGCCAATCGTTGCTCGCCACCGCTGCGCCAGAGTTGCGGGCGTGGTAGGAGGAGCGCTCGGCGCTCGCGGCAACGATCCGCACCGCGTGCTCCAGGGCGATGCCCGCCTCGCGCCGAGCCCGCGAAGCCCCCTCGACCACTCCATCGTCGCTGTTGTCGGCGATGATGACCTCATCGTCGCCTTGCCCCGAGAGAACGGCCAGCTGGGAGAGCGCCCGGCCCGCATCTGCGCGGGCACCGCGGAACGGCACCACCACGCTGACCGCCGGCCGCGACCTCACTACGCCGTCGGCGTGACCCGATACGCGTCGAAGACCGAGTCGACGTTGCGCAGGCGCCCGATGCACTGGCGAAGCTGGTCCGAGTCGCCCACCTCGACCACGAACCTGTTCTTGACCATCGGGTGCTTGGTCGAGCAGAAGGCGTCGATGATGTTGACCCCCGTCTCGGCGAAGGTGCGCGAGAGGTCCTCGAGCAGGCGTGTCCGATCCCAGGCATCCACCTGGAGCTCAACCCGATAGGAGGTGGCGTTGTCGCCATCCCACTGGACGTCGGTGAACCGCTCCGGCGAGCGGCGAAGCGCGGTCATGTTCCGGCAGTCGGAGCGATGGATCGTGATCCCGCGCCCCAGCGACACGTAGCCCACGATCGGATCACCCGGAACGGGACGGCAGCACTTGGCGAGGCGCACCATCACGTCGTCGACGCCCTTGACCTTGATCCCGTAGTCGGAGGCCTCCTGCGTCCGACGCTGCCGCTCGTCGCGACCCTCGAGCACGCCCGCCAAGCGGGCCTCGGTCTCGTCGCCCGCCACAGCCTCGCCCTGCTTCAGTCGCTGGAAGACCTTGTTGGCGACCGTCTTCGGCGAGATCTTCCCCTGCCCCACCGCGATGTAGAAGTCGTCCGCCTTGCGGAAACCCATCTCGCGGGTGACGTCCGCAAGCAGCGGCGACGCCGCGATCCGCTGTGGCGGCAACCCCCGCTTGCGGATCGCATCCTGTAGGGCCTCGCGGCCGCGCCGCTCGGCGTCCTCGCGTCGCTCGCGCTTCAGGAACGCCCGGATCTTGTTGCGGGCGCGGCTCGTCCGCACCAGCCCCAACCAGTCACGCGAGGGGCCGCGCTCCTGCTTCGCGGTCAGGATCTCGACGATGTCGCCCGACTTCAGCTGATAGTGGAGCGGAACGATCTTGCCGTTCACCTTCGCCCCCACGCACCGGTGGCCCACGTCCGTATGGACGGCGTAGGCGAAGTCGAGCGGGGTCGAGCCGGCGGACAGGTTCTTCACCTCGCCTCGCGGCGTGAACACGAACACCTCGTCCTCGAACAGGTCCACCTTGAGCGACTCCAGGAACTCGGTCGGGTCCTGGTCGCCCTCGACCTCGAGCAGCTGTCGGAGCCAGGTCATCTTGTCTCGCTCCGAAACGCCCTTCGGCAGCGGCCCCTCCTTGTAGATCACGTGAGCGGCGATCCCGTACTCCGCGGTGTCGTGCATCTCCGGGGTGCGAATCTGGATCTCGAGCGGCCTTCCCTCCGGCCCGATCACAGTCGTGTGGAGCGCCTGGTACAGGTTCAGCTTCGGGGTCGCGATGAAGTCCTTGAACCGCCCCGGCAGGGGCTTCCAGATGGAATGGATGATCCCGATTGCGCCGTAGCAGTCCTTGACAGAGCTCACGAGGACGCGCATGGCGGTCAGGTCGTAGATCTCGTTGAACTCGCGCCCCTTCTTGGTCATCTTCGAGTAGATGGAGTAGAAGTGCTTCGCACGGCCTGAGATCTCCGCCTCGATCCCGACCTTTCCGAGCTCGCGCCCCAGGAACTTGCCCGCCTCGGAGACGTACTTCTCGCGCTCGGGGCGCTGCTGGGAGACGAGCTTCTTGATCTCGTCGTACTTCCGCGGGTGCAGCCGCTGGAAGGAAAGATCCTCGAGCTCCCATTTGATCGCGTGGATCCCCAGCCGGTGGGCGAGCGGGGCGTAGATCTCGAGCGTCTCGCGCGCCTTCTCGATCTGCTTCTGCTTTGGGAGGCCCGACAGGGTCCGCATGTTGTGAAGACGGTCGGCGAGCTTGATCAGGATGACCCGGAGATCCGTGGCCATCGCGACCATCATCTTCCGGTAGTTCTCGGCCTGGCTTTCGTCACGGCTCTGGAAGGTGATCCCGGTGAGCTTCGTGACGCCGTCGACGAGCTGCGCGATCGACTCGCCGAAGAGCTGCTTCACCTCCTTAAGGCTCGCGCTGGTGTCCTCGACGGTGTCGTGAAGCAGCGCCGCACAGAGGGTCTCGGTATCGAGACGCAGCCCGGCACAGATCTTCGCGACCTCGACCGGGTGGGTGATGAAGTCCTCGCCCGTTCGTCGGCGCTGGTCCGAGTGGCGCTCGCAGGCGAACGTGAAGGCCCGCTCCACGGGCTCCGCCTCGACCTCCCGCGACCCCTCGACGCTGTGCTCGGAGACCACCGCCAGCAGATCGCCGAGCAGAGCGCGCTCGTCGCGCGTCAGCTCCTGGGCGCGCTCCGTTACCAGCTCGGCGGGGCGGCGCTTGCTCTCCTCGGCGCCAACCCGCGTGTGGCCCTTGCGGTCCGGTGGCGCCTCGGCACCGTTGGCGCCGCGGTTGACCGGGCGCCTCCGTTTCCCGTCCGCGGCGGACTGCGTCGACCGACCCTGGCCGCCGGCTCCCTGCGACCGAGTCTGCTTCGCCTTTCCCGGTGGGTTTAGCTCGGTTGTCTTCGGCTGCTTAGGAATCGCCTGCCCTCCTCGTATCGCCCACGGTAGGCGATGAAGGTCTCGAGCAGCTCGAGATTGCCCTTCGAGGATACGACGCGGAGGGAGCGCGCGGTGGAGGAAGGCTGCCATTGAACCGCTCCGAGCTCCTCCAGCACTCGCAGGCGTCGAGCGGCGACCTCCGGGGCGTGCGCGTGGCGGCCGGGGCCGTGGAGCGCCTCACGCACGCAGCGGGCGTCGAGCGCGTCCTCCTCCGATCGCTCCCCGCCGGCGGAGCGCAATTCCCGAAAGAGCGCCTCGATGGCGGGCCGATCGGGCCACTCCTCCTCGTGCACTCGAAGCGCCAGCTCAACCCCATCGTCACCCCACGCGAGGTGGAGGAATCCCCGCCCGCCCGACGCCGCTCGCTCCAGGTGGGCGAACGGCGCCGGATCCACGAGCACGACGTGTTCGAAGCGCGAAGGCATGAACGGGGCTCGCACGAGCGCAGCCCAGTCGGCCAGGAGTACTCCGGAGCCGGCGTCGCCAACCCGGGCGATGGCTGGGCCGTTGGTCTCGTCGGCCAGTCGCCCGGAGGCGATCGCCACACCGCCGCCGCCGAATCGCGCCGGGGCCGCGGCCCGCTCGACCAGCTCTCTGCGGCGAAGGGCGTCAGAGCACAGAGCGAGCACCGGGGCGCCGCTCGACGCGAGCGTCGCCACCGTCGCCACCCCGGAGGTGCCGCGGCGATCGACGACCTCGCGATCGCCGTC
Source organism: uncultured bacterium (assembly GCA_963758865.1). Classification (GTDB taxonomy): domain Bacteria; phylum Actinomycetota; class Thermoleophilia; order Solirubrobacterales; family 70-9; genus AC-56. Next base: position 304,823 of record CAVWWY010000007.1, on the reverse strand, counting down.
GCCCTCGGCTGCCTTCAGCAGAGCGAGTGGCGGCCAGGGGGCGAGCGGCTCCTTTCGCTCGGCGTCCACTCGGCGCATCCACTCACCCTCTGACGGGGCCCGCGTCTCGGGCAGCCCGGGCCCCTCGGCTCCCGGATAGACCTCGCCGAGCACGACCCGTGGCGTGACCGCGCCCTGCCACTCGTTCAGCTCCAGCTTCAGCGACACGTCCAGGGGCTTGGCGAGCCGGGGCTCTGTGAGGTCGCCGTTGACTCCGAATGCGACGCCGAGCGCGCTCCGCGAGCCGCTTTCGAGACGGAAACGTGCGTGCCTGTCGCCGTCTCCCATGGGTCGCACGTCGCAGACCCGGGCCGATGGCACCAGCAGTCGGACCCCCGGGTTGCCCATCCCGAACGGCGCCAGGCGCGTCAGCTGCTCGGCGACGTTGTGCCCCAGGCTCTCGCCGCCGACGACCGCATCGATCCCCTCCATGCGAACGAGATCGCGATCGCCGAGGACGGAGGTGGCGTGCTCCGCGAACGCTCGGCTGAACGCCTCGATGCGACCGGACTCGATCTCCAGGCCGGCGGCGGCCCGATGGCCTCCGTAGCGCGACAGGTGCTCGGCGCAGGCGTCCAGCGCGCCGAGCAGGTCGAATCCCGGGATCCCGCGCCCCGAGCCCCGGCCACGGCCCTCGGCGTCGATTCCGATCAGCACGACAGGCACCCAGTGGCGCTCGACGAGCCGGGAGGCGGCGATCCCGACGACGCCGGGATGCCACCCCTCCCCGGCCAGGACCATTCCCGGCGCTGTCGCGAGCTCCGCCGGAAGCTCGGCGCGGGCGCGCTCCGCGGCTTCGAAAACGTCACGCTCCGTGTCGCGACGCTCCCGATTGGCGCTGTCGAGCTCGCCCGCGATCGCCGCCGCCCGCTCAGCATCCTCGGTCAGCATCAGCTCGACCCCGGCGTCGGCGCGATACAGGCGGCCCGCGGCGTTGATCCGGGGGCCGAGCCGAAAGGCCAGGTCTCCCTCGTCGAGTCGAACCGGCTGCACCCCTGCGACGGCGCATAGGGCCCGCAGGCCACGGCGGCCGGCCCTGCGAGCAACGGCGATGCCGGCGCGGACGAGCGCCCGGTTCTCGCCGCACAGAGGAACCAGGTCGGCAACAGTCGCCAGGGCCACCAGGTCCAGCTCCCGCTCGGCCGCCTCGGAGCCGAGAAGCGCCGCCGCGAGCTTGTACGCGACCCCTGTCGCGCACAGGTCCGCGCATGGATAGCCGCCGATTCGCGGGTGGAGGATGGGGCAGTCCGGCAAGCGATCGCCTGGCTCGTGATGGTCCGTGACGATCACCTCCATTCCGCCTCGCACCGCCGCGGCGACCTCGTCCGCGCAGCCGATCCCGCAGTCGGTGGTCACCAGCAACCCGGTGCCGCGGGAGGCGAGCCGCTTCACTCCCTCGGTCGTCAGCCCGTAGCCGTCGCGAAGGCGATCGGGGATGTACCAGTCGCAGTCCGCCCCGAGCTCGCGCAGGGTCCGAACCAGGATCGCCGTCGAGCAGACGCCGTCGCAGTCGTAGTCGCCGTGGACGGTGATCCTTCGCCCGGTGGAGATCGCGTCGCCGATCCGCTCGGTGACCTCCCGCATGCGATCGAACTCGAACGGCTCGTGGGTCTCGGCCGCCTCCAGGAAGGCCCGGGCCTCCTCCACCGTGCGATAGCCGCGCCGCACCAGGGTCACCGCCACGGGCTCGGTGAGATCGAGCGCCACCATCAACGCCCGCGCCTCCGCGTAGGAGTAGGGCTCGAGCGTGAACGCTCTTGTCGGTGTCGCCTCGGACGGGTGGAGAGCCACGTCGCCAGGCTAAGAACGGCCGGGGACGGAACTCGCCCCTGCGGGCGTGTGTGGACGGTCTGAGGAGCGTTATTCCACGCCGGCCAGGCGCTCCCGCCGCACCCCGAGGGCGTAGATCGCGGCAAGGCCGATGAGCGTGCCCGGGATGGCGATCAGGGCGGTACCGATGTCCGTATCCCCGATCGAGCGCCCGGAGGCGATGTGAGCGATCCCGCCCGAGAGCATCGCACCCGTTACCGCGCCCAGGAGTGCGCCGACGATGCCCGCCCAGAAGCGATCGGGGATGAACACGGTGAAGTGCCACAGGGACAACCCGACCGTGAACCAGACAACCAGCGCCATCAGCGATTCCTCCCGTGCTTTCGGCGGCGGCGCTGCTGGCGGCGGCGCTGACGCTCGGAACGCGGCGGCCTGCTGGGCTCGGCGGGCGCGCCCGCCCCCAGCGGCTCGACTTCGGCCTCGGGAGTCGACTCCGGCTCTTCGCCGACGCCGTCGGCCGCCCGCGGGGCCGCCGCCGTTTCCGCCTCCACGGGCTCGGAAGTCGCCGCCCGGTCTTCTCGGGACGGCACAGGCACCCGCTCGGGACGCGCGCCGGGAGTCGGCGCGCGCTCGCCGTCGGCGCCGAGCTTCGCGACCACGTTGTCCTCGGGGAACGTCGGCAGGTACCCCATGTCCTCGATCAGCCGGGCGCGACGTGCCCGGTACGTGGGCTCGCGCTCCTTCCAATGGGTGAGCACCGGCGTCGCGATGAAGATCGAGGAATACGCACCCGACAGCACCCCGACCATCATCGCGAACGCGAAGTCCTGCAAGATGGCGCCGCCGAGGAGGTACAGCACGGTGACCAGGAACACCGTCGACAGGCCGGTGATCAGGGACCGGGTGAGCACCTCGCTCATCGACTTGTTGGCGATCTGGGAGAAGGCGGCGCGTGGCATTCGCGGCACGTTCTCGCGAATCCGGTCGAAGACGATCACCGTGTCGTACATCGAGTACCCGAGGATGGTGAGGAAAGCCGCCACGGTGCCGCTGGTCACCTGCTGACCGGTCAGCGAGTACACGCCCCCGGTGATCAGGATGTCGTGGAAGAGGGCGATGATCACCGGGATCGCGTACTTGGGCTCGAAGCGGATCGCCACGTAGGCGGAGATCACGAGCAGCGAGAAGACGATCGCGATCAGCGCGCTGCGCGCGACCTGCGCCCCGAACGTCGGGCCCACGGTGGTGCTCTGGAAGCCCTGGTCGCCGCCCCGCAGCCCAAAGCTGCCCGAGAGCGTGTTCTTGAGGGTGTCGTTGACCTGGCCGACGGGGATCTTGCCCTGGATCTCGATCACGTTCGGGCCCAGCTTCTCGTTGGTCACCGACTGGATCTCGGCGCTGGAGGCGTTGTCGACCTGCGCCTTCTCGAGCGCACTGCGCACGTCGTCCACGCTCGCGTCCTGCTTGAGGCTGGCGGTGACCTTCGCCCCGGAGGTGAAGTCGATCCCCAGATTGAGCTGCTTCGTGGCCAGGGAGATGGCGCCGATCGCGAGGATCACTCCCGAGATCGAGAAGAACCAGCGCGACGCGCCGCTGAAGTCGAAGTGCCAACGGACCCGCTGCGGTCCCGCGCCCAGCGCGCGGGCCGAGTGGAGCAGCTTCGACCGGCCGAGCGTACCGAGCACGGCCTGCGTGAACAGCACCGCCGTGAACAGGGAGACCAGCGTCCCGATGCCGAGGGTGAACGCAAAGCCCTTGACCCCGGCCGTCGCCAGCACGAAGAGAATGAACGCCGTGAACAGGGTGATGACGTTCGCGTCGATGATCGTCGCGATGCCCTTGCGGTACCCCTGGGCGATCGCCGACAGCGTCGAGCGCCCTCCGCGCGCCTCCTCCTTTATTCGCTCGAAGATGACGATGTTCGCGTCGGCCGCGACCCCGATCGTGAGGATCAGGCCCGCGATCCCCGGCAGGGTGAGCGTGATCGGGATCAGCTTCACCAGGGCGAAGAAGAAGACGCCGTAGACGGCGAGCCCCAGTACCGCCACCGCCCCGAGCAGGCGGTAGTAGAGGATCAGGAAGACGATGACCACCGCGAGGCCAATCGCCCCTGCCAGGAGACCCTGGTCGAGCGCCTGCTGACCGAGCGTGGCCGAGACCGTGCTCTGGCTCTCAACCGTGAGCTTCACGGGAAGGGCACCCTGCTGGAGGATCGAGGCCAGGTCCTGAGCCGATCCGATGTCGAAGTTGCCGGAGATCTGGGCGCCGGTGCGACCGTCGATCCCGTCCGGGTTGTCGACGAAGTTGATGATCGGATTGGAGAAGACCTGGTTGTCGAGAACGATCGCGAAGTGCTGCGAGTACTGATCGGCCGCCCCGGCGCTGAACGTCCCCGGGGGAGCCGTGGCGTTGCCGCGCTGGGCGATGGTCCGCGTCACGTCCTGGAACGCGGTCTGACCGGAGTCCGTGAAGTCGAAGGTGACGTTCGGCTGGTTGGTGGTCGGGTCGAAGTTCTGCTCGGGGTTCTTGATCTGCGTGCCGTTGAGGGCGGGGCGGTCCTCCAGCACGTACTGCGGTGAGGTGGACAGTTCCTGAGGCGAGAGGTCGAGGTCGGGGCTGGAGGGTGCGGAGGCGACCAACGTCCCCTGCGGAACCCTGGCGATCACCGTGCCCGGGGGCTTCCTGTTCGCGTTCCGGAACTGAAGAAATAGGTCCTTCCGCTCCCCAGCCGGTCCTGCGATCAGCTCGTGCGAGTTCTTGTCGAACAGGTAGTAGGTGGAGCCGCTCGTCGTGCACTGGTCGTCGACGCACTCCGACTTCCGCTTCGACGCGAACTGAACCGCCTCGTAGAGGTTCGGGAAGGTGTAGACGCTCGGGTTGGGATCGGGTTGGCTTGCCGGGTCCGAAGCCAGACCCTTTCCAGGCGGCGGGACGATGTTCGCCTCCAGGTCGTAGAAGTAGAGCTGGGCGGTCGTCCCGATGAGCTCGATCGCCTGCTGCGCGTTCTGCACCTTCGGCAGTCCCACCTGGATTCCACGGCTGCCGAGGCGCGAGATCTCGGGTTCGGCGACGCCGAGCTTGTCGACTCGGGCCCGGATGATGTCGATCGCGCGGTCGATCGCGGCCGGCGTTACCGTCGGCGTTTGAGGGGTTGGGTTGGCCTGATAGACGAGCTGGGTGCCGCCGCGCAGGTCCAGCCCGAGCGTCGTCGGCTTGGTGGCGATCACGATCGCCGAGGCCGCGAGCAGCCCGAGCACGAGGGCGACGATCAGCAGGCTTCGACGCAGTCCACCCATCACCCTCGGACCTCGTGCCGTTGACCCCGGCCGGCTGTCACGCTACTTCGGGGTGAGAACGAGCAGCAGCCCGCCGTCGTCGTCGTAAGCGGGGAAGACGTCGGCGACCGCGTCCGCCGGGAGGTCGCCTTCGGCATTGACGTGCACGCGCTTGTCGAGCGAGCGCACCCCCCACTCCAGCGTCGTCTCGATCGGGTCGGAGTTCCCGTCCCGGTCGGTGTCCGCAGTCTCGCCTCCATCCCCTTCGTCGACCCACTCGAGCCCCAGCACGTCCTTGACCTGGCGTCCGATCACCTGCTCGTCCTTCAGACCCGTGAGCTCGAAGCCGCCCTTCCCGACGTCGAGCACCCGGCCCTCCTGGTCGCAGACGAAGAACGCCGCTTCCGGCGCCGGGTAGTAGTCGTCGAGGAGCTCGAAGATGAAGCCGAAGCCACACTTCGAGCAGCTCTTGGGTCGCGGCGAGAGACCGGCCGTCCGCTCGCTCGACAACTCTCGATTCCCGCAGTTCGGACAGATGAAGAACGGCACGCGGAGAGGGTAGTAGATGGACGCCGGCTGATCGCGCGCTCAGAAGAGGCTCCCGGCCCCCTCCGGCACGGGCAGCCCCAGATGCTCGAACCCCCGCTGGGTGATCACGCGGCCCCGCGGGGTGCGCTTGATCAGGCCCTGCTGCAGCAGATAGGGCTCGTAGACGTCCTCGATCGTGCCCTGCTCCTCGTCGACGGCTGCCGCGAGCGTCGAGAGCCCCACGGGGCCGCCCGAGAACTTCGTGGCGATCGCTCCGAGGATCGCACGGTCGTGGCGATCGAGCCCAGCGGCATCGACCTCCAGCAGCCCGAGCGCCTCACGCGCCACCTCCCCGGTGACCACGCCGGCCCCCCGCACCTCGGCGAAGTCGCGGACCCTCTTCAACAGCCGGTTGGCGACCCTCGGAGTGCCGCGCGAGCGCTCGGCCACCTCTTGCTCGCCCTCGGTCTCGATCTCCACCCCCAGAATCTGGGCTGAGCGCCCCACGATCCGCGCAAGATCGGTGGGCTCGTAGTGCTCCAGGCGGTGGCAGACGCCGAAGCGATCGCGAAGGGGCGTGGTGAGGAGCCCGGTGCGCGTCGTGGCCCCGACCAGCGTGAACGCCGGAAGGTCCAAAGTGACCGTACGGGCGCCGGCGCCCTGCCCGAGGACGACGGGGAGGCGGCGCTCCTCCATCGCGGGATACAGCGTCTCCTCGATCGCGCGCCCGAGACGGTGGATCTCGTCGATGAAGAACACCGACCCGGGCTCGAGCGCGGTCAGGAACGACGCAACGTCGGCCTTTCGCTCCATTGCCGGCCCGGCCGTCTGGACCAGCGGAACCTCGAGCTCGGCCGCGACGATGTTGGCGAGCGACGTCTTGCCGAGCCCCGGCGGACCTGCGAGGAGCACGTGGTCGAGCGGCTCGCCGCGCCGCTTGGCGGCCTCGATGAACACCTCGAGCTGCCCGGTTACCTGCTCCTGGTTGACGAAGTCCGTCAGGCGCCTGGGGCGAAGCGAGCGGTCGAGATCCTCCTCGCCGCCCGCGAGCCGAACGTCGGCGAGCCGCTCGGCGTCGTCGTTTTCGGCCGCGCCGACCCCTGCGCGCCCGTCCTGCTCGATTCCCGGGTCGCGCGAGATGCTCACGATCTTGCCTTCGCCCCGGGGCCGTCGGCGGCTCGTCGCAGGGCGGACGCGATCAGCTCCTCCGCGCTTTCGCCCTCGGCGCCGTCGAGGAGGGCCTCCGCCTCGCTGAGCGTATAGCCCAGGTGCATGAGCCCGTCACGGGCCAGGGTCCTTGGACTGCCCTCCGCAACCGCCCCATCGTCCTGGAAGGCCTCGGTCAGCTCTCCGGCCACCTTCTCGCGCAACTCCACGATCAGCCGCTCGGCCGTCCTCTTGCCCACCCCGGGCGCGGCCCGGAATCGCTTTACGTCGCCGGCCGCGATGGCCCGCAGGAGCTCCCGTGGCGCGCCGCCGGAGAGGATCGCGATCGCCACCTTCGGCCCGATTCCGGAGACCGAGGTCAGGAGCAGGAAGAGATCGCGCTCCTCCTCGCTTGCGAAGCCGTACAGCGAGAGCGAATCGTCTCTGGCAACCAGCTCGGCCTGCAGGGCCACCTGCTTGCCGCGAGCGGGCACGGACTTCAATGTCTCGGTGGAGACCGACAGGCGATAGCCGACACCGCCGGACTCGACCACCACGTGGTCCGGCCGGCGGACGAGGACCTCGCCACGGACGGAGGCGATCACGAGACCCCGACCTGCGGGCGCCGGCCCTCCGGCGCGGGCACGGGGGCCCCGTGGGCCGCGTGGCAGATGGCGGCGGCCAGGGCATCGGCCGCATGATCGGACCGCGGCGGTTCGGACAGGCCGAGCAGCATCGCGACCATTCGCTGGACCTGCTGCTTGGTCGCGGCGCCGCTTCCGCAGACAGCCAGCTTTACGACCTGCGGGGTGTAGTCGAAGCAGGGAACCCCGCCTTGTGCCGCGGTCAGCAGCGCGACGCCTCGAGCCTGGCCCACCGCGATCGCCGAGCGCACGTTCCTGCCGAAGTAGACGTCCTCGAGCGCGACCGCAATCGGCTGGTGCTGGGCCAGGAGCTCGGAGAGGCCGGCGTGGATCCGCGTCAGACGGCCCTCGATCGGCTCACCCGGAGGCGCCTCGATCACGCCGCCGTCGACGGCGCTCATCTCGCTGCCGCTCACGCGAACGACGCCGAACCCCGTGCTCGCAACCCCCGGGTCAATGCCCATAACGACCATCACGACTACTGATTCTGAATCGGGTGCCGGATGCCTGCCACTCGGACCGGCGGAACGCGGGCGCGCTCAGGCGGCTGCCTGCTCCAAAACCTCGGCGGGAATGTCGAAGTTCGCGTGCACGGCCTCCACGTCGTCGTGCTCGTCGAGGGTGTCCATCAACCTCATGAGGCGCGAGGCATCGTGCGTGGCAACCTCCACCACCGTCTTCGGCTCCATCGTGAGGTCGGCTGACTGGATGGCGATGCCGGTCGATTCGAGCGCCTCGCGCACGGCCGAGAGGTTCTCTGCCGCGCAGACGACCTTCAGGGAGTCGCCCTCCTGGCTTACGTCCTGGGCCCCGGCGTCGATCGCCGCAATCAGGTCATCCTCGGAGTAGCGCTCAGCGTCGACCATCACTACACCCCGCTTCTCGAACACCCACGCCACCGACCCGGGCTCGCCCAGGCTCCCCCCGTGCTTGTCGAAGGCGTGGCGCATGTCGGCGCTGGTCCGGTTGCGATTGTCCGTGAGGGCCTCGACCAGGATCGCCACCCCGCCCGGGCCGTATCCCTCATACAGGACGCGCTCGATCGCATCCTCCCCACCCACGCCACCGGCCCCCCGCTCGATCGCCCGCTGGATGTTGTCCTTCGGCATCGAGTAGTCGCGAGCCTTCTGGACCGCCGCAGCCAGGGTGAAGTTGGCCTCGGGGTCTCCCCCGCCCTCTCTGGCGGCCACCGTGATCGCCCTCGCCAGCTTCGTGAACAGCTGGCCGCGACGGGCATCGGTCGCCGCCTTCTTGTGCTTGATCTGGGCCCACTTGGAGTGGCCGGACACGACCCAATACTAGGAAGGTCGAGATCGTGTGCGCACTGGCGGCCGGGCCCTCGCCCGGCCGCCATTGGCATCGGCATCCCAACCGATCCGATCCGACACCAAGTCCCTGGCGCGAAAGCCCCGGCGAGGCGCCACGCCACCCGAAACAGCGCGAGGCGCGAAAAGTTGCGGCTTTCAGCGCCCGGCCGGGCGCTCAGACGAGGAAGCTGCCGTCCTCTTGGAACGGCCGCCCGTCGACCTCGATCCGGCCGCCACGGCGCAGATCGCAGACGAGATCGGTGTGCACGGCGCTCTCGTTCTTCCCTCCGCACTCCGGGTAGCTGGCACCCACGGCCATGTGCACGGTCCCGCCGATCTTCTCGTCGAGGAGGACCCCGCGGGTGCCCCGGTCGATCGCGTAGTTCGTCCCGATCCCGAGCTCGCCCAGGCGCCGCGCGCCCTCATCGCTGTCCAGGAGGCTGATCAGGTATTCCTCCCCTCTCTCGGCGGTCGCGTCCGCCACCTTTCCGCCGTCGAACCGCAGACGCACCCCTGCCACCTCGCGGCCGCCGATCATCGCGGGCAGGTCGAAGGTGACCTCCCCGTCCACCGAGTCCTCGATCGGCGCGGTGAAGAACTCACCGTCCGGCATGTTGCGCTTGCCATCAGCGGCGATGAACTTGCGCCCGGAGATCCCCAGCTTGATGTCGGTGCCCGGGGCGGTCACGTGCACCTCCTCGTGACCCTCGATCCAGTCGGCGAGACGGTCGCACTCCTCCGAGGCCCGCACCCATGCATCGATCGAGTCCGAGGTGTCCGCCAGACAGGCGGCGAAGTAGAAGTCCTCGAACTCGCCGAGGCTCATCTCGGCGTCGGCGGCGTATGCGTCGGTCGGGAAGAGGGTGTAGACCCAGCGGTGCTCACCCTCGGCCGAGCGCCGCATCATCACCTCCATCAGCGGCCTGGTCGCCGCGCGTCTCTTCGTCTGGCGCTCCGGATCCACGTTGGAGAGCTCGTGTGTGTTGGTCTCCGCACCCACGGCGATCCGGCAATCGGCTTCCTGGGCGGCCCACTCCGCAAGCGGCGATATCCACTCGAGCTGAGCGTCGGCCGCGTGCCCGAAGAGCATCGGGAGCTGCCCCTCCAGCGAGAGGCCGAGAACGGGATGCCCGCCCGCCTTGAGGACCTCCTCGTAGACGGCGGCGAGAAGCGGCTCGCCGGCGGTCGAGCCCTCGATCAAACAGGTCTCGCCCTCCTTCACCTCGGTCGAGTAGCGGACCAGGATCCGGGCCAGATTGTCGACGCGAGGATCCCTCACGCGCCGGTTGCTCGGGCTGCGTTGCCCGTTGCTCGTTCCTGGGACGAGGTCGCCATGGCCATCAGCAGCGCGTGCACGCGCGAGTCGTCCGTGAGCTCGGGATGGAACGCGCAGAGCAGAACCGAGTCCTGTCGGACAGCCACCGGATGGCCCTCGAGGCTCGCGAGGACCTCCACGCCGGGGCCATGCTCCTCTACCCATGGCGCCCTGATGAAGACGGCCTTGATCGGCTCCGGCCCGATCCCGCTCATCTCGAGCTCGGCCTCGAAGCTCGCGATCTGGCGACCGAAGGCATTGCGACGGGTCCTCGCGTCCACGAGACCGAGATGCTCGCGGTCGCAGACGATCATTCCCGCGCAGGTGCCGAGCACGGGCAAGCCCGCCCGGGCGTGAGAGCGGATCGGCTCCTCAAGCCCGTCGCGCTCCATCGCCTTCACGATCGTGGTGCTCTCTCCGCCTGGGATGACCAGCCCGTCGAGGTCGGAAAGCTGGGCGGGCGTTCGGACCTCGACAGCAAGGGCGCCGAGGGATTCGAGAACGCGCGCATGGGCGCCGAAGTCCCCCTGGCTGGCCAGGACGCCGATCCGCAGCCGTGGTGCGCCACGGGGCGCAGCTGGCACCGAGTCGGTCATGGTCATTGCGGCTGCTGCGCCACCTAGACGCCGCGCTGTTGCAGCAACTCGCCCTCCGCTGCGAGTTGGGTGATGTCGTCCCCGCGCATCGGCTCACCGAGCTCCGCGGAGGCCGCAGCGACCCGCTCCGCGTCGTTGAAGTGCGTCGTGGCCTCGACGATCGCGCGCCCTCGCCGCTCCGGGTCCTCCGACTTGAAGATCCCCGAGCCGACGAAGTTGCCCTCGGCCCCGAGTTGCATCACCAGGGCCGCGTCGGCGGGGGTTGCGATACCGCCCGCGCAGAAGAGCGGCACCGGAAGCCAGCCCCTTCTCGGCGACCTCCTCGACGATCTCGAGCGGCGCGCCGAGCTCCTTCGCCTGACCGGCGAGTTGCTCGCGCCCCAATGTCCCCAGATGCCGGATGCCGCCCACGATCCCCCGGAGATGGCGAACGGCCTCGACGATGTTGCCGGTTCCCGCCTCTCCCTTTGACCGAATCATCGCGGCCCCTTCACCGATCCTGCGCAGGGCCTCCCCGAGGTTCGTGGCGCCGCAGACGAACGGAACCTCGAAGGCGTGCTTGTCGATGTGGTGTGACTCGTCCGCGGGCGTCAGGACCTCCGACTCGTCCACGTAGTCCACCTCCATGGACTGCAGGATCTGCGCCTCGGCGAAGTGTCCGATCCGCGCCTTGGCCATCACCGGGATCGTCACCGCCTCCTGAATCTCCTTGATCACCCGCGGGCTGGCCATTCGCGCGACTCCTCCGGTCGCACGGATGTCGGCGGGTACGCGCTCGAGCGCCATCACGGCTACCGCGCCGGCGTCCTCGGCGATCCGAGCCTGCTCCGCCGTGGTCACGTCCATGATCACCCCGCCCTTCAACATCTCGGCGAGGCCCCGCTTGACCCGGAATGTGGCTCGCTCGGCCATCTGATCCCAATATAAGGGAGCCGGCGTCACACCCGGCGCGCTCGGGTGGACGAATTGCCTGGGCGCCGTGCGCCTAACCGACGTTCACCACCGACCGGCGGCTCAGACAGGAGCCGCCGCAATTACTTCAGTTTGAACGCGCGGATTCGATCCTTGAATCCCGCCTTGTCGCGCGCGTAGACACCGTAGGCGAGGGCCTGCACGATGGCCAGGAGCGCCGCGTTGGAGCGCGTGAACGAGGGGCTGTTGGAGGAGTAGTAGAGCGTCAGCTCCGCGTGCTCGCCGACCTCGGAGAGGGTCGCATCGCTGATCGAGAGGGTGTGCGCACGGCGGTGCCGCGCGAGCTTCATGGCCCGGACCACGAGCGGATGCGCGCGGCCGGCGGAGAAGGCGATGACGAGCGAGTCCTCGTCGACGCGGCTGAGTCGCGTGATCGAATCCTGGCGCGGGCTGGCGACGACCTCGGCGCGGATGTCGAGCAGCGCCAGCAGGTGTCGCAGGTAGCTCGCGAAGAAGGCCATCTGATCGACGCCGATGATCATCACCCGCTGAGCGGCGGCGAGCGCCGAGACGCAGGCCTCCACCTGCTCCCGGGTGAGATTGCGCGCCGTGTCCTCGACGTTGGCGTGCTCGGCGGCCAGGGAGGCCTCGAACTCGGAATGGTCGAAGTCGAAGAGCTGACCGGGCCCGTCCTGCTCGGCGACACGGTTTCGATACTCCTCGATGGCCGCCTGCTGCAGCTCGGGATAGCCCTCGAAGCCGAGCGCCTGCGAGAAGCGCACGACGGTGGAAGATGAGGTGTCGGCGCGGCGAGCGAGCTCCTCCGCGGTCTGAAAGGCGGCCTCGTCGAGGTGGTCGACGATGTAACGGGCGACGTCCTTCTGAGAGCGGGAGAACTCGTCGAAGCGGTCCGTGATGTACGCGGAGAGGGTCTTCGAGCTCGGTCGCGTCTGGCGCCCGTTGCGGCGCGCCCGCGATTGCCCGGAGCGCGCGCCTGTCGAGGTGGGGCGGGACTTCGTGGCCGTCTTGGTCACGGCGGCATGATTCGCCCCGGCGGCAGTTTTCCCTGCTAGCGGCGCCGGAGTCGGCCCCGATGTGGTTGGATCGGCTCATGGATGCCGAGCAGGCCCTGCGGGTGACGAACATCAACATGGCCGCCTTCGACCTGGTGCTCGGATCGGGGGCGCTCCTGGCCCCCACCGCCACGCTTCGGGTGCTCGGACACGATCGCCCCTCCGCGGACGCGGAGCACCTGTTCCGCCGCTGCGGGCCGATCTGGCTGACCTTCACCGCCGCCCACACCGTGGCCGCGCTCCGCAATCGGCCCGAGGACTGGTGGGCCCTCGCATGGCTGCGGGGAACGGAGCTTGCGACCGACGTGCTCTGGTCGCGGTCCTCGGCCTTCTCTCGGCCGGGAGCGCGACAGGGCCTGTGGGTCGCCGGGGCGGCGAACCTCGCGATGACGATCGGATTCGGGTGGCTGGCTACTCGCCGTCAGAAGAAGAACTCGAAGGCCGGCTGCACTCGTTGAAGCCGACCGCCTGGGCGAGCTTCAGGCGGTCCACCTGGCCGGCTGCCACCTGGCGCTGGGCCGTCGCGTAGGCCTGGGCGTCCTCGTTCTGCGCCGCCTCCAGACCCTTCCTCAGGAGCGCGATTCCCTGCTCGCGAGCTCTCAGGTAGCGCTGGAGCGCCGGCTCGACCTCGGCCGGAGCGTCGAGCGCCTCGATCGAATGGAGCTCGCTCTCCGAGGCTTGAATCAGCTCCCTCTGCAGAGCGGCCGCCTGCTCGGGCGTGCTCGGGGGGCTGGATTGCGACGCAACGAATGCCTGCCTTGCCTGCCTGCAGACCTCATCGCCCTTGGCGACGAACTCGGGTTTGGTCAGCGTGTCGCCGTCCCCATTCCCTCCGCCGCAGCCGGGCAGCGTCGCGAGCAGCAGCATGACCGCGGCAAGCGTGAGCCCTCGCGTTGGCGGCGCCATCCGCGCCAGGCTAGCGAGCGACCACCACGCCACCGCCAGCGCTCGTTCAGGATCGGCGAGGGGCGGACATTAGGGTTGCCCCGGAGCGAAGCCCGGTGACGGCCAAGGGGATATACCTGCAGACGGTCCGCACGTTCGCCGGGCGGGCGGGCTTTCTGCTTCTCCTGGGGGTCCTGGTGTTCGTGCCGCTTGGTGCTCTGGACGCGGCCGCCAACGGCGTCGGGGAGATCGAGGTCGAACACGTGGACGACATCTCGGACCTCGCCTTCGGGGCGCTCGTCCTCGGCTTCTTCGCCCAGGCGACCACCACCCTGCTGGGGGAGGTCTTCTACAGCGGTGCCGTCGCGTTGACGCTCGCGAAGCCGGTGCGAGGCGACGGGCCGACATTGATCGAGATTGCTCGATCGCTCTCGTACGGGAGGCTGATCGCCGTCGACATCCTGTTCGGGGTCGCGGTCGTGATCGGACTGCTGTTGCTCGTCGTGCCCGGTGTCGTGATGTTCACCTGGTTCGCGTTGGCCGGACCGCTGGTGGAGCTCGAGGACGACGGGGTGCGGAGCTCCTTCAGCAGAAGCCGGCAACTCGTCCGGGGGCACTTCTGGACCGTCTTGGCCGTGCTGGGCCCGATCACCCTCGCCAGCGAGGCGCTGACCGATGCGGTGCTCGCGCTCAGCCACGGGGCCTTCGAGAGCGGGTTCCTGGGCGACTGGATCGGCGAGGCGGCGACCAGCATCGCACTGTCCCCCCTCTATGCCATCGCCGCGGTGCTGATCACGCTCCGGGTGCGCGGAGGGGCCGCCGGCGACGCCGTGGCTCGGACGCCCGGAGCGGCGCGAAACCCCTGACCCATGCGGGGTAATGAAACCCGGTAGGCCTATTTGCACGAGCGGGGACGCCGAAGGTATGGTCGGATCCACCGTCCGGTTTCGGCACTCAAGGCTCGGAGCGTGTCCGCTGCTCCGGGGTGCCTCCTCTGTGCCGGGCCCGAACGTTGGGGGGAGCGGGTGCTTCAATGGAATGGGGCACCCGCTTCTCACGTTTGGCGCGATATCGGCCACGTTCGAGTCGCTTCGGATCGAGCGAGATGAATTCATCGACGCGAGGACTAGCGATGTCGCAGGAGAACGTGGAGCTGATCCGAGCCGGGATTGGGGGGGCTCGAAGGGCTGCGGACGGCTGAAGGGATACCCCGCCGCCCCGAAATCGGAGTAGCCTCGTCGATAGACGGCCGTCGAAGGCGCTCTCCCTTCCTCTCTTCCTTCCAAGCAGGCGGCATTCCCTTCGAGAGGAACGAGAAGGGCCCATGGCCGGCAACGACCGGACATCCCCGAATGGGTTTCGGGTTAAGAGTGAGTTCGACGGAGGCACCTGGGTGGTCAGGGCCACTGGGGAGCTCGACATTGCGTCCGCCAAGACGTTCGAGGATGAGCTACGCCGGGCGCTTGCGGGCGAACGCTCAACCGTCATTCTCGATCTGGGCGAGGTGAGATTCATCGACTCGACGGGCCTGAAGGCGCTGTTGATGGCGGTTGAGCTGTCAAGCATGAACGGAACGCGATTCGCCATCTGGCGGGAGCTAGCCCCGGCGGTCGAGCGGACGTTCGAGGTGACCGGCATGGCGGACAGGCTGCCCTTCATCGATTGAGCCTGCTCCCCGCGCGAGATACTGCACAAGCCGATGGCATCCCGCAGGCCGCGCGCACCGCGAACGTCTATGACCTCGCCAGCGGCAAGATCGAGCGCATCCGGATCTTCGTAGACCGTGAGGAGGCCCTCGAAGCCGCCGGCCTGCGGGAGTAGGGTCCCCATCGTGGCCTACTACCTTGTCCCCGTCGCAGGTGACCGAGCCCGAGCGACTGGCCTGCTGGCGTTGAACGGGATTCAAAACGTCGTACAAGAAGACGGTGGCCTGGTGGCCCGCCTCGCAGCTCCGGACCCGCAGAAAGCCCGAGTCCGCGTCCTGGCCTCTCTTCAGGGCGGGGATTTCGAGGTCGGGGAGCCCTCGGACGACGGTTACGGCGAGTCCGGGCTGCGGGAGTAGGCGCTCATCTCACCGAGGCTTCCGCCTTGCGGACCAGGCTGAGCTATTTGGGTACCGCTGCGGTCATACTCGCCGCGTTGGTCGGGGTAATCGCGCTGGCTCGCTCCGGATCCCAGCCACCGGATGCATCCCCGGCCCCCCGCGAGTGCTTGCGAAGCTGGAACTCCGATCCGGGGACCCTGACCGCCGGCCGCCACCTCGCGGTCGCACACAACTACACCGAGGCCCAAGTCGGCTACATGGTCCCAGGCGGCGACACGATCACCGACGAACGCGAGGGCCGCGAATGCGTCGTGGTATTCGCCCGCACGACACTGGATCCCGAAGTCGAGGCCGCGGGCCAGATCGAGCTGAATGGCGATTGGACCCCGTTGAGCGCTGTGGCCGGGGCGGATCAGCTGTCCACGTTGCAGAGGGCGGCCTTCGCAGGAGCTAACGCCAAGCCCACCGAGGAGGGGAAACTGGCTCCGCTTTGAGCCTGCGTGAACGTGGCCGTCGGCCCGGGGTCCCCGCCCCCAACGGCGTCGCCAAAGGAGACCGCCGGGTGGCGCTCTCAGCCGTTGGACCGCGAGATACTGCGCGGGCGATGTCGCAGGAGAACGTGGAGCTCGCCCGGCGAGCCTGGGATGCCATCAGTCGCCGGGACCTTGATGGGTTCCTGGCGTTGATGGACCGTGAAGTCGTCGCGGTACCGCGAATCCTCGCCGTGGAAGGGGGCGCGCTCCAAGGTCATGATGGAATCCGCGAATGGTGGGGAAGCATCTTCGGCGTTTTCCCGGACTTCGATGCCGAGGTACTCGGGATACAGGGAGTGGGCGACATGACGATCAGCAACGTGCAGGCTCACGGCCGCGGCGAGGGGAGCGACACGCCGTTCGAAGATGCGATCTGGGTGGTCTCCCAACTGCGTGACGGGAAGGTCGTGCGGTGGCAGACGTTTTCTACTGAAGCCGCTGCCCTCGAAGCCGCCAGGCTCTCGGAGTAGGCGATGTCGCAGGAGAACGTGGAGGTCGTTCGCAGCCAGGTCGAGCGATTCAAGACAACCGGTGAGCTGTCGCCCGAGACGTCCGCCGAGGACATCGTTTGGCACGACCCACCGGACTTCCCCGATGCCCAGGCCCATCACGGAATAAAGGGCGTCTTTCACGCATTGGCCGTCTGGGCCGACGCGTGGAGCGAGTGGCGGATCGAACTCGACGACTACGTTGACGCCGGCGACAGCGTCCTCGTTCGCGGGAAGCAGTGGGGCCGCGGCAAGGACACCGGTGTAGAGGTCGAGCAGCCGTTGTGTCTCGTCTACCTGCTGGGCGACGGGAAGGTGGTCGAGGTTCGTGCCTTCTTCGACGAGCATCAAGCCCTCGAAGCCGCCGGACTGCGGGCGTAGGGTCGCAATCTGACACCCGCAGCGCGTGATCTTCGTGGCGCGCCCGTGTCTACGGCTTGAGGGTCCTCTTTCGGACAGAGGAAGCCCCGGAAGCCCAAGTGCCAACCCAAAGGAGGCCATGATGTGGAGGAAGCCGTACGTAAACCAGGCGGCGCGTCTCGTACCCGCCGTGCTGGTGGCAACAGCGGTGTTTGCAGGGACAGCGCTGGCCGCTGTGATCACCGGGACGAACGGCAATGATGTGATCAGGGGAACGAATCAGGCCGACCAGATCTCGGCTTTGGGCGGCAACGACTTCGTCCAGGGGGAGCGGGGCAACGACGAGGTCAATGGCGGCACCGGTAGCGACAACCTCGACGGCAATCGGGGGTCCGACGAGATCAACGGCGGCCCCGGCCGCGACGAGCCGCGTGGTGGGCCCCAGAGCGACATCCTGAATGGCCAGGACGGACGCGACAACGTTGACGGCCAGGATGGCAACGACAGATTGAATGGCAATGCCGGGCCCGACGACGTCAGGGACAACAAGGGGGCCGATACGTTCGTCGGAGGGGCCGATGCCGACCGGGTCGATGCTCGTGACAGCGGAGGAGAGCCGGGCGCCGCTCCCGACACCGTGATCTGCCAGGGCGGCGACGAGGTCCGCGCCGACGCCAATGACACGATCCTCAACCGTGCCCAGTGCGGGAGCGTGGAGCGTGACTAGACGCTCACTTTGAGGAGGTCGCGCCTCGCGCGGCCAGATTTCAAGGAAGCGCCCGGTGAAGAACCGGGCGCTTCCTGTTGGGGAGCCCTCTTAGGCGATGCCGCAGGAGAACGTGGACTGCTTCGAGAATCCTCCCCTACCTGGTTATCGGCATTAGGGCCCTCTAAAAGCGCATGCTCACGTCCAAGAGCACCAGCGGCCAGAGGACGACCGCGAGCGCCGCCTCGGCGACCTCCTCGATCCGGTCCACGTTCTTGAAGTAATCATGATCGGCGGCGATGAAGGCCCCGACCACCAGGTAGATGATCCCCAGCAGGCTTCGCATGGCGGGGTCATTACCCGTTGCCACGACTTACAAACGGGGTGGCGACCACCGCCGGCCGCCGAAGGCGCTCGTTTCGCAGGAGAACTTCCGAGGGGGGCGCCAATCGATGAGGAACGGGAGGGGCCTGCGTTCCCTGTCTGCCGCGAAACGTCGATGTGCTGCGCGGCATGTACGAGGCATTCGGGCGCGGCGATATCGAGGCCGTCCTGGCCAGCTTCGATCCACAGATCGAATGGCGACAGGCGGAGAGCAACCCGTATGAGCCGGAGGGCAAGCCCTGGATCGGACCGGATGCGATCGTGGAGAACCTATTCATGAAGCTCGGCCAGGAGTGGGACTCATTCACGGTCGCCCCCCGAGACTTCTATGACGCGGGCGAGGCCGTAATCGTCGAGGGCCGCTACAGCGGGAGCTACAAGGCCACCGGCAAGAGCATCGACGCCCAGTTCTGTCACGTGTGCAAGCTGCGCGAGGGCAAGGTCACGAGCTTCCAGCAGTATCTGGACACAGCGCGCATGCAGGATGTAATGGGCGCGCGCCTGGAGACGCAGGAGGCGGTTCAGGCGTAGCGTCGTCTTTGCATGGATCGAGCTCGGGCCCTCGAAGCCGCCGGGCTGCGGGAGTAGGGCGCCCACTTCGCCCGCCTCGTTAGTGGTGCAGGCCGCGAGCTTTTGTGACCGCTGGGCTACCGAACGGCTCGAAGAACGGATGGTGTTCCGGGTCGACCGGATGGTCGGCATAGATCCGATCGCCAACGCGGAATATGTAGTGCTCCACCGCGCCAGGCGAACTCAACGCGATCGCCATCTCCTGACTTGACGATCCCGCACAATCGAAAAGCCCCGACTAGCGGGGCTTTTCTAGTGGGCCGGGGTGGATTCGAACCACCGACCAACGGATTATGAGTCCGCTGCTCTGACCAACTGAGCTACCGGCCCGGACGTTGCCTATTGCCCTGCGAAGCGGGTTTCGCGCCGTTTCGCTCGGCCCCTTCCGCCGCCTCGACCGAGCGTAGCGCCTAGGGCGGCACGCATCGGGGCATCGGCAGGGACTCGTCCCCGCGCGAGATACTGCGAGAGCCATGTCGGCCTTGGAACGCAACGGGCATCTCCTCGGGGGGAGGAAGGCGGCCGACGAATACCTCGAGGGGCAACGGATCCTGCTCAGCCGCACCGACTACTCCGGGTGCACCGCGATCAAGCAGGAGGATGTCAACGTGACTGGGCCTTCGAGGTAGGGATCGATGTCGCAGGACAACGTGGAGGTGGTCCAGCGCTTCTACGACCAGTGGTCCGAGGAGGGGTTCCCCGGCCCGATCGAGCTCATGGACCCTGAGATCGAGTACGTCAATCCCACCGGAGCGGTGGAGCCGGGGACGCGACGCGGCCTCGACGCGTTCAGCAGGGCGGTTGAGAGAACGCTCGAGGGGTGGGAGGCGTGGGAGATGGAGCCGGAGGAGTTCACCGTGGTGGGCGATCGAGTGGCGGTTGTGGTCCGATACCGGGCACGCGGCCGGGGAAGCGGCCTCGAAGTGGAGGGTCGAGAGTCCGCGTTGTGGACCCTTCGCGACGGCAAGGTGTTGCGGTATGCGTGGTTTCACGAGCCGGGGGACGCCCTCGAGGCGGCGGGAGGGCGGGAGTAGTGGCGATTGGCCGGTAGGGTCCAGCCGCCCAGCGAGACGAGAGGAGACTGGTGGTGGCCGAGCGAGCGGCGCTCATAACAGGTGGTTCGAGTGGCATCGGGCTGGCGATCGCCCGAGCGCTCGGCGAGGATGGCTACGGGCTGACCGTCTCCGCGCGCCGCCCCGAGAAGCTCGAAGCCGCTGCGGAGACGCTGAGGGGCACCGGCGCGGACGTCAACGCGGTGCCGGCCAACATGGCCGACGAGGACGCTGTCCTGAGCCGTCGTCGAATCTCATCGCGACCGTTTCGGGCGCCTGGACGTGCTGGTGAACAACGCAGGCGTCGGGATCGGCCAGCCGATGTCGGAGATCGTCACCAAGCACCTGGACCTTCAGCTCGGGGTGAACCTGCGGAGCCTGATCATCGCCACCCGCCAGGCCCTGCCGATGCTCCGAGAGGCCGGTGAGGAGCACGGCAAGGCGCTGATCGTCAACACCGCGTCGATCTCCGGGAAGTCGGGACAGCCATGGCTGTCGGTGTACTCGGCCACCAAGGCGGGGGTCGTCGGATTCAGCCAGGCGACGCAGAAGGAGGTGTCGGGTGACGGGATTCAGGTGACGGCGTTGTGCCCGGGGTTCGTCGACACGCCGATGACCGAGTTCGTGAAGGGGCAGGTGAAGGCCGAGGAGATGATTCGCCCGGAGGACATCGCGGCGTCGGTTCGCTTCCTGCTGAGGACCTCCCCGGCCTGCCTCGTACCCGAGATCGTGTTCATGCGCTCGGGCGACGACGTGGGCGTGTAGCGGGAGCGGAGGTGCTCGGGCGCGACGGCGCTCGAGCTGCCCTGGGGTGAGCTCGAAGCGGTTCCTGGTGGCTGCATTCGGGGACGCCGGTCACGCCTTCCCGGCGATCGCGCTTGCGCGTGCCTTGCGGCGGCGCGGACATCGGGTGGTGGTCGAGACGTGGGAGCGGTGGCGCGAGGCGGTCGAGGCGGAGGGGCTGGAGTTCACCGCCGCGGAGGAGTACAAGACGTTCCCTCCCCCGCCCCCGGGTTCGGCGGAGGGTGCGTCGGCTGCGGATGCGGCCCTGGCGCTGGTTCCCTTCATCGAGGAGCTTCGGCCGGACTTGGTGGTGAGCGACGTCCTGACCGCGGCGCCGAGCCTGGCCGCGGAGAAGGCGGGGGTGAAGAGGGCCACGCTGATACCGCACGTGTATCCCGTGCACGAGCCGGGAATGCCGTTCTTTGCATTTGGCGCGCAGCCGCCGCGCACGGCGCTCGGGAGGGCGGCGTGGCGGGTGTGGGAACCGGCGCTGACGAGCGGGCTGCGCCGGGGACGGAGGGAGATGAACGAGACGCGAGCGGCGGTGGGGTTGCGTCCGGTGGATCGGTTTCACGGGGGGATCAGCGCGGAGCTGGCCATGGTTGGGACATTCCCGCAGCTCGAGTATCCGCGGCGCTGGCCGGGAAATGTGCACGTCACCGGGCCGATGGACTTCGAGCTGCCCTACCCGGAGGTCGATCTGCCGGCCGGAGATGACCCGCTGGTGCTCGTCGCGCCGAGCACCGCGCAGGATCCGGAGCTGAAGCTGGTGAGGGACGCGCTGCGGGGCCTCGCCGGCGAGCCTGTGCGTGTGGTGGCGACGACGAATCGGCCGGGGCTGGCCGGCGAGTTGCCCGACGTGCCGGCCGATGCGGTGGTGGTGGATTGGCTTTCCTACTCGCGGGTGATGGCGCGGGCGTCACTGGTGATCTGCCACGGGGGGCACGGGACGGTGGCGCGCGCGCTCGGGGCGGGGGTGCCTGTGCTGTGCTGTCCGCGCGCGGGTGACATGGCGGAGAATGGCGCGCGGGTCGCGTGGGCGGGAGCTGGGTTGATGGTCCCTTGGCGGCTCCGCGGGACCGCGTCGCTGCGGTGGGCGGCGCAGCGGATTCTCGGCGATCGGCGGTTCGCGGGTCGCACGGCGGAGATCGCCCGTTGGTCTCGGGAGCACGACGGCGCGGAGCGCGGCGCTGAGCTCGCCGAGCGGCTTACGAGCGGGAAATGAGCGGCCGGTCCATCTAGACTTCTCGGCGGGCAGTCGTCGGGTGATCGGTCAGCGTTTTGTGACAGATCACACGGTCCCCCGTGATGTAATGGCAACATGCTTGACTGTTAATCAAGTCATGGTGGTTCGAGTCCACCCGGGGGAGTTTCGGGTCGAGGCTCAAATTCGGGAGTGACCCGCCTCCACCTCGGCGTGGCAGTTCGCGCATAAGAGCACGCACTTCGCCGCCTCCTCGCGAAACGCTTCGATGGACCGGGTAATGCCGCGGCGAGACAGGGCAAACGACTTCGTCGTTCGATCCAGGTGGTGAAACTGCAAGGCCGCCTGGCATCGATCGTAGCCGCATAGATGGCAGGCTCCACCGGCCTCTCGGACTAGCCGCGCCTTTACGCGTCTGCGCCACTCGGCGACGCGCTCCATTCGGCATCGGCGGCAGCGCATCCGGCCGCGGGTCTCGATCACGAAGACCCCCTCGCCATGATGCTCGCACCGTCGCGTAACCGTTCGCTCTCCCCGGGCAAGTGCCCGGGTACGGTCCCGCCGCCGGACATCGATTGGACGCTCGAGGCCGTACCTGGCGATCCAGTAACGCACCGTTGTCACGCTGCGAGCCAGCTCGTCGGCGATCTCGCGAAGGGTTCCTCCGCCGCGCACCAACGGCTCGAGCTGTTCGCGTGTCAGCGCCCCCTTTGGCGCATGTGCCGACCGCCCGTTGGCCACCAGGCCGAGCTTCTGCACCCAGTAACCCACGGTCGATGGATCGCGGTCGATGAGGGTCCCGATGTCCGACAGGGACAGCCCGTCGTCCAGCCAGCACTCCAGCTGCTCTCGGTCCATGGCCGGACCGTGCCAGGGGCGTCGGACGGATCAAGCGAACGTATGTTCCCCGTGATTATGGCTTTACGAAGGCGTAACTCGGCGATCCTCTACCGTCGCTGACGACGCGCCCCTGGGACGCTTGGGTCACCCGGCGCTCGCCGTCTCCCAATGCGCGATGCGCTCCGCGAGCTCCGCGCGGCGCCGCTGCAGCTCCACCGGAGGGTCTCCCCCCTCCTGCCGGACGACGTCGATCTGACCCTCGACCACCGCCTGCTCGAGCTGGAGGAGGTTCAGCTCCATTGCGTCGCGACTCCCGGGCTCCCGCTCGGCGCTCATCACGAGCTGCGTGACCAGCGAAACCAGCTCCTCGTCCTCCCGCGGCAGCCCGGCCAGCGGCTCCTGCAGATGCCCGGCCAGCCAACCCCTCGCGCGCTCGACGACCGGCGCGGACAGATGATCCGGGGTCAACCGCTCCAGGAACTCCCTCCCCTCATCAGGCGAGGCGATGCACATCGAGAGCAGCGCCCTCTCCCGCCGCTCACGGGCGCTCAGCGGAAGCGAGGCCGCACCCTCCTGCCGGTCCCCATCCACCTTCGCCACACCCGCCTCCGGCGCGCGCCGCACCTCCGCCTCCCGCCCCGCCCTGCACTCTGCGCATCACCAGCCCCGGATCGGCGTCGAGCCGATCGGCGATCACCCTCGCAAGCTCATCCCTGCTGATCGACTCACCCATCGCGGCGAGCACCGGCACCACCTCGTCCAGGGCCCGATCGCGACCCTCCGGGGAGCTCGTATCCGCCTCGTCCAGCACCCAACGCACGTGGAACTCCGGGAGCGGCATCGAATCCGCGATCAGCCCACGAACCCTCTCCCCCTCGCCCCTCTGAAGCATGTCCGCCGGGTCCTCCCCCGCCGGCATCGCCGCCACGCGCAGGCGAACCTTACGGCTGCCCGCGACCCTCTGGGCCCGCAGCATCGCCGCCCGCCCCGACCGGTCCGCATCCAGCGCCAGCACCACCTCCTCCGTGTACCGAGCGAGCTGCTGAAGCTGCTCCGGCGTGATCGCCGTCCCCATCACCGCGATCGTCTGCTCGATGCCGGCCTGGTGGGCGGCGAGCACGTCGGTGTACCCCTCCACAACCACCGCCCGTTCCGCCTTCGCGATCGGCCCGCGCGCGCGGTCGATCCCATAGAGGGTCCGCCCCTTCCGATACAGCTCGCCCTCCGGCGAGTTGAGGTATTTCGGCTTCGAGTCCGGGCGCAGCGCACGCGCGCCGAAGCCCTGCATTCGCCCACGCGGGTCACGCACGGGAAACATGATCCGCGCCCTGAAGCGGTCGTAGTGCCCCCCCTTCTGCCCCTTCTGCACCAGCCCGACCGCCGCCAGCTCGGGGACGGTGAATCCGGCGCGCTGGCCACGCGTGAGCACCTGATCCCAGGCACTTGGCGCAAAGCCCACCTCGAACCCCCGCAGGACCTCCTCCCCCAGGCCACGCGACTCCAGATAGTCACGCGCCTTCCCCGCCTCCCGCGATTCCCACAGATAGGCGACGTAGAACTGCGCCGTTCGCTCCAGCAGCTCGACGAGCCGCGCCCGCCGCCGGCGAGCATCATCGGCGCGAGGATCCTCGCTCTCGCGCTCCACCTCGACGCCGTATCGATCCGCCAGCGCCTCGACCGCCTCTGGGAACCCGAGCCCCTCCTTCTCCTCTACGAACTTGATCACGTCGCCGCCCACCCCGCACCCGAAGCAGTGGTAGAGCTTCTCCCGCGAGTCGACCGAGAACGATGGCGTGCGCTCCTCGTGAAAGGGGCACAGGCCGGTGTACCGCTCCCCGCCACGCCTCAGGTCCGTGTAGGCGGAGACGATCTCCACGATGTCGGCCGCCTCCTTGACCCGCTCGACCGTGTCCGGGGTGAACAGGCTCAAGGTCGCGAGATCGCGCCGGGGACCAAGCCGCTCATAACCTGCTCTCCTCGGGAAGCGCCAGACGCTTGAAGGTCGCGATGCAGAAGCGGTCCGTCATCCCCGCGATGTAGTCCGTGATCCGTTGCACCTCGTCGGCTCCCGGCGCCCCCTCCGGCACCTCCTCGGGATGGTCGCCGTAGTGGTCGAACAGGCCCCGCAGCGTTCGCTGCACCCGCTCGTGCTCGCTGCGAGCCTCCGCCCCCAGGTACACGCGCTCGAACATGAACTCGCGCAACCGAAGCATCGCTTCGCCGATCTCCTCGCTCTGGACGATGTCCCCCGCGCTCGGGGACACCTGAACGATGTCGCGCGCCAGGGAGTCGATCCGCCTCGCCCCCGTGGGGCCGAGTAGCTCGATCTCCGCCGCCGGCAGGTCGTCCGGGGCGATGATGCCGGCGCGGATCGCATCATCGAGGTCGTGGTTGATGTAGGCGACCCGGTCCACGAGGCGAACCACCCTGCCCTCGAGCGTCAGCGGGTCCTGCGGCCCGGTGTGGTTGAGGATCCCATCCCGCACCGCCTCGGTCAAATTCAGCCCCTGCCCATCCCGCTCCAGCACGTCAACCACCCGAAGCGACTGGCGATTGTGCCTGAAGCTTCGCCCCGCGCGTTCGCGAAGCGCCTCATCCAGCGTCTCCTCCCCGATATGGCCGAACGGCGGATGGCCTAGGTCGTGCCCGAGGCCGATCGCCTCCGCCAGATCCTCGTTCAACCCCAGCGCGCGGGCGACCGTTCGAGCGATGCCGCACGTCTCGAGCGTGTGGGTCAGCCGCGTCCGATAGTGATCGCCCTCCGGCGCGATGAACACCTGCGTCTTGTGCTTCAGGCGGCGAAACGCCTTCGAATGGACGATCCGGTCGCGGTCGCGCTGGAAGGGCGTGCGCATCGGACTATCCGGCTCGGGCTCGCGCCTGATCGCCGGATAGGACGGCGTCGCCCTCTCCCACAGGTACTCGCTCTCCCAGGAGCGGGTGCGCTCCTCGAAGGAGCGGGCGGACACGGCCGGCGACTGGCTCGAGGCGGTGGACAACTCAGAAAGAGAATAGGGTCAGCCGGTGCCCGAAACTGCGCTCATCACCGGCGCATCCTCGGGAATCGGCGAACAATTCGCGCGCCAACTCGCGCTGCGGGGACACGATCTGGTGCTCGTCGCCCGGCGCGCCGACCGCCTGGAGAGCCTCGCCGCCGAGCTGCCGACCGAGACGCACGTCGTCCCCTGCGACCTGGTGACGGACGCCCCCTCCGTAAAGGAGCGCGTCGGAAAGCTCGGAATCGACATCGGCATCCTCGTGAACAACGCGGGCTTTGGGACCTCCGGCCCGTTTTTGGAGCAGGACGCCAAGCGGGACGCCGAGGAGGTCCGCGTCAACTGCGAGGCGGTCGTCACCCTCACCCACGCGTTTCTTTCTCCGATGGTCGAGCGTGGCCGCGGCGGGATCATCAATGTCGCCTCCACCGCCGGCATGCAGCCGATCCCCTACGAGTCCGTCTATGCCGCGACGAAGGCGTTCGTGATCAGCTTCACGGACGCCCTGCACACCGAGCTGCGCGGCTCGGGAGTCCGCGTCATGGCCGTCAACCCGGGCCCGGTCCCGACGGAATGGCAGGGAGTCGCCGGCTACGAGGCGGACCGAGTCGCCGTCGTCCCCGGCCAGATCCCTGCCGAGCAGGTGGTGAGCGAGTCCCTCGCGGCATTCGATCGTGGCCGGCGCTCCGTGATCCCAGG
The DNA here is from genome assembly GCA_963758865.1 of uncultured bacterium. Classification (GTDB taxonomy): domain Bacteria; phylum Actinomycetota; class Thermoleophilia; order Solirubrobacterales; family 70-9; genus AC-56. Next base: position 278,674 of record CAVWWY010000007.1, on the reverse strand, counting down.
CCGGACCATCCGCTGGTTCATCCGCGCCACCCGCCCCTCCCCGCGGCCGATCCAGCTCCGCGTGACGGAGCGGCTCTACCGGCGACGCTAGCGGCGCTTAACGCGCACGCCGAGGGCACACGCCGGGCGCCAAGCCCCATGGAGCTCTTCCGGTCAGGCCGCGGCGCGCAAGCGAACGTGGGCGTGATGCTCGAGCGTCTCAGAAACCGCCCGCTCCGCCTGTCGCAGGGCGCGCGCCGGCGCCGCCGGCGCGGCCGTCATCGGTCGCCCGAGCGCCTCGACCATGAACACGTGGGCATCCCGGGAGAGCTCGAACCCGCCCCGCTCGCAGGCGCCACAGACGACACCCCCCGCCGCCCCCGAGAACGCGACCAGTCCGTCTGCCTCACCGCAGCGCGCACACGACGCAAGCTCGGGGGCAAACCCGGCGGCGAGCGCCAACTTGAGCCGGAACGCAAGCGCCGTCGCCAGCCCGGTCGCCCCATCTCCCGCCCCGTCCCCGCCAACCGATTGCTCGCCGTCGAGCAGCGCCAGGTAGCGACAGAGGAGGTTGTAGGCGGGGGGATTGGCCTCGACGGAGTCGAGCAGCCGCAGCACCGCGTCGCAACCGCGGGCCGCGGCCATCAGCGCCGGGCCACTCGAGCGCAGGCGTGAGTGAGCAGCCACGGTGTGTGCGGAGGTGACGGTCGCCAGCTCACCCCTGCCCTCGTGAAGGACCAGATCCAGCCGGAAGAACGGCTCGAGCCGGCCGCCGAACCGCGAGCGCGGCCGCCGTGACCCCTTTGCGATCGCGCCGATCCGCCCCCGCGTCGCGCTGTAGAGATGCAGGACCCGATCCGCCTCGCCGTAGCGGATGCTGCGCAGGACGATCGCCTCGGTCTTGTAGGTACCCGGCATGGGACGGCAAAGATGCCGCCCACATCGGACGAACGAGGCTCGCGCTCGGCGATCGGCACCAGCGCCCTCGGTCGATCAGGCCCGGACCGCGTCGCGAATCGCGGCGGCCGTGACCGTCGCGGCGATCGTGCCGATGGAGATCGGGGTGAAGCGCTCGGTGGCGCCGCCACCGGAGGACAGGCAGAAAACGACGTCGCCGTCGACGTCCGAGTACGCGGGGTCGACCGCGCGAGCGACGCCCCCGCTCGCCATCCTGGCAACCCGCGTGCAGGCGGCCTTGTCGAGCGAGGCATCGGTCATCACGCAGGCAAGCGTGGTGTTGCGCTCCTCCAGGCGGCTCCAGTCGGGGGGCGACTCCATCGTCGCGATCGCGGCAGCCGTTGAGATCGTGCTCCCGTCCTCCGCCCGGGGGCCCGCAAGCGCATTACCGTCCTCGCCGATCACGTCGCCGAAGGCATTTACCACCGCGATCGCCGCCACCGTCTCGCCGCGGCCGCTCCGCGCGGCCGCATAGCCGATCCCGGCCGGAACGGAGCGCTCGCGCCCGAGGATCTTTCCCACCGCCGCCCCCGTCCCGGCGCCAACCCTGCCGCGGTCCGGTACGTCGCCTCCCGCGCAGGCGCAGGCCGCGTAACCGCCGTCGGGGCCCGGGCGGGCACCGGGGTCCCCCTCCACGAGGTCGTAGACGACCGCCGCGGGGACGATCGGGACCAGCCCGCCCGGTGTGCGGTATCCGAGACCGCGCTCCTCGAGCCAATGCATCACCCCGTCGGCCGCCGCCAGGCCGAAGGCGCTGCCGCCCGTCAGCAGCACCGCGGTCACCTCTCCCGTGCCGGCGAGGGGCCCGATCACGTCGGTCTCACGCGTGCCCGGCCCGCCGCCGCGAACATCCACCCCGCCCCGGCTGCCAGGTGGCGCGATGACCACGCTGCAGCCGGTTGCACCCTCCTCGTTCGTCCAGTGCCCGATCAGGAACCCGTCGGGAGGACGGATCGGCTCGCTCATTCGGCCGCGTGTCCGCGGGCACGGCGCCTGGGGCGCCGGCGGAGGCGACGCTGGCACCCAGGGCAGAAGTAGGTCGAGCGGCCGGCAACCACGATCCTCCGGATCTCCGCCCCGCATCGCGGGCACGGCTTCCCCTCGCGCGTGTGGACCAGGAACTCATCCTGCATCACCCCCCGCTCGCCGCGGGCGTCGCGATAGTCGTCGATGGAAGCGCCCCCGTTGCGAAGCCCGGCCTCGAGCGTGGCGACGATCCCGTCCCGCAGCCTCTCGCAATCCTCGGGCTTCATCGAGCCGGCCGGCGAGAGCGGATGCAGAGCCGCTCGATGCAGGGCCTCATCCGCATAGATGTTCCCGATGCCGGCGATCCGGGTCTGGTTGAGAAGGAACGACTTAAGCGGCGCTCGCCGGCCTGAGGCGAGCCGGCAGAGCTCCTCGGCGGTGAGCGCCGAAGAGAGCGGCTCGACTCCGAGCCGGGCGGCGAAGAACTCCTCGAGTCGATCGCCGTCGAGGATCACCGCCTGGCCGAATCTCCGGGCGTCCGTGAACAACAGGCGCCCGCCATCTTCCAACCGGATCACCGCTCGGAGGTGGCGCGTCTCGGCCGCGGACGCCTTCGGGCGCACGTCGCCACCCCGCATCGCCTCACCCTCGTCCCGGGCCTGATCCAGGGTCAGGTTCCCGGTCATCCGCAGGTGCATGGCCAGCGTCCCGTCCCCGCTGAGGCCGAACAGCAGGTACTTGCCTCGCCGCTCCAAGGCCTCGATCCTGCGACCCTCCAGCGCGCGCTCCACCTCAGCCGGCGGGGTGGGCCGGGTCCAGCGCTCATCGAGCACCTCAACGGACTCGATGACACGCCCCGTGACCGCTGGCTCGAGCTGGCGCCGAATGGTCTCGACCTCGGGCAGCTCGGGCATACCGTGGTTGTACTAGGTCCGGCCCTCCAGCTGGAGATCGAGCCCGCTCGGCCGCACCGCGTACACCGGCGTGTCAGGGTCGCCCGGGTCCGGCTCGAAGCCATACTTGGCCTCGCACTCGGAGGCGAAGCGGAGCAGGAGCCCCGGTCGTCCACCCGTTCCGCCCTGCCGTCCACGACCTTCACCTCGCCTGCGTCGTCGAGCTGGACGACCGAGGCTGGGAATACGGACGGGTCCCCCACGGCGACGCTCTCGGTATCGGCGGCGAACACGATCGCCTGGTCGAGCCACAGCCCCCAGACGGCCGTGGTCCGAGACCGTCCGTCGGCACCGCGGGCACAGGCCCAGAATCGAAAGCCACCCTCGAGCCGCTGTGGAGCGCCGGCGGGCGAGGGCGCCGTCTGGCCCGGATGACCGTCGCCACCCTGAGGCGGGTCGCCGCCCGATGCGTGGGAGCGATCCTCCACGGAGGGGGCGCCTCGCGGTGGCCGAAGGGTTGTGAGCGCTGGGTGCATGGTCGCCTCCTCGTTATTTGAGCACCGCGCGCGGATGGGTCCTGAAATAGACCTCCTTGATCCGCTCGCCCGACAGGTGCGTGTAGAGCTGCGTCGTGGCGACGTCGGCGTGGCCGAGCATCTCCTGCACCGATCGCAGGTCACAGCCCCCCGAGAGCAGGTGCGTGGCGAACGAGTGGCGCAGCGTGTGCGGGCTCATCCTCCCCCCCATCCCCACCTCCTTCGCGTGGCGCTGGATGATCTTGTAGAGCCCCTGGCGCGTCAAAGGGCCGCCACGAAAGTTGACGAACAGCCTGGACTGCGATCGCGACCCGATCAGCTCCGGGCGTCCCGCGCGCAGGTACCGCTTCACGGCGGCGGCCGCCTCCCGGCCCAACGGGACGATCCGCTCCTTGTTGCCCTTGCCATGGGGGCGGACGAAGCCCCGGCGCAGGTCGACCTCGTTCACGTCGAGCCCCACCACCTCGGAGGCCCGCAGCCCACAGCCGTACATCACCTCGAGCAGCGCTCGATCGCGAAGCCCGATCGGATCACCCTGCGCTGACGCTCTCCAGGAGCCGCTTCACCTCGGCGTAGGTGAGGACGCGCGGCAGCTTTCGGCTCTTGCTCGGAGGGCGGAGCGCCGCGGTCGGATCGGCGTCGATCAACTCCTCCCGCCGCAGGTGGCGATAGAAGGACCTCAGGCAGGCGGTCTTGCGGTTGATCGTGGCCGGCGAGCAGGCCGCCTGCCCGTTTCCGGTGGCCAGGTCGGCGAGAAAGTCGGCGATGTCGGCGGGCTCGGCCTCGGTGGCGCCTCGGTGGCGCTCCGCCAGGAAGCCGCCGTACTGCAGCAGGTCGGTGCGATAGGCGTCGAGCGTGTTACGCGCCAGTCCCCGCTCGAACTCGAGGTGAGCCAGGAAGTCGAGCACGAGCGCCTCGAAGCGCGCCTCGACGAGGGGTTCGGGACGCTCCGGCCTCTTGACGGCAACCGCCATGGCGGATCCTTCGCCCCGCCCGCGCGAGCTCACCTGCCGGTGCAACCCGCTATGCGTGGCCCGTCGCCCGCAGCCCCCGAAAGATCAGCATCCCGATCAGGGACTTCGAGTCGCGGCAGTCCTCGATCGCTCCGTCCAGGTCCTCCAGCGGCCACGCCACGATCTCGATTCGCTCCTCCTCGTCGGAATCGGCGCTCGCGTCGTCGAGTTCGGTCGCCAGGTAGACGATCACCTGCTCCTCCGCGAAACCGGGGCTGGTGTAGAAGCGCTTCAGCTCGCGCCACTCGGACGCCGACTTGCCCACCTCCTCCGCCAGCTCGCGCTTGGCGCAGTCGAGCGGCGCCTCCCCGGGCTCGTCGAGCTTGCCGGCTGGAAGCTCCAGCAGGGCATCCTCCCCCACCGCCTCCCGCGGCTGGCGCACCAGATAGAGGAAGCGCTCGTCGTGCGCGACGATCGCCACCGCACCCGGGTGCCCGATGACCTCGCGAACCGAGGTGGAGCCATCGGGATAGCGGAACTTCGTCGATGCGAACGGAGGCGACCTTGCCCTCGAAGACGACCTTGGAGTCGATTCGCTCCATCTCAGGCCCCGTCCCCCGTTACGGCCCGCGCCACCGCGGCTCCGGCTGCGAGCGGAGCGGCGAAGAAGAGCTGATCGGAGTCGATCGTCCGGCCCATCGTTCGTGCCGGGAGCCCGCTGGCGGCGTATCCCTGGAGGTCGACGGGCGCGACGGTCACGTCGTGGCGCTCGTCGCAGAGCCGGTGCAGAGCATCCAGGATGCTCGGCAGATCGACCTCCCTGGGCCCCTCGTCGCCCGTCGGCCACCCCTCGAGCTCGAGCTCGGGGACCGGGACCTCCACAGACCCCAGGAGGAGCGCCAGGACGGTCGCGGTGTGATGGCTCAGGCCGCGATGGCGCGGGCGCGGGTCCGAGCTGGACATCCGCGGCGAGACCAGCGTGGGAGCCCCGAGCGCAAGCGCCGCATGGGCGTTCTCGAGCGCTGCGATGCCGCCGTGTCCGTACTCGGTGGCGGAGCCGAGGATCCCGGGCCCAGGACCGCACAGGCTCGCCTCCCACCCCAGCTCGCGGTGTCCCGCGTCGAGCGCGCCGAGCACCGTGATCGCCTCATGCTCTCCCCCATAGGCGGAGCCCGCGGTCACGTGCCCGCAGAGCAGCCCGCGCTCGCGAAGCTCGGCGACGTCGCGTGACAGCGATCCCGGGAGCGCGCCACCGCCGCTCTGCACATAGCCGAGTCGCAGTCCCGGACGCGCCCGCGAGGCGGCCCAGGCAGCCGGGGCGAGATGACCGTGCAGGGGCAGAACGACCACCGGTGGCGGGCGGCCTCCCGCCGCAGGCGACCCGGAGGGATCCTCCTCCCCTTCCCGCCGCAGTTGGGGGTCCACGGGCTCGACCGAGTGCTGCATCGGCGTGTAGTTCAGCTTCATCACGTGACGACCTTCGCCGGCGGCGTCTCCGCCTAGGCCCCGCGTCAGGTTCACGTGGACGATGTCGAAGCCCCCCGACCCCAGACCCAAGTCGAGCGCCTCGGTGTTGACGATCGACCTCATCGCCCTCGCGATGTCCCCGACCAGCGAGCCGTCGGCCCACGCCGGTCGCGCGTCGTCGCCCACCCGCGACGGTCAGGGGGTCCGTTTCGAGCACGACGCCGCGGCGCAGCTTCAGCATCTCGCTGCGGCCTCGTCGGCGAGCGCCTCACAGACGGTCAGCATCTGGACCATGCGCTCGGCGGCGACGGTTTCCTCGGGCGTGTGGTTGGCCTCCGTGCCGTTGGCAAGCAGCACGGCTTGAAAGCCGGCGGCGCAGAAAGCGTTCGCGTCGCTTCCCCCACCGGTCGCGACCTCGCGTGGCTCGATCCCGCAGCGCTCGAGCGCCGCTCGCGCGGTGGCGACGGGCGGCGCGTTCGGGGCGAGCCGGTAGCCGCGGAACATCTCGGTCACCTCGACGTCGACGTCGCATTCGTGCTCGCTCGCGGCCCAGGTGCACGTGTCCACCATCGCCCCGATCGCAATGCTGGCGTGCTCGTCGTCGAGGCTTCGTGCCTCGCCGTCGAGACGGCAGTGGCCCGGGATCACGTTCGACGCCGTTCCGCCGGCGATCACCCCGACGTTGGCGGTCGTTTCGTCGTCGAGGCGCCCGAGCCGCATTCCGCCAATCGCAGCCGCAGCGGCCTGAATCGCGCTGCGACCGTCCTCGGGTCGGATGCCCGAGTGGGCCTCGATCCCCTGAAACTCCGCCGCGAGGCGCTTGTACGTGGGCGCGGCCGTGATCACTTCGCCGATCGGGCTCGCGTGGTCGAGCACGAACCCGAACGGAGACCGCAGCTCCGCCAGGTCGAGCTCCTTCGCCCCTCGAAGCCCATCCTCCTCGGCCACGGTGAACACGAGCTCGAGGCCGACCGGAGGCAGCAGCCTCCGCATGCCGGGCGGCGAGCTCCATCAGGACCGCGACCGCCGCCTTGTTGTCCGCCCCCAGAATCGTCTCCCCGCGACTGCGGAAGACCCCCGCCTCGAAGGCGACCTCGATGGGCCCGTCGTGCGGAACCGTGTCCAGATGGGACGCGAGCATCACCCACGCATCTCGCTCAGCCGGGCATCCGGGCGATCAGGTTGCCGGCGCCGGCCCGCGCCGGGTTCCGCCGCGCCGTCCTCTACAACCTCGACCCCCAGCTCCCGCAGCTCTCCAAGCACCGCATCCGCGATCGCCCGCTCCTCACCGGTCGGGCTCGAGATCTCGCAGAGGCGCACGAAGCGATCGAGCATGCGCTGTTCATCGCTCAAGGTGATGTCAAGGCTATGAGCTGGAGCAGTCCGAGGACTCGTCGGCCCGCCGCTTGACGCTGCGGTGGAGGGCTGTTAGAACCACCTTTAGATGGAGTCCGCGACGCTCAGGCGAGCTCCGCCCCTCCCCGGGCTCATCCAGCTGGGCCTGATCGGCCTCCTGCTGGTGCTCGCGGTGGTGGCCTGGATCCTCAGCGATCAGCAGATGAGCGGCATGGACGCCGGCCCGGGCACCGATCCCGGCACGGTGGGCTTCTTCCTGGGCGTGTGGGTGGTGATGATGGCCGCGATGATGTTCCCGTCGATCGCGCCGATGGTGCTCATGCACGTCCGGATTCAGGAGGGACGGCGCGACCGCGGCCAGTCGATGCCGCTCGGCGTCACGATTCTGTTCGTGGCCGGCTACCTCCTCACCTGGGCGGCCGCCGGGTTGCTGGGCTACGGCATCTATCGAGCGGGCAAGGAGGTCTTCGGCGACACCTTCGCCTGGGAGGGCGCCGGCCAGTATCTAGCCGGGCGGGATCCTCCTGGCCGCGGCCGCCTACCAGCTCACGCCGCTGAAGGACGTCTGCCTGCGCCACTGCCGAAGCCCGTTCATGTTCCTGATCACGCACTGGCGACCGGGCCGGCTCGGCGCGCTCCGCATGGGTGTGCTGCACGGCGGCTGGTGCGTGGGCTGCTGCTGGGCCCTGATGGCGGCGCTGTTCGCCCTCGGCGTGATGAGCCTCGGATGGATGGCATTGATCGCGGCCATGATCGCCACCGAGAAGCTCCTGCCCTGGAGGGCACTCGCAAATCGCGGCATCGCGGTGCTCCTCCTGGCACTCGGCCTGGGCGTCACGTTCACGCCCGCGAGCGTTCCCGGGCTGACGCTCCCGGGCTCCCCGGAGGCGATGCGCGCCATGGATGCCATGGGAATGGACGACGGTTCGATGGGCGGAGAGTCGATGAAGGACGGTTCCGTGGGCGGCGGCATGAAGGACGGTTGGGCGGCGGGTCGATGAAGGACGGGTCCATGGGCGGCGGCGCGATGAAGGGCGTCGATGAAGTAGCCCAAGTTCATCGAGTGGCGTATTAGTGCGCTTCAGGCCAACTAACCCGCCACTTGACGGAAGACGGGCTTGGGCCGACCGGCCCCTACCCAGCCCCTCCCGTGCGCCGGCCCTCGATCGGTTTGGGCTGGTCTAGCCGGCGCCGGCCTCGCGGCGAATGCTGACCTCGGCCTCCTCGAGCTCGGGGCCCACGTCCGCAGGCTCGCGCGACTCCGCGCGCTTGCGCGGCGGCGCCCACGAACTCGCGGAACAGCGGCTCGGGACGGGTGGGGCGGGAGTTGAACTCGGGATGGAATTGCGAGGCCACGAAGAAGGGGTGATCGGGCAGCTCGATGATCTCCACCAGCCGCTCGTCCGGCGAGGTGCCGCCGGCGACCAGCCCCTCGTCCTCCAGCCGCCGCCGGAGCATGTTGTTGACCTCGTAGCGGTGGCGGTGACGCTTGTAGATCACCGCCTCGTCAAAGATCTCGCGCGCGCGGGTGCCATCGTGGATCTTCACCGGGTCGGCCCCCAGCCGCATCGTGCCCCCCATGTCGGTCACCTCCTTCTGCTCGGGCAGCAGGTCGATGACGGGGTAGGGCGTCTCGGGGTCGAACTCGGACGAGTTGGCGCCATCCATGCCCGCGACGTGGCGGGCGAACTCGATCACCGCGGTCTGCATTCCCAGGCAGACGCCCAGGTACGGGATGCCCTTCTCGCGGGCGAGCCGCGCCGCCTGGATCTTTCCCTCGATTCCCCGATCGCCGAAGCCGCCCGGGACGAAGATGCCGTCCGCGGACGCGAGCGCCTCGAGGTCGAGGTCCTCGGAGTTCACCAGCTCGACCTCGACGTTGGTGTCGTAGTGATAGCCCCCGTGGGTGAGGGCCTCGATCGGCGACTTGTAGGCGTCCTCGAGCTGCACGTACTTGCCCACCAGGGCGATCCGAACGGTGCGCTCGCAGGCATCCGCGCGACGAACGAGCCCCTCCCACTCGGACAGGTCGGGCGGCGGGCCCTCGAGGGCGAAGTGGTCGAGGACGAGGTCGTCCATCCCCTCGGCACGCAGCACGAGCGGCACCTTGTAGATGTTGTCGACGTCGCGGGCCGAGATCACTGCCTCCTCCGGGACGCTCCCGAAGAGCGCGATCTTTCGCCGGATGTCCCGCTCCAGCCCCCGCTCGGAGCGACAGACGATCGCATGGGGCTGGACGCCGATCCTCCGCAGCTCGTTGACCGAATGCTGGGTGGGCTTCGTCTTCAGCTCGCCGGCGTGGCCGACGTAGGGCACCAGGGTGAGGTGCACGAACATGCATCGCCGCGGCCCCAGGTCCGTGTAGAGCTGGCGGATCGCCTCGAGGAACGGCAGCGATTCGATGTCTCCCACGGTGCCGCCGATCTCGCTGATCACGAAGTCCACGGCCTGGGACTCGGCCAGGATCAGGATCCGCTGCTTGATCTCGTCGGTGATGTGGGGAATCACCTGGACCGTGGCGCCCAGGTAGTCGCCGCGGCGCTCGCGCCGGATGACCGAGTTGTAGACGGCGCCCGCGGTGACGTTGGAGGCCCTGCGACGTGTTCTCGTCCGTGAACCGCTCGTAGTGGCCGAGGTCGAGGTCGGTCTCGGCGCCGTCCTCGGTGACGAACACCTCGCCATGCTGGAAGGGGCTCATGGTGCCCGGGTCGACGTTGATGTAGGGGTCGAACTTCTGCAGCTGAACTCGGAACCCGCGGCTGACCAGAAGTCGCCCGATCGACGCGGCCGCGATCCCCTTGCCGAGCGAGGAGACGACGCCACCGGTGACGAAGATGAACCTGGTCTCGCCGGGCTTCATCTTCCGGGCTCTGCCTCCTGGCGCTCAGTCAACTCTGCCGAGCGAGTCTAGTGAGCGAAGGAGCGGAATGCGCTCGATCGCCAGCGAGATCGAGCGAAACTCGCCGTACAGGTTGAGCGCCGCCACGATCGCCAGCGCGACGATCCGGCCCGTGTCGCCGAGGGTGACCAGCAGCGAGATCCCAGCGAGCGCTCCGACGAGGTTGGAGCCCGGTGTCGCCGAGCATCCCGCGCTCGCGCAGCCGTGTATGCCGCTCCGACCAGGACCGGGCCGATGAACAGGCCCGAGCAGGTCGAGGGGCGCGACCGTCCAGGCTCCGACGCAGACGCCCACGAGCAGGGCGGCGAACGCCTTCTCCACCCTGCGCGGGCCGCAGATCGAGCAGATTGAAGAGGTTGGTGGCCAAGCAGCAGCAGCGCGAGGTCGACCGACGTAGCGAAGGTCCTGGTCACCGAGGCCCGAGGTCGCGTAGGCGGCGAGCGCGAGCGCGCCGACGGCCTTGATCGCGCCCGTCGAGAACCGTCCGGCGACCAGCCGCCCTGGCGTGCGCGCGCCAGCCTCGCGGCGCCCCGGCATCCGGCCCGCGGCCTAGCGCATCGTCCAGCAAGCCAAGCAGGGCGACCCCGAGAACGTAGACCGCCCATCGCCGAAGATCCGGGTCGAGCAGGTCGAGGTCGGCGCGGTCGTCGAGCACCGCCAGCGGCGCGAGCGCGACCAGCGAGCAGGCGACGAGCACGGCTCCCGCGGGAAAGGCGACGCGGCCGCCCCCGATAGTTCTCGCGAACGAGCCCGGTTCGCTCCATGTCGCGCAGCCAGGGACCCACCACCACGGCCGCGACGGCCACCGAGACCGCCAGCCCGACGAGCCTCACCGCGAGCTCTGGAAGGGCGGACGCGCGGCAACCGGGCGGCGCAGCGTCGGCAACAGCCGGTCCGCGGTGGACTTGACCCCGTAGTTGCCGCGGGCCCCATCGAGCGCGTACGCAAGCGCCACCCGTCCCGCCACCAGGTCGATGCTGTCGACCGTGGCGGGCATGCCCGACGAGGAGTAGAACCCGATCGACGAGGGATCCGCATCGGAGCGCTCCACGCCGACCACCGGGACACGGCCAGCCCGCTCGAGGCCGGTCAGGATCCCGTCCTCGAGCACGTCGGTTGCCTGAGACTGGGCCGGCCCGAGGTCCTCGGGCGGATCGTGAACCACGATCACGGCGTCGATTCGGCCTGGGCCGACCGGTGATCCCGCTGAGGACGGGGTCTCGGAACCGGGCGAGCGTCGGCCCGCCGGTGACCAGGCTCCGCCCGAACCGGCGGGCGAGGGCCGCCTGAGCGTCGGCGGTCGCGGGCCACCCGCCGCCAGGGGGTGCCCTTCGCCGCGGCGGCCAGCGCCTGGAGGTCGGGCGGCTCACGCACCACCGCCACCTCACTGAGCTGTGCCTCCGTCGGGCTGTTACCCCCCACCACCGCCTCGATGTCGGCCTGGACGTCCTCGGCAGCCCGCCGAACGCGACCACCGCGACCCGCTTGCCGTTCAGCAGGTTGCCGACGAGTGCCGGGTAGATCTGTTCGGAGAACTCGTGCTCCCGGTTCAGCTGGTCCTGCAGGTCCTGGTTGTGGCTCCTCGTGTTGGCGAGATCGCTCTTCAGGCTCTTCTCGAGGTCCCGCTGGGCGCCCGAGAGCACGTTGTCGCCGAGCCCGACTCCGATCAGGATCCCGATCGCCAGCGCCAGGAAGACGGCAGCGAGCGAGGCGACGTGATAGCGACCCGAGTACCCCATGGGCTAGCGCATCAGGCGAGGTCGGGCGGCCGCCCGGATCGGATCACCGGATGCCCAGGATGATCTTGATCTTCAGCCAGATCAGGTCGACGAGATCGCTCAGGGCGGGGGTGGTGATCACGACGATCGTCAGCAGCACCAGCGCCGCGGCCAGGAACAGGCCCGAGCTGACGCGGGGTGACGCCGGGGTTGTAGAGGCGGCTGACGCCCTTGGCATCCACGAGCAGCTCGCCCACCCTGAGCCGGGTGAGGAAGGTCGATGACATCCCGTTGCGGCTGCGCTCCAGGAAGTCGACCAGGTTGAAGTGCGCCCCGACGCTGACGATCAGGCCCGCTCCCTTCTCGTGGGCGAGCTGCATCGCGACGTCCTGGCTCGTGCCGACGGCCTGGAGCACCCGATGCTCCAGCCCGAGTCGCGCCAGCCGCCCGCTGGCCCGGGGCGCGCCCGTCCGAATAGGCGTGAACGACCAGCTCCGCGCCACAGCGAAGCGCCTCGTCGCTCGCCGAGTCCATGTCGCCCAGCACCATGTCCGGCTTCAGCCCCTCCTCGAGGATCGCGTCCGCCCCACCGTCCACCCCGACCAGCACCGGGCGCACGTCCCGTATGTAGGCTCGGAGCGCCCGAAGGTCCTTGCGGTACGTCGAGCCCCGAACGACGATCAGGACGTGGCGATCACGGAACGAGGTCTCCACCCGGGGCAGCTCCATCCCCCCGGCCAGCAGCTCGCCCTCCTCGCGGAGACGGGTCATCGTGTTCTCGGCGAAGGCCGCCAGAGCGTCGTCGACGCGTCGGCGCTGGTCGGACAGCTCCTCGGCGAGCTCGGAGGCGACGAGGACCCGCCCCGCGGCGAGCACGGTGCCGTTGCGGCGAACCTCCCCGCCGACGATCGTCAGCGGATCGCCCTCGCGAAGCTCCTCGAACAGCGGGGCTGCCGGCGCGTCGATCAGGCGCACTCCGGCGCGCGCGAGCAGCAGCGGCCCCGCATTCGGGTATCGGCCCGTCACCGACGGGGCGACGTTGACCACCGCGCGCACGCCGCTCGCCACCAGGTCCTCGGCCGCGATCCGATCGAGGTCGGTGTGGTCGATGATCGCGATGTCCGCGGCCTCGAGGCGCCGGACGAGCTCCTTCGTCCGGCGCCCCAGCTTCGCGCTCCCGTGGATGGCGGCATCCGGCTGCGGAGGGGTGCGGCCGTTGCCCCTCAGCGGGCGACGGCGGATTCGAAGGGGAGACGCCATCGAGCCGCCTGTGATTATCCGGAAAAGCGCCGCCGGAAGATCGTCCAGCCTGCGGAGCCCCCGGCGCCGACGGGCAGCGCGGGCCGCGGCAGGAGCTCCCGCGCATGGCGGCTCGCCGCCTCGTCGCCTCGCGGCCGCCCCGAGCATCCGCACGATCTCGGCGACCAGCTCGTCGCCGTCCACGCGCTCGACCGTCGCCGACGAGTGGCCCCCTTCGGCTCGCTTCGAGATCCGGAAGTGGGTCTCGGCGAGGGAGGCGATCTGCGGCAGGTGGGTGATGCAGATCACCTGCCGCTCGGCGCCCAGCTTGCGCAGCCTCTCGCCGACCGCCCGTGCCGTGTTGCCCCCGATCCCGGCATCGATCTCATCGAAGGCGAGCGTGCGCTCGCCTTCTGCGGAGCCGAGCCCGGTGAGGGCCAGCATGACCCGCGAGAGCTCTCCCCCTGAGGCGGCCTCCCGAGCGGTGAGGGCGGGATGCCGGGATTGGTCGCGATCCGCAGCTCGACCGTCTCCGACCCGTTGGGACCGAAGCCATCCGGATGCGGATCGAGCGAGACCTCCAGCGCAGCCCCCTCCATCGCCAGCTCCGCGAGCTCGCCGGCGACCTGCTTGCCGAGCCTGCGGGCGGCTCGGCGTCTCGTCTCGGGTCAGCTCGCTCGCGAGCTCCGCACGCTGGGTGTTCCCGGCGGCCAGGCGGCGGTCGAGCTCCTCGGCGCGATCGTCCACGTTCTCGAGCCGATCGATCTCGGCCCTGCATCGTTCCGCGTGCGCCAGCACGGCCTCGATCGACCCACCGTGCTTTCGCTTCAGGCGATCGAGCTCGCGGAGCCGCTCCTCGACCTCCTCGACGCGCGCGGGCTCGGCATCGATTCCGTCGAGGTAGGCCCGAAGCGCACTCGCGACGTCGTCCAGCTCCACGGTGGCCGAGCCGATTCGCTGGCCCAGCTCATCCAGTGAGGGATCCACCCCGCGCCGTGCAGCCAGCTCGCGTCTCCGCCTCCCCGAGCATCGACGCGCGCCCCTCCGATCCCTTCGTCCGCTCCGACGATCGCCGCGAGGGCGCCCGACGCAGCTGTCCGTAGCCCTCGGCGTGGCGAAGCCGGTCGCGATCGGCCTCGAGCGCGCGCGCTTCCGCCGGATCGGGCCCGGCCGCCTCGATCTCGGCCAGCTCGTAGCGAAACAGGTCCAGATCCCGCTCTCTGGCCCCATCGCGCTCGCGAAGCTCGGCAAGCTCGCGCGACAGGGCGCTCACCTCGGCATGGACCGCCCGGTATCGCCCACGCCGCTCGAGGTGTTCGTCACCCGCGAAGGCGTCGAGCACCTCCTGCTGCGCCGAGGAGAGCAGGAGCCTGCGGTGCTCGTGCTGCCCATAGAAGGCGAGCAGCCGCGATCCAAGCGCCCGCAGGTCGCCCGCCGAGGCGCTGCGCCCCTGGACGAAAGCGCTCGTTCTCCCGCTGGACCCGATCCGCCGCCCGAGCACGATCTCCGATGCCTCCGCCGGGAGCCGCTCTCGAAGCTCGGCGAGCTCGGGGTCGGCGAGCAGGCCGTCCGGGAAGCGCGAAGACGCCCTTCGACGTAGGCCTCATCCGCCCCGGGACGGACGATCTGCGGGCGGGCCTTGCCGCCCATCAGCAGATCCAGCGAGTGAGCGAGGATCGTCTTGCCCGCCCCCGTCTCGCCGGTGATCGCGTTCAGCCCCGCGGCGAAGCGGAGCTCCGCACGCTCGATCAGCAGGAGGTTCTCGATCCGGATCTCGTGCAGCACTCCGCCTTACTTACCAGCGGCCAGGGACGGATCGACCTCTAGCCGTGCGGCCGACCCTCAGGCGGCTGCGGGCTCGGCGGCAGCGCTCCCCGGCGGGAGGGCTCACGAAGTCGCGCTGGCGGACCATAAGCAGGCCCAGGATCCCGCCCACGATCGAGACCGCGGCCGCGATCAGCAGGATCTCGTTGAAGGCCGTGACGAACGCGTGGTTGGCGGCGTCGAGCGCCTCGGGCCGGACCGCGGGCGGCACGGCTGGCCACCGCCTGATGGGTCGCGCCGGAGGCGACGGCGTCGGAGAAGCCGGACGGCGCCTGCGGGAGCGCTCGTGGCCAGCTCGCTCGCGATCCGGGACTGGAACACCGCGCCCAGGGCGGCGACGCCGGTCGCGATGCCCGACCTGCCGGAAGGTCGAGTTGATGCCCGAGGCCATCCCGGCTCGGGCCGGTGGCACGACGCCGAGCGCCGTCGAGGCGATCGCGGGGTTGGTCAGCCCGATCCCGATGCCCGCGACCAGGAAGCCGGGCAGCAGGTGCGTCCAGCTGTCCCCCACCTCGATCCCGTGCATGAGGAGAAGCCCTATGCCCACCAGGATCAGGCCCACTCCGAGCAGCATCCTTGCCGGCCAGCGCTTCAAGAGCTGGCCGCCGATCGGCGCGACGAAGAACGACAGCAGCGTTATCGGGAGGAAGCGCAAGCCCGCCTCGAGCGGTGAGAAGTCGAGCACGTCCTGCACGTACAGCGTGATGTAGAGGAACATCGCGAACATCCCCGCCGACAGCGCCCAGGCGACGATCGAGACCCCGCCGAACGCCGGGACGCGGAACAGGCTGAGATCGAGCATCGCGTTGTCGCGCCGCGACTCGATTATGAGGAACGCCGCCATCAACACGGCGGCGCCGATCAGCGAGACCAGGATCTGGGGGCTCGCCCACCCCTCCGCGTTGCCGCGGATGAGCCCGAAGATGAAGCCGAAGAGCGCCAGCGAGAACGTGGCCAGGCCGGCCCAGTCGATGGGCTGCGGGATCGGAGGCCGCCACGTTCGCCAGCCTCGTCTCGGTCAGGACGATCGCCGCGATCCCGATCGGGACGTTGACGAAGAAGATCCATTCCCATCCGAACGCGTCCGTGATCACTCCGCCGACGAGCGGGCCGATGGCCACCGCCCCGCCGACGGTCGCGCCCCAGATGCCGATCGCGCTGGCACGTTGATTTCCCTCGAACTCCTGCGCGATCAGGGCCAGGGAGGTCGCGAACATCGCCGCGCCGCCCACGCCCTGGAGGGCGCGGAAGAAGTTGAGGACGGTGGGGTCGTTCGACAGGCCGCAGAGCAACGACGCGACCGTGAAGACGCCGAAGCCGACGGAGAAGATCCGCCGGCGCCCGAGCCGGTCGCCGAGCGATCCGAAGACGAGCAGGAAGGAGGCGAGCGTCAGCGCGTAGGCGTCGACCACCCACTGGAGGCTCGAGAGGCTGGCGTCGAGGTCTCGCTGGATCGACGGGAGCGCGACGTTGACGATCGTGATGTCGAGCAGCAACATGAACGTCGCCACGCAGACGGCGACCAATGTCCACCACTTGCGCTCCATCAGTGAGCCAGGTGGCCGAACTTCTCCCGGATTCGGCGGTAGAAGTTCGATCCCGGCAGCTGCGCCAGCCGGCCGACGCCCTCCTCGGAAGCGAACCTCGAGCTCCTCGCCGCTCGCCAGCTCGCCGACCGGGTCGCCGTCCAGGACCACGTCGACGGGGTCGCGACCCGCCTGGTTGAGAACGTGGAGCACGTCGTCCGGAGCGACCACCAGCGCCCTGGCCGTGAGCGTGTGCGGCGCGACGAAGCTGACCACGTAGCCCTTCACCCCCCAGGCGAGGATCGGGCCCTGATTGGCGAGGTTGTAGCCGGTCGAGCCGGCGGGGGTGGCTGCGACCAGCCCGTCGCAACGCACGTGGCCGACCTCCCGCCCGCCCAGCCGGTACGAGAGCTCGGCCACGCGGCCCTGGGGCTTGCGCATGAACGAGACGTCGTTCAAGCGCCACCGGCATCGGCGTGTCGATCCTGGCTCGCAGGCCGGGAAGGGTCATCACCTCGAAGTCGCCGCTGAACGCTCGCTCCAGGCCGCTCTCGAATTCGTCCCGCTCGGCCGCCGCGAGGAAGCCCACGGTGCCGAAGTTGATCCCGAAGATGGGAACCCCCGTGCCGGCGAAGGTTCGGAGCGCCTGCAGAATGGTGCCGTCGCCCCCGAGCACCAGGCACAGGTCCACCTCCTCCCGGGGCGCCTCGTAGCCCTCGATCCCGGAAACCGCCTCACCGTGCTTGGCGAGCTCCGCCGGATCGGCGAGCAGCGTGCACGAGAGGCGCTGCGCCGCGGCGGCCGCTGCGCGCAGAGCCGCTGCGCGTCTGGTCGGGCTGCGTATGGGTGAGGACGAGGCCTTCCGAACCGCCGTCGGCGCCGTGACCTCCGAGCTCATGGCTCCACCCCGAGCGACGGCGGCCTCGACGTCTTCGACCCCATGCCCCTCCGCGCCGCACCAGATGAACGTCTCCCGGTTGCCCTTGGGGCCGGGCAGACCGGATGATGCGAAGCCGAGCACCTGGAGGCCGGCCTCGACGGCCGTCATGGCAACCTCGAGCACGGCCTCACGCCGCTCGGCGGCCGAGCGCACGACACCCCCGCGGACGCGACCCCGCCCCAGCTCGAACTGCGGCTTCACCAGGGCGAGGATCTCACCACGCGGCGCCAGGCAGGCCGCGACCGCGGGCGAGCACCTTGGCGAGCGAGATGAACGAGACGTCGATGGTCGCCAGGTCTGGGCTCACCGGGCAGGTCGCCGCGGCGAAGCTCGCGCGCGTTGGTGCGCTCCATGGCCTCCACCCGGGAATCGTTGCGGAGCCCCCAGTCGAGCTGTCCGAAGCCGACGTCGAGCGCGATCACCCGGTCCGCGCCGTGGCGCAGGAGGCAGTCGGTGAATCCCCCGGTCGAGGCGCCGACATCGAGGCAGGTCCGCCCCGCGACCTCGACGCCGAGGGCTCCCAGCGCGTTCTCCAGCTTGATCCCCCCACGCGAGACGTAGCGAGGCTCCTCGCTCGACCCGGCAGCTCGGCATCATGCGGGACGAGCTGGCCCGGCTTCGAGGCCCGCGCCCCGTCGCGTCCGATCCGCACCCGTCCGGCGCGCACCGAAGCTGCCGCACTGGTCCGCGAGCCGGCCAGCCCTCGATCGGCCAGCAGCGCATCGATCCGACGACGCTCCATCCCGTCAACGGTACCTGCAGGGACTTCGCTTCGCGGGACTTCGATTGTGCGAGCGTGAGCGGCTCTCTACGGAGATGACCGCCATCTGTGACCCCAGTCACACACGGATCGCACATACGTTCGTATCTTCGATCCTGTCATGCGGACCTCGCATTCGATTCCCCTCTCCGCCCACGCCGTGATCGAGACGATCGCCGCGCCGGCCATCATGGCCGCGCCGCTCGTCCTCGGCTTCGGGCAGGGCGCCGCCCTGATCGCGTTCGCGGTAGGAGCGCTGCTCCTCGGGCTCGCGATTCAGGCAGCCGGCCCAAGGCGCACGATCCCCCTCTCCGCCCACGCCGGCTTCGACTATGCGCTAGCGACCGCCGCGGCGATCGGCGGGCTGATGGTCGGGATCGCGACGGGCGAGTGGGCCGCAGCAAGCTTTTTGGTCGGCGTTGGCGTCGCTCAGGTGGCGTTGACCGCGGCAACGCGGTTCAGCGCGCCGGTAGGCGTCTGAGGTGTCGACCTCCCTCCCATAAACACATATATCTCTCCTCCCTGTACCCCTGAAGACGCCCGGCAAAGTGCCGGGCGTTTTCATTGGGCTATCCGTGCGGTCTGCGGCCTTTCCGTGATCGGTCAAGTGGCGCCCTCGGGGGCTCGTTCCCCAGTTGGTTCCCCAGTCAGCACCTCGTCAGCCGCCTCGAGGTAGGCATCCATCCGCTCACGGACCTCATCGCGGCTGCCTGGAACAGGTGCCCGTAGACGTCATAGGTCGTCTGGATCTTCGAGTGGCCCACGAACTCCTGCACCGCCTTCGGGTTGGCTCCCGAGTCGATGAGCGGCGACGCGAATGTATGTCTGCACGCGGGATTCAACAAGCACTTCAGGGTTCGGTGTCGTCGTCAACCACTACCTCGCCGGGAGATCGAAGGCGAGTGCCGCATCGCCACGATAATCCTGGATGCCAGGGCCTCACGGACCCCCTCCTCGTTGCCGACCAGGCGGAGGACGCGGGTTTCGTGTGGCCGTAGCTCCCGCAGGACGCGGGTTTCGTGGGGCCGTAGTTCCCGCACGTGTGTCTCTATTAGTCGAAGGCACTCAATGGCATCGCGGGGTGTCGCCCCGGCAGCTTTGAGATGCAGCGGAACGCCGCGAGCTAGTGCGTTGCCCACACGCCGACACTGACCGGCGGATTCGCTGACCGAGTGCCGATTCTCCGATGTGCTCGCGGTCGACGGCCCTTTGTCTCCGGGCCCTTCGCTGCGCTGTGTCGCCACAATGACCGCGCCAGCGACCGCGACCACTAGGACCAACCCCATGGCGCCGATCCATACGGGGTGCCGCCGTCGGGCCTCTGACGCCTCTGGCTGCTCGGCGACAGACGGGGCACCGTTTCCGAGCCGCCTCAGTACCTGCCGACGAGCCGTTGTGTAGCTCTCGCCGGTCCTCGCCATCCGGGCGCGGATTCTCCGCTTCAACGATCTTCGCCTGGTCATTGCTCATCGCTCCATTCGGGCGGCGCCAAAGGGACTCACGCTCCCGCTGGCCCCGCCGGGAAGGGCGGCAAATGACCGGCGTCCCGAGGGCATTGGCCCCCTTTACCCCCTCTTAGTCGACGGCGTGAGCATCGAGTCGGAGGTCAGGCGCGGGACTGCGCCACAATCCAGCCTACCGGGCCAGCCCCGATACGCAAGGTAGGGTCGGCGAGCGACCTCGGCAACCCCAAGGCCCATCGGGGCGATATGCACCACCGCCCTGAAGCGCCTTCCTTGCCGAGGGTCCATCCAATGGTCAAGGGACGGATGCCCCAAGGACCGGGGCATCCGCTCCACTTCTCGCCCGGCTGCGAGGGTAGAAAGCTGACACCGCCTCGATTTCCAGTCAGCCACCGGGTAACCGGGTCGCGGAGGCGCGGTGGCAGACGGCGAAGCTGCCCAAAGGGACCGCGCCTCCACTTCATCACGTCGCCGCCCTCGAGGCGGTGGTCGAGGAGTACCCGCACTTCTGGCTCGTCGAAAGCAGGGCGCAGCGGGAAGGTGCCGAGAAGGTGGCCTGATTGCCTGACGGGCGAGATACTGCGCGGGCGATGTCGCAGGAAGACCGTGAGACGCTTCGGCTCGTTTATGAGGCTTACAACCGAGGAGACTGGACCGGCGCCCTCTGCGGGATGCACCGAGACATCGAATGGAAGACCACCCGCACCGGCACGCATCGGGGCCATGACGAGGTCCGGAGGTTCTTGGAGGACATGCGCGAGCCGTTCGAGGAGGTGATGGTTGAGCCCGACGAGTGGTTCGACCACGGCGCTCAGATCGTGGTGTTCTTGCGCATCCGTGCCCGACCCCGCGGAAGCAACGCGGTAGCGGAAAACCGCGTGGGGCACCTTTGGACCATGAGGGGCGGCAAGGCCCTTCGCTGCGAAACTTTCCCCAGGCGCGAGGATGCCCTCCAAGCAGCCGGGCTCGCGGAGTAGGCGATGTCGCAGGAGAACGTGGAGGACTGCTGACACGTCTCCACTGTCGAAGGCTTGACGTTGGCCCCCGCTGACGCTGACCCTGGCAATGTCCCAGGCGTGAGGCCCCGCCTGCTGCTCGTTCCCTCCTTCACGGAGCTCGAATGGGGAATCAGGCCATCGCTTGAGCAGTGGGCGGAGGTCGCGTCCTTCGATGCCCCTGGGGTTGGTGAGAACGAGGTCCCCTTCGAGGTAGGGACCGATCCGAACCGCGCCGGCCAGCTGCTGATGCGCTGGCGTGAGGCCGCCGCACAGATTGGGATCGACGCGGTGGAACCGAGACTGGGAACGATTCTTCGTCGTCACCGACTCTTACGGGTCGCCGACCGCCGTTAGCATCGCCAAGAAGTGCCGCGACGCGGTGCTCGGCCTGGTCATCGGTCACGCATCCTTGTCCCACTCCACGGAGGGCGAGCGTGCGCCCGAACGGGCTGGCGTTTTTGCGGCATTGGTCCAGCTCGCACGCCAGGGCAGCGATGCCTTCGTCCGCTATGGCATCGCCCAGATGACTCGCGGTGGGATCGACGAGGACACCGCCCAGAAGATGGTGGAGCGATTCCCCGACATGGAGTTGGTCGCGGCTACTTTGGAGGCGCTCGGTCAAGAGCCGGAACCGATTGGGGACGACCTCCGAGCGATCAAGGCCCCGCTTCTCCTCGCAAAGCACGAAGGCTGCCTCAGCAGCACCGACGAGGGTTTCGAGGACATCGTCTCCGCGTTCCCGGACGCAGAGGCGGTCATCTGTCCCGAGATGTGTGCGTCGAGTCCAGTGTTCGCGGAGGCGTTATGGGGATTCTGCAACCGGGTGGCCTCGCCGGAGGGCGCCGACGTGCGTCCTTCGAGTGCTTGAGCATGAGTCTCAATCGCTTGCCATAAGTGCACACGCACTGCCTCACGGGCTGCGCCATAGGCAGGTGACGGGGCAAAAGCCGCCGGACCCCGGGGAGTAGCGAGATACTCCGCGGGCGATGTCGCAGGAGAACGTGGAGCTCGCGCGCAGAATGATTGAGTGGTTCAACGCTCAGGATGTCGAGGCGGCTCAAGCCCACTCGACAGATGACGTTGAGATTGTCCCGTTGCGGGCAGCGCTCGAGGACACGACCTATCGGGGGCCTAAAGCGTTCGCGTCCTTTCGGGCCGATAACGACGAGGCCTGGGAGGAGCTTCGTTTTGACGCCGAGGCGCTTCACGAGGCGGGCGATCGGGTCGTGGCGGTCGGGCAGTTTCCCGCGCGAGCGCGCGTGACGGGGGCGGACGTCACCACCAGGCTCGCGATGCTCTTCGAGTTCAGGGGAGGCCATTTTTCGAAACTCCGAACCTACGCGGACGTGGAGGATGCCCTCCAAGCCGCCGGGCTTTCGGAGTAGACGATGTCGCAGGAGAACGTGGAGTTCGTAAGGCGCGGTTACGAGCACTTCCGCGAGACGGGCGACTTCCGCGAGGAGATCTTCGGACCGGACTTCATCTGGGACATGTCCACGTTTCGCGACTGGCCGGAGCAGCACATGTATCAGGGCCTCGACGGGGCCCGGACGTTCATCAGTGCTTGGGTCGAGGCGTGGGATGACTGGGAAGTCGAGGTCGAGTCGCTCCACGACGCCGGCGACAAGGTCGTCGCGATCCTGCAGCAGCACGGCCGGTCGAAGGCCACCGGCCTGCCCGTGGACATGCACTTTGGCCAGGTCTGGACCATCCGCGACGGAAAGCAGGTCCGCATGCAGATGTACGCGAGCCCCGAGGAAGCCCTCGAAGCCGCCGGGCTGCGGGAGTAGGCGGGCCGGAGGCATCGCAGCTCCACCGCAATAGCCGCGCCCAGCTTGGCCGCGGTCGTGACGGCTGATTCCATGGGTACGATCGACCGATGGCCCGAATCGTCATCGGCCTCGTTGAAATCGGGGATCGAGAGCGATGCAAGCGCATCCTCGCCCGACTGTCAGAGCATCTCGCCGTCACCCCGGCCAGCGCCGGCGGCGACCTCCTCGCCAAGGTCGCGGTGGACGGCGAGGATCGAGCCGAGGCGCGAAGGATCGTCGAGCAGGCCGCCGAGGATGCCGATCATCGGTGGCGGGAGGTCCTGAAGCTCGGCGACGCCCGGCGGGTGCTCAGCGCGGAGCAGGCCGTGGAGGCCGGAAGGCGGGATGCCATAAAGGCGATCGACCTCGCCCGCAAGGCGCCCAAGTCGGCGCCCGCCGTGCGGTGGGTTTCCTTCGAGGACCGGAGCGAGGACGCCCCGGACTGGGCCGCCAGCTCCGAGGGCGCGCCGCTCCTGGCCATCGCGACGGACGATGCCTTCGCTGCTTGGCTCGGCGGGGAGACGGTCTTCGACGCCTACGCCAACACATTCGAGGTCGAGCTCCAGCGCGCGGAGATTCGGCGCGTCTTGACCATCTCGCCCCCGGCGTCCGAGGACGAGGACTTCCTGAGCCTCTACATCGTCGACGGCGATCGCTTCCCGATGCTGAACAAGGCCATTACGACGGAGGACGGCTACGTGCTCGACATGTCCGTCCAGGCGGCCTTCAGCCCGCCGAAGCGCCGCTGGCGTCCATGGCGACGTTGACCTCGCGACACCGTCTTTGGCGCGATACTGAGATTGCGATGTCCCGGGAGAACGCCGGAGAGCATGAGTGGTTCAACGAACCGCGCCGAGCGCTGGATGCGGCGGGGGCCAGCGAGGAAGCGGTGCCCACGACCAACCACCAAGGAGGACGCTGAGCCATGGCGAACGACACGGCGCCCCTGCGCGCCCAGGTGGAGCGCGCCCTGCCCGACCGCCCCTTCGCGATCGAGTTCTGGGACGGCTCGAGGGTGCCGTCGACGCGCCCGGGCCCCACGCTCACGGTTCGCTCGCCGCGAGCGATCGGTCACCTGCTTCGGGCCCCGGGCGAGCTCGGGCTGGGGCGCGCCTACGTCTGCGGAGAGATCGACGTCGATGACCTCGATGGCGTCGTCTCGCTGCTCGGACGCTGGAGCCCGCCACCACTGGGGCTCGCCGCGTCGGCTCCGGATTCGCCCGCGCGGCGCTCCGAGCCGCCGGGATAGGGCGCCGGCCGGACCCCCCAGCGGCCGAGCTGCGACCCGGGCGGCGCCGACACACCAAGAGCCGGGACGCCGAGGCGGTCCGCCACCACTACGACGTCTCGAACGAGTTCTTCGCCCTGTTCCTCGATCAGAGCATGACCTACAGCTGCGCGCTGTTCGAGGACGGAACGGACACGCTCGAGGACGCCCAGCGCGCGAAGCTCGAGCTGATCTGCCGCAAGCTGGAGCTCGAGCCGGGAATGCGGATGCTCGACATCGGCTGTGGCTGGGGGAGCCTCGCTATCCACGCCGCCCGGGAGCACGGCGCATCGGCGCTGGGGATCACCCTTTCGGAGCCGCAGGCCGAGCTGGCGACCGAGCGGGCCCGCGAGGCCGGGGTCGGCGATCGGGTCGAGTTCAAGGTGATGGACTACCGCGACCTGGGCGAGGAGAGGTTCGACGCGGTGGCCAGCATCGGCATGGTCGAGCACGTTGGCGAACGGCAGATCGACGAGTACGCGGCTCGGATCGCCGGCGTGCTCGAGCCTGGCGGGCGGGTGCTCAATCACGGCATCACCTACGTGCCGCCGGCCGAAAGCGGCGCCCACGTCGGCGGAGAGTTCTCGAACCGCTACGTGTTCCCGGACGGCGAGCTCCTGAACCTGTCCCGCATGCTGCTCGCCTTCGAGCGTGCCGGGTTCGAGACGCTGAACGTCGAGAACCTCCACACGGACTACGCCGAGACGCTTCGCCATTGGACCACCCGATTCGATCAGCGGCTCGAGGAGGCGGAGCGTCTGGCGGGAGCCGAGCGCACCCGGGTCTGGCGCCTGTACCTGAGGGCGGCACGAAACGGCTTCGAGATCGGACAGCAACGCCGTCTACCAGCTGCTCTGCAGCCGGCCGCTCACCGAGGGCCCCAGCGCCGCGCCCACGGGCAGCCGCCACGAGCCGGCGCGGCGGCGGGTCCCGCCGCAGCGGGTCCCGGCCTAGAGCAGCGCCTACCCAGGGAATGGCGAAGCC
Source organism: uncultured bacterium (assembly GCA_963758865.1). Classification (GTDB taxonomy): domain Bacteria; phylum Actinomycetota; class Thermoleophilia; order Solirubrobacterales; family 70-9; genus AC-56. The sequence goes on along the minus strand of CAVWWY010000007.1, from coordinate 254,138 downwards.
CGTCCACATCGGTTGTGCCGGGTGGAACTACCGCGACTGGCGCGGGCCGATCTACCCCGAGGGACTGCCGGCGCGACGGTGGCTCGAGCGCTATGCCGAGCTGTTCGACACCGTCGAGATCAACAACACCTTCTACCGCCTGCCATCGAAGTCCGCGGTCGAGGGCTGGGTGGAGCAGACGCCGCGCGGGTTCGTGTTCGCCGTCAAGGCCAGCCGGTACCTGACGCACGTCAAGCGCTTGAGAGAGATGCGACGAGGGGCAGCGCCGCTACTTCGAGGCCATCGAGCCGCTCGCCAAGTCGCCGCAAGCTGGGCCCGGTCCTCTGGCAGCTGCCCGCGAACTTCCAGCGCGACGACGATCGCCTGGGAGAGGCGCTGGAGGCGCTGCCCAAGGGCCGCCATTGCTTCGAGTTTCGCCATCCCGAGCTGGTTCGTTCCCGAGGTCTACGACCTCCTGCGTCGCCACCGCGCGGCGCTGGTCATCGGAGACGATCCCGAGCGGCCCTTCCAGAGCCACGAGATCACCGCCGGCTGGACCTACATCCGCTTTCACCGAGGCAACCGGGGACGGCGCGGCAACTACTCCGAGCGCGAGCTCGAGCAATGGAAGCGCCGGATCGCCTCCTGGCGCGCCGAGGTCGAGGTGTTCGCCTACTTCAACAACGACTGGGAGGCGTTCGCGCCCCGCAACGCGCTCTGGCTGGCGGAGCGGCTGAGCCGCTAGCTGGGGCCGTGAAGGGCTCAGCCGCGCACGGGCTGGCGGGCGCGAAGCGCCTCAAGCACCCGTTCGGCGACCGATTCGCCGGTGAAGCCCGACCTCCTCGCGCAGGAGGGCGGGCTTGCCGTGGGTGACGTAGCGGTCTGGCAGCCCGACGCGAACCACCCGAGCCCGCGACTGCGAGGACGTGAACGCATCCTCGAGGTGCTCCAGGACCGCCGCCCCGAAGCCGCCGGCCAACACGTTCTCCTCGATCGTCACCACGAGCTCGTGCTCCCGGGCGAGCCGCTGAGCGAGCTCCGCATCAAGCGGCTTCGCGAACCTGCCATCGGCCACGGTGACGTTCAGGTCGTGCTGCCCCAGGATGCCGGCGGCCCTCAGCGCCACCTGCACGCCGTACCCGTAGCCGAGCAGGGCGACCCGCTCGCCCTCGGCGAGCAGCTCGCCGGTGCCGATCGGGATCTCCCGTCCGCGCTCCGGGAGGGGCACCCCCTCGGCCGCGCCCGCGCGGATAGCGCAGGGCGATCGGGCCGTCGTCGTGACCGAGGGCGGTGCGAAGCATGTGCACCAGCATCGCCTCGTCGCGCGGCGCCATCAGGACCATGTTGGGGAGCGGGCGCAGGTAGGAGACGTCGAAGGCGCCGTGGTGAGTGGGGCCGTCGTCGCCCACCAGCCCGGCCCGGTCCATGGCGAAGACGACGTTCAGCTTCTGAAGGCACACGTCGTGGACGATCTGGTCGAAGCCGCGCTGCAGGAAGGTCGAGTAGATCGCGCACACCGGCTTCGCGCCCTGAAGCGAGAGCCCGGCCGCGAACAGGACCGCATCCTGCTCGGCGATCCCGACGTCGTAGTACTGCTCGGGTAGCTCCGCTGCCAGCTCGTTGAGGCCCGTCCCGCCCGCCATCGCCGCGGTGATGCCGATCACCCGCCGGTCGCGCTTCGCCTCGGCGACGAGGGCGTCGGCGAACACGGCGGTGTACTGCGGCGGCGACGGAGGCGGAGGGTGGCTCGAGCTTCTCGATCTCCTCGGGCGAATCGGTCTCCTTGACGGGAGCCGGCTTCGAGTCGGCGGGCATCCTGTTCACGATCGACTTCGGCTTCGCGGCGTGCCACTTCTCCATCCCCTCGAGGCCGCCCTCCTCAGCCGGCGTGAAGCCCTTGCCCTTCACCGTGTGGATGTGGACCACGACCGGGCGCTCGGCGCCCAGCGCGTCGCCGATCGCGCGGCGCAGCGCCCCCACGTCGTGGCCGTCGATCACCCCCATGTAGGCCAGGTCGAGCTCCTCGAACAGGAGACCGGGCGCCGCGTAGGACTTGATCGCCGACTTGAGCTCGGGCCCCAGCCGCTCGATCCGCTCCCCCAGCCCGAGAGGGAGCCGGGTGAGCCGCTCCTCGACGCCTTCCCGGGCGTGGTAGAGGCGGGGGTTCAGCCGGAACCGCTGGAAGTAGCGCGCGAGTGCCCCGACGTTCGGGGAGATCGACATCCCGTTGTCGTTCAGGACGATCACGATCGGGGTCTCGAGCCCCCCCGCGTTTTGGAGGGCCTCGTAGGCCACCCCGCCGGTGAGCGCCCCGTCGCCGATCACCGCGACCACCTTGCCGTCCGGGCCGATGCCCTTCCGCATCGCCTCCTTGAGCCCCACCGCGTAGCCGATCGAGGTCGACGCATGCCCGGCCCCCATGATGTCGTGCTCCGACTCGAACACGGAGCAGAACGGCGCGAGCCCGCCGTACTGGCGGATCGTCTCCAGGCGATCCCTCCGGCCCGTCAGCACCTTGTGCGGGTAGGCCTGGTGACCGACGTCCCAGAGGATCTTGTCGCGGGGGGAATCGAGGAGGCTGTGGAGTGCCACCGCGAGCTCGCAGGTGCCGAGGTTGGCGCCGAAGTGGCCGCCGACCTCCCCGATCACGTCGATGATCAGCTCGCGCAGCTCCTGGGCGAGCGCCTGGAGCTGCTCGTCGCTCAGGTCCATCGAGGTCTTCGGGACCGTCGATCTGGTCCAGGAGCGGCCGCTCATCGTCTGGGGCCCGTGGGTTCTCGTCGCTCATGCGTGACGCGTGTAGATGAAGTCGGCGATCTGGCCCAGATCGCGAGGGTCGCCGCTCACTGTCGCGAGGGCCTCCTGGGCCTTGCGGAGCGATTCAGAGGCGAGCTCTCGCGCCCGCTCGAGCCCGAAGACGCTGACGTATGTGACCTTGCCATGTCGCTCGTCACTGCCGCGGGGTTTTCCGAGCTCCTCATCGCTACCGGTGACATCGAGGATGTCGTCGACGATCTGGAACAGGACGCCCAGCTCGTCGGCGAAGCGGCGATACGGAATTGTCTCAGGTTCGCGGAGGCCCTCCAGCGCCAGGACCACGCCCGACGCTCGCCGCGATCAGGCGGCCCGTCTTGAGCGCGTGTAGCCGCCGGAGGCCGTCGGCATGAGCCGCAGGCGAGGACGTGCCCCCCGGGGACCCCGCCGTCCCCGGAGTCGCAGACGAGGAGACGGCGGGTGTAGTCACGTCCATGTACTGGCCGCCGACCATGCCGTCCACACCGATCGCGCCAAGGAGCTCGCCGAGCGCCGCCAGGACGGCCGTCGGATCCCCCTGCTGGCGCTGTGCGAACAGCTGCAGGGCCTCGGCGAACAGCCCGTCGCCTGCCAGGATCGCCACGTTCTCGCCGAACATCACGTGCGACGTCGGACGCCCGCGGCGCAACTCGTCGTCGTCCATCGCCGGCAGGTCGTCGTGGATCAGCGAGTAGGTGTGGATCAGCTCGATCGCGGCCGCCGCCGGGAGGACGGACTCCGGCTCGACCGAGAGGGAGCGCGCCGTGGCCAGCGCCAGCACGGGCCGGATCCGCTTTCCGCCCGCGAGCAGCGAGTAGCGCATCGCGTCATCGAGGCCCTCGGTCTCGGCGATCGTCGCGAACCGCAGCTCGCCCAGATAGCGCTCGACCAGCTCGCGAAGGTCGTCCGGATAGGTGGCGGTGGGCGACTGACGCCCCGCCGGGGCACCGGTCACGTGCCTTCGCCGGCCCGCGCCTCGCGGAGCGCGCTGTCTATCTCCGCGCTCGCCCTGCCGACCAGGTCGGCAGCCTCCCGCGCGAGCGCCTCGGCGTCCTCGCTGCCGAGCTCCGGGTCGCGGAGCCGGGCCGCGATCTCGCGAAGGCGCTCGATCAGCTCGTCGGCAGGGCTCATCGAGGCACAAGGTACATCCAGCGCGCCGGTGCCGAAGGCGGGCGCCCCGCGACGACAATGCTCCGGATGACGGTGGACGATCGGCCGCTACGCATGCTCGGCCCTGGCCGCCGCTCCGAGGATGCCGTTGACGAACCCCGGCGCGTCGGCGCCGCAATAGCGCTTTGCCAGTGCCACCGCCTCGTCGATCGCCACCTCCGGAGGGATGTCGTCGCGATGGTGAAGCTCGTACAACGCAACCCGCATGATGCTCTTCTCGAGCGCGGCGATCCGCGGCCAGGTCCCATCCGCGCGAAAGTCGTGCGATCTCGGCGTCGAGCTCGGCGCGATGCGCCTCGACGCCGGCCACCAGCTCCCGGGTGAAGGGCTTCGCGTCGTCGAGCGACTCGGGCGCCGACGCGCCCCTCACCTCGTGCGCGTAGAGGTCGAAGACCGCCGCCCGACGCTGATCAGAGCGACGCATGGGCTTCCCGCGCCACGGCCCCTCAGGCGCGCGAGACGTACTCGCCGGTTCGCGTATCGACGCGCACCCGATCCCCCTCGTTGACGAACAGAGGCACCTCGACGCGCACCCCGGACTCGAGGGTCGCCGGCTTCGTGCCGCCGCCGGAGGCGGTGTCGCCCTTGACCCCGGGCTGGGTCTCCGTGACCCCCATCTCGACCGCGCTCGGAACCTGGACCCCGGCCACCCGCTCATCAACGAACAGCACCTCGACCTCGGAGTTCGGAAGCACCCACCGCATCGCCTCGCCCGCGACATCCCGGGGAAGCTCGAGCTGCTCGTAGCTGGAGTTGTCCATGAACACCGCCGCCTCGCCCGAGTCGTAGAGGTACTGCATCCGGCGCGTCTCGGTCCGCACCGGCCGAAACTTCTCCCCGGCGCGAAACGTCTTGTCCTGGACGCTCCCGTCGTCGAGCTTACGCAGCCTGGTGCGAACGAACGCCCCGCCCTTGCCGGGCTTCACGTGCTGGAACTCGAGGATTCGGTAGATCGTCCCGTCCACCTCGATGTGGGTGCCGTTCCTGAACTGGTTGGTCGAAATCGACATCTGCCCCGCAGCCTAGAGCCTTGATGAGAGCGCCACCAGGCATGCGGTTCGGGCACCGAGTTGCGCTCGCCAGCCGAACAGACGATTGGAGGGCGAGATGCATGGGAGCGCAACAAACGGGCAGGAACTGGTTTACACCCAGTAGTCGGTGTCAACCGAGGCGCGAACGTGGAGAGTCGCGCCATCGTGCGTGATTGCGCACGAGAAGGAGGCGAGATATATGCGTATCAGGAAACGCTCCGCCGTCATCCTCGCGTTGGGGGTGGCCGGGGCGCTGGCCATGGCCGGCATCGCTATGGCGGCGCCGAACTCGACGTCGATGTTCAAGTTCACGCCGAGCAACGTGCCGACGACCACGTTCCAGGCCGGGCAGATCAACGTCCACACGCACACGACGTATCAGACCGGCTCGCAGTTCACGGACAAGGCCGTGCTCAACTTCGACGACGACTTCAAGGTCAACTTGACGCGCGACGCCGAAGTGCAACAAGTCGCAGATCTCCGGCACGAAGACCATGGCGCAGGCGATGGCCGCGTGCGGGACGAAGCTGATCGGCAAGGGCACGGCGACCGCCGCGGCGGGCCCGAACGTCGTCCACGCCTGCGTGCTGGCGTTCAACGGCGCCGGGACCGGCGGCCACGTGCTGCTGTTCACCCGGGCGAATGCCTCGCCGCCGTTCACGATCAGCTGCTCGAATCCGGGGTCGAACACCCAGGGGAACACCAACGTGCTCCTCGACGGCAAGTACGCCGCCAACCCGACCTCGCTCGGTGGCGACTACTCGGGCGGCAAGCAGCTGACGTTTGCGGGCATCCATGCGGCCTCGCCGCTTCCGCTGACGGACTTCAACGTCACCGTCGGCAAGCCGACCGTCGCGAACGCTGGGAACTACATCAGCGCCAGGTGTCACGACACCCCCAAGGTCTGGAACATGAAGACCAAGTTCACCTACAACGGTGGAGCGACGCAGACCAAGAACGCGACTCAGACGTGCTCGTAGCGCAACTGTAGTCTCGGGCTCTCAGAGCCCAGGACGCACCGAGAGGGGCGGCGATTGCCGCCCCTCTCGACGTTCCGGGGACCGCTGGGGGCGGGCTGAGCGGCCGGCCGGCGACCAGGCGCCGGGCGCGCGCTGCAAGCATTACGGAATGGCGACCGCCACCCGCACCCGACTTCCGCGGATCGGCGCCGTGCTCCGCGAGGGGGAGCAGGTGACGCCGCTCGAGCTCTTCTTCGACCTGGTCTTCGTCCTTGCGCTCACGCAGTGCACCTCGCTGATGGCCGACCACCCCACCTGGGAGGGGCTTGCGCAGGGGCTGCTGGTGCTGGGGGTGATGTGGTGGTCATGGGTCGGCTACGCGTGGCTGACCAGCGTGGTCGACCCGGAGGAGGGCGCGGTTCGCATCGTCCTCTTCGCCGCCATGGCGGCGCTCCTGGTGGTGTCGATCTGCGTTCCCGAGGCGTTCGACAGCCTGGCGCTCGAGTTCGCCCTCGCATATGGCGCCGTGCGTGCGGCTCACATCGCCCTCTTCATGCTCGCCTCACGCGACGACCCCGCGCTGCGACGCTCGACCGTCGGGCTCGCCGTCGGCACCGCGGTCGGCGTCGCGTTGCTGGTCGTGGCGTCGTTCCTCGACGGACTGGGCCAGGCCGCCATCTGGTCGCTGGCCCTGCTGCTCGACATGGGAGAGCCGTTCTTCTTCGGCTCCGAGGGCTGGAAGCTCGTCCCGCGCCACTTCGCCGAGCGCCACGGGCTGATCATCATCATCGCCCTCGGGGAGTCGATCGTCGCCATCGGGGCCGGCGCCGAGGCGCACCTGACCGCGGGGATCGCAACCGCCGCCGTGCTGGGCATCGCCTTGGCGGCCGCGCTGTGGTGGATCTACTTCGACGTGGTGGCGTTGGTCTCCGCCCGTCGGCTGGCGCGGGCGCCGGAAGGACGTGAGCGAAATGAGCTCGCGCGCGACTCCTACTCCTACCTGCACTTCCTGATGGTGGCGGGCATCGTGCTGGTCGCAATGGCGATGAAGAAGACGCTGGGCGCACGTGGGCGACCCGCTCGACACGGTGCCCGCCTTCGCTCTGCTGGGAGGCGTGGCCCTGTACCTGCTCGGGCACGTCGCCTTCCGCTTTCGTCACATCCACACGATCAACAGCCAACGGCTGCTGGTCGCCCTGGGCATGCTCGCGCTGCTCCCGGCGGCGGTCGAGCTGTCCGCGCTCACCACCCTCGCGATCGTCACCGCGGCGCTATGCGCGATGATCGCCTACGAGACGATCAGCTACGGCGAGGGGCGCGCCCGCGTACGGCACGAGGACTTCGCCCCGGAGCGCCCGTCCGCATAGCTCGCATAGGGTGCCTGCGGGAAGCGAGATGAGCGGACAGACGATCGTGTTCTTTCCGGAAGGCGCCTTCGGGCCGACCAACAACTGCGTCGGCATCGGCGCCGTCCTGCGAGAGCGCGGCCACCGGGTGGTGTTCGTGATCGAGGAGTCGTTCGCCGGCACCCTCGAGGAGAAGGGATTCGAGGAGCGCCTGATGCGGCTCGCGCCGCCGCCCGAGCAGGAGGAGGCACCCGGCCAGTTCTGGAAGGACTTCATCCGCGACACGGCGCCGGTGTTTCGCAAGTCGACGTTCGATCAGCTCGGCGAGTTCATCGCGCCGACCTGGCAGGCGCTTGTCGACGGGGCCCGGTACGTGAACGACCGTCTGACGGAGATCCTGGAGGAGGTCGCGCCGGACGCCGTCGTGGAGGACAACGTGTGCGCCTTCCCGGCCATCCCCGCGAGCGGGCGGCCATGGGTGCGAATCGTCTCGTGCAATCCGCTCGAGCTCGAGGATCCCGAGCTCCCGCCTTCCTTCTCGGGGCTGGCGCTCGATGACCGCTCACGCTGGGCGGACTTCCGTGCCGAGTACCGGCGAGTGATCGCCAAGCTCCAGTCGGAGTTCAGCGACTTCTGCGAGAGCCGCGGCGCCCCGCCGCTGCCCGAGGGCGAGCTGATCCACACATCGCCCTGGCTCAACCTCTACCTCTACCCGCGCGAGCTCGACTACCCCCGCTCCCGGCCTCTGGGCCCCACCTGGCACAACCTCGAGTCCAGCGTCCGCACCACCGATCCCTCGTGGTCGATTCCCGACGAGCTCGCCGACCGTGACGGGGCGTTGATCTACGTCAGCCTCGGATCGCTCGGATCGGGCGACGTGCCGCTGATGCGAAGCCTGGTCGAGGCGCTTTCGAAGACCCGCCACCGCTACGTCGTCTCGAAGGGCCCCCAGCACGATCAGTACCAGCTCGCCGACAACATGGCCGGCGAGGAGTTCCTCCCCCAGGCGTCCCTCCTCCCCCACGTCGACCTCGTGATCACCCACGGCGGCAACAACACGGTCACGGAATGCCTTCACTTCGGCAAGCCGATGGTGGCCCTTCCCGTGTTCTGGGACCAGCACGACAACGCTCAACGGATCCACGAGACGGGCTTCGGCGTCCGGCTCCCGACCTATTCGTTCGACGACGGCGACTTGGCCGCAGCGATTGATCGACTGCTGGAGAACAGCCATCTTGGCTGCCCGCCTGGAGGCCGTGTCCGGGCGGCTTCAGGCGACACCGGGCAACGTCCGCGCCGCCGACCTGATCGAGCGGCTGGCCTCGGCGGGCAAGCCGGTGACGGACGCAGGCACGGCATACTGACGCCGATGAGCAACCCGCCGAAGCTGCTCGAGGACCTGCTCGGGGCGCCGGGGCCCTCCGGATATGAGGGCCCGGCGGCCGACGTGTGGCGCAAGGCGGCGGCGTTCGCCGAGCTGAGCACCGACGCCCTGGGCTCCTCGGTGGCCCAGATCGGCGAGTCCGGCGCGAAGCCGCTCGTTGCAGTTGTCGGGCACATCGACGAGATCGGGCTCGTGGTGACCCACGTGGACGAGAAGGGCTTTCTCTACTTCGCCCCGATCGGGGGCTGGGACCCCCAGATCCTGCTCGGCCAGCGAGTGAGCGTCCAGGGCAAGGACGGCCCCGTGACCGGCGTCATCGGGCGCAAGCCGATCCACCTGCTGAAGGACGATCAGCGAAAGCAGGTGGTCGAGCTGCGGGACATGCACATGGACATCGGGGCCGCGAGCGGGGACGACGCGCTGGCGCGGGTGCGAATCGGCGACCCGGCGGTGATCGCCGCCGACCCGGTGAGTCTGGACGCGGGTCGCCTCGTGTCGCGTTCGCTGGATGACCGGATCGGCGCCTACGTGGCGCTCGAGGCGCTGCGCCGGGTCCACGAGCGCGGCGGACTCAAGGGCCGGATGGCGGCCATGGCGGCCGTCCAGGAGGAGATCGGGTCCCACGGCGCACGAACGGCTACGTTTTCTCTGGAGCCCGACCTCGCGATCGCCATCGACGTCACGCATGCAACCGATGCACCGGGCGTCGAGGAGAAGGAGCTCGGCCACCATCCGCTCGGCTCCGGGGCGGTGATCGCCCGCGGTGCGACCCTCTCGCCGCGGATCTACGAGCTGCTCGTCGAGACGGCCGAGCGCCTCGAGATCCCGTACACGGTGGAGGCCTCCGGGTCCAGAACCGCAACCGACGCGGACGTGATTCAGATTGCCCGCGACGGCACTCCGGCCGGGCTCGTGTCGATCCCGCTTCGCTACATGCACTCGCCCGTCGAGCTTGCGGACCTGGCGGACGTCGATGCCGCGGTCGAGCTGGTGGCGGGCTTCGCGCTGGCGCTTGGCCCGGAGCTCGACCTCGTCCGGTAGCCGCGAGCGCTCAGTCGACGACCAGAAGCTCCTTGGTGAAGCTGCTCATGTTCCGGCAGCCCTCATCGGTCACCGTCACGAGGTCCTCGATCCGGACCCCGAAGCGGTCCGGCAGGTAGACACCGGGCTCCACGGTGACGACGTCGCCGACCTCGAGCGTCTGATCGGACTTCCGCGACAGGCGTGGGGCCTCGTGGACCTCGAGCCCCACACCGTGCCCGAGTCCATGCCCGAAGCGCTCGCCGTGCCCGGCGGCGTCGATCGGCTCCCGGGCAGCCGCATCCACGTCTCGCGCCGGCGTCCCGGGCGCGATCGTTCGGAAGCGCGTCCTGCTGTGCCGAACGAACCAGCTCGTACACCCCGCTCGCCTCGTCGCCCGGCTCGCCGGTGGCAACGGTGCGGGTGCAGTCCGAGCAGTAGCCGTCGACGATCGCGCCCATGTCGATCAACAGCAGCTCGTCCTTGCGCACCTCACGCTCCGACGAGGTGTGATGCGGGACCGCGCTGTTCTCGCCCGCCCCGACGATCGCCGGGAACGAGGGGTCCGCGGCGCCAAGCTCGCGCATTCGCTGGTGCGCCGCGAGCATGATCTCGCGCTCGGAGCGTCCCACGACCCCTCGCTCGAAGGTCCACTCGTAGACCTGGTCCGCGAGCCGCGCCGCCTGCGCGATCGCCTCCAGCTCCTCCTCGTCCTTCGTTCGGCGCAGGCGCTCCACCAGGCCTCCCGCCTCGACCAGGTCCACCCCCTCGCCGGCGAGCTCGATGAGCTGGCGGAGGCTCTTGACGCTCGTGTGGGCATCGTCGTAGCCGACGCGGCCGCGTAGAAGCTCCACCGCCGCCGGAAGGAGCTCGCGCTCGGCGACCTTGCGCTCGAAATCCGGGACTTCGCGCGCCGCCCGCTCGACGTACCTGAAGTCGGTCACGAATGCGCGCCCGTCGGTGCCCACGACCGCGAGGCCGCTCGATGCCGGTGAACCCCGTCAGCCATCGCAGGTTCGAGATCGCGTCGAGCCCCGAGTCGCCCGGGCGAACGAGGTCGCCCACGATCAGCTGGTCGAGTCCCCGATCGGCGACCAGGGTGGCCAGCCGCTCCGCGCGGGACTCACTCACGGTCGAGCTCCTTCTTCATCATCTGGAGCGCCTTGCGATAGCCATCCGGCCCCTCGCCGGAAACGACGCCGAGCACCAACCCCTCGAAGACCGAGTGTCGGCGCCAGGGCTCCCGGGACCCTACGTCCGAGAGGTGAACCTCCACCACGGGGACGTCGGCGATCTCGAGCGCGTCGCGAATCGCGTAGCTGTAGTGCGTCCACGCCCCGGCGTTCAGCGACCGCGGCGTCGGCCAGGTCGGGGAGGCGATGGAGGTACTCGACGAACTCCCCCTCGCTGTTCGACTGGAAGAACCTGACTTCGAGGCCCAGCTCGTGCGCGAAGCGCTTGATCGTGAGCTCGAGCTCCGGGAGCGTGATCGTGCCGTAGTGCGCGGGATCGCGGCGCCCCAGGGAGTCCAGGTTGACGCCGTGCAGGATCTCGACCCGGTTCCTCATCGAGCCGTCGAGTGGAGCTCGGGTCTGCACCGCCGAAAGCTCCTCCACGGCCGCCCGAACCGCGGCCGGGTCGACCCGCTGGCCGATCCTGGCCTCACCGGGTCGCTCGATGAGCACGAAGCCGATCCCATCCTCGGTGCGCTTCTTGTCGCGCTCGAGCGCCCCGAGCACGGCGTCGATCTCGATCTCCGGGGAAAGCGTTGTGGGCAACCCGTGGGCGGCCAGCATGTCGCGCACCTCGTCGCGGAGCTCGTCGGCTCCCGAGAGGCGAAGCGCCGCCAGCAGGCCAAGGCCAACGGCCTCGCCGTGGCGGTAGCGCTCGATACGCGCTCGCCGCCTCGATCGCGTGGCCCACCGTGTGCCCCAGGTTGAGCACCGCGCGCCGGCCGGCGTCGCGCTCGTCCGCGGCGACGATCCCCAGCTTGGTTCGCGCGCAGGCGAAGATCACGTCGCCAAGCCCGTCCGAATCGAGCTCCTCCAGGCCCTGCACCCGGTCCCACAGCCGCCCACCTGCGATCAGCGCCGTCTTCACGACCTCCACGAACCCCGCCGCCAGCTCCTCCGGGGGAAGGCTGGCGAGCGTCCGGCGTGTCGGCCAGCACCGCAGCAGGCAGGTGATACGCGCCCACGTAGTTCTTCGCCTCGGGCAGGTCGACCCCGGTCTTTCCCCCGTACGCGGCATCCACCTGGGCCACCAGCGTCGTGGGCACCTGCACGACGTTCACCCCCCGCTGGTAGGTGGCGGCGCAGAAGCCACCCAGGTCGCCGACAACGCCGCCGCCCAGGGCGACCAGGTGATCGGCTCTCGTCATCCCCAGCGTCGCGAGCTCGCGCAGCACGCGCTCGGCCTCGGCGAGGGTCTTGGCGCGCTCGCCCGGGTCGACCTCGACCCGGCCCGCGAGCGGCTCCACCTGCTTCGCGTACAGCCCGCCAACCGTCGCGTCCGTGACGCAGAAGCGTCTGCCCTCGAGCGGCCAGTAGGCCGCGCCTCGAGGACTCCATCCCCCACGAACGCCGGGTATTCGCCCGACCCGCTCGATCCCCAGGTCATCCGCGTTCCACGCGGCATCTCGCGAAGTCCGCGGAGCGCCGGCAGCGCCCGCGCGACGAGCTCCTCGTCGCCGGGCGGAAGGATCGCGTCCGCCACCTCCTCGTACCGAGGGCTCGCGCTCGGCGTGCAGGGCCTCGAACCGGTCCCTGTCCTGAGCGAGCGGCCGTTCGCTTCCCTGGACCCGCCGCCAGGCCTCGGATGCCGAGACCTGTAGCCACACGACGACGTGGCGATCGAGCGCCCTCCTGATGCGCTCCGAGCAAACCGCGCCGCCGCCCAGCGCGATCACTCCGCCCTCCGCCTGCTCGAGGAGCTGACCGACCTCGGCCTCCTCGAGGCTGCGGAACTCCGCCTCTCCTCGTCGCCCGAAGAACCGGGCGATCGGCATCCCGATCTCGTCCTCGAGCAGCTCGTCGGCCTCGATCGCCTCCATCCCGGCGGCGCGGGCGGCCCTGGCTGCGGACGTCTTCCCGGCGCCCATGAAACCGACGAAGACGATCGCCGGCTCGCGTGCTTGACCGGGCCGGTCCTCCTCCCCTCTACCGCCGCCAATCGATTCGCTCCCCGTAGGCGGCCATCGCGGCGAGAGCGTCGTCGATGTGATCGCCTCCGAACTTCTCCCGGTAGCAGCGAGCCAGCACCAGCGCGGTCATCGCCTCGCCCACCACGCCGGCGGCGGGAACGACGGTGGAGTCGGTGCGCTCACGCAGCGCCTCGGTGGGCTCCTTGGTCTCCGTGTCCACCGAGCGCAACGGCTTGGTCAGGGTCGAGATCGGCTTCAGCGCCGCCATCACGGTGAGGGGCTCACCGTTGGACATCCCGCCCTCGACGCCGCCGGCGCGGTTGGTCTCGCGATGCCAGCCCTTCTCCTCGGACCAGAAGATCTCGTCGTGCGACTCCGAGCCGGGACGGCCGGCCACCTCCCACGCCTCCCCCACCGAGACCCCCTTTACGGCCTGGATCGAGACCAGAGCCTGGGCCAGCCGCGAGTCCAGCCGCTCCTCCCAGCTCGCGTGCGACCCGAGCCCGGGCACCAGGCCGAAGGCCCGGACCTCGAAGATCCCGCCGAGGCTCTCGTTCGCCTTCCTCAGCTCGTCGATCTCGGCGACCATCGCCTCGCTCGTCGCGGGATCGAGACAGCGCACCGGCGAGTCGTCGACCCCGGCGAAGTCGTCGGGACCGAGGTCGGCGGCGGCTCGGGAGCGCGGACCGAGCCGATCTGGACCACGTGGCTGTGGACGCTCACCCCGAGGGCCCGGAGCAGCTCCTTGGCCAGGGCGCCGGCGGCAACGCGGGCCGCGGTCTCCCGGGCGCTTGCCCGCTCGAGCACGTTGCGCACGTCCGTGTGGCCGAACTTGAGCAATCCCGCGAGATCGGCGTGGCCCGGCCGAGGGGTATGGACCTCGTCCACCTCCGCGTCCACCGGCCAGGGGCTCATCCGCTCCTCCCAGTTGGCGTAGTCGCGGTTGGCGACCAGCACGGCGACCGGGCTGCCCAGCGTCCGCCCGTGCCGAACGCCCGAGCGAATCTCGACCGAGTCGCTCTCGATCTTCATGCGCCCGCCGCGCCCGTGGCCGAGCTGGCGCCGGGCCATCTCCCGATCGAGCCGCTCCCGATCGAGCTCCAAGCCCGCGGGAAGGCCCTCGACGATCGCGACGAGCCCCGGGCCGTGCGACTCGCCGGCGGTGGTGAAGCGAAGCGTTGCCACTACGCCGCCAACCCTAGCGACGCGCCCACGCGCCGCTTGCAGCCGCGGGTGTGGAACCTAGCCGCCGGCAGCCAAGCTGGGCGGCGAGCTGCGCTTGCCCGCACCGCTGTCGCCGCCGTGCTTGAACGGCACGCGGTGAATCCCGAGCAGCTTCAGCTTGTATGTGCGGTCACCCTCCGGCGCGTACTTGAGGCTCGCCTTGCCGCCCGGCTCCAGCTCGAGGATAGTCGCACGAGGACCGCCTCGGGAAGCATCGACCGTCGCCGCGCACCGAGCTGACCTCGTCGGAGATCGAGAACATGGCGCTCCCTTGAGGTCCTTGGTGGCGCCGAGGAAGGCGACCATCGGCCTGTCGTCGTTGGGCAGGAGCGCCAGGCGCTTGACGTTCGACCGGCGCGTCAGGTGTCCAGGTCGGCCCGATCTTCACCGAGGCGTGGTACGTGTACGACCACGACGTCGCGGCTTCGTGGACTTGGGTCCGGAACCTGACGACGACGATGCCGACGTCGACGCCGGTCGAGGATGTGACGGTCGAGCCTCCGGACAAGGTCGCGGGCGCGAGGCCGCCGGAGCTTGTGGCGCCGCTCGTCGTCCCGCTGGCCGGTGACGACGCCCCGCCGGTCGACGTGGTTGTCAGCTTGGAGCTCTTGGGCAGCGCGGTGAAGTGCCTGACGGAAGGGATTCTTGGTCTGTAGCTGGTCGAGCCGCTTGCGGTAGTTGGTCACCCCGAGCTGCTCGCTCACGACCGCCGGTTCGGTCGCGCTCTCCCGCCGCCGCCAACCGGGGCGACCGGCGGAGGTGGCGCGGACTCGAGAGGAGCTCTTGAGCGCGATCGGGACCGCGATCAGGGCCACCACGAGCGCCAGCGCAGGCAGCAGCAGTCCGCCGGTCCCGCATGTCGCGGTAGAGGTTGTCCAGGAAGCGTGGCATCCGCATGTTCTTCATGGGGTGGTCGTGGAGGTCTGGAGGGCGCCGTGGGCGGTGGCGCGGTGCTGAGGCCGGCGGGGTGGTGGAGGTCGAGCCCGATGGCGCGGGGCCGGTCGGGGTCGCGCCGGCGATGGTCCCCTGGTCTGCGGGCGTCAGGTACGTCGTGACCGAGAGGTCGGCGGTCAGGGTCGGGACCGGAGACGGGTTCTGGTCCTCGGTCTCGATCGGCGAAGGGTGAAGGCGTCCACGGTGAGCGAGCCGACCGTCGACGACCACCGCGCCGCTGCTTCGCAGCGCACCATGCCGTTGACCCGGTCGAGGAAGTCGGCGATCTGGAAGAAGCCGCCGGTGAACTGCAGGTCGATACCGCATCACGGGCAGGCCCGCCGGGACCAATCGAGGCCCCGATCGGCAGGGTCGCGGCCGACGCCTCCGTCGCGGGGGCGTCGGCTCGGTCGTGGGCTCGTCGAGCTCGTCGACGAGCTGGAGGTCGCGGATGCGAGGAAGTCGGCGTGGACGTCGAGGTCGAGTCGAGTGATCGGTGGAGGTCGACGGCGGAGGGGTGGACGAGCGGCCGAGCGTCTGGGACTCGGTGAGCTCGATCGACCGGAACTCGACGCCCGAGCGGTCGGCAAGCTGCTGCAGCTGGACCAGGAGGCTCGACTGGTCGGCGTCCGCGGGCACGGCCTTGCCGAGCACGACCAGCTTCCGATAGTCGATCGGGAAGGACTTTCGGGCCTGTTGGCCGGCGGCGGCCGTCCTGCTGCGCCTGCTCCACCTGAGACTGCAGGTCGGCGACGTCGCCCTTGAGATCGCTCGCCTCCTGGCGCTTCGGCGCCGAGCACGAGCAGCCAGAAGCCCACGATCAGCGCGAGCACCGCCACGCACGACCACGATGGTCAGCTCGTTTCGCCTCACGGCGCCGACCCCGTCCCGGGAATGAACGTGCTCACGGCCTTCCGGCCCTTGTCGGACTTCTCGGCGGCCAGAGTCCTTCTGCTGTTGAAGCTGTTGCTCCGCGTCCGCGACCTGGCTCTGATCCGCCGTCGACGAGGCCGTCCGGAGCCGCTGGGCTGTGACGTCGACGTGGGCGTGGTGGTGGTCGGCTCGTCGGGGGTCGTGGGCGAGGGGTCGTGCGGAGCGCCGCGAGCTGAACCGCGTCGAACGCCCGCGACGATCGAACTCGGACGACGAACCCACGCGCTGAGCACGCCTGCGCTGTCTGTCCGCTCGTCGACGTTCCGGTCGCTCGCGCCCGGCCGCGGCTGCCTCGGGACGATGCGAGCTCAGGACCGTGACCCGGGTGACCCCGTCGATGTCGTGCAACGCGGCGAGGAACCTCGCCACCGCCTCGTGACCGCCGCGCAGCCCTGATCTGCAGCGAGGGCCCCGAGATGCTCTTCGTGCCCACCAGGTCGCTGGAGCAGGCGCTGCTCGCTCGACGGCTGGACCCGGCGGACGCCGCCTCCGGTGAGACCGTCGCGTTCAGGTTCGTGAGCCAGACGTCGTCGCGGGATGACGATCGCCAGCTCCCGCAGGACCCGCTCCCAGTCGAAGCGGCTTTGTGCCAGCGTCGAGACCGTCTGCTCTCGCGCGCTCTGAACCGACGCGAATCGGCGTACGAGCTCCACGGCTTCCGCCTCCGCCTCGGCCTGAGCCAGCTGCGCCTCGAGGCTCGCCTTCTCGGCCTGCTGATCGGAGATCTTGTTGCTGGTGGTGACGACGATCGCGGTCACCGCGACCAGCGCCACCGCCAGCAACCCGACGATCACGTAGGCGAGCGAGCCCGTGCGCATCGGCGCCTGCTCGCCGCGGCGGTCCTCGCGGTGGAATCAGGTTGACCGGACGCACGCTCTACTCCTCCAGGGCGAGGCCGAAGGACAGGGTCAGGCGCGCGCGCCGTGGACTCGTCGAGATGGGCGAGGCGCCGTGGCCGCCCATCCTCGAACCGCAACCCAGGTCGCGCTGCAGGCGCTCGGTCAGTCCCGGGATGGTCGTTCCCGGGCCCGCACGCCACTACGCCCTCGATCGGCACCGCCCCCTCCTGGGCGGCGTAGTACTCGAGCGAAAGACGAAGCTCATCGACCAGCCTGGCCGCGCCCTCCGCGAGGGCATCGCGCGCCGCGGCGATCGTCTCGGCGTCGCCCTCGATCTCCGCGATCGGCTTCTCCAAGCCGACGTGCACCAGCCACTGGCGGGCGTGCTCGAGGGCGAGCTGGCGGCGTTCGGCGAGCTTCTGAGCGATCCCCTCGATCCCGAACGGAGAGACCCGGGTGAACAGGCAGGTCGACGCCGCGGGCCACGGCGAGGTTCGTGACGTCGCCCAGGTTGCAGTAGAGGCGCGCGGAGGCCGGCTCAGGCGGCCCCGCGGCGGACTCCGGCAGTCTCGGCCTGAGCTGTCCGCGCCATGCGCTCCTCGTATGAGGGAGCTCGGACGGCCCGGGGCGTCGACGTAGTCGCCGGGGTCGACCGGCGCATACGACTCGCGGGCCAGCGCACGGATCATCCCGAACGCCGAGAGGTCGATCCCGACCGGGCCGCAGCGCCGCGCGGGTCAGCGCCTCCATCAGGCCCCCGAGCATGTCCCGCCGGGCCGCCACGACGACCACGTCGATCTGGCGCTCGCCGTTCTGCGCCGGTCGAATGCCCGACCACCTGCCAGTCCAGCACCGCGTGCTCGAGCGGCATGGGGATGTGGTCCTGCGCCTGGAAGCGGATCGCCGTCTCCAGCTCCGCCGGGTTCTCGATCCGCGGAAGGCGAAGCGTCCGGACGGCGACTCGCTGGCCCGCGATGCCGACGCGGACGGTCTTCGAGAGCTTGCCCTTCGAGAAGAGCTGCCTTCAGCGCCTCGCCGAGGGCCTCCGGAGTCGGAGACCTCGCCCTCCCGGAACACGCCGGCGCCGAGCGGGACGATCCCGAACTTGCCGACCGCCTGATGGCCATTGGTGCGTCACCTCGGCGGCGGCGACGCTGCCGGCCTCGATGTCGAGGCCGACCACTGCCTTGCTCTTGGTGGTTGAAAGCATGCGTGTCTGATTGGGAGGCCGCAGCGGCTACAGGGACTCAATCGGCGCCGGCGAGGCGATCGCTTGAGGGCGAGAGCCGACGCGTGGACAGCGCCGCTCAGCCATGGAAGAAGGTGTCCACGTACCAGCTCGACGATCGCGTCGCCCGTACCAGAGCGCCGACGACGCCGCCGAGCGCCAGGAACGGGCCGAACGGAACCGCCTGCTTTCGCGCCCCGGCGCCGTGGCGGGCCATCAGGCACGAGGCCGACAAGGGCGCCCAGCGCCGAAGCCGATCAGCAGCGCAGGAGCCACGGCGCGGCCGAGGTAGAGGCCCATCACCGCGGCGAGCTTCACGTCCCCCATCCCCATCCCCGCGGGTAGGCCAGCGCGACCAGAACAGGCAGCCCCCGGCCGCCCGCCGCCGCGATCGCCGCGCTCGGCGAGGCTGCCGGGATCGCGTCGCGGCGGCGATCGTCACCGCGACCACGGCTCCCACCAGCAGCACGGCGTTCGGGATCACGCGCCGCTCGAGGTCGGTGAGGGTGACGACGACCAGCAGCGCGCAAAGGACGAGCCCCAGGGCGAGCTCGCCCGGTTCGTCGGTCCCAGGATCAGGACCGTGGCGGCGAACAGGACCGCCATCCCGAGCTCGGTCAGCGGGTAACGCGCCGAGATCCGCTCGCCGCAGCTTCGGCACCGGCCCCGCAGCATGAGCCACGAGACCACCGGGATGTTGTCGTACGCGGCGATCGTCGCGCCGCAATGTGGGCACGCGGAGCGGCCGCTGACGAACGACTCGTGCCGGGGGACCCGATAGGCCACGACGGTGGCGAAGCTGCCGACGATCATTCCGGCTGGGATGGCGAGGATGGCTGGCATGGTCTCTTCGATGGCTCGCGCTGCCGGACCTACGTCGACTTTCATCGGCGTCCACCCGCCGGGGTTGAGCGCGGCTGCGGCGCCGCTCAGAAGACCGGCAGCAGCGAGTGGGTGTCGACCTCGCAGGCGGCTGTCGAAGCTCGGGTGGTCGTACATGAACTGAAGCCCGGCGCCCGGCAGCGTGCCCTGGCTGCTCGACGCCGATCGCGACCCGAGGCGGTCTCCCGGCGACAGCCGGACCGTGCCTCCCCCGATGCGGAGAAGTGAAGCGGGACTTGGATCTCGGTCCACGCCGTCGGTGGGCCAGGACGACTGCGAGTAGACGAAATAGCCGGGGTTGCCGGCCAGGTCGAGGTTGACGGCGTTGCTGTCGGTCACCGACCCGCCGCGGTCGTCCGGACGAACAGCCAGACGCAGATCTTCCCCGGGTACACGGCCGCCGTTGATGGTCTGCGTCCAGAGGTCGAGCTCGCCGGTGCCGTCCAGGACGACGTCGCTGAAGCCGCTCGGGATCTGCGGGCGAGAGCCACTTGTGGAGCCTTGAGCTGGGGCGTCGGCGCCCAGAGGTCTGGCAGGCTCGTCGAGCTGGAGATGTTCGGCAGGCACCCCGTGTCGCAGCCGCCGATGACGTTGGCGGGGATCTTCTCCTGCAGGCCCTTGTCCTGGCCGGGGTTCTGGGCCGGCTCGACGTCGGTGGCGTAGTCGTAGAGCGGGCTGCTGGTCGGCGGGCAGCCGTTGTCGATCGGCACCGGCCTGCGGGAACATCAGGTCGGGCGCGCCGGCCGTTGCCCCCGGTCGGGCGCCGTCTCGGGCAGCGCCGAGCCCAGGTGTTGTGGGTCAGGTGATCGCCGGCGATCGGCTTGCCGCGTCGTTGAAGTTGCACGGGGTGTCGGTGAGCCAGAAGGTCCACGGCGTCGGCGTCGCCGCCGCCGGGCCCCGGACCCGGGCCGTGATCGAGGCCGGCGTTCGGGTTGGAGACGTTCCCCTGGAGCTCCTGATAGGCGCGGTGTCCCGCCGGACGCCGTCTGGTCCAGCGTCACGGCGACGACGAGGTGCTTTTGCCAGTCGTCGCGCGCAGTTGCCGCAGGACGGGTCCTGCTCCCAGGTCACGTAGCGGTAGACCTGGCCCTTGACGTCGCCGCTCTGAAACGGGGTCGGGCCCGGATCGACGGTCCCGCCGCTGACCGTCCCCGCTCCCTCGTGCGGCGCCGCCGTTGACGACCAGGTCCTCGTAGTTGGTTGCGCCGCTCTCGTTGACGTTGAAGGTGGCGCCCGACGACCCGGGAGTTGGGGTTGTTGGCGTCGCTCGGAATGCGTGGGCATGGAGGTCAGCGCGAGCTGGTCGTAGGGAAGCTGCTTGATCTTCTCCATCTCCTGCTGCAGGCGGTCGTTGACCACCTGGCTCTGCTCGGCCCTGAAGTTGTTGCGGCTCGCGCCGTCGACCAGGCCGAGCACCGCGATCCCGCCCAGCGACCAGGAGGATCGCGGCGACCGCCACCTCGACCACCGTGCATCCCCTCCTCCCGACGGGCGCTCATTGCGACCCCGAATGGGCCGCCACGGCTTCATGACGAGGCCGGTTCCTGGTCGCGGCGCCGCCGAGAGCGTGATCGCGTTCTGCCCGCCGGCGGCGAACGCGAAGCTGACGCCCACGTAGGCGGGCGCCCTGGAGTTGGGCGAGTAGGTGAAGACGTTGCTGTTCTGGAGGCCGGAGACGACCGTCACCGCGGGGCCCGGGGAGGTCCCGTCGGGCTTCGCCTCGGTGCGCGTGCAGGCTCCGGCGGTGCATGTGTACGTGACCCGGCACGGGATCGCGGTGCTCGCCGACGACCCGCCGCAGGTCTGGCTGTGCACGTAGGTTACGATCGAGAGCTGGGTCGCTGTCGCGGTCTGTACCGTCGCGCCCTGCCGGAGCTCTCGGGTCATCCGCTCCATCGCGGCCCGCGCCTCCTGTATCGCGTCGGACTCGGAGGTGATCCGAGGCTGATCGTTCATCGCTCGCGGCGAACACGGTCACGCCGCCCCCGATCACGAGCAGCCCGAGAACGGTCGCGACCAGGAGCTCGGGCAGGGTGAAGCCGCGTGCCTCCGAAGCCACCGCTTTCAGCCGAGGCGCGAGCACCCGAAAGCCCTCGTCAGCACCCGGAGTCGGGAGGGGAGGCGGGCGCCGCGCTGCATTCCACGAACCTGCTGGTGACGTAGTGAGGGGGCGTTCCCGGGAGGACGAAGTTCTGCGACTCGGCGTCGGTCTGGATCCGTGTGTTCGAGTTCATGTGCAGCGACTGCGCTGCGAGTGCCCCGCAGTAGGTCGAGTTGCTGTTCATCTCGACGTGCGTACGGGGCCCGTAGATGATGAAGTTCTGGACACAGGACGCGTTGGCGTCGGTGTTGCTGCTCATCCGTGCCTGGGTCGGCCTGCTGGAGGATCCGACGAAGTAGATCGCCACGTTCGAGGGGGCGCCGCTATTGGCGCTGATCCGCGTGTTGCTGGCCAGGATCAACTGCGTGGTGCCGTACTGCGGGTCGTCCGCCGGCAGGGTCCCCGGCGGCACATCGCAGCTCTCCGGCGAGTCGAAGTAGATGTTCACGTTGGTCCCGGCGGCGATGTACAGCGCCGTGTTCTGCTTCAGGCTCAGCCTGCAGAAGCTGTACGTGTGGCCGGTCAGCGTGAGGGTGGTCTTGGGCTTGTCGATCGTGAGCTGGCGGGTCACCGGGTCCCAGCTCACGTCGCTGGTCTTGCCGCTGATCAGGTCCTTGGGAGTGGTCGAGCTGCCGGTCACCGCCCTCGTGATCCGGACGTTGTCGTTGTTCGTCGCCGCGTCCCCCTGGTTGACCGGCGGCAGGGTGAGGTTGGCCTGGCCGACGGTGGAGGGGTCGAGCGGCCCGGTGCAGGCGCCGTTCTGGTAGCTCTGCCAGTAACTCGCGCTGTTGTTGAGGATCGAGCTGACGGCCGACCCCGACGCTGGCCGTGCCGCACTGCTTCGCGTTGCCGCTCAGCGTGATGTCGCCGCCGGTCGCCGCGGAGTGTCGATCTCCGAGTTGGAGTCCAGGTTGATCCCGTTCTGGGTCTTCACCGCGGCATCCAGGAACACCTGCTGGCCGCTGGAGGTCTTGGCGATCACCTCGACGCGCCGCGTGACGCCGCTGAAGGTCCCGATGGAGACGACGGCGATCGTGCCCGTGGGCTGGGTGCCGCAGGTCCCCGTGGACTCCGACCACCGCGGGCAGACTTGGTAGCTGTAGGTGCCCACGCCGTTCGCGCCGCTCACCGGGGCGCACCAGCCGCCGGCTCTGGGTGGCGGCGGCGCCGACGAAGGTACCGCTGGGGAGCAGGCACGGCTGCGAGCCGGCGGCGTGAAGCTCGCCGTTGTAGCGGAGCAGCGCCTGACTGACCCCCGCCTCGGCCGAGGTCAGCGCCGACTTCTCCTCTGGTCATCGCACCGTCCCGCTCTGCGCCCGGATCGTGGCCACGACCCCGATGCTGACCACCGAGAAGGCGGCGAGCAGCATGAACATGACCGTCGGCACGGCGAAGCCGTGCTGATCGCCTCGCGAGCCTGCGCGCGCCTACGACTGGCTTTGCTACCCCGACCACGCATTCGTACCCCCGATACATCGGCGCCCCGTCGCCGATGCCTGAGCGGCGAGGCCGCCGCCGGACGATCGTTGACCTCCCAGGCTCGGGCAGCGCCCGGCGAGCAGCCGCGATGACCGCGACAAGCGAAGGGCGGGCCCGAAGGCCCGCCCTTCGCCAGTTGCCTGACGGAATCTGTCAGGACGTACCGTGCTGGAGGCTTACGAGCCCCAGTCGCCACTTGTCGGGCAACCGTCCTTGCCGGGGCCGCCCGGCGGGACGCCCGCGGTGGTACCGCAGTCCAGGCTCGACGTGCCGTTCCGCGGCGCGCGAGATCTGGAACAGGTTGCCGTTGTCGGTGTCCGACTCGACCTGCACCGTGTAGGTGTCGTCGGTGGCCGCGGCCGGCAGCGTCAGCCTCGCGCCGACGTCGTTCAGCGTCGGCTCGATGTCCTGCAGGTCGGCGACCGCGACACCGGTGTACTCGCCGTTGTTCTAGGTCGCGAACGTCTCCATGGCCGTCTCGGCCGTTCGCGCAGCGCTCTTGGCGTCCGCGTCCTTCGCCTTGTCCCTCTGGTTGAAGAACGCCGGGATGGCGATCGCGGCCAGGAGTCCGAGGATGAGCATGACGACCAGGAGCTCGACCAGCGTGAAGCCGGACTCGTCCCGGGCCATCCTCTGTCGGAGATTGAGGATCATTCAGTCCCTCCTTGGGAACCGTTTCCTTTCCGCCAGGCCCGGGATTTGCCAGGGCACTGGCCTCTTACGGAGTCCTCATCGGTCCAAGTCCGCAACCCTTTAGGGCCTAGGGGGTACATCCGTCCGCCTGGGTGCTGGCACCCAGCGGTCGCGGAGCCTAGCGGGCACGCCCGGGCGTCCACGGGCGCTAGGAGTCGAGCTCGGCGGGCACGATCTCCAGGCTGAGCTCACGCCCGCGGCGGATCAACCGGACCTCCAACGGCCGTCCGATCCGCTCGCGCCACCATCAGCCGCTGCAGGTCGCCAACGTCGGCCATCGGCCGTCCGTCCACCTGCGACGATCAGATCCTCCGGACGAAGGCCCGCGCGCGCCGCCGGGCTGCCCTCCACCACCTCGACCACCTCGATCGCGTCGCCTGGTCCGCGGTAGCGAACCGGGGCGGCAACGGCCGGGCGCCGCCGACGATCCCGATGTAGGCACGCCGGACCCGCCCCTCGCTCATCAGCGCGGCGATGATCCGCCTGGTGGCGTCGTTGATCGGCACGGCGAGCCCCAGGCCCGACGCCGGCGACCGCGGTGTTGACGCCCACGACGCGGCCCAGCCCGTCGGCCAGCGCACCGCCCGAGTTGCCCGGGTTGAGTGCCGCGTCCGTCTGGATCACGTTCTCGACCAGCCTCCCCGCCGAGCGGGACCTGGTGGACAGCGATCTGCCGAGTGCCGAGACGACCCCGGCGGTCACCGAACCGTGGAACCCAGTGGGCTGCCGATCGCCACCACGAGCTGGCCGACGTGGAGCGAGTCGGCGTCGCCGAGCTCGGCCGCCCACCAGGTCCCCGGCGTCGGCCCGCAGAACGGCCAGGTCAGAGAGCGGGTCAGCTCCCGACGACCTCGACCCTGAACGAGCGCCCGTCGGGGAACGAGGCGCGTCCGTGGCCGTCGGTGCTCTCGACGACGTGCGCGGAGCTCAGCAGATAGCCGTCGGGCGTGATCGTGACGGCGCTCCCGCCCCCCTCCGCGCGACCGCGACGGGTTCGCCGCTCGACCTGCAGGTTGGCGACCGACGGTCGCAGTCGCTCGGCGACCGCGGTCACCGTGCGCGAGTAGGCGTCGAGCGCCTCGGCATCCGGAAGCGGCATCAGTCTGCTGGGCGGGCGGAGCTCCGTCGACGGAGCCCTGAATGAGTCGGAGGCGGGCCACGAATCCAACTTAGCAACCGCGCCACGGCCCCAGGCAGCCCCGAAGACCAAGCCTGGCAAGGGCGCAGGTCGATCGGCGAACCGAGCGTCGAAACCTACGTGAGCGCGAAGGATCGACCGAGGACGTAGCCGGGCGCCGGTTTGCAGGGGCTTCCTAGCGGATCTTGTCGTAGAGGCTGAAGATCGGCAGATACATCGAGATCACGATGAACCCCACAACGCCGCCGACGAGCATGATCATCAGCGGCTCGATCAGGGCGGTCAGTGACTTGATCTTGGCATCCACCTCCGCCTCGTAGAACTCGGCGATCTTGGTGAGCATCGTCTCCAGCTGCCCCGACTCCTCCCCGACGGAGACCATGTGCTCGACCATCGGCGGGAAGATCTCGTGCTCGCCGATCGGCTGGGCGATCGTCCCGCCGCGCTTGACCGAGGCGTAGACGTCGTCCATGGCGCGGGTCACGACGGTGTTGCCGGCGTCTCACCCGCGATCTCGATCGCCTGGAGGATCGGCACCCCCGAGGCAACCATCCCCGAGAACGTCCGCGACCAGCGCGCCAGCGCGACCTTCTGGACCACGTCGCCGATCCGCGGGATCCGCAGCTTGAGCTGGTCCCACTGGTGGCGCCCGCGATCGGTCTTCTTCCACCGCAGGAAGGCATAGATCGAGGCCGCGACCGCGCCGATCAGGATGTACCAGTAGTGGGTGACGAAATGGGACATCGCGACCGTGATCTGGGTCATGACCGGTAGGCTCGTGTCCTCCGTCGGGTTGTCTGCCTTGATCTCGTTGAAGATGTTCACGAATACCGGGACGATCAGAGCGACCACGACGACCATCACCACCAGCGCCAACCCGAAGACCACAGCCGGATACGTCATCGCCGAGCGCACCTGACGACGCAGGGCGTCGAGGCGCTCGAGCTGGTAGGCGACGCGGTCGAGAGCCTCCTCGAGGCGACCCGAGCCCTCACCAGCGCGCACGACCGCCCGGTACAGGGGGTCGAAAACCCCGGGCTCCGACTCCATCGCCCGGGCGACGGAGCTCCCCGCCTCCACGTCCTCCCGGACCGAGACGATCGCCTTCTTGAGCATCTCGTCCTCGGTCTGCGCTTCGAGCGTGTAGAGCGAGCGAAGCATCGGCATCCCCGAGGCGATCAGGGTCGCGAACTGGCGGGAGAACACAGCGAGAGCGCGAAGGTTGACGCTCTTGAACCGCTGGAAGATGCTCTCAAGCCTCAGCGCCTCGTGTTTCTCGGAGATGTCGAGGACGATCAGTCCGCGCTGCCGCAGCTGCTCGGAGACGACATTCTTCGACGAGGCCTCCATCTCGCCCCGTGCCGGCACCCCGGCAAGGTCGACTGCGCGGAACGCGTAGGTACTCACCCCGCCTCCGTTCCCACTTTCAGGCGACCGCCGGGACCGCGTTCATGCCCGGTGCTTCCAGCGAGCAAGCGCTTGAGCTCCTCCGGCACCGAGGATCGCTGTTCGGCCAGGCCCCGTGTGATCTTGCCCATTCGCACGAGCTGAGCCAGGTGGGCGTCCATCGTCTGCATGCCGACCGAGCCCGACGTCTGAATGGCGGAGTAGACCTGATGGGTCTTCCCCTCCCGGATCAGGTTCCGCACTGCCGGCGTCGGAACCATCACCTCGCAGGCGACAATCCGCGAAGAGCCGTCGGCGGTCGGCAGAAGCTGCTGGGTGACGATTCCCTGGAGCGCGATCGAGAGCTGCATGCGCACCTGCTGCTGCTGGTGCGGGGGAAAGACGTCGATGATCCGGTCGACCGTCTGCGCCGTCGACTGCGTGTGGAGGGTGGCAAACACCAGGTGCCCCGTCTCGGCGGCGGTCAACGCGGTCGAGATCGTCTCCAGGTCCCGCATCTCGCCGACCAGGATCACGTCCGGGTCCTCGCGGAGCGCGCCCTTCAAGCGACCGCGAAGTCGATCGCGTCGGCGCCGATTTCGCGCTGGTTGATGATGCACTTCTTGTGGCGATGGAGGAACTCGATCGGGTCCTCGATGGTCAGGATGTGCTCCTCGCGCCGCTCGTTGATCAGGTCGATCATCGAGGCCAGCGTGGTCGACTTGCCGGAGCCGGTGGGTCCCGTCACCAAGACGATTCCTCGGGGCCTTCGGGTGAACTCCTCAAGCACAGGCGGCAGGCCGAGCGAGTCAAGGGTCTGGATCTCCGTCGGGATGTGGCGGAAGGCGGCCGCGATCGAGCCGCGCTGGAAGAAGCAGTTGACACGGAAGCGCGCCACGCCGGGGATCGCATACGCGAAGTCGAGCTGCTGCTGATTCTCGAATCGCTTGCGCTGCGAGTCGTTGAGGATCGAGTAGACGATGTCCCGGGTCTCCTGGGCGCTGAGCTGCGGGAAATCGTCCATCGGAACGATCCGGCCGCGAACCCGCAGGGCCGGCGCGAAGCCCGGCGTCAGGTGGACGTCCGAGGCTCGCGACTCGACCATCTTGGTGAGAACTTCGGCGAAGTCGAGGCTCATCGGACCCTTGATCGTCGGACTGGCACGCATGCTTTAGCGGCCTGGCCGCAGCGACCCGGATCCGGGCAAGACTTCGGGTTTCAGGAACGCGTCCCGCCCCGACTGACTAGGGGCAGGAAAGGCGACTGACCGAGTATCGAGGCAGGCCCACGCTGCTCCCGTCCGGGTGGCTCGTGGCGCGATGAAGGTCGCCTTGCCGGCCCGTGATTCTGGCGGAGGGACTTGCCCAGACCGACACCATGGCCCCGTCGCAGGAGATCCCGGCGCCCAGACGGAGCCGCTGTCGCCGGCCAGTGACGTTCAGAAGCAGCGTCGCCCTGTCGGTCACCGCAATCCCGCGAACGGCGGGAATACGAGTACCGGGAATCCGCGGGACCTCGTCAACGTCGAGCCGTCGGACCCGCGCCCCACCCCACAGGGTGGGGTAGAGCAGGCCGACCACCTCGCCGACCGCTGTGGGCGCGAAGCGAACCGTGCCAGTGCCGTCGCCGAATCCGTTTGGAGTGCCGAACAACGCGGCAAGCGGCTTGCTGTGGACGAGCGGGTGGAGATCCTCCTGTCGCACGAGTGGGCTCGGCCAGCAGGCCGAACAGGAACTCGGCATCGCCGAGCCCGTTCGCCCACCTGCCTCGCAACCCGGCTCGGTGCCAGACGTTCCACTCGGTCACCCAGGCGAAGATCCCCCTGGGCAGCCTGTCGAGCCCGGCGGAGCGCAGCATCCTGAGCTGCTGGATGGGCGCCGCGAGCGCCGCGGAGAGCTTTTTGCCCTCGAGCCGCTGACCGTCAGGCGGCACCCAATAGGCGTGGAACGTAAGCGCGTCCTCGCCGCGCAGCGTCTTTCGCACCCCCTTGTCCCAGTTCGCGAGCCGTCGCTCGTCGTGACCTGCGCGGTAGCCGTAACCCACGGCCGCGATCTGGGCGTGTGGGAACCGCGCCCCGATCGCGTCGATCCAGCGTGTCGCTTTTCGCCCGTAGGCCTTGGGGGTGGGGAACTTGCGAAGGACGAGCGGCGCCGAGTAATAGAGCTCGTTGCCGAGCTCGATTCGGCGAATGGGCATCCCCAGCCGCTGGGCTGCATCAAGCATCTCGAGCTGCTCGGACAGGCTCGACGTCACCAGGTTCAGGTCGAACACCGGGGTGGCGTTCGCCTCGCGGACGAGCCGCGCCCAGTCGGCGAGGTGAATCGGGCCTCATATCCCGGCTCGCGCGGCGAAGCCGTGGCGGGACCCCGTGACGATCGAACAGCTTGCCGGTGCGCCAGTCCCAGTAGTTGGCGGTGGTACCGCCGAAGACGCGGATCGCGCCGGGCCGAAGCGCCGCGGCGGCCTGGTGGAGGCCCGGGCTGGACGCCTGCCAGGAGTTCCGACGAAACGGCGCGTTGAACCCGGCGAACTCGGCCGGAAGCTCGTGGTGTCCGCCGGCAAGCTCCACTCTCAGCGGCTGTGGCGCCACTGCGCCAGCTCGTTCCTGAGCGAGCAGCAGACCGGCGGCGAGCAGGATCCCGCCCATTAGCGCGCCGAGGCGACCGGGTGCCTTCAAGCCGCTTTGCCTCCCGCCCCCATGCGCCCGACCTTTCGCTCGACTGGCTCGGCGCTCCAATGATCGGCGGGATCATACGCCGTCGGAGGCTCCGCTATCGCCTCAATCGGCGCCCGTCACGACGCGCTGGCTACGCGGAGATCCTGGCGATCTCCTCGATCGAGGTGATTCCCGCCCTGACCTTGCTCATCCCGTCCTCGCGGACGGTGAGCATTCCCTGCTCGCGGGCCACGGCGGCGATCTCGGTCTCGGGAGCCCGGCTCACGGTGAGGCTCTTGATCTCCTCGCTCATGGGCATCACCGAGTACAGGCCGATCCGCCCCCGGTAGCCGGTGTGGTTGCAGCGCGCGCAGCCGACCGGCTCGTAGGCCTCGAGGTCGGCGCCGATCCGAAAGCCGGTCGCCAGCAGCGCGTCCTGGGGGATCACCGTTCGCCGCTTGCAGTAGGTGCAGAGCTGGCGCGCGAGCCGCTGCGCGACCACGCACTCGATCGCCGAGGCGGTCAGGAAGCCCTCGATGCCCATCTCACCCAGCCGGGCGATCGCTCCCGGGGCGTCGT
Source organism: uncultured bacterium (assembly GCA_963758865.1). Lineage (GTDB taxonomy): Bacteria > Actinomycetota > Thermoleophilia > Solirubrobacterales > 70-9 > AC-56. Next base: position 225,243 of record CAVWWY010000007.1, on the reverse strand, counting down.
TGGTGTGGAGCGTGGTCAACACCATGTGGCCGGTGAGCGCGGCCTCGATCGAGATCCTGGCCGTCTCCGCATCCCGGATCTCGCCGACCATGATCACGTCGGGGTCAGCACGCAGGATCGAGCGCAGCCCGGTCGCGAACGTGAGCCCGGCCTTCCGGTTGACGCCCAGCTGATTGATGCCCGAGATCCGGTACTCGACCGGGTCCTCGATCGTGATGATGTTGCGCTCGACCGCGTTCAGCTCGAGCAGGGACGCGTAGAGCGTCGTGGACTTTCCGGAACCGGTCGGCCCCGTCACGAGGACCGCGCCGTACGGTCGGGCGAACGCTCTCTGGAACCGCGTCCGGGGGTCGCCGGCCATGCCGAGCTCGTCGAGCGTGCGCATGGCCTGCTCCTTGTCGAGAATGCGGATCGAGCAGCCCTCGCCCCGCTGCGTCGGCAGCGTGGTCACGCGCAGGTCCACCTTGCGGTCCTCGACGTTGACGCTCACCCGGCCGTCCTGGGGAATGCGCTTCTCCGCGATGTCCATGTCGGCCATCAGCTTCACGCGGGAGACCACGCCGGAGATCATCCGCTTCGGCACCCGCGCCGTCTCGTGAAGCACGCCGTCGACTCGGAACCGGACCCGCATTTCCCCCTCGTCGGGCTCGAAGTGGATGTCCGAGGCGCCCTCGCCCACGGCCTGGGCGAGCACCGAGTAGACGAGCTTGATCACCGGGGCGTCGTCGGCCGACTCGTGAAGCTCCGTGACCTCGGCCTCGCCCTCGAGGTCCTCCTCTTCGGAAACGGCCTCTGAGACGGCGGACTCGAGGGTGTTCAGGCGACCGATCAACGCGTCGATGTCGTCCTCGGCGGCGACGGCGACCTGGCAGTGCAGGCCGGTCATCATCTGGATGTCGTCCACGGCGAGCACGTCAGCGGGGTCGGCCATCGCCACCAAGAGCGTCTCCTTGTTGACATAACCGACCGGGATCGCCCGGTAGCGGCGCGCGGCGCTCATCGAGAGCAGGTTCGCGGCGCCCATGTCGACCTTGTAGACGTTCAGGTCGACGTGGTCCAGGCCGTAGCGCTCGGCGACCGCGCGCGAGAGCTGATCGGCGTCGATCACGTTGTGCTCGCGCAGGAGCTCCTCCGGGGTTCTGCCCGCGACTCGGGCCTCCGTGATCACCTCGTCCACGCGCTGGCGGGTCGCATATCCCAGGTCGACGATCACGTCGGTGACGAAGACGCCGGAGTGACCCCGCCGCATCGGCGTCGTGATGCCGCCTTCGACGGCCGGCTCGAGCTCCTCGAGGCGTCGCGCGGTCGCCTCGCTGGTAGCGGGGACCGGTCTCAGATGTGTGGGACGCTTGTTCGTGGTCATCCGGAAAGGGCGGCCCGCCTCATCGTCTCGATCGGGGGCTCCAGCCCTGTCCAGATGCGAAGCGACGCGGCCCCTTGATGGACCAGTACCTCGAGCCCATCGACGACCGTGGCACCTTGCGCTCTCGCGACTCTGGTGAGCTCCGTCTCGATCGGCCCGTAGGCGAGGTCCACCATCAGGTTTCTCTCGTCCAACGAATCGGCATCAACCGGCAGGCTCTTGAAGTCGCCTGGACGCTCGCCGGTGGCGCCCATGCCCACGGTCGTCGCGTTGACGATCAGGTCGAACTCGCCGCTCCCCAGTCCGGTGGCGCCGGAGGGGAGCGAGGTCACCCCGAAGTCTGCCGCCAGGCGCTCCGCTCGCTCCGGTGTGCGGTTCCAGAGCCGGACCGAGGCGCCCGCTTCCACCAGCGCCCAGACCACCGCGCGCGCCGATCCACCGGAGCCCATCACCAGCGCCCGCTTGCCCGCGGGTGGGTCCGGGAGCGCGTCCAGAAACCCCAGCGAATCGGTGTTCTCGGCCACGATTCGCCCCCCGGCGAAGCTGAGCGTGTTGGCGCGCCGATCCTGAGCGCGCCGGGCGAGGCGTCGTCCGCCAGCCCTAGCGCGGCGACCTTGTGCGGAACGGTGACGTTGGCCCCCACGAAGCCTTCCCCGGGCATCGCCCGCACCCGCGCCTCGAGATCCTCGGGCGAGACCTCGATCGCCTCGTACGACCACTCTCTCGCGAGGCCGAGCTCGGCCAGCGCCGCGGCGTGCATCGCCGGCGATCGTGAGTGCGCGATCGGTTGGCCGAGCACGGCCAGCCGCTTGGGGGTCGTCACGCGCCCGGGCAGTCCGCCGGCGTTGGCGCCTCGCCACCCGCGGCCTGGCGCGCGTTCTCGTAGGCGGCCTCGGCGCGATCGAATTGCGCTTGGGTTGTCGCGAATGTGTGCTCCCCGCAAGTGTTGGGCTTGACCACGTAGTAGAGGTAGGACACGTCCGCGGGGTGCGCCGCCGCCTGGATGGACGCAAGGCCGGGGTTGCCGATCGGTCCGGGCGGCAGGCCGTAGTTCGCATAGGTGTTGTACGGCGAGTCCAGCGTCAGGTCGGACTCCGTGAGCGGCTTGGTGTAGTTGTTCTCCGCGAAGCGGATCGTGGCGTCGATCTGAAGGCGCATCCCGTCGTGGAGGCGGTTGTAGATCACCGCCGCGACCAGCTTGCGCTCCTTCGGAACCTGGACCTCGCGCTCGATCATCGAGGCGATGATCAGGACGTCGTACGTCGTCAGGTTCTTGGAGCGCGCGTAGCTCATGTTCACCTGCGAGACGTACTGCTTGAAGGCGTCGAGTTGGCGGACCACCAGATCTTCGGCATCCGGATGGCGAGGCAGGTCATAGGTGGCGGGAAACAGGAATCCCTCGAGGCTCTGGGGGCTCTGGGCTCCATACTTGCCGGGGTTGAAGCCCTTCGCGCTCTCGCTGGCCTTCAGATAGTCCCCTCGAATCCCCTCCTGCTTCGCGACTGCCGCGATCTGGCGACGGTCGTATCCCTCCGGGATCGTGATCGTCCTGGTCGGGGCGGCCTGCGTCGTGGTCGAGGTGGGGGCCCCATCGTCGGAGCTGCCGATCGCGATCGCGACGACGACGATCACCGCGATCACCGCCACCCCCGCTGCCGCCGCGGCGAAGCGCCGCCGCCGATGCGCGTCCCTGGGCCCCGGCGGCGGCGCGGGCGGCCTGCTCGGCGGCCGAGGCGGAAGCGGCGGCTCCTGCGGCCCTGCAACGGGCTCGGTGGCGCCGGAGCCGCTGGAGGGCGAACCGTCGCCCGAAAGCAGGTCCTTCACCCGGTCCCCGAGCGCGCCGCGGCTTTCGCTTCGGCGCTGCAGGCGCTCTCGGCGCCGAGCCTCGCGCTCTGCCCGCCGGCGCTCGCGCTCGCGCGCCGCCTCGTCATCGACGAGCTCATCGCCCCAATCGGGGCCGGTCATCGCACGTTTCCTCGGGCCTCGAGGTAGGACTCGAGCAGGTGCGCGGCGGCGAGCGAATCGGGCGGCGAGCTGGCCCCGGCGCGGGCTGAACGCTCGGCCATACGGGTCGTCAGTCGCTCGTCGTAGGTCTCCACGGGCACGTCCAAAATCGCTTCGAGGGCTTCCCGGAAGGCTCGGGCCTCGGCCGCCTGGGCCCCCTCGGCCCCGCTCAGGGACACCGGAAGCCCTACCACGACCAACTCCGCCCCGTACTCAACGGCCAACTTGGCGACCGCTTGCGGCTCGGGCGGCTCGACCACTCCCAGAGGGCGCGCGATCGTACCAGTGGGGTCCGAGATGGCGCAGCCGGCGCGAGCGGCTCCGTGGTCGACCGCGAGCACGCGCACGCTACTTGGCCGAGCGCTCGCTCGACGGCCTGCCGGGCGACCCCGAGCGCCCGCTCCAGGTCCTCCGCGCCGCCCTTGCCTCCCGCTTGGGCGACGTCGTCTCTGCCGCCCCCTCCCCCACCGGCCACTTCGGCGGCCTCGCGAACCACCTGCGCGGCCGAGACCCCGCGATCGACCGCTCCCTTGGTGAAGCTCGCGACGATCGCGATCCGCCCGTCCTGCGCCCCGCCGATCACCACCGCGGCCTCCCCGAGGCGACCCTTGGCTCGGTCCGCGACGTCGAGCAGGGCCCGCTGGTCGGCGCCCGAGCCGCTCGCGACGACCACCTTGACCCCGTCGACCTCAGCGGCCGTACCGGCGAGGAGCTTGTCCACCTCTTCCGCTGCGTTGCGTCGGCCCGCCTCTTCGGCGAGCCGCTCATACTTCGCGAGCCGATCCCCGGCGCGCCGGGCCGCTCCAAGCGGATCCCGGGGCGACCCCAGGAGCGTCCCCACCTGATCAAGCGCTGCGCTTCGCTCCCGAAACCAATCGATCGCAACAGGTCCCGTGAGCGCCTCGAGGCGGCGCACGTTCGCCGCGCTCGAGCCCTCAGAGGCGATCGCGAAGATTCCGAGCTCCGCCGTGGTCGCCACGTGCGTGCCGCCGCAGAGCTCGCGCGACACCTCATCCACCTCGATCACCCGGACCCAGTCGCCGTACTTCTCACCGAACAGGGCCATCGCCCCCAGTGCCTCGGCCTCGGCGCGGCTCATCTGCATGGCGCGCACCGACAGGCTCGCCTTGATCCAGTGGTTGACGCGATCCTCGACGTCGCGAAGCTCCTCGGTGCTGAGCGGCGCCCCGTGGGTGAAGTCGAAGCGCAGCTTGTCGGGGCGCACCGCGGAGCCGGCCTGGCGAACGTGCGTCCCGAGGCGCTCGCGCAGCGCGGCGTGAAGCAGATGGGTGGCGGTGTGGTTTCGCATCGTGGCGTGGCGCGTCTCGCGGGCCACCTCCGCCTCGACGCGCCCGCCCAGCGCCGGCGCAGCGCCGTCGAGTCGGATCACCTGATCGCCATCCCCCACGCGGTACACGTCGGCGACCTTCGCCTCGGCGCCGTCCCAGCGGATCAGGCCCGAGTCGGAGACCTGCCCGCCGCCCTCGGGATAGAACGGGCTCTCCTCGAGCTTTACGAGCGTCACGGGCGATCCGTCACCGGCCAGCTCCTCGGCGGCGGTCACGGCGGTGTCCGCGCGCAGCGTCTCGTATCCGATGAACTCGGAGGCTGGGGCAGTCGAGGCGAACGACATCACGGCCTGGTGTTGATCGCGCACCTGCGGCTCGGCGCCGGTGCGGGCGCGGACGCGCTGCTTCTCCATCAGCGCCTCGAACCCCGAGTCGTCCACCGAAAGGCCCTCCTCGGCCAGGAGCTCCTTCGTCAGGTCGTACGGGAAGCCGTAGGTGTCGTGGAGCTTGAACGCATCGGCGGCGTCCACCCACGACGTTCCCTGCTCCTTTGCGTCCGAGATCAGACGCGCCAGGAGCTCGGTCCCCCGGTCGAGCGCCCGCCCGAAGGCCTCCTCCTCATCCGCCACCCAGCGAAGGATCGTCTGGCGCTGGTCCGCGAGCTCCGGATAGCTGCCGCCCATCAGCTCGATCGTCAGCTCGGCGAACCTGGGCAGCCACGGCGACTCGAGCCCAAGCGTCCGGCCCTGCTGGATGGCGCGTCGCATCACGCGCCGTAGCACGTAGCCGCGCTCCTCGTTGGACGGCACCACGCCGTCGGCGATCAAAAAGGTCATTCCCCGCGAATGGTCGGCGATGATCCGCATCGCGCGGGTCGTTGCCTGATCGTCTCCGTAGGAGCGGCCGGAGAGCTCCTCCGCGAGCCCGACGAGGGGCCGGTAGGCGTCTGTCTCGAACACCGAGCCCACGTCTTGGAGGATGGTGGCCATGCGCTCCAGGCCCATGCCCGTGTCGATGTTGTTCTTGGGGAGCGGAGTGAGCGAGCCGTCCTCGTGCAGCTCGTAGCTCATGAAGACGTGGTTCCAGTACTCGAGGAAGCGGTCCGTGTCGTCCCCGGGGCGCTCGTCCGGCCCACCGTACTCCGAGCCTCGATCCAGGTACATCTCCGAGCATGGCCCGCAGGGGCCCGTCAGCCCCGCCTGCCAGAAGTTCTCGTCGCGGGGGAGCTGCACTATGCGCTCCTGCGGCACGCCCCGAGCCGTCCAGATCTCGATCGCCTCCGTGTCAGGCCCGAGGCCAAGCTCCTCGTCGCCCCCGAAGACCGTCACCCAGATTCGCTCGGGGTCGATCCCGAACCCGTCGATCGAGAGCTCGAGCCCCCAGGCGATGGATTCCTCCTTGAAGTAGTCGCCGAAGCTCCAGTTGCCGAGCATCTCGAAGAACGTGAGGTGGCGCCGCGTATTCCCCACCTGCTCGATGTCCGGGGTACGGAAGCACTTCTGGCAGGAGGCCAGCCGCGGGCTCGGCGGCTCGCCGTCGCCGCGAAAGTACGGCTTGAAGGGCTGCATGCCGGCGATCGTCAACAGCGTCGAGGTGTCGTCGGGCGCGGGGATCAACGATGCCGACGGCATCCGCAGGTGCCCCCGATCCTCGAAGAACGACAGATACGTTTCGCGGATCTGATCTGTGTTCACGGCCGACGTAGTCTAGGAAGCGATCGTCGCGTGACCAACGATCGCCTCGCCGTCCATCAGGCAGGCGGCCTGACCCGGGGCGACGCCGTACGCAGGCTGGCCGAGCCTGAGTGAGAGCTCCGCGTGATGCCCTTCGCCGGCGTCGACCCTGCAGGCGATCGGCTTCGAGCGATAGCGCAGCTTGACCCGGTCTACACGAGTGCCGTCACGGCGGAGCACGGCGTCGCGAACCCGGACCACGCGCGTCGCCAACTCGTCTCGCCGCCCGACCACGACACGGTTCTCCGCGGCGTCGGTCGCGAGCACGTAGAGCGGCTCCCGCGCCGCGACGCGGAGGCCGCGGCGCTGGCCCACCGTGAACTCGTGATGACCGCGGTGGCGGCCCACGACGGTGCCCGTCCGGTCGACGATCTCTCCCTCCCGTTCTCCCAGCTGGGCGTGGCGCGCCAGGAAGGAGCGCTTTCCCTCGCCGGCCAGGAAGCAGAGGTCCTGGCTCTCGCGCTTTGTGGCCACCGGCAGGCCGGCACGAGCCGCGACCTCCCGCGTCTGGGGCTTGATCATCTCGGCGAGCGGAAAGCGCAGGCGAGCGAGCGACTGCGGGTCCAGGGCGGTGAGCATGTAGGTCTGGTCCTTCGAGGTGTCGACCGGCGCGGCCAGCAGCGGCCCGCGTCCGTCGTCGACGACGCGAGCGTAATGCCCCGTCGCGAGCGCGGACGCCCCGAGGCGGTCGGCGAGAGCGATCATGGCGTCTATCCGCAGCTCGCCGTTGCAGATCACGCACGGATTCGGGGTGCGACCGGCCGCGTGGCCGTTGAGGAACGCGCCGACGACCGTGTCTCGAAAGGCCGCTTCGAGGTCGAGGGTCAGGTGGGGCAGCCCGATCTCGTGAGCCAGCGCCCGAGCACCGAGGACGGCCTGCGGGGAGCAGCAGCTCCGCTCCCCGTCCGTCCGCTGATCAGACCACAGCTTCAGCGTCACCGCGACCACCTCGGCCCCGCGCTGTTGCTCGAGCAGCGCGGCCACAGCCGAATCGACGCCGCCGCTGACCGCCACCAGCACCCTCTCACCGGCGGGCGGGGAGCCCGCGAGCGGCTCGCCCGATGAGGCGAGCCGGGCCAGCGCCCGGTGAAGGGCGTCCGCCACGAGGTCGGCCGCGTGGAGGCCCTGGGGCGAGAGCCCGCCAAGCCCTGCCGAGACTTCGCTCGGCCCGATCCGCGCCGCCGCCAGCACGCTACGGCCCTCGACCGCCTCGACGAGTGCAGCGCCCGCCGCCACCGTGGCCCCACAGCCCTCGGCGTCGAAGCGCGCCGCGGCGATCCGCCCAGCGTCCACGAGAAGCGAAATCCGCACGAGATCCCCGCACGGCGCGCCGCCCGCGCCACCGCTGAACGCGCCGGGTGGGGCCGGCCCTCGCCGCGACCGGTCGTGCAGGTAGTGCTCGAATGCCTCGGGGTCCATGATCGCGTCCCGAGCGTAGCTATCTGGCCGCGCTCACGGGACCGACGGCGCGTCGGCGTGTGCGGGAGGGCTTACTTCGGGTAGTAGGGCAGGTTGGTGGGGCCCTTGTAGAGCGCGTCGCGAACGGCCTGCTCGACGCTGTCCGGGCCGCGAAACCCGTAGCTGACGGTGGCCGTCGGGGTGCCGTCGGCGAGCCGACGCGGGCGAACCACGATCAAGGCCGGCACGCGGTTCACGTCGACGCCCTCAGTGATCCTGGAGTAGCGCGCGATGTGACCGGCATGGGCCGCAAACACCGCCAAGTCGTTTCGCCCGCGAAGTCTCTCGACGCTGGCGTGGACAGCCGTGTCGTCGATCCCCTTGCGCCTGAATATGAGCAGGACGATCGCCTTGTCGTCCGCATAGGCGCGGGCGACGGACTGGGGCAGCCCGGGGCCGGCGGTCAGCTTCGACGAGACGGACGGGGCCACGCTCGCCGAGCCCACCGAGGGCGGGGCTTCGGTGGTATCAGGCGTCACAGACGTGGTCGAGGCCGCCGAGGGAGGGATCGTGCCGGTGGAGGCGTCCGGCGTTGCCTGGGTGGTCGAGCCGTCGGTGGGGGCTGGCGTGGCGGTTGCCCCCGCAGAGGTGCTGGTGGGGGTCGGCGCGCTGTCGGACCCGTCGCTCTTGCTCATCACCCGGGTCAGGAGCAGGAAGCCGACCAGCACCACCAGCGCGGCGAGCACGGCGACCTGGACGACGGGGTTGTCGTTGAGCGCCTTTCTCACGTGGTTGCCCCCGCCAGTCCAAGGCGCTTAAGAAAAGGCTCCAACCTGCCGGCGCCGCTCGGCTTGAGAACCCTTCTCAGAAGGTGGGCGTCTACCGGCAAAGCCGCAAGCGACTCACCGGAAACCGACTCCCAAGCCAATTGTGCTGGCTCACAATAGGAGCGGCAATCGAACAAGCTCGAGCCTTGATTGACCATAGCAGTCAACAGGTGACTCGACACCAGGCCTGAAAAGCTTGAGAGGCACACGGCCAGGCCGCGGCGGCCGCCGGTTCGGTCAGACGACCCCCGTGCCGCCCTCGCCCGAGGCCGCCGTCCCGTCCTGATCGACCTCGAGGGCGTCCCGAAACACCCACCTGATCAGCATCCCGTCCCTGAATCCGAGCTCGATCACCGTTGGCTGCTCGTCCCCCACCAGCCCGCTTTCGCGCCACACGTACTGGGTGCGAACGATCGCCAGCACGACATCTCCATCGCCGCGCAGCTCGTCGATCGCGTAGTGGCGCTCGAGGTGCTCGTAGCGCTTCTGGGCCCACTCCTCGGCTTGGTCCTTTCCTCGGTGAACGGCTCGCGAGGTTTGGATCTCGATCTCGGGATGGACGAGCAGGGAGAAGGCCTGAATGTCCCCTCCGCTCAGCGCGCCCAGGACCGCTCGCGCAAGCTCGGCGCTCGACTTCGCCACGGACGCAGTATCCCGCGCTCGGGGGGCAACCCCAGGACGCCGCTGCGCCCCGCGCCACCCGGCTACGTCGCGCCCGGCCCGGTCCCTCGAAGCTTCGCCTCGAGGTCGACGTCCGGTGTCCGTACGCCGGGCAGGAGGCTGGCGACGAAGGCAGCGGCGCCCACGAGGACCAAGACGAGCGGCCAGCCGACGATCTTGCCCTGGGGCGAGGTGTTGTTGATGTCCGCCCCGGCGATCGCCACGAAGGCGAGCAACCCGATGGCGCCGACGTAGGCTGTGCCGCGCGCTGCGAATCGAGCGCCATAGCCGACCGCGAGCAGCGAGACGACCAGTAGGACGATCTCCCAGAGCAGGCTGGATGCGGGGCCGGTTACAGACACGAACGGGTTGGACAGGGTGAACACCTGCGGGAAGCTCAGCGAGCCTGCGAGCACCGCCGACGCCGCGGCGCCGGTGGCGATCTCGTTCGCGCCCGCGGGGCCATCCCGGGCGTCCCGCCGCCACACGACCAGCGCGGCGGCGAGCAGCAGCACTGCGAGGACGATCAGCAACCCTCGATAGATGCCGTAGTGCTCACCGATCCCGCCGGAGAGGATCTTGTCCCACAGCGCGGACCACGAGACGATCACCGCCAGGGAGGCGAGCAGCAACCCGTAGCGCGCGCCCGCGACGAGCCCGGCGGCCACGGCCAGGGCCGCCGTCACCCCGAAGACCCAGAACACGTTGAGCGCCGCTCCGGGCGTTCCGTCGATGGCCCCGATGAACTGGAGCAGCACGAAGGGCGCCAGGAGCACGCCGAAGATGAGGTACACGGACGCCCACGGCCTGGGCCCACCGGTGCTGAGCGCCCCGAGCATGCCGACGCCGTAAAGAAACGCGAACGCGATCAGCAGGGTCGCGAGCAGGCCCCAGTCGCCCCATCCGTCCCCCAGCCCGCCGGTCTTGCGGACGAAGGTCATGAACAGGCCCAGGCCGATCAGCAGGCCGCCCAGGTTCCGCATCGCGTCCCGAGCCTCGTCCGGTGCGAACAGGGTCCTGAGGTCGTTCAACGGCCCACCTCCCATGAATGGACGAAGTAGTTCCTCAAATCAACCCCTTGCGGGCCCCTGCGGGGCCCTGACACGCTGGTTTCGGAGCTGAAGCTCCTCACATCAAATTCTGGCGAGCCTACCCCGGCGCCCGGCGGCTGTTCAGCCGCGGCGTCGAAGCTGGAGCCCAAGCTCGCGAAGCTGCGCCTCGTCGACGGGCGCGGGCGCGCCGGTCAGCGGATCGGCCCCGGAGGCCGTCTTCGGAAAGGCGATCACGTCGCGGATCGAGTCAGCCCCCACCAGCCGCTGGACGATTCGATCCAGCCCGTAGGCGATGCCCCCGTGGGGCGGCGCCCCGTACCGGAGTGCCTCGAGCAGGAAGCCGAAACGCTGCTCGGCCTCGGTCGCGCCGATGCCGATCGTCTCGAACACGCGCGACTGGAGCCCGCGGTCAGCGATCCGGATCGAGCCCCCGCCCAGCTCCTGACCGTTCAAGACGATGTCGTAGGCGGCGGCCAGCGCCTCGCCCGGCCGTTCGGCGTCGAACTCGCCTTGAGGTGCGGTGAAGGGATGGTGAAGCGGGTCCCAGCGAGACTCCTCGTCGTTCCACTCGAACATCGGCCAGTCGACGACCCAAAGGAACCGCTGCGTGTCGGGGATCAGGTCGAACCGCTCGGCGAGCTCCAGGCGCAGCTGGCCCAGCACCGCGTTCGCGACCCGCGGGCGGTCCGCGACCAGAAGCAGGAGGTCTCCCTCGCCGGCGCCGAGGCGATCGTTCACTGCTCCGAGCTCCTCCGCCGACAGAAACTTCGCGGTAGGCGAGCGCCAGCCATCGCCCTCGCGGAACGCCCAGACGAGCCCCTTGGCGCCCAGCTCCTGGGCCCGCTCGATCAGCCCGTCGAGCGCGGAACGCGGAAGCTCGCGCGGCCCGGCGTTCAGCGCCTTGACGATTCCGCCGCCGTCCACGGTGGCCCGAAAGACCTTGAACTCGGTCCGGCGAAGCTCGTCCGTCACGTCTTCGAGCTCGAGCCCGAATCGGACGTCCGGACGGTCGGTCCCGTAGCGGGCGAGCGCCTCCCCGTAAGGGATCCGTGGGATGGGCAGCTCGATCTGCGGCCCGCCCACGCGCTCGAACACCTGAGCCAGCATGCGCTCGTTGACGTCGATCACGTCCTCGATGCCGACGAACGACATCTCTAGGTCGAGCTGCGTGAAGTCGAGCTGGCGGTCGGCGCGCTGGTCCTCGTCCCGAAAGCAGCGGACGATCTGGTAGTAACGCTCGAAGCCGGCGATCATCAAGAGCTGCTTGAACAGCTGCGGCGACTGCGGCAGGGCGTAGAACGATCCCGGCTCGCGGCGCCACGGCACCAGGAAGTCGCGCGCCCCCTCCGGCGTGGAGCGCGAGAGCATCGGCGTTTCCACCTCCACGAACCCCTCGCCGTCGAAGAACTCCCGCATCGCCCGGACGACGCCGTGGCGAAGCTCGAGCGCCCGGCGCATCCGCTCCCGGCGAAGGTCGAGGTATCGATGCCGCAGCCGCGCCTCCTCGCCGACCTCGCCGGAGAACGACTCGATCTCGAACGGCGGCGTGTCGGCATCGGCGAGCATGGTCGCGTCGATCACCCGGATCTCGACTTCCCCGGTGGGGAGCTCGGGATTGACGGTCTCGGGTGAGCGCCGCACCACCTCCCCGCTGGCGCTGATCACGTCCTCCGCACGGAGCTCGTGGCCGAGCTGGAACACCCCGCCCGCCGTGTCCGGGTTGAAGACGAGCTGGACGAGCCCGGTTCGGTCGCGAAGGTCCACGAACACGAGCCCCCCGTGGTCGCGGCGGCGGTGCACCCAGCCCGCAACGCGCACGCTCGAGTCGACCCGATCTCCAAGTACCTGGCCGCACCACGAGTCCCGGTAGTCGTTGGGGCGAAGCGCCGGGAGCTGGGGAGCGCTCACTTCGCGGCCAGCTCCTCGACCAAGCTCTCGACGTCGATCGGTCGCTGCTCCCCCGAGCGCATGTCGCGAGCCTGCATCGCCCCGGCCTCATCGAGGATCACGGTGGTGCCCCCGCCGAGGCGGTCGGCGTGCCTCATCTGCCCCTTGAGGCTGCGGCCGGCGAGGTCGAGCTCCACGCTCAACCCGGCATGACGAAGCTGAGTCGCCAGGGCCAGCGCGCGCTCGCGCTGGTCGTCGGCGGCCGCCACGAAGACATCTGGCTGGGGCAGCGAGGTCTCCTCCTGGTCCAGGGCGAGCAAAATCCGCTCGATCCCCGCAGCCCACCCGCAACCGGGAGTCGGCGGGCCCCCGAGGAGCTCGACCAGGCCGTCATAGCGCCCACCTCCTGCGACCTGCGACTGCGCCCCCAGTCGTCCGGAGTGGAATTCGAACACCGTGCGCGTGTAGTAGTCGAGCCCGCGTACCAGGGTCCCGTCCAACTCGTAGCCGATCCCGGCGTGCTCGAGCAGACGCCGAAGGGACTCGAAGTGCTCGGAGTCATCCGCGTCGAGCCGCTCCAGGACGGTGGGCGCCTCCGCCATCACCGCGCGGGTGCCCTCGTGCTTGGAGTCGAACGCGCGGAGCGGATTCTCGTCGATCCGATCGCGAACGTCCTCGGCCAGGTCGGCCTCGTGCTCTCGCAGATACGCAAACGAGCTCCCGCCGGTACTCGGCGCGCGACCCCGGCGAGCCCAGGCTTCCCAACCGCAGAGTGAGCGCGGGCACCTCCAAGCCGCGAAGCAGCTCGTCCAGCAGGATGATCAACTCCGCGTCGACGAGCGGCGAGTCGGAGCCGATCGCCTCGGCGTCGAGCTGAGTGAACTGGCGAAACCGGCCCGCCTGCGGGCGCTCGTGGCGAAAGGCCGGCCCGTACGACCACAGCTTCACCGGCTGCGGGAGCTTCTGCATCCCGTGCTCAATGTATGCCCGCGCGATCGAGGCGGTGCTCTCCGGACGCAGGGTCAGGCTCCGGCCGCCCTGGTCTGAGAACGTGAACATCTCCTTGCGGACGATGTCGGTGGACCCGCCGACGCCGCGCGCGAACAGCGCCGTCTCCTCGAAGGCCGGGGTCTCCATTCGCGCGTAGCCGGCGCGCCCGAGGATCTCGCCGCCTGACGCCTCCACGCGCTCGCGTGCGGCGGCGTCGGCGGGGAGCACGTCGAAGGTGCCCCTGGGCGCTTGGAACCGTTCGGCCATCGGGGCGCGAGCTTAGTTGCTTGCAGGCGGTCTAACGGGCGAGCTCGGCGAGGAAGGGGTTGGTCGCGCGCTCGGCACCCAGCGTGGTCACGCCCATGTGTCCCGGATAGACGACCGTCTCCTCCGGATATCCATCCACGAGGCCCCGGATGCTCTCCAGCAGGGTGCCCCAGTCCCCGCCCGGCAGGTCGGTGCGCCCGACGGAGCCCTTGAAGAGGACGTCGCCCGAGAACAGCGCGGGCTCGTCGGGGACCGCGTAGGTGACGTGCCCGGGGCTGTGGCCCGGCGTGAACAACACATCGATCTCGAGGCCCGCGAGCGAAAGGTGCTCCCCGCCGGCAACGGTGTGGTCGGCCTCGTAGCTCTCGAAGGGGCCGAAGCCGGGCCACGGCACGTAGGACATGATGTCGGCGAGCACCGGCACCTCGATCTCCGGGCAATACACCGGCGCCCCGGTTGCACGGGCCACCGGCGTCACGGCCCCGATGTGGTCGAAGTGACAGTGGGTCAGCAGGATCGCCTCCACCGAGATGCCCAGCGCCCTCGACCGCATCGAGGATTCGGTCGGGCTCGTCGCCGGGATCGACGATCACGCCGCGGTCCGCGTCGTCCAGCCGCGCGATGTAGCAGTTCTCGGTCACCGGGCCGACGGTGAAGGAACGGACGTCCATGTTCATTGGCTCCTGGCTGATCGCTTGCTTCGAGGGTAGTGGAGGCGGGCGCCCTAGCCGTCGCGGTCCTGGCGCTCGCGCTGGCGCCGCTTGGCCGCCTGGCGGCGGTTGTACAGGAACCGCTCCAGGTAGTAGCCCATCGGGATGTAGATCATCAGCATCAGAAGCGCGAGCGCCACCGAGGGCGCCACGGGCCTTTTGAAGAGCACGATCAAGAGCAGCAGGAAGAGCGCCGCGCCGAACGCCCCACGGGTGATCGCCGATCGCCAGGTGGGCGGTCCCTCCCGCTTGTGGCCGACCTGCTTGCGCGCCCGTGCGCGGGCCTCCTGGCGGCTGCGCGGCCGGCCGGTGCGACCCCGCCGGTCGACGCTTCCGCCCTGGGTCCCGCGATGCTTTCGCCGTCGCCGTCTGGTGGTGCGCGCCACGCAGGCAATCTAGCGTCCGTGCCGCTCAGCGGTGCCGAGAACGGTATGAATAGGTGGGCTCGACGAGCGACGAGCAGTTCGAAGCGAGGAGAGATCAGATGGCTACGCGCGCCGTAGACAACGAGCAGCTGAAGCGCGACCTGGCGGAGCTTCTCGAGGTGGAGACCTTCGAGCCTCCCGAGGGGTTCTCCCGGCAGGCCCTTGTCAAGGACGACTCGCTGCACCAGCAGGCCGAGGACGACCTGGAGGGCTTTTGGGCGAGCCAGGCCGAGGAGCTCCTCGACTGGTTCGAGGAGCCGGCGAGCACGCTCGATCAGTCGAATCCGCCGTTCTACAAGTGGTTCGAGGGCGGCTCGCTGAACGTCTCCCACAACTGCCTCGACCGCCACCTCGAGGCGGGCAACGGCGATCGGGTGGCGTTCCATTGGCGTGGCGAGGAGGGCGAGGAGCGCGACATCACCTACGCCGAGCTGCATCGCGACGTGATGCGCTTCGCCAACGCGCTCAAGGACCGCGGGATCGGCAAGGGGGACGTGGTCGGCATCTACCTGCCGATGGTCCCCGAGCTTCCCGTGGCGATGCTCGCCTGCGCGAGGATCGGCGCCCCGCACAACGTGGTCTTCGGCGGGTTCTCGCCGGACGCGGTGAAGGAGCGGATGGAGTTTTCGGGCGCCAAGGCGCTGGTCACGATCGACGGCGCCCGGCGCAAGGGCAAGACGGCGCCGATCAAGCAGTCCGTGGACGAGACGATCGGCGACGTCGACTCGATCGAGACGGTCTTCGTCGTCAAGCACACGGGCACGGAGTGCGAGATGCAGGAGGGTCGCGACCTCTGGTTCGACGAGGCGCTCGCCGCCGCCGACGAGGAGTGCGAGCCGGAGACGCTCGACGCAGAGCACCCGCTGTACGTGCTCTACACGTCGGGCTCGACGGCGAAGCCGAAGGGCGTCCTGCACACGACCGCCGGCTACCTCCTCGGGGTCACGTTCACCCACCGCTACGTGTTCGACCTGAAGCCCGAGTCCGACGTCTTTTGGTGCGCCGCCGACATCGGCTGGGTCACCGGGCACAGCTACATCGTCTACGGGCCGCTCTCCAACGGCGCCACCAGCGTCATGTACGAGGGCGCGCCGGACTACCCGGACAAGGACGTCTGGTGGGAGCTCGTCGAGCGCTACGGCGTGACGATCCTCTACACGGCGCCCACCGCGATTCGCGCCTGCATGAAGTGGGGAGCCGAACCACCCGGCCGCGCATGACCTCTCCTCGCTGCGCCTGCTCGGGAGCGTGGGCGAGCCGATCAACCCGAAGGCGTGGCTCTGGTACCACAAGGTGATCGGTGGCGGAGCGCTGCCCGATCGTCGACACCTGGTGGCAGACGGAGACGGGCCACATCATGATCACGACGCTGCCCGGGGCCCAGGCCACGAAGCCCGGGTCGGCGGGCATGCCGCTGCCGGGGGTCGACGCCGCGGTGGTGGACGAAGACGGCGAGGAGGTCCCCGACGGAACGCCAGGGCCTGCTCGTCCTGCGGCGGCCGTGGCCGGGGATGCTGCGAACCCTCTACAAGGACGACGAGCGCTTCGTGGAGACCTACTACGGCCGCTTCGGCAAGACCACCTATCTGGTCGGCGACGCCGCCCGCCGGGATCAAGACGGCTACCTCTGGCTCCTGGGCAGGGTCGACGACGTGATCAACGTCTCGGGCCACCGGCTGTCGACCGCGGAGATCGAATCCGCCTGCGTCTCGCATCCGAAGGTCGCCGAGACCGCGGTGATCGGCCAGCACGATGAGACGACGGGTCAGGCGATCTGCGCCTTCGTGACCCTCGAGGGAGACCTCGAGGGCTCCGACGAGCTGGCCGCCGAGATCCGCCGAGCACGTCGCCGAGCGGATCTCGAAGATCGCCCGCCCGCAGCGGATCATCTGGGCGGGCGACCTGCCGAAGACGCGCTCGGGCAAGATCATGCGCCGCCTGCTGCGCGACATCGCCGAGGGGCGCGAGCTGGGCGACGTCACCACCCTGCGCGATCCAGCCGTCATGGATCAGCTCGAGCGGAAGATCAAGGAGCGCCAGGCGAGCGAGGGCGGGGGCTAGCGCGCGGGCTAGACCTGCACGCGGCGCTCGATCGTCTGCGCCGCGGGGTCGAACTCAGCGGGACGTCGGTCGGCCAGCCGACGAGCGCGGCCTCGGGGACCAGGCCGACGATCTCGGCGCAGGACACGCGGGCTCCCTTGCGTCGCCGCCAGCTCGCTGACTCGATCGACGACCTGCGCCCAGCGGGACGCCGATCGGGTCGTGCACGTTCGTCGACACCTGCGCGCGGCCGTTCGGCAGGTCGATCCCGATCGCCCGGACTCCCGCCAGGCCGCCGCCCGTCTCCCGAAGCCGCGCCGCGATCTCCCGGGCGACCTCGACTCCCGCGCCCTCGAGCTCGACGTTGAAAGCGGCCAACGGCGCTCGGGCGGTGACCAGCGTCGCGCCCGGCCGTCGGATGCATCGCCTCCGGGCCGAAGTCCGGACGAAGCTCGCCGCTCCCAACGCGACGCCGCAGCTCGACCAGCCCCCCGGCGCGAAAGAAGGCGCGCTCGCGATGGCTCTCGTGTGACGCCAGATCCCCGTAGAGGAACACCGGCATCCCTTCGGAGCCGATCCTCTCGCGCCGCATCCAGAGCCTCCTGCGCGCGCGCGGTCACGGGCCTCGGACCGCAGCCAGACGACAGGGCAGACGTCGAGCGCACCGATGCACGGATGGGCACCCTCCTGGCGCCGCATGTCGATCTCCTCCGCGCAAGCTCGCGCGCCGTTCGCGAGCGGCCCGGCCAGCGCCCCCTCGGGACCGCTGAGGGTCAAGACGGTGCGGTTGTGGACGGGGTCGGAGTGTGTGTCGAGTAGGGCCGCCCCGGTCGCGAACGCGGCCGAGATGCGGTCGATCCGCGCTCGCTCGCGGCCCTCGGAGAAGTTCGGCACCGCGAGCAGCACGTGCGCGCCCCCTCAGACGAGGAGCCGGCCGCTCCGGACGACGTCCTCCCCGTCGACGGTGAGGTCGGGCTTGGTCACCACGCAGTCGAGGTGGACGGGGACCTGGATCGTCCCGCCGATCCCCGACGACGCTCCGAAGGCGACGTGGACGCTGCCGAGGAGCTTCTCGTCCTCGAGCAGCTCACCGGTCAGAATCGCCTTCTCGTTGGTCCCGACACCGAGCTCGGCTACGTGGGTGGCGTCGGATCCATGTGCGCCCAGGAGCTCCAGCAGGCGCTGTCCCGCCTCGCCGGTCGCGGAGACGAGGGATCCCGCCTCGACCTCGAGCTCGGCGGGCTCGCCGGGGATGCCGATCGAGCGCGATCGTCCCGTCGACGACCAATCGACCGCCCCCGGCGCTCTCCAGCGGGGCGATGAACCCCTCGCCGCACGGCAGGTTGCCGAAGGCGCCACGCTCGGCGAGCTCCCCGGCATCGGGGATCCCCGAGCGCCCGTCGAGGCTCAGTCGCAGGTCGGAGCCGTTCGGGCAGGTGATTCTCGCCTCGCTGCCACGGGTGAGGATGTCGGCAAGCGCATGCCCGCGTCGCCGAAGCTCGGCCATGTCCGCGCTCATCACCCGGGCGAGCATCTCCTCGGTGACCCCGGGGAGTGTCGCCGCTCGTGCACCGGCGTCGGTGGCGGCCCTGCGGGCCGCCGTGTGCGAGAGGGACTGAACCGTCGGCGCCAGAATCACGTCGCACGCGAGCATCGCCGCGGCGATCGCCGGCGGCGGCTCTTCCCCATGGGACGCGCGCTCGGCCATCACCGCCAGCATGGCCTCCGCCCCGACCTCCTCCGCCTCCGCCCGGAGCCTCTCGCCGATTCCCTGCGTCGCGGGGTTCGAGACGACGAGCACCTCCTCGCCCTCCCCCACCGCCAGGCATTCGCGGATCACCGCAGTCACCGCGCGGTCGAGGTCGCTCATCGACCGCAGCCTAGCTGGACGCCCATGCGCGCCGACCGGCCGCCGCTACGATTCGATCCCCGTCCCCGCCGGAGTAGCTCAGCTGGTTAGAGCAGCGGAATCATAATCCGCGTGTCGCAGGTTCGAGTCCTGCCTCCGGCATCCGAGAACGCCCCGCACAGGAGTCGTTTCTGGCGAACGTCAGTGTCAGGAAGCCGCCTCGGTGGCAAGGGAAGTGGCAAGGTGCGAGCGGCTATGAAGCATTAGGGGGAGACGCCGAACGGAGCCTCCTCGCTCGCATACACGCGCGCTGGGGATCTGTGCTCGGTCGGAATCGCGCCCCCCAACTGGACAGGATTCCCCGAATCGCGACCGTACCGAGTTTGGCGGCCGCTACTCCCGCAGCCCGGCGGCTTCGAGGGCTGCTTCGGGATTCCCGTAGTTCGCGAAGTACGTGATCTTCCCCTCGACCACGGTCCAGATACTGCTGTGGCGTACCTCAGTCTCGATTCCGGAGGCCTTGCCGCGTGCATGCCAGGTCTCGACAGAGATCACCTTGTCCCCGGCGCTGACGATTCGCTCGGCGCGAGCCGTAACGCGCTCCCACGCATCGAGGAACTCCACCATCGCTTGTCCGAGCTCCTCCAGCCCGTGAGTCTCGGATCGGTGGACGAAGATCGGGTTGATCCAGCGGACGTGGACATCGGGATCGAAGAATTCCCGGGTCGAGAAGTTGCCGCGCTCCCACTCGGCCAGGAGCCGCCGGATGACCTCCACGTTCTCCTGCGACATCGCCCGCGCAGTATCTCGCGCTGGAGAACTACGTCGTGCCCTCCTCGTCCTCGGCGTCCAGCAACGCTGCAAGCTCCGCCAGGGCCTGTTCCCGCGTTGTCGCCTCAGCACCAACCAGCATCATGCCCTCGGGGCCAATGCCAGCTGGAATACCTACTCGGCTCCAGAATCCAACATCCCACATGCCATCGGGGCGTCGCTCGACGCGAAACTCCACCCCGTCGCGCTTCGCTCGGGCCGCGAGGCGAGTTTCAAGGTCATCAACCACGCTTTCGAGCCTATCGCCGCTGCAAGCGGGAGCTTCTGTCGACCCTCGGGTCCCTGCCTGCGGTTGTCAGTCCGCCCAGCGCGCTGGGTGCCTACGAGTCGCTCACGGATTAACCGTCACCTCGGCGAGCGGCACTACGCGCTCCTCCAACTCGACCTCAAATACGCCCTCGATCGTGGCCGGGACGTCGAACTCGACGCTGCCACCCGCCTTGACGGGCTTGGGGATGTCGTAGCCGTGCAGGTGGACCTCGTCCGTGACGTCCGACTTGACGATGAACCGGATGCGTTCGCCCTGCTCGAAGGTGAGGTCTTGGACACCGCCCACGGGCTTGGCTCCACGGACCACGATGGTCGGCACGGTCGCCTCCTTCGGCTGCAGCTCCTTGGCGCCGCCTTGGTCGGGCGCTTGGACGGGGTCGTGGTTTCGCTCGACCCCTTGGAATCCGACCCGTCGTCTTTGAGGACAACGAACAAGACGATGGCCGCGACTACGGCGAGGCCCGCCGCCGCCAGGCCAAGTCTTCTCGATTGCATCCGGGCAGTATCCCGGAGCAGGGGGTCGGGAGGGATGTAGCCGGTCGTCGCCCGATGAGGCGATCAGCGGCGGTAGGGTCCGCCGTCGATGACCGAGCCACCCGCTCAAACCGAGGCTTCCGCGCTGCGGGCCAGGCTGACCTATTTGGGTGGCGCTGTGGTCATACTCGCCGCGTTGGTCGGGGTAATTGCGCTGGCTCGCTCCGGACCCCAGTCACCGGATGCATCCCCGGCCCCCGGCGAGTGCTTGCGAAGCTGGAACTCCGATCCCGAGACCCTGGCCGCTGGCCGCCACCTCGCGGTCGCACACAACTACACCGAGGCCCAAGTCGGCTACCTGGTCCCAGGTGGCGACACGATCACCGACGAACGCGACGGCCGCGAATGCGTCGTGGTATTCGCCCGCACGACACTGGACCCCGAGGTCGAGGCCGCGGGCGAGATCGAGCTGAAAGGCGATTGGACCCCGTTGAGCGCTGTGGCCAGGGCGGATCAGCTGTCCGCGATGCAGAGGGCGGCCTTCGCAGGTGCCAACGCCAGGCCCACCGAGGAGGGGAAACTGGCTCCGCGTTGACACCGCTCGCCCTCCGGGCTCGCTGAGGTTCGAGTCCTGTGCCTGCGGCGCCGTCTAGACCGGCTTGACGGCGACCTCGCCCTCGACTCCCGCCTCCGGCGAGACCAGGATCGCGCCCTCGCCGGTGGCATAGGCCTCCTCTCCATGCTGCACGACGTCCATGCCCTGCGCCTCCTGGCGCTCGGTGGCACGCAGCGGCATCACCAGCCCGATGACGCGCAGCAGCACGTAGGTGACGCCGAAGGCATATACCGGGGCGACGAGCGCGGCGATCGCCTGGTCGCCGAGCTGAGCTGGCGTTGCCGTAGACGAGGCCGTCCGAAACGCCGTTCCAGGCGAGCTGGGCGAAGAAGCCGATGAAGAGGATGCCGAAGAAGCCGGCGACGCCGTGCGCGGCGAGCACGTCGAGCGTCTCGTCGACCCTGGTCCGCGGCCGGTAGACGATCACGGCGTAGCAGGGCAAGGCGCCCGCAAAGCCCAACAGCATCGCCCACCCGGGGCTGATGAAGCCTCCCGCCGGGGTGATCAGCACGCACCCGACGATGATCGCGGTCGCCGCGCCGACCGCGGTCACCTTCCTGCCGCGAATGAGGTCGAGTGCGAACCAGGCGACGAGGCAGCACGCCGGCGTCAGCAGCGTGTTGGTGAAGGCGAGCACGCTGGGGTCGCCGGTTGAGAAGCCGCTACCGCCGTTGAATCCGAACCAGCCGAACCACAGCAGGCCGGCCCCCATCAGGACGTAGATCGCCGTTGTGGGGCAGCAGGGCCTGGCGACCGTAGTCCTTTCGCGCCCGAACCACGAGCGCTGCCGCCAGCGCCGAGAAGCCCGCTCCCATCTCGACCGGCACCCCGCCGGCGAAGTCGAGCGTCCCGTTCGCGATCAGCCAGCCGCCGCCGAAGGCCCAGTGCGCGAGCACGGCGTAGACGAGCACCGACCACAGCGCCGCGAAGACCAGAAACGCCCCGAAGCGCATTCGTTCCACCACTGCGCCCGAGACCAGCGCGACCGTGATGATGCAGAAGGTCGCCTGAAAGGCCATGAAGACCAGGTGCGGGATCGTCGTCCCCTCGCGGGGCTCGAAGCCGACGTCGTGAAGCGCCACGTTGTGGAGGCCTCCGATCAGCGACCCGTCGCCGTCGAAGGCAAGCGAGTAGCCAACCAGCGCCCAGGTCACCGCGGCGACCGCGATCGACCCCACGCACATCATGAACGTGTTGAGGGTGTTCTTCGATCGCACCAGGCCGGCATAGAACAGCCCGAGCGCGGGAGTCATCATCAGCACCAGCGCGGTCGCCATCAGCATCCAGGCGGTGTCGCCGGTGTCGACCTTGGCGGCGGCGAGCTGGAGCGGGATGCGTCCCATCACTCGTCCACCGGAGTCACGGCGCCGACATCGGTTTCACCGGTGCGGATGCGGACCGCCCGCTCGAGCGGGACGACGAAGATCTTGCCGTCACCCACCTCGCCGGTGCGCCCGCCGTCGCACAGCGCGTCGATCGTCGGCTGGACGAACGGGTCGGAGACCGCGATCTCGAACCGGACCTTCTCGGACAGCGCCACCTTGACGGTGGTCCCTCGATAGGTCTGGACCCGCTCGAGCTCTCCACCGTGCCCTTGCACCCGGCTGATCGACAGCCCCCGGACCTCGGCCCGGTACAGGGCTTCCAAGACGTCATTCGCCTTCTCCGGGCGAACGATGCCGATAACGAGCTTCACCGACGTTTCCTCCTCACAAGCGCGCGTGAGCGTAACGTCAGCTGTGGACGGCAATTCGCACGGCGGTGGCTACCTCGAGCGTGAGCGCCGGGCGGCGCCCTTGCCTGGGCAGGCGAAGCGGATAGCCTTTCCAGGCGAGCTCAGCACCGGGTTCGTCGCTTGGGGAGGTGGCACTTGGGAACCGACGCAGCTACTCACGTACTTCACTGCGGTCCGCTGATCGCCGCAGTCACGCGGACGGGGAGAAACCGGCTGCTGCTGGAGCTGAAGGGGGAGCTCGACCTCGCCTCCGCCGAAGCTCTGGAGAGGAGGCTGTTCATGCCGAGGCGGACGCGCATCGACCTGGACCTCAGCGAGCTGTCGTTCGTCGACGTGGACGGCGTGCGGCTCCTGGACATGGTCGTTCAGAAGCGAGGCGGGCGCGGGCGGATGGTCGCCTGCTCGCCGGCCGCCGCCCGCGCGCTCGAGGCCGCCGGCGTCAGCTGGATGGTCCGCCGGCACGCGCGCGCTAGCGCCGCCGCGGTCAGCACGGCTAAGTGCTGACGGTCAGCGACGGCGACCAGCCGCTGGTCCTGGAGTGATCCGAGGCGCTCTCCGAGCGGACCTGGAACTGGTACGTCTTGTTGGGCTGCACGCACTACGGGGGAGCCACCTTGGCCGAACACCCCCTGGAAGCCCGCGACGTCGTTCTTCCAGGTCTTGAAGACGCCGGTGCCGACCTTGTAGCGGACGTCGAAGGCCTTGCCCGTGTTGGTACCCGAGTTGGCCCAGATCACCGTGAACGGAAGCCCCGTCGGGTTCTGGTTGAGGGCCGGTCGAACCTTGAGCACGCCCGCCATGCCTCCGGATGCCGAGCCGTGGAGCTCGCAGTAGTAGTGGAAGCTCCCCGCGGAGGCGCTGCGCGTGTAGTCGATCGGCCCCTCCGTGGCATCGCCGGAGCGAAACAGCCGGACGTCCTGGCGGATGTTGTGCTCGCCGTCGGACGTCGCCGCGCGCACCCAGTGATAGCTCGCCCCCGCCTGAACCGTTCGCACCGCCGGCGTCTTGGGGGCGAACGTGTCGTCCGTGACCTTGATCTCCGTCGCCGCCCCGAAGGCGACCGTCGGCACCACCAACAGGGCGCCGATGGCTGAGATCGTCAGAAGTCGTCGCATCCCTTCGCCGCCCTTACCCGCCTCCGACCACGCGGAAGCTTCCCCGCATGAACGGATGGACGCGGCAGAAGTAGCTGTAGTCGCCCTGAGGCAGGTTCTTCGGGGTCTTCCACGTGTCGCGACCCACGGCCGGCGCGTTGAAGCCGTTGTAGTTGAACCCGAGCTGGCCCGAGTCGAAGGTCTTCGGCCCGTCGGCGATCGGATAGGCAATGCCCAGTACCGCGGTTGCATGGGGCCTTGCACCCGGTGATCGTGTGGTACGCGTTCTCGCTCGGGCTCCGCATCCTGGTTCAGGAAGGTCAGCGACTCGCCCGCCTGGATCTTCGGTGGGTTGGCGCCGGTTCCCGACCTGTGGAGGTCCCCCTGCTCGTACACGTAGTCCTCGATGTCGATCGGGTCAAGAGGCGTCGGGGCACCCGGGAGCAGCCTCGGATCGGGCAGGTCGGTGGCCTCGCCGCCGTGGTGCCGGTTCTCGCGCAGGTGGCCGTGCGTGAGCACGCCGTTCTGGGGAATGGCGTCGCTGAACGGGCCAACGCCGCCCGCGTCACCTCCGTCGTAGACGGCGACGGGCATGATCCCCATGACCTCGTACCAGTCCGCTCGCTCCGAGTCGTAGGTGGCGTTCACGCTCAGGGTGTCGCCCGGCTGCAGCTTCACCCGCCAGTTGCTCGGAGTGGCTCCCATGGCGACGTCCCACGACACGGCCCCTGCCGGCTCGTAGTAATGGGCCTTGGAGCGGAACAGCGTCTTCGCTGACCGCCGCGGCGCACCCTGAGGCTGGTCTTCAAGCCGCCCGGATGAAGATGCCCGGCCGTGGTGATCAACGTCACCGGATGGTCGGGCGTCCACCTCTGCGAGGGCCCGATCAGGTCGCGCTGCGCACCGACTGCCTGGTCCGGGAACGTGTAGCTGCCGCCGTCGCCCATCCGGCGGAGCGCGTTGAAGACGGGATAGATCGGGCTCGAGACCCCCACCCTCGGGACGGGCCCCGACACGTCCATCCACTTGGTGCGCACCGTGCGGATCGAGTCGGCAGCCGGCGCCGTGTCCGGAACGAAGTCGAGCCGCCACACGATCCACACCTTCTTCGGCTGTCCGGACAGGTCGTGGAGCATGTCGTTCAGCGCCCAGTTGTCAGACGGGACCGACCGCCAGCCAAAGCCCTTCGGCGCCTGCACGATCGTCTTCTCCTCGCCACTCGCGAACTGCGGACCGCCGTTGACGACCCACACCCCGTGGTGGAGGTGCACGATGTCCACGCGCGGAACGGTTCCGTCGCCGTACACGAGCTCGGGGTCAAACCTCGTGATGTAGCCGGGCTGCTTCGGGAGCAGGTTGGTCGAATTCAACCGGATGATGTTCTGCCCGGGCTTCATGGTGATCGGCCCGTAGCAGAAGCTCAGATGCCGCATGCCGTTGTATTGGGCATGCGGAATAGCGCCCGGCTTGTTGTGAATCGGCGGGCAGTCGGCAGCATTCGCCACCGGGGAGGCGAACAGCATCACCCCCACGGCGCAGGCGAGCACAGCGCCGACCCGACCCGGACGGACTCGCGCCGTCCCAGGTCGTGTTCGTGCGCGGCGAGCCAGAACGAGACTTCTCCCCTGACCCCGCGTCCTTGCGCCACGGGCCATGGATGGCACCCTAGCACTGGATCCCTTTCCGAGCCCGTGCGGAGGATCACGACTACAGACTGAGGGTGCGCGAGCCGTGCCGGCACCAATCAGAGGGCTCTCGCTTTCGCTCCTCGTGGCGGGACTAGCGCTCGCCGCGAGCGCCACGAACAGCAGGGCACACGGCACGGGCTCCCACTCAGGGCTACACGCCGAGGAAGCCATGGTGCTGGGGGGCGAGCACGCGGCCGAGCACGCCCACGAGCGAGCGGCCCAAGCCGCCGAGGCGCGCCGCTGGAGGCGGATGTCGCCCGGCGAGCGCCGCCGAATCGCCAGGCGGGGTCGCCACAAGGCACAGCTGTTCGCGACCGAGACCGAGAACTCCGCACCTGCGAGCCAGATCGGGCGCTGGACGCACGCCCCCTTCGAGATCCCCCATGCCGGGGTCAATGCCGCGGCACTGCCGACCGGGGAGGTGATGTTCTGGGGCCCGTCCTTTCCGAACGAGCCGCGAAACCGCGGCAATGGCGCGCTGTGGGATCCCTCCAAGGGCTACGGGCCCAGGTCCTTCACGGAGGTGCCACCCCCCTCGATCGACCCCGATGGGCCTGGCCCGCAGGGGACGGACACGGCGCCAATCTTCTGCTCGGGGCTGTCGATGCTCGCCAGCGGCGAGGTCCTCATCACCGGAGGCAATCTGGTCTGGCCGGACCAGTACACCGACGACGCCTTTGGGGCCTTCGCGGGGCTCAACCGCGTCTTCACCTTCAACCCGTGGACCAGGACCTGGACAGAGCAACCCCGGATGAACGCCGGCCGCTGGTATCCGGGACAGGTGCAGCTCTCCGACGGGCGGACGGTGCTGCTCGGCGGATACACGGATGCGGCCCCCGGCGGAGTCCCCAACCGCGATCTCGAGGTCTTCACCGCCGCCGAGCAGCCCGGCGGGGCAGGCTCGCTCGCGCTCGAGCCGTCCGCCCAGCGCAGGACGGGCCTCTATCCGCACCTCTTCACGCTCCCAGACTCGAGGGTGCTGCTGGCCGGGCCCGGAGTGACCGATACGGCCGTGCTCCGCACCGGCGACTTCACCTGGCGGGAGTACCCCCGCCTCCCCTTCAACCGGGCGGGCGGCAACGCCGTGCTGGATCCCGCGCCCTCATGGGGCTCGTGGCAGGTGACGGAGATCGGCGGCTATGACGGCTCGAACAAGGACGCGGAGGGGAACGCGCGCGCCGTAACCTCGACCATGACACTGGACGCCCGGCATCCGTGGGAAAACGGATGGGAGGCAGGCCCTTCGTTGAAGGTCCCGCGCTCCTATCAGAACACGGTCCTGTTGCCGGACGGGTCGATGGTCGCGGTGGGCGGCGGCATCGGCGCCACGGTCGCCGATGGCAAGTACGCCATCAACCCCAGGGGCCCTCAACGGCAGGTTGAGCTGTATCACCCCGCCACGAGGAAGTGGCGTCTGGGACCCGCCCAGCTCGAGGATCGCGGCTATCACTCCACGGCCCTGCTGTTGCCGAGCGGACGGGTGTGGTCGGCGGGCGACGAGAAGCATCCGCTGGAGTCCGATGGGAGTTTCTCGCTCACCGACACCGCGGAGATTTATTCGCCACCGTACCTGTTCAAGGGTGCGCGACCGAAGATCGCCGCGGCCCCCGAGCGAGTGCGCTGGGGCGACACGTTCGGGGTGCAGGTCTCAGGGAGCGTCCCCGCGAGCTCGGCGGTCCTCGTCGCCCCCGGCACCACCACGCACGGCGACGACTCCACCCAGCGCGTGGTCAAGCTGGCGGTGAAGCGAAAGTACGCCGGCGGCATCGACCTGGCCGCCCCGCCGCGTCCGGGCGTCGCGCCGCCCGGGTACTACATGCTGTTCGTCCGGCACAAGGGAGTCCCGTCGGTGGCCTCGTGGGTGCAGCTCGCCGCGGACGCGCCCGACGCGTCGCCCTGAGGCTGCGATGCCGCCCGAGGCAAGGGGCCTCGGTGCGTAGGAGGCCCAGACACAAAGTGTCTCGGCAGGAGCAGGTCAGGCGGGCGAAGCCCGTCGCACGTTGTTGGTGACTTGACTCCCCAGGCGGCGCCGCCGATAGAGGGAGGGTGAGCGAAGGAGGCATCGCCCGTGCACCAGCGGAGGAGGCTCCTGGGATCGTCGCGCCCAGCAACTCCGCCGACGAGCGGCGGCGTCTCGGCGACGTCATCGTCGAGCTCGGCTTCGCCGATCGCGACGCGGTCGAGGTGGCCGCTGCCGAGGCGCGCAGGGAGGGCCGTTCGCTCGGGGAGTCACTGGTCGAAACCGGCGCCCTGAGCTCCGATCAGCTTGCCCGAGCACTGGCCGCTCGCAATGGGCTCGAGTACGTCGACCTCAACGTCTTCGACGTGGACAAGGGGGCGGCCAACCTCCTGAGCGCCAACCAGGCACGGCGATTCCAGGCCATCCCGATCTCGTTCATCGATTCGGACACGATCCTCGTCGCCACCGCCAACCCGGCGAACCTGCTGGGGCTCGACGACATCGCGATGACCACCGGCTACAAGGTGCAGCGCGCGGTCGCTTCGCCGGAGGACATCGAAGCCGTGGTCAGTCAGCTCTCCCACCTGGAGGAGTCCGTTCAGGAGGTGGACGAGGAGACTCAAAACGGCGACTTCGGCGCCCAGGTGATCGAGCTGCGCGAGTCGGCGGAGGAGGCGCCGGTCGTGAAGCTCGTCCACTCGGTGATCGCCGACGCCGTGGCCCGCGGCGCCTCCGACATCCACTTCGACCCCCGGCACGGCGACATGCGGGTCCGCTTCCGGGTCGACGGCGTGGTCGTCGACTCCGCCACCGTCCCGAGGCGGCTAGCGCCCGGCGTCGTCTCGCGGATCAAGATCATGGCCGAGCTCGACATCGCAGAACGCCGAGCGCCCCAGGACGGCCGGCTCGGCTTGGTCGTCAACGGCGACGACATCGACATCCGCGTCGCCACCCTGCCGGTTGTGCGCGGCGAGTCGGTGGTGATGCGCATCCTCGACAAGGGGCGCGTGTTCACCGACCTCGACCTGCTGGGAATGGAGGCTGCGGACCGAAAGCTGCTCGAGGGGTCGATCACGCAGCTGCACGGCGGGGTGCTGGTCACCGGGCCGACGGGCGCCGGCAAGACGACGACTCTCTACGCGGCCCTGAGCGAGATCAACACCTCCGACCGGACTCTGATCACGATCGAGGACCCGGTCGAGTACGAGCTCGAGGGCGTGAAGCAGATGCAGGTGAACGCCGCCGCCGGGGTCACGTTCGTCCGCGGCCTGCGCTCGATGATCCGCAACGATCCCGACGTCCTGATGGTGGGCGAGATCCGCGATCGAGAGACGGCGCAGACGGCGATCGAATCGGCGCTCACCGGGCACCTCGTGCTTTCCACGCTGCACACGAACGACGCGCCGATGGCGCCCGCCCGCCTGATCGACATGGGGATCGAGCCCTTCCTCGTGGCGACCGGGCTCGAATGCGTGATCGCGCAGCGGCTTGCTCGGCGGCTGTGCGAGGAGTGCCGGCGAGAAGTGAGGATCACCGCCGATGAGCTCGCCACCAACGGCTTCGAGCACGATGGCGACATCGACGCCTACGAGCCGGGCGGATGCGTCCGCTGCGGAGGGATCGGCTATCGCGGCCGCATCGGGCTCTACGAGGTGATGGTGCTCTCGAAGGAGCTTCGCTCGCTGATCCTCCACAAGGCGTCGGGCGACGAGATCGCGGCGGCCGCGGTCGCCGCCGGCATGCGGCGCCTGCGTGAGGACGGCCTCGCGAAGGTGCGCCAGGGCATCACCTCGGTGCCCGAGGTGCTGCGCGTCCTGGGCACCTAGGTCGTCAGTCCGCCGGCTCCTGGAGCACCGAGAGGATGTTCCCGGCCGGGTCCTTGAACCACGCGATGTACGGGCCGGGCCCGCGGGCGACGCCCTTGTCGTCCTGCTCGAACTCGTCGTAGCGCTCGAACTCGATGCCACGGGAGGTGAGCTCGTCGACGACCTCGTCGATGTCGTCCACCGGGAAGTTGAGGATCGTGTATGTCGCCGGGGTGAAGTCTGGCTTCCGGTACACGAGAGTGTCCCGGTCGCCGGCGAGGTGCAGCGACAGGAGGCCGTTTTCGGCGTCGAGAACGGACGTCCTCAGCCCGAGCGTCCCGCCGTAGAACTGGTTGGCCCGCTCCAGGTCGTCGACCGCAAAGCCGCTGTACGCCTTGGTATCCGCGAGCATGGCTAGCTCCCTTCGTCGTGTATGTGCCCCGTCATCACACCGCCTCCGTTCTCATCAAGCCGCCTCGGAGTACGCAGGCTCTCGGTCGCCCGTCTCCCGCTCCTCCTCGTAGCGCTCCGCCGCCTTGGCCTCGGGCTGCACCACGGTCAGCGCGACCACGATGGCGGCAACGACCAGCGCGGCCGCGATCCAGAAAGCGAGGTGGTACCCGCCGGTCAATGCCGCCGCGGCGGACTCCCCGCGCTCCGTCAGGGTGTCGGTTCGCGATGCCGAGAGCGTCGCCAGCACCGCGAGGCCAAGCGCCCCGCCCACCTGGGCGCTCGTGTTGACGAGACCGGAGGCAAGTCCCGCGTCGGCCTTCGTGGCGCCCGACATCGCGAGGGTCATCAACGCCGGGAAGCAGACGCCGATTCCGGTTCCCAGCAGGATCATCACCGGCAGGACGTGGAGGACGTAGCTGCCGTCCACGGGCGCCTGTGTGAACAACACGAGTCCGGCCGTCACGAGCGTGAGTCCTGGGAAGAGGAGCGTTCGCGCGCCGAAGCGGGTGATCAGCGGCTCGGAGTAGCGCACCGAGAGGGTTCCCATGACGATCGTGACCGGCAGGAACGCGAGCCCGATCTGCAGGGCGTCGTACCCCAGGATCCGCTCCAGGTAGAGCGACCCGAGGAAGAACATCCCGAACATCCCGGCTACGGTCAGGATCTGGACCGTGTTCGCGCCCGTCACGTTGCGCGACCGAAAGATCCGCAGCGGGATCAGCGGGTTGCGCGCCGTCGCCTCTCGCGCGACGAAGAGGACCAGCAGGGCAAGCGCGCCCGCGCCGAGCGCCAGCGTGCGCCCGGAACCCCAGCCGTAGTCGGCTGCCGGCTTGACGATCGTGTAGACGCCGAGCATCAGGGAGCTCGTGATCAGCACCGCGCCGGGGACGTCCGCGCCCTCGCCGAACCCGATCCCCTTGTCGCGCTCGAGCAGGCGCCGGGCCAGCACCGCCGTCGCGATGCCGATCGGGATGTTGACGAAGAAGATCCAGTGCCAGTTGATCGTCTGGGTCAGGACGCCGCCCGCGAGCAAACCGACCGAGCCACCGGCCGAGGCGACGAAGGCGTAGACGCCGATCGCCTTCGCCTGCTCCCGAGGCTCGGGGAACATCGTCACGATCATCCCCAGGATGACCGCCGAGGTCATCGCGCCGCCGATCCCCTGGACGAAGCGCGCCCCCACCAGTACCTCCTGGCTCTCCGCGAGCCCGCAGACGACGGAGGCGGCCGTGAAGACGCCCAACCCGGCCATGAGGATGTTCCTGCGTCCCATCAGGTCGCCGAGCCGACCCGCGAGTAGCAGCAGCCCGCCGAAGGCGATCAGGTAGGCGTTGACGACCCAGGCGAGATTGGAGGTCGAGAAGCCCAAGTCGTCCTGGATCGTCGGCAGCGCGACGTTGACGACCGTGACATCCAGGACGATCATCAACATCCCCGCGCAGAGGACGTAGAGCGCGATCCAGCGCGTGCGGTCATCGCCCTGCGCCTCGTCGCGTGCTCCTGCGTCGTGCGTCGTCATCGCCTTCACCTCCTCAAGTGCGGGTTTCCCTTAACGACCGGCCCAAACCTAGAAACTCATCGGGCCCGGCTCCCGGGCTGCCGTCTATGCCGAAAGCTCGTGGGGTAGGTCGAAGCGCTCGAAGAAGTCCACGAACCGTTCTGGAACGATGGGCTCCTCAGGCCAGCGCCCGTAGCTCTCCAGGTCTTGAGACTCCGTCGAGCGCGCGATGAACGCGGTGACATCGCTGATCGCTCGACCCCGAATCGTCAACACGTTCAGGGCAAACGGGAGATACGTCCCGGTTGCGTCGTCCCAGCTGTAGAAGGCGAGCGCCGGCTGACCGTTTGCGCGGACCAAGAGGTGGCGCCAGCGCCAATCCCCCGATAGCGGCCCGACGCCCATGAACGCGATCAGCGCCTCGGTGCCGCGGTGCCAGCTCGGGGCGGGCGGCATCGAGAAGCAGGCATCCTCGGTCAGCATCGCCACCACCGCCTCGATATCGCCGCGGTCCCACGCGTCGACGTAGCCCTCGACCACCTCGCGCACGCCGTCGTCGCCGAGCGATCGCAGAGTCTCCTGCTGGCTTTGCTCCGGCAGGCGCTTGTCGACGGTGGCCCGCGCCCGCTGCAGCGCGCTGTTCACCGATGCGACCGTCGTCTCGAGCGTGTCGGCAACCTCGCGAGCGGAGAATCCCAGTACCTCACGCAGGATCAGCGTGGCGCGCTGGTTGGGTGGGAGCAGCTGAAGGGCGGCGATGAACGCGAGCTCCACGGCCTCTCGCTGCTCGTACCGGGCCTCGGGTGCGGCGTAGCCGTCGTCCAGGGCGAGCGCCTCGTCCGGGTAGGGCTCCACCCAGACCGCCTCGGCGAGCGGGAGCAGAGGCCCGTCGTGGGGATCTCGGGGCGGCCCGTAGTCGACTGGCAGAACCCGCTTGGGCCGTTTGGCGATCACGTCCAGGCATGTGTTGGTCGCGATTCTGTAAAGCCATGAGCGAAGCGAGCTTCGGCCCTCGAACCTGCTCAGCCCTCGCCAGGCACGGAGCAGAGCGTCCTGGAGGGCGTCCTCGGCATCGTGAACCGAGCCGAGCATCCGGTAGCAGTGGGCATGGAGCTCGGACCGGTGAGGCTCGACGAGACTGGCGAAGGCGCCCTCGTCGCCGCCTCGAGCGGCCTCGAGGAGCTCCCGTGCACGGATGGGCGATTCCGTGGGATAGGCGCTCATCTTCCACCAGGGTAGACAGGTAGGACGTCCGGGGCCCGTCGCCCGCGATTAGTTCTCCGGCCCCCGCCGGTCATCAATGCAGGGCATGACGCCAGCGCCCTCCAACCCGATCGTTCACCTGGAGCTGCACACCGGGGACCTGCCGCTCGCGCGCGAGCTCTACACGCGGCTCTGCGGGTGGCATCCACAGCGCATCGAGGCCGCAAACGGCTCCTACCTGGCGCTCGAGCTCGGGGGCGGCCTGGGCGGCGGGATCGTCGAGTGCGAGACCCGGCGTCCGCTCTGGCTGCCCTACGCCGAGGTGTCCGACGTGTCCGAGGCCACCCGGCGGGCGGACATGCTCGGGGCCTCGGTGCTTCTCGAGCCCCGGGAGGGCCCCGCCGGGTGGCGCAGCGTCGTCTCCCTCCCCGCCGGAGGCGAGCTCGCCTTCTGGCAGCGAAAGCGCTGAGCGCCGCTTCCCGCGCTCAGCCGCGAGCGAATTGACCGTGGAAGCCGAACGGGATGTGGTGCGGGACCTCCGCGCGCGCCAGCTCCTCGAGCGAGCTCGCATCGAGCACCAGCAGGAAGGAGTTGCCGCGACGACCGTCGAGGACGATCGAGAGCAGCACGCCCTCGTCCTCGGGCCCCGCGTCGGGCGCCGCCACGAACACCGGCTCGCCGGGGAAGCAACCCTCCTCGGACCACACACTCGAGCGGCGATCCACCACGTCGACCTTGACGATCCGGTCGATCCAACCGGAGTCGAGCCCGACGCCCCAGGCATACCGATAGGGACGCTCGTTGCACCTCCCATAGTTGATCCGGGGCAGGTCGATCGGCTCATCCACCAAGCGCTCGCAGCCAACGGCCCCGCTCTTCGGCGAGATGCGGAAGCGCTCCAGATGGCCGGGGGCGATGGGCTTGCCTGCACGCAGGCGATCCATATAGAGGTCCTCGACGATCCCGGCGTCCCGGAAGGTGCAGATGTCGACCACCACCTCGTCGCCATCCTCGTAGGAGTTGACGTGATGAAAGCCGAACCGCGCCTCGGTCTCGAACGGGCCGGCGGCCTCCCCGGTCTGGCGGTCGAACAGGTGGAACCTGGTCCCGAGCTCGGGCCTCCAGCGATAGTTCTCGATGTACGGCCGGCCGCTGAATGCGAGCCGAAGCGGATTGACGACGAACGGGAATTCCGCCAGGACGAGCCAGCGTTCGGTGAGCCCGAACGAGTGCATGTAGGCAGGCTCGCGGGCTGCCATGGTCGCGATCACCTCGGGCTTCGAGCTCCCCGGCCGAAGGAGGAAGAAGCGGTAGCTGGTCCTCGGGCCGAGCTTTGCCGCGTAGTTCAGCATCCCCCCGCTCGCACGGTCCATGTGAGGATGGGCGGTCGACAGCTGGCCCGGGGGCTTGTAGGGGACGCCCGCCGCCGCGAGCGTCTCGCCGTCGAACTCGACCGGGATCGGAGTCTCGGTCATCGCGATGAACCGCTCGCCGAGCTTGGTGAGGTTGACGTTCGCATTGTCGGTCAACTTCGGCGAGAACATCGCGCTCACCCGCGCGAACAGCGACCGACAAGGATCGGTGGCGAACTCCGAGTAAGCGATCCTGCCTTGATCACGCGCGGCCTGGTAGGCCTGGGTCTCCAGGAAGCGATTCGCGTAGGAGACCTCGCCGTCCGCAAAGGAGAAGCGGTGGAGCATCGCGAGGCCGTCGAACCAGTGGTTCAGGCGCCGATCGCCGACCTCCCACTTGGCCGGGCCGGTTCGGATCAGCGATCCCTTCAGCCACGGCGGGAGCTCGCCGCGGACCGGAAGGCCGTCGAGATGCGTCTCGTCCTCGAGCGAGTCGAAGCCGCGGTGGGCGGTGGCGGCGGGGGCTTGGGTTGCGATGCTCATCATGCCTCCTGAATCGTTCGAGCCGGATCGTTCGAGGCGAACTGTATCATGATGGTTATGACAACCCCCCGCCTCAGCGACACCTCCTACGCGGTGCTCGGCCTGCTCGACCAGTTCGAGCCCGCAACGCCCTACCAGCTGAAGCAGATCGCCCAGGTGAGCATCTTCCATTTCTGGTCGATCCCGCACACGCAGCTCTACACGGAGTGCTCGCGCCTGGCAGACGCCGGCCTGCTCGACGAGCGGCGCGAGGAGGGTGGCCGCCGGCGCCGTACGTATCGCCTCTCGGCTGCTGGGAGAAAGGCCCTCAAGAAATGGCGGGCCGATCCAAAGTCTGACCTTTACGAGCTACGCGACCCGGGGCTCTTGAAGCTCTTCTGCGGCGCCGACCCCGGCGCGCTCGCCGAGGCCCAGCTCGAGCGCCACGAGCGCCGCCTGCACTCCTACGAGGAGCTCCTCGATCAGGCGGACATGCCGGACGGGATGCGGCTCTCGCTTCAGTCGGGAATCGGACATGAGCGCGAGTACGTGCGCTTCTGGTCACGCCTTCGCGACGGTCGCCGGACTTAGACGGTCCTTGCGCCGGCCCCGCGGCGCCTCGGCGGGCTCCTGCCGCACCGGCCACTCCGTCCGGCGGGAGCGTGCCGATTCAGCCATCGGCTTCAAGATCCCGCGCGGCCTCCGCCGGGTCGGTGTACGTCCGCCAGAAGGCGATCTTGCCGTCGCGCACCTCCATGATCCACGCCGCAGGCCTATCGAGCTCCACCCCACTCTGTTTCCCGCGGGCGTGCAGCCGCCCGGTCACGAGAATCCGGCGGCCCACTCGGCGGAACTGCTCGGGGATGGTCTCGTAGATCTCCCAGTTCGCCAGTAGCTCGGCGTGCCACCATTGAATGACCTGATCCGGCCCCTGGTGGGAGCCACGCGCGATCTCGGCGCCGAAGGGCACGATCTCGATCGCCGGGTCGAGCTCCGCGCGGAACCCGGTCTCGTCCCGCCGGCTTTGGGCGGCCCATGCTCGCCGGATTACCTCGAAGTCGAGGTCGGACATGCGACGAGTATGCATCCCGGGAGGGAGCCATGACCGCTGGCCCGTGGCCGCCACGGCCCCCTTCGCCAGGGCCCCCTGGCGCTAGGCTCGGTTGCTTGGGCCGGGCGGAGCGGGCAACGTCGATCGGGCTCGTGATCGGGGCGGTCGCCTCGGTGCAGCTCGGCGCCGCGATCGCCACGACGCTCTTCGATGAGCTCGGGCCGTCGGGCGCCGTTCTCCTGCGCACCGGGTTCGCCGCGATCATCCTGATCGGGTTCTGGCGTCCCAGGGTCCCGCGTCATGCGCGCGAGCCGCTTCGAGACGCCACGCTCCTCGGCCTTGCGCTTGCGGGGATGAACCTGAGCTTCTACGCGGCCCTCGACCGCGTCCCGCTCGGGATCGCGGTGGCGCTCGAGTTCACGGGGCCGTTCGCGGTCGCGGTCGCCGGATCGCGGCGCGCCGCCGACCTCATCTGGGTGGCGCTCGCCGCGGCGGGCATCCTGCTGCTCTCGCCTCTTCACGGCTCGCTCGACGGCCTCGGGGTCGCCTTCGCGCTTCTCGCCGGGTGCTTTTGGGCCGCGTACATCGTCCTCGCCGCTCGCGTGGGCAGGGCTTTCGCCGGCGGCCGCGGGCTCGCTCTGGCAATGGCCGTGGCGACGGTCGTGCTGATCCCGATCGGAGTGGTCGGAGGTGGTGCCGCGCTGGTGAATCCGGGCCTTCTCGCCATCGGGCTCGCTGTGGCGGTCCTCAGCTCGGCGATCCCGTACTCGCTGGAGCTCGAGGCGCTACGGCGACTCCCAAGGGGGACCTTCGGCGTGTTGATGAGCCTCGAGCCCGCCGCGGCCGCGTTGATCGGCCTCGTGGTCCTCGGCCAAGACCTCGGCCCTGCCGAGGTGGTCGCGGTCGCACTCATCGTCGCGGCCAGCGCTGGGGCCCTGGGGACCGCCCGGGCGCCGGCGCCCGTCGAGGCCTGAGCTCCTAAGACCCGCCGCCCTCCTTCCCCCAACCCCGCCCCTGAGCTCCCTAACCCACCGAACGCCGGATCGAGCTGCGTATAGCGGCGCAACTCGGGGCTCGATGCGGTGCGCGATCCCTAGCCCCCGTCCTTCGGCCGGGGCTCGTGGCCACGGCAGCTGGTCACGGGCAGGCGCGGGTAACGCGCGAAGGTCGGGTCGGTGCGCGATCGCTCGCACAGCGAGAAGCTCGAGCCACGGGTGTTTCGCACGACGCGCTGGTGGACGCACGTATCGCAGAGGCCGGCGGGCGGGCGGGCCATGCCCGGAGTATCGCTCGCTCTGTACTTCACTTTGTATAGTCGAAGGTCGTGTCCACCTTCTGGCGGCTGCTCGGATTCCTGCGTCCCTACCGCCGAGCGGTGGCGGGATCACTCGTCTTCGCCTGGCTGGCGATGACGATGACGGTGGCGATTCCGTGGTTGGTGGGCGCCACCGTGAACGCGATCGAGGATCAGCAGCGTTCCGACATCGCCCCGCTGGCGCTGGCCCTCGCCGGAGCGGGAATCCTGCGGCTGGGTCTCACCGTCGTCCGGCGCCTGATCGCGGGGCGGGTCTCGGTGGCGGTCGAGTACGACCTCCGTGAGCGCCTCTACCGGCACCTTCAGTCGCTCGAGCTCGGCTTCTTCGACCACCAGCAGACGGGACAGCTGATGTCGCGGGCCACCGTGGACCTCCAGTCGATCCGCTTCTTCCTCGGCTACGGGCTGATCTTCCTGACCCAGAACGCGCTCACGCTGGTGCTTGCCAGCGCCGTCATGTTCGCGCTCAAGCCGGACCTGGCGGCGCTCGCGCTGCTCCCCGTCCCGTTCGTGGTCCTTTCGGCGATGCGATATAGCCGGCGCTCGCGGCCCGCGGTCCAGGAGATCCAGCAGCGGCTCGCGGAGCTCACGGGCGAGGTCGAGGAGGGAGTCTCCGGAATTCGGATCGTGAAGGCGTTCGCCCGGGAGCGATTCATGCTCGAGCGCTTTCGCCGCTCAGTCGGCCGGGTGTTCGACCAGGAGATCTACTCGACCCGCCTGCAGGCCTTCTACTCGCCGATGCTGGGGTTCCTGCCGAGCATCGGCCTGGCCGTGGTGCTGCTGGTCGGCGGCCGACAGGTGATCAACAACAGCCTCTCACTGGGGGACTTCACTGCCTTCTACGCCTACCTGATCATGCTCACGGTCCCGATGCGAATCCTCGGCGCGGCCCTTGGGATGGCTCAGCGGGCCGTGGCCTCCGGCAACAGGCTGTTCGAGGTCCTCGATCGCTCACCCACGATCGAAAGCTCCCCGGACGCGCCGCCGCTGCCCGAGGGCCCAGGGCAGGTCGAGCTGCGCGGCGTCTCGCTCGCCTACAACGGTGGGGCGCCGGCCTTGGAGGACGTCGAGCTCCCGGTCGAGGCAGGTCGGACCGTGGCGCTCGTCGGCCCCACGGGGTCGGGCAAGACCAGCCTGGTGGCGCTGCTGGCCCGACTCTATGACCCGAGTCGCGGGGAGGTCCTGATCGACGGCGCCGATCTGCGCACCGTGGATGTCCGCTCGCTGCGCTCGCAGGTGGCCTTCGTCGCGGACGACAGCTTCCTGTTCTCGGCGACGGTCGCCGAGAACATCGCCTACGCCCACCCCGATGCCAGCCGCGAGGAGATCGAGTTGGCGGCGCGACGCGCGCAGGCGCACCGCTTCATCGAGGGCTTCCCCGACGGCTACGAGACGATGGTCGGGGAACGCGGCCTGACGCTCTCCGGCGGTCAGCGCCAGCGGGTGGCGATCGCGCGGGCCCTTTTGGCCGACCCGCGGATCCTGATCCTCGACGACGCCACGTCGTCCGTCGACGCGCAGACCGAGGCGGCGATCAAGCGCGGCCTCCGCGACGCGATGGCTGGCAGGACTACCTTCATCGTCGCGCATCGGATGTCGACGATCTCGCTCGCCGATGAGGTGGTCGTGATGGACGGGGGGCGAATCGTGGACCGCGGCACCCACGACGAGCTGATCGAGCGCTGCCCGCTGTACGCGGAGATCGCCGAGCACGGGCTTGCGGACTCGGTCTTCCTGCAGCGCGACCTCGAGCGCCGCGAGGAGATGGCACGGCTGTGAACGGCGGGCGGCAAGAGGAGCGCGAGGAGCCGAGGGCCACGGTCCCCGATCGCGATGGTCGCCCGGAGGATCCGATAACGGAGCCCGACCCCGAGACGCAAGGGTCCGACGTCGCCGAGGAGACCGAGGATCAGATCAATCAGCCGGGACGGCTGATGGGAACCCTGCTGCTGTTCCGGGAGCTGTGGCGGCTGGTGCGCGGCGAGCGCCAGCGCACCAGGAAGCTGCGTTGGTTGTTCGGGCTCCTTCGCCCCTACCGAGGCCGGGTGGTGGTGACCTTCGTTGCGCTGTTGGCCGCCACCGGAGCCGGGCTGGCTCCTCCATACCTCGCCGGAAGGGCGATCGACAGCGGCATCGCCAACCAGGACCTGGGGGCTCTCGACCGGATCGTGGCCGCATTCCTGCTCTCGGCCCTGGTCTTCTGGGCGGCGACGTACACCCAGACGTACCTGGTTGGCTGGATTGGCCAGCGGGCGCTTCAGGACCTGCGGGAGCGGATCTACACGCACCTGCAGGCCATGTCGATCGGCTTCTTCACGCGGAACCGGCCGGGGGTGCTGATCTCTCGGCTGACCAACGACGTCGAGGCGCTCGACACCCTGGTCACCGACGGCGTGGTGACGCTGATCTCGAGCACCCTGACCCTGCTCGGAGTGGTGGTGATCCTCCTGTTCCTGGACCTGCAGCTGGCCCTCGTGACCTTCGTGACCTTTCCGCTGCTCGCCGTCGGCAGTGTGGCCTTCCGGATCGCAGCGGCGGGCGCCTACCGGCTCACCCGGGAGAAGATCGCCAACATCACCGCCTATCTCCAGGAGACGCTCTCGGGGGTGCGCGTGGTGAGGAGCTTCGCGCAGGAGCCGCGGCACCTGGAGCAGATGGCGGTGCTGAACGAGGAGAACCGCGTCGCCAACATGCGGACGGTCTATCTGAACGCCGCCTACTTCCCGGCGGTCGAGCTGCTGTCTGCGATCGGCACGACGGTCATCCTCCTATACGGCGGCTATCAGGCGATCGACGGCAACATCCAGGTGGGCGTCCTGGTCGCCTTCGTCGCCTACCTGAACGCGTTCTTCGATCCCATTCAGCAGATCTCCCAGCTGTACACGGTCTATCAGCAGGGGATGGCCGCGCTGGACAAGATCTTCGATCTGCTCGAGACGGAGCCCGACATGACCGATCGGCCGGATGCGCTCGAGCCGGGGGTGATCCGCGGCGAGATCGAGCTCGACGACGTGTCGTTCGCCTATGGCGAAGGCGTATGGGCGCTCGAGGGCGTCAACCTCCACATCCCAGCTGGCCAAACCGTGGCTTTGGTCGGCGAGACGGGCGCCGGAAAGTCGACATTCGCCAAGCTGGTCGCGCGCTTCTACGACCCGCAGCACGGACGGGTCCTGGTCGACGGCCACGACCTGCGTGACCTGAGCTCGAAGGCGCTTCGCAGCCAGCTGGGGATCGTCCCGCAGGAGGGGTTCCTGTTCTCGGGCACGGTTTGCGAGAACATCGCCTTCGGCCGCCCGGACGCGAGTGAGGAGGAGATCCGGGCCGCGGCGGCGACCGTCGGTGCCGACGACTTCATCGCCCGCCTGCGCGACGGCTACGACACCCAGATCGGGGAGCGGGGTGTGAGTCTGTCAGCCGGTCAGCGTCAGCTGGTCGCCTTCGCGCGGGCGCTGCTGGCCGAGCCGCGGATCCTGATCCTTGACGAGGCCACCTCGAACGTGGACGTTCGCACCGAGCAGACCATCGAGCGCGGTCTCGAGCGGCTTCTGATGGGCCGAACGGCCATCATCATCGCCCACCGGCTCTCGACCATCCGGCGGGCGGGCCGGATCGTCGTGCTGGAGCACGGCCGCATCGTCGAGGCCGGCGCGCACGACGAGCTGATCGAGGCGGGAGGACCCTATTCGCGGCTCTACGGCGCCTGGGCGGAGCAGGTCGCCTAGCCTCGGCCGTGGACAACCGCCGGAAGGGGCTGGCAAGGGGTCACTTCTAGGCGGATCGCGCCGACGCTGCGTTCGGCCAGTTCCTGCGACTCCGTCCCTGGAGCGCTAGGCCCGGTGGATTCCGCTAAGGGGAGACGCCCCCGGTGTCGCCGGTACCTCCCGTGCCACCTCCCGTTCCGCCTCCGGTGCCGCCTCCCGTTCCGCCTCCGGTGCCACCTCCCGTCCCGCCGGAGGGAGCGGTCGGGGCCGGCGCCGGCGCGGCGGGCGTGGTTGGGACCGGCGTGGTCGTCGGGACGGTGGTCGTCGGAACGGTCGTGGCGGGCGTCTCGGAGGTGCCCGTGGCGGTCGGCCCCCCACCGTTCCCGCACTCCTGGAGCCCGTAGTCGGAGGCGGCGACCTCGGCGGATGATCTGGCGGCGGAGGCGTCGGCTTCGGCGGACGCATCGCCGCCCTGCTCGGCGGCGTCTCGCTGGCGCATCAGCGCGGTGACCTCGTCCTGAAGCGCGGACAGGAAGCCATCGAGCGTGGAGCGGTCCTGGCTGGGGGGCGTCAGCGACTGCAGGGAGTCCAGCTCGCTCCGGGTGATCTGAAGCTCCTGGGTTGCCTGAAGCGTGGCGTCGGAGCTGACCGGCCCGCTCTCGAGGCTCGAGAGGGCGGCGTTCGCTTCGCCGCAGATCGAGTCCGCCTGCTTGATGAACTGGGGCTTGGTGAGCGCTTGCGCGCCCCCGGCGCCGCTCGCTCCGCTGGCGCCCTGAACCGTGACGATGGGCGCCGAGTCGTCACCGCCGCACCCGCCCGCCACGAGCGCCGTCGCGACGGCGATCCCCGCAAGCGGGAGATATGCGTACCTGCCCCGCATTAACGGATCAAGGTAGCAAGGGGAACGCGCGGCACGGCGTTGCGACCGCCGTAGTTGGGGGCCTGCGCCTGACAGTCGGGACAGGGGAACTGCGGGCCAGGGATTTGAACCCCGAATTTCTGCTCCAGAGGCAGACGTGTTGCCATTACACCAGCCCGCAATGTGTTGGGTTCGAATGGTGTCTTCAGCACATCCCAACCCCGCGGAGAAAGCCTAGCCGGATCCGATCCCTTCCAAGTCGGTGGCCGCGTCCGCCAGCGCATCCTTGGCGCCCGAGACGTCCGCCCCGGACTCGATCAGGCGCCGAGCGTGCTGGAGGTCCTCCGAGCGCCCCACAGACAGCGCCGCCACCACCCTGCCCCCGTCCAAGTACCAGACGCTGAACTCACCCGCATCCCGATCACCGCGCCACACCACCTCGCCCCAGCGCTCGGCCGGTCCCACGTACTCGAGGCTCGTCCAGTCCGCCAGGTCGCTGAAGAAGTACGGCACCGCCCTGTACGGCTCCGTCTCCCCCATCAGCCCCCTTGCGGCGTGCTGGCCCTGCTGCAACGCGACGTCCCAGTGCTCCACCCGTAGCCGCCGGCCGTGCACCACGCTGTCGTACGAGCACGCGTCCCCGGCGGCGAAGATCCCCTCGACCGACGTCTCCAGCTTCGAATCGCAGACGATCCCGTTGTCCACCTCGAGGCCAGCGCGCTCGGCGAGCATCGTCTCCGGGTGCACCCCGGCGCCCACGACGACGACGTCGCCCTCGATCTCACGGCCGCTCTTGGTCCGAATCGCCTTCACGCGTCCGTCGCCGAGGAACGCCTCCAGCTCGTCGCCGGTCACCAGGTCAACCCCGTGCGAGTCGAGGACGTCGTGGAAGTACCTCCCCACCTCCTCCCCGAAGGCACGCGACATCGCCACGTCCTCGAGCATGACCATGGTGCACTTCGTTCCCTTCGCCGTCAGCGACGCCGCGACCTCGCTGGCGATGTAGCTGCCACCGATCAGCACCACGTGCTCGGCCTCCGCCGCCTCGGCGCGAATCGCATCCGAGTTGCCGAGCACTCGCAGGTAATGGATCCCCTCCAGCCGCGCTCCCTCCAGGTGGTGAAGGATGTTCACCCTCGCTCCCGTGGCGACCAGCGCATTGCCGAACTCCACCTCCTCCCTGGTCTGCAGCTTCGCCGTTCGCGCTCCTGCATCGAGCGACATGACACTCGTCTCGGCCAGCAGCTCGACGCCGTTCTCCTCATACCAGCCGGGGTCGTTGACGTAGGCATCCTTCTCGGACGCCTCCCCCCTCAGATACTCCTTGGAGAGGGGCGGGCGCTCATACGGAGGGTGCGGCTCGCGCCCCACCAGCAGGATCGATCCCTCGGCCCCCCGCTTTCGAAGCTCGGCCGCGCAATGCGCCGCGGCGAACCCCCCGATCAGCAGGTGGTCGACCCTGCGGTCGCTCATGCCTCACTCACCCGAGCCGTCCGGGCCGAAGAACTCCTTCAGCTCCTCCTCCAACCCCGGATCGAGAACCGCCAGCACCTCGTCACCCGCCTTCAGCACCGTGTCCGGGCCGGGCACGAAGCCCGTCCCCTCGCGCAACACCGAGATCAGCAGGGATCCCTCCGGCAGCTCGAGGTCGCCCACCCGCTGGCCCGTCACCGGCGAGCCCTCGCCCAGCAGCAGCTCGATGATCTCGAGCCGCTCCTGAGGCAGGTCGAGCAAATGCACCAGGCCGTACTTCGGCACCTCGTGCTCGATCAGCCGCAGGATCAGGTCGGTGGCGGAGACCACCGGGTTGATCCCCAGCAGCTCGAACCACTGCTTGTTACGAGGGTTGTTGACCCGGGCGATGATCTGATCGACCATGTACTTCTCCTTCGCGACCTGGCAGATCAGCATGTTGTCCTCGTCGTCGCCGGTGACCGCGATCACCATGTCCGCCCGTCCGATCCCCGCCCGCTCGAGCACCCAGAGCTCCGAGGCGTCCCCGTACTGGACGTTGTGCTCGAGCTCCTGCTCGACCGCCATGTAGCGATTCTGGTCCTTCTCGAGCAGGGTCACCTCGTGCCCCTTCTCGAGCAGCTCCCGGCCAAGGTTCCAGCCCACCTTCCCGGCTCCGACCACGATCACGTACATCTAGCCGGCCCTCCCGGAGCCGAAGGGTCGCCGAACGACCAGAAGCGCTTCGCGAGCCGCCACCGCCCTACCCCCGCGTGCCGGCGCCCCGGCTCGCCGCCTCCTTGACCTCGGTCTCCAGCATCTCGATCGCCACGCGCGTGGGACAGATGGTCCGCATCCCCTGCTGCTCGTACCACTCGGCTCGGTACGGGTCGAGGATCCGGGCGATCACCGTGGGCACGTTGAAGCGCTGCCGGGCGATCTGGGCGATGACGATGTTCGTGTTGTCGCCATCGGTCGCGGCGACAAACGCGTCGGCGCGCTCGATCCCGGCCTCCTGAAGCGCCTCGATCTCCAACCCGGTGCCGACCGTGAACTGGCCGCCCGTGTCCTCCCAGGACTGCTCGAGCCCAATCTCCAGACGAGCATGAGCCTCCGAGTCCTCGTCGAGGCAAGAAACGCTGTGGCCGTCACGGAGCATCGCCCGAGCCAGCGAGGAGCCCACGCGGCCCCCTCCAACGATCAGGATGAACACGACGCGGATGCTACCCCCGCGCCGGCCATGGCACCCTCCGCAGGGACCGTCCGTCCCGGCGAGGCGAGCCCGGGGTCCCACCGGCCCGGCCCCTCGAAGCGCTCGACTAGGCCTCGTGGGGGGCCGTGATCAGCACCCGGCAGGGCGCCTTCTTCAGCACGTACTCCGTGATCGGCCCGATCTCCGCCGGTCGCGATCCAGCCACGCCTCCCAGGACCGCCCCGCCACGCACACGCGTCGGCGGCTCACCTCCCATGACGATCAGCTCCACCTCGCGCTCACGCGCCGCCTGCACGATCCCGGCCCCGACATCCCGCGCTCGCACCATCGAGGTCGCGACCTCAACGGTCTCGTACTCCTCCCCCACCTCCATCGCCCGCTGCAATGCAGCGTTCGCGACTTCGATCAGCCCGGGCGGCGGCGGGGCGTCGAGGGGCACGGTCAACGGCAGGTCGAGCACGTAGATCACCTCGAGCTTGGGCGGCGTCTCCTCCGGCTCGTCGGCGGCGTCGGCCAGTCGGCCCGCGGTACTGACGATCTCGTCGTCCAGCTTCGAGCCGAAGATCGGCACCAGGATCTTCCCGTACTCCGCCTCGCGGACCTCCTTTCGAAGGGCCTCCTCGGGCACCGACACCGGCTTGGTCAGCGGCGTGCGCTCGACGAACCGCCGGTAGACCACGTATGCCCCGAGCCCGAAGACCATCCAACCGCCACCCACCCAGCGGGCCCGGGAGTGGACGGCGATCACCGCCAGCCACAAGAGCAACATCAGCGCCGCCCCGAGTAGCGCGGGCAGGGGGAGCCGCCGACCGAGAATCCGGACGTCGAACGGAATCCGGTAGGGGCGCTCCCGGTCGGGCTCGGTCCATCGCAATCGGACGATCGAAAGGTGGGCGATCGCGATCGCCAGCGTCGCCCCGAAGGCGTAGATCTCCGCCAGCAGGCGGACATCCGTTGGTATGGCCAGCGCCAGGGCGATCGCCGCCGCGACGAGGATGGCGATGTAGGGGGTGGACCGCTGGCCCAGCTTGCCGAGCCAGCTGGGCACCTGCCGATTCCTCGCCAGCACGTACACGTGCCGGGACAAACCCAGCATCGACGTGCTCGCCGCCCACGTGAGTACCACCGGCGCGATGGCCACCACGCCCACCTGCATCACCGTCGACAG
This sequence comes from uncultured bacterium, assembly GCA_963758865.1. Taxonomy (GTDB): domain Bacteria; phylum Actinomycetota; class Thermoleophilia; order Solirubrobacterales; family 70-9; genus AC-56. Next base: position 180,489 of record CAVWWY010000007.1, on the reverse strand, counting down.
CCAGTCGGGCTCGTAGCTCATCACAACCCCGAGCACGGGCTCCTCGATGAATCGCCCCCCGAGCTCCGTGTGCACGCCGTTGGGGCCATCGACGACCGGCACCGCCATCAGGGCGATCGCCGCCATTCCCGCATAGATCACCGGCAGCGCGAGGGCGCTCGCGCCGACCACGGACCGCAGGTCCCTCCGGCGCCACCTGAAGTCCGGGGCCAGGTCGGACGCGGCCTCGATGCCGGCGAACGCCAGCGTCGCAACCGCAACCGCCTCGAGAATGTGTCGAAGCGAAGGGGTGGTGAACAGCTCCATGTGTGACGTCAGTCGGTCGGGGTGGAAGACGACCACCGCCCCGACGACGATCACCGCGACCTGCAGCAGGACGTCGGCCAGGGCCACGGCAATCAGAGGCCGCTGGCGGACGTAACGGGTGAAGCCCCCGATGTTGATCGCCGCAGCGAACGCGATCACCGCCGCCGCGACGACTATCTCCACCCACCCCGTGCGTGAATCCACCCCAGATCGGCCCGAGGTAGTGCGCGGCCGACACCGCCGCGAACGAGACGATGATGATGTAGTCGATCAGGATCGCCCAGCCGGCGATGAAGCTGATCAACTCGTTGAAGGCGTGGCGGGCGAATGACGCGGACCCCCCGCGCTCGCGCGAACATTGCTCCACCCTCGACGTAGGTCAGCGTGGCGAGGACCAGGAGAAGCCCGGCGGCGAGGAAGATCACCGGCGTCAGCCCGAGCCCGAACCGCGCCACCACCCCGATCGAGAAGTAGAGCGAGAACCCAATGGCCGCGTAGGCCACGGCGATCTGCAGGGGGCCCCCCGAAAAGCGCCGGGTCAGCGGGCCGGGACCCATTTGGACGGGCGGCGGCCGGCGGCCGGACCCTGACGTCGAGTCGGGCACGCCGTCACTGCCGGCCGGCGGCGGGTCGGGGGGCGCTTCCTCGCTCAACTCCGCGACCGCAAGGCCATGTAGAGACGCGCGATCCCGATCGCCGTGAACAGCAGGCCAAGCCAGACGCCCGAGGAAGCCACCCCGCCGCCGTTGACCAGCGTGACGACGAGGATCGCCACGCCGAAACCGATGATCACGAGCGAGAAGATGCGGGTCACTCCGCGGTAGAGCTGGTCGGGCGCCGCCATCGCACGCGATTCTAGGTCCAGGCGAGGCTGCTCAAGAACCTCTAGGCGGCGGCGAGCTTCTCCCCGGGCTCAGCCGCGACGATCACCCGGCACGGTCGCTTGGCGAGCACCGTCTGAAGCGTCTTTCCGTACAGGGGCCGGCCGTCCCGGTAGCGCAGCGGGATGACGATCGCGGCCGCTTTGATCTCGCGCGCCTCGTTCGACGATCGCCTGGCCCGCCTGGCCGGGCCGGACTCGCTCGACATGTCCCGTCACCCGCAGGCCGCCGATCAGCTTCGCGCGCTCGATCTTGCTCTGTGCGTCCTGCTCCTGCTTCTCCAGCGGGGCATCCATGGGCAGGGCCGTCGGCACCGTGACGATCGCGTGGACATGGATCCCGCGCCTGCGCCGGGCCGCGAGCCGGGCGGCCGTGGCCACTGCCTCCTCCGAGAAGGACTCGTCCTCGAACGCGACCAGCACGCTCTGGTACTCGACCTCCTCGACCCCTAACGGCTCAGGTGTCACGACCTTCACCGTCTCCCTCAGCGGCAGTTGCTGGTGGCGCCGGTAGGCGGCGTAGAGGACGATGCCGAACAGCATCCACGCGGCCCCGACCAGACCGGTGCTCGTGTGAAGCGTGATCACGATCACCCAGGCGGCGAACGTCCCGAGCCCGCCCAAAACGGCCGTCGCGGGGACCTCGACGCCGAAGGCGCGGAAGTTGAGCGGTGGCTTCCACTCGCGTTTTCGCTCTGGACGCCGCTGCCGCAGCCGGATCACCGAGACGTGAGCGATCGTGAACGACAGCATCGCGCCGAACGAATACATCGTCGCGAGGAAGTCGGTCTGCCCGGGGAGCATGGTCACCGCCGCCACGGCGGAGAAGGCGAGGATGGCCACGTAGGGCGTGTGAAACCGCGGGTGCACCTGTCGCAGGACTTCCGGGAGCTGGCGATGCTGTCCCATCGAGTACGTGAGCCGTGACACGCCGATCAGCCCCGCGTTGGTGGCGATGATCAGGATCACGGCGGCGAGAATCCCCACATAAATGCGCAGCGCATCCGTCAAGCCCGCGCTGAGCCCGAGGTTCTCGACGATCCCGAGCACCGGGTCATCCGCGAACGTTGTCCCCAGAACGGTCGTGAAGTTGCCGCCGGCATCCTGCGTGACGGGCATCGCCGACAGGGCGACGACCGGGATCAGCACGTAGAGCGCGATCACCGCAAGGACGACCAGCCCCACGCCGCGCGGAATCGTCCGGGGAGCGTCGCGCGCCTCCTCGGCCATGTTGGAGATCGTCTCGATCCCGGTGTAGGCGATCATCCCGACCGCGACCCCCAGCGCGAAGTCGCCCCAGCTCGGCGCCGTGCCCAGGTGAACGTTGTTCACCAGGATGTCCGGGCTGAAAACCAGCGCGATGCCGATTCCCACCAGCACGATCTGCGTGCAGAGGTCGCCGACCGCGAGCACCAGGTTGAGGCGCGACGACTCCTTAGTGCCCTTGATGTTGAGGGCCGCGAGCAGGCCGACGAGGATCGCGCCGCCGATCACGTCGCCGGGCCCGTGCTTGAGCGGCGCCCAGAACACGCTCAGGTAATGCGGGACGAAGAAGGCGGAGATCGCGACGGTGATCACGTAATTGAGCATCTGCGCCCAGGCGGCGAAGAACGACGCCAGCTCGTTGAACGCGTGTCGGGCGAAGCTCGAGGAGCCGCCGGCCTCGGGATACATCACCGTCGCCTCCGCGTAGGAGGCCGCGGTGAACACGAAGATCAGTCCCGCGATCAGGAAGGCGACCGGCGTCAGCCCGAGGGCGAACGCGGCGGTGACCCCGAGCGCGTAATAGATCGAGGAGCCGACGTTGCCGTACGCGGCGGAGAACAGCGCGCCCACGCCGTGAACGCGCCGCAGCGAGTCCTCTCTCGGAATCCGCTCAGCCATCAGAGCCGAATATAGGCCCGCCGCCCGTCAGCACCGCCGGGACAATCGGCCGGGCGGGGGAACGGAAGGTCCTGCTTTGGCCGGCTAGAAGTGGACGATTGGGATGATCAGGATGGCGACGATGTTGGCCACCTTGATCATCGGGTTGATCGCCGGCCCCGCCGTGTCCTTGTACGGGTCCCCGACGGTGTCACCGGTGACCGCGGCCGCATGGGCCTCGGAGCCCTTGCCGCCGTAGGCGCCGTCCTCGATCAGCTTCTTGGCGTTGTCCCACGCGCCGCCGCCCGCGGTCATCGAGATCGCCGCGAACAGGCCGACGACGATGACGCCGATCAACAGTCCACCGAGGGCGTCGACGCTGATCAGGCCGACGATCACCGGCACCACGATCGGGATCAGCGACGGGACGATCATCTCTCGCTGCGCCGCGGCGGTAACGATCCCCACCGTGCGCCCGTACTCGGGCTTCTCGGTCCCCTCCATGATCCCGGGGTGCTCGCGGAACTGGCGGCGGACCTCCTCGACCACCTGGCCCCCGGCACGGCCGACCGCCTCGATCGCCAGGGCGACGAACAGGTAGACCATCATGCCGCCGATCAGCAGCCCGATGAGGACCGCGGGCGACGTCAGGTGGAAGAGCCCGTTGAGGTCGAAGTTGGCAGGCTTCTCGTCGCCGAGCTCGATCTTGAAGGCGCTGAACAGCACCAGGGCAGCGAGCGCGGCGGAGCCGATCGCGTACCCCTTGGTGACCGCCTTGGTCGTGTTGCCGACCGCGTCGAGCGGATCGGTGACGTTGCGGACGTCCTCCGGCAGATCGGCCATCTCGGCGATCCCGCCGGCGTTGTCGGTGATCGGGCCGAACGCGTCGAGCGCCACGATCAGCCCGGTCAGCGAAAGCTGGGCCATCACCGCGACCCCGATCCCGTAGATCCCGGCGAGCTCGTTGGCGCCGAGGATGGCCAGGGCGATCAGAAGGGCCGGAGCGGCCGTGGACTGCAACCCCTGCGCGAGCCCCTGGATGATGTTGGTCGCGTGCCCGGTGACCGACGCCCGGCTGATCGTCTTCACGGGGCGGAACCGGGTGGACGTGTAGTAGTCGGTGATGATGAACAGCCCGGCTGTGACCACGATCCCGATCAGGCCGCAGAGCCACAGGTCGGTGGCTGTGGAGTTGCCGAGGGCTGAGCCCGCTTCCGCTACACCGAAGCGGAGGGGGTCGTCCATCAGCCATTGCGTCACCGGGTAGAACGCCGCCGCGGACAGCAGGCCGGACACCGCAAGGCCGCGGTAGAGGGCCGCCTCTACGTTCCCCGTCCGGGTGCGCACCGCAAGCGCCCCGATGATCGAGGCGACGATCGCAACGGCCCCCATGACCAGGGGGTAGATCGCCACCTCGCGCGCGAATTCGGAGTTGAACGTGAGCACGCCGAGCAGCATCACGGCCACCGAGGTGACCGCGTAGGTTTCGAACAGGTCGGCCGCCATGCCCGGCGCAGTCGCCGACGTTGTCGCCGACGTTGTCGGCGATCGTGGCCGGGTTGCGTGGATCGTCCTCGGGGATCCCCACCTCGACCTTGCCGACCAGGTCGGCACCGACGTCCGCCGCCTTGGTAAAGATGCCGCCGCCGAGGCGGGCGAAGACCGAGATCAGCGAGCCTCCGAACCCGAGCCCGACCAGCGCGTCGACCGCCTCCTTGTCGGTCTTGTCGGCGAGCACCAGGATGCCGAAGTACCCCGCCACCCCGAGGAGGGCCAAGCCGACGACCAGGAGACCGGTCACGGAGCCGCCCCTGAACGCCACGCCGAGGGCGCTCGGCACGCCCTCCCGGGCGGCCTCCGCAACACGGGCGTTGGTGCGCACCGAGACGTTCATGCCGATGAAGCCGGCCGCGCCCGAGAACACGCCGCCGATCACGAAGCCGATCGCGGTGTCGACGTCGCGCAGGATCGCGATCAGCACCGCGAGCACCAAGGCGACCGCGGCGATGATCGTGTACTGGCGAGTGAGGTAGGCGCTCGCCCCCTCCTGAACCGCGCTGGAGATCTCCCGCATCCGCTCGTTCCCGGGCGAGCGGGCCAGTAGCCGCTGGGTGACGAGCCCGCCGTAGACCACCGCGGCCCCGGCGCAGACGAGCGCGATCACTACCCCGTAGTCGGTCAGGAACTTGGTCAAGTCTCAATCCTCCGGTGGCGGTGCCGTGGTCTTGAAGGCCCGGTCGGCGGGCCAGCGAAGCGCGCGCAGTCTAGATGATCGATCCCACGGCAGCACCCCACCCAGAGCCGCCCAGTCCCCGCTAATCGGTCATCCCAAGAGGGTCTCTGCGCTCACGTCCCGGGCGGCGTCCAGAGCTTCGACGGCCCCCTCTGCGCGGCCGGCCGCTGCGGCTTCTCGGCGGCCGGCGGCTCCTGCCCCTCCCCGGTCTGGCGCTCCGCGCCACCCGCCGGCTCGGCTTCCCCGCCTCCCGCGTGCTGGGCATAGAGCATCTGGACCTGCGACAGCCCGCTGCGTACCTGCTTGGCCGGCTCCGGGTCGAGCAGGTCGACAACCGCCCTCGTGGCCTCGATGCCCACCCGAGCCTGCTCGAGGTCGCGCTCATCCTCCTTGGCGATCCGACGGGCGGCGAGATTGAGAACGCTCACGATGCTGTCGAGCAGCAGGTCCTGGATTCGCACCGTGCGCAACTGCTCCTCGATCCGAGCTCGAAGCTCCTCCTCGCTCTGTGGCGCTCCCTGGTCGGAGGGCGGCGGCTGGGCTGGGTTGTCGGCTTCGGGCATCGCGACGGCTGGCTAGTGGTTCACCCGCTCGGGAGCATACGTGCGCTGCGTCTCCCCCACCGTCCCCCGGTAAATCTCCTCGATCGTCGCGCCCTCGGCGAGCGCGGCGCGGGCCCGCTGCGCGCCGTTCGCCTCCGGGAGCGCGACCTCCAACCCCAGGGCCTCGCGGGCCGGCGCGGTCCAGTCGATGAGGCGCTCGATCGCGCGGGCCGTGGGCAGCTCCTCACCCCGATCGAAGTCGATCAGCTTGCCGTCCATGCCATGTCGGATCGCGCGCCAGAGGTTCTCCTCGATCTCGCGCTGGCGCATCGGCTGGCCGAGCCGGCCATCGTCGTAGTCGAGGGCGCTCTGCGCGATGCAGGCCGCGATCAAAGCCGCGAGCCCGAACGATTCCTCGCCTCGGGTCTGCGCGTCGCAGATGCGCAGCTCGACGGTGCCGAAGGCGTGGTGGGGCCGCACACTCCACCAGAGCTGGGTCGCTTCGACGATCGAGCTCGTGCGCACCAGGAGGTCGACGAAACCCACGTACCGCTCCCATGTCCCAAACGGCTCGTGCACGCCGCAGCGGGGAAACGTGCGGGTGAAGATCTCGGTTCGCACGGAGTGAAGGCCGGTGTCGCGGTCGTCGAGGAAGGGTGAGTTGGCAGACAGCGCGAGCAACGGCGGCAGGACGCCTCGCAAGTGGTCGCAGACCGCAATCGCCCTGTCCGTATCGCGAATCCCAACGTGGACGTGGAGGCTCCAGGTGTTGTTCCGCTGCGCGACCCAGCGAAGCTCCTCGCTCAGGCGGGCGTAATGCGGGGTGTCGATGATCCGCTGGTCCAGGTAGTCGGCCCACGGATGGGTCCCCATCGCTGCGAGCCCGAGCCCCATCCCATCGGCGAGCGCGAAGAGTCGCTCCCTGTGCCGCCGCTGGCGCTCGATCGCCTCGGCGAACGTCGCCGACTTTCCCGATCGGATCTCGATCTCCGAGGCGATCAGCTCGCCGGCGGCCGACTCCGCGAGCAGATCGTCCTCCAGACAGGCGCCATAGAGGTCCTCGAAGCGGTGCGCGAGGTCCAGCGTCTCGGGATCCACGATCGCGAACTCCTCCTCGAGGCCGATCGTGAAGTCGGTCGAGGCAGCGAACAGTTCCCTGGTGCTTCCGAGGTCGAGGCCGCTACCGGCGTCGGGGTCCATTCGACCCCCGGCACCCCTCACCACTGTGCCCGCACCTCGCCCAGGATCGGGGCCCGTCTCTTGGCGCTCGGCGCCGCCATCACCGCGGGCTGGTCAGGTCAAGTAGAAGTACAGCGCGTAGAGCAGGTCGACGGCTGGACTCGAGGTGTGGACGGTGACGTCGGGCGGCACCTGGAGAAGCTGCTCGGAGTAGTTGAAGATGATTCGCACGCCCGCGCCCACCAATCGGTCCGCCGCGTCCTGCGCAGCCGATGAGGGCACGGCCAGGACGCCCACCACGACGTCCTGGTCGGTGACCACCCGCTCCAGGTCGTCCACGCCGTGGACCTCGACGTCTCCGTAGCGCCTTCCGACCAGCTTCGGGTCGACGTCGAAGATCGAGACGATCTGAAATCCGTGGTCCGCGAACACGTCGGAGCTGGCGATCGCCTGCCCGAGGTTGCCCGCTCCGAAGAGGACGATGTTGTGCTGGCCAGAGCTGCGCAGGATCCTGCGGATCTGGTCGACGAGCGAATCGACGCGATAGCCGACCCCGCGCTTTCCGAACTTGCCGAACCCGGACAGGTCGCGCCGAATCTGGGTCGAGTTGATGTGCGTGTACTCGGCGAGCTCCTGCGAGGAGATCGTCTCCTTCCCCATCTTGCGTGCCTGGATCAGCACCTGGAGGTAGCGCGAGAGGCGCGCCGCGACGCCAAGCGACAGGCGGTCGCCATCGGTCAGGGAGAGCTCTGTCGTCTCCTCCGCCAGGGCCGACTCGTCCGTCATCGAACGCCGGAACGCGAACGGGTGATCATGGCCGGACAGTATCGAGACTGACGAGCAACCGGTGAGGTTCGAGACCGAGCTCGGAGACGACCTCGCCGTCGACCTCGACGACCGGAATCCGCTCCAGGTAGCGCGCGTGGAGCTCGTCGTCCCCCTCGATGTCGACCTCGCGGAGCTCAAACGGCGGGAGCTCCGGGCGCAGCGCGAGGATCGTCGCTCGCGCGCCTCGTCGCACAGGTGACATCCGGGCCTCGTGTAGAGCGTCACCACCCTCACCGCAACCACCTGAAGTTCGCGCTCGGCCAGAACAACTCTCCTTTGGAGAGCCTCGCGCTCACAGGGCGTCCCACTCGAGGTACTCGGGGTACGGAGCGGGCTCGAGGAAGCGCGCGGCCGAGGCGATCATGGCCGCGTTGTCGGTGCACAGCTCGGTGGGCACGAGCTTGAGGCGCAGCCCGCGCTCGGAGCAGATCGCCGTGGCGCGGTCACGCAGGAGCGAGTTCGCGGCCACCCCGCCGCCGAGCGCCACGGCCTCCCAATCGCCGCTTCCCAGCGCCCGCTCCAGCTTGGCGATCAGCTGGCCCACCACGGCCGCCTGGTAGCTGGCCGCGAGGTCTGCTCGGCGGCCCGCGGCTCGGTCGCCGCCGAGATCGCGGATCGCATACAGGAGGGCGGTCTTCAGTCCGCTGAAGCTGAAGTCCACGCCAGGGTCCCGCGCCATCGCCACCGGGAAGTCGAAGGCCTCGGGATCCCCTTCAGCGGCCTCGCGCTGGATCGCCGGGCCGCCTGGGTAGCCGAGCCCCAGCAGCCGCGCGCCCTTGTCCAATGCCTCGCCGGCCGCATCGTCGAGCGTTTGCCCCAGCACCTCGAAGCCACCTCGCTCTCGCACCCCGGCGAGCAGCGTATGGCCTCCGCTCGCGATCAGGCACAGAAACGGCGGTTCGAGCGGCTCTGGATCCAGGAAGTTCGCGGCCACGTGTCCGTGCAGGTGATCGACGCCCACCAAGGGCATGCGGGTCGCGGCCGCCAACGCCTTCGCCGTTGCCACCCCGACCAGCAGCGCGCCGATCAGCCCGGGGCCCCGGGTGACCGCGAGCGAGTCGAGATCACCCAGGCTTACGCCTGCGATCTCGAGCGCCTCGTCGACGACCGGGTTGACGAGCTCGAGGTGATGCCTCGAGGCGATCTCGGGAACCACGCCGCCGAACCGAGCGTGCGAAGCGGCCTGCGAGGAGACCACGTTCGACCGGATGCGCCCGCCGTCCACGACCGCGGCACAGGTGTCGTCACATGAAGTTTCGATCGCGAGGATCAAATCTCGACCCGATGGACTCACCGCCAACCCGACCGGCGCGGAGTCGGAAGCACAAGCAGGAATCCGGGGCGGCCGCCGGCCGCCCGGGAAGGGTTTGCGAGCGAGAGACGAGCAGCCGGTCGGTAATTGGTTCAGGGCGACGGGCAGCCGGGCGGAAATTGATGCATCAGGCCTCAACCGCCGCCCGTGATTCCAGCCACATGATCAGGGCGTCCTCGCCGTTGTCGTGGTAGTAGCGGCGGCGGTGCCCGGCTCGGCGGAATCCGAACTGCTGATACATCGCGATCGCCGCGCTGTTGGAGGTTCGTACCTCGAGCGTGTAGCGCGCCTCAGGGCCGGCCTCGTCGAAGAGCCGCTCCAGCAGCCGGCGAGCCATGCCACGCCGCCGGCGGTCGGGGGCGACCGCGATGTTCATCAGGTGCCAGACGTCGGCGTATCGGGAACAGACCAGATAGCCGTACAGGCTGCCCTCGTCCATCACCGCCAGACAGATTCCCGACGGCTTGGAGAGCTCGAGGACGAACATCGCCAGCGACCATGGCGTGTCGAATGCCCGGCGCTCGATCGCCAGCACGGCCGGCAGGTCGCCGTACGCCAACCGCCTAACCTGCATCTCGCTCAAGCCAACGCTCCGCGTCCGGTGGTCTCAGATAGATCGGTCGAATGGACTCCGGCGGCAGCGGGATCCCGGTCTCGGCGAGCAGACAGATGTGACGCCCCGAGATTCGGTGCGCCGAATCTGATTCCGCGAGGACATCGGCGCCCGCCGCCTCCAGCTCACGCCGAAATCGTAGCGACCCCGAACCGGCGGCCACCGGTGGCCGGGCAAGGGACGCAACCCGCTCGGCGAGTTGATCGGGGGCGGCGACCAGGGGCGGCCAGAGCTCAGTCGCCATCGACGTCGTACAGCGCCGCGAACGCCTGCCCCCGGCGCGCATCCAGGACGGCGAGACCCTGGCGATCGCCGCCCTGTCCGTGCTCCCGCAAGCCTCGCCCCAGGGCCGCGAGGCTGCCCACCGGGACCACGAGCTTCGCGAGCGCCTGCGCGATCGCGCGCGCCGTCGCCAGGCCGATCCGCAGGCCGGTGAACGAGCCCGGGCCGACCCCTACGGCGACCGCGTCCACCCGGTTCCACCCCCCGGCTCGCTCGACCACCGACTCCACCTCCGCGAGCAACGCGGCGGCGTGCCTGGGGCGCTCGCCCGGCGAGGCCGGCAACAGGCGCTCGTCCACGGTCCCGCCATCACGGGAGGCCGCCACGGCGACGTCATCGGTGGCGGTGTCCCAGCCGACTATCGTCGGCACGGCTCAGCCCCGGGCGACGGGAGGAATGGCCTCATCCCGTGTCGCCTCGCGGTCCCCGGCTGACGATGAGCCCACGGCGGTCGCCGCCCGCGTGCCTCAGCTCCACTCGGACCGCGATCCCCGGCTCGCTGCGATCAGCCCCCGTCAGGAATGGTTCGACGCCGCCTGGCCACTCCACGAACGTGATCGACTCGGGCCCGACGTAGTCGTCGAGCAGCCCCGGATCCTCGGCGCCGAGGTCCTTCAACCGGAATAGGTCGAGATGGGACACCGGCACCCTGCCGGCGTATCGGCGCCCGATCGTGAACGTCGGGGAGACCACTTGGTCGCTGACGCCGAGCGCCCTGCAGGCTCCCCGGATCAGGGTCGTCTTGCCGGCGCCGAGCTCGCCGCTCACCAGCACGACGTCCCCCGGCCGCAGCTCGGCGGCGAGACGCGCGCCGATCGCCTCCGTCTCCGGCGGTCCGGAGCTCTCGTGAGACGTCAACCGAACAGGCCGAGCTGATCCGCACCCGGCTCGGGCGCGGCCACGGTGAGCTCGGCGGGCGTCGGCGGCCCCGCCGCAGCGTCAGGGATGGGGCGCTGGATCAGCTCGGGAAGCTGGGCGAAGTCCTCGCTAAGCGTCTCGACGAGCGAGGGCGTACGAAGCGCTGCCGCAGGATGAAGCAGGGGCAGGAGGAACACCGTCCGGCCGCCGATCTCGTGCACCTGCGGGGTGCCCCGAACGCGGGTGATGCCGGCGCGGCTTCCCGTCAAAAGCTTGGTGGCGAAGTTGCCGAGCGTGGCGACGACGCGCGGCTCGATCAGCTCGACCTGGCGATACAGGTACGGCTCGCAGGACTCGATCTCGTTCGGCTGCGGGTCGCGATTGCCCGGGGGCCTGCACTTCAAGACGTTGCAGATCCAGACGTCCTCGCGCTCCAATCCGATTCCGGCCAGCAACTCGGTCAGCAACGAGCCCGCACGCCCCACGAACGGGAGGCCCTGACGATCCTCCTCGGCGCCCGGCGCCTCGCCTACGAACATCAGGTCCGCGTCCGAGCTGCCGGCGCCGAACACGACCTCGGTCCGTGTCTCGGAGAGGGGGCACTTGGTGCACACGGAGGCCTCCCGGTAGACCTCGACCAGCCGGTCGCGCCGTTCTTCTCGCGGCCCGCTCACGCGCCTCCTCTCCTTCCGCGGCGATCCCGCTCACCGTGAGCCTTGGCCCGGCCCCTGACCCGCGCGCGCAGCTGATCGTTCCTCCGCTCCTGCTTTCGCGCCTCACCTGCGGTCCTGACGACCTTGAAGGGCGCTCCTTGTGGCGAGTAGACCCTTCGCGTTCGTTGGGCACCGCATTCCCGGCAGGCGACTGCCTCGATCCCGGGCTTGACGAGCTCCTCGAAGCGGGCTCCGCAGCTCTCGCAGAGGAACTCGTAGATGGGCACGGATCCGATGGTAGCCGCGACGTCAGCCGGAGTGTCGATCCCACCGATCCTCGTTCGCGGTCATCTCGGCCAACCTATACTCCGGGTTGGCCGTGACCCGCTCGGGCACGGACCGGCCGGGCCCTCCCGGCATCGGAACACCACCCGAAACGCAGAGGCCGTCTGGTATCTCCAATGCGAGAACTGGAACGGGATCCACCCGAAAAAGCCACGATCGACGCGGATCGCGTCGCCATGGGGATCGTCAGCACGGGAGCGGAGCTTCGCGACGCGCTGGCGCCGGCACGGCGCGAGGGACGAACGATCGGCTTGGTCCCGACCATGGGCGCGCTCCACGAAGGGCACCTGTCGCTGCTCGAAGCGGCGCGGGATCGCTGCGACGTGGTCGTGATGAGCCTGTTCGTCAACCCCGCCCAGTTCGGCCCCGGCGACGACCTGACGGCCTATCCGCGCGACGAGCGACGCGATGCGGAGCTCGCGGCCGCCGCCGGGGTCGACCTCGTGTATGCGCCGGCTGGCGAGGAGGTCTACCCCGACGGCTTCGCGTCCTGGATCGAGGTCGGGGGCGGCCTTACCGACGTGCTGGAGGGTGCCTCGGGTCAGCGGGGTGTGCGGCACTTTCGTGGCGTCACGACCGTGGTCGGGAAGCTTCTCAACCTGGTCGCCCCCGACGTCGTCTTCTTCGGTCAGAAGGACGCTCAGCAGGCGATCGTCATTCAACGGATGGTCAGCGACCTGGACTTTTCCGTCGAGGTCGAGGTGCTGCCGACGGTGCGCGAGCCCGACGGCCTCGCGATGAGCTCGAGGAACGCCTACCTGGGCCCCGACGAGCGGAGGCGCGCCACCTCGTTGATCCGCGCGCTCCGCGCCGCGGAGGCAATCGCCCTGGCGGGTGAAACGCGGCCCGAGGCGGTGCTTGCCGCTGCCAACGCCGAGCTCGAACGAGCCGGGGTGCGCCCCGACTACCTGGAGGCCCGCGACGCGCAAAGCCTCGCGCCGGCGAAGACCCTGAATGGACGGCCCGTGCTGGTGGCCGTCGCGGCGCGGTTCGGTAGAGCCCGCCTGATCGACAACGTCGTGATCGGAGGCTGAGACGAGATGCAACGCACCGATTCCACCTCGCAAGAGCCGGAGCGCCCCCGGATGACGATCCCCGCCGTGGGGGAGATGAAGCGCCGGGGTCAGCCGATCGTGATGGTGACCGCATACGACTTTCCCTCGGCCCAGGTGGCCGAGGAGGCCGAGGTGGATGTCGTGCTGGTCGGCGACACCGCCGCGATGGTCGTGCTCGGCTACGACGGCACAACGCCGGTGGGCATGGACGAGATGGTGACGATGGCCGCCGCCGTTCGGCGCGGCCTCCGCGGTCCACTGCTCGTAGGCGACATGCCGTTTGGCTCCTATGAGCGCTCCAACGAGCACGCGATCGATTGCGCGCAGCGGTTCGTGCGAGAAGCAGGATGCGACGCTGTGAAGCTGGAACGTGGCGGCCCCTCGGTGGAGCGGGCGCGCGCGATAGCGGGCTCGGGCATCCCGGTGATGGGCCATGTGGGGCTCACCCCTCAGACCGCGAGCGCCCTCGGAGGCTTCAAGGCGCAGGGGCGAACGGCGGCGTCCGCAGCCCAGATCGCCCGCGACGCATTCGCGCTGCAGGCGGCAGGCTGTTTCGCAATCGTGTTCGAGGCGGTCCCCGCGGCGGTGACCGATGCGCTCATGGCCCGGATCGAGATCCCCGTGATCGGAATCGGTGCCGGCTTGGCGACGGACGGGCAGGTGCTCGTCTTCCACGACCTGCTGGGAATGACCACCGGCCCGCACAACCCCCGATTCGTGAAGCGCTATGCCGCCATTCACGACCAGATGGTCGAGGGAGTTCGGGCCTATGCGGCCGAAGTGCGGTCTCGCCGCTTCCCGGATGCCGAGCACGTGTACTCGGCCGAGCCCTCGGAGGTCGAGGAGCTGAAGCGCTACCTCGACTCCGAGAGCCTCGCCTCGGCTCCCTGGGACTGGTAGCGCGCCGGGGGCCTGCCTCACCCGGAACGGGCTCAGCGGCCCGTAACCGCAGGCGGGCCGTGGGGTTAGTGGTTGTGATGATTCGCACGAGATTGCGGATCCGTACTCAGGAGGTACAGAGCGAATGGAGATGCTGAAGAGGCTGGAGCCGGTGGCCCTGTTCCTGGTCATCTGCGGCGCCCTCAACTGGGGCATCGTCGGACTGACCGACGGCGACACCAATGTGCTCTCGTCGATCTTCGGGAGCGGGACGCTGGTGAACGTGGTCTACGTGATCGTCGGTCTGGCGGGCCTTGTCTTCCTGCCGAGGCTGATGGATGCGCTCCACATCGGAGGCGCTCACCCGCGGGGCGCGTAGACCGGCGTCCCCTTCGGGAGCCCCACCGGGAGGACGGGGCAAGCGACAGTCGCGAGCCGGGCTTCGGCCCGGCTCGCTCTTGTTACGTTCCCGGCATGCCCGTGCGCACCTCCGAGACCCGCCTCTCGACCGGAGGGGACTCCGACATCGTCGACATCACCGATCGCATCCAGGCCGCCGTCGCCGAGTCGGGCGCCCACGAGGGGCAGGCCACCGCCTTCGTGCGCGGCTCGACCGCGGCGATCACGACGATGGAGTACGAGCCCGGCGGGGTCCAGGACCTGCAGGCGCGCCTGGAGCGTCTCGTCCCGACCGAGGGCGACTACGAGCACAACCGGCTGAACCACGACACGAACTCGCACGCGCACCAGCGCGCGTCGATCGTCGGCGCGTCCGAGATCGTCCCCTTCGAAGGGGGCCGCTTGGCCCTCGGGACCTGGCAGCAGGTCGTGCTGATCGACTTCGACGACCGCCCTCGGGAGCGCACGGTCGTGATCCAGGTCCTGAGCTGATGACCTCGCCCGACCCGGGCCCACACGCCGCCACCGCCGGCGAGCTCAAGGCCCAGATCGAGGCGGAGCGGACGGGTGATCCGTTCCTGGTCTATCGCGACCAGGCGGGTGAGCAGCGCCTAGTCGGGCTCGGCCAGGGCTCCGCCGAGGTCTGGTTCGGGCGTAGCTCGTCGGCCGACGTGCAGCTGTCCTGGGACGAGGAGGTCTCGGCGCTCCACGCCCAGCTCGAGGTGGTGCGCGGCGAGTGCACGCTGGTCGACGAGGGACTCTCCCGCAACGGCTCCTATGTGAATGGTGAGCGGGTCAGGGGGCGGCAGCGGCTGCGGGACGGAGACATGCTGCGGTTCGGGCGCACCATCGTCCTCTACCGCACACCGGCAGCCTCAGAGGCGAAATCGACGGTGATCGCCAGCGACGCCTTGACCGCCGCGGACGTCTCGCCGGCGCAGCGGCGCGTGCTGGTCGAGCTCTGCCGCCCATTCAAGGAGGCCGCCGCGTTCGCGGCCCCGCCCACCAACCAGCAGGTCGCGACCGACCTCCACTTGAGCGTCGATGCCGTCAAGACCCACATGCGGGCCCTGTTCGAGAAGTTCGACGTTCAGGACCTGCCCCAGAACCGCAAGCGCCTGGCGCTCGTCGAGCGCGCCCTTCAGACCGGCCTGATCACCGACCGGGACCTCTAGCCACGCGGAGCCACGTCGCGCCGAAGCCCGGCGGCGGCCACCCCCAGGGGTGAACAGGACCACCCCCGGGGCGCCGCAAGTTCAGACCTTGGCTCCCTGGTCGCTGGACCCCGGACGCCCGACACTCGGGATGTCGGGAATGAAAGCGACGAAAGGAGAACCCGATGACCCGTATCAAGATCAGCACCCACTCCAACCCGAGCAGCACCAGGCGCGCGAGCCTCTGGCTCGCCCTGGCCCTCGGCGCCGCGGCGCTGATGGTCGCGCCCACACAGGTCTTCGCGGCGAAGTTCGGCTCGGACCTGAAGAACAACGACGGCAGCGTGACGCAGCCGGCGAACTCGGTCCCGGCGCACTACTGCGATCCGGTCCCGGGAGACCCCTGCACTCGCGTCGCGGTCGCCTTCGGCGACACCGGCACCATCGGCGGAGGCGTCTCGGCCCCGCGGGACGGCGTGATCAAGAAGATCAAGCTCGTCGCGGGCGCGCCCGGCCATTTCCGCCTGCAGCTCGCGAAGGTGAAGAACCTCGCCCTCGGGCCGGGCACCGGCAAGGCGAAGGTCGTCGAGCGGGGCCCGAGGATCAACTACGGGAGCTCCGTCAACGGGCTCGACTACGAGATCCAGAAGTTCGCAGTGCACGTCCCCGTCAAGGAGGGCGAGTACCTGGCGATCAAGTCGAAGCGGACGAGCGCGCTCAAGTGCACGTCCGGCAGCACCGAGCAGCTCCTCTTCCAACCGCCTCTGGCGCTGGGGGGGCCGTTCGAGTGGAACGACGACGACGACAGCTGCACGATGCTCCTCCAGGCAGTGATCAAGTAGATCCAGCCTGGTCCAGCGATGGCGGCGGGGCCCCGGCGACGGGGCCTCGCCGTTTTCGCGACGCGTCTATGAGGATCCCTTCACCTCGAGCGTGGTCGCCGCCTCGGTCGCGATCCGTCGCGCCTTCGCCTTGCGATCGCCACCCGCCGCACCGGCCACGCGCGTCCGCCAGCCGAAGCCTCCGTCGTTGAAGGCGTAGTTGTAGATGGTCGCGAGGCCGATCCCCTCCTCATCGTGGGCGTAGGCGAACAGGACGGCGTCGCGCGTTCCCAGCGTGGCGGGAGTGGGTTCCTGGACGAGCGCATAGTTTGGATCCTGCTCCCTCTCGCTCAGGGCTGTCGTCGGCGCGCTCTTGGGCGGGGGCATCCGGCTCCTGAAGGACCTGCAGGGTCAGCTTCCCGTTGGGCTGGTCAGCTGGGTTCGGACCTGATCGCGGCCTTGCCCCGGGAGATCCCTGTCGGTGTACGTGTTGTCCCAACCGGCGGGCACGTCGACCGTGAACTCACTCGACTTCGTGAATGGCTCGAACCGGATCCCTCCCGTGTTGGTGCCGCCGCCCCCGTCTCCGTCGCTCGAGTCGCCACCGCCGAGAATGCTGAACCCGAGCACGGCAAGCCCAAGCACCGCGATGCCGGCGACCGCGGCGACCCATCGACCCCGCCCCGTCTGACCCGAGACGCTCAGGCGCCTTGGGGAGCGGTCGGGGGAGCGCCCTCGGTCGTCGCCTCGATCGGCGCCGTGTCGGGCATCGTGGCGGGAGCGGTCTGCGGCCAATCCCTCGGAGGGGACGGTCGAGGCGTCGGCGGGCCCCGTCGGGACCGGCGCTGCCTCGCCGGTGGCGACGGTGCGCTCCGGCTCGCCGATCGCCGATCCGGTCGACGCCGCCAGCGCCGCCCTACCGAGGTCGCCAGCCGACGGGAAACGCTCGCCCGGATCCTTGGCGAGGGCGCGAGCGACGACCGCGTCGAGCTCGGGCGAGACGCCCTCGGCAACGCTGCTCGGAGCCGGCGCGGGGTCGTTGATGTGCGCGTAGAGCTTTGCCACGTCGGCCTCGCGCTCGAAGGGCAGCCGCCCTGTCAGCGCCACGAACAACACGCAGCCGAGCGAGTACACGTCCGACCTCGGCATCCACGCCGCTTGCCCCTGATCTGCTCGGGCGACGCGTAGTCGATCGTCCCCACCCAGCGTCCCGTTGCCGTCATCCCGCTCGTGGCATCCATCTGCTTGGTGAGGCCGAAGTCGGTCAGGTAGGCGTGCTCGATGCCCCGTCGCTCTCTCGACGATCACGTTTCCCGGCTTCACGTCACGGTGCACGAGCCCTCGCGGCGTGGGCCTCGTCGAGGGCGCCCGGACACCTGGTCGACGATCCGGGCGGCGCGAGCGCCGTCCAGCGTCCCCTCGGCGACGGATCAGCGAGGCCAGGTCGACGCCGTCGACGTAGCGCATCACCAGGTACGGGATCTCCTCGTCCGCCACGCCCGCCTCGTAGATCGGGATCGCGTTCGGGTGCTCGATCGCAGCCGCGAGACGCGACTCGCGCTTGAACCGCTCGAGGTAGTCGGGATCGCTGGCCAGCGCCGGCGCGATCACCTTGATCGCAACCTTGCGCCCCAGCTCCGGCTGCGACGCCAGGTAGACGACACCCATGCCCCCACGGCCCAGCACCCCCTCGATGCTGTAACCGGCGAACGTCGAGCCGATCTGGATTCCGGCGGCCATCGCCCCGCGGCGAGCTTAGACGCCTCTCCCGCTCCTCGGCGGCCGATTTCGTCGGCTGTTCGAGAGCAGTTCGGCCCCGACGGATCACCCAACCTCAGGCGCCGCACCTGCGGTCACGGGCCGACCGGGACGTTGGCGCGGAGCTAGTCGACCAGCCCAGCGGGAGTCGAGCACCAGGCCGACCGTGAGCCGCTCTCCGTCGTAGGGCCCACCGCGCAGGCGAACGACGATCGCGGTCGCCTTCGTCCCGTTCGATCCGCGAATCTCCTCGAAGTCGAGCTCGTGCCGCGGCGATGCCGTGCGCTTGCGCCTTGACGCAGCCCTCGCCGGCCCCCGTACGCGACCTCGAGGAAGTGCTCGGTCACGCACGTGCCGCAGGCTGCCCGCGGGTCGGTCGAGGTGAGGACGGTCTCGATCGCCGTGCGGACCGTCCCGGCCGGAGGGCCGGCGTCTGGAGCTTGCGGTCGAGTCCCTTCAGCTCTCGCCGCTGTCGCTGGACTCAGGCCGTCGGTCGAGCCGGCTCGGGAATCGGCGCTGGGCCGCTCGTCGAGGTTGCGGCGCCCGCAGCTCGCGGAGGTCGTCGCCTCCCCACACCCGTCCCGGTGCGCGGCCAACGCGGCGAGCGCCACCACGGCGAGACCGACCGCAGCCGCTCGCGAGCGATCAGCAAGGCGATGTCGATTTCCGCCAGGCACATCGTGGTCCACCCTACCCCTCCCCTCACTGCGCTCGAACTCGATCTCGCGGATCACCCTGGCGGGGATTCCGGCGGCGATCACACCCCTCGGGAGGCTCTCGGTGACCACCGAGTTCGCTCCGATCACGCAGCGCTCGCCGATCTCCACCCCGCTGGTCACGACGCAGTTGACCCCGAACCAGCAGTTGGACCCGATCCGGACCGGGCCCTTGGAGGAGAACCCCTGCCAGGTGACCGGGACGTCGGGGTCGTCGAAGCGATGGTCCGCGTCGCCGACGAAGCAGCCGTTGGCGAACATCACGTGGTCGCCGATCTCGAATCCGGTCGAGCGCGGCCAGCATCACCCCTCTGTTGAGGAAGCAGCCCTCTCCGATCTCGATCCGCGCCTGCGGCGCCAGGGTCAGCCAGCAGCCCGGCTCGAGCAGGGTGTCGGCGCCGACCACCAGCCGGCCCTCGTCGAGGGCCTCGAGCACCTCGCCCTCGACCGGGAAGCGGACGAAGGCCCCTGCTCTGGCCATGTGCCGGTTGATCCGCCAGCGGCGCAACACCCGCCGATTGCGCTCGTACCAGCGCCGCTTGATCCACCAGAGCCGCCAGCCGCTCGGATCGCTCACGCCCGGAAGACTCGCAGAGCGTCCCCACGGATCGCCGCGGCCGAATTGCGTTCGTCCATTCGACGCGATTCGGCCATCGACGAGGTGGCGAGCGTCTACTCCTTCAGCGCCAGCGCTTCGGCCGCCTCGCCACGTCCCACCAGCACGTCGCTGACCATCTCCGGGGGAAAGAGCCCGTGCCCGACGACCCCAGGCGTCGCGGCGAGCCGGGCGCTGAGCTCGCCGGGCTCATCGAACGGCGCGAGGTAGTCGGCCAGCAGCCCGCCATCTGCGGTCGGTGGCCCGTCGCGCAGCTCAACCTGGCCAAGCGCCCGCAGGGTCGCCTGCAGCCCGAACGATGCCAGCTCGAGCGGCACGGGCGGCCGCAGCTCGTCGACCGGCTTTCCGGAGTCGACGATGACCACGAAGCGCTCGGCCGCCGCGGCGACGATCTTCTCCCGCACGTGGGCGCCGCCGCCGCCCTTGACGAGCCAGCCGTCGGGGGCCACCTGATCGGCGCCGTCGATCGCGATGTCGAGCCGGTCGAGCTCGTCGAACGGCTCGACCTGCGAAGTCCCAGCGTGCTGGCGGCGCTCTCGGTCGCCGGCGAGGTCGCGACGCAGCGGATCGCCAGGCCGCGAGCGGCCAGAGGCGGAAGGAGATGCGCGACCGTTGAGCCGGTCCCCAGCCCGACCGTCATTCCGTCCTCGACCAGCTCCACCGAGGCCTCTGCGGCGGCTCGTTTCTCGCGTTCAACTTGGGACTCGGACGGCACGGCGTGGAATCTACGCGCTCGCCGCGGGCCGCCGCCACCCGTCTACTAGGATCGGCTGCAGTGGCGACGATCGCGCAGCCCACGGCGACCGATATCGACACGCTGTGCATCAACACGATCCGGACGCTGTCGATCGACGCCATCCAGAAGGCGAACTCGGGCCATCCCGGCACGCCGATGGCGATGGCTCCGGTCGCATACACGCTCTGGCAGCGCTTCCTGCGCTTCGACCCATCCGACCCGATCTGGCCGAACCGTGACCGGTTCGTGCTCTCTGCCGGCCACGCCTCGATGCTGCTCTACTCCATGCTGCATCTGGCTCGAGGTGCGCGCGGTCGATCCCGAGTACGAGACCCTGGGCGAGCCGTCCGTCAGCCTGGACGACATCAAGTCCTTCCGGCAGCTGGATTCGCACGCCGCGGGGCACCCCGAGTACCACCTGACGTCAGGGGTCGAGACGACCACCGGGCCCCTCGGGCAGGGGATCGCGACCAGCGTCGGCATGGCGATCGCCGGTCAGTGGCTCCGGGCCCGTTACGGCGAGGGGCTGTTCGACTTCGACGTCTACGCAATCGCCGGCGACGGATGCCTGATGGAGGGCGTCTCGAGCGAGGCCGGATCGATCGCGGGGCACGAGCGCCTCGACAACCTCTGCTGGATCTACGACAACAACCACATCACCATCGACGGTCGCACGGAGATCACCTACACCGACGATGTGGCGGCGCGCTTCATCGGCTACGGCTGGAACGTCACCAGGGTGGGCGACGCCAACGACCTCGAGCTGCTCACGCGGGCCTTCGAGGCGTTCCGGGAGGAGCGAGGACGGCCGACGCTGATCGTGGTCGACAGCCACATCGGCTATGGGTCGCCGCACAAGCAGGACACCGCCGAGGCACACGGAGAGCCCCTGGGCGAGGAGGAGGTGCGCGAGACGAAGCGCGCCTACGGGTGGCCCGAGGACGCTCAGTTCCTGGTCCCGGAGGGCGTCTACGAGCACTTCGCCGGACGGGGTCGGCGAGCGGGGCCGGCGCCTGCGGGCCGCGTGGGAGCAGCGCGTCTCGGATGCCGGAACCGCGACGGCGGATGAGATCGACCAGCTGCAGCGCCGCGAGCTGCCGGATGGCTGGGATGCCGACATCCCGAGCTTCGATCCGGACCCCGGCGGGCTCGCCACTCGAAAGGCGTCCCATCAGGTGCTGAACGCGATCGCGCCCAAGGTTCCGTGGCTCCTGGTCGGCTCGGCGGACCTGACCGACTCCACCTCGGTCGGCCTCAGCTTCGACGGCGCCCAGCCGTTCGAGCCCTACCGCTCGCGACGGGCGTCAGCTCCACCTGGGCATCCGGGAGCACGAGTCCGCCGCGATCTCGAACGGCCTCTCGCTCTCCAAGCTGCGCCCGGTCTGGTCGACCTACTTGATCTTCTCCGACTACGCCCGCCCGGCGATTCGCCTGTCGGCGCTCATGGAGCTGCCGGTGATCCACTGGTTCACGCACGACTCGATCGGCCTCGGCGAGGACGGCCCCACCCACCAACCCGTCGAGCAGCTCGCCTCGCTGCGCGCGATGCCGGGATTGAACGTGATCCGTCCCTGCGACGCCAACGAGGTGGCCGAGGCGTGGCGCGTCATGATGCGTCAGAAGCACCAGCCGAGCGCTCTCGTCCTGACGCGCCAGAACGTGCCGGTACTCGACCGGTCGAGATACGCGCCGGCCGAGGGACTGCGGCACGGTGGGTACGTGCTCGCGGACTCGGACGGCGAGCCCGAGGTGATCCTGATCGCGACCGGGAGCGAGGTCTCGCTGGCGGTCGATGCCTACGAGGAGCTGAGCTCCGAAGGGGTCCGGGCGCGGGTTGTCAGCCTGCCCTCCTGGTACCTGTTCGACCTCGAGCCGCCGGACTACCGGGAGAGCGTGCTCCCAGAGGCCGTCCAGGCGCGAGTGGCGGTCGAGCAGGCATCGACGCTCGGCTGGGACCGCTATGTAGGGCCCAGCGGGCAGATCGTCGGCATGCACACCTTCGGCGCCTCGGCCCCGCTGAAGGAGGTACAGAGGAAGTTCGGATTCACCCCGGAGCGGGTGGTGGAGGCGGCCCGGGAGCTGTTGCGATGATCATGAAGGAGTTGATCTGAATGAAGCCGACCCAGCAACTGCACGACCTCGGCCAGAGCCTATGGCTCGACAACATCACCCGCGACATGCTCGCCGACGGCACCCTCCAGCGCTACATCGACGAGCTGTCGGTCACCGGGCTCACCTCGAACCCGACGATATTCGACAAGGCGATCAGCGGCGGTGAAACCTACGACGAGCAGATCGTCGAATTGCGCGAACGCGGGCTCGAGCCGGAGCAGGCCTTCTTCGAGTTGGCTCTCGCGGACCTCCGCGATGCGGCCCACATGTTCGCGCCCACCAACCGACGCACCGACGGCGTAGACGGCTGGGTCTCGCTGGAGGTTTCGCCGCTCCTCGCCGACGACGCGAAGGCGACCATCGACCAGGTGGCCGAGCTCCACCGGCGCGCAGACTGCGGCAACATCTTCATCAAGATCCCCGGCACGGAGGCGGGCCGGGAGGCGATCGAGGAGTCGATCTTCGCCGGGACAGCGGTCAACGTCACCCTCCTGTTCTCCACAGTTCAGTACCTGGGCGCTGCCGAGGCTTTCATGCGCGGCGTGGAGCGCCGGATCGAGGCCGGGCTGGACCCCGCAGTCCCCTCGGTGGCGTCGATCTTCGTCAGCCGTTGGGATGTGGCCGTCGCCGATCAGGTGCCCGCGGACCTCCGCAATCGACTTGGAATCGCCGTCGCTCGGCGGTCCTACCGTGCCTACCGCGAGCTACTGGACTCCGAGCGCTGGCAGCGCCTCGCCGACGAGGGAGCGCGCCCGCAACGGCTGCTCTTCGCGAGCACTGGGACGAAAGACCCCAACGCGCCCGACGTCCTCTACGTCGAGGCTCTCGCGGCTCCGTCCACCATCAACACGATGCCCGACATGACGCTCGAGGCGTTCGCCGACCACGGCGAGGTCGGGGATCCGATCCCGGATGACGGCGGCGACGCCGACGAGGCATTGGCCCGATTCGAAGCCGCGGGCGTCGACCTGTCGGAGCTCGCGAATCGGCTGCAGCGCGAGGGCGCGGAGGCATTCGACTCCTCGTGGAACGACCTGCTGCAATCGATCGAGGAAAAGAGCCGCAAGCTCGCCGCCGCCGGATGAGCTCAGCGGTTGGGAGTACCGTTCAATGACAACCTGCCGGACGGGGTATCGGCAGGATCACCTTGACCGGAGGTGTGGAGTTGATTGGTGCACTGCTTTTCGGGTTGGTTGCCGGCTTCATAGGCCGCGCGCTCGTTCCGAACGACGTCTTAAAGGGCATGTCAGGGCCGAAGTCCTGGCTCGCGTCCATCGTGCTGGGCCTGGTCGGGGCAGCGGTCGGCTGGCTCATCTTCACCGCCGCCCTCGGCATCGGCGACACGGACGTGTTCGATTGGGGCGGGATCGTGAGCGCGTTGATCGGCGTGATCATCGTTCTCGCTGCTCGCTGGCTTCGTCGTGCGCCGCATGGGCACCGGGGGACCCGCGACCACCTGACCCAACGACGGATTCCGTCTTCCCCGTGCGCGGCATCGGCGGGCGGCGCCCCGCTCGCCGACGCCTGTGAAGACGAGCGCCGCTGACCCGATGACCACGGGGCGACACAGCCCTCCCAGAAAGGAGCCCTGCCAGATGCAACTCGGAATGATCGGACTCGGGCGGATGGGCGCCAACATGGTCCGGCGTCTACTGCGCGCGGATCACGAGTGCGTGGTCTTCGACCTCGACCCCGATGCGGTGCAGCGGCTCTCCGGTGAGGGCGCGGTCGGCGCCGAATCCATGGAGGACCTGGTGGGCAAGCTCACTCCGCCGCGCTCCGTCTGGCTGATGGTGCCAGCCGCGGTCGTGGATCGGACCCTCGATGACCTCGTCCCGCACCTGGAGCGAGGCGACGCGGTGATCGACGGCGGAAACTCCTACTACCGGGACGACATACGCCGGGCGGCGCGGCTGGCCGAGCACGAGCTCCACTACGTGGACACCGGGACGAGCGGCGGCGTTTGGGGGCTCGAGCGCGGCTACTGCCTGATGATCGGCGGGCCCGACGAGGCGGTCGACCGGCTCGACCCGATCTTCGCCACGCTCGCGCCTGGGGTTGACTCCGCGCCACGAACGCCCGGCCGGGACGGCGAGCCGGCGTTCCGCGGAGCAGGGCTACCTCCATTGCGGCCCCAGCGGCGCGGGGCACTTCGTGAAGATGGTCCACAACGGAATCGAGTACGGGGTGATGGCGGCCTACGCGGAGGGGCTCAACATCCTCCGCAACGCGAACGCCGGCAAGGCCGAGCGCGAGGTAGACGCCGAGACGGCGCCGCTGGAGCACCCCGAGTACTACCAGTACGACCTCGATCTGCCGGAGGTGGCGGAGGTCTGGCGACGGGGCAGCGTGATCGGGTCCTGGCTGCTCGACCTGACGGCCCAGGCACTGCAGGAGTCCCCAGGGCTCTCCGACTACGCCGGGCGGGTGTCGGACTCGGGCGAGGGCCGGTGGACCTCGATCGCCGCGATCGAGGAGGGGGTTCCGGCGCCGGTGCTGAGCTCGGCCCTCTACTCCCGGTTCGCCTCTCGCGGCCTCGACGACTTCGCGGACAAGGTGCTCTCCGCGATGCGCAAGCAGTTCGGCGGCCACGCCGAGAAGGCCCCGAAGTAGTCGATGGCCCAGGTGACGATCACCGGCACGGCGGCGGAGGCGGCCGACGTCGCCGCCGAGCGGCTCGCGGAGGCGATCGCCGCCGGCAGGCGCTAGGAGAGGCCCGTGCACCTCGCGCTCGCCGGCGGCACGACGCCCCGCGCCGCCTACGAGCGGCTCGCCGAGCCTGGTCGGACGACTGGGACGGAGTCGAGCTCTGGCTCGGGGACGAGCGGATGGTTGCCGCCCGACGATCCGGAGTCGAACTATCGAATGCTCTGCGGAGAGCCTGCTTCATCGCACCGGGGCCGTGGCCCACGCCGTTCCCGACCGGGGGCTCCGCCGAGCAAGCCGCCGCCGCCTACGCGAGCGAGCTCCGCGAGCGCGTTCCGGCCGGGCCCGACGGCGTTCCGGCGCTCGACTTCGCGCTGCTTGGGGCTCGGCGAGGACGGCCATACCGCGTCGCTGTTCCCGGACGCCCCGGCGCTCGATGCCCGGGGCGAGGTGTGCGTCGCCGTCCACGACGCGCCTAAGCCTCCTCCCGATCGGGTCACCTTGACGCTCGACGTGCTGCGGGCGGCCCGTGGCGACCGCGATCCTTGCCGTCGGCGAGGAAAAGGCGCGTCCGGCAGCGGCGGCGCTCGAGGGCCCCAACCCACACGTGCCCGCCAGCCTGCTCGCCGACGGGCCGATCGAGCTGATCCTCGACCGAGCCGCCGCGCAGGAGCTGCCCGCGAGCATGCGGGCGTGATGGCGCGATCGGCGAAGTCGGACGCGCTGGTGTTCTTCGGCGCCACCGGCGACCTCGCCTACAAGCAGATCTTTCCGGCGCTTCAGTCGATGATCAAGCGCGGTGCATCTCGACATGCCGGTCATCGGCGTCGCGAAGTCGGGGTGGGGCCTCGACGACCTCCGAAAGCGCGCGCACGACAGCCTCTCTGAGCACGGCGGCGTTGACCGCAAGGCGTTCGCGAAGCTGTCGTACGCTGCTCCGCTACATCGACGGCGACTACGCCGACCCGGCGCACGTTCGACGCGCTGCGGAAGGAGCTCGGAGACGGCCACGCACCCCGTCCACTACCTGGCCATCCCCCCGAGCCTCTTCGGGACGGTGGTCAAGGAGCTCGCCCGGTCGGGCTCCGCCGACGGCGCCAAGGTCATCGTCGAGAAGCCGTTCGGCCACGACCTCGAGTCGGCGCGCGCTCTCAACCGAACGCTCCGCGAGGTGTTTCCGACGAGCGGTCGATCTTCCGGATCGATCACTACCTCGGCAAGGAGCCGGTCGAGAACCTCCTCTACTTCCGGTTCGCGAACTCGTTCCTGGAGCCGATCTGGAACCGCGACCACGTCCGGCAGCGTGCAGATCACGATGGCGGAGAGCTTCGGCGTCGCCGGGAGCGGCCGCTTCTACGAGGAAGCCGGGGCGATCCGCGACGTGATCCAGAATCACATGCTCCAGTTGCTGGCGACTGCTGACCATGGACGCCGCCCGCCGAGCCAGACCCGGAGGCGCTTCGCGACGAGAAGTCGCGAGCCTGCTGAAGTCGATCTCCCCGCTGACGCCCAAGCGGGTCGTGCGCGGCCAGTTTCGGGGCTACCACGACGAGGATGGCGTGGCCAAGGACTCGACGGTCGAGACCTTCGCCGCGGTCCGGCTTCACGTCGACAGCTGGCGCTGGTCCGGACGTTCCGTTCCTGATCCGCGCCGGCAAGTGCCTGCCGACCACGGCCACCGAGATCCTGGTCGAGTTCCGCCGCCCACCCCAGATCGTCTTCGACGAGCCGCCGCCCGGCGGGGCCCAACGCGGTCCGGTTCGCGCTCAGCCCCGACGTCGTGATCGCCCTTCGGGCGCGGGCCAAGCTGCCCGGGCGAGGAGCTGGTGGGCGAGGAGGTCGAGCTCCTGGCCCGCCACCACCATCCCGACGAGATGCCCCCTTACGAGCGCCTGCTCGGCGACGCGATGCGTGGGCGACCCGACCTTCTTCGCGCGCGAGGACGGCGTCAGGCGGCGTGGAAGGTGGTCGACCCGATCCTCGACGACGTGACCCCGGTGCACGCCATATGAGCCCGGGACCTGGGGGCCCGCCGAGGCCGACGCGCTGATCAAGGGCGCCGACTCGTGGCACGCGCCCACCGGAACCGCATGAGCGAGCTGCCGGGAGCGCGCCGCCGTGGTCGCCACTGGAGCGCCACTTCGCGGATGTCGGCGAGCGCCACCTGCGCGACCTGTTCGCGGAGGACGCCGG
This sequence comes from uncultured bacterium, assembly GCA_963758865.1. Classification (GTDB taxonomy): domain Bacteria; phylum Actinomycetota; class Thermoleophilia; order Solirubrobacterales; family 70-9; genus AC-56. Next base: position 153,510 of record CAVWWY010000007.1, on the reverse strand, counting down.
CCGGGGCGACCGGCTCACCGCCGAGGGCGCCGGCCTCTACCTCGACTACTCGAAGAACCGGGTCACCGATGAGACCCTCGGCCTGCTGGTCGATCTCGCGAAGGAGTCCGGGGTGCCGGAGCGGCGGGAGGCGATGTTCCGGGGCGAGCACATCAACGTCTCGGAGGACCGTGCCGTGCTCCACGTGGCGCTGCGCATGCCTCGCGAGCGCTCGCTGATCGTCGACGGCGTCGATGTCGTCAAGCAGGTTCACGAGGTCCTCGACCGAATGGCCGGCTTCACCGAGAGGGTCCGCTCGGGAGAGTGGAGAGGCCACACCGGGAAGCCGATCCGCAACGTGGTCAACATCGGGATCGGGGGCTCCGACCTCGGGCCGGTGATGGCGTATGAGGCGCTCCGGCATTACTCCAACCGCGAGCTGACCTTCAGGTTCGTCTCCAACGTGGACGCCACGGACTTCGCGGAGGCCAGCCGCGACCTCGACCCGGCGGAGACGCTCTTCATCGTGGCCTCGAAGACGTTCACCACCCTCGAGACGATGACCAACGCCCGCACGGCGCGCGCGTGGGCAGTGGCCGGGCTTGGCTCCGACGACGCGATCGCCAAGCACTTCGTCGCCGTGTCGACAAACGAGCAGGAGGTGTCCCAGTTCGGCATCGACACCGAGAACATGTTCGGCTTCTGGGAGTGGGTTGGGGGCCGTTACTCGATGGACTCGGCGATCGGCCTCTCGACCATGATCGCGATCGGGGCCGAGGACTTCGGGGAGATGCTCGCCGGCTTCCACGCCGTCGACGAGCACTTCCGCGAGACGCCTCTCGATCGCAACCTCCCCGTTCTGATGGGGCTGCTCTGCGTCTGGTACGGGCACTTCTTCGGCGCCCAGACAGTCGGCGTGTTCCCCTATGACCAGTACCTGCACCGGTTTCCGGCCTACCTGCAGCAGCTGACCATGGAGTCGAACGGCAAGCACGTCACGCTCGACGGCACCCGCGTCGACTACGACACCGGCGCGATCTTCTGGGGAGAGCCGGGGACCAACGGCCAGCATTCCTTCTACCAGTTGATCCACCAGGGGACCCGCCTCATCCCCTGCGACTTCATCGGCTTCATGGAGTCGCTCAATCCGCTTGGCGAACATCACGACCTGCTGGTCTCGAACGTGTTCGCGCAGACCGAGGCGCTCGCCTTCGGCCGAACCGTCCAGCAGGTCCGCGACGAGCAGATCCCTGAGGCGATCGTGCCCCACCGGGTCATGGAGGGCAACCGCCCGACGAACACCATCCTGGCCGACCGGCTCACCCCCCGGACCCTCGGCTCACTGATCGCGCTCTATGAGCACAGCGTGTTCACCCAGGGGGCGATCTGGAGCATCGATTCCTTCGATCAGTGGGGCGTCGAGCTGGGCAAGGCGCTGGCGAAGAGAATCGTGCCCGAGCTCCAATCGGTAGACGAGCCCGAGCTCGCCCACGACAGCTCCACTAATGCCCTCATCCGGCGCTACCGAGCCACTCAGCGCGACTGACCAGGCCTCGTCAGCGCCAAAGCCGAGGCAATACCATGAGGCGATGATCGCTCGGGGGGGCATCGACCTCGGCGGCACGAAGATCCAGGCGGCCGTCGTCGACGGCCGGTGGAAGGTGCTCGGCCAGGCCCGCCACCCCACCCCGACGAAGGGCGGCCCCGCCGATGTCGCCCGGCAGATGGCCCACGCGCTGCAGGAGGCCGCCGTCGAAGCCGGCATCGAGACGGGCGCCCTGGCCGGCGCTGGAGTCGGATCGCCTGGGGACGTCAACGAGGCGACCGGGGCCGTTTCGGCCGCGCGCAACCTGCCGGGATGGGAGGGCACCTTCCAGCTCGGGAAATGGCTTGCGAAGTCGCTCCACACGAAGGTGTCCGTCGGCAACGATGTGCAGGTCGCCACGGAGGCCGAATTCCGGCTGGGCGCCGGGCGCCCATACAAGTCGCTGCTCGGGGTCTTCTGGGGCACCGGCGTGGGCGGCGGGGTGATCCTGAACAGCGAGCCCTGGCTCGGGCGGGGCGCGGCGGGCGAGATCGGCCACATGGTGGTGAAGCAGGGCGGGGCCCGCTGCACCTGCGGCCGGCATGGCTGCCTGGAGGCCTACGCGGGACGCGCTGCGATGGAGGCCAAGGCCCGCCGAGAGCATGAGGGGGGAAAGCACACCGACCTGTTCAAGATCATGAAGAAGCACGACCGAGATCGACTGACCAGCGGCATCTGGGAGCGGGCACTCGACGCCAACGATCCCCTTGCCCAAGAGCTGATCGACCGCGCGGTGGCCGCGCTCGGGGCGGGGATCGCCTCGGCGGTCAACCTGATCGACATCGAGGCGGTGATCCTCGGCGGCGGCCTCGGGGTCAGGTTCGGCGAGCCCTACGCGAAGCGGATCCGAGAGGCGATGGCGCCACACCTGTTCATCGACGATCATCCGCCCGCGTTGCACGTGGCCTCCCTCGGCGACCTCGGGGGCGCGATCGGGGCCGCCCTGCTGAGCCGAAGCCGCGACAAGGCCCCCAGGCGCCGGAGCGGCTCCGGTAGACGTCGCGCGCGCCCGAAGGCGACGAGCTCCGCGGCCGGCGGCCGCGCGAAGTAGCACGCGGCCAGTCCTCGCAACACGGAATCGCCAAGACCGTTTACGCCTCGTCCCCCAGCATCGTGGCGGCCACGCCCAGGGCCTCCGAGTACCCGCGCGCGAATGAGGGCTGGGGCTGGAGAGCCTCGGCGAACAGGTCCCGGAGCCGGCTGGTCGCCGCGCCGCGCTCGAGCGTGAGCTCATCGGAGCCCGCGCGGAAGGTGATGGACTCGATCCCCCCGCAGCCCCGGGCCTCGGGGTTGGGTGCCAGGGAAAGCGCGACCCTGCCGCCGCCGGGCCTCTTGACAGCGGCCCTCGCGATCCCGTCGTCACGGTCGAGCCTTCCCGCCTCCCATCCCGCCCGGGCGATGATCCACCCGCTGAATAGCGCCGCCGCGCCGAAGGCATCGCCGTCATGGTTGATCTGGATCGCCGAGATCGATGTGAGCATCGTGCGTTGGCCGAGTGGCTCGAAGGCCGCCGCCGTCGCAGCCCGCCAGAACTCCAGTCGGCCCCAGCTGAGGTCGTGAACCCGCGCTCCGCGCGCGAGGGCGGCCACTCCCCCGAGGGCCGGGCCAGCGCCGCCCGAGTCCACGATGACCTGCTGAGCGCGCTCGAGCAGGCTCGCATCCGGGATCGGCGAATCGGGCTCGGGGACCCAGAGGACGGTGGGCAGGTCGGCGAGCAGGAGCGGCGCCACAAGCGAGCCCGAATGCACCAGGCGAGAGTCGTCGGCCGTCAGCGTGATCTCGTCGTGGCAGACGCCGACCCGTCCGGCGGCGTCAGCGAGCTCGCACTCGAGCATCGCCTCCGCGTCCAGGCGATCGGCCCGGTGGCTCCGAAGGATCAGGACGCGGGAGGGACTATGGGCGCCGAGCCGGCCCAGCGCGGCGTCCAGGCCGGCCTTCGCGCCCGGCGAGCTGGGAGCCACGATCAGGTTCAGAGTTCGGGTCAGCGCGTGCCTGTGCCCGTCGTGGGCGTGGGCGCGGTGCATCCGGGCGAGCTCGGCCACCACCTGATCGATGCGGACGCCCTCTCCCCCCCAATGGGTGCGTTCTGGATCTGGGCGCTCGGCGGTCACACCTGCCTCCAGGTCCGCCCCCGGACGGCCAGGAGCTCGTCCGCCTGCGGCGGTCCCTGGCTCCCGGCCTCGTAGACCGGGGGCCGCGGCGCCGACTCCCATGCTTTGAGGATCGGGTCGATGACCCTCCACTCCGCCTCCACCTCGTCGGCACGGGTGAACAGCGTCGCGTCGCCGAGCAGGCCGTCGTGCAGCAGCCTCTCGTATGCCTCGGGCGAATCGCCCAGGAACGAGGTTCCGTACTTGAACTCCATCAGCACCGGCCTGACGCGCATCGTCTGACCCGGGACCTTGGCGACCAGCCGCAGCGAGGCTCCCTCGTCGGGCTGCACGGAGAGCACCATCTCGTTGGGCTGGGCGTCCCCGATGTCGGCGCGGGCGAAGGGCAGGTGCGGCACCGGGCGAAAGCGGACTGCGATCTCGGTCACCCGTCGGGGGAGGCGCTTTCCGGTTCGCAGGTAGAACGGCGTCCCCGCCCAGCGCCAGTTGTCGACCTCGGCCCGCATCGCGACGTAGGTCTCCGTTCGCGAATCGTCCGGCACCCCTTCCTCGTCCGCGTAGGCCGGGACCTCCTCGCCGCCGATCCAACCGGCGCCGTACTGGCCCCTCACCGCGTAGTCGGCGACCTCGTCCGGCGCGTACCGGCGAACCGCCTTGAGGAGCTTCACCTTCTCGTCCCGGATCGTGTCGGCATCGAAGCGGACCGGGGGCTCCATGCCGACGAGCGCCAACAGCTGCATGAGGTGGTTCTGGGCCACGTCGCGAAGCGCCCCGGTCTTGTCGTAGAAGGCGGCGCGGTGTTCGATCCCGATCTCCTCCGCCACCGTGATCTGGACGTGCTCGACGTACCGGCGGTTCCATACCGGCTCGAAGATCCCGTTGGCGAACCGCAGCACTTGGAGGTTCTGGACCGTTTCCTTGCCCAGGTAGTGGTCGATCCGGAACACCCGCGACTCGTCGAAAGCCGAGGCGATCTCCGCGTTCAGCTCAAGCGCGGATGCGAGGTCGTGACCGAACGGCTTCTCGATCATCAGCCGCGTCCGGGGGTCCGCCCCGGCACCCAGACCGACGGCCGCCAGCGACCTCGCGATCGGTGCGAAGAAGCCCGGGGACACGGCGAGGTAGAAGACGCGCTGCGTGGGCCCGGCGGCGTCGAGCTCCTGGAGCCGCTCCTGAACGCGCTCGTACAGCTTGGCATCCTCGAGGTCCCCGCGGAGAAACTCGAATCGGGGCGCCAGCGACCTCCACGCGTCCTCCTCGATGCCGGTCCGGGAGTGTTCTGCGATCGAATCATGGGCGTGGCGCCGGAAGCTGTCGTCGTCGCTCTCGCGCCGGCCGACCCCGATCACGTTGAGCCGCTCGGGCAGCAGGCCGGCCAGCGAGAGGTTGTAGATCGCCGGCAGCAGCTTTCTCGCCGCCAGGTCGCCGGTGGCGCCGAAGATCACCAGCGAGGTGGGGGCCGGGAGAGGCCGCTCGACGTCCTGTGCAAATGGGTTTTCCGGCGTCGCGCTGGTCACGGCCGCTCGACTTCTTGCCGTGGCGGCTTTAGGCCGTCCCCTTCGCACCCGAGCTCGAGTCCGGCGAGCAGCGCCGCCCCCCTGACACCGGCCCGCGCTCCATGTCGCGCCAACCTGATGTCGGTTTGCTCGCCGACCCCGGGCAGCACGAAGCGCCGTGCGACTTCGCTCGCCGGCCCGATCAGCAGATCCCCTGCCGCCGAGACCCCACCGCCCACCGCGACGACGTCGGGATCGAATGTGTTGATGGCGTTCGCGATCCCGATCCCCAGCCTCTCCCCCAGCGACCTGATGGCCGCGACGGCATCCGGATCACCGTCCTTCGCCGCCTTGACGGCGTCGTGGCCGTCCACGTGCCTGCCCGACGCCGCGAGCCGGCCCAGGGTCGAGTCCGGGTTCCGCTTCGCGGCGGTGGCCACGAAACGGTCCAGAGCCCGTCCCGCAGCAAGCGACTCCAGAGATCCGGGCTGCGGGAACGAGGCCGGCCGGGGCACCCCATCGCCCAAGTCGACCCCGACCAGCGTATGGCCGAGCTCCGCCGCCGCGCCGGTCGCCCCTCGATACACCTTTCCACCGAGCACCAGGCCCCCGCCGATGCCCGTGCCGACGGTGAACATGACCAGGTTCTGGACGCGCGGCTCGCCGGCGTCGCCGAAGGCCTCGCTCAGCGCCGCCACTGTGGCGTCGTTGTCCACGAACACTGGCAGCCCCAAGCGCTCCTCGAGAACCCGGCGAAGGTCGATCTCGGCGAGGTGGAGATTCGTGCTCGACCGCACCCGCCCGGTCGCGAACTCGACCACCGACGGCACCCCCACCCCCACCGCGGCGGTGTCGGCGTTTCGGGCCGATTCGATCGCGGCCACGATCTCCTCCAAGAGCTCGTCCGCATTCGACGCCTCGGTGGGCCTGAGCATCGAGTCGCCGAGGTGCCCCGAGTCGAGGGTGGCGACGGCGACCTTGGTCCCGCCCACGTCCACGCCGATCAACTGCGCCGGGAGCACGTGACTCAGGGAAGCCTCCCGGTCGGGGGTCGCGCGTGCATCCCGCTCCATGGCCGCAAGATATCGCCGGCACGGTCGGCGTCGCGGTGGCCGACTATGCGGCGAGCGGCTGGCGGCGTCGCGGTGCCGCACGGCGGCGAGCCGGGCGCTGTGCGGGCTCGACGAGGCTGCGAAGGAACTGGCCCGTGTATGAGGACGACCGGGCGGCCACCTGCTCCGGTGTCCCGGTCGCCACCACCTCTCCACCGGCCTCGCCCCCTTCGGGGCCGAGGTCGATGATCCGGTCTGCGGACTTGATCACATCGAGGTTGTGCTCGATGACGACGACGGTATTGCCGGCCTCGACCAGCCGGTCGAGGACCTCAAGCAGGCGCTGGACGTCCGCGAAGTGAAGTCCCGTCGTGGGCTCGTCGAGGATGTACATCGTGTCGCCGGTGGCCACCTTGGAGAGCTCCGTCGCCAGCTTCACGCGCTGCGCCTCGCCACCTGAGAGAGTCGTCGCCGGCTGGCCCAGCCGGATGTAGTCGAGCCCGACGTCGTGCAGAGTCTGGAGCCGGCGCTGGATCTTCGGGATGTGGGCGAAGAACTCCACCGCCTCCTCGACCGACATCTCGAGCACGTCGGCGATCGACTTGCCCTTGAATCGGACCTCGAGCGTCTCGCGGTTGTAGCGTCGCCCGTGGCACTGCTCACAGGGAACGTAGACATCGGGCAGGAAGTGCATCTCGATCTTGATCTGCCCGTCGCCCCGGCAAACCTCGCACCGCCCTCCCTTGACGTTGAAGCTGAACCGGCCGGCCTTGTAGCCCCGGGCTCTCGCCTCGCGCGTGCGCGAGAAGAGGTCGCGAATGTGATCGAACACGCCGGTGTAGGTGGCGGGGTTCGACCTCGGGGTTCGCCCGATCGGCGACTGATCGATGCTGATGATCTTGTCGACGGCCTCGATGCCATCGATCCGCTCGTGCGCGCCGGGGCGGAGACGCGCACGATGCAGGCGGTTCGCGACCGCCCGGTAGAGGACCTCGTTCACGAGCGTGGACTTGCCCGAGCCCGAGACCCCGGTGACACAGCAGAACACGCCGAGCGGGATGCTGACGTCGACCGACTTGAGGTTGTGCTGACGTGCCTTGCGGATGACCAGCTCGCCCGTCGCGGAGCGTCTGCGCTCGGGCAACGGGATCGCCCGCTTGCCGCTCAGATACTGGCCCGTCAGCGATGCCGGCCGCCGCGCGATCTGAGCGGCCGAGCCTTCGGCCACCACCTCGCCCCCGTGCTCACCTGCGCCCGGTCCCAGGTCGACGACGTGGTCGGCCGCACGGATCGTGCCCTCGTCGTGCTCGACGACGATCACCGTGTTGCCGAGGTCCCGAAGCCGCTGCAAGCGTGTCGATCAGCTTCGCGTTGTCGCGCTGATGGAGCCCGATCGATGGCTCGTCGAGGATGTAAAGGACGCCGACCAGGGAGGACCCGATCTGCGTCGCCAGCCGGATCCGCTGTGCCTCTCCTCCCGAGAGCGTGCCGGCGGCCCGCTCGAGCGAGAGGTAGCCGATGCCGACGCTGTCCAGGAAGCGGAGGCGTTCGGCGATCTCCCGAACCACGAGGCGTGCGATCGCGCGTTCCGTCTCGGTCAGCTCGAGCGCCTCGATCCACTCCAGAGCGGCGCGTGCGGAGAGTCGGGTGTACTCGTGGATGTTGAGATCTCCGACCGTGACGGCCAGGCTCTCCGGGCGCAGCCGCGCTCCCCCGCACGCCGGACACGGCCGCAGAGCCATCAGTTCCTCGATCCGGTCCCGCGTGTTCTCGGAATCCGTGGTCTCATAGCGGCGCTCGAGGCTGGCGAGCATGCCGTCGAAGCGCACGGTGTAGACGCGACGGCGCCCGAACCGATTCCGATAGGAGACGGTGTGCCGCTCATCCCCGGTGCCGTCGAGCAGCAGGTCGCGATCGGCCGCCGAAAGGTCCTGCCAGGCGGTATCGATGTCGATCCCGTTGGTCTCGGCCACGGCCTCCAAGAGGCGGCGGTGATACATCGAGGCCGCCTTCGTCCACGGCTCGAGGGCGCCCTGGGAGATCGAGAGCGTGGGATCTGGGACGATCAGCTCCGGCTCGATCACCCGCTGGAAGCCGAGCCCGTGGCACCGCTGGCAGCACCCGTGCGGCGAGTTGAACGAGAAGATCCGCGGCTCGAGCTCGGGCATCGAGGTGCCGCATGCCAGGCACGCAAAGCGCTCTGAAAAGAGCAACTTGCCGTCCGCTCGCTCCGCCTCGCGGTCGGCCTTCTTCTTGTCGGAGCGCCCACCATTGCCGGTCGCCTCCTCGTCTCCGACTCCGGGGGCGGCCAGGTCACCCTCGGGGCTGGTGTCGAGCAATTCGACTTCGACCAGGCCGTCGGCGAGCGAGGAGGCGGCCTCGAGCGACTCGGAGAGGCGCTTGCGGATCCCCTCCTTCATCACCAGCCGGTCGACGACCACCGAGATGTCGTGCTTGAACTTCTTGTCGAGCTCGATCGACTCGTCCAGCCGCCGCAGGTCCCCGTCGATCCGGACCCGCGCGTAGCCCTGGGCCCGCAGCTCTTCCAGCATCCGTCCGTACTCGCCCTTGCGTCCCCGGACGACCGGCGCCATGACCATGAAGCGCGTCCCCTCCTCCAGGGTCAACACCCGGTCCGTGATCTGCTCGAGCGACTGTCCCTGGATCGGGGCGCCGCACTTGTGGCAGTGCGGCTTGCCGATACGCGCCCAGAGCAGACGCAGGTAGTCGTAGATCTCGGTCACCGTGCCGACCGTCGAGCGGGGGTTGCGCGAGGTGGTCTTCTGGTCGATCGAGATCGCAGGAGACAGGCCCTCGATCGAGTCGACGTCGGGCTTCTCCATCTGGCCGAGGAACTGACGGGCATACGCGGACAGCGATTCGACGTAGCGTCGCTGCCCCTCGGCGTAGATCGTGTCGAACGCCAGGCTGGACTTCCCGGAGCCCGAGAGCCCGGTCATCACGATCAGGGCGTCGCGCGGCAACTCGAGGTCCACTCCCTTGAGGTTGTGCGCGCGCGCCCCGGAGATGACGATGCGGTCCGACCGCGGCATAAGCCAAGTCTACGGGGGCGAACGGGCGTTCCCGTGCGCTCAGGCGGCCGCGGGGGACGCCCTGAGCGCGCCCCGGCCCCGATAGGCCACCAGCCAGGAGAGGACCGCCCCGAGCACGGCAGCCGCGAATCCCCGCGACGGGTGACCCCCGCTGACCAGGACGCCGCCGATCGCGGTGCCCGCCGCCGCGCCTGCGATCACCGCCGTGATCAGCCAGGTGGAGAGCTCCGTCTCCGCGCCGGGGGGCGCCAGCTCGTCGATCAGCATGTAGACGACCGCGCCCGAGGGCGCGAAGGCGAAGCCGCTCAGCGCCATCAGGGGCAGCGCGCTTGCCATCGACCCCATCAGAAGCAAAGGCACGAAGCCGATCGCGATCAGCAGGCAGAGCCGTGGATAGCGTTCCGCTGCCGGAGTCCTGTGCCGGCGAGAGCCGTACCACAGCCCGCCGGCCATGCTGGCGGCCGCCTGCACCGCGATCAGCGCCCCCGCGAGCCCCGGCGACCCGAGCTCGGTCGCGAACGCCGTGGTGGATATCTCCATCGCGCCGAGCGCGACCCCGAACGCAAGCTCGGTCAGCACCAAGACGATGACGCCCGCCGAGCGGAGCGGACGGCCGCGCCCGCGAACCGGGCTTCCGCGCCAGCTTCGCGAGGCGCGGGAGGCAGCGAACAGGAGCGTGCCGACGCTGGAGAAGGCGGCGTTGGCGAGCAGCGCGGCGACCGGCGAACCGAGCCCCACGAGGACCGCCGTGCCCAGGGGCCCGGCCACGAAGCACACCTCGAGGAGGACCGCGTCCAGGGCGAACGCCGTCTGGCGAAGGGTCGGATCGGGCACGAGCTCCGCCCATAGGGTTCGCATGCACGAGCCCAGCGCCGGGATCGTGGCGCCGGTGGCGGCTCCGATCGCCACGAGCGCCACCGGACCGGCCCCCCCGGTCGCGGCCACCACGAGGCCGCCGATGGCGAATGGGTTCGCGGCGGCCACCGGCAGGAGCACCACGGTCTGGCCGAATCGATCCACCAGGCGTCCCTGCAGGGGCAGGGAGACCACGGCGGCGATCGAAGCGGATGCCTCGACCGCGCCCGCGATTGCGAAGGATCCCGTCTCCTCGCGCACGAGGATGATCGTTGCGAGAGAAAGGGCCGCGATGGGCAGCCGACCGATGAGGGAGCCCAGCAGCGGCATCCTCGCGCGGTGTATGGCCAGCAGGCGCTTGTAGGGCGACGGCACCACCGGCGCCTAGGTTGCCAGGCGAGCGCCCGGCCCCGGGTTCGGGCGGATGCAACCGTATCCGGGCCGGCTTACCTGCCGGCTCTCGAGTAGACCTCGTCCAGCAGGGTGTCGAGGTCGGCGACGTCGTACACGGCGGCCAGCTGCTCCCGGGCATCCTCCCGCGAGGCGCCATCCAGAGCGAGCTTCATCGCAACCAGGCGGGCGGCGGCCTCGCCTTCTCGCGGACCGTCCCCGTTCACCTCCGAAGCCGAGGCCGCCGGGACCTCCTCGGGAGGCGGGCTCGGCTCGGGCACGGGCTCCGGCGTCGGCTCGGGCATGGGTTCGGGAAAGGGCTCCTCTCCCGGCTCCGGCGTCGGCTCGGGCGTCTCAGGTGGCATCGGCTCCGGGACCGTGACCGGCTCGGGGTTCACCTCCGCGCCAGGTGCCGCCGGAGCGGCGCGGCTCGCGGAATCCGGAGCCTTGGCCCGGGCGCCGGATAGCCGTCCCTGCAGCTCGTCGAGCGCCTTCCGAACCTCCGCCAGCCGGCGGTCGGCCTGGGCCTCCGCCTCGGCCCGGATGCGCTTCGCCGCAGCCTCCGCCTCGGCGCGAATCCGCTCGGACTGCGCCTCCGCCTCGCTCACGATCTCCTGAGCGCGGCGTTGGGCCCCGTCGAGCGCGGACCGCACGCTGTCGGCCGCCTGCCGGATCAACTCATCGGCGTCCATGAACCGAGGTTACCGGGACCTCGTTCGGGGACGGACACCCAGCGGCGTCCGCGGTCGATCGCCGTCATCGAACGCCCGCACGGGGACGCACCGGTCGCGAGCCGAGCCTAAGCCCGGATTGCATCGAGGTCCCGGCGCAGCTCCTTGAGCTCGTCGCGGATCCTCGCCGCCTCCTCGAATCGCAGGTCCTCGGCGGCGGCCAGCATCTCCTCCTCGAGCTCGACGATCAGCTTCTCCAGCTGGGCTGGGGTCTGGATCTCCTCCGTGCCCTGCACCCGCCGGCGGCGCGCTGGCGCGCCACGCGACTCCATCGCCAGGAACTCCGAGATCTCTGAGATCCCCTTCTGCACGGTCTCCGGGGTGATCCCGTGCTCGCGGTTGTAGGCGAGCTGGATCTCTCGCCGGCGATTGGTCTCCTCGATCGCGGTTCGCATCGCCTGCGTCTCTCGGTCCGCGTACATCAGCACCCGACCCCGCACGTTGCGGGCGGCCCTCCCGATCGTCTGGATCAGGCTCGTCTCGCCGCGGAGGAACCCCTCCTTGTCGGCATCGAGGATCGCGACCAGGGAGACCTCCGGAAGGTCGAGGCCCTCTCGAAGCAGGTTGACCCCCACCAGCACGTCATATTCCCCGAGCCGCAGGTCGCGCACGATCTGGATCCGTTCCAGGGTGTCGATCTCCGAGTGCAGGTACCGGACCCTGAACCCGTGCTCCAGGAGGTAGGCGGTCAGGTCCTCGGCCATCTTCTTGGTCAACGTCGTGACCAGGGTCCTCTCCCCCGCCTCGGCCCGGCGGCGTACCTCGTTCATCAGATCGTCGATCTGGTTGCGCGTCTCGCGGACATCGACCTCCGGATCGACGATTCCGGTGGGGCGCACGATCTGCTCCACGATCCGAGACGACGATCCCCGCTCGAACTCCCCCGGGGTCGCCGAGACCATCACCAGCTGCCCGACCCGGGTCAGGAACTCCTCGAACCGAAGCGGCCGATTGTCCAGCGCGGACGGGAGCCGGAACCCGTGGTCCACGAGCGTCTGCTTACGCGAGCGGTCGCCCTCGTACATCCCGCCGAGCTGGGGGACCGTCTGGTGCGACTCGTCGACGAAGACGACGAAATCGTCCGGGAAGTAGTCGATCAGCGTGTGCGGCGGGCTCCCCTCGGGGCGGTCGTCGAGGATCCGCGAGTAGTTCTCGATCCCCGGCGTGAACCCGAGCTCTCGCATCAGCTCGACGTCGTACTCGGTGCGCTGGCGCAGCCGGTGAGCCTCGAGCAGCTTGCCGCGTTCCTCGAACCAGGCGACGCGCTCGTACAGCTCGCTCTTGATCTCGCCTACGGCGCGCTCGATCGTCTCCTCCTTGGTGACGTAGTGGGTCGCGGGCCACACAGCGACGTGGTCGATCTCGTCCAGCACCTCGCCGGTGAGGGGATCGAAGTGCTGGATTCCCTCCACCTCGTCTCCGAACAGCGCGATCCTGAAGGCGGTCTCCGCGTAGGCGGGAAAAACCTCGAGGAGCTCGCCCTTCACCCGAAAGGTCCCACGGGTCAGGTTGGTGTCGTTGCGCCCGTACTGCATTCCGATCAGCTTGCGGAAGAGCTCGTCACGATCCACCCACTCGCCGACCTTGAACAGCTGCATTTGCTCGCGGTAGAGCTCCGGCGAACCGATCCCGTAGATACAGGAGACCGACGCGACGATGATCACATCGCGCCGCGCAAGGAGCGCCGCGGTGGCCGAGTGGCGCAGCCGATCGATCTCGTCGTTGATCGATGAGTCCTTCTCGATGTAGAGGTCCTGCGCCGGCACGTAGGCCTCGGGCTGGTAGTAGTCGTAGTAGCTGACGAAGTACTCGACGGCGTTCTCGGGGAAGAACTCGCGGAACTCGTTGCAGAGCTGGGCCGCGAGGGTCTTGTTGTGGGCGATGATGAGCGCGGGCCGTTGGACCCGCTCGATCACGCCCGCCATCGTGAAGGTCTTCCCGGTGCCGGTGGCGCCCAGCAGGCAGGCGAACCGCTCCTCCGCCGAGAGGCCCTCGGCCAGCGCAGCGATCGCCTTCGGCTGGTCGGCCGTCGGCGTATAGGCAGGATTCAGTCGGAAATTCACCCGACGAGGAGCTTTAGCTCCGAAACAGACGTGTCAGCGAGCCGAAGGCGCCCGCAAGCGATCAAGGGGATGAGGAGCTTTGGCTCCGAAACAGGCGTGTCAGGGCGCCGTAGGCGCCCGCAAGTAATTCCACCCACCAGGCCAAGATAGCGGCCGCCGCCGACCGCGATGCCGCGCTCCTCCTTTTCCGCGCGCACGGCCGGGTCCGGGGTCGCGGATTGAGCGGAGCGTGCTAGTCGGCGCCCGTCGTGCCGGGGGGAAGCGCCTCGATCCAGTCCCACGGCCTGTCGCAAAGCTCCCCGGCGCGGTCGCCGGACAAGTGCACTATGCGGGCGTCAGCGGCGTCCCTGGAGGCGAGCTGGAGGGGCCCGACGGGGCTCGGGGAGCCGCCGCTTCCCGGGTGCAGGTCGGCGCCGTGGAACCTGATCTCGAGCTCGTGTCGGCCGGCCCCCAGATTGGCCTCGCCAAGCAGGACGTACTCACCCTGGTTGTTCAGCACATGGCGCACGTCTCCCCTCGACCGGCCATCGACCAACAGGTCCACCCGTGGCCGCACGGAGCCGCCCAGCCAGATCCGGTAGCGGCCCGCGCGGCCGATTCGAACGTGCGCCCGGATCGTCCCCGGCGTCACCGGCAACAGGGTGCTGGGATAGCCGGCCCACTGCCAGCTGCGCGGATGGCCCGTCCGTTGGAGCGGGACGGTCTCCGGAGCCGGGCGTTTGGCCGCCGCCAGCCTCCCGCCGGCGCCGGCCTCACGAGCCAGCCGCTTCACCTGGTCGCAGGCGGGCACCCCGGTCGGGTGAAGCTCGCCGCCGAGTCCGAGGTGGTCGATCACGGATGACTCCAAGCCCTCGGGGCGCTGCCAGACCTCGTAGTTGTCGCCGTGCCAGACCAGGTGATACGGCGAGGGCGGTCGGCTCTGGACCGGAGAGCGGCGGAGGACGAGCGTCCGGTAGGCCAGCAGGCCGGACAGCTTGAGGCGATCAGTGTCGGCGGTGGTGCCCTTCCGCAGGGTCCCGCCGCCCTGGAGCGGCACCCGCCTGCGGCGAAGCTCCGACGCCGACTCCGGAGCGGCGTCCCGCAGGAAGTGGCGAGCCGCGTATGGCTGGTACTCGGTGATCAACGTTGGCCCCTGACCATCGATTTGGTTGCCGATCGTCTCGAGCTCGGCGAGCTGCTCGCGTGGCGCGAGGTTGACGTCCCGGTACGCCAGTCCCCCCGACCACAGGATCCCGGCGCCGACTGCCGCCAGCAGCGCCGCCCCCAGGACCCGGCCTCGCAGCCGCGTGCTCCGCCGCCCTCCGGCCCACAGCGCCGCGGCCCCCGCGCAGGCGACGAGCGGAATTGCCGGTGAGGCGATCGCCATCGCCTTGCCCTCGACCCACGGTGAGCCGATCGCCACGATCACGAAGCAGGCGCTGAGCGCGGTGCCGACATAGACCAGCAGCGGCCACGCGCGCCGCCGCCAGGCCGCGTATAGACCCAGGGCGGCGGCCACGCCGGTGATCGCAATCAACGCGTAGGTCGTGGTCATCTGGGTGGGATCGAGGCGAAAGTCGCCCGCGGGCCAGATGCCGAAGACCTGCAGCTTGTCGAGCGGGTGGAAGAGGTTCCCGAGCGCCGTGGCGCTGCTCAGCGGCGCCGATGTGGGAGGCAGGAATCCGCCCGACGCCAGCACGGGGACGCAGAGGAGCGCCGCCACGATCGCGAATCCCGTGGCGCGGCCCAACATCGCGCGTACACCCATCTCGCGCACGGCGAAGGCCAGGGTCGCAACGAAGAGCGGGACGAGCCAGATCCCACCGCCGCCGCTGAGCACCCCGATCAGGGCAGCGCTCACCAGGGCGAGCGGGATCAAGGTACGTGGCGCGAAGCGCTTCGTGATCGCCACGCCCGCCAACCCCGCGGAGCTCGCGACCAAGGTGGCCCCGGCCACCTCCTTGATCCCGCCCCAGAGGTAATACCCGAGAAGCAACGCCGACAGCCCCGCCAGGCAGGACACCAGGGCGCGGAGAGGACGCGGGCGAACCAGCGGCTCGGCGAGCTGCCACAGGGCCAGGCCCATGAGACCGGCGACAAAGGCCATGTAGGGCTGGATCAGCCAGGCGACGTCCTGACCGACCAGCGCGCGGGCGATTCCCAGCGGCAGGAAGACGCCGATCGGATAGCCGTCGCCGAGGTTGAAGGCCAGCACCGCCTCATAGGTCGAGGGGGCGAGGCCGTCCAGGCTTCGGCCGTGCTCCATGACGCGGTCTGTGAGCGCCATCCACGTCGCGGTGTCGTCGAGCCTGATGTAGCCGGCGAAGGTCGCCTCCCCGGAGAGGACGATCGGGGCCGCATATGCGGCGAACACGGCGGCCGCCGCGCCCGTGGCCCAGGGATCGATCCGCCGCCACCACCCCCACGAGAGGACGAGGCCCGCGGCAGCCAGCGCCACGATCGCCGGAGTCGCGAGCTCCGCGGTCGCGTCCCAGAGTGTCAGGAACTGAGCGACCACGATGACCGTGGCGAACCCGACCGCCGGGACCAGAGCGCCCGGCAGCCGAACGGCGGCGACCCGCTCGACGAGCAGACCGCACCCGCCACACATGGCGGCGAGCAGAAGCGGGAACAGAAGCCACGCGATCGTCAGGTCCATGTGCTGCGCCGCCCCGCCTCGTCAGCGGCCAGGCTAGTCAGCCAGGCCGAGGTCGCCGGCGTACTTGTCGCGATACTCCTCGCGCTTCTCGAGCACCTGCTCGACGTAGGCGCGCGTCTCAGGGAACCGGATCGCCGTCGAGCTGGAGGTCGGCGCCTCCCCAACGGTCCACGTTCCCCATCCCGGCGTTGTAGGCCGCCAGCGCCGCCACCTCGTTGCCGTCGTATCTCGTCAACAGGTGGCGCAGGTAGTACGACCCGTAGCTGATGTTGATCTCCGGGTCGGAGAGGTCGCCGGTCACGAACTCTGTGCCGCCGCTGAGCCGGGCGATCACTTCGGCGGTCTGCGGCGTGATCTGCATCAAGCCACGGGCGCCGGCATGAGACTCCTGGTCTCGGAAGCGGGACTCGGCATAGATGACCGCGGAGATCAGCGCCGGATCGAGGTCCTTGTCGGCCGCCTGCTGGCGAATGATGTCGTCGTGGCGAAGCGGAAGGGTGATCTCTTGGATCGCCTGCTCGATGTCGATCCGGCTGACCGCGATCGCGACCCCGGCTCCGACCAGGGCCGCGACGCCGATCCACAGCACCCTGCGCCGCCACAGGGTTGCCCGGGTGACCCTGCCACCGCCCCCCCTCGCCCCACGGGTTGCGGTCCGGGCCGGGCTCATTCCGCCGGGTGGGTGGCCGTCGAGCAGCTCCATCACGTGGGCCACCTCTCGCTCGAGATCGTCGAGCGAGCCATCGTTTCGGATCACGTGAGTCGCCCGCGCGGCCTTGTTGTCCTGGGAGAGCTGGCGAGATGCGCGGCCGGCGACGAGCTCGGTGCCTCGCTCGGCGGCTCGCGCCGCGCGCGCCGGCTCGGAGGCGACCACGGAGACGGTGGCGTCGAATGCCTCGTCGAGCCCGGTCTCGAACAGCAGCGGGACCTCGACGACGGCAAGGGGCGTGCCCTCATCCAAGCCCTGACGCCAATCCGCGATCCGACGGCCGACGAGCGGGTGAAGCACGGACTCGAGCCACCGGAGCTCCTCGGGTTGCTCGAAGACGATCGCGCCGATTCGATCCCGGGCGACCCTGCCATCGGCGACGACCCGCTCACCCCAGCGCTCACCGAGGTGGGCCCGCATCTCCGGGCTGTCGAGCAGCTCGTGGGCGACCTCGTCGCTCGACAGCGTGGCCGCCCCGAGCCGTCCGAACGCGGCCAGCGCCTCGGACTTGCCGGCCGCGATCGCCCCGGTCAGCCCTATGAACGGCGCCGCCGGGCCGGCAAGGGACTCAACCGGCTGATCCTGCGGGCGGTGGTGTCGCGATGCATCCACCACCCGAAGTCTGGCATCAGGTGTCGCTGGCTTCCGCTGACGGCTTCTCTGCCGCCTCGGGCTCTGCGTCCGCGGCCTCCGGCTCGGTCGCCTCAGCCTCCGGCTCGGTCGCCTCAGCCTCGGCGTCCTCGGCTTGGGGCTCCTCCGGGGTGTCTCGGGGAAGACCTCCTCGGAGACGTCCAGGTTCGGTACCTCGTCGGGAGCAGGCTCCTGCTGGACCTCGCCGGTCAACTCGGGCGGGCATCAGGTCGCGCAGCGGCAGGTTCTGGGACTCGGCCCGCTTGACGCTGAGCGAGATCCGGCGGCGGCTCTCGTCGATCTCCAGGATCCTCACCCACACCTCGTCCCCCGGCGAGACGACCTCGCTTGGGTTCTCGACGTGATGCTCGGCGAGCTCGGAGATGTGGACCAGACCCTCGACCCCGGGGATGACCTCGACGAAGGCCCCGAAGGCGACCACCTTGGTGACCTTGCCCTCGAGGGCATCGCCCTGCTTGTACTCGTCGAGCACCTTCCGCCACGGGTCCTCCTGAGTCTGCTTCAGCCCCAGCGAGATGCGCTGGCGCTCACGGTCGATGTCGAGCACCTTCACCCGTACCGTCTCGCCCACGGACAGCACCTCGGAGGGATGGTTGACGTGGCTCCACGAGAGCTCGGAGATGTGGATCAGGCCGTCGATCCCATCCAGGTCGACGAAGGCGCCGAAGTCGACGATGTTGGAGATCTTGCCCTCAACGACCATGCCCGGCTGCAGCCGGCCGAGGATCTGCTCGCGAACCTCCTTGCGCTCCTCCTCCAGCACGGCCCGGCGCGACAGGACGACGTTGTTTCGGCTGCGGTTCAGCTCGATCACCTTGCACTCGAGCTCGGTGCCCTTGAACTCGTCCAGGTTGTGGACGCGCCGGATGTCGACCAGCGATGCCGGGAGGAACCCGCGCACGCCGAGGTCGAGGATCAGGCCGCCCTTGACGACCTCGATCACCGTTCCGGCCACGGGCTCGCCCGACTCGGCGGCCGCCTCGATCTTGCGCCACGCCTTCTCGAAGCGAGCGCGCTTCTTGGAGAGCAGCAGCCGCCCCTCCTGGTCCTCCTTGGTGAGCACCAACGCGTCGACGCGCTCGCCGAGCGCCACCTCCTCGGCAGGATCCACGGAGCGGCGGATCGAGAGCTCGGTCGAGGGGATGACCCCCTCCGACTTGTAGCCGATGTCGACCAGGACCTCGTCCTTGTCGATGCGCACGACCTCGCCGCTGACCACGTCCCCCTCGTCGAAGGGCTTGATCGTGGCGTCGTAATTGGGGACGAGCTTGCCGTCGACCTCGATCATGAGATCGTTCGTGCCCGGAGGCGCCGGCTCGCGCGCGCTCTCCGGCGCAGCCTCGGTCGCTGTGTCAGTTGCGGACACCGGCGGCTAACTATGGCAAAGCTGGGGTACCCTCGGCGAGTCATGCCGAGGAGACGCACGAAGCGCGGCACCGAGCGCACGCCGCTGGCGGGGACGCGGACGTCCTCGTCTGCGGGGCGAGCTTCGCCGGCCTGGCGGTCGCGCGCGAGCTCGCCGGCTCGGGAGCACGGGTCCTGGTCGTCGACCGGTACGAGATCGGCGAGCGACAGACCTCCGCCTGCGCCGCGCCCACCGATTGGCTGATCGCGATGGGCGTCGAGGCCTCGATCAAGCAGACCTTCAGCGATCTGGTGATCCACACCCCGCATGCGCACGAACCGCATGCGCCTCCCCTGGACCTTCTCCACCTTCGACTACCCGACCCTTTGCGAGCTGCTGTTCGAGCAGTGCGACGCGCAGTTCGAGACGGCGACCGTTCACGAGCCCGCCGCCTCCTCGTCTTCGACTCCGGGGGCGGCGGGGCCGTCGAAGGGACGGGCGCCAGATGAGATGCATTCCGTCGAAACCGATCGGGGGGAGTTGCGGGCGCCCTTGATCGTCGACTGCCCTCGGTTGGCGCCGCATGCTCGGCGCCCGCGCCTACACCCCGCCCCAGGCGCCATTGTCGCGGGGGCTCGAGGTCCATCCGGGCGGCGACTCGGAAGACCTCGAGATCTGGATCGACCGCGGCTACGTCCCGGCCGGCTACGGCTGGAGCTTCCCGGCCGAGCGAGGAGGTGCGGGTCGGGGTGGGATCCTTCGATCCGCGCTTCCACGTCAAGGAATCGACCGTCCGCCTGGCGCGACGACCTCGACCGCGATGCCGTTCGGTACCAGGGCAACTGGATCCCCCACAAGCTCCGCGACGCGACCGAGGGCGCGACCTTCTTCGTCGGCGACTCCGCGGGACACTGCCTGCCGCTGACCGCGGAGGGGATCCGCACCGCCTTCTACTTCGGGATCGCGTGCGGGCGCGAGCTTCGCCGGGTGGTCGGAGGCCTGACGACGCGGGAGACGGCCCTGCGCCGCTATGCGGCCTTCTCGGCCGGCCACGAGTGGCACTTCCGCTGGCTGCTTCGCGTCCAGCGGCTGGTCCCTCGCGTGCCTCCCCGGCTGCTGGCGGTGGCCCTCCGGGGCATGAGCCGCGACGAGTTCGTGCGCTGGTCGTTCGGCCACTACCTGCGCATCGCGCGACCCCGACTACGCACGCGAGGCCGGCGGGCGGCCCGCAGCCCCAGCGACGAGCCCTCAAGGCAGCCGCCTAACCGCTCGCTTCGGCAGCCGCGGCGGCTAGCGGACGACCAGGTACGTCCCGCTGAGCAGCAGCGCGACGCCGGCGATCCTGGAGGCGCTCAGGGGCGTTTGCTCGAGCCCCAGGATCCCCAGCCGATCGATCACCACCGAGGCGGCGAGCTGGCCCGTGATCGTCGCCGCGGCAACTCCGCCGGCGCCGATCGAGCTGACCGCGATCAGGGCCATGGTCACGTAGACCGCGCCGAGGAGGCCCGCCGACCAGGTAGTACCAGCGGACGTCGAAGGTGAGCCGAGGCCGCCCGCTTGACCGCTGAGGGCGACGATGACGACGAGCGCCAGGGTGCCGACCACGAACGAGACCAGAGCCGCCGGCAGGTTTCCAGTTGCCCTCCCAGGCCGGCGTTGATCGGCGCCTGCAGAGCCAGGACCCCGCCGACGACGGCGGTCAGCAGCACTGCCACCCCTCGGTCCATGCGGAGCGGGGATGCTAGTCGAGGGCTGACGGCCGGATCAGGGCGTGGCCCTCTACTTCGCCGTCAGCCAGTCCCTGCCGATGCCGATGTCCACCGCCAGCGGTGGGTCGAGCTCGAAGGCCTGGCACATCTCGCGCCTGACGAGCTCGGCCGCCTGATCCATCTCGGCCTCCGGACCCTCGAACAGCAGCTCGTCGTGGATCTGGAGCACCAAACGGGCTCGAGACCCGCGTCCGCGAGCGCGCCATGGCAGCGCACCATGGCCAGCTTGATGATGTCCGCCGCGGTCCCCTGGATCACGGTGTTGACCGCCAGCCGCTCGCCCAGGGAGCGGCGCTGGCGCTGGTTGGACCGCAGCTCGGGGATCGCCCTGCGCCGGCCGAGCAGCGTGTACACGAACCCGTCACGCGTGGCCGTCGCGATCGTCTCGTCGATGAACGCCTTGACCGCCGGGAAGCGCTCGAAGTACCGCTGGATGTAGAGGCCCGCCTCCTCGCGGGAGATCTGCAGGCGGTCCGCGAGCCCGAAGGCCGACAGCCCGTACGCGATCCCGTAGTTCACCATCTTCGCCTTCGAGCGCTCGGCCGGGCCGACCTCCTCCGGTGAGATCGCGAGCACCTCGGCGGCGGTCTCGCTGTGGACGTCCTCGTCCGAGGCGAAGATCTCACGCAGCACGTCCTCGCCGGCCACGTGTGCGAGCACCCGCAGCTCGACCTGGTTGTAATCGGCCGAGAGCAGCCGCATCCCCCGCTCGGCGACGAAGCACGCCCGCACGGGGCGCCCGATCTCGGAGCGGATCGGGATGTTCTGGAGGTTCGGGTTGGTGCTGGACAGGCGTCCCGTCGTCGTCGCAACCTGGTTGAACGTCGTATGGATGCGCTTCGTCTCGGGATCGATCAGGCCGGGCAACGCGTCGAGGTAGGTGTTCTTGAGCTTGGTCAGCTCCCGCCAGCTCTCGACCTTGCCGATGATCTCGTGCTCGTCTCGGATCTGCGCGAGGACGCGAGCATCGGTCGAGAAGCCCGTCTTGCCGCGACGCTTCCTGGTCAGCCCAAGCTCCTCGAACAGGACCGAGCCGAGCTGCTGTGGCGATCCGATCGTGAACTCGTGACCCGCGAGCTCGAAGATCTCGCTCTCGAGCTTCGCGATCCTCTCCGCCATCCCCTCGCCGATCTCGGCCAGCCGCTTGGCATCGAGCTTGACGCCGGTGCGCTCCATCGCCGCCAGCACCTCGATCAGGGGCATCTCGACCTCGCGGAGCAGGCGCTCCAGCCCGAATTCCTCGAGGCGCTCGCGCTGGCGCGCCGCCAGCTCGATCACGAGACGCGCCTCGGTTGGCGGATCACCCGTGGTCTCACCGTCCTCGGCGGCAAGCGAGAGCTGGCCGGGATCGGCGGCGGCCGGCGCAGCCGCGAGCCCCGCGTCAGCGGCCAGCTCGTAGAGGTCGTAGACGCGCCGCGCCGGGTCGATCAGGTAGGCGGCCACCATCGTGTCGTGCTCCAGCTGCAGGGCGCCCGGGGGCGCCACCGCGAGCAGGCCGGAGCGGCCACCGCCGCCCTGGGACTTGACGTCGTGGGCCAGCAGCGGCCGCCCCGCCAACAGCTCCGCGAGCTCGACCAGGTCGGGCGCCTCCCCGGTGATCACCCTCTGCCCGTCGCTGCCCGCCCAGCGCCCCGCCGCGACCGCGATCGAGATCGGCCCCTGGGCGAGCTCGTCGAGCGTCCCCTCCTCCGCCTCCACCACCAGGGTCTCCTCGACGGCCCGGTCCGGGACGTCCTCCAGGAACTCCTCGTCCAGGCGCTGAACCACCTGGCGCAGCTCGAACTCCGCCGCCACATCGCGCAGGCGGCTGCGATCGGGCTTCGCCCGCGCCTCCTTGCGGACATCGATCGGCACCTCGATCTCGTAGTTCAGGGTGGCGAGCTCCTTCGAGACCCGCGCGTCGTCGGCGTGCTCGGTCAGGTTCTGCTTGCGCTTCGCGCCCGAGATCTTGTCGACGTTGTCCAGCACGGCCTCGAGGGATCCGAACTCCTGCAGTAGCTGCGCCGCCGTCTTGTCGCCGATCCCAGGGACACCCGGGATGTTGTCCGAGGTGTCGCCCTTGAGGCCGATCAGGTCGGGGACCAGCTCCGGAGGGACCCCATAGCGCTCCACCACGCCTTCGCGGTCGTAGATCTTGGTCTCCGTCACGCCGCGCGAGGTGGTCATCACCCGGACCCCCTCCTCGACCACCTGGTACACGTCGCGGTCCCCTGAGACGACCATCACCGGGATCTCCGCCTCTCGGGCCCGGCGGACCAGGGTGGCGATCACGTCGTCGGCCTCCCACCCCTTCACCTTGACGTTGTGGAACCCGAACGCCTCAGCCACGGGCGCCAGGTGTGGCCATTGCTCGGAGAGCAGGTCGGGTCGGGGACGGCGCTGCGCCTTGTAGGGCTCATAGGCCTTCTCGCGGCCCGAGAGGCCCGCATCCCAGGCGACGATCACGGCCTGCGGCCGGTGCTCGATCAGGATCTTGGCCATCATCGAGGCAAAGCCGTAGATGGCGTTGGTGGGCCGCCCGTCGGCGGTCGCAATCGACTCTGGCAGCGCGAAGAACGCGCGGTACGCGAGGCTGTTCCCGTCGATCAGGAAGAGCTCGCCGTCGTCGCGCTCCAGATCACCCTGGAGCTTGCCGGCCTTCTTGGTAGCCGCAGCGGGCACGAACTCATCCTAGGACCTGAATGGACGGGTTCTTTCCGCATGACGCTTTACTCCGGCGCATAAGATCAGCCGCCATGCCCGTCGCCCACTCCGTCAGCGCGCAGTTCTCCGTCACCGTTCGCGTCGAGCTCGACGCGCGGCAGGAACCGCTGGGCAAGCTCACCGCGCGCATCGCCGAGGCGGGCGGAGCGCTGCAGGGAGTCGACCTGGTCCCCGGCGCGGGCGGCGAGGGAAAGCGGGTTCGGGAGTTCACCGTCGACGCGCGGGACCAGGAGCACTGGGAGGAGATCCTGCGCGCAATCGGCTCGACCCGCGGCGCCCGGGTCATCGAGTACGTCGATCGCACCCTGCAGATGCACCGCGGCGGGAAGATCGAGCAGCACAACAAGTACCCGCTGAAGACCCGCGACGACCTCTCGATGGCCTACACGCCCGGGGTGGCCCGGGTCTGTCAGGAGATCGCCGCCGATCGGTCGAAGGCGTTCGAGTACACGATCAAGCGAAACACCGTCGCCGTTGTCTCCGACGGCAGCGCGGTGCTCGGCCTCGGCGACATCGGGCCGGAAGCGGCGATGCCGGTGATGGAGGGCAAGGCGATGCTGTTCAAGGAGTTCGCCGACGTCGACGCGTTTCCGATCTGCCTCGACACGCGGGACCCCGGCCAGATCGTCGAGGTCGTGAGGTTGATGGCGCCGACCTTCGGCGGGATCAACTTGGAGGACATCTCCGCGCCCCGATGCTTCGAGATCGAGACGCGCCTCAAGGACGAGGTGGACATCCCGGTCTTCCACGACGACCAGCACGGCACGGCCGTGGTCACGATGGCGGCGCTCTTCAACTCGCTCAAGATCGTGGGCAAGCGACTCGAGGACCTGCGTGTGCTCGTGGTCGGCCTCGGAGCCGCAGGCGTCGCCGTGACCAAGATGATGCTCGAATCGGGAGTGAGCCACGTGATCGGGTGCGACCGTCACGGCGCGCTGTCCACGGATCGCGGCGACTACGCCTCGGGCGAGATGAATGAGATCAAACGCTGGTACGCGGAGCACTCGAACCCGGACAGGCTCGAGGGCTCGCCCTCCGAGGTGATCGACGGGTGCGACCTGTTCATCGGCGTATCGGGACCGGGGATCATCGAGCCCGAGGCCTTGGCGAAGATGGCGGACGACGCGATCGTGTTCGCAATGGCCAACCCCAATCCCGAGGTGATGCCCGAGGAGGCCAATCGCTACGTTCGGATCATGGCGACGGGTCGCTCCGACTATCCGAACCAGATCAACAACGTGCTCTGCTTCCCGGGAATCTTTCGTGGGGCGTTGGACGCCGGCGCCCCGAGGATCACCGAAGAGATGAAACTGGCCGCGGCGAAGGGCATCGCCGAGGTCGTTGGCGAAGACGACCTCAGCGAGGACTACATCATCCCGAGCGTCTTCGATCGCGACGTCGCGCCCGCGGTCGCAGAGGCGGTGGTCGAGGAGGCGCGACGGGACGGAATCGCCCGGGTCTCCGAGGAGACCGGGACCTTCGCGGCGGTCGAGTGACCCTTCCCAGCGGCAACGGGGACACCCGGTTCTCGCCGGCGCACGAGAACGAGCAAAACCCGGCAGCCGGCGGCTGGCCATGCGAGTCCTGATCACCGGGGCGACCGGCTCCCTCGCCTCCGAGCTCGCCGACGCGCTCCTTGCCCGCGGCGATGAGGTGGTGGGCCTGACGCGCGATCCGACCAGAGCTCGCTCGTCGAATCCAACGATCACCTGGCACGGCTGGAGGCCGACGACCGAACGTCCTCCCGCCGCCGCCCTGCAGGGAGTCGATGGCGTCGTCAACCTGATCGGCGAGTCGCTCGATCAGCGGTGGACCGACGATGCCAAGCAGCGCATCCGCGAGAGTCGCGAGCGCGCGACGAAGAACCTCGTGGACGCGATCAGCGCCGCCGATCCGCGGCCAAGGGCCCTTGTCAGCCAGTCGGCCGTCGGCTACTACGGCGACCGTGGCGAGGCGATCGTGGACGAGTCCGCGCCGCCCGGCACCTCTTTCGACGCCCAGGTCTGCGTCGCCTGGGAGGCATCGGCGCGCGATGCGGAGGAGGTCGGCGTCAGGGTCGCCGTCACCCGCACCGGGCTCGTGATGAATCCGGACCACGGCCTACTCAAGCAGCTCCTGCTCCCGTTCAAGCTCGGCCTCGGCGGCCCGATCGCCGGAGGGGCGCAGTACATGTCGTGGATCCACCTCCAGGACGAGGTCCGCGTGCTGTTGTGGGCGTTGGACGGCGAGGGGCTCTCGGGCACCTACAACGCGACATCTCCCAACCCGGTCACCAACCGCGAGTTCTCGAAGTCCCTTGGGCGCGTCCTGGGCCGGCCCGCGGTCCTACCGATCCCGAAGCTGGCGTTGAAGGCCCGCCTCGGCGATGAGCTGGGGGAGATCGCCAGCCGCGGCCAGCGGGTAGTCCCGCGCAGGGCGCTCGACGCCGGGTTCGAGTTTCGCCATCCCGAGCTCGAGCCCGCGCTGAGGGACCTCTTGCGGCGCTGAGACTCACCCGATCAGGGAGCGTGCAACCGGGCCACCGGCTTCGCGCCTTCCGCAACGACGCGGTACCCGGTGAGCCGGTCGAGGGTCGTGTCCCCCGCGTCGTCAATCGAGTACTCGCCGAGGATCGAATTGCGATCGCGGGTGTCAAGGAACGCGTCGATGACCGCGTCCCGCTGATCGCCGGAGTCGCCAGCGCGCCGGATCGAATCCAGCACCACGGCCATGGCCTCGTAGCCGTAGGCGGCGTAACGCCCGGGCGGACGTTCGAAGCGAGCCCGGAAGGCGTCGACGAACCGCTGCCCCGCGTGAGGGAGCTGGGCGGGGTCCTGGGCGGCGGAGCTCATGTACACCTCCGAGCCCAGCGACAAGGGCGGTCGCGCGGCCGCCGCCAGCAGGGCATCCGTGCCCAGGACCGGGGTCCCGCGAGCGTGCACCCTGACAACACCCCCTCCCGGCTCGAGCTCCGACGGCTCGAGCGCCAGGTAGAGCAGGTCGTGGGCCCGCGGGCCTTGGAGGCTTCCCACCTCGAGGCCGATCCCGTCGGCGGCGGAGCGAAAGGCCGACGCCATCACGCGGTCATAGCTGGAGGACCCGCGGCTGATCGCCGGGCGCCGCGCCCCGAGCCGCTTCGCCCATCCCGCGCCGGCCTCGGCCTGGACCCCGTCGCTTGGGATCACCCGCCCGAAGGTGCGGTCGCCCGTTGGCTGAACCTCGGCCGGAACCTGGTCCCCCGCGCCCAGGTACGGCTGGACCAGATCGATCGCCGAGCTCGCCGGCGAGACCTGCAGCATCCGCGCCTCGTTCGTGATCGGCAGGGAGAACCGGGTGGCGCCCGAGTCGAAGTCGCCCACGTACGCGATCGCCGTCGAGTCCTCCGTCGCGCGGCGGGCATTGGCGGCCGCGGCCGCGGCGTTCCACGGCTGCGCACGGCGACCGGTTCCACCGCTGTCGTCCCGGAACACCGCCCGCACCTCGAGCGCGCCGACCCGTCCACGCGCGTCGGAAAGCGCCAGCCTTGCGCCGTCGGCCGCATCGCGCCCGTTGGCGCTCTCCGGTCCGCGCAGCGGCATGCTGACGTAGACGGTGACGTGCTCCCCCGCCTGTATCCCCGAGCCGGGCGAAGCGCAACCCGCCCACGCTGCCGCGAGGGCGGCCACGCTCGCCACGATCGCGGCGCCGCGCGCGGCTCTCAGGTCGGGCCTCACCCGAAGAACGGCGAAGCGACCTCGTAGTCCTCGGGCGGAACGGTCCGCAGGCTCTCGACCGCCTCGGTCAGGGCGACGAGCTCGATGCGGGTGCCGCGAAGCGCGGGCATCGTCCCCCAGCGCCCGTCGTGGGCGGCGTCGATCGCCGCGACGCCGAGCCGCGTCGCCAAGACGCGGTCGAAAGCGGTGGGGGTCCCGCCGCGCTGAATGTGGCCAAGGACCACCGCCCGGGTCTCGAAGCCCGTGCGCTCCTCGATCTCTCGCTCGAGCCGATGCCCGATCCCCCCGAGGCGAACGTGGCCGAACTCATCCTTCTTCCCCTCGGCGATCTCCATCGTGCCCTCCGCGGGCATCGCCCCCTCGGCCACCACCACGATCGAGAAGTTGCGCCCGCGAGAGTGCCTGCGGCGGATCAGCCGGCAAACGTCCTCGATGTCGAACGGCCGCTCCGGAATCAGGATCACGTCGCCGCCGCCGGCGAGTCCGGAATGCAGCGCGATCCAACCCGCATGCCGCCCCATGACCTCGACCACCATCACGCGGTGGTGCGACTCCGCCGTCGTGTGCAGCCGGTCGATCGCTTCCGTCGCCACCTGGAGGGCGGTGTCGAAGCCGAAGGTGACGTCGGTCGCGGCCAGGTCATTGTCGATCGTCTTCGGCACCCCGAGCACGGGCACCTCGTGGTCGCCGTGCAGGCGGGCCGCAGCCCCCAGTGTGTCCTCACCGCCGATTGCGATCAGGCCGTCGAGGTGCAGTCCCGCCATCGTCTCCCGAATCCGGTCCGGTCCCTCCTCCGCCTTGAACGGGTTCGTCCGCGAGGTGCCGAGGATCGTCCCGCCACGAGGCAGAATGCCCCGGGTCGACTCCGTCGTCAGCTCCTCGTGCAGGTTCTCGAGCGGCCCCCTCCAGCCGTCTCGAAACCCGATGATCGCGTGTCCGTGGAAGTCAATCCCCTTGCGGACGATCGCGCGAATCGCGGCATTCAGCCCGGGGCAGTCACCGCCGCCTGTGAGCACGCCGATCCGCACGGATCGCAAGATAACCCGTAGGGGGGGTCAGCGGCTCAGGGACGAAGCTGCTGCATGAGCGGCTCGGCGACCCGCAGGAACACTCCCACGAACAGGATCGCGAGGAAGATCAGGGACCCGACAGCGCCGCCGAGCCCGAATGCATACGCCACGAGCATCGCGCTCAGGCCGACGACCGTGAAGACGAGCAGCTGCACCGTCCGGAAATCTACTCGACCCCGGGGGCATCCCGGCCGATCGCGGCCCGAGTCGACCTCATGAAGGCCGCGACGGCTTCGATCGCCGCGCTCGTCCCATGCGCCTCGTCAACCTCGCGCACGAGACGGGTGCCGACGATCACCCCGTCGGCGATCTCGCCGACCGCCGCCGCCTGCTCCGGGGTGCCGATCCCGAACCCGACCGCGGCGGGCACGGCGGCCTCCGCGCGCACAGCGCCGACCAGCTCCTCGAGCCCTGTGGGCAGCTCGTCGCGCTCGCCGGTGACCCGGGTGTCCGACACCACATAGACGAACCCCATCGCCGCGCGGCAGATCCGGCGCCGGCGCTCGGCTGGGGTCGTTGGAGCGACCAGCGGGATGAGCGGGATGCCGGCGCGTTCGAGCTCCTCGCCGATCTCCCCCGCCTCGTCGACGGGCAGGTCGGGGACGATCGCAGCCGCGGCCCCCGCATCGGCGAGCATGCCCGCGAACCGACCCGGGCCGCGCGCGAGGATCATGTTGACGTAGACCATCGGGGCCACCGGCACGGCTGAGGCGATGCGTTCGCCGATCGCGAGGACGCTCTCGAGCGTCGCCCCGGCCGCCAGGGCACGACTCCCGGCCGCGTGGATCACCGGCCCATCGGCGAGCGGATCCGAGAACGGCACCCCGAGCTCGACGAGGTCGGCCCCAGACTCCACGTAGGCATCGGCGATCGCCCGTGAGGTGGCGTCATCGGGGAACCCGCCCATCATGTAGGGCATGAGGGCCGCACGACTCTCGGCCCGCGCGGCGCCGAAGGCCTCGGCGATCCTTCCCGAGCCCATGGGCCGTGCTGGTGGAACGGGCCTCGCCATCTCAGTCGTCAAGCTGGGCCAGGCCATCGAGCGCCTCCGCCAGATCCTTGTCTCCGCGGCCGCTGAGGCAGACGAGGTCGTACCCTGCCGCCGGATCCGAAGCGCCGGCGGAGGATTCGGCGGAATTCAAGAGCCATGCGATCGCGTGAGCGGGCTCCAGCGCCGGCACGATTCCCTCCAGTCGCGCGAGCTCGCGGAAGGCACGGAGCGCGTCGGCATCAGTGACCGCCTCGTAGCGCGCCCGCCCACTGTCTCGCAGGTGGGCGTGCTCGGGCCCGACGCCGGGGTAGTCGAGCCCCGCCGAGATCGAGTGGGCCTCCAGGATCTGCCCCTGATCGTCCGACAGCACCGACGAAAGCGCTCCGTGCAGGATCCCTGACTGCCCGGCGACCAGGGAGGCGCCGTGGCGCTCGTCGAGCCCCTCTCCACCGGCCTCGACCCCGATCAGCTCGACGCCCTCGTCCTCGATGAACGCGTAGAAGGTGCCGAGCGCGTTGGAACCGCCGCCGACGCATGCGATCACCCGTCCGGGCAGCTCCCCCTCCGCGGCCAGCGCCTGCTCCCGAGCCTCGTCGCCGATCACCCGTTGGAGGTCGCGGACGAGCGCCGGATACGGCGCCGGGCCCACCACCGAGCCGATGATGTAGTGCGTGGTACGGACGTTGGTCACCCAGTCGCGAATCGCCGCGCTCACCGCCTCCTTGAGCGTCCGCGCGCCAGCGTCAACCGGAGCGAGCTCCGCGCCGAGCAACCGCATGCGCTCGACGTTCGGAGCCTGTCGGCGCATGTCCTCGGTGCCCATGTAGACGATGCATTCCAGCCCCAGCAGCGCGCACGCGGTCGCCGTCGCGACCCCGTGCTGTCCCGCCCCGGTTTCGGCGATCACGCGCCGCTTCCCCATCCGGCGGGCGAGCAGCGCCTGACCGACCGCGTTGTTGATCTTGTGCGCTCCGGTGTGGGCGAGGTCCTCACGCTTCAGATAGGTGCGCCGCCCGGTCCGCGCGCCCAGGCGCTCGGCCCGATAGAGGGGCGTCGGGTCGACCAACGTAGTCGCGAAGCATCGCGTCGAGCTCGCCCCGGAATTCCGGGTCATCGCGCGCGTCGGACCACGCGACCGAGAGCTCCTCGAGGGCCGGAACGAGCACCTCGGGCACGTAGCGGCCCCCGTAGGGACCGAACCGCTCCTCGATCGCCTGCACGCGGTCCGGTGGAATCAATGCCCTCGATCGAGCTCCGCGCCGGCCACGAGCTCATCGTCGCCCGCGGTGGATGCGGCCTGTGCGCGTGCCGCGAACTCCGCCATCAGGGCATGGTCCTTGACCCCCGGGCTCGCCTCCACGCCGTTCGCCACGTCCACCGCGAACGGTCGCGCCGCGGCGATGCCCTCGGCGACGTTCCCGGGCGTCAGCCCACCCGCCAGGATCAGCGGCACCTGCGAACGACGGCCGGTCACGAGCTCCCAATCGAAGCTCTCGCCGGTCCCGCCCGGCTGCCCCGATCGGTGGGCGTCGAGCAGATGAAAGTCGGTGCGGTAGGCCTCGGCCCGCCTCACGTCCGCGCCGCTGCGCACCCGGACCGCCTTGATCACCTTGCAGCCGGTACGCCGCGCCGCCTCGCGGCAGAAGGCGGGACCCTCGTCGCCGTGGAGCTGGATCATGTCGAGGGACTCGTCCTGGGCTGCGGCGGCCAGCTCGTCGAGCGTCGCGTCGACGAACACGCCGACGACCTCAAGCCGGCGCCGAAGCTGTGCCGCGATCTCGATCCGGACGCCGGGCTCGCAGTACCGCGGGCTCTCGGGATAGTGGTTCAGCCCGATCGCCCACGCGCCCAGCCGCGCGGCCTGGAGCGCATCGTCGAGGTTGGTCATGCCGCAGAACTTGACCCGCATCCGTACAAAGATACGGGCGTCGAGGCCGGGGCATTACGGGCAGCCGAGGGCCGGGCTTGTACGGGCCTGCCTCAAATGTGCTTGACGCCCTCGTCGAGTGGCGGGTTAGTCGGCTCCAAGCCCACCAAGACGCCACTCGATTCGTAGCGGGCCCCAGGCTGGCTCTGACTCTCTACCCCAGGCCCGGCGTGTGGGTCGGGCGAGGCTCGCGTAACCGGCCGACTCTGGGACTAGCCGCCAGCCGTAGCCGGTTGGTCGCCCAGCGTCGCGGTCACGGTGCGCTTCTCGGCGCCGTGGAGGAGGGTGAGCTCCACGTCATCGCCGGGCTGTTTCTGGCTGACGGCGCTTGCGACTTCGTCCATCCCGCTGACGGGCTTGCCGTCGACCGCGGTGATCACGTCGCCGCCGGCTCGGACCTGCTGGCCGTCGATCGAGACGGTCGCGTCACCGCCCTTGACTCCAGCCTTGTCCGCTGGGCCGTCCGGGACGACGCTCTGGACGAGCGCACCCTGCTTGATCCCCAGGTTGAGGACGTCCGCGAGCTGCGGGGTCAGATCCGTGCCGCTGATGCCCAGGAAGGCGTGCTCGACCTTGCCCGTGGAGAGCAGCTGCTGGGCCACCTGGCGAACGGTGTTGACGGGCACCGCGAAGCCGATCCCCACGTTGCCTCCCCCATTCGGGGACTCGATCTGGGAGTTGATCCCGATCACCCGGCCATTGGCGTCGATCAACGGCCCGCCGGAGTTGCCGGGGTTGATCGCCGCGTCGGTCTGGATCACGTTGTCGATCGTAAAGCCGTTGGGCGCCTTGATCTCGCGCTGGAGCGCCGAGACGATCCCCGCCGTTGCGGTGCGGTCGAGCGCGAACGGGTTGCCGATCGCGACCACGGGGTCGCCGACGCTCATCTGGGAGGAGTCGCCGAGCTGCAGCGGGTGGAGCTGATCAGCCGGCGCGTCGACCTTGAGCAACGCGACGTCGGTGGAGGGGTCCTTTCCGACCACCTCGGCGCTGACCGGTTGGGAGTCGTCGGTGTTGCCGAGCGTCACCTGGATCTTCTGTGCTCCGTCGACGACGTGGGCGTTCGTGAGGATGTGGCCCTCGTGGTCGATCACGAAGCCCGAGCCGGTCGCCGTCCCGCTGCCGCCGCCCCCGAAGGGATTGAAAGGCGAGCTGGGCTGCGGCGCCGACTGTGCCTGGACGAAGGCCACTCCAGGGCTGTCCTTCTGGTAGATCTGGTTGACGGTGAGGCCCTTGCCGGTGCTCTGCTGGGCCGCCGGCTCGGGGAGCGGGGCGGGCGCCAGGGCCGCCGCCTGGGTGCCGTTGCTGCCGGACTGGATCCAACCGGCCGCGATCGCGATCCAGCCCAGGAGCCCGACGATCAAGCCGCCGATCATCGCCGCGCCAACCGGGGTCCGTGAGATGCGCCGTGCCCTGCTCATCGCCCATCAGCATGGGCGACATCGCTTAATTCGATCTAACGGCTGCCTTCAGGGCCGCTAAGAATTGGATCGGTCGCCCTCGGAGGCCCGCTCGAGGTAGTGCTCGCGCGTGGCCTCCTGGTCGTCGAGTCAGCTCCCGCACGAGCACCTCGGGGTCGTCGGCGCGCATCAGCGTCTCGCCGACGAGCACGGCGTCCACCCCGATCCGCTCGAGTTCGTCGAGCTGCTCGCGGCGCGCGTATCCGGACTCGGAGACCACCGCCTTTCCGGCGGGGACGTCGGTGAGCAGCTGCACGGTGGTCTCGACATCGACCCTGAAGTCGTTCAGGTTCCGGTTGTTGATCCCGATCACGTCCGCCCCGACCGTCAGTGCCCGGTCCAGGTCGGACTCGTCGTGGACCTCCAGCATGCAATCCAGGTCGAGCTCACGCGCCTGCACGTAGAGCGACTCGAGCTGTTCGTCGTCGACCCCCGCAACGATCAAGAGCACAGCGTCGGCGCCGTTCGCCGCCGCCTCGTAGAGCTGATAGCTGTCGACGATGAAGTCCTTGCGCAGGATCGGGAGGTCCGACGCCTCGCGGGCAGCTCGCAGATCGTGAAGAGAGCCGCCGAAGTGACGCTCCTCGGTGAGGATCGAGAGGGCGGCCGCGCCGCCCCGCTCGTAGGCCCGGACCATCTCGGCCACCCCGGCGCCGAGATGGAACTCGCCAGCGCTGGGTGAACGACGCTTGAACTCCGCGATCAGCGACAGGCCCGGGCGCACCAGCGCCTCGTTGAACGGGCGCGCGCCCTCACGGTTGCCGAGCTGCTCGCGAAGGGTCTCGAGCGGGACCTCCGCCTGACGGCGGAGGGAGTCTTCTCGTGCCCCGGCAACCAGCTCCTCGAGCCAGCTCATAGGCGAGACAGGCTACCGCTCACCTCGACCAGCTTCGCGAGGACCTCCCGGGCCGCCCCCGAGTCGATCGCCTCGCCGGCGCGCTCCACGGCGCGCCCGGAGGTCATCCGCGCCTCCGCCGACCAGGACCGCCGCCGCGGCGTTCAAGAGCACGACGTCTCGCGCGGGACCATCCCTCCCCGCCAGCACCCCGTTCACGATCACCGCGTTCTCCTCGGGCGTGCCGCCGGCGATCCGATCGATTGCGGTCCGGTCGATCCCGAGCTGCTCCGGCCTCAGGAACCACTCCTCGGTGCGCCCCTCCTTCACCTCGATGACGCGGGTCTCCTCCCCCACGCTGATCTCGTCCACCCCGTCGGCCGCTCGCACGACCAGGGCGTGCTCGCACCCCAGTCCCACGAGCGCCTCGGCGATCGTCTCCTGGTAGCGGCTGTCCGAGACGCCGAGGAGCTGTCGCGTGGCGCCGGCTGGGTTGGTGAGGGGTCCCAGGAAGTTGAAGATCGTCCGCACGGCCAGCTCCTTTCGCACCGGCGCCACGTGCTTCATGGCAGCGTGGTAGCGCGGCGCGAACATGAACCCGAATCCGACCTGGTCGATGCAGGTGGCGACCGCCGCGGGGTCCGAGTTCGATCGTCACGTCGAGCGCCTCCAGCAGGTCGGCTGACCCGCAGCGGCTGGTGTTCGATCGGTTGCCGTGCTTGGCGACAGCGCAGCCCGCGCCGGCTGCCACCAGGGCCGCCGCGGTCGAGATGTTGAAGGTCGATGGGCCCCCTCCCGTGCCCGCGGTGTCGACCAGGTCGTGACGGGTGGACTCGACCTGGGCGGCCAGGCGCCGCATGGTCCGCGCCAGCCCGACCAGCTCGGCCACGGTCTCGCCCTTGGAGCGGAGCGCCACCAGGAAGGCACCCGTCTGCACGTCGGCCGCCCGACCGGCCATGATCTCGTCGAGCACCGCCGAGGCATGATCCGCCGTCAGATGGGTCCCGGAGCAGACCTCGTCGATGGCGCGAGTGAGGACGTCGTTAGGCATCCAGGAAGTTCCGCAGGATGTCCTTGCCACTGCGGGGTGAGCACGGACTCGGGGTGGAACTGGACGCCCTCCGCGGGCAGCTCCCGGTGGCGCACCCCCATCACCACTCCATCGAGGCTGGCACTCAGCTCGAGGTCGCCCGGCAACTCGGGGTCCGCCACCAGGGAGTGGTAGCGACCCGCGCGCAGCGGGCTTCTCCAGCCCGCGCAGGACGCCCTTTCCGTCGTGCTCGATCTCCGCGTCCTTGCCGTGAATCGGGTCGCCGCGAATCGGTGCGTCCGCCGAACGCCTCGACCAGCGACTGGTGACCCAGGCAGACCCCCAGCGTCGGCACCCCGGCCTCCGCGAACGCCCGCGCCGCCTCGATCGAGATTCCGGCATCGGCCGGCGTGCATGGCCCGGGCGAGACCACCAACCGGTCCGGCGAGCGCGGACGACCAGCTCGGCAACCGTCGCCTCGTCGTTGCGAACCACCTCCGGCTCCGCCCCGAGCTCGCCCAGGTACTGGACGAGGTTGTAGGTGAAGCTGTCGTAGTTGTCGATCACCAGGACCCGCACGGCTCAACCTCCTGGAGTCGCGGCTCATGGCCACTCCGGCTGAGCGGCCGCCAGCTCGACGGCGCGGAACACGGCGCTTCGCCTTGTTGACGCTTCTCCTCGTACTCGTAGTCGGGCTTGGCGTCGGCGACCGTGCCGCCGCCGGCCTGAACGTGCACGAGGCCGTCCTTGACGACCACCGTGCGGATGTGGATCGCCGTGTCGAGGTCGCCGTTGAAACCCAGATAGCCGATCGCCCCACCGTAGGAGCCGCGCTTGTGTGGCTCGAGCTCGTCGATGATCTGCATCGCCCGAACCTTCGGCGCCCCGGAGAGCGTGCCGGCGGGCAGCACCGCCTTGAGGGCGTCCATCGCCGTGACCTCGGGCCGCAGCCGGCCGGACACCTGGCTGACGATGTGAAGGACGTGCGAGTAGGCCTCGACCGTCATCAGCTCGTCCACCTTGACCGATCCGTACTCGCACACGCGCCCGAGGTCGTTGCGCCCGAGGTCGACCAGCATCACGTGCTCGGCCCGCTCCTTCGGATCGCGCAGCAGCTCGTCGGCCCGGCGGCGGTCATCCTCCTCGCTCGCCCCGCGGGGATAGGTGCCGGCGATCGGGCGGGTCTCGACTCGACGCCCGGTCACCTTGACCAGGGGCTCGGGCGACGCCCCGGCGAGCTGGAAGTCCCCGAAGTCGAGGAAGTACATGTAGGGGGACGGGTTGACGGTTCGCAGTCCGCGATAGATCGAGAACGCCTCGACCGGGGATTCGGCGGTGAACCGCTGCGAGGGCACCACCTGAAAGGCATCCCCGGCGTGGATGTACTCGATGATCCGCCGGACGTTCTCCTCGAATTCGTCCTGGCTCAGATTGGACTTGAACACGCGGCCCGCGTCCCCGTCGGCATCGGCGGAGGCCGCCCGGTCACGGGCGGGGTCAGCGAGCCTCGGAACCGGGCCGCTGAGCCGTTCGCGCGCGTCGGCGATCGTGGCAATGGCGGCCGCGTACGCGGTGTCGACGTCGGTCTCCCCGTCCGGGAAGGCGTAGGACATCAAGGTGAGCTCGTGACGCATGTGGTCGAAGACCACCAGGAGGTCGCTCACCATCAGCGCCATGTCCGGCAGGCCGATCGGATCGGGGTTCGGCTCGCCGAGCGGCTCGACCGTGCGGACCAGGTCGTAGCCGAAGAAGCCCACCGCCCCGCCCGCGAACGGAGGCAGGCCGTCGACGGGAGCCAGCCGGTAGCGGCCCAGGTGCTCGCTCACGGCGGCATAGGGGTCGGGGGCGGGGCTGCGCCGCTCGGGCTCGCCGGAGGGGCGTCCACCGGGCCATTCGCCCAGCGTGCCGGCATCCCAACGGAGGACGGACCGTGGCCGGAAGCCCAGGAAGGAGTAACGGCCCAGCCGGCCCTGCTCGGCGGACTCGAGCAGGAAGCACGGTCCAGCGTCGCGAAGCTTGAGGAAGGCGGACACCGGCGTCTCGCAGTCGTCCACGAAAGAAACCCGCACCGGGATCGCGTTCCCCTCCCGGGCCAGCTCGCGGGCTCGCTCGAGGCTCGGGTCGAGGTTCGGGATGGACTCAGCCGCGACGGCCATTCAGCGTCTCCATCACCGCATCGATCGAGATGTCGCGCGAGATCAGGAGAACCTCGAGGTGGTAGACGAGGTCCGCCGCCTCGTCGACCAGCCTCGCATCGGACTCCGAGCTCGCGGCGCGCGGCCGCCTCGTCCGCTTCCTCGCGCACCTTGTCGCCGATCCGGGGCGGGTCGTCGATCAGCTCCACCGTGTAGGACCCGGCGGGGCGGCGACGTTGCCTGTCGAGGAGCGTCCGCTCGAGGATCGCCAGCGCCTCGTGAGCAGCGGGGAGCGGCTCGCCCTCCACCCCGGGCGCTTCCGGCGCCGGATCGGCGCCACCATCGAGGTCTCGGTAGAAGCACGAGCGCTGGCCCGTGTGACAGGCCGGCCCCGACGGCTCGACCAGGGCGACCACCGCATCGCCGTCGCAGTCGTACCGGATCTGCCGCACGCGTTGGACGTTGCCCGACGTCTCGCCCTTGCGCCAGAGCTCGCCACGCGAGCGGCTGAAGAAGTGAATCTCCCCGGTCTCCCGGGTGCGGTGAAGCGCCTCCTCGTTCATGTAGGCCAGGGTCAGGACCTCTCCCGTCCTCCAATCCTGCATCACGCACGGAACCAGGCCGCGCTCGTCGAACCGGATCGCTTCGCCTGACTCCTCGAGGGGGACGCTCATTTGCACGAGTTTACGAGTGCACGTACTCCGCCGCCTCTTCGCGATCCGGACGGAGTCCGGATCGTTGCCCCCGAACACCTGCCCTCGACCTTCGGCTCGGGCATTTCCATGTGCTCCCGGCTCCGGGGGCGGCGGCTTCACAACCTCATTCGGTCCAGCAGGTCGTCGTCGCGCCGCCAATGCTCGCGGACCTTCACCTTGAGGTCGAGGAAGACGCGCGCTCCCAAGCTCCCGCTCGAGCTCGCGGCGGGCCGCCGTGCCGACCTCTCGCACCATCCGACCCCCCTTGCCGACCAGGATGCCCTTCTGGGACTGCGTCTCGACCCACACCTGCGCATCCACCTCCACCAGGCCGTCGTCCCGCCGCCTCGTCTCGCCGACGACCACCTCGACCGCGTGCGGCACCTCGTCCCGCGTTCGGCGGAGCACCTGCTCACGGATCAGCTCGGCGAGGTGGACCTCGCTGGGCAGGTCCGACCGGTCCTCCGGCGGGTAGAGCAGGGGCCCTCGGGGCAGCAGCTCGGCCAGACGCGCGATCAGAGGCTCGATGCCGGCACCCGTCTTGGCGCTGACCGGGAACACCTCGTCCACCGACTCGAGCTCCGCCGCTGCCGCCAGCGCGACGGTGGTCTCCGGGGCCCTGATGCGATCGCACTTGTTGACCGCGCAGAGCACGGGGGTCTCGCCCCGGGCGCCGAGCAGTGCATTGGCGATGAACCTGTCGCCCGGCCCCACGCCCGCGGCGCCGTCGACGACCATCAGGGCGGCGTCCGCCTCCGCGAGCTCGTGCTCGACCCGTCGCTGCATCCGCTTTGTCAGCGAGTCTCGCGGTCGCTGGACGCCGGGGAGGTCCACGAGCACCATCTGCCAGCCGTCGGCCCGATCCGTGGCGATGCCCCGGATCGTGCGGCGGGTGGTCTGGGGACGATCGGAGACGATCGCCACCTTGGCGCCCACGATCGCGTTGACCAACGTCGACTTGCCGACGTTCGGCCGGCCGGCCATCCCGACGAAGCCGGCGCGGGTCATCGACCGAGCTTCCGCATCACCGCCTCCTGGAGCCCGAGCATCTCTCCCTCGTCGGTCTCGTGGTCGTAGCCGCAGAGGTGCAGCACGCCGTGGACCGTCGCCTCGATCACGTCATCGGCACGATCGGGACAGATCACCACGTCGCCGAGCTCGCGTGGGCCTTCCACGATCCCGGCCTCGTCGATCGGGAACGAGAGCACGTCGGTGGCCTCGTCGTGCCCCCGGTGCTCGCGGTTCAGCTGCCTGATCCTCGCTGTGTCCGAGAGCTCGACCGACAGGTGGCCCTCGCCGACCCCCACCACGTCGAGCGACGCGACGACCGCCGGGCGCAGCCCCTCGGGAACGTCGGTGAGGTCCAGGGTCAAGCCTCTTCGCCGCTGTCGCGCTCGTACTCGCCGTACGCGGCCACGATCCGCTGTACGAGCTCGTGGCGAACGACGTCCTCGCCGCCGAAGCGGGTGAAGGAGATGTCGGCGACCTCGGACAGGATCTCCCCGATCACCACCAGGCCCGAACGATGATCTCGGGGGAGGTCGATCTGGGTGATGTCCCCGGTCACAACCATCTTCGAGCCGAAGCCGAGCCGGGTCAGGAACATCTTCATCTGCTCCGGGCTCGTGTTCTGCGCCTCGTCGAGGATCACGAACGAGTCGTTGAGCGTGCGCCCCCGCATGAATGCCAGGGGTGCCACCTCGATGATCCCCCGGTCGAAGTAAGTGCTGACCCGCTCCGGGTCGAGCATGTCGTAGAGCGCATCGAAGAGCGGCCGCAGATACGGGTCGACCTTGGCCTGGATGTCACCCGGCAAAAAGCCGAGCCGCTCGCCGGCCTCGACCGCCGGCCGGGTGAGGATGATCCGGTTCACCTCTCGCGCGTCCAGCGCCGCGACCGCCATCGCAACCGCGAGGAAGGTCTTGCCCGTGCCCGCGGGGCCGATGCCGAAGGTCACCGTGTGCTTTCTGATCGAGTCCACGTAGCGCTTCTGGTTGACCGTCTTCGGAGCCACCTTGATGCTGCGGTGCCGCCAGATCACGTCGCCCAGGATCTCCGCCGGCCGCTCCCGGGCGTCCATCGCTCCGGCAACCGTTCCGATCGTCGCCGGAGCCACCTCGTGGCCACGCTCGATCAGGTCGAGCAGCTCCTCGACCACGGCCGCCGCGCTGCGGACCTCGCCCTCGTCGCCATCGAGGGTGAGGACGTTGCCGCGAAGCCGAAGATCGCAGCCGACCCGGCCCTCGAGCTCCCGCAGCACCGAGTCCTCGGAGCCCGCAAGCTCGGCCGCCACAGTGTTGTCGAGCGTGAGCTGCCTTCGAGCCAATCGAATCCCGCGCTAACCGGCCAGGCGGTCCCGGACCGCGGCGCTCACCCGCTTGCCGTCGGCCCGTCCCGCAACAAGCGGCATCACCAGGGACATCACCTTGCCCATCTCCCCGGGTTGGTCGCCCGGGCCTCGTCGATCGCGGCCGCCACCAGCTCGGCCAACTCCGGGTCGGAGAGCTGGGCCGGGCAGGTAAGCCTCGATCAGGTCCGCCTCGGACCGCTCAGCGGCCGCCCGATCCTCCGAGCCGCCCTTGCTGAATGCCTCGGCCGCCTCGAGCCGCTTCTTTCGCTCCCGCTGGAGCACCGCGACCTCGTCGTCCCCACCCGCCTTCGCCTCCTGCTGAAGCGCGTTCGCGAGCATGCGCAACGCGCCGACGCGGTCGCGCTCGCCGGCCTTCATCGCCGCTCGCGTATCGGCCTGCACCTGTTCGAGGATGCTCACAGCTACAGGGTAGCCGGGGCCCGGAGCACCGATCCGGCGCGTCGGCTCAGGCACCGGGGTCCGCAAGCTCCACGTGTTCGACCTCGCCCAGAGGCATCTGAAGGAACCGCGTGCCTCGCTCCCGGAATGACGCCGACATCGCCTGTGCATAGGAATCGGTACTCGCCCTCGCCGGTGTTCTCGGTGGTCAGCCCCCGGGCCTCGAGCTCGCGCTGCGCGGTCGCGGCGAGCGCGTGTCCCGCCGTCACGAGGCGCACGTCCCGACCCAGCATGCGCTGCAGCATCGGAGCGACGAGCGGGTAGTGGGTGCAACCGAGGATCAGGGTGTCGATCTCGGCCCGCTTAAGGGGCTCGCAATAGGTGCGCACCGTCTCGATCACCCGCTCGTCGAATGGAAACCCGTTCTGGATGATCGGCGCGAGATCGGAGGCGGTGACCTCGACGACCTCGAGCTCGCGGCCCAGGGCGTGCCGCTCGAGCGCGCGATGGTAAGCGCCGCCCTCGACGGTCGCTGCTGTCGCCAGCACCCCGATTCGGCCCGACTCGGTGATCGCGGCGGCGATCTCGGCCTCGGGGTCGACCACCGTCAGGACCTCGACCCCGCGCTCGGCCGCCACCCCGCGGGCGACCTCGGCTCCCGCCGAGGTGGCCGAGTTGCAGGCGATGACGAGAAGCTTCGCCCCGCGGTCCAGGAGAAAGCGCACCAGATGCTCGATCCGGGGCCGCAGCCACGTCGCGGGCTTCGACCCGTAGGGAAAGCCCTGCGTGTCGCCGAGGTACAGATAGTCCTCCTCCGGCAACGACACGAGGAGCTCGTGCAGGACCGTCAACCCACCGATCCCCGAGTCGAACACGGCGATCGGCAGGGCTGAGCG
Organism: uncultured bacterium; assembly: GCA_963758865.1. Lineage (GTDB taxonomy): Bacteria > Actinomycetota > Thermoleophilia > Solirubrobacterales > 70-9 > AC-56. Next base: position 112,900 of record CAVWWY010000007.1, on the reverse strand, counting down.
CTCGCGGCTCATGGACGGATTGTCGCCGTCTCGGCGTCGATCGGGCGAGAGAGGAGGATCGCCGTCCAATCACCCTGGGCGCACCGCTCCCCCTCGGCCAGCCCGCGAGCGGCGAATGCATCCACCACGTCGTCGGCCTCGGCCGAGAGCAGCCCCGAGCAGATCAAGTCCATGGGCACCGTGTCCAGCCGAGCGGCTGTCTCACGCAGCAGGGGGGCGGTCAGGTTGGCGATCGCCGTGGAAGCCCCCGGCGGGGGCACGTGGCGGAGGTTGAGGCGAACCAATTCCACCTCCACGCCGTTTGCGTCCGCGTTCTGGGCGGCCGACTCGATCGCCGCCTGCTCGTGGTCACAGGCGACCACCGGATCGAAGCCCAGCTTCGCGGCGGCGATCGCCAGCAGTCCCGAACCCGTCCCCCAGTCCGCCAGCGGACCACGCGCGCCTCCCCGGTCGGCGAGGGCCAGCAGCAACTCGAGGCACATCCGGGTCGTCGGATGTGCGCCGGTCCCGAACGCCTGCCCGGGGTCGATGACCAGATCGATCGCTCCTGGGCGGGGGGACTCCCACGATGGCCGCACCCAGAGACGGCCCCCGATCAGGGCCGGCTCGTGAAAGTCCTGCCACCGGTCGGCCCAGTCGTCGGGCACCTCGGTCGAGCTGACGTCCACCAGCCCCTCCCCGATGGCCGCTCGGAGCTCCCCCAGCGCGGGCAGCTCGCCCGGCGCCCCATAGATCGCGTACTCGACGTAGCCCGCTCCATGGTCCTCCTCCACCCCTCCCGGGGCCAGCTCGATCAGCTCGGCGAGCACCTGCTCCGCCAGCTCCGCGCTGCAGCGAACGGCGAGGCGGATCAACCTCTGGGCGCCCAGCGGCGCCAGCGCGAACGTCCCTCGCGACGCCGGCCGTCCGAGCCGAGAGACTGATCCAGCCGCTCGACCAGCTCGCGTTCCTCGTCACTCAGGTCGGCTGGCACGTACACGTCGAGCACGACGTGCTCGTCGCCGCGAGCCGTGCCGCGGAGCGACGGGAGGCCCAGCCCACGCAGCACCACGTGCTCGCCGGGTTGGGCGCCCGCTGGAACGTGTACCTCGCGGTCACCGTCCAGCGTCGGGACCGTAACCATGCCGCCAAGCATCGCCCGAGTCGCCGGCACCTCGATCACCGCAACGAGATCCCGGCCGTGGCGCTCGAAGCGCTCGTCTTCGGCGACCACCACCTCCACGTAGAGGTCTCCGGGATGCGCGGCGGTGTCGCCCGCGTGGCCGGCCCCCGCGATCCGGATTCGCTGTCCCGACTCCATCCCGGGCGGCACCTCCACCTTCCACATCCGGGATCGGACCGTCCGACCCTCGCCACCGCACTCCTCGCAGGGTTTCTCGGGAACGCGTCCCTGGCCGCCGCAGGCCGGGCAGGCACCGGTCCGAACCAGCTGGCCGAAGGCGGTGCGGGCCACCTCTCGTAGCTCACCGCTTCCGCCGCACGTTTCGCAGGTTCGGATCGGAGTCTCGGGCTCAGCCCCGTTCCCCCGGCAGCGCTCGCAGATCGATACCGCCTCGAAGGAGACCTCGCGGGTGGCACCCATGAGCACCTCGGCGAGGCTGAGCTCCACGCGAGCGCCGACGTCGCCGCCGCTCGCCGGCCCCTGCCGGCCGAATCCGAACAGCTCGCTGAACAACGGATCGCCGCGGCCGAAGAAGGCCGACAACACGTCCTCGACGCTCCCGAAGGCATCGGATCGGGGAGCCCAGCCCCTGGAGCTCAGGCCATCGTGGCCGAAGGTGTCGTAGGTGTTCCGACGGTCGGGGTCGGCGAGGACCTCGTAGGCCTCGGCAGCCTCCTTGAACTTCTCCTCGGCCTCCGGGTCGTGCCTGTTGACATCTGGGTGCAGCTCGCGCGCGAGTCGCCGAAACGCCCTCTTGACCTCGACGGCGCTCGCTCTGCGGTCGACGCCGAGGACCTCGTAGTAATCGCGCTTGATCACCCTTCGTAGACCGTTTCGAAGAAGCGCGACAGGCGACCCGCGGCATCCTTCACGGAGACGATCGCCGTCGCGTAGTCCATGCGCAGCGGGCCGAGCACGCCGACGGTGCCAAGGTTGCGATACCCGAGCCCGTAGTTCGCTCCGACGACGCTCACCGAGCGCAGCTCTGGGGCGGGATTCTCGTCGCCGATCCACACGAACACGGAGCGTTCCTCGAGCGCCGACCGCAGGGTCCTGAGCAGGCCCGCCCGACGCTCCAGCGCCCGCATCAGCGCATCGACACGTGGAAGGTCACCGGCGTGGTCCTCGGAGAGCAGCCGCGCCGCGCCCTCGACGTAGAGGTCCGCCTCGGCGCGCTCCTCGAGGCCCGCGAACGCATCGCCGATCTCGGCGAGGAAGCCGGTCTCCGCCTGATCGAGGTCGGACCCGGAAAGCCGGTCGGCGATCATCCGCGCGCCGAGTCCGAGGCCGGACAGGCGCTCGTTCAGATAGCTCGACCCCCAGCCGACGAGGCCGGGATCGAGCGGCTCGGAGAAGGTGAAGATGCGCTTCGTCACCGCGCCGTTCGATGCGATCACGACGACCATCACTACGCGCGGTTGAAGCAGCAGTACCTCCACCCGGTGGATTCGCGCACTGCTCGGCGGAGGGGCGGTCGCGAGGGCCAGGAGGTCCGTGATCCGAGACAGCTCGGCGGTCGTCTCCCGCATCGCCTCGTCAACCTCCCGGCGGACCTCGGTCAGGTCCGACCCGCGCCCTGCCGGCGCCCGCCCGCGGAGGCCAGACGCAAGCAGGGTGTCGGTGTAGAACCGGTATCCGGTGTCCGTCGGGACCCGTCCGGCCGAGGTGTGTGGATGCGTCAGATAGCCGGCGCCCTCGAGCTCGGCGAGCTCGGCGCGCACCGTCGAGGCGCTCCAGTCGAGCTCGCGGTGCGCGGCGACCGACTTGGAGCTCACGGGCTTACCCGACTCGAGGTAGGAGACCACCACCAGGCTGAGAATCTGCTGCTGCCGCTCCGAGAGCATTCGACCCCCAATTTTAGGAGGGGGACCAGCGAGCGTTACTCGAGCGACAGCTCGGCCGCGGCGTTGCGGATGATCTGATCGTCGCCCTGCGCCGCGACCGTGTCCGTGACCAGGCGGCCGTTCGACGCCTCCCTCACGGTGCTCGAGACGACGATCTCCTGTTCGGGGAACCCCATGCCGCGGAATTGAACCGAGAGCCGCTTCAGGGCCCGGGGATCGCCTCCGGCGGCCTCGGTGTGCGCGCGCGCAACCTGTGCCATCGAGTAGAGGCCGTGCAGGATCACGCCGGGCAGCCCGACCGACTTGGCGAACTCGGGATCCGTGTGGATCGGGTTCGGATCACCGGAGGCCTCCGCGTAACGCTTGGTCAGCCCGGCGTCGGGAGTGACCCGCAGGTCCGGCAGCGAGTCCCCCTGCTTGAAGTCGCCCATCGATTCCCTCCTCACACGGAGCGGACGATGTCCGTCCAGGTTCCGCGAACGGTCTGGAGACCGTCCTGGTTCGTTGACGTGGACTCGAACACATAGAACCCACGGCCGTCTTTCTCGTAGATCTCCTTGCAGGTCGCGACCGTCGTGATCACATCCCCCGCGCAGACGGGCTCCGACCATTCGAACTCCTGGCCGCCGTGAACCATCGCGGGGATGTTGATCCCGACCTCGGGGTCGAGGATCGCCGGTCCCAGCGCCGGCGCGCTGTAGACCACGCAGAACATCGGCGGGGCGACCTGGTCGCGGAAGCCTGCCGCCTTCGCGGCCTCGGCATCGTGGTAGACCGGGTTGTCCTCGCCCACCGCGCTCGCGTACTGCCGGATCCGCGCGGCGTCGACCTCAAACGAAGCCGCGGGCCATTGCTTGCCGATCGCTTCGGTGTTCACGGGCATGCGGAGCGACGATTCTATGCCGAGGCCTCGCGCTCCCGCCGTTCGGCGACCTCGATGGCCTCCTCCGGCGTCCCATACAGGTGCAGGGCGATCGCCTGGCCGTCACGAATGTCCCACATGTAGGCGATCCACATCTCGACCGGTATGCCGCTGCCCTTGCCGCGCGCCGTCTGGTGGGTGCGCGCCACGACGTGGGTTTGGCCGACGGACTCGATCTGCACCATCTCGAGGTCGAACGCCTCCCAGGCCTCGAGCCACTGCCCGAGCCACTGGCGATAGCCGTCGTGGCCTCGGTACGTGCCCGAGTTGGGAAACTCGGTAGGCAGGTACACCTCGATGTCCTCGTGGAGCAAGGCGAGCACCTCGTCGATGTCCCCCCGCCGAAACGCTTCGACGCCGCCGCGAATCGCCTCGACGTTCGCGCGTTGGGTCTCCTGCGGGTCGGTCACTTCTGCCCGTCGAGTTCGAGCACGGAGAGGAACGCCTCCTGCGGCACCTCGATCCGTCCCACCTGCTTCATGCGCTTCTTCCCCGCCTTCTGCTTGGAGAGCAGCTTTTGCTTGCGCGTGACGTCACCCCCGTAGAGCTTCGCTGTCACGTCCTTGCGAAGCGCCTTGACCGTTTCGCGGGCCAACACCCGCGAGCCAATCGCTGCCTGCACGGGGACGTCGAAGAGCTGGCGGGGGATGGTTCGCTGGAGTCGCTCGACGAGAGCCTTGCCGGCCCGGTAGGCGTCGTCCGAGTGCACGATCACGGACAGCGCGTCGACCCGGTCGCCAGCCAGCAGCACGTCGAGCTTGACCAGATCCGACGCCCGATTGCCGGTCTGCTCGTAGTCCAGGGAGGCGTAGCCGGCAGTCCGGGACTTGAGCTGGTCGTAGAAGTCGAGCACGATCTCCGCCAGCGGCAGGTCGTAGCGGAGCTGCGCGCGCTCGGGAGAGAGGTAATGAATGTCGACATGCGTGCCCCGCCGCGCCTGGCACAGCTCCATCACCGCCCCCACGTACTGGACAGGGGCGATCACGGTGGCGCGAATGTAGGGCTCCAACACCCTCTCGATCGTTGCCGGATCCGGCATCTCGGCCGGGCTGTGCACCTCGACCCGCTCACCGCCTCGAAGCTCGACCTCATAGCGGACGTTGGGGGTGGTCGCCAGGAGCTCGAGGCCGTACTCCCGCTCCAGCCGCTCGCGCACGATGTCCATGTGGAGGAGGCCCAGGAAGCCGCACCGAAAGCCGAACCCAAGTGCCTGGGAGGTCTCGGGCTCGTACGAGAGCGCGGCGTCGTTGAGCGCCAGTCGGTCGAGGGCGTCGCGAAGGTCCTCGTAGCGATCGGTGTCGATCGGAAAGAGCCCGCAGAAGACCACCGGCTTGACCTCGCGATACCCCGGCAGCGGCTCCTCGGCGGGCTGGCGGCGTGAGGTGAGCGTGTCGCCGACTCGGAGCCGGGCGACGTCCTTGATCCCGGTGATCACGTAGCCGACCTCGCCGGGACCCATCGCGTCGGCGGGGCGCATGTTCGGCTCGAAATGGCCGAGCTCGTCGATCTCCGCCTCGGTGCCCGTCTGCATGGCGACGATCGGATCCCGCCCACGGAACGCTCCGTCGACGAGGCGGACGTACGCGACAACGCCCCGGTAGGGATCAAACTCCGAATCGAAGATCAGCGCTCTGGGAGGAGCATCCGGGACGCCGGCCGGCGGCGGAATCCGCGTCACGATCGCCTCGAGGACCTCGGCCACGCCCTCACCCGTCTTCGCCGAGATCCTGAGCACCTCGTTTGGATCGCCTCCGACGAGGTCGGTGATCTCCGCCGCCACCCGTTCCGGCTCGGCGCTCGGCAGGTCGACCTTGTTCACCACGGGGATCAACTCCAGCCCGGCCTCGACCGCCGCATAGGTGTTGGCCACGGTCTGTGCCTCAACACCCTGCGCGGCATCCACGACCAACAACGCACCCTCACACGCCGCCAGGCTCCGCGACACCTCATACGAGAAGTCGACGTGGCCGGGGGTGTCGATCAGATGGAGCTCGTAGCTCTGCCCGTCACCCGCCCGGTAGACCACTCGGACCGCCTGCGCCTTGATCGTGATTCCGCGTTCGCGCTCCAGCTCCATCGAGTCGAGGAGCTGGGGTCGGTGCTCGGCGCCAACGGCTCCTGTGAGCTCCAGAAACCGATCGGCCAAGGTCGACTTGCCGTGGTCGATGTGCGCGATGATCGAGAAGTTGCGTATGTGGTCCATGTCGGGCGTCCGCAAGTATGCCGTTCCGGTTCCGGCGATCCATCGGGTCAGGGCTTAGGGGCCCGTCGCCCGAGACGTGAGCGCCTCGTGCAATCCAAACGATGCTCCAGTGCGGCCACCCCGATGAGGCCCCTCGGCAGAACGCGGCCCTTCCTCCTTACCTGCCCCGTCCCACCTCCTCGGCACGACCCGACGTCACCAGGGCTCGCGACATTTCGGCACCCTGCCCGACCCTATGCGCCGCCTCCCGCGCCGCGGCCGCGAACCAGGCGCCGGATCTGCTGCGCCTCCGGGATCCGAAGAGCCGTGATCGCAAGCGCGTAAACCGCCGCTCCGGCGGCGAGCCCGACGCTCAGCGAGACGATCTGCCCGCCGAGGCTCCGCCCGAGCTCCTGGTCAAGGAGGTACCAGACCCCGTAACTGGCCCCCGCAAGCGCCGCGGACGCCACCGCCACCCGGAGGGTCGTCCAGGTGAGCCTCCCGAGCTCGAGCCGCCCCAGCTGGCGGCGCAGGACGATGGTCTGAACCAGGACGCTGACGGCGGTCGCGATCACCGTCGCAGCGACGATCCCGCCGACGCCGAAGGGTGAATACAGGACCAGGGCGGCAATCGCCGTGATCACGAGGTTGATGCCCGAGATCGTGGTCGGCACCCAGGGTCGCTGGAGGCTGAAGAAGGTCCGCGTCAACAGCAGGAAGATGCCGTTGAACGGCAGCGAGAAGGCGAACCAGAAGAGCGCGGTGGCGACCAGGTCGGTGTCGGCGGGATTGAACTCGCCGCGCTGGTAGACGAGCCGGATCATGGGGACCGAGAGCACGAGGATCGCCGCCGCGGCCGGGACGAGCAGCAAGACGATCTGCCGCATGCCGTTGGCCATCGTCGCTCGAAGGTCGTCGTACCGTCGCCGTGCGGCAAGCCTCGCCAGGGTCGGGAACAGCACCGTCGTCACCGCGACCGAGAAGATCCCCTGGGGCAGCATGTAGATCCGGAACGCCTTGTCGATCGCCGCCGGCGCGCGCTCTGAGACCAGGCTGCCGAAGATGCTGTTGATCAGCAGGTTGAAGTTGATCAGTCCCAGGCTCAGCGTCACCGGCAGCATCAGCACCAGCACGCGGCGCACCGCGGGGCTTCGCCAATCGAACACGCGCAGGAGCCGAAACGGCGTATGGCGCAGGTCCCAGGTGGGGATCGCGAGCTGGATCGCGGTTCCCACCAACACCCCGATCGCGTACGCGTAGATCCGGTCGTCGCCGTGGAAGCGAGGTGCCAGCGCGATGAGCACAGCGATGATCGCCACGTTCCAGAAGAACGGCGAGATCGCGAGCGCGCCGAAGCGGTCGTAGCTGTTCAGGATCCCGACCACCATCCCCGTCGTCCCGAGCATCACCAGGATCGGGAACAGGAGCTGCGCGAGGCTGACGGTGAGCCCCTGGGGGACATCGGAGCCGACGAACAGCGGCATCAAAACGGGGGCGATCAGGATGAACAGCGCGGTCAGGGCCGTCAGGATCAGCGTGACGAGGAAGATCAGGGTCGAGGCGAGCCGGAAGGCCTCCCGCTTGTTCCCCCTCTCGAGCTCCTCGGTGAACACCGGCACGAACGCCGCCTGGATGGCGGCGTCGGCGAACAGGCTCCGGACCAGGTTCGGTACCTGGAAGGCGATCGTGAACGCGGACATCGCGCCGCTGACGCCGAAGTACGCGGCGGCGAACACCTCGCGGACCAGGCCGGCGACGCGTGACAGGCCGGTTGCGAGGGAGAAGAACGCCGTCGACCTCGCCAGGCGCCCGGTGCGTGCCTGCGCCGACTCGCCGGCGACGGCGAGCGCCTCGCTGCCAGGCTCCTCACTCGCGACCAGGTCCACCGGTGCCGGGTCCAGCTCGGGCCGGCCCTCGGGCCGACCCCCGTACAGGCGCTCGCGGGCCCGGCGTTCGTCGTCGCGGCGTGCTTCGCGCTCGGAGCCCTCCATCAAGGCGTCGCTATCATGGCCGGTCGCCCGATGGCAAACATCCGCTCACAGGTCAAGCGCATCCACCGCTCCGAGCGGGAGCGACTCGAGAACCGTCGCGCCCGCAGCGCGGTCAAGACCCACTTTCGGCGGCTCGAGGGAGCGTTGAGCTCCGGGGAGTCGTCGACCATCGCGGCCGAGCATCGCCTGCTCGTCTCCCGGATCGACAAGGCGATCCAGAAGGGCGCGCTGCATCCCAACAACGGCGCCCGCAAGAAGTCGCGGGCTGCGCGCCTGCTGAGCCGAGCCTCCGCGTAACCCGCCGGCGCAGGGCCTGAGCGCCGGCTTCAGCCCGCACCGGCGCCGACGCCGGCCGCTCGCCGAGCAGCGAGCGTGAGCGCCACGTCGTCCGGGTACTCGGACCCACCTCGAGTCCACCACTCCAGGTCGGCGATCGCGCACACGGCAGCGCGAAGCTCCGCTGCCGAGGAACCCCGCACGCGGCGGATGAGCATCTTGGCCGCGTACGGATGCATTCGGAGCTTCCCCTCTATGCGTTTCTCGGGGGTTCCCGCCTCGAGCTCCGCGAGGGCCACGTTCGCATCGCGCAGGCGTCGTGCCGCCTGGTAGACCAGCGGAGTCACCGATTCCCCCTGGGACATGAGACGCTCGGCGGCTCCCAGCGCCGCCCGGCGGTCCCGGGCAACGATCGCGTCGGAGAGTGCCCAGACGGCCTCCTCGGACGTGTCGGCGACCATCGCCTCCAGGTCTGCGACCGCCACCTCCCCCTGAGCGCCGGCCCAGAGCGCCAGGCGGTCGAGCTCGTTTGCGAGTCGCAGCGTGCTGTCCCCCATCCGCTCCACCAGCAGGCGCGCGGCCGCCGGATCGAGCCGGAAATCGCGCCGCTCCGCCTCCTCGGCCAGTCGGGCCGGAAGGTCTCGCGCCCGTGGTGCCGCGTATCGGAGCACCTCACCGCCCACCGCCTCCACCGCCTCGGCGAGCCCTTTCGGAGCCTTGGCCTTCGGAGAGTGCTCGCGGGCGACGAACACCATCGTCAGATCCGGTGGGGGGGCATCGAGCGCCGCGACCACGGTGGACGCCTGCTTCGACGACCACCGCTCCACGCCGTCGGCCAGCAGGTAGCGTCGCGACGCCGTCAGTGACATCGCGGGGATCGCGGCGAGCAGGGCCTGCGCATCGGGGGGTCCCTCGCCGCTTCCGCCAAAGCTCTCCAGCGCTCCGACACCTCCCTCGCGCTCGCCGCGTGCGCGCAGCCGCGCGAGCGCCGCATCGATCTTCCCCTCGTCGTTGCCGACGATCAGGTAGGCGGGCTTGATGTCGCCGGGCTGGCTTCGGCCGACCATCGGCAGCCGAGTGTATTCACAGCTCCGGCCACCGACAGGGTGCTCAGCTATCCCGGTACCCGGCTGCTAGTAGCCGGTGCCGCCACCGCCGCTGTCATCGCCACCACCACCGCCGTTGTCGTCGCTCTTCGTCGAGGTCGTGGTGGTCGAGGTCGTGCTGGTCGTCGTCGTGCTGGTCGAGCTGGTCGTCGGGGCGCCGGTCGTGGTGTCGGCCCCAGCAGGTGCCTGGGTGACGGTCTCCGTGGTGGTGTCGTCGGAGCCGCCACACGCCGCGATCCCGATTCCGGCGCCTGCTCCGAGCGCGATCGACGTCGCGATGATCGCCACGCGGTTCATCGCTCTCCTTCCAGTTGCTTGCCGACGGCGCCCAGCCTACCCGAGCCGCGCGCTACCCGGACCGATAGCTCCAGCCCTGGTCGGTCGCTTCGATGATCACGTCTCCGTCCTCGTCCGTCCTCAGCGTCTTCACCCGGTGTTCGGCCAGGATTGCGATCGTCTGCCCGGTCGGGTGCCCGTAGGGGTTCTCGGCCCCGACCGAGATCACGGCAAGGCGGGGGGCTGCGCGGTCGAGAAGCGCGTCCAGCCCGGCGTCGTCGGAGCCGTGATGGGCCACCTTCAGGACGTCGACCGGCCCCGGGTCGAGCGGGGCTGCCTCGGCCTCGGCGTCGGCGCTCAGCAGCATCGAGAAGTCATGCCAGCGTGCGAGCAGCACCAGCCCCGAGTCGTTCGGGTCATCCGAGGGAGGGTCGTCCACAAAGTCGCGCGGAGGCCACAGCGCCTCGAGCTGAAGGCTCCCGGAGCCGACCTCCGATCCCTCGGCAATCGGGATCGCTCGCACCCCGGCGGCCCGAGCGTCGCGCAGGTAGTCCTGACCGGGCGCCGCATAGACCAGGCGGTGGATCGGAAACGCTCCGAGGAGCTCCTCGATGCCTCCTACGTGGTCGGCCTGGTCATGGGTGGCCACGACTGCCGCCAGGCCGGAGACCCCTTCGCCTTCGAGGTGGGCGCGAAGCTCGTCGCCCGGCGGGCCACCGTCGACGAGCACGGGCTCTCCGTCGGCTGGATCCAGCAGGATCGCGTCACCCTGACCGACGTCGAGGACCGTGACGCGAAGGCCAGGCGTCGGCCCCTGCAGAGAGAGGGATCGCTCCCCTCTCGCCACAGGGCGATCGCGCACAGGGCGATCGCCACCGCCCCGGCCAGCGTTCTCCGCTTGGCCCGCGGTTCCCACAGACCGGTCCGGCGGCGGGCCCAGGCGAGCGCAATCGAGACGGCGAGCCCGAGGAGCGCATAGGCGGCGAGCACCGGGCCAAGACCGTGCAACCGCACGTCCAGCTGTGCCCAGGACGGCCCGCTGAGCCAATGCGCCACCTGGGCCACGTAGGCGGACAGGAGCCCCGCGAGCCAGGTGAGTGGCTCGACGGGCATCCCCGGAACCTGGCCGGCGATGCACGACAGCATCCCGAGCCACATCATCGCCGGGACCGCCGGCAGCGCCAGCAGGTTGGCCGGCAGCGAGGCGATCGAGACCGCGTCGAAGGCGCTCGCCATCAGCGGTGCGGTCGCCAACGTGGCCGAGATGGTCACCCCGGCTCCCTCCGCTCCCAGCCGTTGCCACCCCGCGCGGCGGGATGGAGCTTCGGTGGTGGAGCCGAGAAGCACCTCCCGAACGTGCGACGCCCAGAGGAGGATCCCGATCACCGCCGCGAAGCTCAGCTGCCAGCCGACGTCCCCAATGGCCCGCGGGTTGATTGCGAGGGTGATTGCAGCCGCGAGCAGCACCGCATACCAGCGCGTTCGCGGACGGCCCGCGAGCGCCGCCACCACTCCCGCTCCGCCCATGATCCCCGCGCGCTGGATCGACGGGCCCGCGCCCGTGACCGGCACGTACAGCGCGATGAGCGCCAGGACGCAGAGGAGGCGCAACCGCAGGGGCACCCCGAGAAGGCCCAGGAGGGCGACGGCGAGAAGTGCGAGGAGCATCACCGTGTCGCCGGAGACGGCAAGGAGGTGAGCGAGCCCCGAGCGCTTGAAGTCCTCAACCGTGCCCGGGTCGATTCGATCGTCCTCGCCGAGCAGGAATCCCCGCAACAGCGCCTCCTGACGGACGGGCGTTCCGCGTCCCAGCGCCCGCTCGGCGCGACCGCGAATCCGGTCGACGATCGCCAGCGCGCCGCCACGGGCCTCCGCGGTCAGGCGCAGGCTTCGGGCCGAGAGGATCTCGCGGATGCCGTAGCGCTCCAGATAGCCGGCCTCCCACGGGCGTGGGCGCTCGAGGACCCCGGTGGCCACCACCTGTCGTCCGATCGGCAGGTCGGGAACCGGCTCTGTCGCCTTGATCGCCAGGCGGCCGTCCGAAGTCTGCACGCGAACCTTGACCTCGCCGTCCGAGCGCCGCGGCACCGCGGTGACGAAGCCCCGCACCACCGCATGACCGCCAACGGGCCCTGTGAAGGCGCCCCGATCGATCGCCGCGAGGCGGAGCGTCCCCACACCCACCCCAGCGAGCGTCGCGGCGAGCGCGGCGAGCGCCGACCCAGAGGCCGTGAGCCCCCTGCCCGCGACGCGGGCGAGTCGCCACGAGCCCGGCGGCGCACAGCGCTGATGCCGGGAGCAGCGCCGAGGGCGGCGGCGCCGCGCTGGCAAAGCCCATGGACGAGAGCGCCAGGCCGGCGGTCGCGCCCCCGAGCACGGCGAAGCGCCACATGCCCCCCTTGTGCCGGGTCAGGGTTGCAGCCGGGAGCGCAGGCCGTCCATGGTCGCCGGGCCGATCCCGTCGATCTGGTCCAGCTGGTCGATCGAGGAGAGGCCGCCGTGCTGGTCGCGGAACTCGACGATCTTCTGGGCCGTCACCGGCCCGATCCCTTCGATCGTGTCGAGCTGCTCGAGGCTCGCGGTGCCCAGGCTGATCGGCCCGTCGGCGCCTGCGCCAGTCGACCCCGCGACGACCCCAGCGGGGCTCGATGGCCCTCCAGCGACCCCAGCAGCGCTGACAGCCCTGCTGGGCACGACTACCTGCTGTCCGTCCGACAGCCGGGCCGCCAGGTTGATCCCCTCCACGTTCGCCTTGGCCGTCGCTCCGCCGGCACGCTGGACGGCGTCGTTTACGCGCGAGCCCGCGGGCAGCCGGTACACGCCAGGCTGGCCGACCGCGCCCGCGACGTCGACGACCACGTCCTCCCCACCCTGGGCATCGACGGCGAACCCGCCGGACTCAGAGCCCGACCCCGACTCGGACGCCCCCGAGTAGCTGACCCCGCCGGCGGGCGCCGCCTGGGAGTCCGTGGAGCGAATCCACCGCGCCCCGAGAAGCAGAAGCACCACGCCGACGGCGCCGTAGACGAGGAGCTGCGAGCGGCTGAGGGAGCCCATCCGCGAATCCTCGGACGCGGGCCTTCGCCTGTGGCCCACGCTTTGTCAGGTACGACGGGCGGGTTTGAGTCGAATCAGCGACGGGATCCACAGCGGCGAAGCGCTCCCTCGCCGAGTGGGCGCCATCGCAGGGGCGCCTAGCGGACCCGGAACTCGCCGAGGTCCTCCGGCTCCTCCTCCGCGACCTCGACGCGCTCCACGACGGCCCCCCGCGGCCCATCATGCGCGAAGCGGACCATCGAGTCGACCGCCCGCTCGTCGCCCTCGAACACCGCCTCCACGGTGCCCTCGGGCGTGTTTCGAACCCACCCCGCGACGCCACGCGATTGGGCCATACGCCGGGCGGTGTCCCGGAAGAACACCCCTTGCACCCGCCCGTGGACGACCACGCGCTTACGAACCATCAGCCGTTTGTACTACCGCAGTGCGATCGGCCTGGATCCACACCAGTCCCACCTGGGCCCGCCGCTCCCGGAGTCGGGAGCACAATAGAAATGCCCGAGCCGGAGGCGAGAGCAAGGTATTCGAGCGGGAGACGAGGAGGCGGCGGAGTTGCTACTCGTCTTCGTAGTCGTCGTAGTTGGCAGCCTGCGCTGCGAGGCGGCGGCTGTAGAGCTCGTCCGCAGAGACGGGAGGCGATTGCACCGAGACGAGAGCGAGGGAATCGTCACGGTCGTTGGCCACGGCGTGATCGGTTGCCGGCGGGATCAGCACGAGATCGCCGACCTCGAGGCGCTGCGTGTCGCCCGTGGCCGACATCGTGCCGCTGCCGCTGACCACGATGTACACCTGTTCGGCCTCCTCGTGGGAGCGAAGCTCCTCCGAGGCGCCGGGAGGAACCTCGAGCCAGTTGACCGACACGTTCCGCGACCCAAGCTCACCGGCGTCCATGAGAATGTGCGACTGGAGCCGGTGCAGCTCAGTGACGGCGGCGTCCGAGAACCGTCTGACAAGCATGCGCGCCGCCTTTCTACCAGACCTGCACGGGCCGCGTGTTACGGCTCATCGGACGACGAGGTTGACGAGCTTCCCGGGGACGACGACCTCCTTGACGACCTCCTTGCCGTCGAGGTGGCGCCTGACGGCGTCGGCGTCGCGGGCCAGCTCCAGGAGCTCGTCCTCCGGCGCGTCCACGGTGGCCTCGACCCGGGCCCGGAGCCGGCCGTTCACCTGGACGACGAGTGTGAAGGTGTCGCTCTCCAGCAGAGCGGGATCGGCCTGCGGCCAGGGGCGCTCCCAGACCCGTTCCCGCTCGACCGCCTCATAGACCTCCGCCGCGAGGTGGGGCGCGAAGGGGAAGAGCAGCGAGGCTGCGGTCGCCGTCGCAAAACGCAGCGCGGCCTCGCCGGCCGGGTCGCCGTACAGCGAGTCCTTGCGCCTGTATGCCTCGTTGACCAGCTCCATCACGGCGGCGATCGCGGTGTTGAACGCGAAGCCGCGCTCGATGTCGCGGGTTGCCTTGTCGATTGCCCAGTGCGACTTGGCGAGCAAGGCGCGGGCGTCGCCGGCGGGCTGTTCGATCGCCGATCCGGCATCGCTTGTTCGCTCCACGACCTCGTGCGACAAGCGCCAGAGCCGGGATAGGAAGCGATGGACGCCCTCGACGCCCTTGTCCGTCCAGTCGGCGTCCTGGTCGGAGGGGCCGATGAAGAGCACGTAGGCGCGGATCGTGTCGGCCCCATAGCGCTCGACGTACTCCGCGGGATCGGCGACGTTGCCCTTCGAGCTCGACATCTTCGCCCCGTCGCGGGTGATCATCCCGATCGTGAACAGGGCCTCGAAGGGCTCCTGTACGTCGAGGAGCTCGAGATCCGCCAGCGCCTTGGTGAAGAAGCGCGCGTACATCAGGTGCAGGATCGCGTGCTCGACTCCTCCGATGTACTGGTCGACGGGCATCCAGCTCCGGAGCACTTCGCGGTCCCAGGGGGCCTGGTCGTTGTGGGGATCGCAGTAGCGCAGGAAGTACCAGGAGGAGTCGACGAAGGTGTCCATGGTGTCGGTCTCCCGCCGGGCCGGACCGCCGCAGGTTGGGCAGGTCGTGGACACCCACTCCTCAGCGGTCGCAAGCGGGCTCTTGCCCCTCGGGGCGTAGTCCTCCACCTCCGGCAGCACGACCGGGAGCTGGCCGTCGGAAACGGGCACGATCCCATCCTGCTCGCAATAGACGACCGGAATCGGGCACCCCCAGTACCGCTGGCGCGAAAGGAGCCAGTCGCGCAGACGGTAGTTGACGGCGGAGCGGCCGCGACCGTCCTTGGCCAGCCACTCGGTGATCGCCCGCGCCGCCTCGGGCGACGGCATCCCGTTGAACTCCCCGGAGTTGACCAGCTCATCGCTCTCCGAGTGGCCCAGGAAAGCTTCGGCGTCACCGCCGGCCGCGTCTTCCCCTGCCACCCCGGGTGTGATCGAGTCGGGGCCGGGCTCAGCCGAGGGCGCCACGACTCGGCGGATCTCGAGGCCGAACGCGCGAGCGAAGTCGTAGTCGCGCTGATCGTGCGCCGGCACGGCCATGATCGCGCCGGTCCCGTACTCCATCAGCACGTAGTCGGCGACGAACATCGGGAGCTCCTCGCCATTGACGGGATTGGTCACCGTGCGCCCGAGCGGCACTCCGGTCTTCTCGCGGTCCTCGGCGCCCCGCTCCTCCGCGGATTCCGTGATCGCCCGATTGACGTACTCGCGCACTCGGTCCTCTTCCCCGGTGCCTGCGGCGAGGCGAAGGACGTCGGGGTGCTCGGGGGCGAGGACGAAGAAGGTGGCCCCGAACAGCGTGTCGGGACGGGTGGTGAACACGGGATAGTCGACTCCCAGCTCCTCGCAGCGAAAGGTCACCTCCGCCCCCTCCGAGCGGCCGATCCAGTTTCGCTGCATGGTCTTCACGTGCTCCGGCCAGTCGAGCTGGTCCAAGTCGTCGAGCAGGCGGTCCGCATATTCGGTGATGCGGAAGAACCACTGCTCGAGCTGACGAACCTCGACCAGCGTGCCGCAGCGCTCGCAGCGGCCGTCGATGACCTGCTCGTTGGCGAGCACGGTCGCGTCCTTGGGACACCACTTGACGGCCGCCTCCTTGCGATATGCGAGATCGCGCTCGAGGAGCTTCAGGAAGATCCACTGCGTCCAGCGGTAGTAGGAAGGCTCGCTCGTGGCCAGCTCGCGCGTCCAATCGATCGAGATGCCCCAGCGATGAAACCAGTGCCGGTACGAGGCGATCGACTGATCGGTCGCGTCGCGTGGGTGAACCCCCGTCTTGATCGCGTTGTTCTCGGCCGGAAGCCCGAACGCGTCATAGCCCATCGGGTGAATCACCCTGTAACCGTTCCGCCGAGCGTAGTGCGCCACCGCATCGCCAATCGAGTACACCTTCAAATGGCCGATATGGGGCTCACCGGAGGGATACGGCAGCATCTCCAGGACGTAGCTCTTCGGCTTTTCGTCGTCGAAGCCGGGCTGTCCCGGGTTCGGCACCTCCCAGGTGCGCTCACGCTCCCACACCTCCTGCCAGCGACGCTCGATCCGTTGCGGGTCGTACCGGTCCATCCGGCCTGAGTTTACGAGTCGTGCGCGGGCGTATATTGGGCCCGAGCGACACCAAGGAGGACCGATGGCGCGATTGATCAGGCTCGATTCGACCGGGCATACGACGCTTGCAGAGTGGACGGCTGAGGACGCGCCCGCACTCCAGGCCGCGACGGACGCCTTCCGGCGGGAGCTGGACCAGGGCATGCTGGCCAGTGTTCCACGCGCCGATGGAAGCGCCGAGGTGGTTCGCGAGCTGCCCCTCGACGCCGAGCTGGTGGTCCTGCGGCGCCCGATCGCCGGCGGATAGCGCCCCGCCCGGATGGCCCCTGCGAGGACCGGCGTCAGGCCGTCATGGTCCTCGCGCCCTCGAGGCGCGGGGCTGGATGAGGCCGCGGCCCTGTGGTGGCGGCCGGAGGTCACCCCTCGGACCCTGATCCGCGAGGGCCGGCGATGGACTGCGTGGACCAGCTGGGTTGCGGTCCTCTTCGCGGCGCCCGGCATCGTCCTGCTGCTGCTCTCTCCGCTCACGCTGCCGGTCGCGCTCGGCTGCTTCGCGCACGCGTGGCTGATCCCCAGGATGCAGGCCAGCCGGGGAGCCCGCGCCTTGATTCCCCTGGGCAGCGCGCCTGACCTGAATGGCGCCGAGGGCCCAGATCCGGAGGCCGGGCGGGTGGCGCTCGGGCTGCTCGCTGACCTCGTCGACCACGAAGAGCGCGACCTGCTCACCCGCAGCGGGCTGGTGCTCGAGCGCGGTCAGCTCGGCGTCTGGCTGGTGGGCGAGCGTGGCGCGCTCATGGTGCGACCCGGGGGGCGGCGGGTGGACAGTTGGTGCGTGCGGGTCGCGCACCCGGATGGCCTGCCGGCCGCAGACCGCGTGGCCCACCTGCTGCTGGCGCTGCGCGAGGACGAGGGAGGGTTCGCGAAGGTCGCGAACCTCGGGTTCTCCGGGGCCCCGTGGCGGGTGCGCCGGCGCCTGCCGGAGCCCTCGCGCCACGCGCTCGACCATGCCCGGCGAGCCGCCCGCTAGGGCGGGAGCGCGTCGACGAAGTCGGCGAACTTCCGGGTGTCCCGAAGCGGCGGGCCATGGCCGAAGAGGACGAGCTTCGGCTCGAGAGCGGCGAGCTTCCTCGCGGAGCGGCGGTTCTCCTCGGGGTCCGGGGTCAGGTACTGCTTGGGCTCGTGGAGGCCCGGGAATCCGGTCAGCTGATCCATGTTCGTGAGTACGTCGCCCAGGATCAGCACGCCGTCCGACTCGCGCCAGAACGCCACGTGGCCGGCCGAGTGCCCCGGCGCGTCGATCACCTCGAAGCCCGCAACCCGATCCCCCTCGCGGAGCGCCTTGTCCACGGGGTGCCCCGGGCCGGTGAAGATGCGGATGTAGAAGGCCGCGACCGGATGGTGCGGCTGGCGCTCGCGGATCAACTCGGGGTTCTCGGCCGCATCCGTGTCGTGCTCACCGACCCAGAACGGGATGCCGAGGTTCTCGCACAGCTCATCACTCGCGCCCTGATGGTCGGGATGAGCGTGGGTGAGGGCATGCGTCGTGACCCTGTGTCCTCGGAGCTGCTTCAGGATCTTGGTCGCCGAATGGCGCGTTCCCGCGTCGATCAACACCTCGTCGACGAGGTACGCGTTGATCGCCTTCGGCAGGAAGAAGGTGTCGAGATGCCAGACGCCGTCGGCGACCTGCTTCATCGCCCCGTCACCCTATCCGAGCCGTTTCGGCAGGCGTGACAGGATGGGCTCCCAGGTGCGACCGAGGAGGTGCCGATGAAGCTGGAACGAAAGCCTCGACGTGATGCCCGGTGGCTCACCCGAGGCGGAAGCGAGGTGATCGAGGTCGAGCAGGCCTCGGCGGGGGCGGCCTCCGTGGGCGCCGGGGCGATCGGCGCCGGGGCGATCGGCGCCCTGGCCACGGGGGCCCTCGCCATCGGCGCCGGGGCGATCGGCGCCCTGGCAATCGGACGGGTCGCGATCGGTCGGGCTGCCGTGAAGCGGCTGCGAATCGACGAGCTCGAGGTCGGCCGCCTTCGTGTCGAGGAGCTCGAGGTGGTAAAGCGGGCCGGAGGATGAGGTTCCCGGCGGCCGCGGGCGTGGGACCCGGCGCCCCCGATCCGGGCGCCGCGGCCGCTCTCTAGGCCGGCCCGACCCGATCGAGCGCAATCCAGACGTCGGCGCCTCCCTGCGACGCGTTCCTGGCCCCGGCGCAGCCGCCATGCGCCTGGGCGACCGCTTCGACGATCGCCAGCCCCAGGCCTGCGCCCCCTTCGGCCCGGGCGGCATCGGCGCGCCTGAAGCGCTCGAAGGCGTGAGGTAGGAAGTCGGGCGAGAAGCCGGGGCCCGCGTCGCTTACATGAAGCTCAATAAAGCCGTCCCGTTCCAGCGCCCAGAGCCGCACGGGCCCCTCGCCGTGGCGCAAGGCGTTCTCAACAAGGTTCGTCAGCGCCTGCTCTGCTCGAAGGCGATCGGCCTCGACCACGAGTCCGTCGGGGTCGTCGGCGTCAAGCGACCGGTCGGCCTCCCGCGCCCGGTCGCCCAGCCTCCCGGTGATCGTCGCGAACAGCTCGCGCACGACGAGCGGCTCCGGGTGGATGGACAGCACGCCCTTGTCGGAGCGGGCAAGGACGAGCAGGTTCTCCGCCAGCTGCGAGAGACGGTCGGCCTCGTCCATCGCCGAGGCGATCGCGGCGCGAAGCTCCTCCCTGCTGCCCCCGTATCGCAGGGCCAGCTCCAGCTCGCTCTTGTGTAGTGCAAGCGGCGTGCGCAGCTCGTGGCTGGCGTCGTCAACGAAGGACCGCTCGCGCTGCAGGGCGGCTTCGAGCCTGTCCAGCATCGCGTTCAGCGTCTCACCCAGGCGGCGAAGCTCGTCCTGGGCCTCGGGCACCGGTAGTCGCTGCTCGGATTCGGCGGCGGAGATCTCGGTTGCCCTGCGGCGCATGGCCTCGACCGGCCGCAGCGCGGCCCCCACGGTCCAGAAGGCGGCGAGCGAGGCCAGAAGAAGGGCGATCGGCCCACCGATCAAGAGCAGCGTCGTGAGACTCTGAAGGGCGTCGTTGCGAGCGGTCAGTGATGTTCCGACGACCACGATCAGCTGACGCCGCTCGAACGGGAAGGGCGTGGCCAACAGGCGGACCGGCTCCTCGTGAAGTCCCGGCGCGCCGGAGCGTTCAACGAAGGTCGGCTCTCGGGCGGCGCGTCCGGCCTCGGCCAAGCCGAGGACGGGTCGCTCGCCTCGCTGCGCCCGCGGCTCGAAAAGACTCCCTGCGGACTTCAAGATCTGAGCGAAGCTCCCGCCGCGCTCCTTGAGGGCGCTTCGGACCGCCTCGCCGAGGTGGGCCTCGCCGGTGCGGATCAACGAGATCAGCGTGCTGCTGCGCGACCGCAGGTCCTGGTTGATCGACTGGTCGAGGTTGTGTTCCATCCGAACGCGGAGGAAGAGCCCCGTGGCGCCCAGCACCACGGCCATGATCGCCGCGAAGACGAGCGTGACGCGCAGCCGAACCGGGAGGCGGCTCACCCGGATGGGCCCTCTCGAAGCCGATATCCGGCCCCGCGCACGGTCTCGATGCTGTCCGCCCCGAACGGGCGATCGATCTTGCGTCGCAGGAGGCGGATGTAGGAGTCGACGACGTTCGAGCGATTCTCGTAGTCGTAGTCCCAGGCGTGCTCCAGGAGCTGGAACCGCGACAAGACCTCGCCCGGCCTGCGCATGAACGTCTCGAGGATGGAGAACTCCTTGGCCGAGAGCCGGATCTCGGTCTCCCCCCGCCAGGTTTGCCGGCGGGCGGGGTCGAGGCGCAGATCCCCCACCCGAAGCTCCGCGGGACGCTCGAGCGCGCCGCGGCGCATCAGCGCGCGCAGGCGGGCCAGGAGCTCCGCGTAGGAGAAGGGCTTGGTCAGGTAGTCGTCGGCGCCCTGATCGAGCCCCTCGACCCTGTCTCTGACTGCGTCGCGCGCGGTCAGCATCAGGACCGGCGCCCAGACTCCGTCGGCCCGCAGCCGGCGACAGACCTCGAAGCCGTCGATCCCCGGCAACGTGACGTCGAGGATGATCGCGTCGTATTCCGTGGCCTCGGCGCGCCAGAGCGCGTCCTCGCCGTTGCTCGCCACGTCCGTGGCCATGCCCTCCTTGTGAAGGCCGCGCTTGATCAGCCCGGCCATCTTGGCGTGGTCCTCGACGATTAGTACGCGCATCGCAACCGAGCCTGGAGCTGGCTTGCGGCTCTCACTGTCTCGACAGTGCCCGGCGAAGATGAAAAGAAGATGAAAGCATCTCCTCGACCACACGAGCGCCTACGGCGATCCCGCTGGTCGTGCGGCCGGATGGCTCGATCAGCGGGCCTCGAGCCGGGTCCGGAATGCGTCAGCCGGCTCGGTGGTGGCGCCGGCGGCGCGCACTCGATCGGCGAGCCAGCGGTCCGACGTGACGACCCGGACCTCGGCGGGCACAGGATCGTCGGCGAGGCGGCGGACGATCTCGTCGTCCGCGGAGTCGGGACCCGGGCGCGGCGCGTGCGCGACCTCGATCACGGTGGATGAGATCGGCGGTGAGGGCGGGCGCTCGAACACCACGGTGACGTCCTCACCGCTGCTGGCGACCCAGCGCTCCAAGAGGTCGACCAGGCGAACCATCGCCCCGTGACGGTCCTTCCACCACTGATCGGGACGCGTCCCGATCACGTTCATGCCATCGACCAGCCACCGCATCCGGTCAGCGTAGGGCTATCGGCGCCATGTGGTCCCGGCGCAGCCCTTCCCGATTTCGCGGCTCACCACTGAAATGTGGAGTTAGAGCCTTACGAGGACTTCGCCTTCTCCTCGCAAGGTCGAAGCAGCCAAGTATTCGATGGAGCTGACGGGACTCGAACCCGTGACCTTCGCGCTGCCAGCGCGACGCTCTCCCAGCTGAGCTACAGCCCCTCGATGCCGGCTCGGCCGCCAGTGTAGCGCCGGCTAAACGTTGCTCCGCAGGCGGGTGCTAGGTGATCGTGCCAACCGGCCGCGCCCGCTCCGCATTGGCCGCGATCAGGTCCACGAACCGCGGCCACAGCGCCCGCGGCAGGTCGTGACCCATTCCCTCGATCAACACCAGCTTCGCCCCCGGGATCGCTTCCGCGGTCGCCTTTCCCCCCGAGACATCGATCAGCGCATCGTCCGTCCCGTGGATGACGACCGTGGGCACGTCCAGTTGCCTGAGCTCTGCGGCCCGGTCGCCGGAGGCGAGGATCGCGACCAGCTGCCGCGCCGTCCCGTCCGGGTGGATGCCGCGGTCGTAGCTCGCCCCCGCATGGGCGCGCAGCTGATCCTCATCGGACTCGAATCCCGGCGATCCGATCACGCGCCACACTCGAACCACGAACTCCTGGAACCCCTCGCGGTCCGCGGGGGCCCTCGTGAGCAGCGCGGGCAGCGCCTCCGGATGGGGCTGTCCCACCGCACGATCCCCCGTGGTCGACATGAGCGAGACGAGCGAGAGGACCTTGTTCGGGTGCCGGAGCGCGAGCGTCTGGGCGATCATCCCGCCCTGCGATGCGCCCACGACGTGCGCCGCGTCGACGTCCAGGTGGTCGAGCAGGGCGGCGGAGTCGGCCGCCATGTCATCGAGCGTGTAGCTCACCGAGCTGAGGTCGCCCGAGACAGCCGCGAGGACGTTCGCCCGGGGGCCGCCGTCGACTTTGGTCGACCGCCCCACGTCGCGGTTGTCGAACCGGACCACGCGGAATCCCCGGCCCGCCAGCAGCTTGCAGAACTCCGCGTCCCAGCCCAGCATCTGCACCCCGAGCCCCATGATCAGGAGCACGGTCGGATCGGTCGAGTCGCCGAACTCCTCGTAGACGATCTCGATCCCGTTGACCGGCGCAGTCGACTCCGCCACGCCGAGAACGCTAGCCGCTCGAGGCCGGGCCCGCCCGCCCGTCGCGCTACTGGCTGACGTCGAGGACGAGGCGGTCGGCGCGCATGTCGCGCACCTCGAACTCGAAGGGGGCGCGCCCCTCGAGCTCCCTGAGCAGCTCGACCGGGTGCTTGAACCTCATCGCCACCGTCGCCCGGCCCTGCGTGAAGCGCTTCACCGAGACCTCGGACGTCGCGCCGATTCCCGCCGCCGCATCCTCGAAGCCGACCAGCTGCGAGAAGTCGCTGAGCGGCCCCACCTCGACCTCCACCAGCCCATCGAACAGCTCGCCGGACTCGCGCTCGACATGGCCGTTCGTGGACGCGATCCACTCGAGCGGGTCCTCCTCCCGCTCCTCGGCGGCGCCGATCCGCTCGATCGCCTCGCGCACCGACTCGACCAACTCGCTGTCCGGCTCGCCGACGCCCCGCTCGACCTTGGCCGCGCGCCCCAGCAGCTCGCCCGCGTCCCGCAGCGCCCGCAGGCGCATCCTGGTGGCCTGACCCCTGGCCAGCCTACGAAGGGTCGTCAATTCCTCCGCGAGGGCCGCCAGCGCTTGCGTGCCCTCCTCGCCGTCCGTTCGGAGTCGCTCCATGTCGGTGCGGAGCTCCCGGAGCTCTCTCTCCCGCTCGACCACCCGATCGGCAAGCCACGTCGCCACCCCCTCGAGCTCGTCAACCCGCTCCCCCGAGCTCGTCAGCTCCCCGCTTCGAGTCTGCAACTCGAGCTCGCGATCGGCGGCGATTCGCTCGGCGCCCGCCAGCCGATCCGTCGCGGCGCGGAGCGCCGCATCCCAGTCGGCGATCGCCGCGTCTCGTTTGCCGATCGCCTCGTCGACCTCCCGCGGGCGGTAGCCGAGCAAGGACCTCTTGAAGCGACGCTCGCCGATGCGCAGCAGGCTAGGAGCCCGGTCGGACGGCTACCGCCGACGAGCTCACCCCACGCCGTCGCTCGCTCAGGCGCTGTCGCGAACCGCCTGCAAGCCGAGGTCGAGTTGCGGCGCGTCCCCCCAGAGGACCTCCATGCGGTAGCGCTCGCGCAACTCGGGCACGAACACGTGAAGCACGCAGTCCAGGTAATCCATCAGCACCCAGCGGGCCTCGCGGTCCCCCTCGACGTTCGCCGGCAACAGCTCGTCGTCGTGCTTCAGCCGCTGGTAGACCTCGTCGTGGATCGCCTTCGCGTGGCGCTCGTTGCGGGCCGTGCAGATCACGAGAAAGTCCGTGTAGCCGACCAGCTCTCTCATGTCGAGCGCGACCAGCTCGTCCGCCTGCTTGGCGTCGGCCACCTGCGCGATGCGCTTCGCGAGCCGCGCCGAGCCCTGGGCCTCCCGATCGGGCGAGCTCACCCTCGGTACAGCTCCCGCTCGTAAATGAGCCTCGCCACGGCGTCGGGTGTCAGGTAGCGGATCGGACGCCCGCCCGCCACACGCCGGCGAATGCCCGTGGACGACACCCCGATCTCCGGCATCCTCACGATCTCGGCGCGCTCACCGTCGCCGACCCGCTCGACGGCGGCCTCCGCCTCCTCGGCTGCAGTCCCCGAGCGTGAAGCGATCCCGAGGCGCGCCAGCCCCAGCACCCTCTCGGGTTCCCGCCAGGCCTCGAGCCCGGCCGCGACGTCGGCACCGAGCAGGAAGAAGAACTCGTTCCGCGGCTGCGCCTCGGTCAACAGCTCCAGCGTGCGAACGGTGAACGAGGGGCCGTCACGGCTGGTCTCCAAGTCCGACGCCTCCAGCAGCTCGTTCGTGTTCGCCGCCAATCGGGTCATCTCGAGGCGCACATCGGCCCCCGGCTCGGGGTCGATGCGCTTGTAGGGAGATCGGCCGACCGGGACCAGCAGCACGCGCTCGAGCCCAAGCTGGAAGGCCGCCTCCTGAGCGAGCACCAAGTGCCCGATGTGCGGCGGATTGAACGCGCCCCCGAGAACGCCGACCGCGGCGACCTGATACCCCTATTCGCGGACCTGGCCGTCGCCCTCGACGACGTACTTGAACGTCGTCAACTCGCGGAGGCCGATCGGCCCCCTGGCGTGGAGCTTCTGCGTCGAATTGCCGATCTCCGCCCCCATCCCGAACTCGAATCCGTCCGTGAACCGGGTCGACGCATTGACGTAGACGACAGCGGCATCGACTCCCGCGGCGAACGCCTCCGCCGCCGAGTCGGAGGTGGTCAGGATCGCCTCGGAGTGACCGGTGCCGTGGAGGTTGACGTGCGCGATCGCGTCCGTGAGCGAGTCGACGACCGCCACCGCCATCTTCATCCCCAGGTACTCGGTGTCCCAGTCGGATTCGATCGCCTCGCCAACGGGCGTCTCCCCGGCCGCGCCCTGCACCCGCTCGTCTCCGACGAGCTCGACCCCGGCCGCGTGCACGTCGGCCAGAACCCCCGGCAGGAATGCCTCGGCCACCGCCGAGTTGACGAGCAGGGTCTCGGCCGCGTTGCACACGCCGGGCCGTTGAACCTTGGCGTTGTAGGCGACCCTGCGGGCCATCTCGAGGTCGGCGTCGGCGTGCACGTAAACGTGGTTGTTCCCCGCCGCCGCGTACATCACCGGCACCGTGGCCACGGACTTCAGCGCATCCTTCAGCCCCTCTCCGCCACGGGGGATGATCAGGTCGACCAGGCCCTCGGCCGTCGCCAGCTCGGCGAGCTCGGCGCGATCTCCCCCATCCAGCAGCTCGACCGAGCCGTCCGGCAGGCCCGACTCCCGCACGGCCTCGGCGCACCAGCGCGGCGAGCGCGGCATTCGACCGAGCCGCATAGCTCGAGCCGCGCAGAACGATGGCGTTGCCGCTCTTCAAGGTCAGCGCCGCGCAGTCGATGGTCACGTTGGGCCGGGCCTCGTAGATGACCGCGATCACGCCGAGGGGCACCCTCACCTTCCTCATCCGCAGGCCGCTCGCCAGCACGCGCTCGTCGAGCAGCTCACCGACCGGGTCGGGGAGCCGGGCGACCTCCCGCACACCCGTCGGCCATCGCGGCGACCCTTTCCTCGTTCAGCATCAGGCGATCGACGCAGCGCCTCGGTGAGCCCGTCGGCGCGCTCGTCCGCGAGGTCCTGGGCATTTGCCTGCGAGGACCTCGGTGCGGCGCTCGGTGAGCAGCTCCGCAAGCCGGGCGAGGGCAGCGTCTCGCCGCTCCGTGCTCGCGATCGCCAGCTCCCGCGACGCCTGCTTGGCCGAGACGGCAATGTCGGCGACGGTCCTGGTCGCTGTGGCCATGCTCGACAGGGTAGCTTGCAGAGTGGCCTCGACCATGGCGGACGCGGACCGATCGGAGAGCGGAAAGGCGCCGGGGAACGGCGCCGGGCTCGCCCGTGGATGGCTCGACAACTCCCCGTTCGTCGCCCATCTCGGCATCCGCCTGCAGGAGATGGAGCCGGGGCGGGCAGTGCTCGCGTTGCCCTATGGCGACGCGCTGCCCACGCATGGGCGATGTCGTCCACGGCGGCGCGATCAGCTCGCTGATCGACACGGCGGCCGCTGCGGCGGTGTGGTCGGGCGCGGAGGTGCCCGAGCGCCCACGCGCCTCGACGGTCGGGCTGACCGTGGACTTCCTGGCCGCCGGCTCGCGGGCAGGGGATCACGGCCGACGCCCGCGTGGTGCGGCGAGGCAGCACCGGGCTGTGCTTCTGCGAGGTCAGGGTCTCCGCCGACGACGGCACCGACGTCGCCCTCGCGCTGGTGACCTACCAGCTCTGACGGGCGGCGGCCCCGGACCGCTCGTAGCGAAATGTGCTGACGCCACCGGTCGCCCATTTGGAGGAGCGGGCGGGGGCCGCCGCCCCGTCAGGTCAGCACGAAGTAGTTGCGGTGAACCGCCTCCTCGGAGGCGTTCGGCATCCGCTCCAGCACCTCGGCCGACTGCAGCCCCTTGATCCGGCCGAGCTCCGAGGCGGAGTAGTTCGACGATCCCCTTGCCGACCACGTCGCCGTCGCAGACCACCTCGACCGCCTCCCCGGCCGCGAACTCGCCCTCGACGCCGGTGATGCCCACCGGGAGCAGGCTGGAGCCCCGTTCTCGCAGCACCCGGGCCGCCCCTCGTCGATCACCACCCGGCCCCGGCTGGGCTTGGCGTAGCGGAGCCATAGCTTGAAGCTCGGCGTCCGCTCGGGGTGCGGCGCGAAGCGGGTGCCCGACCGGCTCGCCGCGCGCCGCGGCCAGAAGGCTGCCGGGCTCCTTGCCGTCGCAGACGACGACCGGGATGCCCCCGGCGCTCGCGATCTCCGCTGCCGCCACCTTGCTCCGCATGCCGCCCGAGCCGAAGGCGGAGGTCCGATCACCGATCTCGTAGCGATCGAGCTCCCCGAACGAGCGCACCTCCTCCACCAGCTCGGCGTCTGCGATCGGCACGCGGGTCGGCGGTGTACAGGCCGGGCGTGTCCGTGAGCAGGACCAGCAGTCGCGCCTCGAGCAGGATCGCCACCTGGGCGGAGAGGAAGTCGTTGTCCCCGAAGGTGATCTCGTCCGTGGCCGTGGTGTCGTTCTCGTTCACCACCGGCACGACGCGCCACTCGAGCAGGCGCCGAAGCGTCTGGCGGGCATTGAGGTAGTGCATCCGGGCGGACATGTCGAACGAGGTCAGAAGGACCTGCGCCGCGTGCACCTCCTGGCCGTCGAGGCGCTCCTCGTAGGCGCGAAAGAGCGACCCCTGGCCGACCGCGGAGGCCGCCTGCATCTCGTCGATCGTGCGCGGGCCGCTGATCGAGGTCCATCAGCCGCATGCCTCGCGCGATCGCCCCTGAGGTGACCAGAACGACGTTTTCACCGTCGTGGTGCACCTCGGCGACCTGCGCGCAGACGCTGTCCAGCACCCCAGAGCGCAGCGCACCGTCGTCGTCGGCGACGATGGAGGATCCGAGCTTTGCGACGACCGTCATCGCGGCAAGTGTAGGTAGCGTCTGGGCGGTTCCCAGCGGATGCTGGAGCCGTTCCGCTAGGCGCCGGGATCCAGGTCGAACGCCTGCTCGCCGATCCGGACCTCGTCGCCCGGCTCGAAGCCCGCCGAGCGCAGGGCCGCGATCACGCCGATCTCCTTCAGCCGCTGCTCCAGGTAGGCGAGGGCCTCCGGGTTCTCGAGGTCGTGGCGGCGAAGCAGCAGCTCGACCCCGCGGCCGCGGACCTCGAACGCGCCATCGTCGACGCGCTCGACCGCGAAGCCCTGCCTGCCGGCCGGCCGGTAGACGATGTGCTCGGCCTCGAACTCGGGCTGCGCGGCGGGACCTGCGGCGATCTCGGCGCCCGGCTCCGCCGCGGCGCGAAAGATCGCTCTGCGAACTTCCTCGATCCCGACGCCGGTCGCCGAGGAGGCCGCGAGCACGCCGAGCGCCGCCTCACCGAGGCGATCGGTCCACTCCGCGACCGCGCCGGCGAGGAGATCGTCCGGCAGCAGGTCCCGCTTCGAGAGCACCACGAGCTCCGGCAGCCGCTCGAGCCCGGCGCCGTATTCGGTGAGCTCGGCCCTGACCGCCTCGTAGGCCGCCGGGGGGTCCTCGCCGCCGACGTCCACCAGGTGGACCAGCAGCCCGCAGCGCTCGACGTGGGCGAGGAACTCGTGGCCCAGGCCGGCGCCCTGCGCGGCGCCCTCGATCAGGCCGGGGATGTCGGCGAGGACGAGTTGGCGCTCCTCGGACTCGAGCGTCCCGAGCACGGGCTCGAGGGTCGTGAACGGATACTCGGCGACCTTCGGCGCCGCCCGCGTCAGCCGGCTGAGCAGCGAGGACTTGCCGGCGTTCGGCAGGCCGACGAGCCCGGCGTCGGCGAGCAGCTTCAAGCGCAACTCGATCCAGCCGGCCTCGCCCTCCAGCCCCTTCTCGGCGAATCGGGGCGCCTGCCGGGTCGAGGTGGCGAACCGCTTGTTTCCGTGCCCGCCCTGGCCCCCGGCGGCAACGACCGCGCGTTGGCCCGGCTGGACGAGGTCGTAGCGCCGGCCCTCGAGGCCCTCCGCCTGGGTCCCGGGCGGCACCAGGAGCAGCTCGTCCTCGCCTCGCGCCCCGTGTTGCTGCTTGCCCCGTCCATGAGCGCCGCGGCCGCCGCGGAAGTGGCGGGCGCGGTTGAAGCGACGCCAGGTCGCGACGCGAGGGGTCGCCGACCAGGACGACGTCGCCGCCGCGCCCGCCATCCCCACCGTCGGGCCCACCGCGCGGCACGTGCGCCTCGCGCCGAAAGCTCACGCAGCCGTCGCCGCCGCGGCCGCCCTCGACGTAGATCTTCGCCTTGTCGTACAGCACCTGGCGAGCTTAGGGCCCGCTCGACCCAGCGTCGTTGTGTTGGCTGGGTGGGGCAACGTCCGCGCCAAGGCATCGAGTGGCGGATTAGTCGGCTTCAGGCCGAGTAAGACGCCAACGGACGCCATGACCGACCGGACCCTGTGCCTACCCAGCCTGTTCCGGTCGGGCCCAGGCTCCGGAAACCGGCTACTTGCCCGCGGCGACGGAGACGACCCGGCCCTTGTGGCCGCACTTGAACTCGACCACGCCCGCGCGGGTGGCGAAGATCGTGTGATCGCGGCCGAGGCCGGTGCCGTCGCCTGGGCGAAAGCGCGTGCCGCGCTGGCGGACGATGATCTCGCCGCCGCCGACCTTCTGGCCGGCGAACACCTTCACCCCGAGGTACTTGGGGTTCGAGTCGCGCCCGTTGCGGCTTGAGCCGAGTCCCTTCTTGTGCGCCATGGCTAACTCCTTCTTAGCAGATGACGAGCGCCGGGCCGACGAGGCGGGCTTGCGCGCGGTCTGGGACTTGCCCTTCGCGGCGGGCTTGCCGGCCGCCGGCTTCTTCGGCGCCGGCTTCTTGGCCGCCGGCTTCTTCGGAGCCGGCTTCGGCGCCTCTGCGGGCGCCTTCGTCTCGGCCTCGTGCCTTCTCCGCCGGCTTCGTCTCGGCCTTCCTTCGCCGCCGGCTTCGCCTCTGCCTTCGCTGCCGGCTTTCGGGTCAGCATCCGCACGTCCGTGACCTCGAGCCGGGTCAGCTCCCGGCGATGGCCCGAGCGGCGCCGGTACCCCTTCTTCGCCTTGTACTTGAACACGCGCACCTTCGGCCCGCGCAGGTGCTCCGCGACCACCGCCTCGACCTTCACCTTCTCGAGCTCCTTGGCCTCCAGCACGACGTCGCCGTCGCCGCGATACATGACCGCACGGAGGTTGACCTTCGCCCCCTCGTCGGCGGACAGGTGCTCGACGACCAGGCTCGAGCCCTTCTCGGCTCGATACTGCTTGCCGCCGCTCTCGACTATCGCGTAGCTGGTGCTAGTCGCCATTGGACTCCGGAGTCGCTCGACGCCCTCGCACGAGAACGGCGCCTGCCGCCTCGCCGGCCGCGGCGCCGCTTGGAGGGTGGCGATTCTAGGGAACCGTCTCCTCCCCCGTCCGCGCCTTCGCCCCGGCGCGCCCCCTCGTCGTTCGAGTTGCCGTCCGGAGCACCGACAAGCGAGGCGGTCGCCGCTGAACGCCCGACGCTGTCGATCCGGACCAGGCGACGGTCGCCGACGAACCGCCCGCCGTCGGCGATGCTGACGATGTAGCTGTCCACGCGGGCGACCGCATCGTCGGCGTTGTACATGTGCGGCTCCTCGATCTTCACCAGCACCTCCTCGCCGACCTGGAACGGCAGCGCCCGCTCCTCGATCTCGGATCGGGTCCCGCTCTCTGTGATCTCGAAGGTGTCCAGCGACAGCGCCTCGCCGCCCTCGAAGTGGAAGTACTTGCCGGCCTCCCTCTCGAGCTCGTGCAGCGGGCTGTCCTCGCGCAACAGCTCCGCGGCGACGCGAGGGTTGACGCGAATCAGGAACGCCTCGGCGACCTCCTTCTCGGGCTTCGCGTCGAGCATCTCCCGCAGGCGGCGCACGATCTGGATCGCGACCGTCTCCTCGGACTCGACCACGCCCTCGCCATCGCAGGTCGGGCATCGCTTGGTGAGGATCTCCCGCACGCCGTCGGTGACGTTCTGGCGCGTCATCTCGACCAACCCCAGGGGCGAGACGTCCATCACGTAGCTCTTCGTCTTGTCCGCGTCCAGCGCCTTGCGGAGGGTCTTCAGGACCTGGTCGCGGTTGCGCGCCCGCGCCATGTCGATGAAGTCGATGACGATGATCCCGCCGATGTCACGCAGGCGGAGCTGCCGCACGACCTCCTCGGCCGCCTCGACGTTGACCCTGGTGATCGTGTCCTCGAGCCGGCCCTTGCCGCGCCCCGTGAAGCTGCCCGTGTTGATGTCGACCACGGTCAGCGCCTCGGCGTAGTCGATCATCATGTAGCCGCCGGAGGGCAGTTCCACCCTGCGCGAGAGTGTCGAGCGGTAGGCCTCCTCGATCGCCCATCTGCTCGAACAGGGGCTCGCGCTTTTCGTAGAGCTCGACCTCGTCGACCAGCTCGGGCGCGGTGCGCTGGAAGAAGCTGGTCACCCGGTGATGCTGCTTGGCGTCGTCGATGATCGCCCCGTCGAACTCCTTCGTGAGCACGTCACGCAGCACCCGAATCGACAGATCGGCCTCCTGGAAGACCATCGCCGGAGCCTTGGCCTTCTCGGTGCGTCCCTCGACGACCTCGTACAGCTTGCGCAGGTAGTCGATGTCGCGCTCGAAGTCGGCCTTGCGGGCGCCCTGCGCGGCAGTTCGCACGATCACGCCTCCCTGGCCCTTGTGGATGTTCTGCAGCAGCTTTCGCTGGCGCTCGCGCTCGGCGTCGGAGAGCCGCCGGCTGGCGCCGACGCCGCCTCCGAGCGGCATGTAGACGAGGTAGCGGCCCGGCGATCGAGAGCTGCATGGAGAGGCGCGCGCCCTTCGTCTTCAACGGATCCTTGACGACCTGGACGAGGACCTCCTGGCGTGGCTTCAGGAGCTCGTCGATCCGCCGTCCCTTGCCGCGGCCGCGGCGCGGCCCCTGCTTACCGCCCGGTAGGACGATCTCGTCGACGTGCAGGAATCCGTTTCGCTCGAGGCCGATGTCCACGAACGCCGCCTCCATGCCGGGGAGGACGTTGTCGACGACTCCCTTGTAGATGTTGCCGACGATCGACCGCTGGTCGCGGCGCTCGATGTAGAGCTCGGCGACCTTCCAGATCGGCAGCGTCCTCAGCTGCGCCTCCGGACGCTGCCCGGTCCCTGCCAGGACCACCAGCCTTGCGCCGGCCGCCTCGGCGACTGGCGCCCTTGCTCTCCAGAACCGCGACGCGGGTCTCGCCGGCGTCGACTGAAACGAGTATGCGTTTTTTCAAGTGTTCACCTCAAAGAGTGGGTTGAGATCCGCTCAGCGGAGCAGATCCGCCCTGCTCTTGGAGGTGAGCCGCGCTTGGACATAGATGCTCTGCAGGAGCCCGACCGCCATCAGGGTGACGACGACGGAGGATCCTCCGAAGCTCATCAGAGGTAACGGGATGCCGGTCACCGGCATGATCCCGATCGCGACGCCGACGTTCACGAACACCTGGCACATGAACATCGCGGCGATCGCCCCCGCTATCAGGCTCCCGTACAAGTTCTTCGAAAGCGTCAATATGCGCAGCGCCCTCCAGATCAGCAGGGCGTAGAGGGATAGGACGAAGGCAGCGCCGACGAAGCCGAATCGCTCGCCGACGACGGAGAAGATGAGGTCCGTGGTGCGGTCCGGGACGAAGCCGTTCTCGGTCTGCGTCGAGTCCGCTCCACGTCCGACCTTGCCGCCGGAGCCGATCGCGATCAGCGACTGATTTATCTGGTAGGTCGCGTCGCGCGGATCCGAGCTCGGGTTGAGGAACGACGTCAGCCGCTCCTGCTGGTAGTCCTTCAAGATCGGGTGCCCGATCGCCGGCGAGACCACCAGGACCACCGTGACGGCGGCCGCCAGCAGCGCGCCCAGCAACGCGAAGTGCGTCCAGCGCACCCCCACCACGAACAGGATCGCCAGCGTGATCACGACGTACGTGACCGCGGTCCCGAGGTCCGGCTGCAGGAACACGATCAGCGCCGGCACGAACCCCATCAACAGGAGGCGTGCCGTTCGCTGCCGTTCGCTCACCCGACGTGCACGATCGATCGCGAACCCGGCCAGGGC
This sequence comes from uncultured bacterium, assembly GCA_963758865.1. Taxonomy (GTDB): domain Bacteria; phylum Actinomycetota; class Thermoleophilia; order Solirubrobacterales; family 70-9; genus AC-56. The sequence goes on along the minus strand of CAVWWY010000007.1, from coordinate 80,648 downwards.
CATGATCAACAGCACCTTGCCGAGCTCGGACGGCTGGAACGTGAAGAAGGGAAGCTCTATCCATCGTCTCGAGCCGCGCGTGGCCTCGCCCAAAAGCAGCACCAGGATGATGCTTGCGATCATCGCCGTGTAGAGGCCGACGCGCAGCTCCCTGAAACGAGAGTAGTCGACTCGGGCGATGGCAAGCATCAAGGCGATCCCCAGAACCGCGTAGATCGCCTGCCGAACGACGTAGTAATAGGGGTCGTGGGGAATGTCGCCCCCGGTCACCGCCTTGAGCGTGAACAGGCTGAAGCCGATCAGTCCCAGCGCGGCGAACAGCAGCAGCGGATCGAGGCCCAGCACGCCGGCGCGCTCCTCGGCCGCCGTGCGCCGCTCGTCGAACGGGCGGGGATACGCGTCGGAGACCATCAGTCGGGGTTCCCCGGCGCGGTGCCTGTGCTCGGGGTCGGCCCTTCCTCGATCGGCCCCTTTGAGGGCACCTTGCCCCCAGCCGCCTTCGCCTCCTGCTTGTGGGTGTTGAAGTACGCGTCGAGGATCTGGCGGGCCACGGGCGCCGCGGAATCCACGCCGAACCCTCCCTGCTCGATCGTCGTCGCGACGGCGATCTGTGGGTTCGGATAGGGCGCCAGCGCGACGTACCACGACTGATCCCCCTGCGGATACCGCTCCGCCGTGCCCGTCTTCCCCGCCATTGGGATCGGGAAGTTCCCGAACACCGGGTAGGAGGTCCCGCCCGGCGACTGCGCCGCCATGTGGATGCCCTCGAGGATCGCCTTGCTGTAGGTGGGGTCGATGTCGAGGTTGCGTTGCGGCGCCGGGTCGATCTCCTGCACCACCCTGCCCCGCGGGTCCTGGACCTCGAGCCCGACGTGAGGCCGCACGACGTCGCCGCCGTTGGCGATCGCCGAGTAGGCAACCGCCATCTGCAGCGGGTTGGCCTGCAGGTCTCCCTGACCGACCGCAAGGTTCACCGTCGTCGCCCCCGGCCACGGCCGGTCGGTCTGGTGCTCCTTGTAGAGCTGGTTGCGCCACTGCCGGGGTCGGCAGCAGCCCGGTGGCATCTCGCCGGGAAGGTCGATTCCCGGTCGGACGGCCGATACCCAGCTCGGAGGCCCACTGCTGCTGGTGTCTCGCCCCGTCTGCTATCGCGGTGTCGAGCGTCGCGCCGACGTTGTAGAAGAAGACGTCGGAGGAGACCTGGAGCGCCGCCGGAAGCTGGAGCGATCCGTATGAGCGCTGCCGCCCGCGTTCTTGAAGTCGATCGCCGCCGACGGTGAACACGCCGCCGTCGTAGATCGTCGTCGCCGGCGTGATCACCCCGCTCTCGAGCGCCGCGATCGCGGTGATCGGCTTGAAGGTCGAGCCGGTCGGATAGAGCCCCTGGATCGCGCGATCCGTAAGCGGCGCCCCGGTGGTCTCAGAGGTCAGCTGATCGTAGGTCGATTGCGGGATCACCGGCTTGGTGAAGATCGACGGGTCGAACGTCGGCGAGGAGCCCAGGCCGAGGATCTCACCGTCGCTCACGTTCATCGCCACGAACGCGCCCGGGGGCTGAACGAGTCAATCGCCGCCTCCCCCGCCTGCTGCACCCGGGTGTCGAGGCTCAGCAGCAGGTTGTCGCCCGCCCTCGCCTGCGTTCGGCTGAGCACCCCGCCGGTCGGCCGGCCCTCGGCGTCCACCTGGACCCGGGTGACGCCGTTAGCACCCCGCAGGACGTTGTCGTACGTGTTCTCGACCCCGGATTGCCCCACCTGGTCGCCGGGAATCAGCCCCTGGTAGCGGGCCTCCTTGAGCTGGTCCTCGGTCACCTCGCGCACGTAGCCGAAGATCTGGGCGCCGAGGGTGCCATCGGGGTAGTTCCGCACGTAGACCTGCTGCACGGTGACCCCGGGGAATCGGTCCTGGTTCTCGCGCAGGTAGTAGACGAGGTCGTGGCCGACGTCGCGTTGCAGGGTCACCGGGTTGGCCGGCAGCTCCTTGGTCTGCTTGCGAAGCTGCTTGGAGATCTCGTGGGGCGACATGCCGGTCGCCTGTCCGAGGCGGGCGAACTCACGCTTTCGCCTCTCGCGCGAGTGCGGCAGCTCCGTGGGGTCCAGCTGGAGGGCGAGCGCCGTGCGATTGTCCACCAGGACGTTGCCCTGCCGGTCGAGGATCTCGCCCCGGGGCGCCCGCACCGTGAGCTCGCGAACCTGGTTGTTCTTGGCCTGCTTCAGGTACTTGTCGCCCGAGAGCACCTGCAGGTACCAGAGCCGGAAGAAGATGATCGAGAAGACGATCAGCGCCAAGCCGCTCAGGATCGCGACGCGCAGCGCGAACTGCGCCGGCATCAGCGGTCGCTCACGCTCGCCGAACATCATCGAGACCCCCGCCGCCCGCCGTACGCGGCGGCCTCGAACGCGTCGCGACCGGGAGGCCCCCTTCGTGATCGGGCTCCGCGCCCGCGGCGCCGCGAAGTCGTCGACGATCGCCGGGCGCAGGATCCTGCGGATCAGGGGATAGAGCGGGATCGCCAGGAGCACCGCCAAGCAGGCCCTGGACGACGATCTCCCTCAGGACCAGGAGGCTGACCGGCGCGCGCACCCCGAGCATCAGCTGGATCGCCGCGAAGCCGGCAGCGGCGACGGTCGTCAGGGCGCCGATCAGGAGCAGGGGGACCAGCGAGTTGGAGATCTCGGTCCCCTCGCGGTAGCGCCCCGCCAGGTATCCGACGCCCAGCAGGACCAGCGACGAGATGCCCAGCGTCTGCAGGAGGGCGGAGTCGACCAGGAGCCCGATGGCGAAGCCGCACACCGCGCCGGTCACCGCGCCGCCGAGCAGGCCGAGGGAGATGACGACGAGCGGGATGATGGCGGGGGTCGTGCCGAAGAAGGTCAGGTACGAGAAGAACGACAGCTGCAGCACGACCGCGACGACGATGATCAGCGCGATCCGGATCGCGCTCCGGCGAGTGATGATCACTTGGGCACCCCCGGTCGCTTGGGGCCGCCGGTCGCCACCTGGACGAGGTCGAGGTTTCGCAGATCGGCGAACGGCTCCAGGTGAACCCGTTGATAGGTCTCCTGCTCGCTCGACGCTGGCCGCGCTCACCTCGCCAATCGGGATCCCCGGCGGGAACGCGGAGGAGATCGCGCCGTTGCTCCAGCCGGCGGTGACGACGAGCTGACCCTCCCTGATCGCCTGGTTACGGTCTATGAAGTCGAGCAGCAGGCTGCTGGAGTTGCCGACCTCCGGCTCCGCCACGCCCTCCGGACCGTTCGGCAGCACGCGGGCCGAGACCGCGCTGCGGTTGTCCGTGATCAGGTTCACCTCCGCTGTCCCGTGGGTGACGTCGGCGATCCGGCCGACGAGCCCGTCGCCGTCGACGACTGGGTCGTTTGCCTCCACGCCGGCCCCGGAGCCCTTGTCGATCGTCACGGTCGAGTACCAGACGGTCGGCGAGCGCCCGATCACCCTCGCGGTCACCGGCGTATAGCCGGCGAGGGTGCCGCCGCGGTCGAGGTCCGAGCAGCTTGCGTAGCTGCTGGTTCTCCCCCTGAGCGCCCTGGGCGTTCGCCAGCTTGGTGCGAAGCTCCCGGACCTCGGCGTTCAGGTCGTCGTTCTGACCCCTCGCCTGGAAGGTCTCGTCGACCCAGTTGATCAGGTCGCGCGCCGGCTTCAAGGCGCGGGTCGCCCCCTCCTCGAGCGGCCCCAGAACCGACGCGACCGCCCGCTGCATCGAATGCAGCGGGCCGCCCTCGCTCTCCGAGAAGCGAGTCGAGAGCAGAACCAGGGCCGCGACGATCAGAAGCACCATGATCGCGCGGCGCCTTCTGACCTGTTTGCGATACATCGGCCTACCCGGTGCTCACCAGGCCGCGGCGATGTGAGTTGCGGCTCATCCGATGGATGACCTCGAACTCCTCCAGCGACCTCCCCGAGCCGACCGCCACGCAGGTGAGCGGCGACTCGGTGAGCTGGGCGGGCATCTGGCACTCCTCCCGGAGGCGCTCCTCCATGCCCTGCAGAAGCGCTCCGCCGCCGGCGAGCGTGATGCCGCGATCCATGATGTCGCCGGCGAGCTCGGGCGGGGTCCGATCCAAGGTCTCCTTGACGGCCGCCACGATCTGGTTGATCGGCTCCTCCAGTGCGCCCCGAACCTCGCTGGAGCTGAGCATGACCGTCTTCGGCAGGCCGGTGACCATGTCGCGCCCGCGGATCTCGGTCGTCACCTCCTCGGGCAACAGCGACGCCGAGCCGATCTCGAGCTTCACCTCCTCGGCCGTCTGCTGGCCGATCAAGAGCTTGTGCTCGTGCTTGCAGTAGGCGGTGATCGCGTCGTCCTGCTCGTCGCCCCCGACCCGGATCGACTCCGAGACGACGATCCCTCCGAGCGAGATCACCGCGACCTCGCTGGTGCCTCCGCCGACGTCGAGGACCATGCTCCCGGTCGGCTCGGCCACGGGGAGCCCTGCGCCGATCGCGGCCGCCATCGGCTCCTCGATCAGGTACGCCTGACGGGCGCCGGCGGACAGGCACGCCTCCTCGACGGCGCGCTTCTCGACCCCGGTGACCCCGGAGGGGACGCAGACGACCACCCGGGGATGCGCGAAGCGGTTCTGATGCACCCGCTGGATGAAGTGGCGCAGCATCTCCTCGGTGACGTCGAAGTCGGCGATCACACCATCCTTCAGCGGTCGGATGGCGCGGATCGTGCCCGGCGTTCGGCCGAGCATCCGCTTGGCCTCCACGCCGACGGCGTGCACCTCGCCGCTGCGGGCGTCGACCGCCACCACCGACGGCTCGGAGAGCACGATCCCTCGGCCGCGAACGTAGACCAGCGTGTTCGCGGTCCCGAGGTCGACGGCCATGTCGCGGCCGCCGAATCCGGTCACATTGCGAAGCAGACCCATTGGTGCGGGGTGAAAGTCCTTGGGCGGGTAGTCAGGGACGGGATCCGTACGGGGCCGCGGTGCGGAGCTGCCGCTCAAAACGGGGCTTCGACTCGATCCGGTCCCGGCGATCCCAGACCGGCCTTCGCAGCGCCCACACCGCGCGCCGAGTGTAGCGAACCTCGGAGCAGCCTCAATTCCAGGATGAGGCCGTGATTTTCAATCTCAACGTCGACCTGAGGGTTAGGCAGAAATCGACCGCCGATGCGGAATCTCCCGCAACGTCGAACAGTTGGGGCACCAGCTCCAGCAGCAGCCTCACCGGCAGGCCGACGACGTTCGAGAAGTCACCCTCCACTCGCTCGACCAGGATCGACCCGAGCCCCTGGATCGCGTAGGCGCCCGCCCGGTCTCGCCACTCGCCGGAGGCCAGATACGACTCGATCGTGGACTCGTCGAGCTGCCCGGAAGGTCACCTCGCGAGCGTGCCACCCCCGACCGCTCGCGCTCGGCCTTCGGCGCCGGGCCCGCCGGTCGAGCACGACCCCGCTGAGCACCGTCGTGGGTCCGCGCCGACAGCGCTCTCGAGCCGCGCCGCGCCGTCGCTCGGTCGGCGCCTTGCCGAGCACGCGTCCGTCCAGCACCACCTCCGTGTCCACCCCCAGGACGAGGCGGCCCCGCTTGTGCGCCGCAGCCTCGCGCACCGGCGCTCCCCGATCCCGCCTTGCGCCTGCGCGTTCTCGAGCACGACCCGCCTCGGGGTCTCCCTCGGTGACCTCCTCGACGTCGGGGATCGAGACCTCGAACTCGATTCCGAGCGAGCGGAGGATGTCTCGGCGTCGCGGGGGAGGCCGAGGCGAGGATCAGGCCGGGTGGAGGCGGCGCCGAGCATTCGCTAGGCGACCGAGTGAACGGTTGTGACCCCTGAGAACCACAACCGTGCAGTCGTCGCGACTCCCCTCTTAAGGGAGGGCGGAGCGAGCCCCGCCGGTGCTACCCCAGCTCGGGGAACCAGAGGCCGATCTCGCGCTCCGCCGACTCGTCGGAGTCGGAGCCGTGCACGAGGTTGAACGTCACCTCGAGCGCGAGGTCGCCGCGGATCGAGCCCGGGGCGGCCTCGAGCGGATCGGTGGCGCCGATCAGCTGGCGGGCTGCGGCAACCGCCTGCGGGCCCTCGAGGACCGCGGCGACGAGCGGCCCGCCCGTGATGAACTCCACCAGCTCGCCGAAGAAGGGCTTGTCCGTGTGCTCGGCGTAGTGGCGGCCCGCGAACCCCTCATCGATCTGCAGCTGGCGCAGGGCGACGATTCGCAGCCCCTTGCGCTCCAATCGGGCCAGCACCTCACCGGTGAGGCCGCGCTCGAACGCGTCGGGCTTGATCAGGATCAGGGTTCGCGAATTCATGTGATGAGGAGCTTTAGCTCCGAAACAGGAGTGTCAGGGCGCCGTGGGCGCCCGCAAGCAAATTCTGTGCCAAGACCGCGGAAGGCTACCGCCGGCGCGTCGACGCCGCCGGCAGGTCCCTAGGAGGCGGTGGCGGGCCGAGGGCCGTCGTCGCCGGGCTGCTTCTTGGCCGGTGCGGAGCCCGACGCGGAGCGCCCCGAGCTGGCGCTTCGCTGCTTGGTGCCCGGAGGGCGGGCGGCCGCCCGCCGGGGCCTGCTGGCGGGAGGCTGCAGCGCGGGCACCGTCGGGCCGCGTCTTCTTGGCCGGCTGGCGGCGGCCCTCCTCCCGTCCCTGGCGCTTGGCGCGGGCGGTGCGCCGGGCCGCGCGCTCCGCATCCGGGGCGCGGCTGACCTCCTCCGGGCGCCGCGGCTGCGGGGCCGGGCGCCGCTGGGGCGTCTCGCAGTACGGACAGATCGTCCATCGGGGGTCGATCGGCTTCTCGCAGGACTCGCATGGGTCCTTGACCCGAGCGCGGCAGCTCGGGCAACGAAGATAGGTGCGCTCGATCGGATAGCCGCAGTTCGGGCACGACTGCTCCTCGAGCTGCTTGAGGCGGAGCTCCGCGGCCCGGATCTCGAGCTCGCGCTCGTGCGCGTCCTCGATGAACTCTGGGGGACGCAGGATCGAGTAGACCACCGTGCCCACGTACGGGAACAGCGAAGCGCCCGTGGCACAGGCGACCAGCACCGGGTCGCGGATCCGGCGCCTCGCGTCCAGGAAGGTCCAGGCGATCAGCGCGATCCAGACCACCACGAGGAAGAGGAGCAGAAGGTTCACGAACAGGTTGAGGCCCTCGTTCGTGATCCCGAATAGAGCTACAGGCATGGGCTTCAGCGCGGCGGGAAGGCCGTAAAGGGCATGGGCAAGGGGCTGAGTGTACTTCGTTACCTACGGCCCGAACCCTGTTTGGGGTCCCTACAGGAACAGGCGTCCAAACAGGTAGCCCAAGCCGAAGAAGACGAGTATTACGATCGCCACGACCGCGGCGACCAGGCCCATCATCTGGAGGAGCTCGGAGCGTGCCTCTCGATCCATGCGTCCTCCAGAAGGTAGTGCGAACCGCAGACGAGCGCCACCCCGCCGCGCTCCCGGGCGGCCGCCAGCGAGCGCCGCACCGCCTCCGCGGGCTCCGTGATGGCCTCGGCTCCCAGCGCGGCGGCCGTCACCACCTCGGCGAGCTGCGACGCCGGCAGCGGGCGCGCTCCGGGACGGCCGGCCCGCGCCAGGCGCTCGGCCGGGAGCTCGGTGCAGATCACCAGAGCGAGCCTGGGCGCGAGCGCCTCGAACGATGCCCGAGGCGTCCTTGTCGGCGAGCGTCGCGAGGCAGGCGACGACGGGCGCTTTCCCGGAGGCCTCGGGCAGCGCCTCGGCGAGCGCACGGGCGCCGTCGGGATTGTGGGCGGAGTCGAGGATCGAGCGGCGGGTCCCCGTCCAGGACCTGCATCCGGCCCGGGAGCTCCAGCCCTGCGGCCACCGCACGGACGCGACCTCGATCGAGCTGACCGATTGCGGCCTCGGCGGCGGCCATCGCGACCGCGAAGTCACGGCGCACGTACCCGCCCGGAACCGCGAGCTCGAGGCGGCGGTCGGGATCGCCGACCGCGACCAGGCGGGCGCTTCGCTCGACCGCGACCCGGTCCGCCAGCTCGCCGACCTCGGCGCTCGACCGCTCCCAGCACCAGAGTCGAGTGATCCCGCAGGACGGCCAGCTTCTCGGCGGCGATCTGCTCCTCCGTGTCCCCCAGCCACTCGGTGTGCTCGAGCCCGACCGACGTGAGCGCCGTGACCATCGACGGAAGGACGTTGGTGGCATCCAGGCGGCCGCCGACGCCCGCCTCGATCACCCCGAACTCGACCCGGGCCGCGGCGAGCGCGACGAAGGCGGCCGCGGTCGCCGCCTCGAACTGGGTCACGACTTCCCCATCCGGCAACGCCCTGTTGACGACCTCGACGGACTGGGCTACGCGCTCCAGGGCCGCGGCGAACTCCTCCTGGCCGATCTCGGCGCCGCGCGATGCGAATTCGCTCCGACCAGCGGCTCGTGTGTGGTGAGAGATAGGCGCCGGCGCGCCTGCCATGCGCTTCGAGGAGCGCGGCGGTGATCTCGGTCACCGAGGACTTGCCGTTCGTGCCCACCACGTGGATCGACGCGAACCGATGCTGGGGCATGCCGAGCAGTGAGACGAGCCGCTGGATGCGCTCGAGGCCGAAGCGGATGCCGAGGGGCTCCAGCGAAGCCAGCCACGCTTCGGCGTCGCTTCAGACCAGCTGCTCAGCTCCGGATTCCAGGTTCTCGTGGGGCGGGCGATCTCAGGGCCGGACCTCAGCCGCCGAGCTCCTCGAGCTCGGACCGGTAGGCGTCGAGCTTCTCTCGCTCCGCGTCCACGACGTCGGCCGGAGCGTTGCTTACGAACCCCTCGTTGTCCAGCTTTCGCTGCGAGCGCTCCACCTCGGCGCGGAGCATCGTCGAGCCGCTCGCCGATCCGCGTTTGGACCTGCTCGGCGTCGACCTCATCGGACGAGAGGATCTGCACGCGGCCGAAGGTCACGAGGGCCTCGCCCTCATGCCCGTCGAACGACAGGCGCGCGAGACGCGCCACATGCTCGTGAGGCGGCCCCTCGCCCGTCGCCTGCGCGGGGAGCACGCTCGCCGCCGCGACCCCGACCAGGTCACGCCATCGCCGGACGCTCCGGATCAGCTCGATCCAGCCGTCGACCTCTCGCTCGGCGGCCTCGTCGACCAGGGCCGGATCCACCTCGGGGAACGGATGCACGACCAGCATCTCGGGGGCAGCCGGCCGGGCAGCGCGCTGGTAGGAGTAGATCTCCTCGGTGACGAACGGCATCATCGGATGAGCCAGCGCGAGCGTCTGCTCCAGGACCCACAGCAACGTCGCGCCGACCTCGGGCTCGCCTTCGTATAGGCGCGGCTTGACGATCTCGAGGTACCAGTCGCATAGCTCCGACCAGAAGAAGCGGTAGAGCTCGAGTGCCGCGTGCGCGAAGTCGTAGGAGTCGATGTGCGAGCCGATTCCGTCGATCGCGCGCTGAAGCCGCGACAGGATCCAGCGGTCCTCGATCCTGAGCGGTGTGGGGGCGGGCTCGACCTCGCGGCGCGTTCAGGAGGATCAGCCGCGACGCGTTCCAGAGCTTGTTGGCGAGCTCCTGCCCCTGCTGCACCCGGTCGGCCGAGTAACGCACGAGCTCGGTCGACGACATGGCGAGCAGCCCGAAGCGCACGGCGTCCGCCCCGTGGACGCTGATCTCGTCCAGGGGATCGATGCCGGTGCCGAGGCTCTTCGACATCCGCCGCCCATCCGCAGCGAGGATCACCGAGTGGACGTACACGTCCCGGAAGGGGACGTCGCCGGCGAACTCGATCCCCATCATCACCATCCGCGCGACCCAGAGGAAGATGATCTCCCTGGCCGTGGTCAGGAAGTCGGTGGGATAGAAGGCTCGGAGCTCCGGCGAGTCGCTCGGGCCAGCCCAGCACCCCGAAGGGCCACAGCGCGGAGCTGAACCAGGTATCGAGAACGTCCTCGTCCTGGCGAAGCTCGCCGCCGCACGAGCCGCAACGCTCGGGCGGCGTCTCGGCCACGAAGGTCTCCTCGCATGAATCGCAGTACCAGACGGGCAGGCGGTGTCCCCACCAGAGCTGCCGTGAGATGCACCAGGGCCGGATGTTCGCCATCCAGTCCAGGTAGACGCGCTGGTGCTGCTCGGGGACGATCCGCACCCGACCGTCCTGCACCGCGCGGATCGCCGGCGCGGCCAGCTCGTCCATGCGGCAGAACCACTGCAGCGAGATCAGCGGCTCGATTCGCTCTCCGGAGCGCTCCGAGAAGGGGACCGAGTGCCGGTACGGCACCTCGGCTCGCAGCCGGCTCTCGTCGCGGAGCGCCGCGACGACGGCCTCACGCGCCTCGGTCACGGTCAGCCCGGCGAAGCGCTCGCCGGCCTCGCTGTTCAGACGCCCGTCCTCGCCGATCACGACGATCTCTTCGAGCCCGTGGGCCCGGCCGATCTCGAAGTCGTTTGGGTCGTGGCCGGGGGTGATCTTGAGCGCCCCGGTCCCGAACTCGGGATCCACGTGCTCGTCGGCGATGATCTCCAGCCGGCGGCCCACGAGCGGCAGCACGCAGTGCCCGCCCACCAGGTCCCTGTAGCGCTCGTCGTCAGGGTGGACCGCGACCGCGGTGTCCGCGAGCATCGTCTCGGGACGAACCGTGGCGACCGTCAGGACCTGGTCCGTGCCCTCCACCGGATAGTCGATCTCGTACAGGACGTCCTCCACCTCGCGATCCTCCACCTCGAGGTCCGAGATCGCGGAGCGCGACCCGGGGTCCCAGTTGACGATGTAGTTGTCGCGGTAGATCAGGCCCTTGTCGTAGAGCGCCACGAACACCCGGTACACCGCGCGGACGTATCCCTCATCGAGCGTGAAGCGCTCCCGCTCGTAGTCGCACGATGCCCCGATGCGCTTGTACTGCTCGACGATCTGCGAGCCGTACTGCTCCTTCCACGCCCACACCCGCTCGATGAACGCCTCGCGGCCGATCTCGTGTCGTGAGGTCCCCTCCTCTCGAAGCCCGCGCTCGACCACCGCCTGGGTTGCGATGCCCGCGTGATCGATCCCCAGCGCCCACAGGGTGTTCCTTCCCCGCATTCGATTGACGCGAGCCAGCGCGTCCTGGATCGCCCCGTTCAGCGCGTGGCCCATGTGGAGCGCGCCGGTCACGTTCGGCGGTGGGATCGCGATCGAGAAGTTCTCCTCCGGACTCCCCTCCGCCGGCGGATGGAAGTACCCACCCTCCAGCCAGCGCTCGAGGATCGGCCCCTCGACCTCCGAGGGCTCGTATCGGGTCGTATCGGTGAGGCGCTGTCGCCGCTCCGCGTCCATCGCGGGCGAGTTTAGTTACGGGCCTTTCGAGCTTGCGGGCGAGACGCATCGAGTCGCCGACGGAGGCTGGGTAAGGGGATCAGCGCGAGTCGTCGAACATTTCGCCCCGTATAGGGCGGGCGACCGTTCGAGCACCTCGGCGCGCTCGATGCGAGGCTAGGCCGACTCCTCCTCGACCTCGTCCAGGTCGCCCTCGTCCTCCTCGGGCGCCGCCTCGGTCACCAGCGTCGGCTTCAGGCCGCGCTGGATCGTCTCCTTGGTGAGCACGCACTTGCGCACGTCGCGCCGGGAGGGGAGCTCGAACTGGACGTCGAGCAGCGTCTCCTCGAGGATCGAGCGAAGCCCGCGTGCGCCGACCTCTCGCTCGAGTGCCTTGTCGGCGATCGCGGCGAGCGAGTCCGGCGCGAAGACGAGCTCGATCTCGTCGAACTCGAAGAAGCGCTCGAACTGACGGGTGAGCGCGTTGCGGGGCTCGGTGAGGATCTGGATCAGGTCGTCGCGCGTCAGCTGGTGGATCGCGGCGACCACGGGAAGCCGACCGATGAACTCCGGAATCAGGCCGTACTCCATCAGGTCCTCGGGCAACACCTGCTCGAAGAGCTCGCCGGTGTCCTTCTGGTCGCGGGAGCGGACCTCGGCGCCGAAGCCCACGCCCTTGTGCCCGATCCGCCGCTCGATCACCCGGTCGAGGTTGGCGAACGACCCCCCGCAGACGAACAGGATGTTGGTGGTGTCGATGGTCAGGAACTCCTGGTGGGGGTGCTTGCGCCCACCCTGGGGGGGCACGGAGGCGGTGGTGCCCTCGAGGATCTTCAGCAGCGCCTGCTGCACCCCCTCCCCCGAGACGTCGCGAGTGATCGACGGGTTGTCGGCCTTGCGGGCGATCTTGTCGACCTCGTCGATGTAGATGATCCCGGTCTCGGCCTTCTTGACGTCGTAGTCGGCCGCCTGAATCAGCTTCAGCAGGATGTTCTCGACGTCCTCGCCGACGTAGCCGGCCTCGGTCAGGGCGGTGGCGTCCGCGATCGCGAACGGGACGTTGAGGATCCGGGCGAGCGTCTGCGCGAGCAGCGTCTTGCCGCAGCCGGTGGGGCCGAGGAGGAGGATGTTCGACTTCTGAAGCTCGACTTCCTGTCCTCGCTCTGAGCCATCTGGACGCGCTTGTAATGGTTGTAGACCGCGACGGAGAGCGCGCGCTTGGCGGTCTCCTGCCCGACCACGTACTCGTTGAGGACGGCGTGGATCTCCTTCGGCTTGGGCAGGCTCTCGAGCTCGAAGCTGGGCGGCGCCGCCAGCTCCTCGTCGATGATCTCGTTGCAGAGATCGATGCACTCGTCGCAGATGTAGACGCCGGGCCCGGCGATCAGCTTCTTGACCTGGCGCTGTGACTTCCCGCAGAAGCTGCAGAGAAGCTGCTCGTTGGAGTCCGTTGGGCGTGCCAAGCGCTCTCTCCTTTCGGTGACGCGGCCCGCGTCCTCGCACTCAGGTTACGACACACGGGCCTCCGGCTGGTCCCCTCAGTTACGCGCCGCAGCGGCGCGTCCCTTCAAGCGCGGGCGGACTTGCAAGGCGGTTTGACCCGGGGGAGCCACGCAGCTCCCGGGACGATCGAGCTAGTGGTGCTCGATCACCCGGTCGATGATGTTGTACTCCTTGGCCTCCTCGGCGCTCATGAAGTAGTCGCGCTCGGTGTCCTTGGCGACCTTCTCGAGCGGTTGCCCGTGTGCTTGGAGATGATCTCGTCGAGGCGCTTTCGAACGTCGATGATCTCGCGAGCGTGGATCTCGATGTCGGTGGCCTGGCCCTGGAACCCACCGGTCACCTGGTGGATCAGGATCTTCGAGTTCGGGGTGGTCATCCGCTTGCCCGTCGGCCCGCCGGCGAGCAGCAGCGCGCCCATGCTCATCGCGACGCCCACGCAGATGGTCTGGACGTCGGGCTTGATGTACTGCATCGTGTCGTAGATCGCCAGCCCCGCGTACACCGACCCGCCCGGCGAGTTGATGTAGATCGAGACGTCCTTGTCCGGGTCCTCCGACTCCAGATGGATGAGCTGGGCGACCACCAGGTTGGCGATGTCCTCGGTCACCGGGGTGCCGAGGAAGATGATCCGCTCGTTCAGCAGACGCGAGTAGATGTCGAACGCGCGCTCGCCGCGGGACGTCTGCTCGACCACCATGGGAACCAGAGGGCTCATCGCGCGAGCAGTCTAGTAAAGCCGTAACTCGGCCAGGCGTGTGTCAACCCTCGCCCGCTAATCCCCGCCGCCGGGAGTCCACAGGCTCCCCTCGCCCTCGGGCTTCTCCTTCTCGGGTGTCCAGAGCTTCTCGCGCGCCGCCGCCTGCTCCTGCGGGATGGGCTTGGCCGCGTCGGCGATCAGCTCGGCCGCCCTACGAAGCCGAAGCTCCTCGCGAAGCAACGCGTCCCTGCCGTTGGCGCGAAGGCGCTCCAGGAGCCGGTCCGGGCTCTCCCCGTCCTCTCCCGGGCCGAGGGCTTCGAGCATGCTCGGCATCCGAGACCTGGATCTCCTCGGCGTCGGCGACCGCCGCCAGCGTCGCCTCGCTGCGAAGCGCCCGCTCGGCGTCGGACTCCAGCTCGGTGACCAGCTCCTCGCGCGACTTGCCCTGCATCTGGAGATATGCATCCGGGCTGATCCCGCGCCCCGTGAGCGATCGCTCGAGCCGCTCCCACATCTCGTGCGCGCGGGCGTGAACGAGCTCCTTGGGGAGGTCGATCCGCGCATTGGCGGCCGCGGCCTCCACCGCCGCCTGGCGAAACTCGCTGTCGGCGCGGGCCTCGAGGGCGGCTGCGATCCGGCTGCGGAGCTCGTCTCGGAGCTGATCGAGGGTGTCGAACTCCGAGGCCTCGGCTGCGAACTCGTCGTCGAGCTCGGGGAGCCGCTTCTCGCGCACCTCCTTGGCCTTGACCTCGAACCTCCCCTGCTTCCCGGCCAGCGCCTCGGGGCGGTGATCGTCGGGAAAGCGGACCTCGACGCTGACCTCGTCCCCCGCCGAAGCGCCCGCCAGCGCCCGATCGAACTCGGGCAGCAGGCTCTCGGCGCCCAGCTCAACCATCAGGTCGGTCGCCTCCGAGCCCTCGAAGGGCTCCCCGTCCGCGGTCCCCGAGTAGTCGATCAGCACCAGGTCCCCCTCTCGCGCGGCCCGATCGACCGGATCGAGACTCGCGAACCCCTCGCGAAGGCGGTCGAGCTCCGGCTTGCACGGCATCGTCCGGCACCTCGGCCTCCGGCCTGCCCACCTCGAGCCCCCGGTACTCGCCGAGCTCGGCCTTCGGTCGCACTGCCACCTCGATCGTGAACGCGAGCTCCTCCCCCGCGTCCGGCAGGGACGGAACGTCGAGCTGCGGGTCGCCGACCGGCGAGATCCCGGACTCCAGCAGCGCGCGCTCGTACCACTCGGGCAGCGAATCGCGCACGGCCTGCTCGAGAACGGCGTCGCGGCCGACTCGCTGGATGACCATCTGCGGGGGCACCTTCCCCCTTCTGAAACCCGGGCACCCGCATCTCGCGCGCCAGGCCGCGGGCGGCCCGTTCGAGCCCGCGCTCCACCGTCTCGGGCTCGATTCCGACGTCCACCCGCACGCGCGAATCGCCGAGCTCGGTGACCGAGGTCCTCATCGGCGACCCAGCCTATTGGCCGCGCCCCGCAGCACGACGTCGACGAAGTCCCAGACGAACGCCACCATGCGCCCGATCGGCCCGGTGACCAGCCAGGCGAGGAAGCGATCCCTTGTCGTGAGACGATTCACGCTTGATCGGAGGGACACGGTACCGGCGGCGCGGCCGGCTGCCGCGTCCGGGCGCCGATGCGTGGCGACGAAGGAGGTCAAGTAATCCCGCCGCCGGCCGATAAACCGGGTGTGTGGACTGGCCGGGGGCCCCTTCGTTCGCTGGTTGCGGCGATCGGCGGAGCGCGATGGTCGCCCTTCTTTGCGCGGCGGGCGCCCATGCCGCCGCGCCGCCGAAGATCGGCGGCTGTCCGCTCTTCCCGGCCTTCGACGGGCTCGCCCACCGCCCGCTCGGCGGCGAGCCAGCGCGCCTGGAACCAGGACGTCTCGAAGGCCCCGGTCGATTCGAGGTCGAGCGCCTACGTCAACGGGATCACGGCCCTTGGCGGAAACCAGGTCGTCCACCCGGACTTCGGGGGCAGCGGCGCCTACGGGATCCCCTACACGACCGTCGGCCCAAATCAGCCCCGGGTTCAGGTCAAGGTCACGTCATACCCGGACGAGAGCGACTTCGGGCTGGCGCCGATCCCCGCCAACGCCCCGGTCGAGGGCGGGTCCGACCGCCACGTGCTGGTCCTCCAGCGCCAGCGCTGCGACCTGTTCGAGCTGTTCGGCGCCCACTACCTCGGCGGCCACGGGTCACCGGTGGACCGCAGCTCGACCGCCCGCTTCGACCTGGCCGCTCGGCCGGCTTCGCCACGATGGCTGGACCTCCGCCGACGCGGCCGGATTGCCGATCCTCCCCGGCTTGGTCCGCCCCGGGGAGGTCGAACCGGGCAGGTCCGCCACGCGATCCGCGCCACCTTCGCCGAGACCCGCCGCGCCTACATCCACCCCGCCACCCACTACGCGTCGGAGCACTGCGACTCCGCGCCTGCCGCCGATGGGCCTTCGCCTGAGGCTCTCGAGCGGCTACTTCCAGCACAACCTCGACCGCTTCCCGGCGGGCAGCCAGTCCCGGGTGATCTTCAGGGCGCTCTACCACTACGGGATCATCAACGCCGACAACGGCGGCACCGGCGCCAACTGGTTCATCACCGGGGCCCGCTCCGTGCGGTGGAAGGATGGCGACCTCAATCGCCTCAAGACGGTGCCGGGCAGCGCCTTCGTGGTCGTCAAGTCGCAGGCGCCGATCAAGACGCCCTGCTGAGGCGATTCGATTCCAGCTCCGCGCTTGGGAGGGACGAGCCCCGGCGGCCGACCAGCCCGCCGGCGCCCGGCTAGTTGAAGCTGACCTGGGCCGGCTCGCGGTCCGCCGCGTCGGTGATCTCGAAGAACTCCCTCTCCTCGAAGTTCGCGCATGTTGGCGATCATCGAGTTCGGGAAGACCTGGATCTTGGTGTTGTAGGCCTGGACGTTGGAGTTGTAGATCCGGCGAGCGGCCTGGATCTCGTCCTCGAGCTCCGACAGGTTGCGCGACAGCTGCTGGAAGTTCTCGGTCGCCCGAAGCTCGGGGTAGTTCTCCGCGATCGCGCGGAGGTCGCCCAGCACGGCGCTCAGCTGGCCCTCGGCGGCGCCTGCCTGCGCGGGGCCCTGCGCCTTCATCGCCTCGGCGCGCGCCTCGGTCACCTTCTGGAAGGTCTCACGCTCGTGCGTCGCGTAACCCTTGACCGTCTCGACCAGGTTCGGGACCAGGTCGTGGCGGCGCTTCAGCTGCACGTCGATCCCCGACCAGGCCTCGTCGACGCGGTTCCGGGCGCCGATCATCGAGTTGTTCACCCCGATGAAGATCAGGACCAGGACGACGACCAGGACGACGACGATGATCACCGCGATCATGCGCGCAGCTTACAGGGCGTCGTGGTCCGTCCGGGGGCGCTGATCGAGGTTCGTCCCGGCCCCCGGAACTCAACCTCGACCAGCGTCGCAGTGTGCCGCCTACAGCGCGCCCTCGAGTCGCAGCAGGAAGCGCTTCATCTCCGGGCCGCCGCCGTAGTTGCCGATCTCGCCGCCGGCGCGGATCACGCGGTGGCAGGGCACGACGATCGGGATCGGGTTGGAGCCCAGCGCCGTGCCCGCGGCGCGGAAGGCGCGGGGTTGCCCGCTCGCTTGGCGGCGTCCCCGTAGGTGATCATCTCGCCGAACGGCACCTTCGAGGTGGCCCGCAGCACCCGGCGATAGAACCCCGGTGGCTGAGGCGCCAATCGAGTGGCAGGTCGAACTGGTCGCGGCGTCCCTCGAAGTACTCCTCGAGCTCGCGCCGCGGCTCGTCGAGTCGGGCGGGGTACTCGAGCACCCGTGGCGACAGGTCCGCGGCCAGGCGCGTCGAGCGCCTCGTCGAGGTCCTCGTTGGGGAGCGCCAGGCGCACGAGCCCGCGTGGCGTGGCGGCCACCATCGCGGTTCCCAAGGGCGTGTCGAGCGTCGCGTAGGCGACGTCGAGCAAGCCCTCCTCGTCGGCCCTCGCCACCAGTCGATCGACGAACTCGCTCATCTCGACATCTCCTTCAGATCCCGCGCGCTGGCGCGCAGCTTCTTCAACCCGTCGTGGACGTTCCGCCGCGCCGCCTCCTCCGAGGTCCCGAGCGCCTCGCCGACGTCGCGAAACCGCAGGTCGACCGCGAATCGCAGCACGACCGCCGCCCGCTGACCCGGGGCAGCTCGGCGACCGCCGCCCAGATCGCGCTGTGCCGCGGGCTCATCCCCAGCGGGGTCCGCGGACCTCCCGGCGCCCGCGCCTGGCGGTCGATCACCTCCTGCGGCTCGGCCACCGGCTGGGGCTGCCGCGAGCGCGAGCGATGGTGGTCGATCGCCTTGCGGCGAGCGATCGTGAAGATCCAGGCGCGAAGGTTGGTCGCCTCGGCGCGCGGATAGGCCCGAAGCGCGGCCAGGAAGGTCTCCTGGAGGCAGTCCTCGGCATCATGCGGACCGACCATCCCGCGCAGGAAGGCCCGGACCGGCTGCAGATGCTCGTCGAGGAACGCCTGAAACGGCGGCAGGGCTTCGGCCATAGCGTCATCCAACCAAGTAAACGCCGGCGGCGCCCGAAACGTGAGGCGCGCGATCTTGTAGCCGACCGGGTCGGGCCGGGTAGGGTCATGGCCGTCCGACGGCTAACTGAAGGGAGCTCAAAATGGTCGAAGAAGCGCCATTCTCGCTCGCCGTGCTGTGGTGGTGGTTGCTGCGTCGACCGCGATCGCGGTGGGGAGGCGGCCGGGCCAACGCGGCCGGCGCATTAGGCCGTTCGCTCCAGCATCAGGTCGGCGGATCCGATGGAAGGCCTTCGGCCGGCGGCGCCGCTCGAAGGCGAGCGCCTTCGCGTGAGGTGGATTTGAGAGCCACATCTTCCATCGTCGGGCCGCCGGACGGGACGGCTCATTCTGAAGTGCCCGCGCCGCATTCGTCGCGATCAACGGCTACTTCGGTTACAACAGCCGGTCTGTCTCCGACTATTCGGCGATCGGCGCTCGAGTTTGCGCCGGTGGGACTTCGGGTGCTCCAAACCTGCTCGATGAGCAGGCGCGGGCCTTCGTCGGGGTCGTCTGCCTGAATTAAGTGATCGGCCAGGCGCTGATGCCGGCCTTCAGCCCTAGTCGCGCCGTCGCGGACGAACGCCTCGATCCCCTGCACCCGCACCCGGTCGCCCTCCGGCAGGCTGACGTAGACGGCGCCCTCGCGGTCGAGCTGCCGCCGCGGGTTCATCAGGATCATCCCCATGAACCGGCCTCGGCCGTCGAACCGCAGGTAGTGTGACTCCGGCGTCTGCTCACGGCTGCCGGAGCGCGGCCGCCCGATCGCCGCGTAGAGCACGTCGCTGGGAGGGTCGTAGGTGACGTGGGAGAAGGTGTAGCGGCCGGCGCGAAGGCTCACCGTTTGAGGCTAGCGAGCAGGCCCCGGCAGCCTCCGCTCAGCGGCGGCGGGCCTGGATCCGGAGCGGCGCGGCGATCTCCTGCGCGCGCTTCTGGGCGGCGTTGGCGGCCATGCCGGGCGAGCCGAAGAACAGGTGCCGGGTGTCGGTGACGTGCGCCGCCGAGCCGAGTCCTGGGGTCCGTGTTCGGGATCGCGCTCGTCACCCGAAGGCCGCTGGCTCCGTAGGCGGCGCTGTCGCCTGTGCACTGGGTCTCGGCCCCGCCGCCCGGCGAGCTGTCGTCGAGGTAGTAGGAGCCCACCGTCAACGGCGTGTCGGCGTCCAGCGAGTGGACGATCGCGAGCCCGCCCTGCGAGCCGCTCACCTGCTCCCAGGTCGACGCCCCGGCGGCGGGGCTGTCGGGGACGCCGTCGATCCTCACGCCGGCCGGGTTGAAGCTGTTGCGGTAGGTCATCCCGGTGGCCGCCGGCGAGTAGTCGAAGAAGTCCATCACCCCCGGGATCGCGTGCACCCTGAGGAAGGTGGTGATGTCCTCGCGGCGGTCATAGAAGAGGTGCTGGCGCTCGGTGTAGGGGCCGCTGTTGGCCCCCACGTAGGTCCGAATCGCCCGCACGGGGCCGCTCTTGTTGATCACGAAGGCGCCCTCGCCGCTCGAGAAGGTGTCCTCGCTGCGCACGCAGTTGCCCGGGGGCGAAGAGGTTCTTGTGCCGATCGAGGATGTCGGCCCCGCTGGCGCCCCCGGCATGCAGCCGAAGCTGGTCGTCGATCCAGCGATCGGAGAAGTGCTGGTCGTAGTACGGGGAGTGGACGGTCGAGTTCTCGGGGTTCGGCCCGCTGCCGTGTCGTAGGTCTGCTTGTAGCCGCCGGAAAGGAGGCGGAAGTCGTAGTCGACGTAGTGGCGGCCCGCCGAGGGATCGCGTGAGCCGTTGCTCTTGAACAGGTAGAGGTAGCCGACCTTGCCCGGGGCGAGCGGATCGCCCACCTCGAAGCTCGACCCCGCTGCCCGGACGTGCCGGCCGGATCGCGCTCCGCTGGGCGCCTTCGGGCCCGAGTCCCGCGACATCATCGCGACCTCGTCGTCTGGCGTCCAGGTTCGGATCGGGGTCGGGGCCGATAAACGTGCCAGGGTCGGTGTAGGTAAGGGCGGTCACCCCGGCGGGCCGCTGGTCATAGGCGGCCCCGAGGTCGAGCTTCGCCCGCTGGTCCACCTGCACCGGCTCCTGCTGCCAACCGCCCGCCCAGCGAAACGCAAGTACGCGACTGGGCTTGGCGCCCCGCAGGCTCGGGCAGCCTGGCGCCGGTCAGGACGACCGGGTCGGCTGGACGGGTCTGGAGCCCCGCCGCCCTCGCCTTGGTCGCCGGCGCGCCGAGGCAGGCGACGACGGCGAGGGCCGCCCCGATGACGCATCGCTTCACCCCGCAATGCTTAGCGAACGGCGCCTGGTCAGCGTGCTTCGCGAGGACGGATCCCGCGCCGGTCGCGGACTCCACCGGCCGAGCTGCGGCAACCGGTGAGCACCAGCAACGCCGCGACGACAGGCAGGGCAGGGCGTCTCCGCGACGGTCGCCCCCGCCCCACCGCCAACCCCGCCGATCACCTGTCCTGCTGCCCACGCCACGTTGATCAAGCCGGCGGCGAATCCCTGGTGAAGCCGGGTGGCCTCGGCGGAGTCGCTCAGCATCGCGAGCGCCGGCGCGAAGCACAGGCCCGCGCCCAAGGAGACGGCGATCAGGACGGCCAGCACCACCCAATGCGTCCGCGGCCGGCAGCAGGGCCACCGCCGGCGCGCAGATCAGCATCCCGAGCGCATAGGGTCGAAACCGCCCCACGCCGGTCCGAAAGTCGGCCGACAATCGGCGCCAGGACCGCCTCGAGGGCCGGCCCCGCGGTGAATCCGGCCGCCACAAGGCCGGCGCCCCCGCCGAGCTCGTCCATCCGCAGCGGCACCAAGACCTCGATCACACCGAACATCGCCGATGGCGCCGCCACGTACCACGTTGCTCGAAGCACCGACGGGCTGAGGATCGCGTCCTTGACCTCACCCAGGCCCTGCGGGCGCGCCACCCGCCGGCTCGGGAATGCGAAGCGCCGCCAACGAAAGTGCCACGGTGAGAACCAGGACCGAGGAGAACACCGGCTTCGTGCCGACGCTGTCGGCCAGCGCTCCAATCAGCGGCCCGACCAGGGCTCCGGCAACCGCCACGCCGAGGACGCTGCCGATCACCGAGCCGCGCCGGTCCTTTGGGCTGGCCAGGATCAGCCAGGTCAATGCACCCGCCCAGGCCAGCGCGCCCGCGACCCCCTGCGCGAAGCGGGCGGCGTCGAGCAGGATCACGTGATTCGAGAATCCGAAGACCAGGCTCGCGAGGCCGAGGAGCAACAGTCCGGAGACCAACGCCCGCCGCGGGCCGATCCGCGCCGCGACGTACCCCGACGGCAACGACGCGACCAGCGTGCCGGCCGCATAGGCGGCGGACAGCAGGCCCGCGGACCCCTTGGACAGCCCCAGGTCGTCGGCGTACTGGGGCAGGAGCGGGGTGATCGCCGTGTAGAAGAGGACGTCCAGGAAGACGACGGCAGAGCCGAGCAACATGAGGCGCCGCATCGCCCCATCCTGCCAGCACCCCTGCAGGCGGATCGAATGTGGTCAGTGCCTCGCCTGGGCGAGGGCCGCGGCGAGGAGCATGGCCAACAGCCCAAGCGCCGATCCCGCGACGACGCATCTCGACCTGCCGAACGCTTCCGTGCGTAATTGCCTGCGTACGTGCTTCACGATTGCATGGTCCCACCGACCTAGGCAGGCGACAATTACCCTTGGTGGAAACCGACGACACCTTCGACTCGCGATCCGCGGCCGCACACCAGGTGACGATCGTTCCGGGCACCGTCTTTGCCGGATACCGGATCGAGACGGAGATCGGGCGCGGCGGCATGGGCGTCGTCTACCAGGCGCGCCACCTGGCATTGGATCGCGAGTGTGCACTGAAGCTGATCTCGCCCGCGCTCTCCTCAGATCCCCGCTTTCGCGAGCGCTTTCAGCGCGAGTCGCGGCTCGCGGCGTCGCTGGAGCACCCCAACGTCGTCCCGGTGGACCATGCGGGTGACGAGGGAGGGACCCTGTATCTGGCGATGCGCCTGGTGGACGGCAGCGACCTGCGCCGGATCGTGGAGTCCGAGGGGCCACTGGAGCCGGGCAGGGTTGCCCGCCTTCTGGGCGGGGTGGCCGCCGGCCTCGATGCCGCCCACGCTCGGGGCCTGATCCACCGGGACGTCAAGCCGGCCAACGTCCTCGTCGAGGGGGGCTCGGGAGACGAACGCGCCTTCCTGACCGACTTCGGAGTTAGCCGGATCGTCGGCAAGGGCGGAACCGTTACCTCCTCCGGAGAGCTCCTCGGCAGCCCCGACTACATGTCGCCGGAGCAGATCGCGGGCGGCCCGGTCGACCACCGCGCAGACATTTACGCGCTCGGGTGCCTGCTCCACTTCGCGGTGACAGGGCAGCCGCCCTTTCCTCGCGACAACGACATGGCGAAGCTCTTCGCCCACGCGAGCGCCGCACGGCCGCGGCCATCTGAGCTGGTCCCCTCGCTGCCGACCTCCTTGGACCGGGTGGTGGCACAGGCGATGGCGGTCAGCCCCGGGAGGCGCTATGCGAACGCCGGACAGCTCGCCGCCGATCTCGAGCGAGTCGTTCGCGGGACCGCGCCTCTGGCGCCGGAGATCGCGGCACACCAGCCGCCGACCTCGGATGAGGCGGTCACCCGCCCCCTGGCCGCCCCTCGCCGGCGCGGTCACCTGCCGGCGATCGTCGCGGGCTGCGCAGCCCTCATCGTCGCCGCCGGCGTCGCCGCCGTGCTCCTCGTGGGGAACGGCGACGATGGCTCAACGGTCCCGAGCAACCCATTGCCTCGGGCCGTCGACGCGGTGGACGTTGGGCAGGGCCCCGCGCGGGTCGCCATCGCCCCATCGCGGCTTTGGGTGGCGAGCAGCGGCGCATCCGCCCTGTACGCGATCGATCTGGTCGACGACCAGCAGGCGCGTCCGCCGGTCCCGACCGGGGGTAGCCCGATCTCGGTCGGGGTCGGCTTTCACTCGGTCTGGGCCCTGAACCGGGACTCGAGCGCGCTCCTGAGGCTGGAGCCCTTGAGCTCCCCGATCGAGATCCCCGTCGGGGCGAATCCCTCGGACGTGGCCTTCGACGGGCAATGGGCCTGGGTGGCCAATCGCGGCGACGACACGGTCTCCCGAATCGATCCCGACACCAACCGCGTCAACGCGACCGTCCCCGTAGGGCGTGGGCCGACGGCGATCGATGCGGGAGCCGGGGGCGTCTGGGTGGCGAACGCGGCCGACGGGTCCGTGTCGAGGATCGATCCCGGCAAGGCCTCGGTCGTGGGCAAGCCGATCCAGCTTGGGGAGCACCCGAATCAGCTCGCGGTCGGCCTCGGGAACGTGTGGGTGAGCGATTCGGGCGCCGACACGGTGACCCGGATTGGCCCCAACTTGATGCATGTCATCGGAAAGCCGATCGAGGTGGGCGATCGGCCCACCGCCGTGGCGACGGGGGTCGGCTACGTCTGGGTGGCGAACGGCGGGGATTCAACCGTCAGCCGGGTCGACCCGAGGGACGCGGCGGTCGCGGGCCCACCGATCAACGTCGGGGGCAACCCGGTCGACATCACGGTGGGCAAGGGGGCCGTCTGGACCGCGAACTTCGACGATTCGACCGTGACCCGGATCAGGCCGTAGCCGCCCGAGCCCCTCGTCGCCGGAAGCAAGCTCGAGCCGCCGGAAGGTGAGGCCGTCAGGCGCCCAGGTCGCGTTGGGAGACGACGCCGCTTCGCAAGGCGAGCTCCGCGAGGCGGACTCGCTTCTTGTTCTGCGGCAGGTCGGTCACCTCGAACGTCTCGAACAGGGCACGAAGGTTCGACTTCACCGCGTCGACGCTGAGGAAGACCTGATCGGCGATCTGGCGGTTGGTGGCGGGCGTCGCGAACTCGCTGCCTTCGGCGAACGGGCGACATAGGGCCACCAGCACGCGTCGCTGAGTCTCGGGAATGCTGGCGACCTCCCGCCGGTTCTTCGCCGCGATGGTCTCATCCGCCCCGGCCTGCGACGGGGCACGAAACAGCACCAGTTTCACCGAACTGCAGCGCGTCGCCGTCTCGAAGACGCCGCCGGCCGACGACCCGCTCCCCGTTGACGAAGGAGCCGTTTCGCGACAGCCCGTCGTCGGCGAGCGCCCACTCCTCCCCGACGCGCTCGAGCTCGGCGTGGACCCGGGAGACCTCAGGATCGAAGTCGAGGCTCAGGTCGGCGGCATCGCTTCGGCCGACGTTCAGACGGGTGCGACGCCCGCCCAGCCCGTGGATCAACTGGCGTCCCGCCGCGTCGCGGTAGACGAGGAAGGGCGCGCCCTGCCGCTCAGCGTCGATCCGCTCCTTGAGCTCGGCGGCCGTCTCCGCGGGTACGGGCCCCGTTCCACGGGGGCAGGATAGGCGCGACGGGCGACTGGCGGGGCAGGGAGCCGCCGAAATACAGCGGCTCCCCACCACATCCTCGTCGGTCACTTCAGGCGGCGGATTCCGACGCTTGTGCATAGCGAAGCGAGCCGGGGGTTGTGAGCAGCTCGCCGGTCTCGAGCAGCGTCTTCAGGCCGGAGAGGATCATCGGCCAGCCGCCGTAGAGCTCCGGATTTGCGCCCTTCGGCAACTGGTCGTGGACCACCGTGAGCCTGCACGAGTCATCGCCGACCGGCTCGATCTCCCAGGTGACCCTCGAGGCCCCCTGGGCCTTCACGTCCTCGCTCCAGAGCGCGTTGAAGCTCTGAACGAGGCGCCGCGGGGGATCGACCTCGAGGTTCTCGCCCGATGCGATGTCGACGACCCCGGGGACCGACGCCTTGTACTCGGAGCCCGTAGTCCAGTCGGATTGCGTTTCGACGCCGAAGCTGTACTTCGCCCTCTGCTTCGGGTCGGTGATCGCCTCCCACAGGCGCTCCGGCGTCGTCTTGATGAAGATCTCGAACACCGCGACCGTCTCGTCTTCCGGCAGTTGGAATCCCGCCTCTGGCAGCTTCTGCATCGCTTCCTCCTCGATTGACTTCTTCAGCCCGCTGAGCGTCGCCGCCCAGGGCTCGGCGTACTTGCTCACCCATCGATCGTGGACGAGCCGGATCGGCACGGGGTTCAGGAAGTGGAGCTTTTCGCGCCCACGTCGCCTGGTCGTCAAGAGGCCGGCCTCCTCGAGCACCTTCAGGTGCTTCATGACGCCGAACCGCGTCATCGACAGCCCCCGTTCCAGCGCGCTGAGCGTCTGCCCGTCTTGCCCGTAGAGCGCGTCGAGCAGGCTC
Organism: uncultured bacterium; assembly: GCA_963758865.1. Taxonomy (GTDB): domain Bacteria; phylum Actinomycetota; class Thermoleophilia; order Solirubrobacterales; family 70-9; genus AC-56. The sequence continues at coordinate 55,525 of CAVWWY010000007.1, read as the reverse complement.
CGGCGCGTCGGATCCGCCAGCGCCCTGAACACCTCGTCCATGTCGTGGATGATACGTGACCATTTAGTCACCTGTATACACAGACCGCCGCGCTGAGCGAAAGTCATCGCTCGGTCCCGGCCGTGAGAACCTGTGACCGAATGAAGGCGCTAGAGCTCGAGACCCCCCACGGCCAGGCGACGGCGCACGTCCACCCAGCCGATGAGCCCCGCGCCGCCCTCGTCCTCGGCCACGGGGCAGCCGGCGGCGTGACGTCGCCAGACCTCGTCGCGGCCACGGATGCCGCGCTCGCGGAAGGCGTCACCGTGGCGCTGGTCGAGCAGCCCTACAGGGTCGCGGGACGGCGCTCACCGCCGGCCGCGAGCCGCCTCGATGGCGCCTGGACCGCGGTCGTCGACCAGCTGCTCGACGGCGAGCTGGGCGGGTTGCCGCTCATCGCCGGCGGTCGGTCCCTGGGCGCCCGGGTGGCATGTCGGACGGTCGAGGCAACCGGCGCGATCGCCGTTCTGTGCCTCGCATTTCCCCTCCAGCCACCCCCGCGCCGATCCGGGGCGACGTCGCCGAGCCGCCTCACCGAGCTCGAAGAGGTGACGCTCCCGACCCTGATCGTGCAGGGCGAGGGCGACCGGTTCGGCATGCCGCCGGCCGCCCGGCATCGAACCGTCCAGCGGGTGCCGGGCGACCACAGCCTGAGGACCGACCCCGAAGCGGTCGCCGCCGCGGTGCGAGCCTGGCTTCCCGGGGTGGTGGACCAGGCGACCCCGCTCCGCGCCTCTTCGAACGCGGCTAACTCAGGTTAAGCGGTGGATCGCTTGAGCCGCCTGCCTGTCGGAGCCGCGATCGCAGTCGGTGCGGTAATTGGGCTGGCCCTCGGCATCGTCGTCAGCGTGACCACCGACCTTCCGCTCGCGCCTGAGATCGGTCTGGTGCTCGGTGCGCTTGTCGGCTGGCTCTCGCGCCGGGGCGGCGCGTAGTTGCACCGCGAGACACTTGTCGTTCCATACGGATCAGGACGCGATCGGCACGGCAATCGCCAGGTAGACGGCGATCGAGAGCAGATCCTGGACGATCGTGGCCAGGGGCCCGGAACCGAACGCGGGGTCCCGTCCGAGCCGTTGCAGAGCCAGCGGCAAGGCGATCGCGACGACGGTGGCAATCGAGCAGCTTGCAAACAGCGCGATCGAGACGGCCAACGCAGCGTCCCGGTCGCCCCACCCGAGGAGCGCGAAAGGGAAGAAGCACACGGCGATCACCACACCGATCATCAGGCCCGATGCCGCCTCGCGTCGGAGGACGACAGGGATGCGGATATCCGCCGAGAGGCCCCGGATCAGCACGGTTTCGGTCTGCGTGCCGACCGCGTCCGCCATGTAGACGACAGCCGGCAGGAAGAACGCGAGCAGCACCTTCGCGTCGAGCTGCTGCTCGAAGGCGCCGACGATCACCGCGGAGGCCATCGCTCCCACCAAGCCGATGACCAGCCACGGGAGCCGGTGCAGCAACCGACGTCCAACCCGCTCCTCGGCCGCGGTCCTGGCGCGCGTGCTGCCAGCGAGGTAGCCACCTAGCCTCGCAAGGTCCTCGTCGTGCTCTGCGAGCATCACCGCCAGCATTCGGCGAGCACTGACGAGGCCGCCGAAGTTGCCGTCGGCGTCGACTACCGCGAGGCTCGGCTCGTCCCGCCGCACCATCTCCCAAGCCGCGAGTTCCTGATCGACCTCCGGACCGACCACCGGGCAATCTGGATCCATGATGCCCGAGACGTCCTCGCCGGGACCGGCCTCCAGCAGCCGCTCGATCGGGACCAGTCCGACGAACCGTGGTCCGTCGACCACGGCGACAGCGGACGCGTAGTCGAACGAATGCCCGCTGAGAGAACCGCGTACCTCCTGCACAGACTGACCCGGCGACGCCGTCGGCACGCGGGCGGTCGCGTGCGCGATCGCGGACTCGAAAAGCTCGGTCATCGGCGCAGCATAGGTCCATCCTCACAGCACCCACGCGAGATACTGCGCGGGCGATGTCGCAGGAGGACCTTGAAAACCTGAGAAGCGCCTACGAGCGCTTCATCGTCACCGGGGAGTTCAGCGGCCAGTTCGCTCCCGACTTCGTCTGGGACATGTCCACGTTTCAAGGCTGGCCCGAACGCCAGACCTACGAAGGCATCGAAGGCGCCCGGACGTTCCGTGAGGGTGCCCAAGTTCGCATGCGCATGTACGCAAGTCGGAGCGAGGCCCTCGAAGCCGCCGGGCTTTCGGAGTAGGCGATGTCGCAGGAGAACGTCGAGCCGACAGCGTTGGATCGAGAGACCATGCGTATCCGCATTGCCACGGAGGCTGATCTGGAGGGTCTTACGGCAACCCTGACCGCGGCATTTCAAAGCGACCCGCTCTGGGGTCGTTGGGCCTTTCTGGACCCCAAGGACCTGGCGGTTTGGTGGCGCTTCTACATCGCAAGCGCCCTTCGGTATCCGTGTGTATGGGTGCGCGGCGAATACGCCGCCGTGTCGGTCTGGATTCCCCCGGACGGCACCGAGCTCACCGAGGAAGAAGAGGAGCGCCTCGAACCGCTACTCGATCAACTCGTCGGCCCACGAGCTTCCGAGATCATGAACTTGGTCGAACGCTTCGAGGCCTCTCACCCGAGGGAACCTCCGCACTACTACCTCGCCCTGCTTGGAACTCACCCCGAGCACCGGGGACGGGGGCTGGGGTTCGGCCTCCTCGCCGAGAACCTGGCGAGCATGGACGCCGAAGGGGTACCGACATACCTGGAGTCGACCAACCCGGACAACAACCCCCGCTACGAGCGGTTTGGCTTCAGGCAGGCAGGCGGTTTCACGACACCGGACCGGAAACGGACCGTGACGACGATGTGGCGTCACGCGCAGCGCCCCCAAGAGGCCAAGCTGTAGGAGTAGGCGGTGTCGCAGGAGCACGTCGAGGCTGTGGAGGCCGCCTACGAGGATTGGGCCCGCGGCGGGCTCGATCTGTTCATCGAGCATTGGACCGACGATCTCGACCACCGGTCGATCGAGGGCGCTCCCGACGACCTGGGTCCGATCTACGGCAAGGAGAGGCTACGTGCGTTTATCCAGGACTGGACCGACACCTTCGACCACTTCTACGTCGAGCCGGTGGAACTGATCGACGCCGGTGGGGGCACGGTCGTCGCGGTTCTGGAGCTCGGCGGACGCGCCAAGCTCAGCGGGGTCGACACAGATCAGACTATGGGGGCGGTGTTCACGATCCGTGACGGAAAGATCGCGCGGGGCCGCGAGTACGCGACCCGCAACCAGGCCCTCGAAGCCGCCGGGCTGCGGGAGTAGGGCACTCACCGCGGCCACTCGCGGTCGTCGGAATTGGGGCTCGTGAGCTAGAGGGCCCGAATTGCGTCCACACCTCCATCATGGCCAAAGGGGTCGCCCCTTCCCCACGCGAGATACTGCGCGGGCGATGTCGGAGGAGAACGTCGAGAAGGTTCGAGCGGCTCTCGAAGCTTGGAGTCGCGGTGATTGGGACGCGGCGCTGAAGGACACCGCACCCGACGTCGTCTTTGACAACTCGACGACCATCGGCGAGTGGCGCGGCATCCATCGCGGCCACGACGCGATTCGGCGCATGTGGGAGCGCCTGACCGAGCCGTGGGAGAAGATCGAGATCGAGGTCAAGGAGGTGATAGAGGGACGCGATGATCTCGTCGTGACCAGCAATCGGGGGCGCTTTGTGGGACGGGATGGGATCGAGCTGCCGGGGCCAACCCGGTCTGGCTGGGTCTGGCAGTTCCGCGACGGACAGATCGTTCATCTCGCCGTCTACAACAGCCTTGACGACGCCCTCGAAGCCGCCGGGCTTTCGGAGTAGTCGATGTCGCAGGAGAACGTGGAGGTCGTGCGGAGGTACGTCGAGCAGTACGGCGACCTGGCCCCGAAGGACATGTTGCGGTGGGCGGGCGAGTTCTGGGAACCCGACGGCGACTACTACCCGGTGCGAAAGTTTCCCGAGGCACGGCCATGCCACGGCATCGAGGAGTTCGCCCGATTCCAGGCTGAGTATCAGGACGCGTGGGACCGCTACGAATTAGCGGTCAAAGAGATGATCGCCGTCGGCGATGATCGAGTCTTTGTCCACTCGGCCATTCGCGCCGAAGGGCGCGAGAGCGGCGTGAAGCTGGACGGTGACCTTTACCACTGCGCATGGCTGCGGCAGGGGCGCTTCTTCCGGTGGGAGGATCACCTGTCCCTGAGAGGTGCCCTCCGCGCACTTGGCCTCAGCGGCGAGACCCTCGAAGCCGCCGGGCTGCGGGAGTAGGGCACTCACCGCGGCCACTCGCGGTCGTCGGAATTGGGGCTAGTGAGCTAGAGGGCCGGAATTGCGTCCACACCTCCATCATGGGCTGGGCCGCGCCAAGCCCCCCCGCGCTAGCGGGGGCTTCGTGAGGGGTGAGCGACCGGATTCGAACCGGCGACCGCCTGGACCACAACCAGGAGCTCTACCAGCTGAGCTACGCTCACCGCGCTTCGTCAATGTAGCGGGAGTGTGGCCGGGCACCCTCGCGGCGATCGGGCTCGGCAATCCTGGACTGCCTTGAGCTAAGCCGCGGTCGGCAGCTCGACCGGCGCCCGCTCGAGGGCGTGGTCGAGGACCTCGTCGATGGTCATCACGAAGTGAAAGCCCATCTGCTCGCGGACGTCCTCGGGGACGTCGTCCAGGTCGCCGCGGTTTCGCTCCGGAAGGATGACCTCCGATAGGCCTGCCGCGCGCGCGGCGAGCACCTTCTGCTTCACCCCGCCGATCGGCAGCACCCTGCCCTGGAGGGTGATCTCGCCGGTCATCCCGACGTCGTGGCGGACCGGGCGGCCGCTCAGCAGCGAGGCGAGCGCCGTCGTCATCGTGATCCCGGCGCTCGGACCATCCTTGGGAATCGCGCCCGCCGGAACGTGGACGTGGAACTGGCGATCGGCGAATGAGTCCTCGCCAATCCCGAGCTCCTCGGCGCGGCTGCGGACGTAGGAGAGGGCGATCCGCGCCGATTCCTTCATCACGTCGCCCAGCTGGCCGGTCAACACCAGGCCGTCCTGACCTGGCATCGCAGTTGCCTCGACGAACAGGACGTCGCCGCCCGCTCCTGTGACCGCCAAACCCGTGGCGACGCCCGGGATCGCGGTTCGCTCGGCTGCCTCCTGGAAGAAGCGCTGGCGCCCCAGCGCGCCGCGAACGGCATCGACGTCGATCCGAACCGGCGCCTCCGTCGAGCCCGAGGCGACTCCGGTGGCCGTCTTTCGCAGGATCTTGCCGAGCTCGCGCTCGAGGTTGCGCACGCCGGCCTCGCGGGTGTACTCGGTGATCGTCGTGCGAATCGCCTCGTCGTCGATCTCGACTTCCTCGGCCCGCAGGCCGTTGCGCTCACGCTGGCGCGGCCACAGGTAGCCGAGAGCGATCGCGATCTTCTCCTCGGTCGTGTAGCCGTCGAAGCGCACGACCTCCATCCGGTCCAGTAGCGGCGGCGGAATCGTCTCGGCGATGTTCGCGGTGGCGATGAAGAGCACGCCGGAGAGGTCGAGCTCCACGTCCAGATAGTGGTCGCGGAAGCTGTGGTTCTGGGCGGGATCGAGTACCTCCAGAAGCGCGGACGAGGGGTCGCCGCGCCAGTCCGCGCCGACCTTGTCGACCTCGTCGAGCATGATCACCGGGTTCATCGTCCCGGCGTCGCGAAGCGCCCGGACCAGGCGGCCCGGCAGGGCCCCGATGTAAGTGCGGCGATGGCCGCGAATCTCGGCCTCGTCGCGCACCCCGCCCAGCGACATGCGGACGAACTCGCGGCCGGTGGCGCGTGCGATCGACTCGCCGATCGAAGTCTTTCCGGTCCCCGGGGGTCCGATCAGGGTGAGGATCGCGCCCGAGCCGCGCTCGTCGGCGACGCCGCGCTCGGCGCGCAGCTTGCGCACGGCGATGTACTCGGTGATCCGGTCCTTGACGTCCTCGAGGCCCGCGTGATCGGCATCCAGGACCTCGCGCGCGTGATCGGGATCGAGCCTCTCCGTGGAGCGCTCGCCCCATGGCACGGCCAACAGCCAATCGAGGTAGGTGCGGATCATCGAGGTCTCGCCCGACTCCCCCATCCGCTCCAGCCGGCCGAGCTCGCGCTCGGCCTGCTCGCGGACGTCGTCGGGCATTCCCGCCTCCTCGATCTGGCGGCGGTAGTCGTCGATGACCGAGCCCTCGTCCTCGCCGAGCTCCTTGCGGATCGACTCGAGCTGCTTGCGGAGGAAGTAGTCGCGCTGCTGCTTCTGGGCTCCGGACTCCACGTCGTCGCGAATGCGCCTGCGGACCTGAAGCTCGGCGAGCCGCTCGCGCTGGGCGGCGACCGCCTTCTCGAGCCTCTCGGTGACGTCAAGCGTCTCCAGCAGCTCGCGCTTCTGCTCGAAGCTCAGGTCCGGCGAGTAGCCCGCCGTGTCGGCGAGGGCGCCGGGCTCGACGATCGAGCGAAGGAAGGCCCCGATCCGGGGGTCGGCGTCGCGAAGCTCGAGGATCTCCTCGACCACCGCGCGATACTCGCGTGACAGCTCGGCCGCGCGCTCGGATCCGGAGTCGTCCGTGTGCTCGTTGACCTCGACGCGAAGGGCTGCGTCGCTTCCGGCGACGGCGGAGCCCGGGACGCCTCGATGAAGGCCCTCCAGCGTCACCGCCTCGCCCGCGCCCGGAACGCGCAGGCGCTCGACCACGCGAGCCACGGTGCCCACCGACGCGAAGTGCTCCCCGCGCCGCGGCACGAGGAGAACGCGCTCCTCGTCGCCGACTTCGACGGCAAGGGTGGCCGTCATGCCGGGAAAGACGACTGAGTCTTCGATCGGGATCAGGGTCAGCGTTTCCATCAACCGTTCCTCTGCGTGGGCTTGCGGTACGTCGACTATAGTAGCGAACAGTTATGGTATATAAGTGATTTCCATCACTTGCCCGTGAGCCCCGTCGAGACACCACTCGAGACCGAAGCCGAGGCGGGCGACGCGACCCTGGGCTCCGGCTTCGGGCTCCTGATCTTCCGCCTGGCCCGCGCCTCCGCCTGGCGCCTGGGGCGAAGCCTTGGCGACAGCGGGTTGCGCTGGCCCGAGTTCGCGGTCCTGCATCACCTCGACGCGCAGGGACCGATCGCACAGCGCGATCTCGCCCATGCGCTGCGGATCCAGCCGAGCAACCTCGTCGCCCTGCTCGACCAGCTCGAGGGGCGCGGACCTGTTGGCCCGCTCGCCGGATCCGGCCGACCGCCGGCGCCATCGCGTGGAGCTGAGCGCCGAGGGTCGTCGAGCGGTGAAGCGAGGCCGCGAGGCGACCAGGCGGGCCGAGATCGACCTGCTCGCGCCGCTCAGCTCCGATGAGCGAGATGAGTTCCGCACGCTTCTGGTTCGCCTCACCGCCCATACCTGTGACCGGGGCGCCGGGCGGGCCGGACGGTGTTGATCCAGCGGTTCGGCGCGCAGGGATTCGATCGCCGGCGGCTCCTGCGCCTCTTCCAGCCATACCGCTGGCGCCTTTCCTCGGTCCTCGCCCTGATCCTGTTCTCGGCCGGGCTCGGGATGGTCTCGCCGTTCCTGCTACGCGCCGTGCTCGACCAGGCGATCCCGGAGGCCAACACCGGGCTGCTCATCGCGCTGGTCGTGGGGATGATCGGCATCGCCGTGGCCACCGGCGCCCTGGGCGTCGCCCAGACGCTGCTCTCCAATACGGTCGGGCAGCGGGTGATGCACGACCTGCGTACGCAGGTCTACCGCCATCTCCAGCGCCTCTCCCTGGCCTTCTTCACCCGCACCCGCACTGGCGAGATCCAGTCGCGGATCGCGAACGACATCGGCGGAGTCCAGAGCGTGGTCACCAGCACCGCGACCTCGATCGTGTCCAACGTCACCACCGTCCTCGCCGCGGGCGTGGCGATGTTCCTGCTCGACTGGCGCCTGGCAATCTTCGCGCTCGGGCTGCTCCCGTTCTTCGTCTGGCTGACGCGGCGAGTGGGCGCGGAGCGCCGGCGGATCACCGCTGAGCGGCAGGGACAGCTCGCCGACATCTCCGCGCTGATCGAGGAGTCGTTGTCGGTCTCGGGCATCCTGCTCGGCAAGACGATGGGTCGCTCCGGCGAGCTCGCGGAGCGCTTCGAGCGGGAGTCCGCTGACCTAGCCGACCTGGAGGTTCGGTCGCGGATGGCCGGTCGCTGGAGGATGGCCTCGGTGCAGATCGCGTTCGCGGCGATGCCCGCGCTCGTCTACCTGTTCGCCGGACTGAGCATCGCGAGCGGCTCGCCCGCGATCACGATCGGAACGCTGGTCGCGTTCACGACCCTCCAGACGAGGATGTTCTTCCCGATCCAGTCGCTGCTCTCCGTGAGCGTCGACGTGCAGAGCTCGCTGGCGCTGTTCGAGCGGGTGTTCGACTATCTCGACGAGCCGATCGAGATCCGTGAGCGAACCGGTGCGCTCGACATGCCGGCGAGCGAGCTGCGCGGGGAGGTGCGCTTCGAGGGCGTCTCCTTCCGCTACGGGTCGGATGCCGAGTGGACGCTGCGCGACGTCGATCTCGCGATCCCCGCCGGGACGACCCTCGCGGTGGTCGGCGAGACCGGCGCGGGCAAGACAAGCCTCGCCTACCTTCTCGCGCGCCTGTATGACCCCGACGAGGGCGCGGTGCGGATCGATGGGATCGACGTGCGGGACCTCTCGCTCGAAAGCCTCGCGCAGATCGTGGGCGTCGTCTCTCAGGAGACCTACCTCTTCCACGCCTCCGTGCGCGACAACCTGCGATACGCGCGCCCGGACGCCGACGACTCGGAGATCGAGGGCGCGTCGCGGGCGGCGCAGATCCACGACCTGATCGCCTCGCTTCCGGAGGGCTATGAGACGATCGTCGGCGAGCGCGGCTATCGCTTCTCCGGCGGCGAGAAGCAACGGATCGCGATCGCGCGCGCCGTCCTGCGAAACCCGCCGGTTTTGATCCTGGACGAGGCCACGAGCGCCCTGGATGCGCACACCGAGCGCGCCGTCCAGGAGGCGCTCGACCGGCTCGCGGCGGGGCGCACCGTGGTCGCGATCGCACACCGCCTCTCCACCGTGCGCCGGGCCGAGCAGATTGCGGTGCTGGAGCGCGGGCGCATCGCGGAGCTGGGAAGCCACGAGGAGCTTCTGGCGCTCGGCGACCGCTATGCGTCGACCATCGACCTGCAGAGCCACGGGGAGGCCATCGCAGCCTGATCGAAGGCTTGTCGCCTCGTCGCCTTATCCTGACCCGAGGCCCCCGTAGCTCAGCTGGATAGAGCAGCTGCCTTCTAAGCAGCAGGTCGGAGGTTCGAGTCCTCCCGGGGGTGCTCGTCAGTTCGGGTTGGAGCGCTCGCTGTCGGGGGCGGGATCCGGTCCCGCGCCGGGCTCCTTCATCGCCTTGGCGGCGGCCTTCGCCTTGTCCTTCAACGGCCCCTTGCCGCTCGCGATGTCCTTGAGCTCCTGCGGCGTCCTGCTTGACGCTCTCGACGCCTCCGCGCTTATCGACCAGGTCCTTGGCCCGGTTGGTGAGTCTCTTCAGATCCATTCGCTCTCCTGACGTCGTTTACCGAGCAGCGTATTCGGAGTCCGGTCCTGCCCCAGGTCAGAATTCTTCCACCCGACATCGGATTCTGGAGCTTCGGTCTGTCCGGCGCTCATCAAGCCCTCAACGCAAGTCGAACAGCGGTCGGCTCTCGGGGTGGCAACTGGCGCTGCAAGCACGGCGTTTTAACGGTCTCCGCCAATGACACGAGCCTCCGCGCCCGCCTCCAAGCCTGGATGGATCGGACCCAGAACCAGTGGCTAGACTCGGCGTCTCCTCGGGGTGTAGCTCAGCCTGGCATCGCATTCCGTTTGGGGCGGGAAGGCCGGCGGTTCAAATCCGCCCACCCCGACTCGCCTATGACCGCTTGGCGTCAGGCGCGAGCGATCGCGCTCCTGCCCGGGACGGTGGCCGTTGTGCTGCCGGCCGTCATCCTGATCGTCGGCGACGGCCCGAACGTCGCCTGGGGCCTCGATGGAGTCCCCGCCGCACTGCCGGTGATTCTGGGTGCCGCGCTGATCATCGGCGGGTTCGCGCTCTGGCTCTGGACCGTTCGCCTGTTCGCGGCGATCGGCAAGGGAACCCTGGCTCCCTGGGACCCGACCCGCCGCCTCGTCGTCCAGGGGCCATACGCGCACGTCCGCAACCCGATGATCACCGCCGTGGTCGCGGTCCTGCTGGGCGAGGCCGCCCTGTTCGGCTCGCCTGGGATCCTGATCCTCGCCGCCGCGTTTCTCGCGATCAACTACGCGTTCTTCCTCCTCCACGAGGAGCCCGGCCTCCAGCACCGCTTCGGCGAGGAGTACGTCGAGTACAAGCGCGCCGTTCCCCGCTGGATGCCGCGGCGCACCCCTTGGGACCCAACAGCCCAGGCGGCCGCCGCCCCTCGGCGAATAGTCCCACCGGAGGCGCGCCCGTCTTTGCATAGGGTTCCGCCATGGCGGAGGTCAGGCCGCTCGCGGCCCTGCACTACAACCTGAGCGCGATCCCATCGCTCGCCGACGTGACCGCCCCGCCCGTACGACGTCATCAGCCCCGATCAGCGCGCCGAGCTCCTCGCGCGCTCCCCATTCAACGTGGTCGAGCTCGACCTCCCCCAGGCGCCGCCCGGCCGCGACCCGTACGAGCACGCGGCCGAGACCCTCGAGGAATGGACCCTCCAGGGAATCCTGGCCGCCGACCGCCAGCCGGCGATCTGGGCCCTGACCCAGGACTACACAGGGCCCGACGGCAAGCCGCGCACCCGCCGCGGGCTCCTCGCCCGCAGTACGCGTCACCGATTACGGTCCCGGGCTCATCCGCCCCCATGAGCGCACCCAGCCGGGACCCAAGGAGGATCGCCTCCGTCTCACCCGGGCGACCCGCCACAACCTCTCGCCGATCTTCGTCCTCCACACCGGCGGCGTCTGGCACGAGATCGAGCCCCAGCTCGCGGAAGAGCCCTGGGGGAAGGTCACCGATCCGGACGGCACCGTCCACCGGGTCTGGCGCCTCGCCGACCCGGCCCTGCACGAAGCGGTGACCACCGCCCTCGCCGAGGCGGAGCTCCTGATCGCCGACGGTCACCACCGATACGAGACCGCCCGCGTCTACGCCGAGGAGATCGGCGGCGACGGGCCACACCGCTACACCCTCGCCTGCCTGGTCTCGCTGGAGGACCCCGGCCTGACCGTCTTCGCCACCCACCGGCTGCTTCGTGACCTCGACGCCGATGCCCGGGAGCGGCTCGCCGCCGGGATCCGCGAGCACTTCGAGACCGAGGAGGTCCCGGAGCAGCGTCTCGATCCCGCCGGCAGCGAGGGTGTCGGCGTGTTCGGCTACGTGGACCCCCACGGGCGCCCCCTCCGCCTGCGGCTGAAGGACCCCGGGGCGCTCGACTCTGCGCTCGCCGATCGCACCGAGCCCTACCGGCGGCTGGACGCCGCCGTCCTCGAGGAGCTGATCCTCAAACGCACGCTTGGGATGAGCGACGCCGACATCGCCGCGAAGCGCGGGCTCGGCTACGCCACCGGCAACGAGCATGCGCTGCGGCTGCTCGACGCCGGTGACTACCAGGCCGCGTTCCTGCTTCGCCCGACGCCGGTGGAGCAGGTACGCCGGGTGGCGGCGGCGGGCGAGACGATGCCGCCCAAGTCCACCTACTTCTTCCCCAAGCTCCTGACCGGGATCGTCTTCAACCCGCTGAGCTGAGCCCACCTCCTGCGTCCGCTAGGGTCGCAACCCGTGACGCGGATCTACACCAGGAAGGGCGACGACGGCACGACGACCCTCTGGTACGGCGGCCGGGTCCCGAAGACCGACGCCCGCACGGAGGCCTACGGTTCGATCGACGAGGCGGGCGCCGCGCTGGGCATCGCCCGCTCACTCTGCGGCCCAAACGATGCGGAGCTCGCCGCAGACCTGCTGCGCCTCCAGCGCGAGCTCTTCGTCGCAGGAGCAGAGCTGGCGACCGCGCCCGAGGCCGAGGCGCGGCTCGAGGACGGCGTCAGCAGGGTGACCGACGAGATGGTGGAGGCGCTCGAGCCGATCATCGACCGCTACATGGATCGGGTCGACCTCCCGCCCCACTTCGTGATCGCCGGCGGCACCACCCTCTCGGCGCAACTCGACCTCGCCCGTACCACGATCCGCCGCGCCGAACGGCGAGCGGTGGCGCTGCAGCAGGATGAGGCGCTCGCCTCGGAGGCGGTCCTCCGTTATCTCAACCGCGCGTCCGACCTGGCGTTTGCGATGGCACGCGCCGCAGACGTGGACGAGCCGGAGCTGTTCGAGGGTCGTGACGCGGGACCGGTCGATGGTTAAGGTCACCGCCCGCCGCCGCCAGGGCCTCACCCACGAGGTCGAGATTCAGGGCGGCCACCGGTTGGTGATCGACGAGCCCGAGGAAGCCGGCGGCGCCAACCAGGGCCCCTCCCCCACCCGGACCCTCGCGGCCGCCCTGGCCGCGTGCACGGCGATCACGACCGAGCTCTACGCGGCCCGCAAGGGCTGGGAACTGGGGGAGGTCGAGGTGGAGGTGGAGATGGAGTACGGACAGTCGAGCGTGCCGAGCTCCTTCCTTGTGACCCTCCGCCTGCCTCGCGATCTCTCCGAGGAGCAGGTCGAGCGCCTCAGGGTGATCGCCGGCAAGTGCCCGGTCCACCGGGCGCTGAGCCACGAGCGCGAGCTGACGATCACCGACCGGGTCGAGCTCACGTAGGGCTGCCTTGACGTCGCCACGCTGATGGATCTCGGGCTCGAGGGCAGGGTGTGCGCGGTGACGGGGGCCAGTCGGGGAATCGGGCTCGAAACGGCCAAGCGCCTGTGCGCGGAGGGCGCCCGCGTCCTCCTCGTCGCCCGGTCGAAGGACGCCGTCGGGCGGGCAGCGGGCGAATGCGAGAGCGCCGGAGGCGAGGCAGCGGGGCTCGCGCTGGACGTGACCGCGCCTGACGCCGCCGAGCGCATGGTCGCCGCCGCGAAAGAGCGCTTCGGGCGGCTCGACGTCCTGGTCAACAACGCGGGCACCGCGCAGCGCCGCTCGCTCGAGGAGGTCCCGGACGAGGATTGGCAGGCCGCTTGGGAGCTGAACGTAATGGCGCCGATGCGCGCGATGACCGCGGCCGTCCCGGGCATGGTGGAGAACGGGCTGGGGTCGGATCGTGAACGTCTGCTCGTCGGCCGCCAAGCGGCCATCGGGGATGACCCCCGAGTACTCGGTGACCAAGGCGGCGGAGCTCTCTCTGTCGCGAGTGTTCGCGGACGCCTACGCCGCCAGCGGCGTCCTGGTGAACGCCCTCTGCCCCGGCCCCACCAAGTCTGAGCTCTGGATGGAGCCCGGTGGACTCCTGGACCAGTCGGCCGAGGCCGGTGGCCGGAGCCGCGAGGAGGCGCTCGCGGCCGCCGGCGCCTCACGCCCGATCGGTCGCCTCGCCGAAGTGCCGGAGATCGCCGACGCGATCGTCTTCCTGTGCTCCGAGCGAGCCTCCTACGTGGCCGGCGCGGCTTGGAGCGTCGACGGCGGCACCGTCCAGGTGATCATCTAGCGGACCGCGCCACGCCGGCGTCTTTCGACGGCCGCCCACTACCCGACCGCGATACTGCCCGCGTGGATGAGCTCGCCGGCTCGCTTGGCCGCGCACTCCTGACTCCCCAGGAGGCCGAGTCGATGAGCGCCCCGGGCGGCACCGACGCCGCGGTGCTCGCCCCCTTGTTCGGCCACCCGGGCGCTCCCGGGCTCGTGTTCACGGAGCGGCGACGCGATCTGCGCCGCCACCCCGGCGAGATCTCCTTTCCCGGTGGACGCCAGGACGCCCCCGACGAGGCGCTCGTCCAAACCGCGCTGCGCGAGTCGCACGAGGAGATCGGCCTCCAGCCCGACGACGTCCAGGTGGTCGGCGCCCTCCCACCCGTCGGCACGTTCGTCACCGGCTACAAGGTCCACCCCTTCGTCGGCCTGATCCCGGATGGCCTCAGCTTCAAGCCCAACCCCGACGAGGTCGCGGCGGTCCTGCTCTTCCAGCTCGATGAGCTGCGCGCCGGGTTCGCGATGCGCCGCCTCGTTCGGCGCGGCGTCCCGTTCCGAACGCCCACCTACGTGGTCGGCGAGCACCTCATCTGGGGCGCCACGGCGCGAATCCTCGCCGACCTGCTCGAGCGACTGGAGGGTCTGCCCTAGACGTCCTTCTCGATCGGGACGTTGACCAGGTTCCCCCACTCCGTCCACGAGCCGTCGTAGTTCTCGACCGCGTCCAACCCGAGCAGCTCGTGCAGGACGAACCAGGTGTGCGCGGAGCGCTCGCCGATCCGGCAGTAGGCGATCACCGGAGTTCCGTCCTTGACCACGCCCTTCGAGGTGTAGAGCTCGCGGAGCTCGTCGGCGGACTTGAAGGTGCCGTCCTCGTTCACCGCCTGGGCCCAGGGCACCGAGATGGCGCCTGGGATATGGCCTGAACGCTGCGCCCCCTCCTGCTCGTAGCCCGCCATCGCGATCAGCTCGCCCGAGAACTCCTGTGGACTGCGAACGTCGACCAGGCTCGTGCCGCTGTCGAGCGCAGCCTGCACCTCCTCGCGGCGAGAGCGGATCGACTCGTCGCCCGCCTTCGCCTCGAAGGTCGTGGCCGGATGACTCGGCGTATCGGTGCTGGTCTCCCGGTCCTCCGCGATCCACTTCTCCCGCGGGCCGTTCATCAGCTTCACCTTGTCGTGGCCGTAATAGAGGAAGTACCAGTAGGTGTAGGCGGCGAACCAGTTGTTGCGATCGCCGTAGAGGACAACCGTGTGGTCGTTGGAGATGCCCCGCTCCCCCATCAGCCGGCCGAAGTCCTCCGGGGACAGGAAGTCGCGCTTCACCTGGTCCTGGAGGTCGTGCTTCCAGTCGAAGCCGATCGCGCCGGGAATGTGGGCCTCGGCGTAGAGCGCCGGGTTCTCGTCGACCTCGACGATCCGGATCGATTCGTCGTCGAGGTGTTCGGCGACCCAGTCGGTGTCGACGAGCACGTCCTTCGCGTAATCGGCCATCTTCGCTACCTCCGTCCTATTTGCCTTAATCCCTATCAGAGTTTAAGAGATTCCCTGTGAGACTCTCCGCGGCGTCCAGCATCGCGCCCGTCCAGGCCTCCCAATCCCCTGGACCCTCCTCGACCACGGCGACGGGAATCCGCCACCTGTCCCCCGCCTCGCGAACGATCTCGGCGCCCCGCTCGAGGTGGTGGCCGTCGACGGTGCCCGAGGCCTCGTACACGAACCCGCGCACCGGGGTGTCGACCAACTTCTCGAGCGTCCGCTCGAGGCGGGCGCCGTGGATCGCCTCGAGCGCCTCCGGCCCCCCCGACCGCCGAGCCCAGCAGCCAGAAGACGAGCGTCACGTCTCCCACCTGGTCCAGGATCGACGCGGGCCGGTCGGGGTCGGCGACGACGGCCTCCAACCCGGCGGCCAGGATGTCCTCGGCGGCGCCGGGGCTGCGACTCGTGCCGCGAACCCGCCAGCCGGCGTCGACCAGCCTCGTTCCCAGCGCCTGGCCGCGGCACCCGCAGCCGACGATCAGCGCCCGCGCCACGCCTAACCGGGTCGGGGGACGGGGGCCGCGTCCAATCGTCTAGACGCCGAGCTCGTCCTCGAGCTCGTCGAGGCGGTCGTCGTAGGAGCGGCGCTGGCGCTCGCGGATCGCCTCGTCCTCACGGGCCATCCTCGAGGCGTCGGCTCGGGTCAGGTCGTGCTCTCCGCGACGGCGGCGCATCTCGTTCTGCGCCTCGATCATCTGCTGGATGTCCTCGCTCTCCAACTGCGCCTCGTCCTCGTAGGAGCGCGTCGGTCGCCAGTCCACGAGATCGGCCCCGCTGCCCGGATACGCCCGGGCGAGAAGGACGAGGATCGAGGACGATGAAGCCAACCGATCCCCAGGCTTAGGAGAATGAAGTCCATGGGCCCCTCGGACACCATAGACGCTTTCGTCATCGACGCCGTGCGCACTCCGATGGGGCGCTACCGCGGCGCGCTGGCCGGCGTCCGGCCCGACGACCTCGCGGCGCACGTGATCGCCGCGGCGGTCGAGCGCACCGGCGTCGACCCGTCCGAGGTGCGCGACGTCTACCTCGGCGCCGCCAACCAGGCCGGCGAGGACAACCGGGACGCCGCTCGGATGGCCGCGCTGCTCGCGGGCCTCCCGGTGGAGGTGCCCGGGGTGACGGTGAACCGGCTCTGCGCGTCGGGGCTCGAGGCGGTCAACCAGGCCTCGCGGGCGCTGCGCCTCGGCGAGGGGGACCTCTACCTCGCCGGCGGCGCCGAGTCGATGAGCCGCGCCCCGTGGGTCGTCCCGAAGCCCGAGCGACGGGCTTGCCGCGAGGGCCGCAGACGATGCACGACACGTCGCTCGGCTGGCGCCTCGTCAACCCGAGGATGGCCGAGCGCTACTCGACCGAGTCGATGGGCGAGACGGCCGAGAACGTGGCCGAGCGCTACGGCATCTCTCGCGAGGAGCAGGACAGGTTCGCGCTCCAAAGCCACGCCCGGGCTGTGGCCGCGGCCCGCGAGGGCCGGTTCGCGGACGAGCTCGTCGCCGTCGAGGCGCCGTCGGCCGACGGCCGGCGACGGCCCGGTGATGGTCGGAGATCGACGAGGGCCCTCGCGCCGACACCTCGCTCGAGAAGCTCGCCGGCTGCGTCCGGCGTTTCGCGACGGCGGCACGGTGACCGCCGGCAACGCCTCCACGCTCAACGACGGCGCCGCGTGCCTCGTCCTCGCCACCGGCGAGCGCGCCGAGGCGCTCGGCGCCCGCCCGCTGGCGCGAATCGTCTCGATCGGCGTCGCCGGCGTGGATCCGGCCTACATGGGCATGGGCCCGGTGCCCGCGATCCGGCGGGCGCTCGACGGCGCCGGCCTGTCCGCTCGACGACATCGACCTGGTCGAGATCAACGAGGCGTTCGCCGCCCAGGTCCTCGCCTGCGCCGGCGAGCTGGGGATCGAGGAGGACCGCCTGAACGTCAACGGCGGCGCGATCGCGCTCGGGCATCCCCTCGGCTGCTCCGGGCGCCCGCATCCTCACCACGCTCGTGTGGGAGATGCGGCGGCGCGGGGTGCGCTACGGCGTCGCCGCGCTCTGCGTGGGCGTCGGGCCAGGGCGTCGCGACGATCGTCGAGAACCCCGAGGCGCCTGATCACCAGCGGCGCTAGCGGCTGAGCCTCAGGGTCGCAGGGCGAGCTGCGCCTGGATCAGGCGCTGCGGGCGGCGCGTTCGCGGCGCTGAACACCTCGACCACGTAGGTGTGCTTCTCGCCCGAGGCTGCACGGCGACGAGGATCCGCAGCGGCGTGCCGTCTTCGGTGCGAGCCGAGACCACCGCCCCCTTGGCGGGCAGGCCCCCGACGCCTTGCCGGAGCCGGACTCGACGGAGACGTCGCGTAGCCACTGCTTGATCGCTCGCCAAGCTCGGATCCGAGGACCGTCCGCTGCCTGCCTCGCTGCGGCTCGGCGCCGCTGACGGCCAGCTGCCGTCGTGCGGTCGCTCGCTTCGCAGCCGTGATGCGTGCTCCGCTTTCGGGTCGCGGTCCACGCGCTCGGCACCTTCACCGAGACCCCGAGATCGTGCGAGGCGGACGTCACCATGAGCCGGAACTGCTGCGGAATCGACAGCGGGGAGCCGGCGGCGGCGGCCTTCGGATCGCTGACCCACCACGGATAGAAGCGTCGATCGGGATCGCGACCACGAGTCCGACGACGGCCATGAGGGCGATCCGCCGCTTCCAGATGCTGGACAGGCCCCGCCAGCGTCGTCGACGGCCCGATTCGTGTAGGTGGATGGCGGAGTTCATTCGCTCACGATGGTCGAGTGGTACGGGCATCGGGACCGGGCGAGGCGGGCGCCGAAGCGCCCGCCTCGCCGAGGGGCCCTGTGGTACCCTAGGCCGCCACCCGACGCCGCCGGTCGGCGAGCGCCATGGCCGACAGCCCGGTAGCCATCACGCCGAGGCCGATCAGCACCAGGGTCACGAGGTCCGTCGCCCGTGAACGCGAGGGTGCCGGTTGCCCGGGCTGGCGGCGCTCGGACCGCCGCCCGGCGCCGGGACCGCGGCCCGGGCAGCCGCGCCGTGCCGACCGCCCGGGCTCTGCGCGCGCGCACGCTGTCCCGAAAGGTGCTCGCCCTTGACCTCGACGGTCCCGGGTTGCTGGTCGCCGCGCCGCCGATTGCTCCGCCGCCGGGTTGCCGCCGCCGCCCGGGTGCCGCCACCGGGGTTGCCGCCACCGCCGCGGGTTGGCGCATCCGGGCGTGCTCGGCGGGAGCCGACGGCCTGGGTCTCGGACGCAGCGGCCGTCGCCTTGGCCAGCGAGGTGTCGCCGGCCTCGAGCACGAACGCGCTCAGCGCCTCGCGAACCGCATACGGCGGAGTGACCTGCGAGCCGCCGCCGTCATCGGCGTTGCACACCGTCGCGAGCAGCGGCGCGAGCGCCGTGAACGACGAGTTCGCCGTGCCGTTCGCGCACCCGGCCGCCGGGATCGGCAGGCCGTCGCCGGCGAGGTTCGACCACGGTCGAGCTGCCCGACTGCGAAGGCCCGGCGTTGTTGCAGGCCCGCGAGTCCGAGCTCGACTGCAGCGCGTCGGCCGTCAACGAGCCGACGTTCGCCGCCGCCACGCCGGAGTCGCTGTGCGCCGTCTGGCAGTGGGCGGTCTGGGAGATGCTCCCATTCGACGTGCCACGTCGGCGTTGACGCCGTTCGGCGCCACCGACGTGGGCGCCCGCGGCCTCGAATGCGTTGCTCGACCCGTCTGCCGTCGTCGACGAGTCCGCCTTCAGCACCGTGAGGCAGAGCTGGTTGCCGGAGCCCTGGCAGATCGCGTCGAGGACCTGCGTCTGGATCGGTCCAGCGGCCCGTGCGCGCTCTGGCCCGGCGCGGAGTCCACGCCGAGGATCTCCTGCCCGAGCAGGGCCAGGATCGTGATGTGGCCGTGGTAGCTCGCCGCTCGGCCTCTGCTCGCCGCGCGATCGCCCCACGACGACCTCCTCGCCGCTCGAGGGGCGCGCCGCCCGCGGGATCACCGGAGAGCGGGGCGACGGTGCTCGGCTGGACGTCGCCGACCGCCACGGTGCCTTGACCGTGCGGCGCGGCTGCCGTGCACGGGCGGCGTGTAGGTGGGCGGATTGCCGGACCGCGGGGTCGGCGCGCTGCTGCTCGGCCGCTCCGCCCGTCACGCCGCTCGTCGCGCCGCCGAGCGCCGCTCGTGACGCCGTGGACCGTGTGGTGGACCTGATTCGAGCAGGCCTCCCGACCGGGATTCGCCGCTCGCCGACCGCGGGGAGCGCGAGCCCCAGAGACGATGACCGCCGCCGCGCCGTCGCGATGATGTGCGCCGTCCTTCTGCCTGACATGTGTGTGTGCCTCCTCTTTGCTGCCCGGTCCGCGGTCTTCGTCCCGCCGGAGGCTCCGTCCCAGACCGGCGGAGAAGCTCCGGAACTACCTGATTTCGACTAGCTGGTTATCGGTACCACCGCACGATGTCACACAGGGTCCAGGAGCGATGTGCGCCGGTTCCCCACGAGGTTCTTGTCAAGCTTTTGCCGGCTGGGCGCGGTTTCGGAGGCCACTCCGGATAGCCTCGCGGGTCATGGATGCGCGCCGAGCTGGCGAGCGTCGACGGGCGGATCTCGGCGACCGTCGAGGCCACCATCGCGTTGCCCGACGACGGCCTCTACCGGGGCGACGGCGTGTTCGAGGTGATCCGCCTCTATCGCGGCGAGCCCTTCGCCCTCGCGCGAGCACCTCGACCGGCTCGAGCGATCGGCGGCGTCGATCGAGCTGCCGGTGGACACGGGAGTCGATCGAGCGCGAGCTCGAGGCGCTGCTCGCCGCAGTTCGGCAGCGGCGATGCGCAGCTGCGGATCGTCGCTGACGCGCGGCGGGCGGCGGATCCTGCTGACCGAGGAGCTGCCGGAGCGGGGCGCCTCGGTGCGCCTCGCCACGGTCACCTACTCGCCGACGGTGATCCTCACCGGGGTCAAGTCGCTCTCCTACGGGGCCAACATGCAGGCGACCCGCATCGCCCAGGGACGCGGCGCCGACGAGGCGGTGCTCGTCCGGCCCGACGGCATCGTCCTCGAGGCGCCCACCTCGTCGATCTTCTGGGTCTCTCCGGAGGGCGGCCTGAGGACGCCCGCGCTCTCGAGTCGGCATCCTCGAGTCGATCACCCGCGCGCAGATCGTCCGCTCGCTGCACGTCGAGGAGGGCGAGTTCGGGGTCGACGACCTGCTCGGGGCGCGCGAGGCCTTCCTGGCCTCGACCGTCCGCGAGGTCCAGCCCGTGGCGGCGATCGACGGCCAGCGAGCTCGAAACGCCGGGGCCGAGGACCGCGGAGGCGCAGGAGGCGTTCAAGCGCTCCCTCGAGCGAGCGCTCAGCTGCGTAGTCTCCCGGCCGTGGACCTCGACCTCAGCGACGAGCAGCGCCTGATCCAGGAGACGGCGCGGGACTTCGTCGACAACGAGATCGTTCCTCGGGCGCGCGACAACGACCGCGCCGCCCGCTTCGATCGCGAGCTCGCCGGCAGGCTCGGCGACATGGGCTACCTGGGAGCGCCGGTCGCCGAGGAATACGGCGGTCGGGGGCTCGACTACGTCAGCTACGGGCTGATCGTCGAGGAGGTCGGCCGCGGCGACTCCTCGGCCCGCACCGTCGTCTCCGTCCAGACCTCGCTCGTCTGTGGATCGATCGAGCGATGGGGCACCGAGGAGCAGAAGCGGCGCTGGCTGCCGCGGCTCTGCTCGGGAGAGGCGCTCGGCTGCTTCGCGCTCACCGAGCCCGACGCGGGCTCGGACCCCTCGGCGATGCGGACCCGAGCCGAGCTCGAGCGGCGGCGCGTGGCGGATCAGCGGCCAGAAGATGTGGATCTCGCTGGGCAACTACGCCGAGGTGGCGCTGGTCTTCGCCCAGACGGATCCCGGAGAAGCGCCACCGCGGGATCGCCTGCTTCCTGGTGCCCACCTCCACCGAGGGCTTCTCCTCTCAGGAGATCCACGGCAAGCTCGGCCTGCGCGCCTCGGACACCGCGGCGCTCGCGTTCGACGACGTCGAGGTGCCCGGAGGACGCCCTGCTCGGCGAGGTCGGCGACGGCTTCAAGATCGCGATGACGGCGCTGGACTCCGGCCGCTACTCGGTTGCCGCCGGCTGCGTCGGGATCTGCGAGGGATGCGTTCAGGCGTCCACCCGGTACGCGAAGGAGCGGCGGCAGTTCGGCGTGCCGATCGCGAGCTTCCAGCTCGTCCAGGAGATGATCGCCGACATGGTCGTTCGGCGGGACGCGGCCCGGCTGCTGGTGCGCCGCGCCGGGATCCTCAAGGACCAGGGCAAGCCGAACACCGCCGAGACGTCGATCGCCAAGCTGTACGCGACCGAGTCCGCGGTGGAGTGCGCGAACCTCGCGATCCAGGTCCACGGCGGGTCCGGCTACGTCGACGACTATCCGGTCGAGCGCTACCTGCGCGACGCGCGGGTCACCACCCTCTACGAGGGCACCTCGCAGATCCAGAAGCTGATCATCGGGCGGGAGGCGACCGGGATCAACGCGATGACCCCGGTATCCAGCGGGAGGTGAGCGGACCGGCGTGGCTGGGCTCGTCGAGACCCGGGTCGAGGACCAGGTGGCCCTGTGCCGCCTCGACCGCCCAGAGGCGCGAAACGCGCTGTCCCCGGAGTTGATGGACGAGCTCGCGGCCGCGGTCGAGGGCTTCGACGCCGACCCGCGGATCCGCTGCATCGTGATCGCGGGCTCCGACGAGGCGTTCGCGTCCGGCGCCGACATCGCCGCGCTGCGAGATCGCAGCTTCGAGGAGTCGCTGCGACACCCGGCGGCCGCCTTCTGGCGCCGCCTGGCCGCCTGCAAGACGCCGCTGGTCGCGGCCGTTTCGGGCTTCGCCCTCGGCGGCGGCTGCGAGCTCGCCCTGCTCTGCGACCTGATCGTCGCCTCGGAGACGGCCGAGTTCGGCCAGCCGGAGATCACCCTCGGGATCATCCCCGGAGGGGGCGGCACCCAGCGGCTCGCGCGGGTGATCGGAAAGCAGCGCGCGATGGAGCTGGTGCTGACCGGGCCGGCGAATCGACGCGCGAGAGGCCGCAGCGGCTGGGGCTGGTCAACGAGGTGGCGCGGCAAAGGCGACTGGCTCGAGCGGGCGCTCGAGCTCGCCCAGCGCGTCGCCCGCCGCCCGCCGATCGCAGCCCGGCTCGCCAAGCAGGCAGTGCTCGCCGCGGAGGAGACCAGGCTGAGCGCCGGGCTGGAGCAGGAGCGGCGCCTGTACGAGCTGGCGATGGCGACCGAGGACCGGATCGAGGGGATGGACGCCTTCCTCGAGAAGCGAAGGCCCCAGTTCAAGGGGCGCTGAGGCGATCTCGAGCCGGTCCACGCGAACACCCGGTGACGCAGGAAGGGCAGACCGTTCTTGTAGAACCGTTCCTGGTGGGGTCCGCCGTCAGCGGGTCGAGGTGGCTCTGCTGGGGATCGGCGTCGACCAGGCGTGACTCGGCCCTGGTCGTCCTCGCCCGCTCGATGAACCGCCGAGCACCCCGGAGCACGTGGCCGCCCGTGAGGTCGGTCTGAAGCGCGTACAGCGGCAGATCGACCTGATTGGTGTGCTGGAGCCGCAGCCCGAGGTAGCGCGCGACGGCGTTCTGGCGCAGTCGATCGGCCCCGTTGGTGTCGATCGTCAGCCGCTTCGGGAAGTACCACTCGATCGAATTCGAGGGCTCCTGGCCGAAGGTCTTGGCGATCCGGCGTACGGGGGTGATGCCCCCGTCCACCCAGTCCCTGGGGTTGCCCGAGGACGCGAGGTGCCCGGCGTTCACGTGGAGGCTCGCATCGAGTGGAGAGCTGTCGCGGTCGAAGGCATTTCCCAGCAGCGCTCGATTGGTGACCGGGAACGGCGGGTTGAGCTCGGGCGGGATCAGGGCAGAAGCCCTGGAGCGTCGTCGCCGAGGCGCGGGCCGCCTGCCGCGCGTAGAGCCCGGCGATCTCGCCGAACAGGCCCGCCGACTCCGGCGGCAGGCCGGGACCGAGCAGTTGGGCGAAGGGATTCCCTGCGCGCAGGTCGGCGATCGCCTGCTTGGCCTGATCGAGGTCATAGGCGTCGAAGCTCCCGAGCAGGCCCCCGTCGATCAGCACCATGCCGTCGAGGTCCTTGTAGCCCGGCCGGCCGCCGAAGTCCCAGGCCGCGTAGGCGAGGGTGAGGGACGCGCCCAGCGAGTGCCCTCCGAGGACGACGGTGCGGCCGCCCCGCCCAGCCCGCCTGACCACCGCGTGGGCGTCCCGCAGGGCGACCTTCATTCCCCACTGACGAGCGAACGGGAGTTGGCTCGCGTCGAGGAACTGAAAGTGCTTCGGTGGAGTGGCCCCGTCGAGCCAGCCCAGGTAGTAGTCGAAGGCGTGCCGAACGCTGAAGCGTCCTCGGGCCGCCCGCTCGAACACCCGTGTGTCCTCCAGCGCCTGGGTCCGCCGGTCGATCGCCCAGATTTGGAGCCCCGGGATTCGGTTCCGCAGATAGCGGGCGGTCAGCGTGAAGTCCCCAGCGCCGCCCTGCGTGCCCGGCATCAGCACCAGCACCCGATCGGCGTCGGCCGGCCCGAACGGTGGACGAACACCCGGTCGTACTTCGCCGGTCCCGGCCCATCCGGGAGCCTTGACGCTGACCAGCCGGTTGGCGTCGGCGGAGGCGGCCAGACAGAGCCACCCCACGATCACCCCGGCGAGCAGCCAGCGTCACCCGAGCGATGCGACCGATCCCCGTCATCCCTGAGGGCGGCACTCTACGCATTGCCGGTAAAACTGGCCCGTGATCGGGAGCGTGGCAGTCGTGGGCGCCGGCACCATGGGCGCCGGGATCGCCCAGCTCGCGTGCCTGGGGGGCTTCGACACCCGTCTGCACGACCCGGTACCCCGATGCCCTGGCCGCCGGTGCAGTGCACCTGCGCGACGGGCTCTCCAGGGGCGCCGAGCGCGGACGCTGGAGCGCCGCCGCCGCCGAGGAGGCCGCGTCGCGCCTCGAAGAGTCCAGCGACCTCGACGACCTGGCCGGCTGCGAGCTCGTGATCGAAGCCGCGCCGGAGGACCTGGAGCTGAAGCGCCGCCTGTTCGCGGGACTGGCGCGGGTCTGCGGCCCCGAGACGTTCCTGGCCACCAACACCTCCTCGCTCTCGGTGACCGCGATCGCCGCCGGCGTCGAGGGCCCCGCGCGCGTCTGCGGCATGCACTTCTTCAACCCGCCTCCATTGATGCGCCTGGTCGAGATCGTCGCCGGCGATCAGACGTCGCCCAAGACCCTGGCGGCCGCCACCGACGTCGCCCGGGCGATGGGCCGCGAGCCGATTCGGGCCGCGGACGCGATCGGCTTCGTCGCCAACCGCGTGGCGCGGCCGTTCACCCTCGAGGCCCTGCGTCTGTTGGGCCAGCGAATCGCCCCGCACGACCAGATCGATCGCATCGTCCGGATCGGCGGCGGCTTCCGGATGGGGCCGTTCGAGCTCATGGACCTCGTGGGGGTGGACGTCAACTTCGAGGTCGCCAAGTCCTTCTGGGAGCAGAGCTTCCACGAGCCACGCTGGCAGCCGCACCCGATCCAGGATCGGATGGTCGCCGCCGGGCGCCTGGGCCGGAAAGCGGGTCGGGGCTACTACGAATACGGCGAAGGACCGCACCGTCCGGACGATCCGCCGCCGACGGATGCGGCCCCTGACGCCGCCCCGCCACCAGGCGATACGCAGTGGATCGAGGGGCAGGGCTTCCGGGCCGCCAGCCTCGTGGGCGGAAGCCTCGCGCAACTCGACCCCGCTGGGACGGCCGTCGGGTACGTGGCGCTACCGAGCCTCGCCGAGGCGAGGCTGGTCGAAATCGCATCGGGACACGCCACGCCCGCGGATGCCCTGGGGGCGGCGGGCCGCCACTTCGCGGCGCTCGGCAAGCACGTCGAGTGCGTTGTCGAAGACGCCCCCGGGCTCGTCCTCGGCCGGATCCTTTGCCAGCTGGTGAACGAGGCGCACTTCGCCGTCCAGGAGGGAGTGGCGACAGCCGCGGACGTGGACACGGCCATGCGCCTCGGCTTCAACTGGCCGCGGGGCCCGTTCGAGTGGGCGGACGCGTTCGGCCCCGCCCGCGTGGTCAGCGTCCTTGACGCGTTGCGCTTGGAGCTGGGCGAGGAGCGCTATCGGGTAGCGCCATCCCTTCGCCGCGCCGCCACGGAGTCGATCCCTCGACCGCCAGCCACGAGCCGGCCAGAATGAGCGCCAGGCCCGCGAGCGTGGCGACGGTGATCCGCTCGTCGAGGAGCACGGCGCCGTAAAGGACCGCGAACCCGGGCGCGAGATAGGCGACGATGAAGGAGCGTGCGGGCCCGACCCGCCCGATCAGCGTGTAGAAGATCGCGAACGCGATTCCGGTGCCCGCCACCCCGAGCACTGCGACCGCGGCGAGCGGGCCCAACCCCGGCGTCGCGCTCGGCGCCGTCAACGCGGCAACCGGCGCCAGCATGATGGTGCTCGCGGTCATCACCGCGGCGGCGACGCCGATCGGTGGGATGCCTGCGAACCGGTGCTTGACCAAGAACCCGCCCACGGCGTACCCCAGGCCGGCGAGGACCACGGCGAGCCCTCCCAGCACTGCGGAGCCCGATCCACTGAGGTCCAGCCCGAACAGGGCGACCACCCCGGCGATCCCGATCACGATCCCCAGCAGGCGGATGCCCTCGGAACGCTCCTCATGATCCACCCAGATCGCGAGCACGGCGGTGAAGATCGGCGCCGTGGCGACCAGGATCCCGGCGAGCGCCGAGGAGATCTCCTGCTCGCCGAGCCCGATCAAGAGGAACGGGACGGCCACCTGCACCGCGCCGACGAGCGCCACGGTTCCAAGGCGGTCGCGCACGGCGCCTAGGGCCCGCTGGGAGGCGGCCAACGGGACGAGCACGAGCGCCGCGAGTCCGATGCGCGCGCAGGCGATCATCGGCGCCGAGAGATCGCGCAACCCGATCTTGATGAGCATGTAGCTCGCTCCCCAGATCGAGGCGAGCGCCAGCAGCCAGAGCCAGTAGCGCCGATCCACCTTTTCGAGGTTAGCCGGGGACTCCCGGCGACATGATCGCCCGGCGATTCAGCCGGGTTTGGACCCGCTTATCCGGCCCCGTTGCCCGACGCGGGCCGCTCGATCACGCCGCTGTTGATGCCTCCGTAGACGAAGGTGGGCACCACCGGCCACTGCCGCTTCCAGCTCGCCATCTCCGACGACGGGAACACGTTCTGGTACCTGGGGTCGCGGCGGTTCGGATCGGCCAGCGCCTTCTCCTTGAGCATCGAGTCGTACTGGTCGATCGAGTCCTCCAGCGTGTTCGAGTTGAGGATCACCTCGCGGCCGAAGAACTCGGCCGTCTTCTTGACCCCGGGGATTCGCGACAGGTGCGGATGCCAGGAGTCGGCGGCGACACCGTTCTCCGAGGAGACCCACACCCCCTCGTCGGTGTTGACGCAGAGCGAGTGATTGCCGTCCGTGTGGCCGGGGGTCCAGACCAGCGCCACGCCCTTTCCGAGCTCGACGTCTCCGTCGACCAGGACGACGTTCTCCGTGATCAGATCCCTGATGCCGTCTTCGACGTACCAGGCCCACTGCATCGGGTGCAGCGAGGCGAACGTATCCCACTCCTTGCGCTGCGCGATCAGCTTCGCGTTCGGGAACAGGGGCGAGCGCGGTGCCGCCTCGCCGGGGATCGGCTCGGTGGTGCCGAGCACGAAGCGAAGGTCCTGTACGTGGAGGTGGTCGAAGCTGACGTAGTCCACGTCTTCGGGCCGAAGTCCGGCCTTGACGAGCGCCTCGTCGGGGTGGTTCCAGATCGTGGCCAGGACCTTGTAGGAGAGGAACTCGCCGAGCTTCTCGATCTGCTGTGCGTAGTAGGGGGCCTCGGCGGGTCCCTCCGGGACGGTGGGCTCGTAGGCGAGGGTCTTCAGCCGGCCGTCGAAGCCCTCGAACTGGACGAGCTGCAGGCGGTTGATGATGTTGACGTAGGGATTCGCCCCCCGCGCCGCGCCGCCGAAGGCGAACTTGAGCGGGTAGCCGGCGGAGGCGATGTCGATCGTGCGGACCGCCCGCACGCGGTTCTCCGGGGTCGCGAAGCGAGCCCGGAACTCGGAGGCGGCCGACCTGA
Organism: uncultured bacterium; assembly: GCA_963758865.1. Taxonomy (GTDB): domain Bacteria; phylum Actinomycetota; class Thermoleophilia; order Solirubrobacterales; family 70-9; genus AC-56. Next base: position 28,320 of record CAVWWY010000007.1, on the reverse strand, counting down.
TCGCCGCCGGCCGCTCGCCCCGAGGCCACGTCTGGTTCGCCTCGTCGAACTCATGAAACGGGCTCAACCCGATGTCCTCGACTTTGACCTTGGGAATCTCGACTACAGCCATCGGCCACCTTCCATCTTGCGGTCGTTCACGCGTCCGGCCAACTGTACCGCCGCGCCGATCCTCGCCCAGGTTCCGCAAGCGCCGCCGGGCCGCGACGGGGCGATAGGGTGCCCGACCACTCACGGTGCCATCGTCGCGGACGAATACTCGGGTGCCCGGCTCCAAGCCTTCGCTTCGGAGGCTCGCCATGACGCTGATCGCGACCGGCGTGACGCTCATCGGGGCGCACGTGGCCGCAGCCGAGCGTGGCGGGGTCACGAGTCGGCCCCACCGCCTGCTTCCCGATGTGACCACCCTGCGGATCCACTCGGGCGATCTGAAGGTCCGATCCGAAGATCAGAGGACCCTCCTGCGGCTGACGAACACGATCGCCAACCGGGGTCGCGGGCCGCTCGAGATCTACGCGAGCGCGAAGTCGCACAACTGCGACGGCAACCCGAACCGCAACGACCGCGACGCGCTCCAGCGGATCTATCACGACACCAATCGGGACCACGTCTTCGAGCGCCAGGTCGACGCCGCCTCGGAGCACTTCAGATTCGGCTGCGAGCGGTACGACACGCGCGCCGGTCACTGGAACGTCTTCGACCTGGCCCGCTACGGGCTGCGGCGCCTGCGCAGTGGCAGGGTGGTTGCGAAGACCACCAAGGTCGCCTTCTGCACCGTCGACAGCGAGCGCAGGTTCCCCAGGCTTCCCGGGTCACCGCAGATCGCGGTATTACCCTCGCGGCGGCTGTGACCAGCACTCCGAGCTGGGAATCTCCGTGGGCTGGGCGGACGAGTACTACTACGGCGTCCCGGGCCAGGCGCTGGACGTCACCGGGGTGAAGGCCGGTCGCTACTGCCTCGTCTCGGTCGCCGACCCGCACAACCTGTTGCGCGAGTCCGACAACTCGAACAACGCGCGCAGGACCCGCATCGAGCTCCACCCGCGCAAGAAGACCGCCAGGACCCGTCCGGGGGGCTGTCGAACGCGGAGCTAGCTGACGGGCTCGGACGCGGCCTCGACCGGCATCCCGGCCTGGGCCTGCCCCGCCTTGCCGGCCCAGTGGGCCTCGGGGGAGGGCGGCACGTCGCGGAGATACCACTCCGCGTCCAGGGCGCCCATGCATCCCGTTCCGGCCGCGGTCACGGCCTGCCGATAGGTGTGGTCGACCAGATCGCCGACCGCGAACACGCCCGCGAGATTGGTTGCGGTTGAGCCATCCCCGGTGAGGACGTAGCCACCCTCGTCAACGTCGACCTGCTCCCGGACGAGCTCGGAGCGGGGGGTGTGACCGATCGCCACGAAGGCGCCACCGACCTCGAGCTCCTCGGTGTCGCCGGTCTCGGCCTGTCGCAGCCGGACCTTGGCGATCTTGCCGTCGTCGCCCGCGATGAACTCCTCAGGGACGAACGGCGTCTTGAAGGTGATGTTCTCCCGCTCGCGAGCGCGCTCGAGCATGATCTTCGAGGCGCGGAAATCGTCGCGGCGGTGAACGAGCGTCAGCTCGGAGGCGAATTTCGAGATGAAGATCGAGTCCTCCATCGCCGAGTCGCCACCGCCGATCACGACCACCTTCTCGCCCTTGAAGAAGGCGCCGTCGCAGACACCGCAGGTGGAGACGCCGCGTCCGGCAAGCTCCATCTCGCCCGGGATGCCGAGGCGCTTGGGCTCGGCGCCCATCGCGAGAATGACGCTCTTCGCCAGATGCTCCTCGTCGCCCACCCATACGCGGTGGATGCCACCGTCGGAGAGCTCGATGCGGGTGGCGTCGTCGCTGACGAACCGGGTGCCGAAGCGCTCGGCCTGGGCGCGGAAGTGCTGCATCAGCTCCGGTCCCATGATCCCGTCGGGGAAGCCGGGATAGTTCTCGACGTCAGTCGTGTTCTGAAGCTGCCCGCCCCACTGGAAGCCCTCGATCACCAGTGGCTCGAGCTCGGCCCGAGCCGTATAGACGGCTGCGGTGTACCCGGCGCACGCGCCACCGACGATGATCACGTTCTCGACTCGTTTCTCGTTCACTGGGGCTCAATCTCCCTTGGGCGGTTTGGGTTTCGTCCCACGTAGAATCATACTTTACTTTCTGAAGTAATGGCGGGGCCGGTTCTGGGCGCGGATCCTGCAATCGTCTCATCCGCCGGGGCCCTCTCGCGGGTCGCCTCCCAGCGGGCCACCGTCCGCCGAAGCTGGAGGAACGCCACTATCCCGGGCGGGATCGGAAGCCAGAAGGCGATCAGCCTGTACGTCAGCACCGCCGCGAACACCTCCGAGCCGGGGAGGTCGAAGAGGACGAAGGTGCCGATCAGCCCCGCGTCCACGGCCCCGACCCCGCCAGGCGCGAACGGGAACAGGTTCGCGACCATGCCGATGAAGAAGCCCTGCACCACGACCCCAAGCGGGACGTGAACGTCGTAGGCGTGAAACGAGGCCCAGAGAATGCCGATGTTGGCCGCCCAGAAGCCAACCGCGCCGAGCACGGCCAGGCCACCGCGCGAGGGGTTGCGGACGAAGCCGATCGCGGTCCGCGTGCCGCTGGCAACCGTCGCCGGGGCGCTCGCGAGCCGCTGCGCGAAGCGGCGGAAGCGGTAGCCCTGCGAGAAGCCAGCAAGCCGGCGCTCGACGTCCTCCGGAATCAGCGCGATCAGCAGGAAGACCACGATCAGGGCACCGGCGATCCCCGCCGGGACGATCGTCAGGCCGACGGGATTGGCGCCGTTGAGGACGCCGGTGCGCAACAGGATGCCGAAGACGACCAGCGCCACCATGTAGACGGCGTAGAGCAGGACGAGGAAGGCGACCATCCGGCACGCGCTCTGGCGGCGCGGCATCCCGGCCTTGCGAAGGGCCCAGTAGGTGAGCACGATGCCACCGGCCCCGCCGGCCGAGAACAGCCGCGTCGCCGCCAGGCCCGCCATGGTGATCTGGTAGCACTCGCGCCACTCCAGGTGCAAGACGCGCTCCCCGACGACACCGCGAAACAGGGCCACGTAGGAGAAGAAGGCGAGCACGTTGAAGGCGACTGCGATGACCACCCAGATCGGGGTGGCGTCGCCCAGCTTCGCCAGGGCACCCTGAATGCCGACGATCCTCGGCAGCAGAACGTAGATCGCCACCACCAGCAGCACGACCACGATGAGCGTTTGCGCGAGGCGCTTCGGGTCGGCGAAGAACGAAGGCTCGCTGTCCTCGTCCTCGGCTTGGACGAGATCTTGATCGACCGCCTCCGGGTCGCTCTCCATCCCCCCTAATACTGGCAGGCGCGTCAGCCGTTGGCGACCCGCTCGAGCCGCTGGACCATGTCGCTGACCCGCGTCGCCAGCGGTTCCGCCACCGCCTCCCCGCGCCGAACCAGCGCCACCAGCACCGCCCCGGCGACCAGGTCGATCGCGTAGTGCTCGCCCAGGTACACGAGCGCGAAGCCCAGGGTGATCGCGTAGCTCCAGCCCACGCCCCCTGCGAGCCGATCGGTCTCCGACAGCAGGAGCGCGGCGAGCAGGGAGGTCGCGAAATGAAGGGACGGCATCGCCGCCCACGGATTCCCGCCGAGCGACTCGTACAGCTTCGGCCACGCCCTGCCCCAGGTGCCCTCCCCCACCTCGACCATGACGCGACGCACGGAAGGATCGCCGGCCACCTGCGTCCGGTCGCCGACGCGTCCCAGCTCCTCGGACATCACGCCCTGCTCGGCAGCCCACCAGGGCGGCGCGGTCGGGACCGCGAAGTACACGATGCAGCCGAGGTCGTAGGCGGCCGCCATCTGCCGCGCTGCGCGAGCGAAGCGCTCGTTGCGGGCCACGAGGATCCAGGCGAGCGCCAGGTAGGGCTCGACGAACCACGCCCAGTGGACCACCGCGAGCACTCGATCGAGTGCCGTGACCTCACCCGGCCGCGAGAGAGCACGCTGGAGGCGAACGTTGGGGATCTGCCCAAGGCCGAGCAGGCGGTCGGCCCGGATCGGGTAGCGGACCCGAAGGCGACGCTGCAGGCGCTCCGGATCGTCGAAGGGCAGCTCGTGGACCACCGTGAACGCCCACATCTGTAGGGCGAACAGCGCCGCATCGCGTGCCTTGGTGCGCGGAAGCAGCACCGCCAGAGCCGGCGGCCCCGCAGCGGCCGCGACCGTGGTTAGCACGGTCGGAACCCGAAGCCGGCGCCGAGCCAGGGGGACCACGAACGCGCCCATGAGCGCCGCAACCGCGCTCGCTCGCACGAGCGTTTTCAGCGGGGAGCTTCGCGAGCGGCAGCGGCGTAGGCGCAAGGCCGGGCGAGTATAGGAACGCACCCCCTCACCCGGTGCGACCCCCGGCGGTCCGCGTGGAGTCGCTACCCGGTGCCCTGGGTCGCCGCCACGCGAGATCAGGCCACAGCTGGCCAGGAAAGGCGGGTGCCCACGACGCGATTAGAATGCTCGCGCCTTGGCGCCCGGGACGCATCAAAGCAGGCCGTGCCAAAAGAACGGCGGGACTGGGGATCGCAATCGCCGTCGCCCTCTGTGCGCTGGCCGTGCTCGCCGCTCCGGCCCAGGCGACGGTTCTGGGCCCGCGGGCCGGCCATTCGCCCAACGCGGACGACATTCGCACCGCCTACTGGGTCGCGATCGCCCTCGCCGCGCTCCTGATCGTCGGGGTCCACGTCCTGCTCGTCGCCGCGCTGATCCGCTTCCGGGCTCGCCGCGGGCGTGCCCCGAGGCCCTACACGGCCGGGCCTGGAGCCTTCCTTCGGCCCGCCCTGCCGCTCGCCGCGATCGCCGTCGGCCTGTTCGTATTCGGGATCGTGATCACCAGCCAGACCCGGGACGTCGAGGCGACCGGGCCCGAGGGCCTCGGAGCGTCCACCGACCTCGTGGCCCAGGCCGGCGGGCTGAGCGTCCCAGCGGACGCAAAGGCGCTCGAGATCAACGCCGTCGGACAGCGCTGGCTTTGGCGCTTCGACTATCTCGAGGAGCAGGACCAGCCGCCGTACTCGGTCTTCTCCTTCAACCAGTTGGTCGTCCCGGTCGACACAACGGTGATCCTCCACGTCACGTCGATCGACGTGCTCCACCGCTGGTTCGTGCCGGCTCTGGGTGGGCAGGTCGACGCCGTCCCCGGCCACTCCACCGACACCTGGTTCCGGGCCGACCGCGAGGGCATCTACGACGGGCAGTCGTCGTTCTACTCGGGGACCTCCTACGCGGCGATGCGCTCCTGGGTGAAGGTGGTCAGCCCGGAGCAGTACGAGGCGTTCGTGAAGAAGAAGCAGCAGCAGATCGCCACGGCTCAGGACTTCGTCCAGAAGCGGGTGCAAGAGAACGCGGCGCCGGAGGCGCCAGCCCCATGAGCCCGCCCGCAACCGTCACCCCGGCCCACCCCGAGGTCGTCACGGAGGACCTCCCGCGCCGGCGGCCGGCCTGGGTGGAGCGGGCGACGAGCACCGACCACAAGTCGGTCGGGATCCTCTACCTCGGAGCGTCGCTCAGCTTCCTTGCGCTCACGGTGGTCGAGTTCGTGCTGATCCGGGTGCAGCTGATCGTCCCTGAGAACACCGCGATCCAGCCGCAGATCTTCGATCGCATCCTGTCGACCTTCGGAGTGACCGCGGTGGTGCTGTTCGCGATCCCGCTCGCCCTCGGCTTGATCTCCTACATCACGCCACTTCAGATCGGCTCGCGGGGGGTCGCGTTTCCTCGCCTCAACCTGCTGTCGTTCTGGCTCTACGTCGTCGGCGCGGCGACGGTCTATGGCAGCCTCCTGTACCGGCCCTCGGAGGCCGGGCTTGCGGCGTTTCCGCCACTCTCGGAGAACATCTTCCTGAACACAAAGGGAGTCGACGCGTGGATCGTCGGCAGCGCCCTGGCGATACTCGGCTTCGTCTGCTTCGCCGTCAATCTGGTGGTCACGCTCCACAACATGCGGGCGCCCGGCATGGCATGGCGCCGGGTACCGCTGTTCTCGTGGGCCGCGGGGGTGAGCGGGTACGTGATCCTGGTGATCGGGCCCGTGATGCTGGCCGCGTTGACGATGCTGTTCATCGATCGCCACTACGGGGGGGTGTTCTTCAACGCCGGAGAGGGTGGCGCGCCCCTCCTGTATCAGCACCTCGCCTGGTTCTTCTTCACGGGCGCCTACATGCTCGTGTTGCTGTTCGCCGGCGGGGTGATCTCAGACGTCCTGCCGACGTTCGCCCGCAAGCCGCTGTTCAGCCACCGGGCGGCGATGATCTCGCTGTTGGCCATAGCGGTGCTCGGGCCACTGTCGTGGATGCAGAACATGTACGCGGCGCCCATCGCGTTCAGCTTCGAAACGTTCGCGATGCTGGTCTCGCTGGCTCTCACGGTGCCAATCGGGCTGCTGATCTTCAACTGGATCGCCACCCTGTGGGGCGGAACCATCCACCTGCGCGCGGCACCGCTGTTCGCCGTCGGGGCGATCAGCGTGATGACCATCGGGCTGGCGATCGAGCTCGCCTGTTCGGTGATCCCGGTCGGATGGCAGCTGGACAACACGACCGCGGCCCAGGCCGGCACGATCGCGGTCTTCGTCGGCGGGATCGTGCTCGGCGGGTTCTCCGCGCTCCACTACTGGTTCCCGAAGCTCACGGGCCGCATGATGGGCGAGGGCCTGGGGAAGGCCGGCCTCGCGGCGATCCTGCTCGGCGTCTACGTCTACGTGCTGATGGCCTTCCTGGCCGGGGTCAAGGCACAACCGGTCGACATCTACAAGTTCTTCGGCGACGCGGGTGTGGACGGGTTCAACCTCGTCGCCTCGATCGGCGCCTTCATCGCCGCAATCGGGATCCTCCTCGAGCTCGGCAACGCGGCGCACAGCTACCGCAAGGGCATCCCGGTCGGTGACGATGCCTGGGGCGGCGCCACCCTCGAGTGGTTCGCGCTCTCACCGCCGCCGGAACACAACTTCGACGCCGTTCCGGACGTGCGCAGCGCGGAGCCGCTGCACGACATCCGCAGGGCGATCCGCGACCGCACGGAGAGCTGGCGACCTCCCCCACCACGCCAGCCCACCGCCGAGCCCGAGCCAGTGGAGGCGGCGGCGGCCGACGACCCCGGCAGCACGGACCCCTCCGACGGGGCCTCTGTAGCCTGATCGCATGCCTCGCGTCGCTCCTCGTGGCGAAGCGGACGAGCTTGTCCGCTTCCGTCGCCTGCTAAACGCGACCATCCTGACGACGTTTGCGCTGATCCTGATCGGCGGCGTCGTTCGCGTCAGCGACTCCGGGCTCGGGTGCGGCGCCGCCGGAAGCGGCACCGAGGGCTGGCCCCTGTGCGGCGGCCGGGCCCTCCCTCTCCTGCAGGAGAACGCCGTGATCGAGTTCAGCCATCGCGTGGCGGCCACGATCGTGGTCGTCTTGATCGCGGCGCTCGTGCTCCAGGCCTTCCGTCGGCTGCGAGACCGCAGATGGCTCGTCCGGGGAACGGTCGCGGCCGCGGGGCTGGTCCTCGGCCAGGCGGCGCTGGGCGGCCTCACCGTCGAGCACGGACTCCACACCGCGCTCGTCGCCGCCCACCTCGGGCTGGCGATGCTCCTGCTTGGCCTGCTGATCACGCTTCGCCGCATGGCACAACCGGCCGAGGGCGCTCCGGCCATCGACGGCTCGCGCGCCCTGCGAGCCACAGCGGCCGTGTCGGCCGTGCTGCTCTTCGCGACCATCGTCGCCGGCGGCTACGTGGCCGGCACCGAGGGCGAGGGAACTCCGAATCAGCCGGTGCTCGGTGCGCACCTCGCGTGCGGCGAGCAGTTCCCGACCTGCCTCGACAAGTTCATGCCGTTCCAGTACGGACGGCTCGTCGACATCCAGCTCACCCACCGGCTGCTCATGTACCTGACCACCATCGCCGTGCTCGCGATGACCGGGGTCGCGCTTCGGCGGAGGGCGCTCAACCCGGCCGCCAGGCCAGGCCTTCGGCCGTTCTTCGCCGTGCCGCTGGTGCTGGCAGCACAGATCCTGCTCGGGGCGATGAACGTCTGGCTGGGCGAGCACCCGGCGTTGATCGTGGCCCACCTGACCGTGGCGACGGTGCTGTGGGCGGCGCTGGTCTACGCGGGGAGCCTGCTGGTGGTGGTGCCGGCCCGGGCGGGCCGGCGGGCCGAGGGCCCAGCCGGCCAGCCAAGCGACACCCAGGCGGCAACGGCCTGAGATGGAGAGCGCGACCAACACCGGCGAGCTCGTCGGCCCGGGGGCGATCGACGGGACCGCGGGCGACCGAGCCCCCGCCGTCGGACGGCCCGTCCTGGGCGACGCGGCCAGGCGCCCACTCGGTGGCGTGCTTCGCGACTACCTCGCGCTGACCAAGCCGCGGATCATCTCGCTGCTGCTGGTGACGACGGTGGCGACGATGTTCGTCGCCGATCCCTCGGGCCCGGCTTGGACGACGATCCTGTGGACCGTCCTCGGGGGCTACCTCGCCGCGGGCAGCGCCGGCGCGATCAACCACTACCTGGAGCGGGGTCGCGACGCGAGGATGGCCCGCACCTGCGACAGGCCCCTGGTGGCGGGGCGGATCGAGCCCCTTCACGGCCTCGCCTTCGGGATCGTCCTCGGGGTTTTGGCGGCCGTTCAGCTCGCGTTGACGGTAAACCTGATCGCGGCCGCCCTGGCCGTGGCGGGACTGCTCGGCTACGTCTTCGTCTACACGCTCTGGCTGAAGCCGCGAACGCCGCAGAACATCGTCATCGGCGGCGCCGCGGGCGCGGTGCCGCCCCTCGTCGGGTGGGCGGCGGCGACCGGTGGGCTGACCCTGGACGCCCTGTTCCCGTTCGCGATCGTGTTCCTGTGGACGCCTCCCCACTTCTGGGCGCTCGCACTGCTGGTCAAGGACGAGTACGCGCGGATCGGCATCCCCATGCTCCCCGTGGCCCGCGGCGATCTGGTCACGCGTCGCCAGATCCTCGTCTACTCGATCGCCCTCACCGCGTTCACCCTGGTCCCCGTCGTCACGGGCCTGTTCGGCGCCATCTATCTGGTCGCGGCCGTGACCCTGGGAGCCGGGTTCGTAGCGCTGGCGGCGCGGCTTCTGCTGCGCCCGTCACGGAGCGCAGCGGTCCACCTCCACCTCGCGTCGCTTGCCTACCTGGCGCTCCTCTTCTGCGCGATGGCGGCGGACCGGGTCATTCTGGGCTGACCCGGAAAGCGGCGGCCGCAGGCCGAGGGGTGCCTCAAGTCTGCTCGGCGATCTCCTCCGAGGCGGCCAAGCCGACGGCCACGAGGTCCAGCGGGTGAACCCAGGACTCATCGAGCATCGTTCCGCCCGCCCGTTGCATCACGTCTCGCAACGGGATCGCCCAGCGGTGCTCGAGCAGGGCGATCGCCGCGGAGCTCCCGTTTGGAATCGAGTCCGTCACGTACCAAACCTGGTGCTCATCGAAGACGTTTCCGTCCTCGAGCGCCTCCGCGCCGGCCAGCGCCCCTTCGACTGCGCCCTGCTCCCCCGCTTCTCCGAACCCGATCAGCGCGCCGACCGTGGCCCCGAACTCCATCGCCTCCTCCTGCGACAGGTCGCTCGCCTCGATCACGGTCACCTCACCGGTTTCGTCCTTGGTCACGAACAGCAAATCGATCAGGCGGATGACGTCGTGGTCGCGCAACCGCTTCAGCTCCGGAAGGATCTCGCCGGTGAAGTTGTTGCCCTCGAAGCCGAGCACCACCAGCTGGACCGGTCCGATCGTCATCGTCGTCTCCTTTCGCTCGGCTCTCAGGAGCCCTGTAGGAGCTTCTGCTTGGCGGCCTCGAACTCATCCGGCGTCAGTGCGCCCGAGTCCTGAAGGCCCTTGAGCTCCTTCAACTTCTCGACCACATCCCCGGATCCAGTGGCGGGCGCCGCTGCCGCCGGCGGTGCGGCCGCCGCCGCCGGCTGCTGCTCCAGGGCAGCCAGGCGCTGATTCTGGTCGGCCTCCTGCTCCTGGCCGCGCTGGCGAGCCTTGCCCGCCGCATAAGCGCCGCCGCCTACCATTGCCGCGCGCAAGAGCGGCCGCCTTCTCATCCTCATCTCTCGAAACCCTCCTTGGTGGGTAAACGCGGATAGACGCAATCGGACCAGGCCGTGCGCGTGGCCCCCAATGATGCCGAACGGGTGAAATCGCCGTCGCCCGCGGCAGGCTCAGAGGATCGCGGTCGGATTGAGCGGCGATCCGGTTCCGTCGACGACGCGCAGCGGCGCGCCGGCGAAGAGGAACTCCCAGCGTCCCTCGCGCTCACAGGCGGCAACTAGATCCTCGAACTGGAGATAGTCGAGCAGGTGCACCCCCATCGCGTTCAGCGCGAGGGCGTGGATAGGGAAGTCGATGCCCTCGGTGGTGCTCGGGGCGGTGTCGCTGTTGCCGTCTGAACCCAGCGCCGCGACCCGGCGCTCGGCCAGAAAGCGAGCCGTGGTCGGGTGCAGGCCTGCCTTGGCGCTCGCCGTGTCCCAGGGCTCCAGCTCCGCGCAGCGGCGCGCGTGCCCGGTGCGGACGAGGAGGATGTCGCCCTCGGACACCTCGATCCCCTGCTCGCGCTCGGCCCCCTCGAGGTCGTCTGTGAAGACGTGCTCTCCCGGCTCGAGCCAGGGCACCCCGCGGAGCCGCGGCACGTCGAGCAGAACGCCCCGGCCGACGAGCCCGTCCCGGAGCACCTCGATCGCCTCCACGGCCGCGCCCGCTGAGGTCACGGAGGCGCTCGGCTTGCCGTTGTAGAGGGCTCCGTCGAAGGCGACGTGACAGAGCGCGTCGATATGGCTGTGGCCGTCGTTGTGGTAGTCGACACCGATGTATTCCTTGGCGAAGCGGAGCGTCCCGGAGCCGATGTCGACGTCGCTCAGCATCGTCATCCAATGGTCCGCCGGCTCGGGGTTGTCGAGCGCGTGGCGAGTGTTCAGCGGCAGGCTCAGGGTGATGGTCTCCCCCGTGCTCACAAGCTGCGCAGCGGCGGCCACACGCTCTGGCGTCAGGTAGTTGAGGGCGCCGCGCTGATCGTCCTCACCCCACCGCCCCCAGTTCGACACGGCGTCGAAGAGCGCCTCGAAATCAGCCGTGCTCAGGTCGACGCTTCCTCGGTCAGGGTGGGCGCGGTCGTTCTCGCTCATCTTCCCGGGGAGGGTGTCACAACGGCCCCCCGAATCGGGGGTTGGAGAGCTGTGCTTCATACGGCCCCCGCCCCGTCACGCAGGCCGCGCCGCAGCGAGCGCCGAGCGCCACTGCCTCCTCCGGAGCCAGGCCCTCTCCCAGCCCATACGTGAGGCCGGCCGCGAACGAGTCGCCGGCGCCGTACGTGTCCACGGCCGGCCCGGGCGGCGGTGCGGGCTCCCATCTTGTGCTGGTGCCGTCCGCCCTCAGCAGCTCGCCGCCGTCGCCGCCGTCGGTTCGCACAACCAGCCGAGGCTCGGGATCCAGGTCGCCCGCGCTGTATCGCTCGCCCTCGTCGTTCGCGCTCGCCACCAGCGCATCGAGCTCGACGCGGGCATCGTTCAGCTCGGGGAGGGCTCGCACGGTGGCGACCAGCACGCGGGCCCCACGCGCCGATCGCACCGCGCCCCGGTCGCCCGCCGTCAAGTAGACGGCGTCGCAGCGCTGAACGTCCGCCCACGGGAGCGCATCGTCCGCCCTCGGGGTGAGGCGGTCGCCGATCACCGTGATCGTGCGCTCGCCCGCCGCGTCGAGATAGACGAACCCTCGTCGCTGTGGCTCCTCCCGCCAGGCCGCGTGCACTTCGACGCCCATCGCCTCCAGCTCGCTCTTCGTCTTGTGCCCCCGGTCGTCGTCGCCGAGCGCGGTGACAAAGGTGCAGCCCCCCGCGAGCCGAGCGAGTTGCACCGCGGCCACGGCGCCTCCCCCGGCCGGCGCCTCCCAGGCATCGAGCACGTGGACGATCTCCCCGGGCGTGGGCACTCGCTCGACGAGCGCGAAGTCGATCCACTCGACGTGTCCGACCACCGCGACTCGCATCCCCGTCGCCTCAGCTCGTCACCGAGGTGACGTTGATCGAGAACGTGGCGCGGTAGACGTCGCCGGCGCCCAGCAGCGGAAGGTCGGGGCCCCCGGTCACGAGCGCGTTTGTGGGCGCCGTCATCGGCTCGAGCGCGATGACGTCGTCGTCGCTGGGTGCGTACACCTGCGCGTACGGATAGCCCTCGTCGAAGGCCACCTCGATCCGCCTGCCTCCCCCGGCGACGACGAGCGAAGCGCCACCGGGCGGCGCCACGTACGCGTCGTCGAAGGTCCTCGATCCCAGCGGTCCCTGGATCGATGAGACGGCCTCGCGCTCTCCCGTCGGGAGCATCCGGCGATCCAGCACGAGACGCTCCGAGACCGGGATCTCCACCTGCCAGTCCGATCGGCTCACGCCCGGCACCTGAAGGTAGGGGTGGTAGCCGAACGAGATCGGCACGGCCACCTGATCCGCCGCGTGAACGGCGGTCGTGACCGTCAGCGCCTCATCGGCCAGTCGCGCCTCCATCAGCACCTCGTGCGGGAACGGAAACGCCTCGACGAGCTCCACGCTGGCCCCGAAGTCGAACCGGGCGGCGAGCAGGGCGCCATCCTCGGTCGCCGCGTGTTGCTCCACCCGCCAGCCCCTTGCCGCCGAAAGCAGGCCGTGGATCGGCAGCCCGTTGGGGTCGACGCTGAACGGGGCGGGCGGCTCGAGGGCGACGTCGCGGCCGGCCACCGCGAATCGTCGCTCGGACACGCGGTTGGCCCAGGGATGAAGCAATGGAATCCCCATCGTCCCTCGCTCGGCGACGTAGGCGCGCAGCCCGCCTCGCTGGCCCAGCAGCTCCTCGCCGCGGTGTCGCAGGGAGCAGCCGACCATCCCGGCCTCGGGGACGAAGGCCGCCTCGAGGCCACCCTGCCCGTCACTGGCCAGGGTGAGGGCTGTGAATCCCTCCACGTTCCGCTCGCCGATCATCGAGGCATCGCGGTGATCATTGCCCCGGCGAGCGTGCCGGCGGGGCCCTCCCCTCCGCCTCGATCACGCTGCGCTGGGCCAGCGTGTAGAGGAACCCCAGGGACGGCAGGACCACGACCACCGCGACGGCGAACACGATCAGCACCGCGGTCAAGGTCGAGTCCGACGCGGCGCCGTCCTCGATCGTCAGCGTCTGCGGAAGAAGGTACGGGTACTGGGCCACGCCCCAGCCCCAGATAACCGCCACCACCGCGCCGATCGCAAGCGGCCTGGCGCCGCGCCGCTCGCCTCGCCACAGGAGCGCGAGAACGCCGAGGCCGCAGACGGCCGAGAGGATCACCAGCGGCAGGCCCTCGCTGGTCAGGCCGTCGTAGATGAACCGCGCATCGGCCCGGTAGACGAAGATCCCCGCGAGCGCGATCGCTCCCGCCGCCAGCGCCGCGATCAGCGCGCGGGTCGAGAAGTAGCGCTCGAGGTCCGCGTCGCCGGCGCGACGGGCGTCGCTGACCAGGAACACCGCGGAGAGGTAGGCGCCGGTGGCCACGAACAGCGCGCCGGTGAGCAGCGAGACCCCGTTGAGCCAGCTCGTGACGGCGTCCCCGGCGGCATTCCCCACCGGGACCCGCCCGGAGGCGATCGCGCCGACCACTGTGCCCATGAAGAAGGGCGTCAGCAGCGAGAACAAGCCGAATGTGCGCTCGGCCACCCGCCGGTAGCGAAGCCGGCGGGCGAGCTTGTGAAACGCGAACCCGGAGCCGCGGAGAACGATCCCAAGCGCGGCCAGGCTGAGCGGGATGAAGAGCGTCGACATGATCGACGCGAAGGCGGTCGAGAACGCCGTCCACAGCACGACCAGGACGAAGATCAGCCACACGTGGTTGGCCTCCCAAACGGGGCCGATCGCCCAGTCGACGAGCGCGCGGGCACGCTCCCCGCGCTCGCTTCGGCCGGCGAGCAGCGACCACAGGCCGGCGCCGAAGTCGGCGCCGGCGAATACGGCATAGAGGGTCGCGCCGATCCAGAGCACCCCGGCGACCGCGTCCGCGGTGCTCATTCCGTCCCTCCTGCCGCGCGACGCGGGCTCGTGCGGAGGCGACGGCTCGCTCGGGCCGTAGGGCACGTCGGCCTCACCGACCTCGGCGGTTCGCCAGCGGTGGGCCATCGTCCGCAGGATCAGGACCGTCGCGACCCCAAGCGCCGTGTAAAGGGCCAGCACCGCGGAGAAGGTGATCCACACCCCGCTGGCCCCGGTGACCGCATCCTTGGTGCGCATCACCTCGTAGACGATCCATGGCTGGCGGCCGACCTCGGTCACGATCCAGCCGCATTCCAGCGCCACGACCGCGGCGACGCCCGAGACCGCCACCGCGCGCAGGAACCACGGCGTGCTCGGGATGTCCCGCCTTCGCCACCAGGCCCAACCGAGCCAGAGCCCGAGCCCGATCAGGACGGTGCAGATGCCCACCATCGCGTCGAAGGCCCAGTGCAGCAGCGTGTTCGCGGGTGGGCGGTCGCTGGGTGGGACCGTGTCGAGCCCGATGACCTTGGTGTCGGTGCTGAAGCCGACCAGGAACGAGTCGAGGCCCGGGATCCCGATTCCCCCCTTGACGCCGTCCGAGGTGCAGCGGCCGCCGAGGTACTCGGTGACGTCCCTGTGGGTGTGCTGCACGCACTCCATCGCCGCGAACTTGACCGGCTGGTCGTCGGCGATCGCGCGGGCGGCGGTGTCGCCGACGGCGAACTGGATCGGCGTCACGATCGCGGCGACGGTGAGCGGGATCAACAGCCCGAGCCGGTGGTGGCGATCACGCCTTCCCCGCAGCATCCCCACCGCGTAGACCGACGCGACGAGGAACCCGGTCACCAGGTAGGCGGCGAGGATCATGTGAGGAACCTCGTACGCGATCGCCCCGTTGAAGATCGCGTCGAGCGGGTCGACGTCGGTGACCTGCGCCGTTGGCGGCGATCTTGAAGCCGTCGGGCTGGTTCATCCAGGCATTCACGGCGACGACCGAAAAGGCGCCCCCGAGCCCCGAGATCACCACCGGGACGCCCGTCCAGAAGTGGGCCCACCCCGAGAGACGTTTCCAGCCGTAGATGTAGATCGCGATGAAGATCGCCTCGGTGAAGAAGAAGATGCCCTCGATTGCGAACGCGACGCCGAAGACCTCCCCGAAGCGATCGGTGAACTCAGGCCACAGCAGGCCGAACTCGAACGACAAGACGGTGCCGGTGACGGCGCCCACCGCGAACAAGACGGCCGCCACCTTGGACCAGCGCTGGGCGAGCTCGAGCGCCACGGGGTCGTTGTGCCGCAGCCCCCGGTAGTTGGCGATCAGCATCAGCGCGGGGAAGGCGACGCCGATCGAGGCCAGGATGATGTGGAACCCGAGCGTGAACGCCATCTGGCTCCGCGCCGGAGTCAGCTGGGAGGAGACGGCGAGCAGGGTGGGAAGATCGGGCACTTAGCAGGCGTCCTCGGTAATCACCCGGAATCGTGATCTAATCATGCTTTCCGGCCGCGTAGCATCGAGGGGCCAGAGCATGGAAAGCAACGCCGCCCATCCATCAGACACCGACGGCACCTCCAAGCCCCATCACGTGGTTGTCGTCGGAGGGGGCTTCGGCGGGCTCTTCGCCACCCGCTTCCTGAGGCGCGCCCCGGTCCATGTGACCCTCGTGGACCGGCGTCAACCACCATCTCTTCCAGCCGCTCCTCTATCAGGTGGCCACCGGCATCCTCTCCGAGGGGCACATCGCCCCGCCCATCCGCAACGTGCTTCGCCGTCAGCGCAACGTCGAGGTCGAGCTCGCGGAGGTGACCGGCTTCGACCTGGAGGCGCGTACGGTGACCGCGATGCGACCCGATGGGGAGCCCTTCGAGATCCCCTACGACAGCCTGATCGTCGGCGCCGGCGCCGGCCAGTCCTACTTCGGCCACGACGAGTTCTCGCGCTGGGCGCCAGGGATGAAGACGATCGACGACGCGCTGGAGATCCGGGGGCGGATCCTCGGGGCGTTCGAGATGGCGGTGCTGGAGGAGGATCCGGAGAAGCGGCGAGAATGGCTCACGTTCGTGGTCGTCGGGGGCGGCCCGACTGGGGTGGAGATCGCCGGCCAGATCGCGGAGCTCTCGAGGCGGGTCCTGCCCAAGGACTTCCACACGCATCGACTCACACAGCGCTCGCGTGCTGCTGTTCGACGGAGGCAAGGAGATCCTCGCCGGCTTCGGCGATCGCCTCTCCTCGAAGGCGGCGAAGGAGCTGGAGCGCCTTGGGGTGGAGATACATACAGGCAGCATCGTCACGAACGTCGACCGTCACGGGGTCGAGGTGAAGGGCCCGGACGGCGAGGTCCAGCGCGTCGCGGCACGGACCAAGATCTGGGCCGCGGGTGCCAGGCATCGCCGCTCGCCAAGTTGCTCGCCGACGCCACCGGCGCGGACTGCGACCGGGCCGGCCGCGTGGCGGTGCAGCCCGACTGCTCGCTGCCGGGACATCCGGAGGTGTTCGCGATCGGCGACATGGCGGCGCTCGACGGCTTGCCCGGGCGTCGCCGAGGTGGCCATGCAGCAGGGGATCCACGCCTCGAGGACGATCAAGCGGCGTCTCGACGGGCGAGGACCTCGGCGCCGTTCCGCTACCGCGACCTCGGCAGCATGGCGATGGTCTCGCGCTTCCGGGCTGTGGTCAGCTTCAAGGGGATCCGGGTGGCCGGATTCCTCGGGTGGCTGATGTGGCTGTTCGTCCACCTGCGTTCCTGACCGGGTTCAAGAACAGGTTCACGACGATCCTCGGCTGGACCGCTCAGCTTCCTCGGGCAGGGGTCGCAGCCAGCGGACCCTGACGGCCAGCAGGTTTTCGCAGGGTCGCGATCGAGGAAGCGGGCGGCCGGCGCGTTCCTCATGAGCCTCACCTCCGAGAGAGCCCGCCGAGGGGGATCGCAACCTAGCCAGTGGCGCGCCTGGCGCTCGACGAGCGAGCGGCGCGGCGATTCAAAGCCCGCTGAACCGCGAGGGTGCCCGAGGCCCCGACCACCATCATCAACACGTTCATGCCCAAGCACCCCGAGGGCACCGAGGGCGGTCCCGAGCTCGCCGATTCCCAGGCTGCGACCCCGAAATAGGCGGCGGCAGGGATCGTGGTCACTGATACCGCCACCCCCACCGCCGCGCTGGCACGAGTCTCGAGCGCCAGCATCCCGGCGATTCCGGCGACGAGCGCGACGGCGATCGTCTCGTGGTTCACCGTCGCGAGGCCGCCCAACGCGGTGGCCGCATCGTCCAGGCTGAACCCGGATGGGAGCAGATCGAGCTTGTCCTGGCAGAAGGCGACCACGGCGGCTGCCGCGCAGGTCCCGACGAGCCCCAGGACGAGGGTGACGAAGGCCTCTCCCACGAGCCGGGGGCTTCGGCCCACGACGCCGACGCCGATCGCGGTGATCGGCAGGAGGTCAGGGCTGACGGCCATCGCGCCCACGATCAGGATTCCGTTTCGCTCGGTGACGCCGTAGGCAGGCGATCACCCCGGCGATCAGCATCAACACGAAGTAGCGACCGATCGGGCGGGCGTGGTGCCACGCGGCGCTCAGCACGTCCGCCCAGACCAGGGTCGTCTCGGCCGCCCCGCCGACCGTCTGGCCCACGGCCTCGACCCGGCTCAGCGTGATCTCAGAGGCTGGTACGCCCAGACGGTCGAGCTCGTCCAGGAGCGGATCGACGGCGCGCGGGCGCACCAGGCCGGCCACCAAGACGTGCCCGGGCCGGGTGGCGCTCACGGATCGGACGCGGCTGACCCCGTCGAGCCGTTCAATCGACTCTGCGACCGCCGCCATGGTCGCCGACTCCCCGAACACCTCGAGCTGGATCATGGCCGCGAGCCTAGTAGGCCCACCCGATGGTCAGGTACGTGCCGCGGTCCCCAGCCGGTCCAGCAGGTGATCGCCGACCCGGAGCCCGTTGGCCATCGCGGTGAGCCCCGGATTGACGGCGCCGATGCTGGGGAAGAAGCTCGTATCGACGACGTAGAGGTTGTCGAGCTCGTGCGCCTTGCAGTTCGTGTCGAGCACCGAGTCGACGGGATCGGTGCCGAAGCGGCAGGTCCCGGTCTGATGCGCGACCCCCGCCACCGGGATCTCGTTCTTCAGGTAGGCGTGATGTGGGAGAAGGTGGCCCTCGTGCATGCCGATGTGGCCGAGGATGGACTTGAGCTTGTCGTAGAGCTCCTTCTTCGGCTTCTCGTTGGAGTAGGTGTAGCTCAGCCTGATCGCCCCGTCGTCCGTGAGCGTCACCCGGTTGTCCGGCTTCGGCAGGTCCTCGGTCGAGAGCCAGAAGTCGACCGCGTGGGCGGCGATCTCCTCGAGGCTCCAGTTCGGGGGCCAGCTTCGTCATCGCGCTTCTCGCCCCGGTACATCGGCGCCCGGGACTTGCCGACCATCTGGATGTTGCCGAGCGGGTGATCGAACTCCTTCGACCGGCGAAGTAGAAGTCATTCAGCCCGAGCGTCTTCTGGAAGACGGTCGGGTTCGGCTCCTTCGACAGGGCCAGGACGGCCTGGCTGTTGTGGAACATGTAGTTGCGGCCCACCTGGTCGGAGCCGTTCGCCAGGCCGTTCGGATGCTTGTCGGTGGCGGAGGCGAGCAGCAGCTTGGCGGAGTTGGCCGCACCGCAGGAGACCGCGACGATGTCCGCTGAATAGGTCTCCCGCTCGCCGTCGCGCTCGACCACGACCTCCGTCACCGCCCCACCACGCGGCGTCGGTGTTGAGGGCGACCGCCTCTGAGTTCGTCAGCATCGTGACATTCGCGTGCTCGAGCGCCGGCCGCACCGCGATCACCTCGGCGTCGGACTTCGCGTGCACGAGGCAGGGAAAGCCATCGCAGTTGTTGCAGCGGACGCAGGCGCTGTAGGGCATGTTCGCCTCGTCCAACATCACCCCGCAGGGAGCGTGGAAGGGCCGGTAGCCGGCGGCGGCGAGATCGTCCGAGAGCTGCTGGATGCGCGGCTCGTGGGAGACGGCCGGGAAGGGATAGGGAGCGCTTGCCGGGGGCTCCGTGGGGTCCTCGCCTCGAGCACCGTGCACCTGGTAGAGCTCCTCCGCCTGCGTGTAGTAGGGCTCCATCTCGTCGTAGGAGATGGGCCAGGCCGGCGAGACGCCATCCTCGTACTGGACCTCGCCGAAGTCCTCGGCGCGCAGGCGGTAGAGCGCCGCGCCGAACATCTTGGTCGCGCCGCCGACGAAGTAGTGCACCTGCGGGGCGAACTCCTTGTCCTTCGTGTCGTACCAGGTGTCCTCCGACTGGTAGCGGCCGTCGACGAAGACGTCCTCGGCCCGCCAGTTCTGCGGCTCGCGAGTCAGGAAGTCCCCTCGCTCCAGCAGAAGGATCTTCTTGCCGGAGCCGGCGAGCCTGTGGACGAGGGTCCCTCCCCCAGCCCCGCTGCCGATCACGATCACGTCGTAGTCGCTCATACGTTGACTCCGAACTCCTTGAGACGCTCGATCACGATGATTCGTGCCGCGGCCTCGATCAGGGCGAGGTGCGAGAAGGCCTGGGGGAAATTCCCCAGGAAGCGGCCCGTGCTCGGGTCGAACTCCTCGGCGTAGAGGCCGAGCGGTGAGGCGATGCGGAGCAGCCGGTCCATCAGGTCGCGGGCGCGCTGGTGCTCGTGGATGATCGCAAGACCCGAGACGAGCCAGAAGGAGCAGATCAGGAAGCTCCCCTCCTTGCCCGAGAGCCCGTCGTCGGTCTGGCCGGTGCCGTAGCGGAGGACGTACCCGTCCTCGGTGAGGTCGTCCGCGATCGCCAGCACGCTCTTGCGCATCACCTCGTCGTCACCCGGCAGGAACCCGAAGAGGGCCGCCAGCAGGGTCGAAGCGTCGAGGGCGTCGGTGTCGTAGTGCTGGCGGAGGACGCCATCGCGGACGCCGTTTTCGAGGATGTCCTTGCGGATCTCCTCCGCGGTGGCGCTCCACTCGGCCTGCAGATCGGAGTCGCCGCGGATCTCGCGCGAGCTGCGAGCCCCGGTCCATGGCGACCCAGCACATCAGCTTGGATGAGACGTAGTGCTGCGGCTTGCCGCGCGCCTCCCAGATCCCCTGGTCCGGCTTCTTCCAGACCTTCGTCGCGCACTCGGCCTGCGCCTGGACGACGGGCCACAGTCTTCGCGGCAGGCGCTGGCTGCGGTTGGTGTGAAGCAGGATCGAGTCGAGAACGGCACCGAAGACGTCGTTCTGTCGCTGGTCGAAGGCCCCGTTCCCCACCCGCACGGGAGACGCCCCCGCGTAGCCGGAGAGGTCGTCCCTGGTCGACTCGGTCAGATCCCGACGGCCGTCGATCCCGTACATGATCTGCAGCCCCCCGTCCTCGTTCGGCTCGAGGTCGCCGACGAACTGCATGAACTCGTTGGCCTCCCAGTCCAGTTCCAGATAGTGCAGCGCCTGGAGCGTGAAGGTCGAGTCCCTCATCCAGGTGAACCGGTAGTCCCAATTGCGCTCCCCACCCGGCGTCTCCGGCAGCGAGGTCGTCAGGGCGGCGACGGTGGCGCCCGTGGGCATGTAGGTGAGCCCCTTGATGGCGAGGGCGGAGCGCTGGATCGCCTCCCGGAAGCGGTGATCCGGCATGCGGGCCTTGGAGATCCAGGTGCGCCAGTAGTTGGCGGTCTCGCTCATGCGTGCGTTGGCCTGGTCGATGTCCTCAGGCGAGGCGAGCTCCTCCGCCCAGGAGAGCGAGCAGAACGCCTGCTCTCCCTTCTGGAGCGTGTGCCGCCCCCGCGCCGCTTCGGCTTCCGCCCCCAGCGGGATGCTGCTGCGCAGCCTGACCGTCATTCCCGCTCCGCTCGCATCGGCGGTGTCTGGTCCCTGCAGCGACCAGTCGGCCGGTACCCGTCCGTAATCGAAGTCCGGCTCGCAGTGCAGTTCCATGTCGACCGAGCCCTCCATGCAGAGCACGGTTCGCACGAGCATGTGATGGGCGTCCTCGTCGGCGGGCGCGCGCGTGTGTGGGGTGATCTCGTCCTCATGTTGGGTCGGGCCGATCGTCAGCGCGTCTCGCACCATCGCCCAGCCGGTCGGCGTGTGCCAGGTGGTGTTGAGGATGTTGGTGCCGGGCTCGTAGATCCGGTTGCTCGGCACGTTGATCCCGAAGGGGCCGAAGCGGAACGAGCCGGCCTCCCGGTCGAGCAGCGTGCCGAAGATGCTGGGCGAGTCGAATTGCGGAACGCAGAGCCAACCGACCCCGCCATCCGGGGCCACCAGGGCGCCCGTGTGGCAGTCGGAGAGGAAGGCGTAGTCCGCAATCGGCGGGAACGGCGACGGCATCGCAGCGCTCTGCGGCATTCCCTTCTCCTTGCCGGCCGCGGGCGCTTTGCCGTCTCCGCTCGCCGCCGCCTTGCCGCCTGGAGCGGGTCTTTCCGGCGCTCTTCTGCTTCGCGGGACTCATGACCCGGTCCACGGCTCGTGCCAGCCGCCGTAGTCCTTAACCAGCCGGTCGGCGGCCTTTGGTCCCCAGGTGCCGGGCTTGTACGGCTGGATCCTCGGGGGCTTCTCGAGCAGCGGGCCCGCAGACCCGCCAGTTCTCCTCGATGCTGTCCTGCCGTTTGAAGCGCGTGCTGTCGCCGACCATCGCGGCGTGCAGGAGGACCTCATACGGTGTCGGCCCCTCCCCGCCCTGCTCGGCGAACTCCATGTCGAGGTTGATCTGCTCCGGTCTGGTTTCGTCACTGCGCTGTGCGTTGACCAGCAGACGAATCCCGGTGCTCGGGTGGAGCCTGACGACCAGCTGGTCGGGCTCAGGCCGCCGCCGGGTGTCCGCGCTGTAGCCGAGGCGCGGCGGCTCCTTGAAGATCAGCCTGAGCTCCCACTGCTCCACCGGGAGCTCCTTCCCTGTCCGGATGAAGAACGGCACCCCGGTCCAGCGCCAGTTGTCGATCTCGAAGCGCACCGCCACAAAGGTCGCCGTCGTCGAGTCCTTGGCGACCCCTTTGATCTTCCGGTAGCCCTCGTACTGCCCTCGCACGTACTGCTTCGGGTCGGCCTTCGGCATCGCCGAGAAGACGCCGAACATCGCGTCCTTCAGCGCCCGGGCGTCGCGGCTGGCGGGCGGTTCCATCGCGGCCATCGCAACCACCTGCATCAGGTGGTTGACCACGACGTCCCTGAGGCAGCCAACCGGGTCGTAGAAGCTGCCACGGTCGGCGACCCCGAAGTCCTCCGCCATCGTGATCTGGACGCAGGCGACGCTGTTGCGGTTCCAGACGGGCTCGAACATCGCATTCGCGAATCGCAGGTAGAGAATCTCGGCCACGCCCATCACGCCGAGGAAGTGGTCGATCCGGTAGAGCTGGTCCTCACTGATGTACTTATGGATCTCCGCGGCAAGCTCGCGGGCGGAGGCGAGGTCGTGGCCGAAGGGCTTCTCGACCACCACCCTGGCGTTCTTGGTGAGACCGGCTTCGGAGAGCCCCTTGATCGTCATGCCGAAGAGCGATGGCGGGATCTCCAGGTAGAAAACCGGGTTCCTGGCTCCCTTGATGTGGGCGGCGAGGCGCTCGTACGTGTCGGCCTCCGAGAAGTCGCCCTGGACGTAGGAGAACCGCTTGGCGAGGCGATTGAAGACCTTGGGTCCGGCTTTTTTCCGGAGGAGGTCTCGATCGCCTTCCGGGCGTGGTCACGGAGGTCCTTCTCCGACCAGTCGTCGAAGGCCACCCCGACGATCGGGCAGTCGAGCAGGCCACGCGCCTCGAGCCGGTAGAGCGAGTTGAAGGTCATCACCTTCGCCAGGTCTCCGGTGATCCCGAAGCTGACGAAGCAATCGCATGAGCGGTCAACCTTCCTTGGCATCGCGCGCATCCTATTACCCGGACAAAGCCGCTTGTATCCGTTTTGTAAATGGCTACTCGCCCCCTGATGACGACGAGGAGCCTACGAGCCGATGACCGCCCCGACCAACGCCTTGGTCGCCGACGGGCCGGATCTACCGGTCCTGGAGCCCGGCGGGCGGTACGAGGCCGCCTTCTCGATCGCGATCACCTGAGTCGACAAATTTGGTTGACGCTGGTCGTTAGGCTCGCGTCGGTGATCAATCTCGAGGTCTTCGGGGAGTCGGCGGCAATGGAGGAGGTCGCGGAGCTTCTCGACGACGTCGACGGCGTCAGCCGCGTCCGGCTCCTTGACGCAACCCGCTCTGGGTGTTCGATCGTGGTAGCGGCCGTCCGACCGCGGGTGGCTGACGCGCTGCTGGGTGAGCTCCGCCGGCAGGGCGTGCCCGACACCGACATCACGCTGTCACGGATCGAGCTCGTCGCCCGTGCCGCCCACGACCGCGCCGAGGCCACCTTTGTCTGGGAGGACGTGCTCGGCATGGCCTGGCTCAATGCACGACCGCTCGCCCGCTACCTGGCGTTCATGTTCGTGGCGGGCGTGGTGGCCTGCTACGGCGTGATCGAGCGCAACGTGATCCTGATCGTGGGAGCGATGGCGATCAGCCCCGACCTCTTGCCGATCACCGCGGTCGCGGTGGGGCTGGTGGGCCGACGCCTGCGACTCGCCGGTCAAGCAATGCTCACGCTCGCCCTGGGCCTCGCGGTCGCGAGCGGAGCGGCGGCGATCTTCGCACTCGCCCAGGATTGGCTCGACCTGATCCCATCCGGCTTCAACATCGACGCGACCGTGCTCGGGAGCCTCACCACCGTCAACGACGAGACGATCGCGGTCGCCCTGGCAGCAGGAATCGCCGGCATGCTGGCGCTCGAGACCCGCGCCAGCTCAGGCGTCGGGGTGGCGATCTCGGTGACGACGATTCCTGCCGCCGCCTACCTCGGTGTCGCTGTCGGGCTGGGAGAATTCGGGAACGTGGGAGGTGCGCTCGCCGTTCTAGGCACGAACGTGGCGATGCTGGTGGTGGGTGCTTCGGCCACGCTCGCCGTTCAACGCACCCTCGTCCGGCGTGCGATCGCCCGGGGGCCGCGGTCGCCCGGGTTGAGGCGATAATTGCCGCCGGCAATGGGTAGCCCCGATGAGACTCGCCGCGTGGACGTGAGCTCCGCCGAGTTCCGGGAGCTCTTCGACGCCGTCCCCACCTGGGGGGCGATGGGGAAAGGACGACCAGCGCGGGGGCGCTCAACTACCTGACCTATTCTCAAACCGAAGACGCCTTGCAGGCCGGCACGCCCAGCATGCCCACCGCACCCACCAATTCCCCACCTGTAGACACGCTTCCCTCGGCAGCTGAGCGCGCCGCCGCCGGCAAGGCGGCGCGTAAGAAGGCCTCTCGCTCGAGTCACGGAGACTGGGCGCCGGCAGCCCGCCGGCGAGATCCGGTCAAGGTGCTCGAGGACCAGTCCAAGAGCCGTGTCCAAGAACTCGTTCCGATCCGCTACGGGCGGATGCTGGCCTCGCCCTTTAGCTTCTACCGCGGCGCGGCGGCGATCATGGCGATGGACCTCGCGAAGACGCCCCAGTCCGGGTTTGAGGTCCAGCTATGCGGCGACGCCCACCTCTCGAACTTCGGGATCTTCGCGGCCCCCGACCGCCGGCTGGTGTTGGACGTCAACGACTTCGACGAGACCCTTCCCGGGCCCTGGGAATGGGACGTCAAGCGTCTCGCAGCCAGTTTCGAGATCGCCGGGCGCGATCGCGACTTCACCCCGAAGGAGACCCGCCGCGCCGTCCTCAGAACGGTCCGCGAGTACCGCGAGGCGATGCGGAACTTCGCCGCGATGCGGAACTTCGACGTCTGGTATGCGCGCCTCGACGTCGAGGCCCTGCTCGCCGACCTGGCCAAGGTCGCAGACCGCAAGCAGATGAAGGCGGCGCGGAAGAACGTGGCCAAGGCCGGGAAGAAGAACAGCCTCAAGGCGTTCGATCGCCTCGTCCACGAGGTCGATGGCGAGCCGCGGATCATCAGCGATCCGCCGCTGCTGGTTCCGGCCGACGAGCTGGTTTCGGACGATGAGCGCAAAGCGCTGGAGGAGCGGATCATCGAGATGCTCGGCCGTTACCGCGAGAGCCTCGAGGGGGACCGCCGCCACCTCATCGACAGCTTCCGGTTCGTCGAAATGGCCCGCAAGGTCGTCGGGGTCGGCAGCGTCGGGACGCGCGCCTGGGTGGTGCTGATGATGGGCCGCGACGGGCAGGACCCGCTCTTCCTGCAGGCCAAGGAGGCCGAGGCCTCGGTGCTCGAGCCCTACGTCGGGGCGAGCGAGTTCGGAAACCACGGCGAGCGGGTGGTCGAGGGCCAGTGGCTGATGCAGACCGCGAGCGACATCCTTCTCGGCTGGCTTCACAAGGCGAGAGATTACGTGTTTACGGAGTACGGGAAGCGGTAAGACTCTTGGGGCGGCCCGAACCCGAATCGCTGAACCGTATGCCTGACTTGAACCTCGACACGATCACTCGTACCGCCACAGAGGTTGCGCAGGCGCATGCGTTCCCTGTCTCTGTCGTCGCATCCGTGCCACAAGCCCGGCGGTTCTCGGGGACATCGAGATCCTGTTGCACGTCGACGGCTCTCGTCGTGATGAACAGGTCACCTCCAACTAGGAGTGTTCCGCGACGTCGACGTCGACACCCTGCGTCTCCAGATCACCAGCCAGCTCCGCCGACAATTGGCGCTTCACTTCCCTGACAGGCCTTAGACGCATCGAGCCACACGTTGGTCTTGCCGATGGACGGAGGGATGACGCCATGAACACCCAGAGACCAAGGACCATCTTCATCACCGGCAGTTCTTCGGGCCTCGGAAGAGCCACGGCCAAGCTGTTCTGCGTCACGAGGATGGACGGTGATCGCCACCATGCGAAACCCCGAAAAGGAGACAGAGCTCACGAAGCTGCCGGGAGTCGTTCTGTCTCCGCTGGACATCACCGACCGGCACAGATCGAACGACGCGGCGGCGCAGGGCGATCGGCGGCGGGCGGCGTCGACGTGGTCTTCAACAACGCCGGCTACGGGATGGCGGGTCCGCTGGAGGGATTGACCGACGAACAGATGTCCGCATGGTCAACACCAACCTGATGGGGCCGATCCGCACGACGAAGGCGTTCATCCCCCACTTCAGGGAAAAGAGGGCGGGGCTCTTCATCAACACGACCTCGATCGGGGGGTTGATTACGGTCCCGTTCAACTCGATGTACCACGCCACGAAATGGGCGCTCGAGGGCTGGAGCGAAAGCATGGCTTTCGAGTTGAACCAGTTCGGTATCGGGATGAAGATCGTGGCGCCGGGCGGAATGAAGACCGACTTCTTCACTCGCTCCTTCGATGTCGGCAGGCACCCGGCTATGACGCGCTGGTGGACAGGGTCATGGGCGCCATCACCGATCCGAAGCAGATGGAGACGTACTCGACTCCCGAGCAGATCGCCGAGGTGGTGTACGAGGCCGCGACGGACGGGAACTCCTCGATGCAGCTCTCGGCGCCCGGCTCGCGCATCCAGATCAGCGACGCGTTGTGTTCGAGCTGTGCCTCAACCGATGGCACCGCGCCCGTGAGCGCCAGGACGGCGAGCACGAACGCGCGCGAACACGAAGACCGCAGCGCGACCGGCATACGCTGGTTGTCGCGCTGGTTCCGTCACGGCGCAAGCTTCGCTCTTTGCGGCTACGGCGCGAGCTTGGCGATCACGAGCGCGTACTGCGTATCTGCGGTTTGTCGACACCTTGCTGCTGCCCCTGCTCCAGAACGTGACCCACACCGCGTCGTCGGGCGCGCTGGCGATGCCCCACGTCCACTGGATCCAGCCATCGTCGAACCACTGGCGCCAGATGATTCCTCCGTCCGGGGTCAGCTTCTGCACGTACATACGATTGCGAAGATACTCCGTACCCGCATCGTCCGGGGACGATCATCGAGCGGTCGTCGGAGTGCAGGATGTTGTCGTGGCTGTCCACGGTGAGCCCGCCTTCGCCGACGAACACGGCATCGTTGTCGTCGGGCGAGAACTCCTCGGTCCAGCGCAACGTGCCGTCCACGTCGAGCTTGGAGATGCGCTCGGGCCACTCCTCCACGACGCCCTCTCGGTTCGCGCGATACAGCCCGTGCTCGAGGAGCACGTTGCGCTCGCTATCGATTGCGATGCCGCCGCCCCAGAAGCCCACGAGGGGGCCGCCATCGCCGCTGCCATCGAGGTCGAAGAACTCCCGGCCCCAGATCACTTGGCCGCTCTCACTGAGCATCACGAGGTAGCGCTTATACTCCGCGTCTCCGAGCGGGATGTTTGTGCCCGCGATGTTGACGCTCGCGCCCTGCCCCCAGCCGGTGAGCGCGACCGTGCCGGAGCGATGGAGCGCAAACGGCTGAACGAGATCGGAGCCCTGCACGGAGAAGCTGAAGCGGTGCGTGCGCTCGCTCGTGAGCTTGGCGAAGAACGCGACGTTGCCCTCTGCAGGTCCACCGATCGCAGGTCCACCGAAGCTCGCATCAGCCGACGCGTAGCCGGAGATCGAGATGTCGCCTGCGTCATCGATGCCGATGTCCCAGATCGCAGCGTTGGTAAAGAGCGATCCGTAGACCTCGTTCCAGATCACCGAGCCGTCGGCCGGATCGATCCCCATCAAGATCCCCAGCTACTGAACCCTGAAGAGATCGCGCCCGCGCCGAAGTTCGCGGTGCCGTACAGCATGCCCGTGGTCACAACCTCGCCGTCTGGCCCGACCGCGAGTGCGGAAAACGCGATTTCCGCGCCGATTGCTCCGTAGGCCTTCGCCCAGACGAGCTCGCAGCTCTCGTTGTATTTCAGCAATAGAGCATCGTAGCTGCCGGTGCTGGTGATGGTTCGATCGCCGAGATCGATCGTGCCCTGCACGTTGCCCGCGACATAGAAGTTGCCTTGCGCGTCGGTCGCGACGTTCGAGCTACTCTCCCAGCCGCTGTACGACGAGATGTAGTTCGGGTCGCCGTAGGGAATGCGCACGCTGCACAGATCCGTCGGTGCCCGGCGCTTCATCGACCACGCCGCCGTCGTCGGGGTTGTCGCCTCCGTCCTTATCGGTGCCGCCATCCGGTGCGGTGCAATCCTCATCGACGACGAGCTCGAGCGACGCGCGCGCCTCCTTACTGTCGTGTCCGAACTCGCCATCGATTGCCGTATTCCGTCACGACGAGCTGTATGTTGTCGTCTCTTCCGGACAGACCTCGTGCGGTCCCGCGCTGTCCTCCTCGAGCCCGCCCGACCACGCGTACTCGAACGGCTCGTGGCCGTTCTTCACGTCGGCTTCGAGCTCGACGCACTCGCCGATGCAGACGCGGGTCTTGGGCGCGTCGATGCTGACGCTATACGCGCTGGCGTCCATGCCGCCGCTGCCGCCTTCACCCGAGGTGCCGGCGCCCCCGGCGCGTCCGCCAATCCCAGAATCGGT